>NZ_JAMJFX010000009.1 GCF_023544865.1 Phaeovulum molybdatiresistens | reverse complement strand
GCTACATCAGCCCCATGGAGTTCGAGGCACGCGCTATGCTAGCTTAACCTGCTGTCCACGAAACCGGTAGCAGGCCATAGAGGGGGTTTGTTGAGAAGTGCGCGCAGCACGACCCCGGTCTTGTCAGTTTGCTTGTGCCGCCTGGTCGGCAAGCCTGTGGAGAAGGTGGATCCACAGGCTTTGCATTGGAACCTGGGCGCTCCTTTGGCAGTCTTGCCGAAAGACCGATAAGCCGAAGGCATCAATATTCGGGACACGCGGGCATTCTCGCAGGACGAGTTCCGGCATCGCTCCCTATCTGTTCGCCTATGAAGCCTTGAAAGTCGCGCGTATTCTTCAGCGATCGCGCGATTGGATTTAACGGAGATACGAACGCCGCAGGACCCACACTGGAAGCTCCGCTCGCTCCCGTCCGCAAGGATGTTTCCGCGAGGTTGATTGGGCTTCTTTCCGCGGCGACCGCGGCCGTCCATAGGGTCGGGCTGGACGCCGTAAAGGTCGCATTGACAGTTGCGGCAGACATTGACGGAAAATCCACCCACGGTTGCAGGGAGCCGCCGCTTTGCAACTCTCGAAGAATTCTTCGGGGGTTGAGTGCCTCCGGTCCCGTTTTTCACAACGCCAATCCATTGAAATCAAATCAAGAATTACCCCAAGCCTATCGAGGGCGGGGCGTTGGATCAACATTTATCTTAGGGGCTGGCTGCCCCCGCACCCCCGGAGTATTTTGGCCAAGTAGAAGGATTAGGCCTTCAGCGCTGCCAGTGCCGCCGTCAGGTCGATGGCGCCATCGTAAAGCGCGCGGCCCGAGATTGCGCCCGCGATCACGCCGGTGTCGCGCAGCGCGATCAGGTCGGCCAGTGACGATACCCCGCCCGAGGCGATCACCGGGATGGTGACGGCGCGGGCCAGCGCCTCGGTCGCCTCGATATTGGGGCCGGTCATGGCGCCGTCGCGGTTGATGTCGGTGTAGATGATCGCGGCGACGCCGGCATCTTCGAAGCTGCGGGCCAGGTCGGTGACCATGACATCGGTTTCCGTGGCCCAGCCCTTGGTGGCGACGCGACCGTTGCGCGCGTCGATCCCCACGGCGACCTGGCCGGGGAAGGCGCGCGCGGCCCGGCGCACGAGGTCGGGGTTTTCCACCGCGACGGTGCCCAGGATCACGCGGGAAAGGCCCTTGGACAGCCAGCGTTCGACCGTGGCCATGTCGCGGATGCCGCCGCCAAGTTGCGCGGGCACCTTGATCCGGGCCAGGATCGCCTCAACCGCCGCGGCGTTCACCGGCTCGCCCGCGAAGGCGCCGTTCAGATCGACAAGGTGGACCCATTCGCAGCCCGCGGCCTCGAACTTGGCGGCCTGGGCGGCAGGGTCGTCGCCGAAGACGGTGGCCTTGTCCATGTCTCCGTGCAGAAGGCGGACGCATTGGCCGTCTTTCAGGTCGATGGCGGGGTACAGGATCATGGGGCCTCCGATGGGTTGGGCGGCGGGGTTGGCGCGTCATGCCACAGGGGCGGGGGGAATGCAAAGCCCCCGCGGGGGCCGGGGGCAACGCCACGTCACGCTTGCCGCGCGCAGCGGGGGCATGGCCAGATGGCATCTCGCAACCGGGGAGGGTTTTGCATGAAGATCTGGATATGGGCGGCACTGGCTGTGTTGGGCGCGGGGGCGGCCGCGGCAGAGCCGATCGAGGGGCTGTGGCAGACGCAATCGGATGACGGGGCCTATGCCCATGTCCGCATCGCGCCCTGCGGGGCGAATTACTGCGGTGTGATCGCGCGCAGTTTCCGCGATGGTGCGGAATATCGCTCGGACAATGTCGGGCGGCAGATCGTGATCGACATGGCCCCGAAGGGCGGTGGGAAATATGAGGGCAAGGTCTGGAGGCCCGCGAATGACAAGATCTACACCGGCAAGATCACCCTGTCGGGCAAGCGCATGAAGCTGTCGGGCTGCGTGGCGGGCGGGCTTTTGTGCAAGTCGCAGGACTGGACGCGGCTGGATTAGGCCGCGCCCGCCGCGTCAGGGCGCCCAGCGCAGGAAATTGCCGATCAGCCGCAGCCCCGTGGCCTGGCTTTTTTCCGGGTGGAACTGGGTGCCGACGATGTTGCCCTCGCCCACGATCGCGGTGATGGGGCCGGCGTAATCGGCATGGGCCAGCAGATGGGCGGGGTTGTCCACCTTGAAGTGATAGGAATGCACGAAATAGGCGTGATCGCCCGTGGCGATTCCGTCCAGCACCGGGTGGGGGTGGTCGATCACCAGATCGTTCCAGCCCATGTGCGGCACCTTCAGGCCGGGGTCGGAGGGCGTGATGCGCACCACCTCGCCGGGGATCCAGCCGAAACCGGGCGTGTCGCGATATTCGCGGCCCCAGCTGGCCAGCATCTGCATGCCGACGCAGATGCCCAGGAACGGCTTGCCCTTGACGCGCACGGCCTCTTCGATCGCCGCATAAAGGCCGGCGAAGTCGTCCAGCGCCTGCCGACACGCCGGAAAGGCACCGTCGCCCGGCAGCACGATCCGGTCGGCCCGGGCCACATCCTCGGGGCGCGAGGTCACCAGGATCTCGCCCCCGTCGACCTCGACCGCCATGCGCTGAAACGCCTTTTCCGCCGAATGCAGGTTGCCCGAATCGTAATCGACCAGCGCCGTCAGCATCACAGCGCCCCCTTGGTCGAGGGCAGAACCCCCCCCATGCGCGGATCGGGTTCCACCGCCATGCGCAGCGCGCGCGCCACCGCCTTGAAGGCGGCCTCGGCCAGGTGGTGGCTGTTGAAGCCGTGCACGCGGTCCACATGCAGCGTGATGCCGCCGTGGGAGGATAGCGCCTGAAAGAATTCGCGCACCAGTTCGGTGTCGAAGGTGCCTATCTTCTGCGTCGGAAAATCCAGGTTCCAGACCAGGAAGGGCCGCGCCGACAGGTCCAGCGCGCAGGCGACCTGCGTGTCATCCATCGCCAGCGCGAAATGGCCGTAACGGCGGATGCCGCGCTTGTCGCCCAGCGCCTGCGTCAGCGCCTGACCCAGCGCGATCCCGGTGTCTTCCACCGTGTGGTGATCGTCGATGTGCAGATCGCCCGCCGCCCGGATCGTCAGGTCGATCAAAGAATGGCGCGCCAGCTGGTCCAGCATGTGGTCAAAGAACCCCACGTCGGTCTTGTTGTCATAGGCCCCGGTCCCGTCCAGGTTCACCGTCACGGTGATCTGCGTTTCGGCCGTGTTGCGCGTGATGGTCGCTGTCCGCATGAGGCGCCTCCGATGCTGTGGCGCCGTTATAGGCGGCGGGGGGCGGCAGGGAAAGGGGGCGGAAAATCAAAAGGGCGCCGTTTCCGGCGCCCGTTTTGATTTGGAGCGGGCGATGAGATTCGAACTCACGACCCTAACCTTGGCAAGGTTATGCTCTACCCCTGAGCTACGCCCGCACTCCATTCCATCTGGTCCGCCTTGCAGCGTTCCGTCCGGCCCGTCCGGTTCTGCCTTGCAGCGTCCCCTTCGGTGGAGCGGGATTTACAAATCCCCGGCGGGGGCTGCAAGGGGAAAAATGATGTTTCGGCGAAAATTTTTTCGCAGCGCTTTGCGGCGGACGATTCTGCAGAGGATTCGGGAACCGGGGCAGGGGGCTGGGCGGCATGGTTAGGGAAAGATGAAACGCGATGCCCAGGCGCGGCGAATGTGCGGTGGAAGCGACGATTGAAACCGTTGCGGCAAAAGTGCCCTAGGGGTGACGCAGCCGTGTCGAAATAATGGCGAATTCCGGGTGCTTTCTGTGGTCATGGGCCGGGACGACAGACCAGCGGCCGCAACCACAACCCGCGCCGCATCCGGCGCGCCAGAGTTCGGAGACCTGCCATGTTCATGCATCCTCAGATCGCTTTCGTCGGGGCCGAAATGATTGCGCCCGCCATTGCACCCGCCCTGGCGCCCGTGCCCCGCCCCATTGCGGCCCCGCAGGGCGGCATTGCCGCCGGTGCGCTGGTGGAAACCGGCTCCGGCTGGCTGCCGGTCGAGTCGCTGCAGCCGGGCATGGCGGTGCAGACCTGGGATGGCGGGCTGGCACCGATCCGGGCGATCACCACGCGCTGGCTGTTGCCGGTGGGGGCCGAGGCGACGATGATCCATCTGCCGGGCGGGGTGCTGGGCCTGTGTTCCGACCTGTGGCTGGCGCCCGACCAGCTGATCTTGCTGGAAAGCGCCGCCGCAGCCGAGGTTCTGGGCCATCCGCTGGCGCTGGTCCGGGCCGGGGCGCTGGTGGGCAGTCTGGGCATCACCCGGCAACGCCAAAGCGCGCCGCGCCAGATCATCACGCCGGTCTTTGCGCAGGCAGAGGTGGTCTTTGCCAATACCGGCGCGCGCATCCTGTGCCCGGGCGCCGAAGGCCCGGCAATCGCGGCGCCTGCGGTGGGCGGGCAGGCGATGGGGCAGGGCGGGTATCTTGACCTGCTGGATGATGACCGCGCGCAGGCGCTGGCGGGCCTGATCGAGGCGGGCGCGCTGAAGACCCGCGATCTGTGCCCCGCCGCCTGAGCCTGTGCCCCGTGCCTGTGCCGTTGCCCGGGCGCTAGGCGCGGCGACCGGCGGCGCGGCGCGATATGAAGACCGGGGCCGGATCGTGCTGGGCGCATTCCGCGCCCGCCGCCGCGCTGCCCCCGCAAAGCCCGCCGTCGGATACCCCGTCGCGGGTGACGGAACGCCCCGGAACAGCCCCGCCCAAAGCCCCGGCCCGCGCGGTTCCCGACGGTTCCGCCCCAGCCTGTTGCAGCGCGGCCAGAACGCGCCAGGCGGCATCTTCAACCTCTTCCAGCTGCCGATCCAGACGGTCCAGCCCCAGCAGCGGCCGCGCCCGCGCGCCCGTGGCGGGTGCGGCCCCCGCCGTTTCCTGTGGGCCAGCCATTGCGAACCATTCCAGCGCCGCGCGCATGTTGCCCAGCGCCAGAATCACCTTTCGATCAGGGCCGCCTCGGCCCCGGATGTCGAATCCCGCCTCATCACACCACCCCGATGACCCCGGGGCAGAGGCTAGGGCAAGGGTGCTAACAGAAGGCTAACCCCCGCCCAGCCTTGCGCCGCGGGTCAGTCCAGTTCGATCAGCAGGTCTTTGGCGTCGATCTGGCTGCCGGCATGGACGTGCAGCGCCTTGACGGTGGCGGGGCGGTCGGCATGCAGGCCGGTTTCCATCTTCATCGCCTCGATCGTCAGCAGCAGATCGCCCGCGTTGACCTTTTGCCCCACGCTGACCGCGACGGATGCGACCGAGCCCGGCATCGGCGCGCCAATATGGGCGGGGTTGCCGTCCTGCGCCTTGGGTTTGGCGGCGGTCTTGGCCTTCACGGCGCGGTTGGGCACACGCACGGTGCGCGGCTGGCCGTTCAGTTCGAAGAAGACCTTCACCTCGCCCGTGTCATCGGTTTCGCCCAGCGTCTGGAAGCGGATTTCCAGCGTCTTGCCGGGGTCGATCTCGGCGGTGATTTCGGCGCCCGGTTCCATCCCGTAGAAGAAGACCGGCGTGGGCAGCGTGCGGACCGGGCCATAAAGCCGGTGCCGGCCCATGTAATCCAGGAACACCTTGGGATACATCAGGTAACCGGCCAGATCCTCGTCATCCACCGCATAGCCGTTCAGTTCCGCCGACAGTTTCGCGCGGGTTTCTTCCAGGTCCACGGGCGGCAGATGCGCGCCGGGGCGGTCGGTCGAAGGCGTTTCCCCCTTCAGCACCTTGCGCGTGATCGCTTCGGGCCAGCCCCCGGGCGGTTGGCCCAGATTGCCGCGCAGCATGTCCACCACCGAATCGGGGAAGGCCACATCCACGGCGGGGCTTTCGACCTGGTCGCGTGACAGGCCCTGCGCCACCATCATCAACGCCATGTCGCCCACCACCTTGGACGAAGGCGTGACCTTGACGATATCGCCGAACATGCGGTTGGCGTCGGCATAGGCCTGAGCCACCTCATGCCAGCGGTCTTCCAGGCCCAGGCTGCGGGCCTGCGCCTTGAGGTTGGTGAACTGCCCGCCGGGCATTTCGTGCAGATAAACCTCGGACGCCGGCGCCTCGAGCCCGGATTCAAAGGCGCGATACTGATGGCGCACGCCTTCCCAATAGTTCGACAGTTCGCGGATCGCGCCGATATCAAGGCCCGTGTCGCGGTCGGTATGGCGCAGCGCCTCGACGATCGACCCCAAGCAGGGCTGCGAGGTGCCGCCCGAGAAGGCATCCATCGCGCCATCCACCGCATCCACGCCCGCGTCGCAGGCGGCCAGAACCGTGGCGCCCGCGATGCCGCTGGTGTCATGGGTGTGGAAGTGGATCGGCAGGCCGACCTCTTCTTTCAGCGCGCGGATCAGCACGCGCGCGGCGGCGGGCTTCAACAGCCCCGCCATATCCTTCAGGCCCAGCACATGCGCGCCCGCGGCCCGCAGATCGCGCCCCATCGCGACGTAATAGTTGAGGTCGTATTTCGCGCGGTCGGGGTCAAGGATGTCGCCGGTGTAGCAGATCGTGCCTTCGCACAGCTTGTTCGCCTCCAGCACCGCATCCATCGCGACGCGCATGTTTTCAACCCAGTTCAGGCTGTCAAAGACGCGGAACACATCGACCCCGGACCTGGCCGCCTGCTGCACGAAAAAGCGCACCACATTGTCGGGATAGTTGGTATAGCCCACGCCGTTCGACGCGCGCAGCAACATCTGCGTCATGATGTTGGGCATGGCCGCGCGGATGTCGCGCAGGCGCTGCCAGGGGCATTCCTGCAAGAAGCGATAGGCCACGTCAAAGGTGGCGCCGCCCCAGCATTCGACCGAGAACAGGCCCGGCAGATTGGCCGCATAGGCGGGCGCGGCCTGGATCATGTCGATCGAGCGCATCCGGGTCGCCAGCAGCGACTGATGGCCGTCGCGCATTGTGGTGTCGGTGATCAGAACGCGCGACTGCGCGGCCATCCAGTCGGCCACCGCCTGCGGGCCCTGCCGATCCAGCAGGTCGCGGGTGCCGGGTTGCACCGGCGCCCGCGGGGCGGGGGCGCGGGGCACGCGCGCCTCGGCGGGCGGTTTGGGGCGGCCTGCGGTTTCGGGATGCCCGTTCACCGTGATGTCGGCGATATAGGTCAGGATCTTGGTCGCCCGGTCGCGGCGGGTCTTGAACTGGAACAGCTCGGGCGTGGTGTCGATGAACTTAGTCGTATAGGTGTCGTTCAGAAACACCGGGTGTTTCAGCAGGTTGATGACGAAGTCGATATTCGTCGAAACGCCGCGGATGCGGAATTCGCGCAAGGCCCGGTCCATCCGGGAAATCGCCTGTTCGGGCGTCTGCGCCCAAGCGGTGACCTTGACCAGAAGCGAATCGTAATAGCGCGTGATCACGCCCCCCGCATAGGCCGTGCCGCCATCCAGCCGGATGCCCATGCCGGTGGCGGACCGATAGGCGGTGATGCGGCCATAATCGGGGATGAAGTTGTTTTGCGGATCTTCGGTCGTGACCCGGCACTGCACCGCATGACCCGACAGGGTGATGTCCTCTTGCCGGGCATGGCCGGTGGCCTCGGCCAGGGTGGCGCCCTCGGCGATGCGGATCTGCGATTGCACGATGTCGATGCCGGTCACTTCCTCGGTGACGGTATGCTCGACCTGCACGCGCGGGTTCACCTCGATAAAGTAGAACCGGCCGGTGTCCATATCCATCAGGAATTCGACCGTGCCTGCGTTTTGATACCCCACCGCGCGACCGATCTTCAGCGCAAGTTCACAGACCTCGGCGCGCTGGTCCGCGTTCAGATAGGGGGCGGGGGCGCGTTCGACGACCTTCTGGTTGCGCCGCTGCACGGTGCAGTCGCGTTCGAACAGGTGATAAAGCCCGCCGTGCAGGTCGCCCAGCAACTGCACCTCGACGTGGCGGGCGCGCAGGATCATCTTTTCCAGATAGCCCTCGCCATTGCCAAAGGCGGCCTCGGCCTCGCGCCGGCCCTCGCGGACCTTTTCGATCAGCTCGTCGGGGCCCATGATCGGGCGCATGCCGCGCCCGCCGCCGCCCCAGCTGGCCTTGAGCATCAAGGGATAGCCGACCTGGGCCGCCTCGGTCTTGATCGCGTCGAAATCATCGCCCAGCACCTCGGTCGCGGGGATCACGGGGACGCCCGCGGCGATCGCCACGCGCCGGGCGCTGGCCTTGTCGCCCAGCGCACGCATGGTTTCGGCGCGCGGGCCGATGAAGGCGATGCCGGCTGCGGCGCAGGCCTCGACGAATTCGGGGTTTTCCGACAAAAGGCCATAGCCCGGGTGGATCGCATCCGCGCCCGACAGTTTCGCCACCCGGATGATTTCGGGTATGCTCAGATAGGCTGCCACCGGGCCCAGCCCTTCGCCGATGCGATAGGCCTCATCGGCCTTGAAACGGTGCAGGCCCAGCTTGTCTTCCTCGGCATAGACGGCGACGGTCTTCTTGCCCAGCTCATTGGCGGCGCGCATCACGCGAATGGCGATTTCGCCGCGATTGGCGATCAGGATCTTGCGAAACATGGGTGGCCCCCCTCCCAGGTGAATTTCGCGGCGAACGCTAGCGGTGCTGCAGCGCAGCGCAAGAGGGAAATTTTCAGATTGTAACAGAATCTTTCAATTCCTGTGGCATTCGGCCCCGCTGTGCCGCGCCGCGCCCCGTGCTGCGCGGCCTTGACAGGCGCACGGGCGCGTGGGCAAGCAAGGGCCATGATCGACCTTCGCCCCGTGGGATATGTCATTGGCCTGCTGATCGCCGCCCTTGGGGTGGCGATGCTGGTGCCCATGGCGGTGGATCTGCAGCGCGGCGATCCGCATTGGCGCGCCTTTCTGGAAGCCGCGATCATATCGGTCCTGGCGGGCGGGTTGGTGGCGATGGCGTCCTCGAACGCGCTGCGCGGGACATTAAGCCTGCAGCAAAGCTTTGTGCTGACCAGCGGGGTCTGGCTGGCGCTGCCGCTGTTCGGGGCGCTGCCCTTTGTGATCGGCGCCCCCGGCGTCAGCTTTACCGACGCCTATTTCGAGGCGATGTCGGGCGTCACCACCACCGGCACCACCGCCTTTCCAAGCCTGGATGACCTGCCCGCAGGCACCAACCTGTGGCGCGCGATCCTGCAATGGCTGGGGGGGCTGGGGATCGTGATCGTGGCGATGATCTTTCTGCCGGTGATGAAGGTCGGCGGCATGCAGTATTTCCGGTCCGAGGGGTTCGACACGCTGGGCAAGATCCTGCCGCGCGCCAAGGATATCGCGACCGCGATGATCCGCATCTATGTGGCGCTGACGGTGATTTGCGCGGCGGTCTATGCGGGGCTGGGCATGACGTCGTTCGATGCGGTGGTGCATGCCTTGACCACGCTCAGCACGGGCGGGTTTTCCAATTATGACGCCAGCTTCGGGGTCTATAGCGGGCCTGCGGAATATGCGGCGGCGGTTTTCATGATCCTGGCGGCGTTGCCCTTCATCCGCTTTGTGCAGTTGACCCAAGGTCACGCCACGCCGCTGTGGCGCGACCCGCAGGTGCGCGCCTTCCTGCGCTGGAACGCCTATGCGATCGGGGTGATCGTGGCCTATCGCTTGCTGCGCCACGAGGCGGCCTTTTTGCCCACGCTGCGCGAGGTCACCTTTAACGTCGTATCCACCTTCACCGGCACGGGTTTCGCGTCCGAGGATGTGACGAAATGGGGCCACATGGCCTTTGTCGTGCTGATCGTTGTGGGGCTGATCGGGGGCTGCACGGCGTCCACCGGCTGTTCGGTCAAGGTGTTCCGCTATCTGATCCTGTTCGAGGCGGTGAAGGCCCAGATCCGCCGCCTGCACAGCCCGCATCGGGTGGAACCCGTGCGCTATGACGGCCGTCCGGTGGATGATGAGGTGGTGAACTCGGTCATCGCGTTCTTTTCCTTTTTCATCCTGACCTTCGGTCTGCTGATCGTGGGCTTGTCGCTGACCGGGCTGAACCCCAAGACCGCGATGACCGCCGCCTGGACCGCGATCGCCAATGTCGGTCCCGCCTGGGGCCCCGAGGTGTCGGGCAATGGCGCGGTCAACGCCTTTCCCACCAGCGCGAAATGGCTGATGATCCTGGGCATGTTCCTGGGCCGGCTGGAACTGCTGTCGGTCTTCGTGCTGCTGCTGCCGCGTTTCTGGCGCAACTAGCGCCGCCGCCGGTCATTCCCAGCAGTCGACCCGCACCGTCATGTCACGCGCCAGCGCGCCCAGATCCTCGGCTGCGCGGGTGCCCGCGTCTTGGGCCGGGGCGGGGGCAAAGCCGCGTTCGGCCAAAAGCGGCGCGATCGCGTCAAACTGGCGCGCCAGCGACAGATCGGGGGGCAAAAGTTTCCCATCCCCCTGGGCCTGCGGTATCAGGATGGCGATCACCGCGCCGGTGCCATCCAGAACCGGCCCGCCCGCATCGCCGGGCAGCGTGGTCGCGGCCAGCCGCGCCAGGCCCGGCTCGCCGTTCAGGCCGGTCAGGTCGGACAGGCGCCCGAAGGTCAGAACCGGCGCCGACAGCGCCTCGGGGTAGGAATAGCCCGCAACCGCGATTTCGGAACCGGGGCGGGGGGGGCTGGCGCGCAGGCCGGCCACCGCCGCAGGCGCCAGCGGCGCGCGCGGGGTCAGCACGGCAATGCCCGCGGCTGGATCGGCAAAGGCCAGATCGGCCTCGACCCCGTCGATGGTCACGCGCCCGCATTGCGCCACGCCCTGGTCCGCGGTCAGCACCGCGCCCTTGTCGGTGATGTAGAACCCCGATTGCGCGCGCAGCGGGCGGCGCAGGTCCAGCCCCGCCAGCATCGCGCCGCGGTCCAGCGCCAGCGGCTGGCCCAGCCCTTCATCCAGCGCGCGCGTGCCCACCGGGCGGAAGCTGTCGCGCATCGCGGCCAGCACCCGGCCCATACGCGCGGCATCCTGCGCGGGATAGACCAGCGTGAAGCCCTTGATCAGCCCGCCCTGCAACCGCACCTCGGTATGGGAATGGATGCGCCCATCCTGCCCGGTCAGCACAAAGCCCGCACGGTCGCGGCGCCGATCCCCCTCGGGCGGGACGATTTCTAGGCCCTGCATCACGGTGTAAAGCGCCTCCAGCGCCGCGCCATCGCCGGGGCGCGAAATCAGCAGCACCCGCACACCCGAGCCATCCTTTTCGCGGTAATGCACAAAGGGCGGTTCGTAATGGTCGAATTCCACAAGCCCCAGCGGCAGGTCGATGGCGATGCCCGCCTCGGCATCCTCGACCGGGGCCAGGCCAAGCGCGTCACGTTCGGCCTGCCAGCGTTCCAGCAGGGCCGCGCGCTGGGCTGTGGACAGCACCCCAGTTTCAGGATGGCCGTTGGCGCCCTGCCAGGCCGAAATCGCGGCCCGCGTGCCACGCCCGAAGGCGCCGTCGATCGCGCCGGTATAATGGCCCTGCCATTGCAGCGCGGTCTGAATGTCTGCGCGTTCGGCACCCGTTAGCGCCGCCTCGATCTCGCGCGACCGGGCCAGGGTTTCGACCGGCTCTGCCGCCGGTTCCGCCACCGATTCCGCTACAAGGGCGGGCGTGGCTTCGGGCGCTGCGGCAGGGGCGGGGCGGGCACCGGCCACGGGCCAGAACTGCTGGCGATAGTTGCGCCCGTCCGAAACATAGCTGTCCGCCGGGATCAGCCCTTCGCCGCGCAGCACACGCAGGCGGCTTTCGGCGGTTCCGGCATCGGCAAAGGGGCCCAGCGCGATGGCATACCAGCCGGTGGACATGGCATGGCCCGCCACATCGGGCAAACCCGCCGCCCAGTCGCGCGCCCGCGCCTCGGCTTCGCGCAGCGAGGGTTTCGCTTCGATCTGCACCCAGGCCTCGGCCAGCGCCGCGCCGCCCAGCGCCGTCGACAGCCACAGCCCCAGCACCGCCGAGGTCACACCCCATCCTGCCTTCATCGCCCAAACCCCTTTGCACCACCCATTCTGCGGGCGCAAATTAGCAGGATCGCCAGCGGCGTCACCCCAAAATGCGCAGCCCCGACCCCTGCCATCCCCGGTGGACCCCGTTGACCCTGACCGGCCCCTTGCATAAGGAAGGGGCGCTTTCAGCCAGAGGTGCCCCATGTCCCCTTCGCCCGCTGCCCCGCGTTCCTTTCAGGAAATCATCCTGCGCCTGCAGGCCTATTGGGCGTCGAAGGGCTGCGCTGTGCTGCAACCCTATGACATGGAGGTCGGCGCCGGCACCTTTCACCCCGCGACCACGCTGCGCGCGCTGGGGTCCAAACCCTGGGCCGCGGCCTATGTCCAGCCCTCGCGCCGCCCGACGGACGGGCGCTATGGCGAAAACCCCAACCGCTTGCAGCATTATTACCAGTATCAGGTGCTGATCAAACCCAGCCCGCCGGATCTGCAGGCGCTGTATCTGGGCAGCCTTGAGGCGATCGGCATCGATCTGGCGCTGCACGATATCCGCTTTGTCGAGGATGACTGGGAAAGCCCGACCCTTGGCGCCTGGGGCCTGGGGTGGGAGGTCTGGTGCGATGGCATGGAAGTGTCGCAATTCACCTATTTCCAGCAGGTCGGCGGGCATGATTGCCGCCCCGTCGCGGGTGAACTGACCTATGGGCTGGAACGGCTGGCGATGTATGTGCTGGGCATCGACCATGTGATGGACATGCCCTTCAACGACCCCGCCGCGCCGATCGCGCTGAAATACGGCGATGTGTTCCGCCAGACCGAACAGGAATACAGCCGCTGGAACTTTGATCAGGCCGACACCGCGATGCTGTTGCAGCATTTCGAGGATGCCGAGGCCGAATGCGAACGCATCCTGGCCGCTGATGACACCGACGCCGCAGGCCGCCGGATCGTGATGGCGCATCCCGCCTATGACCAGTGCATCAAGGCCAGCCACCTGTTCAACCTGCTGGATGCGCGCGGCGTGATCTCGGTCACCGAACGCCAGGCCTATATCGGGCGGGTGCGCGCGCTGGCCAAGAAATGCGCCGATGCCTTCGTGACCACCGAAGCGGGCGGGGCAGTGGCGTGAACGGCAAGATCGTCGGGGGTGCAATCGTGTTCAGCGCTGTCGTGGCAGGGGTCGCGGTCTATTACCTGCAGGTCTATGGCTTTTACGAACCCGTGCCCGCCTCGGCGCCCGCGGCGGAAATCCGGCTGACCTCGGCCGTGACCGGCCAGCCCGAACCGATCCTGGCCGAAGGTTTTGAAGGCATTGATGCCGACAGCTCGCCCCTGCGGTTCCGCGGCTGCTTTAGCACGCCGCTGTCGCTGGCCATGCTGTCGGAAACCTTCACCGTCTATGATGGCGCCACGCCTTTGCACGGGCCGAACTGGTTTTCCTGCTTTGATGCCGCGCGTATCGGTGCCGATCTGGAAACCGGGGCCGCCGTTGCCTTTCTGTCGGAACATGAAATCCGCCCCGGCGTCGATCGCGTGGTCGCGGTCTATCCCGATGGCCGGGCCTTTGTCTGGCACCAACTGAACGAAAACGCCGAGAAATGATTGGGGAAGTGACATGGCCGACCTTCTGATCGAACTCTTCTCCGAGGAAATCCCGGCCCGGATGCAGGCCCGCGCGCGCGAGGATCTGAAGAAACTGGTGACCGACGGGCTGGTGAATGCCGGGCTGCATTATGCCTCCGCCGGGGCCTTTTCCACGCCGCGCCGCCTGACCCTGACGATTGAGGGGCTGTCCGCCGAAAGCCCCACCCTGCGCGAAGAACGCAAGGGCCCCGCCACCACCGCGCCCGAGGCCGCGGTGCAGGGCTTTTTGCGCTCAACCGGCCTGACGCTGGATCAGCTGGAGGTGCGCGACGACAAGAAGGGCCAGGTCTATTTCGCCGTCATCGAAAAGCCCGGCCGCAAGGCGCCCGAAATCGTGGCGGAGGTGCTGGAAACCACGATCCGCAACTTCCCCTGGCCGAAATCCATGCGCTGGGGCGCGGGGGCGTTGCGCTGGGTCCGCCCGCTGCATTCGATCCTGTGCCTCCTGTCGGATGAGGCCGGCGCGCAGGTCGTGCCGCTGAACGTCGACGGGATTGCGGCCGGAAACACCACCGAAGGCCATCGCTTCATGGCGCCGGGCCGCTTTGCCGTCACCTCGTTTGACGACTACCGCGCGAAACTGCGCGCGGCCAAGGTTCTGTTGGACAGCGCCGAACGCGAAGCCCACATCTTGCACGATGCGCAGACCCAGGCCTTCGCGCGCGGCCTTGAACTGGTCGAAGACCCCGGCCTTCTGGCCGAGGTGGCGGGCCTTGTCGAATGGCCCGTGGTGCTGATGGGCGACATCGCCCCCGATTTCCTGGGCCTGCCGCCCGAGGTGCTGCAGACCTCGATGAAGGAACACCAGAAGTTCTTTTCCGTCCGCAACCCGAAAACCGGGCGGATCGAGGGCTTTGTCACCGTCGCCAACCGCGACACCGCCGACCACGGCGCCACGATCCTGGCGGGCAACCTCAAGGTGCTGTCGGCGCGTCTGTCGGATGCGCGCTTCTTCTGGGAAAACGACCTGCGCATGGTCAAGACCGAAGGGCTCGAGGGCATGGGCGCGGGCCTGGCCAACGTCACCTTCCACAACAAGCTGGGCAGCCAGGCCGACCGCATCGCCCGCATCGCCGCGCTGGCACGTGAAATAGCCCCGATGGTCGGCGCCTCGCCCGATCTGGCCGCCGAGGCCGCCCGCGTGGTCAAGGCCGACCTGCGGTCCGCGATGGTCGGCGAATTCCCCGAACTGCAGGGCGTGATGGGCGGCTATTACGCCCGCGCCGCCGGCCTGCCGGACGCCGTGGCAAATGCCTGCAAGGCGCATTATTCGCCCCTGGGGCCAAGCGATGAGGTTCCGACCGAACCCGTGTCCGTCGCCGTGGCGCTGGCCGACAAGATCGACACGCTGACCGGCTTCTGGGCGATCGACGAAAAGCCCACGGGGTCCAAAGACCCCTTCGCGCTCCGCCGCGCCGCGCTGGGGGTGATCCGGCTGGTGCTGGGGAATGGGGCGCGCGTCCAACCAACAGTGATCTACTTCAAAAGCATTGCAAACGAACTCGTGCGTCAGAAGATCAATCAAGATCCGACTGTCCAACTCGGACTGATGGAATTCCCAAAAGTTGATGACTCGGCGGTGTTAGCTGCGGTGCATGGCCTCAAGGCGGCGGCTTTTGACGATGCTTTAGGAAGACTCCAGTCAAAAGATGTCGTGCGGTCATTGGTGGATGCCACCGTAGACAAAACAAATGACCTCCTCGCCTTCTTCCACGACCGCCTCAAGGTCCACCTCAAGGACGCCGGCATCCGCCATGACGTGATCGACGCTTGCCTGGCCATGCCGGGCAATGATGACCTCACACTGCTGGTCAAGCGGGCCGAGGCGCTGGCCGCTTTCCTCAAGACCGAAGACGGGCCGAACCTGATCCAGGGCTTCAAGCGCGCCAACAACATCCTGACCCAGGCCGAGGTGAAGGATGGCGTTGAATACAGCTTTGGCGCCGATGTGAAATTCGCCGAAACCGATGAGGAACGCGCGCTGTTCGCCGCCCTCGACACCGCCGAGGCGGCGATTGCCCCGGCGATGGGGGCCGAGGATTTCGCCGCTGCGATGGCCGCGATGGCCGCCCTGCGCGCGCCGATCGATGCCTTCTTCACGGCGGTGCAGGTCAACAGCGACAATCCGATCGTGCGCCGCAACCGGCTGAACCTGCTGTCGCGCATCCGCCAGATCTGCCTGTCCGTGGCCGATCTGACCCGGATCGAGGGCTGACCCCGGGCGCCGCGCCGGCCCCGACCGGGGCAGGTATTTGAAGCAAGGTGAAACGGGCTTTCATCTTGCCCAAAATACCTCCGCCGGAGGCTTCCGCAGAACCCACGCGCGCAGGTGGCGGGGCAGGGCGGTCCGGCGGAACGTGGCGCAAATCGCGCCTTGCCAAGACCCGCTTTCGGCCTATGCTGCGCAAGGGGCCCGGGGATTGCTGCAATGCAGAGACATGCTGATGTCACGGAATTTGTCGAACTGACGCCGGCGGCGGAGGTCAGCACCGCGCGGCATGGCTGGCGGGCGAAATGCCTGCAGCGGCTGATCCGGCTGGACCTGCCCGTGCCGCGCACCGTCGCGCTGCCGGTGGAAACCGTCCGCGCCATCGCCGCGGGCCAGATGCCCGATACCCAGGCGATTGCCGCGGTCTTTGGCCCGGGGCTGCTGGTGTCGGTCCGGTCCAGCCCCGAGAACCCGGAATGGGGGGGGCCGGGCACGGTTCTGAACGTCGGCATGAACGATGCGATGCATGCCCGGCTGACCCAGACCCACGGCGCCGAGGCGGCCGATGCGCTTTATCTGCGGTTCGTGCAAAGCTATGCCACCCATGTTGCGCGGCTTGACCCCGATATGTTCACCGCCCGTCCGGGGCCGCATGCGCTGGCGGCGGCGCTGGCCGCCTATCAGGCCGAGACGGACGAGGCCTTTCCCCAATCGCCCGCCCGCCAGCTGGCCGAGGTGCTGCGTTCCATGGCCCGCGCCTGGGAGGGCACGACCGCGCGGCTGTTGCGTCAGGCCAAGGGCGCCCCGTCCGAGGCGACGCTGGGCCTGCTGGTGCAGGACATGGCGCTGGCCATCGGGCCGGGCCTGTCGGGCTCGGGCACGATGCAATTCGTCGACAGCGTGACCGGCAGCCCCCAGATCATCGGGCGCTTTCGCGGCCAAAGCCAGGGCCGCAATGCCGCGGTGGCGACGCTGTATCTGACGCGCGATGCGCGCGGTATCTCGCTCGAGGAAACCGCGCCCGAGGTCTTTGCCGAGCTGACCCGCTACGGTGCGGCCTGCCGGGTCAAGCTGCGCGAGGAAATGCAGCTGGAATTCGCGGTGTCCGATGGGCGGGTCTCGGTGATCGACGCGGTGCGGGTGCAGCGTTCTTCACGTGCGGCGGTCAAGATCGCTGTGGCGCTGGCCAGCGATGGGGTCATCACCCGCGAAGAGGCGCTGTTGCGGGTGGAACCGCGCGCGCTGTCGGAACTGTTGCATTATCAGGTCGATCCGCGCGCCCCGCGCGACCGGTTCGCGCGCGGCATCGCCGCCAGCCCCGGCGCCGCGACGGGGCGGATCGTCTTTACCTCGGCCGCGGCCCAGGCCAGTGCGGCGCGGGATGAACCTTGCATCCTGGTGCGGCGCGAAACCGCGCCCGAGGACATTCGCGGCATGCATGCCGCCGTGGCCGTGCTGACCGAACGCGGCGGCATGACCAGCCATGCCGCGGTGATCGCGCGCGGGCTGGGCCTGCCCTGCATCGTGGGCTGTTCCGAAATCCAGCTGAACCCGCGCGAACGCACCCTGCGCGGCCCCGACGGGCGCATCTTCCGCGAGGGGGAGGTGATCACCGTCGACGGCACCAACGGCGAGGTGCTGGCAGGCCAGGCCGCGATGCTGGAACCCGCGCTGGACGAGGGGTTCCGCACGCTGCTGCGCTGGGCCGACAATGTGCGCGACATCGGTATTCGCGCCAATGCCGACACCCCTGATGACGCGCGCACCGCCCGCATGTTCGAGGCCGAGGGCATCGGCCTGTGCCGCACCGAACACATGTTCTTTGACGAAGACCGTCTGACGGTGATGCGCGAGATGATCTTTGCCGACACCGCCAATGACCGTCGCATCGCGCTGGAACGTCTGCTGCCGATGCAGCGCGACGATTTCACCGCGCTGTTCGACATCATGGCGGGCCTGCCGGTCACCATCCGGCTGTTCGACCCGCCGCTGCATGAATTCCTGCCCCATGATCGCGAAGGCATGCGTGAACTGGCCGAGGCGCTGGACCGGCCCCTGTCCGACGTGACCCGCCGGGTCGAGGCGCTGTCGGAATTCAACCCGATGCTGGGGATGCGCGGCGTGCGGCTGGGCATCACCGTGCCCGAAATCTATGAAATGCAGGCGCAGGCCATCTTTGAGGCGACGGTCGAGGCCAGCCGCCGTGGCGCGCCCGTGGTGCCGGAAATCATGATCCCGCTGGTATCGGCCCAGCGTGAGGTGGAACTCGTCAAGACCCGGATTGACGCGGTCGCGGCCGCCGTGCGCACACAAACCAAGACCGATTTCACCTATCGTCTGGGCGTGATGGTGGAAACGCCCCGCGCGGCCCTGCGGGCGGGGCAGATCGCGGAACATGCGGCCTTCCTGTCGTTTGGCACCAATGACCTGACGCAGATGACCTATGGCCTGTCGCGCGACGATGCGGGGCGGTTCATGGGGTCTTACGTCAAGCAGAAGGTCTATCTGGAGGATCCCTTCCACATTCTCGACGTGGAAGGGGTGGGCGAACTGCTGCTGATCGGTGCGCAGCGCGGGCGCGCGGCGCGGCCGGATGTGACGATTTCGGTTTGCGGCGAACATGGCGGCAACCCCGAATCAATCGCCTTTTGCCGGGCGGCGGGATTCGACTATGTGTCCTGTTCGCCGTTTCGCGTTCCGGTTGCACGGTTGGCGGCGGCACACTTTGCCCTGCTGGCCCCGAAACCCGCCCGCGACGCGTAAGATTTTCTGCGGATTCCTCTGGCGTTAACAGTGTCTTGAGAGTATCCGATCCACAGGCACAGCACACTGATTCGCGGTGCCCGCTTCGGCAGATTTTCGCCGCTTTAACGGCGGAAATGGGCTGTTTGCTTCCCTTGGGTGGACTCTGTGGGTCGCTTCGGTTAATCGGCTGCGGTCGCGGCTGATGCCGGGGCGCTTGTCCTTATCGGGAAGTAAACATGTCAGTGCTGAAAAGCTGGACGGGGGGCGCGATCGTCCTCCTGGCCTTGGCCGGAGGCTTGCGTGCCGAAGTCACGGTAAGCCAGTCCAATGATCCCACTGCAAGCGTGGATCAGGGGCTGGTCGCGCTTCTGGGCCAGGAACGCTCGGCCTTTGAATCCGTCGCACCCAACCGGATCGCGGCCATTTCCAACGCGCCGAAACCTGTGAAATCGAAGAACGCCCCCGCCGAAGTCACGGCGGAATGGCTGGCCAGCCAGCCCGCGCCGACGGGTGGGCCGGAACTGACCTGCCTGGCCGAGGCCCTGTATCATGAGGCGCGCGGCGAATCGCTGGCCGGTCAGGTCGCGGTCGCCGAGGTGATCCTGAACCGTGTCGATGATGCGGCCTTCCCCGGGTCCGTCTGTGGCGTGGTCAAGCAGGGCAATGCGCGCGGCTGCCAGTTTTCCTATGTCTGCGATGGCAAGCCGGACCGGGTGCGCGAACCCGGCGCCTATGACCGTGTGGCCAAGATCGCCAAGGCGATGCTGGATGGCGCGCCGCGCGGCCTGACCGACGGGGCGACCTATTTCCACACGCCTGCGGTGCGGCCCACCTGGTCCAAGCGCTTTACCCGGACCACGCGGATCGGCAGCCACATCTTCTATCGCCCGCCGCTGCGCACCGCGCAACGCTAAGGCCCGGGCAGGGCGCGGCGATGCCGTTTCGGGGTGGGCCTTGGCCCGCCCTTTGCCTATGATCCGCCGACTGAAAGCGGAAGCCCCATGACCAGCGACATCACCCTTGCCTTCGCCCATCCCGAGGAACGCGCCGAGGCGTCAGCCGGGGCCGACCCACGCGACCGGATCAGCCTGCGCGATCATGTGGTCGAGGCCGATATCGGCGCGTTTCAACAGGAACGCGGCCACAGCCAGCGGCTGCGCTTCAACGTGGTGGCCGAGGTGCGCCCCCACCCCGCGCCGCTGGAAGATGATGTGGACCGCATCCTGTCCTACGACCGCATCACCGAGGCGATTGCGGCGGAACTGGCGGCGGAACGGCTGAACCTGCTGGAAACGCTGGCCGAACGGGTGGCCGAACGGGTGCTGGCCGAACCGCAGGTGATGCGGGTGTTCGTGCGCATCGAAAAGCTGGATCGCGGGCCCGGCGCGCTGGGGGTGGAAATCGTGCGGTCGCGCGCGGGCGTGCCGGTGCAGGCGCTGGCCGCCGATGGCAGCGCGCAGGCGTTGCATCCGCTGGTGGTTTACCTGTCCAATGCCGCGATCGCGGCGCCGGACCTGCCGGCGCGGCTGGATGCGTTGCAGGCGGCGGGGCTGCCGGTGATCCTGACGGTGGGGCTGCCCGACAGCCCGGCGCCGCAGACCGGCCACCGCCCGACCCAGCGCCGGATTGACCTGCTGGCGATCGAACAGAACGCCTGGGTTCTGGCCGCGCGCGACCCGCGCTGTGTGGTGGTGGCAACGCGGACGGAAATCGACTGGGCGATGAAGCACGGTCAGATGATCGTCTGGGCGCCGTCCAAGATCGTGCTGGATGCGGTCGATGGGCCGAAGGCGCCCGCCCATAATGCGGTGGCGCTGGCGCTGTGGCTGGCCGAGACGCTGGCGGCGACGCGGCTGGAACTTCACGGCGATGTTTCAGCCCCGGCAGGAAGCCGCGTGCCGCTGCGGCCGGTGCCGCTGGACGGCTTGCCAAGCCGCGCCTGATCGGGTGAAAGCGGGGCATGAGCAGGCTGTATTACCGACCGATCGCGATGACCGATGCCGCGCGCCCCGCCGGGGCGTTGCCGCTTGCGGGGGGCTGGTGCTGGTTCGACCGGGTCGAGGTGCTGGCCCGTGACGGCGCGCGTGGCATCATCGCCGCCGCCGACCTGCCCGCCGATGTCGCCCAACGCCTGAGCGGGCCGCGCGCGGCCCTGGCGGGACTGGATTTTACCGTGCCCCGGATCATGGGGATTTTGAACGTGACCCCTGACAGCTTTTCCGACGGCGGACGCTTTGACCGCCCCGGGGCGGCGCTGGCGCAGGCGCGCGCGCTGCTGGCGGCGGGGGCGGATATTCTGGATATCGGCGGGGAATCGACGCGCCCGGGGGCCGCGACCGTGCCGGTGGCCGATGAAATCGCCCGCACCGCCCCGGTGATCGCCGCGCTGCGCGAGGCGGGCCACCGGGCGCCGGTGTCGATCGACACGCGCAAGGCCGATGTGGCGCGCGCGGCGCTGGCGGCGGGGGCCGATCTGGTCAATGACGTGGCCGCGATGGGCTATGACCCGTTGATGGCGGGCCTTCTGGCCGAAACCGGCGCGCCGGTCTGCCTGATGCATACCCAGGGCACGCCCGAGGTGATGCAGAACGATCCGCACTATGACGATGTGTTGCTGGACGTCTATGACCATCTGGCGGATCGCATCGCGGTGGCCGAGGCGGCGGGCATTGACCGCGCGCGGATCGTGGTCGACCCCGGTATCGGCTTTGGCAAGACGGTGCAGCACAATCTGGCGCTGGTCCGGGGGTTGTCGCTGTTTCATGGGCTGGGCTGTGTGGTGCTGCTGGGGCTGTCGCGCAAGCGCTTCATCGGCACCATCGGCGGGGCCGAGGCCGCCGATGCGCGCCTGCCGGGCACGCTGGCGCTGACGCAGATCGGGCTGGCGCAGGGGGTGCAGATCCACCGCGTGCATGATGTGGCCGAGATCGCGCAGGGCCTGGCCCTTTGGCGCGCTGTCATCGAAGGATATGGGGCATGAGCAGAAAGCTTTTCGGAACCGACGGGGTGCGCGGGCGCGCCAACAGCTGGCCGATGACCGCCGAGATGGCCCTGCGCCTTGGTGCGGCGGCGGGGCGCTATTTCCGGCGCGACGGGCGCAACGGGCACCGCGTGGTGATCGGCAAGGATACGCGGCTGTCGGGCTACATGCTGGAAAACGCGCTGACGGCGGGGCTGACCTCGACGGGGATGAACGTGCTGCTGCTGGGCCCGGTGCCGACGCCGGCGGTGGGGTTTCTGACGCGGTCGATGCGGGCGGATATCGGCATCATGATCTCGGCCAGCCATAACCCGGCCGAGGATAATGGCATCAAGTTCTTCGGCCCCGACGGGTTCAAGCTGTCGGATGAGGCCGAGGCCGAGATCGAGGCGATTGTCGCCGCCGAAATCACCCCCGCCCAGCCGCAGAACATTGGCCGTGCCAAGCGGATCGACGACGGGCGGGGCCGCTATGTCGAATATACCAAGACCACCTTCCCGGGGCGGGGGCAGCTGTCGGGGCTGAAGGTCGTGGTCGATTGCGCCAATGGCGCGGCCTATCGCGCCGCCCCCGAGGTGCTGTGGGAACTGGGCGCCGAGGTGATCCCCCTGGGGGTCGCGCCCAATGGCTTCAACATCAACGACAACTGCGGATCAACCCATACCGATACGGCGGCGGCGGCGGTGGTGGCGCATGGCGCGGATCTGGGCATCAGCCTGGATGGCGATGCCGACCGGGTGATGATCATCGACGAAACCGGCCGGGTGGCGGATGGCGATCAGATCATGGCGCTGTTTGCCGCCCGCTGGGCCGCCGAGGGGCGGCTGCGCGGCGGGGCGCTAGTGGCAACGGTGATGTCGAACCTGGGGCTTGAACGGTTCCTGCAGGCGCGGGGCTTGCGGCTGGAACGCACGGCGGTCGGCGACCGCTATGTGGTGGAACGGATGCGCGCGGGGGGCTTCAACCTGGGCGGCGAGCAATCGGGCCATATCGTGATGACCGATTACGCCACCACCGGCGACGGGCTGATCGCGGGGCTGCAATTCCTGGCGGCGATGGTGGAAACCGGGGCAAAGGCGTCCGAGCTGGTGGCCCAGTTCGATACGGTGCCGCAGATGCTGAAAAACGTGCGCTATGCGGCGGGGCGCGAGCCCTTGGCCGATGACCGCGTGCGCAAGGTGATTGCCGCGGCCGAGGCACGGCTGGCCGGGCAGGGGCGCGTGCTGATCCGCAAATCGGGGACCGAACCCCTGATCCGCGTCATGGCCGAGGCCGAGGATGCCGCGCTGCTGGCGCGCACCGTCGATGAGATTGTCGAGGCCGTCGCGACCGTGGCCTGAGGGGGGGGGCGCGTGGCCGCCGCCGGGGGTTTTCCACCCCCGGACCCCCGGAAGGTATTTCGGGCAAGATGAAAGCCGAAAGGAAAAGGGCGCCCGGCGGGGCGCCCTTCGGTTGTCTGAGGCGCGATCAGTTGCGCGCCTTGTCGACCATCTTGCCCTTCGAGATCCAGGGCATCATGGCGCGCAGCTTTTCACCGACCTGTTCGATCTGGTGTTCGTCATTGATGCGGCGGGTGGCCTTGAAGAAGGGCTGACCCACGGCGTTTTCCTGCATGAAGTCGCGCACGAACTTGCCGGTCTGGATGTCGGTGAGGACTTCCTTCATGCGGCGCTTGGTTTCCTCATAGGGGAGGATGCGCGGGCCGCTGACATATTCGCCATATTCGGCGGTGTTCGAGATCGAGTAGTTCATGTTCGCGATGCCGCCTTCGTAGATCAGGTCCACGATCAGCTTCACCTCGTGCAGGCATTCGAAATAGGCCATTTCCGGCTCGTAGCCGGCCTCGACCAGGGTTTCAAAGCCCATGCGGATCAGCTCGACCAGACCGCCGCAAAGCACGGCCTGTTCGCCGAACAGGTCGGTTTCGCATTCCTGGCGGAAGTTGGTTTCAATGATGCCCGAACGCCCGCCGCCGATGGCCGAGCAGTAGGACAGGCCGATTTCCATCGCCTTGCCGGTCGCGTCCTGATGCACGGCCACCAGGCAGGGCACGCCGCCGCCCTTGGTGTATTCGCCGCGCACGGTGTGGCCGGGGCCCTTGGGGGCCATCATGATGACGTCGACGCCGGGCTTGGGCTCGATCAGGCCGAAATGCACGTTCAGGCCGTGGGCGAACGCGATCGCCGAGCCTTCGCGCAGGTTGTCGTGGACGTATTTCTTGTAGGTTTCGGCCTGCAGTTCGTCGGGCATGGTGAACATGATCACGTCACACCAGGCGGCGGCTTCGGCGATGCCCATGACCTTCAGGCCTTCGGCTTCGGCTTTCTTGGCCGAGGGGCTGCCTTCGCGCAGCGCGACCACGAGGTTCTTGGCCCCCGAATCGCGCAGGTTCAGCGCATGGGCGTGGCCCTGGCTGCCGTAGCCCAGGATGGCCACTTTCTTGTCCTTGATCAGGTTCACATCGCAATCGCGATCGTAATAAACGCGCATCGGCGGTTCTCCGGTTGTTGATGGGGGCAGGATAGCGGAATATCCGGGAATGGCTGTGCAAAGTTTGCTTTTTGGACGTTTCTGGGATAATAACTATTCGTCAGATTGGTTTTTGGTGAAATAGTCATGCAGATTGATGATACGGACCGGCGCATCCTGCGTCAGCTGCTGGCCGAGCCGGATCTGCCGACGGCCGAACTGGCCCTGCGCGCGGGCGTGACGGCGGCGACCTGCTGGCGACGGTTGGAGCGGCTGCGCGTGGGCGGCGTTCTGCGCGGCGAGGAGGCGGTGATCGACTGGCGCGCGCTGGGCTGGGAGGTCGAGGTGTCGTTGCGGTTCACACTGGACAAGACCAACCCCCGCGCCTTTGACGAGTTTCTGGAGGCTGCGCGCAAGGTGCCCGAGGTGCTGGAGATTCAGACCTTTCTGGGCCAGACCGATGTGCGCCTGAACGTCATCGCGCGCGATATGGCGCATTATCAGGATATCTATCGCGCCCGCATCCTGACGCTGCCGCATATCGCCGATACGGATGCCTTGATGCTGATTTCCACGATCAAGAACAGCGCGGAGCTGCCGCTGTGATTGCGCTGGATGATCTGGACCGGGCGATCCTGCGCGCGCTGGTGCAGGATGCGGGGCAAAGCGCGGGGGCGGTGGGGCGTCGGCTGGGGCTGTCGCAGCCGGCGGCCTGGCGGCGCATCCGGCGTTTGCAAGAGGCGGGTGTGCTGCGCGGGCGGCGGGTGGTGATCGATCCGGCGGCGCTGGGCTTTGGCGTGACGGTGTTTCTGGGGATCAAGCTGGCGACCAAGGGCCGCGTCAGCCTTGAGGATTTTGAGCGCGCGGCCACCGCCATCCCCGAGGTTCAGGTGGTGCAGCACGTTCTGGGCCTGTTCGATTATCGTTTGCGCGTCACCGCCCGCGACATTGCCGATTTCGAACGCGTGCTGCGCCGCCGGATCATGACGTTGCCCGGGGTAGGCCAGGTTGAGGCGAATGTGCTGTTGTCCGAAGAACGCCGCCCCGGCCCGCTGGGTTGATGCGGGGTCACTGCAGCAGCAATTCCCGGAACAGGCTGCGCGTTCGCAGGCCGCGGGTGTCAACGGCGGGCAGGGCGGTGTCAGCCCGGTCCAGCGCGACGGTGCGCAGCGTCCGGGTGACCTTTTCGCGCTGATAGGCCGGGTTGTTGCGGATTTCGGCGGGCAACAGCCGCGGATCAAAGATGGTGCTGCGCTGGGTGACCAGTTCGACCTTCATCCGCCGCCCGACCTTGGGCAGATCGGGCTGGGTCAGGTAGGCCGCGCGCAATTCCGCCTCGCGCCGCTTCAGCCGCGCAATTTCGGCCCGGATGTCGGCCAGTTCGTCGGCAAGGGGTTTAAGGTGCATGGCGCGGCTCCTGTTGCATCGGCGGTCAGGGTCAAAGTGCCGCATCGCCCTTAACAAATGGCTAAGCCGGGTAAGGAATTCGCATCGAATTGCCCGGAAACCTCAGCGCATGCCAAGACCGGCGCGCATCATGCCCCGGCGCACGGGTGCCAGCGCGTAAAGCGCCCCCAGAACCCCGGCCCGCAGATCGCGCAGCGGCCGCGCCTGCACCATCGAGGCGCGGTTCAGCAGGTCGATACCCGTCACCCGCGCCTTCACCTCGGGCCAGCGGCGGCGGTTGTAGGCGGCCAGCATCGCGGGCGATCCAAGGCCCGCGGGGTCGTGCGCGGCCAGATCCAGCAAGCAGGCCAGATCGGCCAGCGACATGTTCAGCCCCTGCGCACCGATGGGCGGGATCACATGCGCCGCCTCGGCGATCAGGGCGCTGCGCTGGCCGTGAAAGCGGCTGGCGATCTGGCTCATCATCGGCCAGACCGACCGGTGTGTCACCAGTTTCAGCGGTCCCAGCAGGCCGGTCGATCGTTCGAACATCGCCGCTTCGAACGCCTCGACGGGCAGGGCGGCCAGACGTTCGGCCTCGGGCCCGCGTTCCATCCACACCACCGAGGACGACGGCACCCCGTCCCGGTCGGGCAGGGGCACGAAGGTGAAGGGCCCGCCCGAACGGTGGATCTCGGTCGAGATATTGTCATGCGGGATCGGGTGGGTCACGGCGAAGGCCAGCGCCTTCTGGCCGTAGCGCGTCGTATGCACCGGAATTCCCAGCGCCTGACGCACCGGCGAATGGCGGCCATCGGCGGCGATCAGAAGCCGCGCGGTGATGTGGCTGCCGTCCGACAACGTCACCTCGGCCCCGGTGTCGCGGGTCAGAACGCCCGCGGTCGCCAGCCCGGGGCGAAAGCTGACCTGGGGCAATTCGGCCAGCCGCGCCACCATTTCGCGCCGCAACAGCCAGTTGGGCAGGTTCCAGCCAAAGGGGTCATCGGACAGCTCATCGGCGTTGAAATCGCGGGTCAGCCGGGCCTCGGGGCGTTCGCCGCCTGCATCGATGATGCGCATGACGCGCAGCGGTGCCGCATGGGGCGCCAGGCGCGCCCACAGGCCCGCAGCCTCCAGCACCGCGCGTGAGGGTTGCAGAAAGGCGGTGGTGCGCAGATCGGCACCCGCCGCGGTTTCCTCGGTCACAGGGGGGGCGGGATCGACGCAGATCACGCGAAACCCGGCCGCGCCAAAGGCGGCGGCGGCGGTCAGCCCCGCCACCCCGCCGCCCGAAATCACGATGTCGGTCTGTTCGCGCGTGGCTTGTCCGGTCATGGCACCCTCCGTTTGGCGCATAATCTAGCGTCTTGCGGCCAAGGTGCAATGCGTGGCGGCGGGCGCGTCAGCTTCCTGCGGTCATCACCACCAGAAAGCCCAGGATTGCCCAGGCCCCGATCACGGCCGAGATCGTCAGCCCCGCCAGCCCGAAGGCCAGGGTGGCGATCGCGGTGGCGATGACCACGGCGATCAGGAAAAAGGCGATCGAGATCGTGGCATTGCGTTCGCGCGCGCGGTCGTGGGTGGGGTGCGCGCCGCCCTGGGCGGCGGTTTCGAGGGTGGTGGTCATTGTGCGGTTCCTTGCGGTTGGTCCTGTTCGCGAACTGGCGATCTAGGGTGCCGGGGCGTGCAAGGGAACCGGATGAATTGTCGCACTGCGGCAGGGTGTCGCAGGGGTCAGGGTCGCAGGCGGGCCAGGAAAGCGGCAAGATCGGGGGTGTGGTGTTCGATATGCGGCGCGGGCCGGGGGGCGGGGGCCACATGCACGGTGCGCATCCCCATCGCATGGGGCGCGGCCAGATTGCGGGGGTCATCTTCAAACATCGCGGCGCGGTCGGGGGTGATCCCGGCGCGGGCAAAGACGGTTTCAAAGGCCGCGCGGTCGGGCTTGGGCCGAAAGCCCGCGTGTTCCACCCCATAGACCCCGTCGAACAGCCCCGACAGACCGCGCGCCGCCAGCACCCGTTCGGCATAGGGCGCCGAGCCGTTGGTATAGACGATCTTGCGCCCGGGCAGCGCGGCAATGCCCGCGCGCAGCGCCGGATCGGGGGCCAGATGGTCCAGCGTGATGTCATGCACCTGATGCAGATAGGGGCCGGGATCGACGCCATGTTCCTGCATCAACCCCGCCAGCGTTGTGCCATAGCTGTGCCAGTAATGCTGGCGCAGGCGGTCGGCCTCGGGGCGGTCGACGCCAAGGGCCTGCATCACAAAGGCGGTCATGCGGATTTCGATCTGATCGAACAGCCGCGCCTCGGGCGGGTAAAGCGTGTTGTCCAGGTCAAAGACCCAGTCGGTGACATGTGAAAAGCGCGCGGCAGGCATGGCGCCACCCTAGCGGCGGATCGGTGTGGGTGCAATCGGGGGCGGGCGCAATCGGGGCGGTTTGCGCGCCCGCCCGTCGCGCCAAGCCCTTGTCAGGACAGCCGTTCCCCGCTTAGGGTCTGGGCCCCGGCCCTGATCGAAGGCAAGACGATGCAGAAAGACGCCTATACCCTGATTCTCGAAGCGATCGACAATGGCGTCTACCGCCCTGGCGACCGGCTTGTGGAATCGGAACTGGCCGAGCGGTTCGGCGTGTCGCGCACCCCCGTGCGCGAGGCCCTGCAGCGCCTTGAGACACAATCGATGCTGGCGCGCGACGGGCGCAGCCTGATCGTGGCCTCGCTTGATCACAACCAGCTGGCCGAGCTTTACGTGGTGCGGGCTGAACTGGAGGCGCTGGCCGCAAGGCTGGCGGCGAAACATGCCACGCCCGAAGAGGTCAAGGTTCTCAACGACATGGTCGCCGAGGACCGCACCTATATGTCCGACCCCGAGGCGCTAAGCCGCGCCAACCGCCGCTTTCACCATCAGCTGCACCTGGCCTCGCACAACCGCTATCTGGTGCAGCAGCTGGACCTTGTGCATCGGTCGATGGCGCTTCTGGCGACGACCTCGCTTGCGGCCGAGGGGCGCGGGGAAACCGCGCTGGCCGAACATCAGGCGATTGTCGATGCGATCGCGGCGGGCGATGGCGCGGGGGCGCAGGCGGCGCTGCGGGCGCATATTTCAAAGGCGTTCGAAACCCGGCTGAAGCTGGATGCCGGGGGGGTGAAGTCCCCGCGCGATGCGGGCCGTGACGCCGCGGCGCGGGCCTGACCGGGCCCGGTGCTAGTCGATCAGCGGCGCACGTGCGATGCGGGCGGCGGCTGGCGGCGGGGCGGCGGCGGCGGCAATCGCGGGCACCAGCGCGCTGGCCGTGGCCACGGGATGGGGCGTTGCGTCAAAGACGCCGTGGCAGGTCTTGTCCCAGTAGAAGGGCGCCACCACCACCTCATAGATCGCCTTCCACCCGGCCAGCGCGCCCAGCGGGAAATAGAAATGCAGCGTCGGCACCCAGGCGATCAGATGCCGGTGCGCGCGCCCCCGCACCGCCCACAGGCCCACGGTGATGTTCACCGCCTCGGCGGCAATGAAACACAGGCTGAGCGCGATCAGCTGGCCCTGGCTCAGCACCGCCTGCAGCGGGTGCCACAGGCCCAGCGGAATGGCCCAGAAGCTCCACAGAATCGGCGACAGCAGGTATTGCGACAGCCCGCCCAGAAACTGCACCTGAAAGCCGAAGAAGCGCCAGGCCCCCAGATCGCGCCACAGCCGCACCGGGTCGCGCATATGCACCCCCCAGGTCATTGCATAGCCTTTCAACCAGCGCGACCGCTGCTTGACCCAGGGCAACGCGCGGCAGTTCGCCTCTTCGCCGGTGACGGTGGGGATCAGTTCGGTGCGATAGCCGTGGCGCACCAGGCGGATGCCCAGATCGGCATCCTCGGTGACGTTATGCGCATCCCAGCCGCCAAGCGCCTCTAGTGCGTCGCGGCGGAAGAACAGCGTCGTGCCCCCCAGCGGCACCACCAGACCCAGCCGCGCCAGCCCCGGCAGCATCGCGCGGAACCAGGCCGCATATTCGATGGTGAAACACCGCGCCAGCCAGTTGGTGCGGGGGTTGTAGTAATCCAGAATACCTTGCAGGCAGGCCACCTCGGGGCCGGTTTCGGCAAAGCGGCGCGCGACGATGTGCAGCTGGTCGGGATCGGGCGCATCCTCGGCATCATAGACGCCGATGATGCTGCCCCGGCAATAGTTCAGCGCATAGTTCAGCGCGCGGGGCTTGGTCTTGATCGGCCCGCGCGGCACCGACACGACACGCATCCAGCGCGGCAGATCGGCCTGCGCCAGCGCCTCGCGGGTGGTGGCGTCGTCTTCCTCGACCACCAGCAGGATATCCAGCAGCTCGCGCGGGTAGGTCAGCGCCCCCAGCCGCTTGACCAGCCGCGCGGCAATGTCGCGTTCATGAAACAGCGGCACCATGACCGAGATGATCGGCAGCCGCCCCATCGGCGCAGGTGGCGCGGGGGGCGTGCGTCGCGCGCGGGCCTGGCCGCGAACCTCGGCCGCGAAGGCCAGCGCCTTCAGCCCGGTCCCCAGCACCAGCAGCAGCACCGCCCAGGCAAAGACCAGCGTGAAGACCGCGACGGGGGCGGCAAACAGCCCCAGCGTCACCGCCGCCATCGCCCCCAGCGCCAGCCGCGAGGCCCGCGCCGCATCGCGGGTGCGGCAGCTTTCCTGCGGCGCCACGCGGGTTTCGGCGCGCCGGATCATCGCGGTCTGGCGCTGGGCGATCAGGCTGGCATGCACGTCGCGTTCCGGCGCCAGCACCATCGCATAGGGGGCGAAGGCGGGGGGCAGGGCGGCGCGCAGGGCGGCAAAATCCTCGGGGCGGGCGGTGGCGATGACGGTGGTGGCGCCGATCCGCCGCCACGGCACCATGGCATGGCGCAGGCAGGTTTCTGCACCGATGCCGTCGATCAGCCGCGGATCGGGGCGTTCGGCCAGCAGATCGACGACCGCTGCCCCCCATTGCCGCGCCAGCGCCGCCATCAGATCGGTCTCGGACACCCAGCCATGCGCCAGCAGGATGTCGCCCAGCCGCACCTCTTGCCGGTTGCGCAGCGCCAGCGCCTTGAGAAGGTTGCCCGGCGTGATCGCGCCCATGTCCAGCAGGATCTGGCCCAGCGGTACACGCCCGGTTGCCGGGCGGGCGGCGGGTTCGGGCTCTGGCGGCTGCGCCTTCGGGAAGGGCAGGATGCGGGCAAGCGCTGCGGCGGACATAATAACCCTTCGGATAGTCAGTCATCCGAAAGTTGGGGTCATAAGGTTAACAGAACGTTAACAAGGTGTTGCCGACACCTTAAAAAGTCCCGGTAAGTTGCGGCAAAGGCGGGGCATTTTCGTGGCGCCCCGCCGTTGCGCGCCGCTTATCCCGCGCGGCGGGCCTGCATCGCCGCGGCAAAGCGTTCGAACAGGTAATAGCTGTCCTGCGGCCCGGGGCTGGCCTCGGGGTGGTGCTGCACGGAAAACACCGGCTTGCCTTCGACAGCAATGCCGCAGTTCGAGCCGTCAAACAGGCTGACATGGGTTTCCTTGACGCCGTCGGGCAGGGTCTGGCTGTCCACGGTGAAGCCGTGGTTCATGCTGGTGATTTCCACCTTGCCGGTGGTCAGATCCTTCACCGGATGGTTCGCGCCGTGATGGCCGTGGTTCATCTTGATCGTGTGCGCGCCCAGCGCCAGCGCCAGCATCTGATGGCCCAGGCAAATGCCGAAGACCGGCAGGTCACGCGCCAGCACCCCTTTAATCATCGGCACGGCATAGGTGCCGGTGGCCGCGGGATCCCCGGGGCCATTGGACAGGAACACCCCTTCGGGGTTCAGCGCCAGCACGTCCTCGGCGGTGGCGGTGGCGGGCAGAACCGTCACCTCGCAGCCCGCACTGGCCAGGCAGCGCAGGATGTTGCGCTTGGCGCCATAATCGATCGCCACGACCCGCAGGCCCGGGCCTTCGCGGCGGCTATACCCCTCGGGCCAGGCCCAGCGCATTTCGTCCCATTTGTAGGACTGGGTGCAGGACACCTCTTTCGCCAGATCGAGGCCGACAAGGCCCTTCCAGTCGCGGGCCTTCTTGACCAGCGCCTCGATGTCGAACACCCCATCGGGGTTGTGCGCGATCGCCACATGCGGCGCGCCCTGCTGGCGGATCGCGCGGGTCAGGCGGCGGGTATCGACGCCGCCGATGCCGATGCGGCCGCGCTTTTCCAGCCACTGCACCAGATCGCCGGTGGCGCGCCAGTTCGACGGTTCGGTCGGGTCCCATTTCACCACCATGCCGGCGGCGACGGGTTCGGCGGTTTCGTCATCCTCGGGGGTGACGCCGACATTGCCGATATGGGGGAAGGTGAAGGTCACGACCTGACCGGCATAGGACGGGTCGGTCATGATTTCCTGATAGCCGGTCATCGCGGTGTTGAACACCAGCTCGGCCACCGTTTCGCCGGTGGCGCCGAAGCCGCGGCCATAGAACAGTTGCCCGTCCGCAAGCGCAATCAGCGCGGTGGGTTTTTCCGATGTCTGGTGTTGTGCAGCCATGGTGCGACTCCCCGGGGCAAAATCTGCTGGAACCTACGGGGGGCGGCGGCTGGGGTCAAGGGGGTAAGGTTATTCATGTTATCGTGGAAAATCAATGGCTTGGCGCGGTTGTGCCCGGCGCGCATTTTGGCTATTCTGTCGACCTTCAACCACACGGGGATGAAAACATGGACATGCGCGACCGGATCGCCCAGGCGCTCAAGGATGCGATGAAATCGAAGGAACAGGATCGGCTGTCGACCCTGCGCCTGATCAATGCCGCCATCAAGGACCGTGAAATCGCGCTGCGCGGCGAAGGCGATGGCGGCACCGTGGGGGATGGGGAAATCCTTGCGATCATGGGAAAAATGGTCAAGCAGCGCCAGGAAAGCGCGCGTGCCTATGAAGAGGGCGGGCGGCTGGAACTGGCGGAAAAGGAACTGGCCGAGATCAAGGTGATCGAGGAATTCCTGCCCCGCCAGCTGTCCCCGGATGAGGTTACGGCCGCCGTCGATCAGGCGATCAAGGCGCTGGGGGCCAGCTCGATCCGCGATATGGGCCGGGTCATGGCCGAGCTGAAGGTGAAATACACCGGGCAGATGGATTTCGGCGCCGTGGGGCCCATGGTGAAATCGCGTCTGGGCTAGGTCGCTGAGCAGGTGAAGGGTAACGCCCGCGGTAGGCCGCGGGCGTTTTGCGTTTGTGTCTTGGGGCAGGGGGCGTCAGGGCGTTGCCACCGCCTTGCGCGCGCAGGCCAGCGCCGCGGCCAGTTCGCGCCGCAGCTGCAGCCGTTCCGCAGGCGTCAGGAAGGCGCCCAGCTCCACCACCCGCGGGCCGCCCTTCAGCGTCAGATATTGCTCGACCGGGCCGCCCTTGGCGTGGATCTCGGGGCTGACCCAATAGGGATTGGCCTGCCAGTGGCGCGCGGGGGCCTTGGGGTCGTGGCGGATCAGCTCGACCCGGTCCGACCAGATCCGCATTTCCTCCAGCACCTCGCCGGTGCGATAGCTATACGCCAGCGCCCACCAGACCGCCGCCACCGCGATCATCAGGAAGGGCAGCAGCGCCCACAGGATGACCGAGCCCAGCACCGCCAGCAGCGGCAGCGCCAAAAGCCCCGCCGTCACCCCGATGAAGACCACGAATCCCTTGCGCGGCAACGACCTGTAGGGCCAGGCGTGCAATTCAGCCAGCGGCGGACCATCCAGGCGGCCCGATGCGCAAACGGCCCCGGAAATCTCCGGGGCCGTGTCGGGGTGTGTCACCCATTCATAAGGCATCTGCCCGCCTCAGTGCGCGTGGGATTTGTCCCAGTCCTCGCGCTTGGGCAGCTGCTCGAACGTATGTTCGGGCGGCGGCGAGGGCAGGGTCCATTCCAGCGTATCGGCATATTCGTTCCAGTAGTTCGCCTCGGTCACGCGGCGACCTGCCAGCAGGGTGTAGGCCACGATGCCGATGAAGAACAGGAACGAGGCGAACGAGATGAACGCGCCGATCGACGAGATGTAGTTCCAGGTGGCAAACGCCTCGGGGTAGTCGATGTAGCGGCGCGGCATGCCCTGACGGCCCAGGAAGTGCTGCGGGAAGAAGGTCAGGTTCGCACCGATGAACATCGCCCAGAAGTGCAGCTTGCCCGCCCATTCCGGATATTGCCGGCCCGACATCTTGCCCATCCAGTAATAGATGCCGGCAAAGATCGCAAAGACCGCGCCCAGCGACATCACATAGTGGAAGTGCGCCACGACATAGTAGGTGTCGTGATAGACCCGGTCCAGCGGCGCCTGCGACAACACCACGCCGGTCACGCCGCCGATGGTGAACAGGAACAGGAAGCCGAAGGCCCAAAGCATCGGCGTCTTGAACTCGATCGAGCCGCCCCACATCGTCGCGATCCAGCTGAACACCTTCACGCCCGTGGGCACCGCGATGACCATCGTGGCCAGCATGAAGTAGGACTGCTGCGTCAGCGACATGCCCACCGTGTACATGTGGTGCGCCCAGACGACGAAGCCCAGCACCCCGATCGCCACCATCGCATAGACCATCGGCAGATAACCGAAGACCGGCTTGCGCGAGAAGGTGGCAATGACGTGGGAGATGATGCCAAAGCCCGGCAGGATGATGATGTAGACTTCGGGGTGGCCAAAGAACCACAGGATGTGCTGATACAGGATCGGGTCACCGCCACCGGCCGGATCGAAGAAGGTCGTTCCGAAGTTGCGGTCCATCAGCAGCATGGTGATCGCGCCCGCCAGAACCGGCAGCGACAGCAGGATCAGCCACGAGGTGACGAAGATCGACCAGCCGAACAGCGGCACCTTGTGCAGGGTCATGCCCGGGGCGCGCATGTTCAGGAAGGTGGTGATCATGTTGATCGCGCCCAGGATCGAGCTGGCGCCCGAGACGTGGACGGCGAAGATCGCCAGATCCATCGAGATCCCGCCTTCATTGGTCGACAGCGGCGGGTAAAGCACCCAGCCCACGCCCGAGCCCAGCTGCCCGTTGCCACCCGGCGCCAGCAGCGAGGCCACGCCCAGCGCCGTGCCCGCGACATAAAGCCAGTAGGACAGGTTGTTCATCCGCGGGAAGGCCATGTCCGGCGCGCCGATCTGCAGCGGCATGAAATAGTTGCCGAAACCGCCGAACAGCGCGGGAATCACCACGAAGAACATCATCAGGACGCCGTGATAGGTGATCATCACGTTCCACAGATGCCCGTTGGGCGTGCATTCTGCCGAGGCGTCGGCGATGAACCGGGCCCCTTCGGCGCACATGTACTGCACGCCCGGTTCCATCAGTTCCATCCGCATGTAAACGGTGAAAATCACCGAAATCAGGCCAACAAGGCCCGCGGTGAACAGATAAAGAACCCCGATGTCTTTGTGATTGGTGGACATGAACCAGCGGGTAAAGAACCCGCGCGTGTCATGTTCACCATGGCTGTGAACGGCTGCGTCCGCCATGCTGATCTCCCATTTCGCGCGTGGCCCGCGGGTCTCCCGCCCCGGGCTTGCATGGAATTCTTCTAGAACGCAATTTCGCGATCGGCAATGATCGAGCGTGGAAATGGTGCAAAAATAGGCGCCGAAATGCGGCGCGGCGCCGGTGCGGGCGCCGCGCGGGGGGATTCGCGGCGCCGATCCGGCGCCGATCCCTTGCCGATCAGTTCACGACCGAGGCCAGATAAGCCGCCAGATCGGCCTGTTTCGACTTCTGCTTGAAGGTCATGCCGGTCTTGGCCGCGGCATCGCCGGTCTTTTCGACCAGCCAGGCCTTGGGATCGGTCATGTAGGCGGCCAGTTCGGCCTCATCCCAGACCAGACCGGATTCGCCCACGGCGATGATCGATTCCTTGTATTTGAAGCCTTCCAGCCCGCCGACCTTGCGGCCCACGACGCCATACAGGTTCGGGCCGACCTTGCCGCCCTTGACGATTTCGGTGCCGTCATCGGCCACGATCGCGTGGCAGGCCTTGCATTTGGCGAATTCCTTTTCGCCCGCGGCGACATCCTGGGCGGCGGCGGGGGTGACAAGGGCAAGCGCGCCAAGGGTGGCGGCGAGGCGGATGATAACGCGGGTCTTCATGGGCGATCCTTCACTCTGGACTGCGGCCGTCACAAGCGGGCCGGGGTTCACGCCGGGCAGGTAGGGCGTCGGCGCGGCTTATTCCATAGGACAGGCTGTCGCGCCCCCCGCTTGCGCCCCGGCTTGCCCTGCCTCATCGCCAAAGATCGCCGTGAACTGCCGCTGCAGCGCCACGTCCAGATCGGCCATGCTGACAGGCAGGCCCAGGTCCACCAAACTGGTCACGCCATGGTCGCGGATGCCGCAGGGCACGATGCCCTGAAAATGGCTCAGGTCGGGTTCGACATTGATCGAGATGCCGTGAAAGCTGACCCAGCGGCGCAGCTTGACGCCGATCGCGGCGATCTTGTCTTCGCACGGGGTGCCATCGGGGCCGGGCGCCTTGTCGGGCCGCACCACCCAGACGCCGACCCGGCCCCCGCGCCGTTCGCCCCGCACGTTGAATTCCGCCAGCGTGTCGATGACCCATTGTTCCAGCTTGCACACAAAGGCGCGCACATCGCGCCCGCGCCGGTTCAGATCCAGCATCACATAGGCCACCCGCTGACCGGGTCCGTGATAGGTATATTGCCCGCCGCGCCCGGCCTGATACACCGGAAAGCGGTCGGGATCGGTCAGATCCTGCGCCCGGGCCGAGGTGCCCGCGGTATAAAGCGGCGGATGTTCCAGCAGCCACACCGCCTCGGGGGCCTGACCGCGCGCGATGGCCGCGGCCCGGTCTTCCATGAAGGCCAGCGCCTCTGCATAGGGCACCAACCGGTCCGAGTGGATCCATTCGACCATGCGCGCCTCCTGATCGGGTCAGATCCGGCTTAGGCGAACGGGGCCCGTGGCTCAAGCCTGATTGCGCCCGGGGCGGCCGGGAAGGGGGGCGGGATATGCGGGCCAAGATTTTCGGGGGTGGCGCGAAAATTCCCTTTTCAACGCCGGACCGCTCGGCTAATACGCCGCCACCAAGCCCTGACGTGCGGTCGTGGCGGAATTGGTAGACGCGCAGCGTTGAGGTCGCTGTGGGGTAACTCCCGTGGAAGTTCGAGTCTTCTCGACCGCACCATTTTCCTGACAGTCTGACGGTCACGGCGCCGCGTCGATCGGTTCGGCGCGTGGCTTTGCCATCGCCGGGGGCAGGGGCCCCGCCACGATTCGCCGATTCGCATCCCCCCGGCGCCAGCCCGCCGACCGAACTCGCGCTTCGGATGGGCCGGCCCTTGGTCGCGGCCCGCGCGCAGGTTGCCGCATCCGGGCCATTTGCGGCGCCGAAAGCCCCCCGTGCCCGCCCGCGTCCCGGCCCCGGATGTGTGACGGGTTGAAATGCGCATCTGCTTCCGTTTTAGTCGGCGCTACGGGAAACAGGATCACAAGAACAAACAGGGAGCCCGCATTTGACCACCGCAGCCACCGACGATGGTTTCGTCGTTTTTGATCGAGTGCAGAAAAGTTACGATGGTGAGACTCTGGTCGTCAAAGACCTGAACCTGTCGATCGGCAAGGGAGAGTTCCTGACCATGCTGGGCCCGTCGGGCTCGGGCAAGACGACCTGCCTGATGATGCTTGCGGGGTTTGAAACCGCGACCAACGGCGAAATCCGGCTGGACGGGCGCAACATCAACATGGTCCCGCCGCACAAGCGCGGCATTGGCATGGTGTTTCAGAATTACGCGCTGTTTCCGCACATGACGGTGGGGGAAAACCTGTCCTTCCCGCTGGAAGTGCGCGGCATGGGCCGATCCGAGCGCGAGGCCAAGATCGCCCGCGCGCTGGACATGGTGCAGATGGGGGCCTTTGCCAACCGCCGTCCCGCGCAGCTGTCGGGCGGCCAGCAGCAGCGCATCGCGCTGGCCCGCGCGCTGGTCTTCGATCCGGCGCTGGTCCTGATGGATGAACCGCTGGGCGCGCTGGACAAGCAGCTGCGCGAACACATGCAGTTCGAAATCAAGCGCCTGCACGAAAGCCTTGGAATCACGGTGGTTTACGTCACCCACGACCAGGGCGAGGCGCTGACCATGTCCGACCGTGTGGCGGTGTTCAACGACGGCCGCATCCAGCAGCTTGCCCCCCCAGATGAGCTTTACGAACGCCCCCAGAACAGCTTCGTCGCCCAGTTCATCGGCGAAAACAACAAGCTGCCCGGCACGATCGAGGAAATCCACGAAGGCCGCGCCCTGGTGCGGCTGGCCAATGGCGAACTGATCGATGCGACGCCCGTGAACATCCAGGCGCGCGGCCAGCAGACGCTGGTCTCGATCCGCCCCGAACGGGTGGAATTCAAGCCCGAGATGATGCCCCCCGGCGCCCATACGATCGACGCCGAGGTGCTGGAGGTGATTTATATGGGCGACATCCTGCGCGCGCGGCTGCGCGTGGCGGGGTCGGACGATTTCGTGATGAAGATGCGCAACACGCTGGGCCAGACGCGCCTGTCCGGGGGCACGCGCATCCGGATCGGCTGGCATCCCCAGGATGCCCGCGCGCTTGATCCGATGTAGCATGGCCCGGCGCGGGCCGTGCCCCGCGCCAGTCCCGCCGCGTCCGGCCCGCTGAACTTTGGGCCCCGGGCGCAGGAAATGCCCGGGCCCGCCGCGCCCGAGACTGCCACAGGATGACCGATGACTGACGCCGCCGCCCCGCTTTCCACCGCAGATGGCCGCCCGCTCAAGGCGGCGCTGGCCGCATCCCAGACCCGCGCGCGCCGCAGGGCGCTGGCGCTGGTGGCGCCTTTGTTCCTGTTCGTGCTGATTACCTTCGTGGTCCCGATCGGCCAGATGCTGTTCCAGTCGGTCTATAACCCCACCTTCGCCGATGCCGCCCCCGCGCTGCGGCAATGGTTCGACGACAATCCCCCCGGCGCGGCGATCGACGAGTCGGCCTTTGCCGCGCTTGCCGCCGACCTCAAACAGATGCGCGCCGAACGCACCGCCGGCGCAGCCGGAACCCGCATCAACTATGACGTGGCGGGCACACGGTCGCTGTTCACCGCGGCCGCGCGCCGCGCCGACAGCCTGGAACCGCCCTACCGCGAGGCGATCCTGGATCTGGACGCGGGCTGGGGCGACCCGCTTCTGTGGCGGGCCATGCGCTCGGCCTCTAGCCCGATCACCGCCGATTTCTACCTTGCCGCGCTGGACCTGACCCGGGATCAGACCGGCGCGATCGTCCAGGTTGATGAAAAGCAACGCGTCTACAAGCTTCTGTTCGGGCGCACCTTGATGCTTTCGGCGCTGATCACCTTCACCTGCCTGCTGCTGGCCTTCCCGATCGCCCATCTTCTGGCGACGCTGCCGCTGGCGAAATCCAACCTGCTGATGATCCTGGTGCTCTTGCCGTTCTGGACATCGCTTCTGGTGCGCACGACATCCTGGATCGTGCTGCTGCAACAGCAGGGCGTGATCAACAATGCCCTCGTCGCCCTTGGCATCGTGGGCGCGGACGGGCGCATCCAGATGATCTACAACCAGATGGGCACGATCATCGCCATGACCCATATCCTGCTGCCCTTCATGGTGCTGCCGCTTTATTCGGTCATGCGCCCGATCCCGCCCAGCTATGTGCGCGCGGCCCGTTCGCTGGGCGCCACCAGCTGGACCGCCTTCCGCCGGATTTACCTGCCGCAAACCCTGCCGGGCATCGGCGCGGGCGCGCTTCTGGTCTTCATCCTGGCGGTCGGCTACTACATCACCCCCGCGCTTGTGGGCGGCGCGGATGGCCAGCTGATCTCGAACCTGATCGCCTTCCACATGCAGAAATCGCTGAACTGGTCACTGGCGGCGGCGCTTGCGGGCCTGCTTCTGGGGGGCGTGCTGATCCTTTACTGGCTCTACGACAAGCTCGTGGGCATCGACAATCTGAAGCTGGGCTGATCCGGCTTCTTCTTGGCTGAAATACTCCGGGGGTCCGGGGGCCGCGCCCCCGGCCGCGAGAAGACAGGAGACCGACCCGAATGGCGCTTCCCGCCTATGCAAGCCCGCTCGAAAAGCTCTGGCATTACACCTATCTGGTGATCTGCGCGCTGATCTTCCTGTTCCTGATCTCGCCGATCCTGATCATCATGCCACTGTCGTTCAACGCCGAGCCCTATTTCACCTTCACCGAGAAGATGATGGCGCTTGATCCCGAAGGCTATTCGCTGCGCTGGTATGACAGCCTGCTGACCTTCGGCATGCAGGCACCCGATGCGCCGCGCGATGCGGCCTGGTGGGGGGATTTCTGGCGCAATGCGCAATGGATGCAGGTCACCAAGAATTCCATCATCATCGGCTTTTTCTCGACGCTGCTGGCGACCGTGCTGGGCACGCTGGCGGCGCTGGGCCTGTCGCGCCCGGAAATGCCGTTCCGGCGGGCGATCATGGCGGTGCTGATCTCGCCGATGATCGTGCCGATCATCATCACCGCGACGGGGCTGTTCTTCTTCTATTCAAAAACGGGTCTGGCCAATTCCTATCCCGGCATCATCCTGGCCCACGCCACGCTGGGCATTCCCTTTGTCATCATCACCGTCACCGCGACGCTGGTGGGTTTTGATCAAAGCCTGTCCCGGGCGGCGGCCTCGCTGGGGGCCAATCCGCGCACGACCTTCTTCAAGGTGATCATGCCGCTGATCCTGCCGGGCGTGATCTCGGGGGCGCTGTTTGCCTTCGTCACCTCGTTCGATGAGGTGGTGGTGGTGCTGTTCGTGGCCGATCACAGCCAGCAGACGATCCCGCGGCAGATGTGGAACGGCATCCGCGAACAGATCAGCCCGGCGATCCTGGCGGTGGCGACGATCCTTGTGGTGATCTCGATCGCGCTTCTGACCACGGTTGAATTGCTGCGCCGCCGCTCGGACCGGCTGCGGGGCATCAGCGCGCGCTGATCGGCGTCGCGCGCTGCCCGCGGGCGGGTCAGCGTAGCGCGTCCAGCGCGTCCTGCTCCTCGTCGGGGGGCATCGGCGCGCCGGCCTCGGTCGCGGCCATGAAGGCATCCAGCGTTTCCAGCGACGAGGCCGGGGCATAGCTTTGCGCATCCGCGCGCGGCGCGGCGATGGCCAAGCGGATATCCCAATCCGCGCCGCCGTGGCAGGCCACGGAAACCAGCGTCCGGCCATCCACCCCGTCCTGTTCGAATTCGCGGCAGAATTCGCCCGCCCCGTTGCGGAAGCTGGCGATTGCGGCGATGCGGTCGCCGTTGGGCAGCGTGGCGACCTGACCCGAGGGCAGGCTGGCCAGCGTGGCGGGCAGATCGGGGCTGTCCAGCGCGGCGATGCGCAGGCCGCCGGTCACGCCCTGCGGCTTGCCGGTCTGCCCGGCCCAGAACCCCGCGCCCAGGCCCACCGCCAGCGCGATGGATGCCGCCAGCGCCAGCCGTGCGGCGGCCGGTCGTGCGGCAGCCGGTCGTGCGGCAGCCGCGGGTGCGGCACGGCGCAGGAACGGTAGGATCGTCGCCCCGGCAGAGGTTGGGGCGGGGGCAGCGGCGGCGCCGGGTGTCTGGCGCGCGGCGGCCAGCGTCGCCTCGATCCGGGCGCGCAGCGCATCAGGGACGGGCGGGGCCGGGCGGGCGGCATCGGCGCGCAGCAGCTCTGCGGTGCGGGCAAACATCGCGACCTGTGCCGCGATGTCAGGGTCGGCGGCCATTGCCGCCTCGACGTCGCGCGCGGTGGCGTCATCCAGCACGCCATCGGCGTAGGCCATCAGCAGGTCATCGCCCGGGGCTGTCTGGGGGGTGGCTTTGGCCATTGCGCTTCTCCTTGATCCGCTGCGATAACGCGGCAGCGGTCATTTTATTCCCAACTTTTCTGCAAGCGCTACGCGGGCGCGGGCAAGGCGGCTCATGACGGTGCCCTTGGGCACGCCCAGAACCTCGGCCGCTTCGGCATAGGACAGGTCTTCATAGGCCACCAGCACCAGCACCTCGCGGTGATCGGCGGACAGTTCGGCGATCGCCGCCTCGGTCGCGCTCAGCATCAGGCGGCTTTCGGTGACGCCCGCGCCGTCGACGGTGGCGGATTCGGGGGCGTCGGTCACGTCGATCTCGGTGCCGCGGGTGCGGTTGCGGCGGGTCATGTCGATCCAGGCGTTGCGCAGGATACGGAAGGTCCAGGCATCCAGCCGCAGGTCGGGGTCGCGCCGGTCACGCGCGGCCAGCGCCTTTTCGACGGTGATCTGCACCAGATCATCGGCCAGATCGCCACGCCGGCACAGCGACAGCGCAAAGCGCCGCAGATTCGGCAATAGCGCAATCAGTTCGGTTTCAAAGGAATCGCCCATATGACGTAGCCTGTCCGGGTTGCCTTGCGGGCACAGGGGAATAAATGCACGCCCAGAACGTATTCGCGATAGTGACCGCTTGCCAGAAGGAATTTCGCCATGCCGTTTCGCCCCCCTTTGCTGCTGCCGCTGCTGTTGATCTCGGCCTTTGCCCTGCCGCCGGTGGTCTGGCCCGAGGCGGGCTTTGTCGCCACGGCCTGGGCCGATGACGACGATGACGGTGGCGATGATGACGGCGACGATGATGATGACGACGACGACGACGACAGAAGCAGCGGCGCCAGCCCGTCGGGTGGGCGCGAAACCGATGGCGATGGCTGGCGCCTGCTGCCGCGCGCGACCCGTGTGCCGCAGGCCCCGGCGCGCCGCAGCGCCCCCCCGCCGCCGCCCCCCGCCTTTGCCCCCGCCGAGATCGTGGCGCTGGGCCTTGCCGCCGATGATCTGGCCGCGCTGACCGAACAGGGCTTTGCGGTGCTGTCAGAACAGACGGTGCCGGGGCTTGGGCTGACCGCGCACCGGCTGGCGATCCCGCGCGGGCAGACGCTGGAACAGGCGCGTGCCGCGGTGCGCGCGCGACCGTCCGGGCAGGCGGCCGATTTCAACCATTACTACCGGGCGGAACAGGCCTTTGAGGGGTGCCGGGGCGCCGATTGCCCGGCGCGCGAGGTGATCGACTGGCCGCGCTTTCCCGACCGCGCCGCAGCCAGTTGCGGGCGCAGCGTGACGATCGGCATGATCGACACCGGCATCAACGAAAACCACGCCACATTCGCTGGTGCGCAGCTGGAACTGCACCGCCTGTCCGCCGACCGGATGGACCCGTCGCGCGCCATTCACGGCACGGCGGTGGCGGCGCTTCTGGTCGGCGATCCGGCAACGCGGTCACCGGGGCTGGTGCCCGGGGCGCGGCTGGTGGCGGTCGATGCCTTCTATCGCGACCGCGGGGATGAGCGCGCCGATGTCGTCAACCTGATCGAGGCGCTGGGCTTTCTGGCCGATGCCGGGGCGCGCGTGATCAACCTGAGCCTGGCGGGCCCCTCGAACGCGGTTCTGGAAGAGATGGTCACCCGTCTTGCCGTGGACCGCGATATCGTCCTGGTCTCGGCGGCGGGCAATGGCGGGCCGCGGGCGGAACCGGCCTTTCCGGCCGCCTATGACCCGGTAATCGCGGTCACGGCGGTGGATCGCGACGGCCGCGTCTATCGCCGCGCCGCGCAGGGGCCGCATATCGACCTGGCCGCGCCCGGGGTCGATGTCTGGACGGCGGCCTCGGTCAGCGGCGCGCGACACAAGACGGGGACGTCCTTCGCGGTGCCCTTCGTCACCGCCGCCGCCGCGATCCTGCGCGAGGCAGAGCCCGACCTGGATGCGCAGGCCGTGATCGAGCGGCTGCGCGCCGCCGCGCGCGATCTGGGCGAACCGGGGCCTGATGCGGTCTTTGGCGCGGGGCTTTTGCAACTGCCCGCCGACTGTCTGCCGGTGCCGCCCGCGCCCTAGACCGGGACTGATCGCGCCGGGCAGGTCTTGCCGCGCCCGGCCGATCTTGGCACAACCGCGCCGACATGCGGTCGGCGAAAGGGTGCAGCCATGATCACCATCACGCAGGAACATCCGGTGCAGCCCGATCTGGCCCTGCTGCACGCCCGTCATACCCAGGCGATGCATGCCGACACCCCGCCCGAATCGATCCACATGCTGCCCGCCGATGCGCTGGCCGCACCGGGCATCTGGTTCTTCGTGATGCGTGAGGCGGGCGTGGCGCTGGGCATGGGTGCCTTCAAGCGCATCGATGCGACCCATGCCGAGATCAAATCGATGCATGTCCTGTCCGAGGCGCGGGGCAGGGGGCTGGCGCGGCACTTGCTGGACCATCTGATGGCCCACGCCCGCACCGCCGGATTCGCGCGCCTTAGTCTGGAAACCGGCGCCCAGCCGTCCTTCGCGGCGGCGCGCGCGCTTTATACGCAGGCAGGTTTCGTGGAATGCGGCCCCTTTGAAGGCTATGGCCCCGATCCCAACAGCGTCTTCATGACCCGCGCGATCTGACCACAGGGGCCTTGCGCGACGCGCGGGCTTGGCCCAAAAGGGCACGAATGGCCCCGTAGCTCAACTGGATAGAGCAGCCGACTTCTAATCGGCAGGTTGAGGGTTCGATTCCTTCCGGGGTCGCCATTTCCGCCACCTGTCCTGCACGATGGCCGCTTGAGCTTGGCCCGCGGCGGGCATAGCCTCCGCCGCGAAACGGCGCGGAGGCGGATCATGCGGGTGTTCATCAACGGGTTCGGGCGGATCGGGCGGTCGGTGCTGCGCGCCTGGGCGCTGCGGCCCGATCGCTGGCCGGGGCTGGAGATCGCGGGCATCAACGACATCGCCGCGCCCGACATGTGCGCCTATCTGTTTCAATATGACAGCGTCTTTGGCCCGTTCCCCGGCACGGCCACGCTGGACGCAGGCGCGCTGGTTGTGAACGGGCGCGCGATCCCGCTTGCGCGCAGCGGCGACCTGTCGGGGCTGGACCTGTCGGGCGTGGATGTCGTGATGGAATGCACTGGCCGTGCTGACAGTGCGGCGGTGGCGGGGCGGGGCCTGGCGGCGGGTGCGCGGCGGGTGCTGATCTCGGGTCCGTCGGCGGCGGCGGACCTGACGGTGGTTCTGGGCGCGAATGAGGCGGCGCTGACCGATCAGCGCATCGTGTCCAACGCGTCCTGCACCACCAATGCGCTGGCGCCGCTGGCGCGGCTGATCCACGAAAACTGGGGCATCGTGACCGGATCGATGACCACGATCCATTGCTACACCGGCAGCCAGCCCACGGTGGATGCGCCAGCCGCCGATTACGCCCGGTCGCGCGCGGCGGCGCTGTCGATGGTGCCCACCACCACCAGCGCGCAGCGCTTGCTGGACCGCGTCCTGCCGCAGATCGCCGGGCGGATCGAGGGATCGGCCGTGCGGGTGCCCACGGCCAGCGTCTCGGCGGTGGATCTGGTGGTGATGACCGAACGTCCCGCGACCGTGGCGGCGGTCAATGCGGCCTTCCACGCGGCTGGCGGGGTGATCGGCGCCACCGATCTGCCGCTGGTATCATCCGATCTGCGGGCGCGGCCCGAAAGCATCATCATGGCCACGTCGGAAACGCGGGTCACGCAGGCCGGCATGCTGCGCGTGTTCGGCTGGTATGACAACGAATGGGGTTTTTCCAACCGCATGCTGGACGTGGCCTGCCGCATGGCCTGACGCAGCGGCACCAGCTACCAGCCCCGCCCGTGGCAGACGCTGCCTGAACCGCGACATCCGGCCTTGCAGCGCTGGGGAAGGCCCGCGACGCTTGGGGCGCAGGGCAATTGGGGTTACGCAAAGATCAATGCGATCTCTGCGTCCGTCAGCAGCTTCCACTGACCCGGGGCCATCGCGTCCGGTAACGTCAAACCGCCCAGACGTTCGCGGTGCAGGTCCTCGACGTGGTTGCCGGTGGCCGCGAACATGCGGCGCACCTGGTGATATCGCCCCTCGGTCACGGTCAGCAGGGCTTCGGTTGCCGAGACGACCGCCAGTTCGGCCGGCGCCAGGGGCTTGTCCTCGCCTTCCAGCATCAATTGACCCGAGGCAAACAGCGCGCCCTCGGTGCCATCAAGCGGGCGGGCCAGCTTGGCGCGATAGGTCTTCTTGACGTGGCGCCTGGGGCTGATGACCCGGTGCAGCAGGTCGCCATCATCGGTCAGCAACAGAAGACCTGTGGTTTGCTTGTCCAGACGACCGATGGTCGAGATCGCCGGTTCCCGCCGTCGCCACCGCGCGGGCAGCAGGTCATAGACCAGCGGCCCATCTTCCTTGTGCGAACAGGTCATCCCCAAGGGCTTGTTCAAAAGGATCACCAGACCCGCAAGCGGGTCGAGCGCTTCGCCGTCGATCTTCATGCGGGCGGGCAGATCCGGCGTGACGGGGATGCGTTTGCTGACATCCCGAAGCGGGGCCGCGTCCAGCGTGATGCCGCCCGCCCTGGCCAGCCGCGCCATTTCGTTGCGCGAGCCATAACCCATCGAGGACAACAACTTGTCAACGCGCGATGTCGGAACCTTGACCATTGCTTCCTGCCCCCAAAACTGCCCGGACCGCCCGTGCCCGCCCCCCTCTCAGGCGGCCTTGCGCCTGTGTAACAGGGCCGCGTCCCGGCTGCAGCTATAGATGTGATGCGTGGCGTCGCCCCGCCCGGGCACCAGCGGAATATCCTCGCGCAGCCAGGCCCAGGGGTGGGCGGAAAGCCGGCCTTCAAATTCGGGCGAGGCGGTGGCCGACCAGAAAACCGCCAATCCCCCTTGGGTCAGCGCCTTGGCCACCATCGCAAGGCCGGTGTCGTGGTAAAGCCCGGTGTTTTCGGTCCGGACCAGGACATCGGGGCCATTGTCCGTATCCAGCAGGATCAGGTCATAGGCCCCGGGACTTTGCGCAAGATGCGCCTGCACATCCTCGATCCGCAGGTGGGTGCGCGGATCGTCCAGCGGGTGATCCGCCAGATGCGCCAGCGGGCCACGGTTCCAGGCGGCGACCTCGGGGATCAACTCACAGACCGTGACGCGTGCATCCGCGGGCGCAAGATCCAGCACCGCGCGCAGGGTGAAGCCAAGCCCCAGCCCCCCGATCAGGATCTTGCGGGCGCGAAAGTCCATCCGGCGCAGGCTGCGCCGGGCCAGCTGATCCTCGGACTGGTGGTTAAGGTTCGACATCAGCTCGATCCCGTTATAGCGGATTTCGAAGATCGCACCGCGCTGGCGCAAAAGAATGTCATCCCCCGACGCCGTCCCGGCGCGGGCAAGGGTGGTCCAGAAAGTCATGTCAGATCCTGCAAGGCAGCGCCCCACGCGCGGCGGCGGGGGCAATCAAAGGTTCAGGTCAGATCCGGGTTGCCAAGCGCGTCATGCGATCCGGCAACCCTTAGACATTGTTTGCCCTGAAGCCGACAAGCAGGGGAAAGATGGCCGAGAGATTGGAATAGGGGGTCATGGTCCAGCCCGGCCAGGAAAGGTCAACGTTGGTGTCAATACCGCGCGCATCCTAAGATGCTTTGCGCAAAAGGCAACCGCCCCGCCCCCGCATGACGCCTCGCGCAGGACCCGGTGGCCGAACCGGCCAAATCCCCTTGGCCTTGGCGCGCAGGATGATTAGCTTGGTCCGGACGGAGGTTTGATGCAGCATTTTTCACTTCTTGACCTGTCCCCCATCCCCGAGGGGCACACCGCAGCCGATGCGCTGGCGGCGACCGTCGATCTTGCCCGCGCGGCCGAAGGCTTCGGCTATCACCGCTATTGGCTGGCCGAGCATCACAACATGCCGGGCATCGCCAGTGCCGCCACCGCCGTGCTGATCGGCCATGTGGCAAGCCAGACCCGAAGGATGCGGATCGGCGCAGGCGGCATCATGCTGCCGAATCACGCGCCGCTGGTCATTGCGGAACAGTTCGGCACGCTGGCGACGCTGTATCCCGGGCGGATCGATCTGGGGCTGGGGCGCGCGCCCGGCACCGACATGGCCACGGCCCGCGCCTTGCGCCGCCATATGGCGCCCGAAGACAGCTTCCCCCACGATGTGCAGGAACTGATCGGCTATTTCGGCAATGGCAATGGCACCGCCGCCGCGCCCGTGCGCGCCATCCCGGGAACCGGCACCCATGTCCCGGTCTGGATCCTGGGATCCAGCCTTTATGGTGCGCAGCTGGCGGCCTATCTGGGCCTGCCCTATGCCTTTGCCTCGCATTTCGCCCCCGCCATGCTGGGCCAGGCGCTGGAGGTGTATCGTCGCAGCTTCCGGCCCTCGGATCGGCTGGAACGACCCTATGTGATGATGGCGGCGGGCGTCTGTGCCGCCGACAGCGATGACGAGGCGGCATTCCTGCGATCGTCACAGATGCTGGCCTTCGCGCGGCTGCGCACGGGGCAGCCCGGCAAGCTGCCGCACCCGACCCGCGATCTGGATCGCGACATCCCCGCGCCGATCCTGGCCCAGGTGCGTCAGGCCCTGTCCTGTTCCGCCACCGGCGCGGCCGCGACGGTGCGCGACCAGCTTGCTGCGCTGATCGACACCTTCCGCCCCGATGAGCTGATGATCACCGGAATGATCCACGACCACACAGCCCGGGTCCGTTCATTCGAGATTGCGGCCGATGTCCTGACGGACCTGTGCGAAAAGCCCCCGGCGGCCTGAAGTTGCGGAACCCAACGTCTCTGCGAGAAATCATCAGCTCAACTTGGTGACAAGCACCTCCGCCTGCTTCAGCACCGTCCTCACGGACGCGGCCAAGCGACCCGGCGGATCGCCTTTTCGCTTGGTGGGGATCGAAATGCCGCCAGATTACGCGACTGTCTGCAACGGGTCGAATGGTCACGCCTTTCGCGAAGGACCCCAAGTCGACCGCGGTTGTGCATGCGCAAACCCGGCCAGAGTTCTACAAACCCAGAACCCGGGCGACAGCCAGCTCTGACGCCTCCACCGCCCCTGTCAGATAACCGGGCTCGACCGGGCTTGTTTCACTGCCCGCCATGATCAGGCGCCCCGCCCAGTCGCCGGTCACCCAATTCCCCGGCCAAGGCGCGGGGTGGCCCGTGGGTGTGCGATCGGCAACCGTGGCCGTCCAGGGGTCGGCGGCCCAGTCCATGACCAAGGTCGCGCGGGGTGCCGCAGCCTCGGGGCCGAAGAGCCGCGTGACTTGCTGGATCACCGCGCGGGTCAGGGCGTCCTCGCCGATTGTAGCGCGGTGTGTGGCGGGCACAGCGGCAAAGCCGAACAGGGCTGCTTTGCCGCTGGCCGTGGTCGCATCATGGATTTCGGCCAACGGGCCGACCAGGCTTTGCGCCATGCCCGAAAAACCCGCCTCGCGCCAGAATGGGCGGTCGTAAAGGACCATCACCTTGGCATGCGGGGCCATCCAGGTCGCCGTGGCCTTCCACCGCGCAAGGTCTTGCGGCCGGGGCGCTGGGTGCAGCGCGACCTTTTCCGCCAACAGGCGCGGCGGCATGGCCACGATGACATGTCGGGCTTCAAGCCTCTGCCCGCCCGCCGTCACCTCGACCCCAGCGTGACCAAGACGAAGGGCGGTGACCGGCGTGCCAAACTGCAGCGCCGCCTGCGGAAGGTCACGCAACAGGGCGCGCACCAGTGCCGCCGTCCCGCCGACAAGGCGCATTGACGGCGGCTCTTGCGCCATGCCCGGCATGCAGTGCGGGCTTTCGCCCCTCCTGCGTTCAAAGACAAAATCGCCTGTGCTGTGCTGGGCAAAGCTGGGCAGACCAAGCGCGGCCACCAGATCGCCGATCCCGGGCTGCATCTGCGGCCAGAACCAGGAGGGGCCAAGGTCAAAGCCATCCTCGGCTGGCACCCCTGACGCATCCACCGTCAGGATGCGTCCACCGGCCCGATCGCGTGCCTCGAAAAGCTGAAAGTCCACCCCGGCCCGGTGCAGCAGCCGCGCGGCGTTCAGGCCGGCAAGGCCTGCGCCGATGATGGCGACGGTTGTCCTGGTCATTCCCGCCCCCGGATCAGACCGGCATCGTCAGCACATCGGGGTGCTGAAGGGGGGCATCCTTGATCCAGATCTTGGCCCCCTCGGCGCCAGCCGTCGCGGTCAGATCCTGGCCTGCGGGCAGACGCCCCCATCCTTGCGCCGACAGGGTCGCCTGCCCCTCGACGGTCATGCTGCCCGACAGGACCAGAAACTCCAGCCCGCGGCGGTTCGGGACCGTCACCGCGGCACCCGCGGCCCAGCTTTCGATCACGACCCTCTCGGCCCCATCATCGAACAGCTGGCGCGACGCGGCAACGCCTTGGCGCGGGGGCAATGGGTCCCCCTCGCCCGGCTGCCGCACGATCTGCGCCCCGTCCCCCTGCCGGAATTGCCAAAGTCGCACGAAGATCTCGCAGCCCTCGGCCGCGGCGGGGCTGTGTGCGGTGCCGGGCGGGTTGCGAAAATAGCTGCCCGCAGGATAGTCGCCATGTTCATCCTGAAACGTGCCGGACAGGACCAGGATCTCCTCGCCCCCGGAATGCACATGCGGGGGAAAGGCACTGCCCGCGGCATAGCGCACGATGGATGTGGCGCGTGCAACCTCGGCCCCTTCCCGATAGAGCATCCGGCGATCCACGCCGGCAGCGGGGCTTGGCACCCATTCCATCGCCCCGGCATCCAACATGACGGGTTTTGTCAGGTCTTCGTTGATCTTCATGGCGCGGCCCCCAGTTGTTCACATGGGCTATATAGGCGGCACTTCACGTTCGGAAATGCCCGGGTTCCGCAGGGACATCGAACATGCCTGGCGTATTTTCGTGTTCCCTTGCCACGCAGCCATCTGGCCGCGCGTTCTCTCGCTCTGCTGACACCACCGGCGATCATCGGGCTTCCAGGAGCTCGAAATCATCATCCTGCAGATCGACAGGGGTTCGAAACGCAATCACGTTGCTGTCCGAGCCACCCCACGGGACAATGATCTGCGTATCGATCTTGGCGCCGCGGCGTCGGAGCTGCTGCAGAAATATCTTGAAGTGATACGACCGCAGGCGCTGTTGCCTGGGTATGGGGACAACCTGCATTTTTTCCGAAACAGAACCCACAGCAGTTCAAACCGGGGCCGCGCGAAGACACTAAGGCACTGCCGGATGTCCAGACGCTGCTGGGTCGCCGGGATACCCAGACCACGATCACCGACGATGCGGCCATCGATAAAACCCGCCCGTCATCACCCAAAGCCGCCCTTCGCCGCAACCGCCCGAGGACGAAGACCTGTGGATGAAGGAAGGCAGCTGCAGGTGCAGGGCAAGAAGGCGTTTGCCGCGATCCTGACGCCTTCCTCGGTCCCGACACCAAGGAAACCCAACGCCTTGATGACCATGTCGCGCGTTTTGGCAAAGCGCCGAGACGAAGCAGAAGAAAAAGCTGAACACTGGCTCTCTGGGCGCGTTTGTAGCCAATATCTGGCGTGCCGTCCAAGTCGAGGGTCGCGACCGCTCGGGCAGTACCCTCATGCACGGCCTTGGTCCCGCGAATGACCAGATGATCAATGGGCGTCTTTCAATTTTCTGGCAGCCTGCAAAAAAGGGACCTGCATTCGTTTCGATGTCAATTCTTGACGATCTCATGGAGGAGCTTGCTCGCGATGAGATATGCGCCGCAACCTGGCCTGCATGGGAAGATGGCAAGGCCCTCGCATCGCCAGAGGGCCGGTGGAGCAGGGTCCGGAAATAGGTCGTCCAAGCTAGTCTTGCCGATCGTCAGGGCAAAGCAGGTCGCTCTCAGCATGGAATTCGGACAGGCCACCGCGGGTGAACTCGTCACGTGTGGTTCGACACAATATGAATTCATGTCGACGATGGCCCAGTCAGCGGCGAAGACGTCCGAAATCGACACAGAAGGCGTCGAGCGGACCGGGTTTGCAGCCTTCGCCATGGGGCGTCGCCGGTTGTTTTCAATCGGTCCCAAGATGGACTATGACGATGATGTCGTGGTCCGGAATCCCAATCAAGCCTTTAAAAAGAAATTGTTTTTGTGTTGGTTTGGTAGGCCCGGAGGGACTCGAACCCCCAACCAAGGCGTTATGAGCGCCCTGCTCTGACCATTGAGCTACAGGCCCCCAAGGTCTGATCCTTGCCTAGCAGATTGCCGCGCCGGGTCAAGAATATCGGCGGTGCAAGAATATCGGGCCGTTCGGGCCATATCCGTTGCCCCCGCGCGGTCATTGCGCTAAGGCGCGGGCAACGGGGTTTCAGGCGGAGTTCGCGACGATGAGCACGGGCGCAAGTGAGGGCAAGAACGGGCTGACCTATGCCGATGCAGGCGTCGATATCGATGCGGGCAATGCATTGGTGGAACGGATCAAGCCGGCGGCGAAACGCACCGCGCGCACGGGCACGATGTCGGGCTTGGGCGGTTTCGGCGCGCTGTTCGATCTGAAGGCCGCGGGCTATACCGATCCGGTGCTGGTCGCCGCGACCGATGGCGTGGGCACCAAGCTGCGCATCGCGATCGACACCGGCAATGTCGACACGATCGGCATCGATCTGGTGGCGATGTGCGTGAACGACCTGGTCTGCCAGGGGGCCGAGCCGCTGTTCTTCCTGGATTACTTTGCCACCGGCAAGCTGGATGTCGATCAGGCTACCCGCATCATCAACGGCATCGCCGAGGGCTGCGCGCAATCGGGTTGCGCGCTGATCGGGGGCGAAACGGCGGAAATGCCGGGCATGTATCACAAGGGCGACTTCGACCTTGCCGGCTTTGCCGTGGGTGCGATGGAACGCGGCGCCGATCTGCCCAGTGGCGTGCAGGCGGGCGATGTCCTGCTGGGGCTGGGCTCGAACGGGATGCATTCCAACGGCTATTCCTTCGTGCGCAAGGTGGTTGAACTTTCCGGCCTTGGCTGGGACGCCGCCGCGCCCTTCGCCGAGGGCAGCCTTGGCGCGGCCCTGCTGGCGCCGACCCGGCTCTATGTCAAACAGGCGCTGGCGGCGGTGCGGGCGGGCGGCGTGCATGCGCTGGCCCATATCACCGGCGGCGGGCTGACCGAAAACCTGCCCCGCGTCCTGCCCGAGGGGCTTGGCGCGACGATCGACCTGTCGTCCTGGCAGCTGCCGCCGGTCTTCCGCTGGCTGGCCGAAACCGCGAATATGGCCGAGGCTGAACTCCTCAAGACCTTCAACTGCGGCATCGGCATGATCTGCGTCGTCGCCCCCGACCGCGCCGAGGCGCTGCGCAACCTGCTGGAAACGCAGGGCGAAATTGTCACCGTGATCGGCACCGTCACCGAAGGGCAGGGCGTCAGCTATCGGGGCCGCCTGCTGTGAAACGCGTCGTCATCCTGATCTCGGGGGGCGGATCGAACATGATCCGCCTGGTCGAGAGCATGGTGGGCGATCATCCGGCGCGGCCGGTTCTGGTGGTGTCGAACGATCCTGCGGCCTCGGGCCTGGAAAAGGCCGCGGCGCTTGGCGTGCCGACGGCGGTGGTCGATCACCGCCCCTTCGGCAAGGACCGCGCCGCGTTCGAGGCCGAACTTCTCAAGCCGATTCTCGCCGCCGAACCCGACATCCTGTGCCTTGCGGGGTTCATGCGCGTGCTGACCCCGGATTTCGTGAACCGCTTTGCCGGGCGGATGCTGAACATCCACCCCTCGCTTTTGCCGAAATATCCGGGCCTGAACACCCATGCCCGCGCGATCGCGGCGGGCGACACGCAGGCCGGCTGCACCGTGCATGAGGTGACGCCCGTTCTGGATGACGGCCCGATCCTGGGCCAGGCGCGGGTGCCGGTGGAACCGGGCGACACGGCTGATACGCTGGCCGCGCGCGTGCTGAAAATGGAACATCAGCTCTATCCGGCCGTCCTGCGCCGCTTCGCCGCGGGCGATCGCAGGCCCATTACTCTCTGACCGCTTCTTCTTGGCCCAAATACTCCCGCCGGAGGCGCCCACAGGGGCTGCCCGCACGCGGGCGGGCAGGGGCGTTCAGCCCGCCGCCGTTTCCGCCGCCAGTTTCCGGATGCGTTCGACCATCGCGCGCAGCCCGTTCGACCGCTGCGCGGACAGGTGATCGTTCAGCCCCAGCCGGCCCAGTTCCGCGGCGGCATCGACCTGGCCCACCTCGGCCACCGTCAGCCCGGCATACAGCGCATGCAGCACCGCGATCAGACCGCGCACGATCATTGCATCGCTTTCGCCCTGAAAATCGAACCGCGCGCCGGGGCCGGTGCCGTCAATCCGCGGCAAAAGCCAGACCTGGCTGGCGCAGCCTTCCACCTTGATCGCGGGCACACGCAGCGCCTCGTCCAGCGCGGGCATGGCGCGGCCCAGTTCGATCACATGGCGATAGCGGTCTTCCCAGTCGTCCAGGAATTCGAAGGTCTCGGCGATCTCCTCAAAGGCGGGGGTGGCCATGGCGCGTTCCTTTTTCCGGTTTGCCTTGTGCTAGCGCCGGCGTGGCCCAAGGTCCAGTGGCGGCCTTTTCAAAACCCTTCCGATCGGCTACCCAAGGGGGGCAATTGCACCCGGAGGGCCCATGACGTCGAAGCTTCCCGTCCTGCTCGCGCTGTCTGTGGCGCTGTCGCTGTCCGGGTGTGACCGGGTCGGCGAAAGCCGCCTGAACCCGTTCAACTGGTTTGGCCGGTCCGAAGCCGCCCCGGCGGCGGTCGTGCAGACCGATACCGGGCGGCCGGGCGATGCGCGCGCGCTGGTGGCCGAGGTCACCCGGCTGGAGGTCCGCCAGACCCCCGGCGGCGCGATCATCTTCGCCGCCGGATTGCCGCCGACCCAAGGCTGGTGGGATGCCGAACTGGTGCCCGAAAACGACGGGCTTCCGGTCGATGGCGTGCTGACCTATCGCTTTGCCCTGGCCGAACCGGCCCCCGGCACACCCGCCGCCACGCGCGTATCCACCCCGCAATCGCGTGAGGTGACGGTGGCCACGCATCTGTCGACCATCCGCCTGGCCGGGGTGCAGCGCATCGTGGTGACCGGCGCGGGCAATTCGCGCGCCGTCAGCCGCTGAACCCGGCCCCGCCGCCGCCCCGGTGCATGGGCCCGGGGCGCGTTTTGTGTCGTGACAGGCCGGGACGCGGGCCGGGGCTAGGCCACCACCACCCGCACTGCGCCGCCCGCGGCGGTCAGGGCGATTTCCCCACGCGCCAGGCGCAGCGCGTCGTGGCCAAAGACCTCATGGCGCCAGCCGGTCAGCGCGGGCACGTCGCGTTTGCCCGCCGCGATCCGGTCCAGATCCGATGACGTCGCGATCAGCTTGGCGGCGACGCCCGCCTCTTCGGATTTTGCCTTCAGCAGCACCCGCAGCAGATCGGCCAGCGCGGTGTTGACCTGCAGCTGGGCGGCTTCCTCCTCGACCTTGGGGAAGGTTTCGGGGCGGGCCTCAAGCCCGGCTTTCACTGCGGCCAGGATGCCATCGGCAATGTCACCGCGGCGCGCCTCGCGCAGCAGCAGGCGCGACTTTCCCAGTTCCTCCAGCGAGGTCGGCTTGGTCGAGGCCAGTTCCAGCAGCGCATCATCCTTGAAGATGCGCGAACGGGGGATGTTGCGGGCCTGGGCATGGGCCTCGCGGAAGCGCGCCAGTTCGCGCACGATCGCCAGGAACCGCCCCGAGGTGGTGCGTGTCTTGACGCGCTGCCAGGCCTCTTCGGGGCGGGTGATATAGGTTTCGGGTGACAGCAGGATCGCCTCTTCCTCCTCGACCCAGGCTTCGCGGCCGGATTTCTGCAGCTCTTTGGACAGGAATTCATAGATCACCCGCAGATGGGTCACATCCGCCAGCGCATAGACCAGCTGCGCCTCGGTCAGCGGGCGGCGCGACCAGTCGGTGAACCGCGACGTCTTGTCCAGCGCCTGACGCGCGATCTTCTTGACCAGCGTTTCATAGCCCACCTGTTCGCCAAAGCCGCAGACCATCGCGGCGATCTGGGTGTCGAACAGCGGCTTGGGGAAGACCCCGGCTTCGGTAAAGAAGATCTCCAGGTCCTGGCGGGCGGCGTGGAACACCTTGACCGTGCCTTCATGGCGGAACAGGTCATAGAGCGGCTCCAGCGACAGGCCATCGGCCAGCGGGTCGACCAGCACGGCCGCGCCGTCCTTGCCCGGCAGCGCCATCTGCACAAGGCAGAGCTTGGACCAATAGGTCCGTTCGCGCAGGAATTCGGTGTCGACGGTGACGTAGGCTTGGGTTTTCGCCTGTTCGCAAAAGGCGGCAAGGGCGTCGGTGGTGGTGATGGTCTGCATCAGGGGCTTTCTTTCGTCGCGGGGTCATCCCGCCGGTTCGATCCCTTTAGGCGAGCGGCGCGTGAATGAAAAGCGCGCACCGCCCATTGCGGGGCCCATTGCGGGGAACAGGGCGCACGGGCCCGCCCCGTCGGTCAGGCCTGCGCGGCGGTGACGATGATTTCCACGCGATAATCCGGGGTGGCCAGCTTGGCCTCGCCGGTGGCGCGGGCGGGGCAGTGGCCCTGCGGCACCCAGGCATCCCAGACCGCGTTCATCTCGGCGAAATCGGCGATATCGGCCAGCCAGATCTGCGCCGACAGGATGCGGGTCTTGTCCGACCCGGCCGCGGCCAGCAGCCGGTCGATCGAGGCCAGGATTTCGGTGGTCTGTTCGGTCACGCTTTTGCCCGGCGCGCCGACCTGGCCGGCAAGCCAGATCATGCCGTTGTAGACCACGGCCTCGCTCATGCGGGCGCCGCATTCGATGCGTTTGATATCGGCCATCGCCGTCTCCTGTCCGTTGAGATTGTGCGACGGTGATAGCGAAAGGCGCAGGCCCAAGCCAGCGGGAAAGATCGGCAGGTTTCGGGGGATGGAGCGGGTGAAGGGAATCGAACCCTCGTCTTCAGCTTGGGAAGCTGCGGCTCTACCATTGAGCTACACCCGCGTGGGTGGGACAGGTAAGCGATGGCGCGGGCGACGTCAAGCGGGGGCGCGCGGCGGGGCGGGAAAAATGGCGCCCGACAGGGGCGGCGGGCAAGCGGGGGGCGGGCAAGGGGGCTGTCTGCCCCCTCTGGCCTGCGGCCATTCACCCCCGAGGATATTTCTGCAAAGCCGAAAGGCGCGCGCGTCAGCCCCGGCGGCGCCGGCGCCCGCCCCCTTCGCCGCCCGATCCGGTGTTGCCCGATCGGGTGTTGAAAGCCACATCCGGCAGGGTCACAACCCGGGCCAGTTCCGGGAAGGGGGCGGTGGCGTGGGGCAGGGCGCTGGCGGCGACGAAATGGTCCTGGAATCGTGGCTCGATCGCGGTTTCGATCTTGGTGATGCGTTTGACCTGCGCCTCGATCGCGCGCCGCGCGCTGACCGAACACAGCGCCATGCGCGCGCCCGTTCCCGCAGCATTGCCCGCCGAGGTGACGGCCGCCAGCGGCACATCGGGGATCATCCCAAGGATCATCGCGTGTTTGGGGCTGATGTGGGCCCCGAAGGCGCCGGCCAGCACGACCCGGTCCACCCGGTCGACGCCCATTTCATCCATCAACAACCGCGCGCCCGCGTAAAGCGCCGATTTGGCCAGTTGGATCGCGCGGATGTCGCCCTGGGTGACGGTGATGCGCGGCCCGCCTGCTGCGCTGGCATCATGGATCACATATTCTTGGGTGCGCCCGGTCGGCTGACAACGCGCGCTGCCCACCTGTTCGGCCGATCCGATCAGCCCGCTGGCATCGACGACGCCGGCGGCGCGCATTTCGGCCACCGCCTCGATGATGCCCGATCCGCAGATGCCGGTGATGGCGGGGGCGGCGCTGGCAAAGCCGGGCGCATCGGACCACAGATCGCATCCGATCACGCGAAAGCGTGGCTCTTTGGTGGCGGGGTTGATCTCCAGCCGTTCTATCGCGCCGGGCGCGGCGCGCTGGCCCGAGGAGATCTGCGCGCCTTCGAAGGCGGGGCCGGTGGGCGAGGAACAGGCCAGCACCCGGCTGCGGTTGCCCAGCAGGATTTCGGCATTGGTGCCCACATCCAGGATCAGCGTCAGGGCGTCCTGCGATTCGGGCGCCTCGGACAGGGCAACCGCGGCGGCATCAGCGCCGACATGGCCCGCGATCAAGGGCAGGATATAGGCGCGTGCTGCGGGCGCGATCGTGGTCAGGCCAATCTCGGCGGCGCGGATCGACAGGCTGTCCGAACTGGCCAGCGCGAAGGGCGCCTGACCCAGTTCGACCGGGTCGATCCCCAGCAGCAGATGATGCATGACCGGGTTGCAGACGACGGTCGCCTCGACAATCGCATCCGCCGTCACACCGGCCTCGTCCGCCAGCACCCGGCCAAGCGCGGCCAGCGCGTTCTGCACTGCGGCCGTCATATCCCGCGCGCCGGTGGGGGTCATCATCGCATGGGACACGCGGCTCATCAGGTCTTCGCCAAAGCGGATCTGCGGGTTCATCATCCCCGACGAGGCCAGCACCCGGCCATCGCCAAGATCGACCAGATGGCCCGCGATGGTGGTCGAGCCCAGATCGATCGCCAGACCGAACAGCGGGCCTTCGTGATAGCCGGGCCAGATCCCGATCAATCGGGGCGGGCCCATATGGTCGTGATGGATGGCACAGGTCACCTGCCAGCCGCCCTTGCGCAGGCTGGCCTGCAGTTTGCGCAAGACATCAAGGTCGGCGTGCAGATCACTGATACTCCACTGCTCTTTCAGGGCTGCGGCAAGTCTTTGAAAATCACCTGTGGGGTCATGCATGTCGGGGGCGGCCACCTCGGCAAAACAAAGCCGTGTCGCTGGGTCCATCTGCATCACCCGCTCGGTGGCGGATTTCCGGATCACTTGGCGATGCACCTGGCTTTCGGGCGGCACGTCCAGCACGACATCGGCCATGATCCGCGCCTGGCAGCCAAGGCGGCGCCCCGGCGGCAGGCCGCGGACCCGGTCATAGCGATCCTCGACCGCGTTCGGGGGCGAAAGCGCCGCAGCACCCACCGTGATGCCATGCTTGGGAAATGCGCCAAATGCGGGCGCCACCTGGCATTTCGAACAGATGCCGCGGCCGCCGCAAACCGAATCAAGATCGACCCCCAGCTGCCGCGCGGCCTGCAGCACCGATGTGCCGATCGCCACGCGACCCCGCTTGCCCGACGGGGTGAAGATTACCAGCGCGTCATCGCTCATCGCTTGCCCCCTTCGCCTTCATCCGGTTCTAGGTCGAAGCTGGGTGGGGCCATGGCCCGGGCGCGACCGCATGTGGTGTGAATGCGTCATACCGGGGCATGGGGGGCGCTGCCCCCCGTCGCTGCGCGACTCCCCCCGAGGTATTTGTGGCAAGGTGAATGGGTGTCTTTCATCTTGCCCGAAATACCTCGGGGGTGAATGGCCGCAGGCCAGAGAGGGCAGAGCCCCCTGGTGCGCCTAGCGCCCCTGGCGCCGGGCCATGAAGGCAAGGCGTTCGAACAGGTGCACGTCCTGTTCGTTCTTCAGAAGCGCGCCGTGCAGCTTGGGCAGCAGGCTTGCCCCGTCGCGTTTCAGATCCTCAGGGGTCAGATCCTCGGCCAGGAGCAGCTTGAGCCAGTCCAGCACTTCCGAGGTCGAGGGCTTTTTCTTCAGGCCCGGCGTTTCCCGGATTTCATAGAACTGGGTCAGCGCGGTGGTCAGCAGCGCGTCCTTGATGGCGGGGAAATGCACGGCCACGATCTGGCGCATGGTTTCGGCATCAGGGAAGCGGATGTAGTGGAAAAAGCACCGGCGCAGGAAGGCGTCGGGCAATTCCTTTTCATTGTTGGAAGTGATGATCACCACGGGGCGGTGGCGGGCGCGGATTGTCTCGCCGGTCTCATAGACGTGGAATTCCATCCGGTCGAGTTCCTGCAGCAGGTCATTGGGGAACTCGATATCGGCTTTGTCGATTTCGTCGATCAGCAGCACCACCTTGCCGGGCGCATCGAAGGCCTGCCACAGCTTGCCCTTGCGGATGTAGTTCTTGACGTCATTGACGCGGGCATCGCCCAGCTGGCTGTCGCGCAGGCGGCTGACCGCGTCATATTCATACAGGCCCTGCTGCGCCTTTGTGGTGGATTTGATGTTCCATTCCACCATCGGCAGGCCCAGGCTGGCCGCGACCTGGCGGGCCAGTTCGGTCTTGCCGGTACCCGGCTCGCCCTTCACCAGAAGGGGCCGTTCAAGGGCCACCGCGGCATTCACGGCCACGGTCAGATCCTGGGGGGCGACATAGGTCTCGGTCGATTGGAAACGCATGCGCGGGGCTCCGTCATGGGGGCTGCACGGGGGTGCGGCCGGGGGGCGGCGCTGGGATGGCCGCGGGTTGCGGCGCGACACTAGCGGGGTGCAATCGCGCTCGCAACCCGTGGTGTGGTGGACGGCGTGGGCGGGCGTGAACCGAAGATTTAGGGGTAGTGACAACCCCCGACACATCGGGTATTAGCCCGCCGAGACGTGGCGGTTGACCGGATGGATCATCGCACAGACCGGCTTCAAGGAGGGCTCAATGGTGAAACCCGAGAATTTCCTTCCCGAGGATTACCGCCCAGCCGAAGACGAACCCTTCATGAATGACCGGCAGCTGGAATATTTCCGGCGCAAGCTGATCGCCTGGAAGAACGAGCTGCTGGAACAATCGGCCGAAACGCTGGAGGGGCTGGCGGAATCGGCGCGCAACGTGCCCGACATCGCCGACCGCGCCAGCGAGGAAACCGACCGCGCGCTGGAATTGCGCACCCGCGACCGTCAGCGCAAGCTGGTGTCCAAGATCGACGCGGCGCTGCGCCGGATCGACAATGGCGAATACGGCTATTGCGAGATGACGGGCGAGCCGATCAGCCTGAAGCGGCTGGATGCGCGCCCGATCGCGACGATGACGCTGGAAGCGCAGGAACGGCACGAGCGGCGCGAGCGCGTTCACCGCGACGACTGATCCGCGGCGCCCTGATCTGGCGCGGTTTGATCTGGCGCAAGGACGTCATGCCACCGGGCCCGCAGGGTGCCGGTGGTTTTGCTTTCTAGGGGCCCCTTCGGGGGGCGATGCGGATGGGGGGGCATGTGCTGATCGGCAAGAGGATCACGGTGCTGGGTGCGGGCGTTGCGGGCTTGGCGGTGGCGCGCGCGCTGGCGCTGCGCGGGGCCGAGGTGACGGTTCTGGAACAGGCCGAGGCGATCCGCGAGGTGGGCGCGGGGGTGCAGATCTCGCCCAACGGGGTGCGGGTTCTGCGCGCGCTGGGCCTAGGCGATGCGCTGGCGGCGGCGGGGCCGCGATCCGTCGGGGTCGAGATGTTCGATGGCGAAACCGGCACGCGGGTTGCGCGGCTGGATCTGGCCCGTCTGCGCCCGCGCGATGCGTATCACCTGGTGCATCGCGCCCGTCTGATCGACCTTCTGGCCGAGGGCGCGCGCGCCGCGGGCGTTCAGATCCGCCTGCTGCAGCGCATTGATCGGGTGGAACTGGGCGATCATCCCCCCCGTCTGGTCACGGCGCAGAATGGCGTGGCCGAGGTGGACCTGCTGATCGGGGCGGACGGGCTTCATTCGAAGGTGCGCGAGGCGCTCAATGGCCGCGTGGCGCCCTTCTTCACCCATCAGGTCGCCTGGCGCGCGCTGATCCCGGCCGAGGTCGATGCCCGCCCGGTGGCGCAGGTCTTCATGGGGCCGGGGCGGCATGTGGTCAGCTATCCGCTGGGGGGCGGGCTGCGCAACATTGTCGCGGTCGAGGAACGCCGCCGCTGGGTCGAGGAAAGCTGGAACCTGCGCGATGATGCGCTGACGCTGCGCGCGGCCTTTGCCGATTTCTGCCCGCTGGTGCGTGGCTGGCTGGATCAGGTCGAGGATTGCTGGCTTTGGGGCCTGTTCCGCCATCCGGTCGCGGCGCAGTGGCACGGGCGGGGGGCGGTGATTCTGGGCGATGCGGCGCATCCGACCCTGCCATTTCTGGCGCAGGGCGCGGTCATGGCGCTGGAGGATGCCTGGGTTCTGGCCGAGGCGCTGGCCGGGCATGACAGCACTGAGGCCGGCTTTGCCGCCTATCAGGCCGCCCGCGCGCCGCGCTGCGCGGCCATCGTCGAGGCCGCCAACCGCAACGCGCGCAACTATCACCTGTCGGGGATCAGCCGGTCGGTTGCGCATCTGGGGCTGCGCGCGATTTCCGGGCTGGCGCCGGACAAGCTGTTGGGCCGGTTCGACTGGATTTATGGCCATGACGTCACCGGGGGCGCGGGGGGCTGATCCCTGCGGGTTTTGCGCGGGCAGGGCCGCAATAGGCCCGACAGCGTGGACAGCGGCGCGAATCTGCGCGATGACAGGCCAAACATCAGGGAGCGAGAGATGGCTTTGAAAACAGCACTCATGGGCGGCATCGCGGCGATGGCGCTTGGGTTCGGGGCATTGGCGGCACAGGCCGAGGGGGTGAAGGTCGGCATGATCACCACGCTTTCCGGCGGGGGCGCGGGGCTGGGCCTTGATACGCGCGACGGGTTTCTGCTGGCGCTGAAACAGGCGGGCGAGGCGGGCAGCAAGGTCGATCTGATCATCGAGGATGACCAGCAAAAGCCCGACGTGGCGGTGCAGATCGCCGACAAGATGATTCAGTCCGACAAGGTCGATCTGCTGACCGGGATCGTCTGGTCGAACCTGGCGATGGCGGTGGTGCCCGCGGCCACGGCGCAGGGGCGGTTCTACCTGTCCACCAATGCCGCGCCCTCGGCTCTGGCGGGGGCGGGCTGCAACCCGCTGTATTTCTCGGTCTCCTATCAGAACGACAACCTGCATGAGGCCGCGGGCGCCTATGCAGCGGATGCCGACATCGCCAAGGTGTTCATCATGGCCCCGAACTACCCCGCGGGGCAGGATTCGCTGGCGGGCTTCAAGCGGTTCTACGACGGCGAGGTCGTGTCCGAGGTCTATACCCAAGTCGGCCAGACCGATTATGCCGCCGAAATCGCCCAGATCCGGGCCAGCGGCGCGGACGCGGTGTTCTTCTTCCTGCCCGGCGGCATGGGCATTGCCTTCATGAAGCAATATGCCGAATCGGGGGTGGACATTCCGCTGATCGGCCCGGCCTTCAGCTTCAGCCAGGATATCCTGCCGGCGGTGGGCGATGTGGCGCTGGGCAAGATCAACACCGCCAACTGGTCGCCCGATCTGGACAATGCCGCCAATGCGGGCTTCGTCGAAGGCTTCCGCGCCGAATATGGCCGGCTGCCGTCCATCTACGCGGCCTATGGCTTTGACACGGCGAATCTGCTGCTGTCGGCTCTGGCGCGCGCCGATGTCACCGACAAAGACGCGTTCCGCACCGCCCTTGCCGCCGCCGATTTCGCATCCGTCCGGGGCAAGTTCGCCTTTGGCCGCAACCAGCACCCCGTGCAGGACATCTATGTCCGCGAGGTGGTCAAGGACGGCGACGTGCTGACCAACCGCATCATCGGCACCGCGATGACCGACCGCGCCGACGCCTATGGCGATCAGTGCGGGATGTAGGACCGAGCTTCGGCGTGTCGGGCGGGCCGGGTGCTTCCGGCTCGCATGACAGCCCGCGACGGCAGGAGAGAGGCGCGTGATGTTGCTGGCCGAGCAGGCGTTGAATGGCCTGCAATACGGGATGATGCTGTTCCTGATGGCGGCGGGGCTGACGCTGGTGTTCGGCGTCATGGGGCTGATCAATCTGGCGCATGGCGCGCTCTATATGGTTGGCGCCTTTGCCTGCGCGGCGGTGGCGGGGGCGACGGGGTCGTTCTGGCTGGGACTGGGCGCCAGCCTGGCCGCCGCGGCCGCGGCCGGTGCGCTGGTGGAACTGGCGGTGATCCGGCGGCTTTATGCGCGCGACCATCTGGATCAGGTGCTGGCGACCTTCGCGCTGATCCTGGTGTTTTCCGAGGGCACGCGCTGGCTGTTCGGGGCCTTTCCGCTGTATCTGACGCTGCCGCCGGCGCTGTCGGGGGCGGTGACCCTGCCCGGCGGGCTGCAATATCCGCTGTTCCGGCTGGTGATCATCGGCCTGGGCGGGGCGGTGGCGCTGGGCCTGTTCTGGCTGATCGGGCGCACGCGGCTGGGCATCCGCATCCGCGCGGGCGAGGCCGACCGCGAGATGATCGGCGCGCTGGGTGTTGATATCGCACGGCTTTACACGATTGTCTTTGCGCTGGGCGCGGGTCTGGCGGGGCTGGCCGGGGCGCTGGTGGGCACGATCCAGTCGGTGCAGGTCGGCATGGGCGAGCCGGTGCTGATCCTGGCCTTCGTGGTGATCGTGATCGGGGGCATCGGCTCGATCAAGGGGGCGCTGGTGGGCGCGCTGATGGTGGGCATGACCGACACGCTGGGCAAGGCGTTGCTGCCGGGGCTGCTGGCGCGGGTGACGGATGCGGCCAGCGCCAATGCGGTCGGCTCGGCGCTGGCCTCGATGCTGATCTACATCCTGATGGCGGCGGTGCTGATCGTGCGCCCGCAGGGCCTGTTCGGGGTGCGCGCAGGATGACCCGCGAAACCCTGGTCAATCTGGTGATCCTGGCCGCGCTGATCGGCACCGCGCTGGTGGCGCAGGCGCTGGGCGAGGGGTTCGTGGTGACGCTGGCCACCAAGGCCGCCATTTTTGCGCTGGCCGGGGTGGGGCTGAACCTGGCGCTGGGCTTTGGTGGGATGGTGTCGCTGGGGCATGCCGCCTTTTTTGGCATCGGCGGCTATGTTTGCGCGATCCTGGCCAGCCATGCGGCCAGCGGCCAGCCGGTGGCGGTGCTGCCCTTCACCATCGCGGGCACGAATGAAATGCCCGCGATCTGGCCCGTGGCGATGGCGGTTTCGGGGCTGGCGGCGGGGCTGATCGGGGCGCTGTCGCTGCGCACCACGGGGGTCTATTTCATCATGGTCACGCTGGCCTTCGCGCAGATGATCTATTACTTCGCCGTCAGCTGGCCGCGCTATGGCGGCGATGACGGGCTTAGCTTTTATGTCCGCAACAGCTTTCCGGGGCTGAACACCTTTGACCCGATCCAGTATTTCGCGATCTGCGCCACGCTGCTGGTGCTGGCGCTGGGGGTCTGCGCGCTGATCCTGCGCGCGCGCTTTGGCCTGGCGCTGGAAGGCGCGCGCCAGAACCCCGCGCGGGCGCAGGCGCTGGGCATCCGGCCCTATGGGCTGCGGCTGACGGCCTTCGTGCTGTCGGGGATGATCGTGGGGCTGGCGGGCGCGCTTTATGCCGATCTGAACCGCTTTGTCAGCCCGGCGATGCTGTCGTGGCACATGTCGGGCGAGATCATGGTCTTCGTGATCCTGGGCGGGGTCGGGCGGCTGTGCGGCCCGGTGGCGGGGGCGGCGATCTATATTTTGCTGGAACATCTGCTGGGCGGGGTCAGCGATTACTGGCAGGTGCTGCTGGGGCTGTTGCTGCTGGGGATCGTGCTGTTCGCGCCCGGCGGCCTGGTGGGGCTGATCGCGCCCAGGCGGCGCCATGTCTGAGCCGATCCTGGAGCTTCGCGACTTGCGCAAGCGCTTTGGCGCGCTGGTGGCCACCGATGGCGTCAGCCTGACCCTGCGCCCGGGCGAAATTCACGCGCTGATCGGCCCCAATGGCGCGGGCAAATCCACGCTGATCAAACAGATCCTGGGCGAGATCCGCCCCGACGCGGGCACCATCCGCTTTGAGGGGCAGGCGATCGACGGGCTGGATGTGCCCGCCCGCGCGCGGCTGGGGCTGGCCCGCAGCTTTCAGGTGTCCTCGGTGGTCCCGGGCTTCAGCGTGCTGCAAAACGTGGTGCTGGCGGTGGCCGGGGCCAGCGGGCGGATCTATCAGTTCCACCGCCCCGCGCTGCGCGATCCGGCGCTGGTCGAACCGGCGGTGTTTCACATCCGCCACGCGGGTCTGGCGGGGCGTGAAGGGGTTCTGGCCTCGGATCTGTCGCATGGCGAACGGCGCAAGCTGGAAATCGCGATGGCGCTGGCGCTGCGTCCGCGCGCCTTTCTGCTGGATGAGCCGATGGCGGGCATGGGCCTGGAAGGCGCGCGCCAGCTGACCGCGATCCTGTCCGACCTGCGCGCCGAGGCGCCGATCCTTTTGGTCGAACATGACATGGACGCGGTCTTTGCCCTGGCCGACCGGATTTCGGTGCTGGTCTACGGGCGCATCATCGCCACCGGCACCGTGGCCGAAATCCGCGCCGACCCCGAGGTGCGCCGGTCCTATCTGGGCGAGGATGCGCCATGACCGATCTTGTGCAAATCGACCATCTGTCCGCCTTTTACGGCCCGGTTCAGGCGCTGTTCGATGTCTCGCTGACCCTGGCCGAGGGCGAGGTGCTGGCGCTGATGGGGCGAAATGGCATGGGCAAGACCACCACGATCCGCGCGCTGTGCCGGCTGCTGCCCCATGCCGGGGGGGGCTTGCGCTTTGGCGGGGTGGACCTGACCGGCCTGCCTGCCCATCGCGCCGCCCGGCTGGGCATCGGTCTGGTGCCCGAGGGGCGGCGCTGTTTCCTGCCGCTCAGCGTGGCGGAAAACCTGACCGTCGCGGCGCGCCCCGGACCCTGGGATATGGCGCGGGTCTGTGCGCTGTTCCCGCGGCTGGCCGAACGGATGGGGCAGGTGGCGGGCACGCTGTCGGGGGGCGAACAGCAGATGCTGGCGATCGGGCGGGCCCTGATGACCAACCCGCGCCTGCTGGTGCTGGATGAGGCGACCGAGGGGCTGGCCCCGGTGGTGCGTCAGGAAATCTGGCAGGCGGTGCGCCAGCTGAAGGCCGACGGCCTGTCGATCCTGCTGGTCGACAAATCCCTGCGCGAGATTGCCGCCGTCGCGGACCGGGCGGTGATCCTGGAACGCGGCGCCAGCGTCTGGAACGGGCCGCTGGCCGATCTGGGCCCGCAGCTGGCCGATCGCTATCTGGGCGTCTGACTGCGGCGCCTGACTGCGGCGCTTGATCGGCGCGGGCGTCAGCCTTGTCCGCCCGCCACCGTCAGCCCCAGAAGCCGCCAGACCTGCATCCCGCCACGATACCAGAAGATCCGCTCCGCCGGGTAACCGGCGGCGATCATCGCGCGGATGGCGGTGGGTGACTGGCCGCACCAGATGCCGTTGCAAAACAGCGCGACGGGCCGCGCGTCGGTGCAATCCCAGCCGTCGAAGTCGATTTCACAGCCCAGCCGGGCCAGTTCGTCGGTCATCTGCGTATAGGGGATGGAGATCGCGCCCGGGATCGTGCCGCCCTGAAACCAGTCGGGGGTGCGGCTGTCGACCACCACGGCCTCGGGGTCTTGCAGCATCGCCAGCAATTCCAGCTCGCCTATGGTGGTGACGCCTTCGGCGGCGACCATCGGCTGGATGCAGAAATCCGGGCAGGGCCGCGAGGTGCGCGCCCATTCGCCGCTGATCTCATGCGCGGGGTCCTGGATGCGGGAAATCTCGACCGGGCCAGCGTCGGTGGTAATGGTCACGCGGGGCAGGTCCTTGCCGATGCCCACGCTGACATCCTGCGCCAGGGCAGGGCCGGCCAGAAGCGCCAGGATGGCGGGCAGACAGGTGATGCGCATGATGCGGTCTCCTTTCATCGGATGCGGGGCGCGCGGCACCGGCGGGCCGGGCCGCCCGGACCCGACCAGCATAGGCGCCGGGGGGGGCGGGTGTCACCAGTGGCGGGGCTTTGTGCAAGTTTCTTGACAGAACTCTCCCTTTGGCGGTTAACTTGCAAAATCCTGCGTCATCCCCGGAGCCCGCCCTTGACCCAGCCCCTGCGCAGCCGCCTTGCCCAAGCCGCCCGGGACGGCTCGCGCGCGGAACGGGCGCTGGCGACCTTCATGGCCCATGCGCTGGCCGATCTGCCCTTTGAAACCGCCGCAAGCCTGGCCGACAAGGTCGGCGTCAGCGAGGCGACGGTAGGCCGGTTCTGCCGCGCGCTGGGATATGCCAATTTCCGCGATCTCAAGGATCATCTGAAGGAAGACATCGGGGACGGCCCCTGGCTGATCGCCGATCGTCTGGCGGACCTGCGCGCCCGCGCGGGGCAGGGCGGGGCTGTGGCCGGGCACGCCACCGACACCGGCCCCCATGCCCAGGCGCTGGAACTGGAAATGGCGGGCCTTGTGCAGGTGCATGAAATGCGCCGCCGCCCCGATTGGCCGGGGCTGGTGCGCAGGCTGGCCCATGCCCCGCGCGTCTTCGTGGCGGGGTTTCAGACCGAACGCGGCATGGCGCAATATTTCTGCGCGCAGCTGCAATATGTGCGCGACGGGGTGCAGATGCTGGACCTGGCCGCGGGCAATTTTGCCGAGCTTCTGGCCGCGGACGCGCCGGGTGCGGCCCTGGTGATCTTTGAGGCGCGGCGCTATTCGCGGCTGGCCAAGGTGCTGGCGCAGCAGGCGCGCGCGGCGGGCATCAACGTCACGCTGATCACCGATCAGTTCTGCACCTGGGGCGCCGAGACCAGTGATGAGCTGTTCGCCGTGCCCACCCAGTTCGCCCAGTTCTGGGATTCGACCGCGATGATGGCGATCCTGGGCAACCTGCTGATCAACGACATCTTTCTGGAACTGGGGCAGGGCGCCGAACACCGCCTTTCCCGCATCGCCCGCCTGTATGGCGGTTTCATCGGACATGTCGGCGACCCTGTGGCGCCGGTGGTGAAATGACCCCGACCCCTGACAAAGACGACCCAACCATAACAAACCACCCAACACGGAGTAATCGAATGATCCGCAAGATCGCCCTTCTTCCCCTGCTGGCCGGCCTGATCGGCACGACGGCCGCGGCCGAAACCCTGCGCCTTGGCACCGAGGGCGCCTATCCGCCCTTCAACTATATCGAAAGCGACGGCACCATCGCGGGCTTTGACGTCGAGATCGGCCAGGAATTGTGCAAGCGCATTGGCGCCGAATGCGAGGTCGTGGCCCAGGATTGGGATGGCATCATCCCCGGCCTTCTGGCCAAGAAATACGATTTCATCATCGCCTCGATGTTCATCACCGAAGACCGCAAGCAGCAGGTCGATTTCACCGATCCCTATTACATGGCGGCGATGACCCATGTGGTGCCGAAAGATGCGGGCATTACCGAATTCACCAATGAGACGCTGGCCGGCAAGGTCATCGGCGCGCAATCGGGCACGACCCAGGCCGATTACATCACCGCCACCTATCCCGATGCCGACATCCGCCTTTATCCGACCCAGGATGAGGTGAACCTGGACATGGTCAGCGGGCGCATCGATCTGCAGGTGGGCGACATGCTGCCGATGCTGGACTGGACCACCAAGTCCGAGGACGGCGCCTGCTGTGAACTGGCCGGTGAGCCGATCACCGACCCGGCCTTTGTGGGCGAGGGTGTGGGCATCGCGCTGCGCCAGGAAGCTGACGATCTGCGCGAACGCCTGAACACGGCCCTGCAGGAGATCCGCGCCGATGGCACCTACAAGGCGATCAATGACAAGTATTTCGCCATCGATGTCTACACGATGAAGTAAGCGCCCCTGCGGGTGCGACCGCCGCCCCCGTGGGCCGGGGGCGGTGGCCTGGCGCCCCGTTGCGGCGAAGGACAGGGCGATGATGGATCTGTTTGCCTATGGCGATGCCGGCTGGGGGGATGAAATCCTGCGCGGTCTGGGCATGACGGTGCGGCTGGCGCTGGTCACGCTGCCGGTGGGGCTTGGGATCGGCTTTGCGATTGCCTTCGCCTCGATGGCGCGCAACCCCGCCCTGCGGGCGCTGGGGGTGGGCTATACCACGCTGATGCGCGGCCTGCCTGAAATTCTGACGCTGTTCGTCGTCTATAACGGGGCGGGGCTGGCGCTGAACGCGGCGATGGGCTGGATTGCGCCGGGCGCGGGCCCGGTCGATTTCAGCCCCTTTGCCGCGGGCGTTGTGGCGCTGGGCATGGTCTTTGGCGCCTTCGCCGCCGAGGTGATCCGCGGCGCCTTTGCCGCCCTTGACCCCGGCCAGATCGAGGCGGGGCTGGCCGTGGGCATGCGCCGGGGCCAGATCTTCTGGCGCATCAAACTGCCGCAGATCTGGCGCTTTGCGCTGCCGGGCCTGGGCAATCTGTGGATCAACCTGCTGAAAGACACGGCGCTGGTGTCGATCATCGCGCTGGATGATCTGATGCGCATGACCAAGGTGGCGGTGGGGGTGACCAAGCAGCCCTTCACCTTCTATCTGGTCGCCTGCCTGATCTATTGGGCGCTGTGCCTGATGTCCGAAGTCGTGCTGGCGCGGCTGGAACGGCGGGCCAATCGCGGCGTGCGGGGGCTGGGCGCATGAACCCGATCGCCATCCTGCTGGACAATGGCCCGCGCCTTTGGGACGGCGCGTTGATGACGCTGCAGCTGACCGGGCTGGGCGCGCTGATCGCGGCGGCGGTGTCGCCCTGGCTTGCGCTGTGGCGCGCCTATGGGCACCCGCTGGCACAGGCGCCCTTGCGGCTTTACATCTCATTCATCCGCGGCACGCCGATCCTGGCGCAGCTGTTTTTGGTCTATTACGGCGCGGGGCAGTTCCGGGCCGAGCTGACCTCGCTTGGCCTGTGGGGCTTTTTCCGCGACCCGTTCAACTGCGCGCTTCTGGTCTTTGCGGCCAATTCCACCGCCTATCAGACCGAAATCCTGCGCGGCGGCATTCAGGGCGTGCCCCGCGGCGAGATCGAGGCCGCGCGCGCCATCGGCATGGGCCGGGCGCTGCTGCTGCGCCGGGTGATCTTTCCCCATGCCTATCGCATCGCCTGGCCGGCGCTGGGCAATGAGGCGATCTTGCTGATGAAAGCCTCGGCGCTGGCCTCGGTGGTGACGGTCTTTGAGCTGATGGGGCGCACCCGGCAGGTGTTTTCCCGCAGCTTCGATTTTTCCGTCTACCTCTGGGCGGCGCTGATCTATCTGGCGATCACCGCGGCCTTTGTCGTGATCTGGCGCATCGCCGAACGGCGGCTGTCGCGCCATCTGGCGGCCCGCGCGAAAGGAGCCCATCCATGACCCCCCCGATCGTTTCCCCGACCGGCGCCGCGCCCGAAATCATCGTGCAGGCCGATGATATCCGCAAATCCTTTGGCCAGATCGAGGTGCTCAAAGGCGTCTCGCTACAGGCGCGCAACCATGATGTGATCTCGATCCTCGGCGCCTCGGGGTCGGGCAAATCGACCTTTCTGCGCTGCCTGAACTTTCTGGAAACGCCCAGCTCGGGCAGGGTCACGGTGCATGGGCAGGAAATCGTGGTGCGCAACGGCCGCCCGCAAGATCCCCGCCAGGTGGAACGGCTGCGCACCCGGCTTGGGATGGTGTTTCAGCAGTTCAACCTGTGGTCGCACCGCACCGTTCTGGAAAACGTCATGGAAGGCCCGGTGCTGGTCAAGCGCCTGCCCCGCGCGGAGGCGCGCGACAAGGCCGAGGCGCTTTTGCTGCGCGTGGGGCTGGGCGAACGGATGCAGATGTATCCCGCGCAACTGTCGGGCGGCCAGCAGCAGCGCGTGGCGATCGCCCGCGCGCTGGCGATGGAACCCGATGCGATCCTGTTTGACGAACCGACCTCGGCGCTGGACCCCGAACTGGTGGGCGAGGTGCTGAAGGTCATGCAATCGCTGGCCGAAGAAGGGCGCACGATGATCGTGGTCACCCATGAAATGGCCTTCGCGCGCGAGGTTTCGACTAGGGTGGTCTTTTTGCACGAAGGCCGCGTGGCCGAACAGGGCCCGCCCGAGCAGATGTTCACCGACCCCCAAAGCGACGCCTTCCGCCGCTTCATCGCCAAGATCCGCTGACCCCAGACGAAAGACCCATCATGCCCCAGACCTTCCCCGGCATCCGCATCGAGGCGGCAGAATTGCGCATCGTGTCGCTGCCGCTGCTGACCCCCTTCGTGATTTCCACCGGCACGATGACCGACAAGGTCTTTGCCCTGCTGATCCTGAAGGCCGAGGGGCTGGAAGGGCTGGCCGAGGCGGTGATGGACCCCGCGCCTGACTATCTGGAAGAAACCATCCCCGGCGCGATGGCCTTTTTGCAAGACATCATCCTGCCGCGCATCGTCGGCCAGCGCTTTGCCAGCCCGGCCGATCTGCTGGCGATCCTGGATCCTTGGCGCGGCCACCGGATGTCCAAGGCGGTGGTGGAAATGGCGGTCTGGGATCTGTGGTCCAAGGCGCTGGGCCTGCCGCTGGCCGCGGCGCTGGGCGGGGTGCGCGATGCGGTCGAGGTGGGCGTCAGCCTGGGCATCGCGCCCATCGCGCGCACGCTGGAACGCGTGTCTTCGGCGCAGGCGGCGGGCTATCGGCGCACCAAGCTGAAGATCCGCCAGGGCCATGACCTGACCCTGCTTGCCGCCGTGCGCAAGGAATTTCCCGATATCAAGCTGACGGTCGATGCCAATACCGATTACGGCCTGGTCGATCTGCCGGTGCTGCGGGCGATGGATGATTTCGCCCTGGATTACATCGAACAGCCGCTGGCCTTTGACGATATCCACGATCACGCCCAGGTGCAGGCCGCGATCCGCACTGCGATCTGCCTGGATGAAAGCATCCGGTCGGCGGTCGATGCGCGCAAGGCGCTGGTCGCAGGGGCGGCGCGGGTCATCAACATCAAGGTGGGCCGTGTCGGCGGCTTTGCCGCGGCGCGCGCGATCCATGATGTAGCCCAGGCCTTCGGCGCGCCGGTCTGGTGCGGCGGCATGCTGGAAAGCGGGGTGGGGCGGGCGCATAACATCCACCTGGCCACCCTGCCCAATTTCACCAAACCGGGCGATACCTCCTCGGCCAGCCGCTATTTCAAGCGCGACATCATCCAGCAGTCGCTGGAGGCCACCGATGGCCTGATGCCCGTGCCCGGGCACTGCCCCGGCATCGGCGTCACGCTGGACCGGCCCTTTCTGGACAGCGTCACCCGGCGGACCGAGGTGATCCGATGACCGCCGAGGGCGTGGTGATCCGCGACCTTGAGGGCGTGGCCGAGATGAAGGCCGCCGAGGCGCTGCAGCTGCAGGTCTGGGGCGCGGCCGACCTGCCTGACAATTCCGACATCCTGCTGGCGATCCAGCATGAAGGCGGGCTGGTGGCTGGCGCCTTCCGGGGCGGGCAGCTGCTGGGGTTCGTCTTCGGCTTTCCCACCGCCACGGCGGGGGTGCAGCATTCGCACCGGCTGGCGGTGCATGGCGATGCGCGGGGGCTGGGACTTGGGGCGCGGCTGAAATGGTATCAGCGCGACTGGTGCCTGGCGCGTGGCATTCACACGGTCCGATGGACCTATGATCCGATGCGCGCGATCAACGCGCGTCTGAACATCGCCGCGCTGGGGGCCACGGCGGGCACCTATCTGGTCGATTATTACGGCCCGATGGAAGGGATCAACGCGGGCCTGCCCTCGGATCGGGTGCTGGCGGAATGGGATCTGGCCGCGCCCGGCGTCGTCGCGCGGGCGGCGCGGGCGCCGGTGCCTTCGTCCCCCGTGGACCTGCGCCTGCCGATCCCGCCCGATCTGGACGCGCTGATCGCCGCCGATCCGACCGCAGCGCTGGCCACGCGGCTGGACCTGCGCGCGGCGATGCGGGATGCCTTTGCGCGCGGCTTGCGGGTCACCGGGTTCGACCCGGCGGCTTCCTGCTATCTGCTGACGCAAGACCAGCGTTAGGCACCGCGCCGTCTTGGCGCGGGCGGGCCGGGGCGCTAGAAGGACCTCCCCAACAGCAGCAGATCGGACGGCCAGACGTGAATACCGCAGCACGCATCGCAAGGACCATCGCCCAGGATATCGGCGCCCGCCCCGAACAGGTGACCGCGGCCGCCGCGCTGCTTGACGGGGGCGCCACCGTGCCCTTCGTCGCGCGCTACCGCAAAGAGGTGACGGGGGGGCTGGACGATTCGCAGCTGCGCACGCTGGCCGACCGGCTGGCCTATCTGCGCGAGATGGAGGCGCGCCGCGCCACGATCCTGGACACGATCAAGGGCCAGGACAAGCTGACCCCCGATCTGGAACGCGCGATCGCGGGCGCGACGACGAAGGCCGAGCTTGAGGATATTTACCTGCCCTACAAGCCCAAGCGCCGCACCAAGGCCACGATCGCGCGCGAAAACGGCCTTGGCCCGCTGGCCGAGGCGATCCTGGCCGACCGCGCCGCCGATCCGCAGGCGCTGGCGGCGGGATATCTGTCCGAGGCGGTTCCGGATGTGAAAGACGCGCTGAACGGCGCGCGCGACATCATCGCCGAGGGGCTGGCGGAAAACGCGACCCTTCTAGGCGATCTGCGCGCCTTCCTGCAGCGCGACGGTTGGCTGGTCGCCAAGGTCATCGCCGGGCAGGAAGACAAGGGCGCGAAGTTTTCCGACTATTTCGCGCATCGGGAAAAATGGGCCGATGTGCCCAGTCACCGCGCGCTGGCGATGATGCGGGCGGCGAACGAGGGCGTGCTGACGCTGGACATCGGCCCCGATGGCGATGAGGGCGCGGCGCGCGCCGAAGCCATGGTCGCCGCCGCGCTGGAGGTGCGCAGCGATGGTGCGGGCGATCGCTGGCTGCGGCAGGTGGCGGGCTGGACCTGGCGGGTCAAGCTGAGCTTGTCGATGATGCTGGACCTGATGGCCGATCTGCGCGCCCGCGCCCAAGACGAGGCGATCCGGGTCTTTGCCCGCAACCTCAAGGACTTGCTTCTGGCCGCACCGGCGGGGGCGAAGGCGACGATGGGGCTGGACCCCGGCATCCGCACCGGGGTCAAGGTGGCGGTGGTCGATGCCACCGGCAAGCTGATCGACACCGCCACGGTCTATCCGTTCCAGCCGAAAAACGACCTGCGCGGGGCCGAAGCCGCGCTGGCCAGCCTGATCGTGAGACACGGGGTCGAGCTGATCGCCATCGGCAACGGCACCGCCAGCCGCGAAACCGAACGTCTGGTGGCGGACCTTCTGAAAAAGCTGCCCGGCACCAGGAAACCCACCAAGGTCGTGGTGTCCGAGGCGGGGGCTTCGGTCTATTCGGCATCCGAACTGGCGGCGCGGGAATTCCCCGATCTGGACGTCAGCCTGCGCGGCGCGGTGTCGATCGCGCGGCGGCTGCAGGATCCGCTGGCCGAACTGGTCAAGATCGAGCCCAAATCCATCGGCGTCGGCCAGTATCAGCATGACGTGGACCAGCACCGCCTTGGCCGCTCGCTGGAGGCGGTGGTTGAGGATGCGGTGAACGCCGTCGGGGTCGATCTGAACACGGCGTCCGCGCCGCTTCTGGCGCATGTCTCGGGCCTTGGGCCGTCGCTGGCCGAGGCGATCGTGGCGCATCGCGATGCGAACGGGGCGTTTTCCAGCCGCAAGGATCTGTTGAAGGTCGCCCGCCTTGGGCCGCGCGCCTTTGAACAATGCGCGGGCTTCCTGCGCATCCGCGACGGGGCGGAACCGCTGGATGCCTCGGCCGTCCACCCCGAGGCTTATGGCGTGGCGCGGCGCATCGTGAAGGCCTGCGGGCGCGACATCCGCGCGCTGATGGGCGATACCGCCGCCCTGCGCCGGCTGCGGGCCGAAGATTTCGTGGACGACAGCTTTGGCCTGCCCACGGTGCGCGACATTCTGGCGGAACTGGAAAAACCGGGCCGCGATCCCCGCCCCAGCTTTGTCACCGCGACCTTTGCCGAGGGGGTCGAGGATATCAAGGATCTGCGCCCCGGCCTGGTGCTGGAAGGCACAATCACCAATGTCGCGGCCTTCGGTGCCTTCGTCGATATCGGCGTGCATCAGGACGGGCTGGTCCATGTCAGCCAGCTGGCCGACCGCTTCGTCAAAGACCCGCATGAGGTGGTGAAGGCGGGCGATGTGGTCAAGGTCCGCGTGGTCGAGGTCGACATCCCCCGCAAGCGCATCGGGCTGAGCATGCGCAAGGACGGCGGCGGTCGTGACGAAGCTGCCCGCCCCGATCCCGCCCGGGCGCCCGCCAAGGGCCCGCGCGGGGGCAAGGCGCAGGCCGCCCCGCCCAAGGGCGATGCGGGCCCCGGCGCGCTGGGCGCGGCGCTGCTGGATGCGATGCGCAAACGCTGAACGCCGGACCGGGCCCCGCTGCCGGGGTTGCCCCCAAACCGCCGCCGCGTCGGGAACCCCCGGCGCGGCGGCTGCGTTATGGGGATGTCACCGGCGCGGGGTTGCCCCGCACCACCGCTGTAATCGACCATCACAAGGGAGATGATGATGAGTGCCCAGACCACCGCCTCGATGTCCGATACCGCCAAGGCCGCCGCGCGTGAGGTGAAGGACAAGATCACCGAACCCTCGGCCGAGGATCTGCGCCAGGAACTGGATCGCCTGCGCGAGGATATGGCGCGCATTGCCGGGACGCTGGCCGATCTGGGCCGCCACCGCGGCGAGGCCGTGGCCGACAGCCTGCGCGACAATGCCTCACGGCTCTATGCGGCGGGCGAACAGCGCGCCGAGGATCTGGCCCAGCGCGCGACCGATGCCTATGCCGAATGCAATGACATGGTGCGCCGCCAGCCCGCGACTGCGATGGGCATTGCGGCGGGCCTTGGCTTTCTGGCGGGCCTGCTGCTGGCGCGGAAATAACCGATGCTGGCCGTGATCCGCGGCATGGCGGGCGGGCTGCGCGCGCAGGCCGCCGCCCGGGCCGCCGCTTTGGGACGGCGGCTGGCGCTGGGCGCGCTGGGCGGAGGGATGGTGCTGGTTGGCCTGGGCTTTCTGACCGCCTCGGCCTGGTTTGCGCTGCGCGCGGTGATGGCGCCGGTGCAGGTGGCGCTGGTCCTGGGGCTGGCCTATGGCGGGCTGGGGCTGGTGCTACTGGCCTTGGCGCGGCCCCGGCCCGTGCCGGCGCCCGTTGCCCCCGCCGTTGCCGCGACGACAGGCGCCACCGCTGGCGCCGCAGCCGGGGCCGAGGCGGGGTTTCAGGCCGGTCTCAATGCGGCCTTCGGCGGGACAGCGCGCGACACCATGCGCGATCAGGGGCCGGTTCCGGCGCTGCTGGGGGCGTTTCTGATCGGCCTTGATCTGGCACTGGCCCTGCGCCGCCCGCGCAAGGACTGACCCTGTCTGCAGCGTGGCTGTGGCAATTTGCCCGGCCCCGCAGCGGTCCGCAAGGCGGCCCCGCCCAGTGTTGGCCCATGTGCTGGCACTGGACATGGGCGGACGGCTCTGATCTTTTTGGCCTGCCCTGACAGCCGGGCCCGAAAGGACGTTCCCATGAGCCAGTCGCGCGACGACATCGCCCGCACCCTTGCCGCCGCAGGCGCGCGGCGCAGGCCCTGGTGGCTTTGGGCTTCCGGGCTTCTGGTGCTGGCGCTGGGCGGTGCCGTCTGGCTGCAATCGGCGCGGCAGGGGGCATCGGTCAGCTATCTGACCGAGCCTGTCACCCGCGGCCCGCTGGTGGTGACCGTGACCGCGACCGGCACGGTGCAGCCCACGACCGAGGTTGCGGTATCCTCGGAACTGTCGGGCACGCTGGCCACGGTCGAGGTGGATTACAACGACCGCGTCGCGGTGGGGCAGGTGCTGGCGCGGCTGGATGACACCAAGCTGCGCGCCCAGCTGACCAATGCCGAGGCCGCGCTGGCCGCATCGCGCGCCCAGGTCGCCCAGGCCGAGGCCAGCCTGACCGAGGCGCAGGTAAACTATGACTCGCAGCGCCAGCTGGATGAACGCGGCGTCGGCACGCATCGCGAATTCGTGGCCAAGCAGGCCGCCTTTGATCGCGCGCGCGCGGCGCTGGACATGGCGCGGGCCGATCTGACCCTGGCCGAGGCCAATCTGACGCTGCGCCGGGCCGATCTGGACAATGCCGTGATCCGATCGCCCATCGCCGGGATCGTGCTGGACCGCGCCGCCGAGGCGGGCCAGATCGTTGCCGCCACGCTGCAGGCGCCGACGCTGTTCACCCTGGCCGAGGATCTGGCCCGGATGGAACTGCGCGTTGATATTGATGAGGCCGACATCGGCCGTGTCGCGGTGGGAAATCCGGCGCAGTTCACCGTGGATGCCTATCCGGGCCGGGCCTTTGCCGCCGAACTGGTGCAGTTGCGCTTTGCCCCCGAAACCACCGATGGGGTGGTGACCTACAAAGGCGTTCTGTCGGTGGACAACGCCGATCTGGCGCTGCGCCCCGGCATGACGGCCACCGCCACGATCACGGTTTCCCAGGTCGACGATGCGCTGCTTGTGCCCAATGCCGCGCTGCGCTTTGCCCCGCCGCAGGTGGTGGAAACCGAACGCGCCACGGGATCGGGGCTGATCGGGATGATCATGCCCGCCCGCCCGCGCGGCAATGGGGCGGCGGGTGACGGGGCCGCGCGGTCGGTCTGGGCGCTGCGCGATGGCGCGGCGGTCGAGGTGGCGGTGACGCCGGGTGACAGCGACGGGCGTCACACGGCGATCCTTGCCGGCGATCTGGCCGCGGGCGAGGCGGTGATCACCGATCAGACCGGGGCGCCGTAGCATGGCCGCCGCCCAACCCGATGCCCAACCCCCCGCCCAACCCGATGGTCCGCCGCTGATCGAATTGCGTGGCATCACCCGGGTGTATGGCACCGGCGAGGCTGAGGTGCGCGCGGTCGATGGTGTCGATCTGACGATCCGGCAGGGCGAATTTGTCGCCATCATGGGCCCGTCCGGGTCGGGCAAGTCGACGGCGATGAACATTATCGGTTGCCTCGACCGGCCAAGTTCGGGGCAATACCTGTTCAACGGGGTCGAGGTGGCCGGGCTCAGCCGCGATCAGCGTGCGGTGCTGCGGCGCGAATATCTGGGCTTCGTCTTTCAGGGCTTCAACCTGCTGTCGCGCACCTCGGCGCTGGAAAATGTGGAACTGCCGCTGATCTACAAGGGGCTGGGCCGGGCCGAACGCGCCGCCCAGGCGCGCGCCGCGCTGGACAAGGTGGGCCTTGGCGGGCGTGAGGGGCATGACCCCTCGCAATTGTCGGGCGGCCAGCAGCAGCGTGTGGCCATTGCCCGCGCGCTGGTCGGCAACCCGATGCTGATCCTGGCGGATGAGCCGACGGGCAACCTGGATACCCAGCGCTCGCACGAAATCATGGACCTGCTGACCCGGCTGAACCGCGATGAGGGCATCACCATCGTCATGGTCACGCATGAGGAAGGCATGGCCGCCTTTGCCCGGCGGCTGGTGGTCTTTGTCGATGGCCGCCTGGCCCGGGATGAGCCGGTGGCGCCGCGCGGGCAGGGGGGCTGAGATGCTGTGGGAAACCATCCGCCTGGCGCTGCAGGCGATCACGCGCAACGCGCTGCGGTCCTTCCTGACGGTGCTGGGGGTGGTGATCGGCGTGGCGGCGGTGATCGCGATGGTGACCGTGGGGCAGGGGTCGTCCGAACAGGTGCGCGCCAGCGTGGCAAGCCTGGGCACCAATGTGCTGATGGTCCGCCCCGGCAAGCAGATGATGGGCCCCGGCGCGCGCGAAAGCGCCCCGGCTTTCAGCCTGCACGACGCAACGGCGCTGGCCGATCTGCCCGCGGTTCAGGCGGTGGCGCCGATCGTGACCACGGGGCAGACGGCGGTGTTCGGCAATGCCAATGTCGCCACCTCGGTCACCGGGACGACGGCGGATTACCTGACGGTGTCGAACTGGACGGTGCTGCGCGGCCGCGCCTTCGCCCCGGGCGAAGAGGCCGCGGGCGCCGCGGTCTGCATCCTGGGCGAAAGCCTGCGCCGGGCGCTGTTCGGCGCGGCCGATCCCACCGGCGCGGTGATCCGCCTCAAGACCGTGTCCTGCCAGGTGATCGGCCTGTTGCAGGCCAAGGGCGCGGGCGCGATGGGGCAGGATCAGGACGATTTCATCCTGATGCCGATCCGTGCGGTGCAACGCCGGCTTCTGGGCATGCAGGATGTATCGACCCTGTCGGTGGCGCTGGCGCCGGGCGTGTCCACCGCGCGCGGCATCCGCGATGTCGAGGCGCTGCTGCGCGAACGCCGCCGCATCGGGCCGGGGCAAGAGGATAACTTCTCGGTGCTGGACATGGCGCAGATCGCATCAATGCTGTCGTCGGTCAATGCGGTGCTGACGGGGCTGTTGTCATCTGTCGCAGCGGTCAGCCTGCTGGTGGGGGGCATCGGCATCATGAACATCATGCTGGTGTCGGTCACCGAGCGGACGCGCGAAATCGGCATCCGGCTGGCGGTCGGGGCCAGTGCGGCGCAAGTGATGACGCAGTTCCTGGTCGAGGCGGTGGTGCTGTCGGTGATCGGCGGGGTCTTGGGCATCGCGCTGGGGCTGGGGCTGGCCTTTCTGGCCGCGCAGATCATGGTGATCCCGTTTTCGCCCAGCCTTGGGGTGGTGGCGCTGGCCTTTCTGTTTTCAGGCTTTGTCGGGGTGATCTTCGGATTTTTCCCCGCGCGCCGCGCCGCGCGCCTCGATCCGATCGAGGCGCTGCGTTATCAGTGACCGTCGCCCGGCCCGGCCTGTCGCAGGGCGGGAAAGTCGTCCGGTGTGATGGTTTCGCGTTCCAGCAGCAGGCGGGTGCCGGCCTCGAGATCGGCGCGGCGGGCTTCCAGCAGGTCGCGGGCGCGGGCGAAGGCGCGGGCGATCAGGTCGCGCACGGCGATGTCGACTTCGCGCGCGGTGGCCTCGGAATAGTCGCGCGGCGACAGGGTCAGGCGGTCCTCGCCCAGAAAGCTGGCGCGTTCGGGTTCCAGCACCGCCTGCCCCAGATCGGGGTGCATGCCATACCGGGTGACGATCTGGCGCGCGATGTCGGTGACGCGGGCCAGGTCATCGGCGGCGCCGGTGGAAATCTCGCCCAGGGCCAGATCCTCGGCGGCGCGGCCGGCCATCAGCACGACCATCCGGTTTTCCAGATCCTGCCCGGTGATCAGAAAGCGGTCCTCGGTCGGGCGGGTCATGGTATAGCCCAGGGCCCCGACCGAGCGCGGGATGATTGAAACCTTGTGCACCGGGTCCGCCCCGGGCAGCGAGGCGGCGGCCAGCGCATGGCCCATTTCGTGCCAGGCCACCGTTTCGCGTTCGCGCGGGTTCAGCAGGTGGCCCTTGCGTTCCAGCCCCGCAATGATGCGTTCGATGGCGCGGGTCACATCGTCCATCGTCACCGCCTCGGCGCCGCGGCGGGTGGCCTGGATCGCGGCCTCATTCACCAGATTGGCCAGTTCGGCCCCGGTAAAGCCCGGCGTCAGCGCCGCGATCTGGTCCACATCCAGCCCCGCCGCCTTCACCTTGCGCAGATGCACCCGCAAAATCGCGGCGCGGCCCGTGCGGTCGGGGCGGTCCACCACCACCTGCCGGTCAAAGCGGCCCGCCCGCATCAGGGCAGGGTCAAGGATTTCGGGGCGGTTCGTCGCGGCCAGCAAAACGATGCCTTCGCGCGGATCAAACCCGTCAAGTTCGGCCAGCAACTGATTGAGCGTCTGTTCCTTTTCGTCATAGCCCCCGCCCAGGCCGCCGATCCCGCGCCGCTTGCCCAACGCATCCAGTTCATCAATGAAGATGATGCAGGGCGCGGCCTTGCGGGCCTGTTCGAACAGATCGCGCACGCGGGCCGCACCGACGCCCACGAACATTTCCACGAATTCCGACCCCGAGATCGAGAAGAACGGCACCCGTGCTTCGCCCGCGATGGCGCGGGCAAACAGCGTCTTGCCGGTGCCGGGCGGGCCGGTCAGCAGGATGCCCTTGGGGATGCGCGCGCCCAGGCGCCCGAATTTTTCCGGCTCACGCAGGAAATCGACGATCTCTTTCAGCTCGGCCTTGGCCTCATCGACGCCGGCCACATCGTCAAAGGTGACGCCGGTGTCCTTTTCGACATAGACCTTGGCCTTGGATTTACCCACGTTCATCACCCCGCCGAAGCCCTGCTTTTCGGCGAAGCGGCGAAAGAAGAACGACCACAGCGCGAACAAAAGGATCACCGGCATCACCCAGGACAAAAGCGCCCCGATGAAGGTGTTTTCCACCGTGCCGTCGAATTCCACCTGATTGCGCGACAGCGCATCGGCCAGATCCTTGGACACGACATTGGTGACGAAATTGGTGCGCCCGTCATGGGGTTCGGCATAGCGGCCCGACAGCTGTTCGGTCGTCACCTGCACCTCGGCGATCTGGCCGCGTTCCAGCATGTCCAGAAAGCGCGAATAGGGGATGCGTTCTGTCACCGCCGCACCGCTGAGCCATTCCTGAAACAGCAGCAGCGCCACGAACCCCATCAGCACATACCAGATGTGGAACTGCTTTTCCTTGTCCATCGCGCCGCCCCTGCCGTATCCATTGCCGTTGTCCGGGGGCACGATAGGCCGCTTCGGCCCCGCGATAAAGCCCAAGGGTGGCGATCGGGTCGAAAGGCGGGTTTCCCTTTTGCGCCATGATGCTAGGTTCGATCCATCAGATTGGGGCGGCAATGGAGGAACCAGTGGCAATGGGCAGCGACGATCACGCGGGCACGGTCCTGTCGGCGGCACAATTGCGGGCGGTCTGCGAACCCGCGCTTTTCGACTTCGAGACGACCGAAACCCTGGAACCGATGGCCGATTTCATCGGGCAGGACCGCGCGATGGAAGCGATCGGCCTGGCCGCGCGGATGCGCCATCGCCGCTTCAACCTGTTCGTCCACGGCCCCGAAGGCACCGGGCGCCATTCCGCCGTGCTGCGCATCCTGCAGCAAGAGGCGGCCGCGCGGCCCGCGCCGCAGGACTGGGTCTATGTCCACAACTTCGACAACCCCGACAAGCCGCGCGCCATCTGCCTGCCGCGCGGGGTGGGGCCGCGCCTGCGCGATGCGATGCGCGAACTGGTGGACGATCTGGCCAATGACATCCCCGCCCTGTTCGACAGCGAGGAATATCAAAGCCGCCGCGCCGCCATCGAAGAGGAATTTTCGGGCCGGCGCGACACGGCCTTCAAGGCCCTGGGCGAGGCTGCGCGCGACCGCGATGTGGCGATCCTGCGCACGCCGATGGGCTTTGCCCTGGCGCCGATGAAGGAAGGCGAGGTGCTGAAATCCGAGGCGATCGCCCGCCTGCCCGAAGACGAACGGGTCGAGATCCAGAAACACCTGGCGGATACCGAACAGGAGCTGGAGGAATTCCTGTCTGCCCTGCCGCGGCTGGAAAAGGAACACCGCGCCGAGGTGACGCGGCTGAATGCCGAACTGGCCGAGGCGGCCGTGGCGACCGCGATGAAAGAGGCGACCGCCGCCTTTGGCAAGATCGCGGTGCTGGTGCCCTATTTTGAGGCGGTGCGCACCGACATCATCGCCAATGCCGAACTGTTCCTGAAGGCCGGCGCGCGCGGCGAGGATGGCCCTTTTCCGGTGGCCACCGCCCGGGTGCATGACGACCTGCGCTTTCACCGCTATGGCGTCAATGTCATGGTCTCGGTCGCGGATGATACGGGGCAGGGCGCGCCGGTCGTGGTGGAAACCTTGCCGACGCTGGCCAATCTGACGGGGCGGATCGAATACCTGCCGACGATGGGCACGCTGGTCACCGATTTCACCCAGATCCGCCCCGGCGCGCTGCATCGGGCCAATGGCGGCTATCTGCTGCTGGATGCGCGCCGCGTGCTGTCCGAACCCTTCGCCTGGGATGCGCTGAAGCGCTGCCTGGAAACCGAGGCGGTGCATGTCATTACCGCGGCCGAGCGGATGGGCCTGATCGCCACCACCACGCTGGAACCGGACCCGATCCCGCTGGATGTGCGGGTGGTGCTGGTGGGCGACCGGCTGCTGCATCTGCTGCTGGAAGACCTTGATCCCGACTTTTCCGAATTGTTCCGCGTGGCGGCGGAATTCGGCGATGACATGACGCGCGATCCCGAAACGCTGCGGCTGCTGGCGCGGATGCTGGCCAAGATCGTGCGCGATGAAAAGCTGCGTCATGTGACCCGTGATGGCGTCGCGGCGATGGTCGATGCGGCGACGCGGATGGCCGAGGACCAGACCAAGCTGTCGCTGCGCATGAGCGCGCTGTGGGACATCCTGCGCGAGGCCGATCATCTGGCGGGCCAGGCAGGGGCGGCCACGGTCACCGCCGATCATGTCGAGGCCGCGCAACGTGCCGCCGAACGGCGCGCCGATCTGCCGCGTGAACGGATGCAGGACATGATCGGGCGCGGCACGATCCTGATTTCCACCCGCGGCAGCGTGGTGGGGCAGGTCAACGGGCTGACCGTGGCACAGCTGGGCCGGGCGCGCTTTGGCTGGCCGGTGCGGATCACCGCGCGGGTGCGGGTGGGCGCGGGCCAGGTCATCGACATCGAACGCGAGGTCAAGCTGGGCGGGCCGATCCATTCCAAGGCGGTGCTGATCCTGTCCAGCTTTCTGTCCACCCGCTACGCCCCAGAAGAGCCGTTATCGCTCTGGGCCAGCCTGGTCTTTGAACAGACCTATGGCGGGATCGAGGGCGACAGCGCCTCGGTCGCGGAACTGTGCGCGCTGCTGTCGGCGCTGGCCGAGGTGCCGCTGTCGCAATCCTTCGCGGTCACCGGATCGATCAACCAGATGGGCGAGGTGCAGCCCGTGGGCGGCATCAACGAAAAGATCGAAGGGTTTTTCGACAGCTGCCGCGCGCAAGGCCTTACGGGGCGGCAGGGGGTGCTGATCCCGCGGCGCAACGCCGACAACCTGATGCTGCGTCCCGATGTCGTGGCGGCGGTGGCGGCGGGACAGTTCCAGATCCATGCGATTTCGCATGTGGATCAGGCGATGGAAATCCTGACCGGCCTGCCCGCGGGCGTGCGCGGGATGAATGACGAATTCCCGGGCGGCACGGTCAACGGCAATGTCGAGGTGCGCCTGCTGGACTTTGCCGAGGCCCGGCGCGGCTTTGCCCAGCCCGAGATTACCGTGACCACCACCGGGGCCGAGGACAGCTGATCAAACGCCCCGCCGGATCGGTCCGGCGGGGCGTTCTTTTACGGGTCAGTGGCAAGGCCGTCTGCGGTCAGAACAGCACCGAGGGCAGCCACAGCGCGATCTGCGGGAAGATCACCACCAGCGCCAGGCCCAGGATCTGCAGCCCCACGAAGGGCAGGGCGGCCATGTAGATGTCGGTGATCGTCACCTCTTTCGGCGCAACCGATCGCATGTAGAACAGGTTGTAGCCAAACGGCGGCGTCAGATAGGCCGATTGCATCGACAGCACGAACAGCACCGCAAACCAGGTGGTGTCAAAGCCCAGTTCGCGCACGATCGGCACAAAGATCGGCACGGTGATGAAGACGATGGCGAAATCGTCCAGGAACATGCCCAGCACGAAATAGACCGCCAGCATCGCCACGATCACCGCCATGGGCGAAACCTCGAAATCGTCGATCAGGTCGCTGACCACCGATCCCGCGCCAAGGCCCACGTAGATCTTGGAAAAGAACACCGCCGCCAGCGCGATCCACATCAGCATGCCCATCAGCTTTGTCGTGGACAGCATGACATATTTCAGCATCGGCCAGTCCAGCCGCCCGCGCAGCCCGGCGATGACCAGCGCACCAAAGGCGCCGATGGCCGAAGCCTCGGACGGCGAGGTGATGCCGCCGATGATGCAGCCCAGCACCGCCCCCACCAGAAGCCCCGGCGCCACCAGATGGCGCAGCGCCTTCAGCTTTTCCACGCCGCTGACGCGATCGTGGGCGGGCGCGGGCGGGCCCATTTCGGGACGCAGGCCGCAGCGGATCAGGATATAGGCGATGTAGATCCCCGCCAGCATCAGCCCCGGGATCAGCCCGGCCGCAAACAGTTTGCCCACGGATTCGCGCGCCAGGAACGCATAGATGATCATCAGAACCGACGGCGGGATCAGAAAGCCAAGCGCGCCCCCGGCCATGATCGTGCCGGTGACCAGCCGCTTGTCATAGCCACGCCGCAGCATGGAGGGCAACGCGATGATGCCCAGCGACACCGTGGCCGCCCCCGACACACCCGCCATCGCCGCGATGATCGCGCAGATCAGCACCGTTCCGACGCCCAAGCCCCCGGGCAGGCCGCCCATCAGCTTGTGCATCATCGCGAACAGATCGTCGGTGATGCCGGACCGTTCCAGCACCAGCCCCATGAAGATGAACAGCGGCAGCGACACCAGCAGGAAATTGTCCATCGCGCCAAAGGCGGACGCGACCAGCAGGTCAAGCCCGCCGGGCCCGAACATCATATAGGCCGCGCCCATGCCCGAAATCATCAGCGCAAAGGCCAAGGGCGCGCCAAGGATCATCAGCACCAGCATGGATGCGAACATGATTGCGGTAATGGTCATCGGATCAAGATCGACCATGGGTATCCTCCTGTCTGCGCCGGGCGGCGCGTCAGGTCAAAGGGAAGGGTTCAGATCCGCCGCGGTCAGTTGCGCGGGGCCAGCCGTTCATCATCGCGCCCGGCCAGCCGGAGCAGCGCGCGCAGCAATTCGGCCACGACCTGCAGCGCCAGCAGGCCCACTGCCACCGGCAGCACGGTCTTGAACGGATAAAGCGGCGGTTGCCAGATCGAGCGGGCGGAATATTCGCGCGCGGCCCAGGAGGTCGCGGCAAAATCGATCGCCATGTCCAGAAACACCACCAGCACCATCAGCGCCAGCACATAGACCACCACATCGCAGGCCGCGCGGGCACGCGGGGGCAGCAGGCCATAGACCACCTCGGATCGGACATGGCCCTGATGGCGCAGCGTGTAGCTGCCCGCCAGGATGCAGAACCCGCCATAGAGCATGGTCGACAGTTCATGCGCCCAGACGGTGGGGGCGTTCAGGAAATAGCGCGCGCCGATTTCCCAGACGAGCGCGCCGATCATCACCAGCGTCAGCCAGGAAATGGCCCGTCCGACAAGGTCGGACAGGCCATCCTGTGCCACGAGATATCGGGCAAGCACGCTCACTTCAGGCGGCCCTGCGCCTTGGCGTTGTCCACCAGCATCTCGATCGCCTTGGCATTGCGGTCGGATTTGGCGGCTTCTTCCTGCCAGACGCCCTGGGCGGCCTCGGTCAGGCGGGCGGAATCTTCGGCGGGCAGGGTGGCGAAGGTGAAGATGCCGCCTTCACCGGCCTCGATGATCTTGTCGTTGCCCTCTTCCAGCCAGGCGTGGATGTCGGCGGCGTATTGATCGATCGCCTCTTTCAGGATCGTCCGGTTTTCGTCGGACAGGCCATCCCAGACGGCGGGGTTGGCGATGATCGTATCGGTCCAGCCGGGGTTGAGCATGTTGAGGAAGGTGTAATGGGTGGCGACCTCATGCAGCTTGAGCTGCTCGTATTCCACCGGGCCGCCATAGATCGCGCCGTCGATCACGCCGGTCGACAGGCCGATATAGAGTTCCTGCGCGGGCAGGTAGACGGTGGGAATGTCAAAGGCCTGCAGCACCTTGGCGACCTGGCCGGTGGCGCGGATCTTCATCGACTTCAGATCGTCCAGGCTGGTCACCGGGGCCTTGGTCAGCAGGTCATAGTCCGAGCCATAGCCGCGGCCGATGAACTTGGCGCCCTTTTCGGCATAGGCATCTTCCAGCATCGCCAGGAAGGTGTCGCTTTCCAGGATCGCGGCGGCTTCGTCCTTTGAGGTCCAGAAGCCCGGCAGGCCGGCCTCGATATTGCCGATGTCGATCATGCCCGGCCAGTAGCTGCCCACGCCATAGGCCACGTCGATCGAGCCCTTGGCGATGGCGTCGACGAACTGGTCCGAAGCGACAAGTTCGCCCCCGCGGAAATACTGGATCTTCAGCGCGCCGCCGGATTTCTCCTCGACCGTGTCGCGGAATTTCTTCGCGATATCGTCGATTTCGGTGCCGTAGAAGGTGTGGAACCGGATGCGCGTGGTATCGGCCAGCGCGGCGCTGCCCAGAAGCAGGGCAGCGGCAAGGCCGGTCGCGATGCGGCCGAAGGTCTTGGTGGGGGTCATGGTCTTCCTCTCCCGTCAGGGCATGGCGGGACCGATGCCCGGCACAGTCGCCAGGCCTTTGTTCCGCGCCATGCGATTATGCAGCCCCCCGGCAGGCCGGTTCAGGCCGCGCAAGATTTCAAGCATCCCCGGGCCGGTCTTCTTGCCGGTGGCAGGGGGCCGAAAATCCCTCAACTCCTCAGGGTCGATTCCTAGGGCTGCGCAGAATTTTGCGCAAGATATTTTCCGGGTGGTGCGTAATATTTTGCGCAAATCCCTGTCAGATCGCCAAAATTTTCGCGCCAGATCCGGTCGGAATCACAGATATGGCGGCGAACAGGCCGACACGACGACGCATTCGCGGTCGGAAATGTTGCGGAATCGGTGCGGCTGGGTCGAGTTGAACAGATAGCTGTCGCCCGCCTTCAGAATCGCGGTCTGTTCGCCCACGGTGATTTCCAGTTCGCCCGCGATGACGATGCCGCCTTCGCTCGCGACATGTTCCAGCATGGTTTCGCCGGTATCCGCGCCCGGTTCATAGCGTTCATACAGGATCTGCAGGTTGTGCGCGCGCGCATCCCCCACCTGTTGCAGGGTGATGCGGCCCTGCGCCTCAAAGGTGCTGTAAAGCCGCGAGGTCAGGTCGCGCAGCTCGCCCGGCTTGAAAAAGACCGCGCTGCTGGATCCGCTGTCGGGTTCAAAGAATTCCGACATTGTGACGCCCAGTCCGCCAAGGATCTTGCGCAATGAGGCGACCGAGGGGCTGGATCGGTTGGTTTCGATCATCGAGATCTGCCCATGCGGCACATCCGACAGTTCCGCCAGCCGGCGCTGCGACATGCCTGCCGCCACCCGCATTTCCTTTAGCCGCGCGCCTACGTCGAAATCCTGCATGGGGCCTCCTGTTTGCTGCAGCAAAGATAGGGCTGCGCAATCGCTTGTGCAATTGGCAGGAATCTCTTGCTCAAAATCCTGCGCGAATGTAGGGTTGATTCGAAGCATAGCAGGGAGTGTGCCATGACCACGAATGCCGAACTGTCCGCCCGCAAGTCCGCCGCTGTCGCGCGCGGCGTGTCCACCCGTGGCATCTACGCCACCCGCGCCGAAAATGCCGAACTGTGGGATGCCGATGGCCGCCGGTTCATCGATTTCGCCGCCGGGATCGCGGTGAACAACACCGGGCACCGCCACCCGCGCCTGATGGCGGCGGTGGCCGAACAGGCGCAGGCCTTCACCCATACCTGTTTCCACGTCGCGCCCTATGAAAGCTATGTCCGGCTGGCTGAACGGCTGAACGCGGCCACGCCCGGCGATTTCGAGAAAAAGACGATGCTGGTCACCACCGGCGCCGAGGCGGTGGAAAACGCAGTCAAGATGGCGCGCGCCTTTACCGGGCGGTCGGGGGTGATCGCGTTTTCGGGGGCCTTCCACGGCCGCACGCTGCTGGGGATGGCGCTGACCGGCAAGGTCGCGCCCTACAAGAAGGGCTTTGGCGCGATGCCGCCCGAGGTGGCCCACGCGCCTTTCCCGAACGCGCTGCATGGCGTCAGCGAAGATGAGGCGCTGCGCCATCTGGACCGTCTGTTCGCGTCTTCGGTCGATCCCGAACGCGTGGCCGCGATGATCGTCGAGCCGGTGCAGGGCGAAGGCGGCTTTACCATAGCGCCCTTCGGCTTCCTGCGCCGTCTGCGCGAAATCTGTGACCAGCATGGCATTGTGCTGATCCTGGATGAGGTGCAGGCCGGCATGGCGCGCACGGGGCGGATGTTCGGGTGCGAACATGCCGGCGTGGTGCCTGATCTGGTGACCATGGCCAAGGGTCTGGCCGGGGGCTTCCCGCTGTCGGCGGTGACGGGGCGGGCCGAGATCGTCGATGCGCCGAACCCCGGCGGGGTGGGTGGCACCTATGCGGGCAACCCGCTGGCGGTGGCCGCGGCCCATGCCGTGCTGGACGTGATCGAGGACGAAAAGCTGTGCGAGCGCGCTGATCAGATCGGCGAAAAGATCCGAGCCCGGCTGAACCAGATCGCATCGCGTCAGGGCATGGAATGCATTGGCGAGGTGCGGGGCCTGGGCGCGATGAATGCCTTTGAACTGGTGACCGACCGCGCCAGCAACGCCCCCGATGCGGCGCTGACCAGCGCCATCGTGGCCGAGGCCGAGGCGCGCGGCCTGATCCTTCTGTCCTGCGGCACGCGCTATAACGTGATCCGCCTGCTGCCGCCGCTGACCATTCCGATGGATCAGCTGGATGAGGCGCTGGACATCATCGAGGCCTCGATCGAGGCGGCGGTGATGAAGCAGGCCGCCTGAGCCACCCCACCCGAACCCTGTAATGGCCCGCGCCGGAGCGATCCGGCGCGCGGCCCCCTGTTGCCCGGAGGCCCCATGACCCAGCCGCATCTGAACCTTATTGCCGGGGCCTGGTGCCCGGGCGAAACCGCCACGATGAACCGCAACCCCTCGGATCTGTCCGATGAGATCGGGCTTTATGCCGCAGGCAACGCCGAGGATGTGGCCCGCGCCGCCGAGGCCGCGGCCCAGGCGCAGGCCGCCTGGTTCGACGCAGGCCCGCAGCCGCGCGCCGACCTTCTGGACCGCATCGCCACCCTGATCGAGGCGCGCGCCACCGAAATCGGCACGATGCTGGCGCGCGAAGAGGGCAAGATCCTGCCCGAGGCGGTGGCCGAAACCCGCCGCGCGGCGCAGATCTTCCGGTTTTTCGCGGGCGAGGCGCTGCGCATCCCGGGTCAGGCGCTGGCCTCGGTCCGGGCGGGCGTGGATGTCGAGATCACCCGCGAACCGCTGGGCGTGGTGGGGCTGATCACGCCCTGGAACTTCCCCATCGCGATCCCGGCCTGGAAGATCGCGCCGGCGCTGGCCTATGGCAATGCGGTGGTGATGAAGCCCGCCGATCTGACGCCGGGGACCGCGCATCTGCTGGCGCAGATCATCCATGAGGCGGGCTGCCCGGCGGGTGTGTTCAACCTGGTCATGGGGCCGGGCAGCACGGTCGGCGCGGCGATGCTGGATCATCCGCTGATCGGCGGGATTTCGTTCACCGGATCGGTGCCGACCGGGCGCATGATCGCGCGCCGCGCGGCCGAGCAGATGAAGAAGGTCCAGCTGGAGATGGGCGGCAAGAACCCGATGGTGGTTCTGGACGATGCCGATCTGGCCACGGCCGTGTCCGTCTGTCTGAACGGCGCGTTCTTTTCGACCGGCCAGCGGTGCACGGCCTCGTCCCGGCTGATCGTGCAGGCGGGGATTCACGACGCCTTTGTCGAGGAACTGGCCCGTCAGGCCGCCGCGCTGCGCGTGGGCCCCGCGCTGGACGCCGCCAGCCAGATCGGCCCCGTCGCCAGCCTGTCGCAGCTGGAGGGCAACCTGTCCTATGTCCGCCTGGCCAGCGACGAGGGCTGCGAGGTGCTGGGGGGCGAGCGGCTGAACGGCCCGACCGAGGGCTTTTTCCAGCGCCCCGCGCTGTTCGTGGGCGCGCGCAACACCATGCGCGTCGCGCGTGAGGAAATCTTTGGCCCCTGCGCCGCCGTCATCAAGGTCGCCGATTTCGATGAGGCGCTGGCCGTGGCCAATGACAGCGACTTTGGCCTGTCGGCGGGGATCTGCACCAGTTCGTTGCGCCATGCGCGCGCGTTCAAGCGCCATGCGCAGGCGGGCATGGTGATGGTCAACCTGCCCACCGCCGGGGTGGATTACCACGTCCCCTTCGGCGGGCGGAAGGGGTCCAGCCTTGGCCCGCGCGAACAGGGCAGCCATGCCGCCGAATTCTACACCACCGTCAAGACCGCCTACAGCTTCGCGGGCTGAGCCATGGATCTGATCCTGACGATCAACCCTGGCACCACCACGACCCGGGTGGGCCTGTTCGCGCCTGAAGGCGCCGGGGTGCGCCCGGTGCATGAGGCGACGATCGAACATGAGGAAACGGTGATGGCGGGCTTTGCCGCCATTGCCGATCAGCTGGACTATCGCGCGGCCTGCCTGCGCGATTTTCTGGACGCGCATCTGCAGGGCGCGCGGCTGGTCGCGGTGGCGGGGCGCGGCGGGATGCTGTCGCCGGTACCGGCGGGGGTGATCGGGGTCTGTCCCGATCTGGTGCGCTTTGCCCTGCACACGCCGCGTCATCACCATGCCTCGAACCTGGGCGCGCCGCTGGCCCATGCCATCGCGGCGCAGGCGGGATGCCCGGCCTATGTCGTCGATCCGGTCAGCGTCGATGAACTGCCGCCGGTGGCGCGGGTTTCGGGCTGCCCGGACATTGCGCGCTTTTCCTTTGTGCATGCGCTGAACATCCGCGCCTGCGGGCGGCGACTGGCGGCAGAGCTGGGCAAGCCTTTCGCGCAGACGAATGCCGTGGTGGCGCATATGGGCGCGGGCTTTTCCATCGCCGCGCTGCGGGGCGGGCGGATCGTGGACAGCACGAACCGGATGGAAAATTCCCCCTTCACGCCCGAACGCGCCGGGGGCCTGCCACCGATCCCGTTGATCGAGCTGTGCTTTTCCGGGCGCTATGACAAGGACGCGCTGATGCGGCGGCTGTATGGTCAGGGCGGGGTCTTTGCCTATCTGGGCACCAAGGACATCCGCAAGGCCGAAAGCATGGCCGCCGCGGGCGATGCGCGCGCCGATCTGGTGCTGCAGGCGATGGTCTATCAGACCGCCAAGGCGATCGGCGCGATGGCGGCGGTGCTGGATTTCCGCGCCGATGCGCTGGTGCTGACCGGGGGCATCGCGCATTCGGCGCGCATCACGCAGGCCCTGACCGAGCGTTGCGGCGCGCTGGCACCGATCCGGATCTATCCCGGATCGGACGAATCGCGCGCCCTGGCCGAAGGCGCCGCGCGCGTTCTGTCGGGGGCCGAGGCGGCGATGCGCTGGCCCGTCACCCTTGCGGTTGAGCCGCTGCCATGGTGATCCGCAGCTTTGCCGCCCTGCGTGCCGCGATGGCCGCCCGCCCGCCGCTGGATCTGGCCGTGGCGGGGGGCGATGATCCGAATGTTCTGGCCGGGGTGATCGCGGGGTTTGAGGCGGGGCTGGTCGCCAGCGCCGCAATTTCAGGGGATGCGGGCCGGATCGCTGCGGCGCTGCCCGCGGCCTTGCGCGACCGCATCCGCCTGCTGTCCGCCGAAACCCCCGCCGCCTGCGCCGCCGCCGCCGTGGCGGAACTGCGCGCGGGGCGGGCCGGGGTGCTGATGAAGGGTCATGTCGACAGCGCGGCCTATTTGCGCGCCGTGGTCGACCGTGACGCGGGCATCCGGGGCAGCGGTATTCTGTCGAACCTGACGCTGGCCGAGATGCCCTCGGTCCCGCGGCTGATCGGGGCGACCGACAATGGCATCATCCCGGCGCCGACGCTGGAACAGAAACGCGCGATCGTGCTGAACGCGCTGCCGCTGTTTCGCGGGCTGGGGCTGGATCAGGTCCGGGTTGCGGCGATCGCGGCGTCCGAAAAGGTCAGCGACCGCCAGCCCGCCACCGGGGATGCCGCCGCGCTGGCCGCGATGGCGCGGGCGGGTGATCTGCCGGGGCTGATCATCGACGGGCCCTTTGGCTATGACGTGGCGATCAGCCGGCCCGCGGCCGAGGCCAAGGGTCTGGGCGGTTCGGATGTGGCGGGGCAGGCGGATCTGATCCTGTTTCCCAATATCGAGGCCGCCAATGCCACCGCCAAGGCCTGGAAGCTGCATGGCCAGGCGCAGACCGGCAGCCTGGTGCTGGGCGCGGCGGCGCCGGTGCTTTTGAATTCGCGCGCCGATGGGCCGGATCGGCGGGTGACCGGGCTGATCATGGCGCATTGCGTGCTGGCCGGGCAGGCGGCCTGCGCCTGACCGTTCCCTGAATAATCCCAAACCCCAACAGGTGATCCATGTCGAACCTTTCCTTCCGCGATTCTGTCGATGTCATGTTCCGCCGGGCGGCGGCGCTGCTGGACCTGTCGCCGGGCCTTGAAGAAAAGATCCGCGTCTGCAATTCCACCTACACCGTGCGGTTCGGGGTGCGGCTGCGCGGGCAGATCCACACCTTCACCGGCTACAGATCTGTTCATTCCGAGCATATGGAGCCGGTCAAGGGCGGCATCCGCTATGCGATGGGCGTGAACCAGGATGAGGTCGAGGCGCTGGCCGCGCTGATGACTTATAAATGCGCGCTGGTGGAAACCCCCTTTGGCGGGTCCAAGGGCGGCCTGTGCATCGACCCGCGCGACTGGGAGCCGCATGAGCTGGAACAGATCACCCGCCGCTTCACCTATGAACTGGCCAAGCGCGGCCTGATCAGCCCCAGCCAGAACGTGCCCGCCCCCGACATGGGCACGGGCGAACGCGAAATGGCCTGGATGGCGGACCAATATGCGCGCATGTTCACCACCGATATCAACGCCCATGCCTGCGTTACCGGCAAGCCCTTGAACGCGGGCGGCATCGTCGGCCGGGTCGAGGCGACGGGCCGGGGCGTGCAATATGCCTTGCGCGAATTCTTCCGCCATCCGGCGGATGTGGCGCGCGCGGGGCTGTCGGGCGATCTGGACGGTAAGCGCATCGTGGTGCAGGGCCTGGGCAATGTGGGCAGCCATGCCGCGCGCTTTCTGGCGCAGGAAGACGGGGCGCGGATCATCTGCGTGGTGGAACGCGACGGCGCGATCAGCAATGAAGCGGGGCTGGATATTCCCGCGCTGATCGACCATCTGCGCGCGACCGGGGGCGTCAAGGGCTTTGCCGGCGGCAGCTTTACCCCCGACGGCGCGGCCGCGCTGGAGACGCCCTGCGACATCCTGATCCCCGCGGCGATGGAGGCTGCGATCCACGAAGGCAACGCCGCCCGGATCAGCGCGCCGCTGATCCTTGAGGCCGCCAACGGCCCCGTCACCGCCGAGGCCGACCAGATCCTGCGCGATCGCGGCGTGGTGATCATCCCCGATCTTTATGCCAATGCGGGCGGGGTGACGGTGTCCTATTTCGAATGGGTCAAGAACCTGTCGCACATCCCCTTTGGGCGGATGCAGCGCCGCCATGAAGAGGCGCGCAACCAGATGCTGGTGAATGAGCTGGAACGGCTGAGCGCGGACAAGGGCCTGGGCTGGACCTTGTCGCCGGGCTTCAAGCGCGACTTTTTGAACGGGGCCTCGGAACTGGAACTGGTGCGGTCCGGGCTGGATGACACGATGCGCGCGGCCTATCAGGCGATGCGCGCGCTGTGGCACGATGACCCGCGCGTGGCCGATCTGCGCACCGCGGCCTATTGCATCGCGATCCGCCGCGTGGCCGAGGCCTATCGGTCCAAGGGGCTGTAAGGCCCTGGGCCGGGGGCGGCGGTCTTAGCCGTCCCCGTCTGTCGCGCCGGATGGGGCGTCCGATGCCGGATCTGTCGGGATTTCGGGCAGATGCAGCGGCGCGCGGCTACGGTCGTTGCCGGCGACGACGGCCTTGCGCAACAGCCGCAGGAAGGTGGCGCGTTCCTTGTCGGTCAGCCCGTCCAGCAATTCCGACTGCATCATCTGAACCCCGGGTTCGATCCGGTCCAGCAATTCGCGCCCCTCGGGGCTGAGCGTCAGGACGCGGGCGCGGCGGTCGCGGTGGCTGATCTTGCGCTGCACCAGGCCCTTGGCGACCAGCCGGTCCACCGCGCCGCCGATCGTCACCCGGTCATGGGCCACCAGCCCCGACAGGCTGGCCTGATCCAGGCCCGGAAAATCCACCAGCGCCACCAGGCAGGCATATTGCACCGGGGTGATGTCTTCGCCCAGCCGGGCCATGTGATCGGCGAAGATCGAGGTGGATATCTGGTGCAGGCGCCGGGCCAGATGGCCCGGTGAATCGTGCAGCGCAAGCATGCTGCCTCCTTGTCGGTTGGCACGGGCCGCCACAGCCCGGCGTCATGGTTTCATCGCCGATTTGTCATGCGATGCGCAAGGGGGGCGTTCCGGGGGCGTTATCTTGCCGCGCGCGGGGGCTTGGCATCGGGCGGGCGCTGACGCAGGATGCCCGCGCCCGCAAGCCCCCGAGGACAGGAGCGCCCGATGCACGATCTGCTGTTTGCCCCACCCGCGCCGCGCACCGTTCCGGTGCGGGGCACACGCGCGGCTTTTCCCGTTCACCGGATCTTTTGCGTGGGGCGCAACTATGCCGATCACGCCCGCGAAATGGGCGCCGAGGTCGACCGCGAGGCGCCGTTCTATTTCCTCAAGGCGCCGCATGCGGTGGAACTGTCGGGGGCGGTGCAGCCCTATCCGCCGGGGACGTCCGATTATCAGCATGAGATGGAGCTGGTCGTGGCGATCGGCGCGCCCGCCTTTCGCGCCACCCCGGATCAGGCGCGCGCGGCGGTCTTTGGCTATGCGGCGGGGCTGGACATGACGCGGCGCGATCTGCAGGCAGCGGCCAAGGACAAGCGCCGCCCCTGGGATACAGGCAAGGATTTTGAGGGCGCGGCCGTGATCGCCCCGATCACCCGGGCCGAGGATTTCGGCCTGCCGGGCGCGCGGGCGATCACGCTGCGGGTCAATGGCGCGCCGCGTCAGGCGGGGCACCTGTCCGACATGGTCTGGGGGATCGAGGATCTGATCTGCCATCTGTCCACGCTCTATCATCTCGGCCCGGGCGATCTTATCTATACCGGCACGCCGGCGGGTGTGGGCGCGGTGCAGCCCGGCGATGTGATCGAGGGCGTGATCGAGGGGCTGGACCCCGTGCGCCTGACGATCGGCCCGGCGGAGTGAGCGGCGCGATATCGGGGCCCATCGCATCGCGCGCCCTTGCAGGCCCCGGATCGCGACACTAAGACTCCGGTAAAGTTCTGGGGCTATGGATTTCACGAGACAGCGGAAAGAGGCAGGCGCGATGAGAGACCCGATTGATCTGTACATGAACACGCTCGTGCCGATGGTGGTCGAGCAGACCAGCCGCGGCGAACGCGCCTATGACATCTATTCGCGGCTGCTGAAGGAACGCATCATCTTTCTGGCCGGCCCCGTGCATGACGGCATGTCGACGCTGATCTGTGCGCAGCTTCTGTTCCTTGAGGCGGAAAACCCGTCCAAGGAAATCGCCATGTATATCAACAGCCCCGGCGGCGTGGTGACCAGCGGCCTGTCAATCTATGACACGATGCAATACATCCGGCCCAAGGTCTCGACCCTGGTGATCGGGCAGGCGGCGTCGATGGGCAGCCTGCTGTTGACCGCGGGGGAAAAGGGCATGCGCTTTTCGCTGCCCAACAGCCGCGTGATGGTGCACCAGCCCTCTGGCGGGTATCAGGGGCAGGCGACGGACATCATGATCCACGCCCAGGAAACCCAGAAGCTGAAGAATCGCCTGAACGAGATCTATGTGCGCCACACCGGCCAGGATCTGGCCACGGTCGAGGCGGCGCTGGAACGCGACAATTTCATGTCGGCCGAACAGGCCAAGGACTGGGGCCTGATCGACGAGATCCTGGAAAGCCGCGGCAAGGCCGAAGCGGAAAAGTGATGGGCGGGGCGATGCCCGCGGCGTCATTTTGACATTGTGATGAAGGTAGGGCTGTCCTAGACTTTCAGGGACAGCCCAAGACAGGCCCCGGTTCGCGCCGGGCCAGCCCAGAGGAAGACGATGGCGAACAATTCCGGCTCGGACAGCAAGAACACGCTCTACTGCTCGTTCTGCGGCAAGAGCCAGCATGAGGTGCGCAAGCTGATCGCGGGCCCCACCGTGTTCATCTGTGACGAATGTGTCGAACTTTGCATGGATATCATCCGTGAAGAGACGAAATCGACGGGCCTGAAGGCCACCGACGGGGTGCCCACCCCGCGCGACATCTGCAAGGTGCTGGACGATTACGTGATCGGCCAGGAACATGCCAAGCGCGTGCTGTCGGTCGCGGTGCACAACCACTACAAGCGCCTGAACCACGGGTCCAAGGCCGATATCGAACTGGCGAAGTCGAACATCCTGCTGATCGGCCCCACCGGCTGCGGCAAGACGCTGCTGGCGCAGACGCTGGCGCGGATCCTGGATGTGCCCTTCACCATGGCCGATGCGACCACGCTGACCGAGGCGGGCTATGTCGGCGAGGATGTGGAAAACATCATCCTGAAACTGCTGCAGGCCAGCGAATACAACGTCGAACGCGCGCAGCGCGGCATCGTCTATATCGATGAGGTCGACAAGATCACGCGCAAGTCCGACAACCCCAGCATCACCCGCGATGTCTCGGGCGAGGGGGTGCAGCAGGCGCTGTTGAAGATCATGGAAGGCACGGTCGCATCCGTTCCGCCGCAGGGCGGGCGCAAGCATCCGCAGCAGGAATTCCTGCAGGTGGACACGACCAACATCCTGTTCATCTGTGGCGGCGCCTTTGCGGGCCTGGATCGGATCATCGCGCAGCGCAACAAAGGGTCCGCGATGGGCTTTGGCGCCGAGGTCAAGGGGCCCGATGATCGCGGCGTGGGCGAATTGTTCAAGGAGCTGGAGCCCGAGGATCTGTTGAAATTCGGCCTGATCCCGGAATTCGTCGGCCGTCTGCCGGTGATCGCCACCCTGACCGATCTGGACGAGGCCGCACTGGTTACCATCCTGACCGAACCCAAGAACGCGCTGGTCAAGCAATACCAGCGCCTGTTCGAGATCGAGGACGTCAAGCTGACCTTCACCGAAGACGCGCTGAGCGCGATCGCGCGCCGCGCGATCAAGCGCAAGACCGGCGCGCGGGGGCTGCGCTCGATCATGGAAGACATCCTGCTGGATACGATGTTCGAACTGCCGGGCATGACCGGCGTGCAGGAAGTCGTGGTGAACGACGAGGCGGTGGACAGCCCCGGGGCGAAACCGCTTCTGATCTATGCCGATCAGAAGAAAGAGCCGAAATCGGCGGGTTGATTTAGGCGGGCTTCGGCCCGCCTTCGCTTTGGCACCCCAAGGCACTGGACCTTGCGCGCGCCTGCGGTATAAGGGGCGGGACTTGCCCGCGGAGGTTTATGATGAAATTCCTGCTTCGCCTTCTGACCTGGTGGAATGACCAGACGCTCGGGACCCAGATCTTTACCGCCCGCAAGGGGGTCAAGGTCGGCGAGGATGAACAGGGCAACGCGTATTACCAGACCCGCGATGGCAAGCGCCGCTGGGTGATCTACAATGGCGAATGCGAAGCCAGCCGGATTTCCCCCGATTGGCACGGCTGGATCCACTTCACCTGGGATCAGCCGCCGACCACCGCGCCGCTGGCCCACAAGGCCTGGGAACTGCCGCACAAGGAAAACTTGACCGGCACGCCCGGCGCCTATGCGCCCGCAGGGTCGTTGCGCCGCACCGCCCCTGCCGAGCGGCGCGACTATGAGGCCTGGCAGCCCGAATAACCCGGAGGAGCGGCGATGAGCGAGAACCGCACCGAAGTGCTGGCGGGGGCGGTCGTATTGGCCGTTGCGGCGGGCTTTCTGGCCTGGGCGTCGCAGGGGCGGGGGCTTGGGTCCACGTCGGGCACCTATGACCTGCATGCCTCGTTCCGCTCGGTCGAGGGGGTGACGGTTGGCACCGATGTGCGGCTGGCCGGGGTCAAGGTGGGCACGGTCACCAAGCTGGAACTGAACCCGCAGACCTTCTTTGCCGATGCCACGGTCGCGCTGCGAAAGGATGTGATTCTCCCCACCGATTCCGCGATTCTGGTGTCGTCCGAGGGGCTTTTGGGCGGCGCCTTCATCGAACTGATGCCCGGTGGCAGCCTGGACAACCTGGGCCCCGGCGATGAAATCGAGGATACGCAGGGCGCGGTTTCGGTGATTTCGCTGATGATGAAATTCGTTGATGGCGGCGGCGATGACGCGCCCGCGCCGGGTGCCGTGGCGCCCGAGGATGCGGCGGGGGATGCGCCATGATCAGGTCGGTGATCGGTGCGGCCCTGCTTGCGGCATTGTCCGCCCCCCTGGCCGCGCAAGAGGTGGCCCAGGCCCCCGGCGCCGTGCTGCGCGCGTTGGACAAGGTTGCGGGATCGACCACCGATCTGGACCTGGCGGCGGGCGAAAGCGTGACCTATGGCCTGATCACGGTGACCTTGCGCGAATGCCGCTATCCGGCCGAGGATCCTTCCTCCAACGCCTTCGCCCATGTCACTATCACCGATCGCGGCGCCAGCGCGCCCGCCTTTTCGGGCTGGATGATCGCGGACAGCCCGGCACTGTCGGCGTTGGATCACCGCCGCTATGACGTCTGGGTCATCCGCTGCAAGATTGACTGAGCGTCGGGCACGGCGGGGGCGCTGAAATTCGCGTCCTGGCGCAGCGCGCGTGCCAGCTGGCGGCGATAATCGGCACGCGGAATTTCCACGCCCCCCAGGCTTGCCAGATGCGGCGTCAGGAATTGCGTGTCCAGCAGGGTGAAGCCCGTCTGGCGCAGCCGGTCCACCAGATAGGCCAGCGCGATCTTGGAGGCGTCGCGGCGCGCCGAAAACATGCTTTCGCCGAAGAACGCGCCCCCCAGCGCGATACCGAACACCCCACCGATCAGCTGATCACCGGCCCAGACCTCCAGGCTGTGGGCAAAGCCCTTGGCGTGCAGATCGTCGTAAAGCGCGCGCAGCGGCGTGTTGATCCAGGTCTCATCCCGCGCGGCACAGCCATCCACCACGGCGGCAAAGGCGGTGTCGGTGCTGATCCGGAAGCCGCCGCGTCGGATCGTGCGGGCCAAAGATCGCGACAGGTGAAAGCCGTCCAGCGGGATCACCCCGCGCTGGCGCGGATCGACCCAATAGAGCGTCGGATCCTCGCGGCTTTCGGCCATCGGAAAGATGCCGCGCGCATAGCCCGCCAGCAGCATTTCCCCCGTCAATCCCTGGCCCATCGCCTTGCCCGCCCCCTGACGCCTGTCTAATCTGGCGGCAGGATGGACGAGTTTCTTGCCGGGGGCAAATATGGGTTTTTTCGACTTTCTGCCCCAGGTCGCGGCCTATGCCGAAGACCCCGGCGCCGTCACGCGGCTGAACGAACGTCACCGCAGGATCGTGGCGCCGCTGGTGCCACAGATCGCGGGCGCGCGGGTGCTGGATCTGGCCGCGCATGACGGGCGCTGGTCCTATGCCTTTGCCGCGGCGGGCGCGGCGCAGGTGGTGGGGATCGAGGGGCGGCAGGATCTGATCGACCGCTTCGCGCATTTCCCGCAAAGCGATTTTGCCGCGCGGGTAACGCTGCGCTGCGACGATATTTTTGACGGCATGGAACAGGCGATTGCCGCGGGCGAACGGTTTGACGTCGTTGCCGTTCTGGGCATCCTGTATCACGTCATGGACCATTTTCGCCTGTTCCGGCTGGTGCGCGCGCTGGGCCCGCGGCTGGTGATCGTCGACAGCGAATTTGCCCTGCGTCCGGGGCCGGTGATCGTGCTGGGGCGCGAACGCACCGACAAGGTGTTGAATTCCATCCCCCAGATCGCGGGGCAGGACCGCGCACTGATCGGCATCCCGTCCTTCCCCGCGATGGAGGCGATTGCCGATGCGCTGGATTACGCTTGCGAGTGGCTGGACTGGTCCGATCTGCCCGCCGATCGCCGCGCCCCGGTGGCCGATTACTTCCGCCCCGAGGTCAAGCGCCGCGCCACCTGCCTGCTGCGCCCGAAATGAAAACGCCCCCGGTTTCGGGGGCGCTGTCTTAGCCGTAGGTTTTCGCCAGCCACTTTTCCAGCCAGTGGATGGAATAGTCGCCGGTCTGGATGTCGGGGTCTTCCAGAAGCTGGCGGAACAGCGGGATCGTGGTGTCCACACCGTCCACGATCAGCTCGCCCAAGGCGCGCGACAGGCGCGACAGGGCCTCGGGGCGGTCGCGGCCATGCACGATCAGCTTGCCGATCAGGCTGTCGTAATAGGGCGGGATCGAATAGCCGTCATAAAGCGCGCTGTCCATCCGCACGCCAAGGCCGCCCGGCGCGTGATACTGGGTGATCTTGCCGGGGCAGGGCGAAAAAATCGGCAGCTTTTCGGCGTTGATCCGCACTTCGATCGCGTGACCGTTGATCGACAGGTCATCTTGCGTGAAGGACAGCGGATAGCCTTCGGCCACGCGGATCTGTTCGCGCACAAGGTCGACGCCAAAGATCGCCTCGGTCACCGGATGTTCCACCTGCAGGCGGGTGTTCATCTCGATGAAGTAGAATTCGCCATCCTCGAACAGGAATTCGATGGTGCCCGCGCCGGAATAGCCCAGCTTGGCAATGGCATCGGCGCAGATCTTGCCGATGCGGGCGCGCTGTTCGGGGGTGATGACGGGGCCGGGGGCCTCTTCGAACACCTTCTGGTGGCGGCGCTGCAGCGAACAGTCGCGTTCCGCCAGATGCACGGCGTTGCCCTTGCCGTCGCCAAAGACCTGGATCTCGATGTGGCGCGGACGCTGGAGGTATTTCTCCATATAGACTTCGTCATTGCCGAAGGCGGCCTTGGCCTCGGACCGGGCGGTGCGGAAGGCCACTTCCAGCTCGCTTTCATCGCGCGCCACCTTCATGCCGCGCCCGCCGCCGCCGGCGGTGGCCTTGATGATGACCGGATAACCGATCTGGGCCGCCACGGTTTTCGCGGTGGCAAAATCCGCCACGCCGCCGTCCGAGCCCGGAACCACCGGAATCCCCAGGTTCTTGGCGGTTTCCTTGGCGGTGATCTTGTCGCCCATCATGCGGATATGTTCCGCCGAAGGACCGATGAAGGTGATGCCGTGGTCTTCCAGCACCTGCACGAAGGCGGCGTTTTCCGACAGGAAGCCATAGCCCGGATGAATCGCCTGCGCGCCGGTGATTTCACAGGCGGCCACGATCGCGGGGATCGACAGATAGCTGTCAGCGGACGGGTTGGGCCCGATGCAGACGCTTTCATCGGCCATGCGCACATGCATGGCATCGGAATCGGCGGTGGAATGGACGGCGACCGAGGCGATCCCCATTTCGCGGCAGGCCCGGATGACGCGCAGCGCGATCTCGCCGCGGTTGGCGATCAGGATCTTGTCGAACATCGCGCGCCCCTCACTCGACGATCATCAGCGGCGTGCCGTATTCGACCGGCGAGGCGTCATCGACCAGGATGCGCTTGACCGTGCCCGATTTCGGCGCGGGGATGTGGTTCATCGTCTTCATCGCCTCGACGATCAGCAGGGTCTGGCCCTCTTTCACAGCATCGCCCACCTTGACGAAGGGGTCCGCGCCCGGTTCGGCCGCCAGATAGACCGTGCCGACCATGGGCGAGCTGACCGCGCCCGGATGGCTGGCCGGATCGCCGCCCGCATCGGCGGGTGCGGCTACGGGGGCGGCCGCGGCGGGGCCCGCAGTCGGGGCGGGGGCATAGTGGACGGGGGCCGCGGCGGCGGCGACAACGGTCGCCTGCTTGACCACGCGCACCTCCAGGCTGTCATCCTCGCCATATTCGCGCACCACCGACAGCTCGGTCAGCTCATTCTTGTTCAGAAGTTCTGCCAGCGCCTGGATGAAGGCCACGTCGTTTTCATGGGAATGTTTGGTCATGCCGTCCTCAAAGGATCCGTTATCGGGTCTTGTCCCGCCCGTCCGGCGCGGGCGTCGCCATTTCTGGGGGGCGTTATACGCGACCCATGCGGGGGAGGAAAGCGGGAAGCGTTTGTCCAGGACGCGGCACGCGCGCCTGCGGACTGCATTTTACCACTTGATAAAATTTCAGCCTGTGGCAGCGTAGGACAAAACAACACCAATCACAGGGAGGTCCACCGTGACCAACAGCCAGCTGACCCCCGGCGTGGTGCCGGGGCGGCTTACAGCCGAATCCTATTGCCAGAATTTTGCCGATGTCGCCCCGCCGCTGGATGGGCACGAAGCCCGGGTTGCGGCGGATCGGTGCTATTTCTGCCATGACGCGCCCTGCGTGACGGCCTGTCCGACCGCGATCGACATTCCGCTGTTCATCCGCCAGATCGCGACCGGCACGCCCGAGGCGGCGGCGAAGACGATCCTGTCGCAAAACATCCTGGGCGGCATGTGCGCCCGGGTCTGCCCGACGGAAAACCTGTGCGAAGGGTCATGCGTGCGCGAAACCGCCGAGGGCCAGCCGGTCCAGATCGGCGCGCTGCAGCGCTTTGCCACCGACACGCTGATGGCGGCCAATGCCCATCCCTTCGCCCGCGCCACGCCCACGGGCAAGTCGGTCGCGGTGGTGGGGGCGGGGCCTGCGGGCCTGGCTTGCGCGCATCGGCTGGCGATGCGGGGCCATGATGTCACGATCTATGAATCGCGCCCCAAGCCGGGGGGGCTGAACGAATATGGCATCGCCTCCTACAAGGCGCCGGGCGGTTTTGCCCGGGCCGAGGTCGACTGGCTGATGCAGATCGGCGGCATCAGCGTGGTCGAGAACTGGCAACTGGGCCGTGCGGGCGATGGCACGCTGGACGATCTTCTGGCCCGCCATGCGGCGGTGTTCCTGGGGATGGGGCTGGCCGGGGTGAATGCGCTGCGCATCCCGGGCGAGGACCGCGACCACGTCACCCCCGCCACCGATTTCATCGCCGAACTGCGCCAGGCCGCCGATCTGGCCGCGTTGCCGGTGGGCCGTGACGTGGTGGTGATCGGCGGCGGCATGACGGCGGTGGATGCCGCGGTGCAGGCCAAACTGCTGGGCGCTGAAAACGTCACCATCGTCTATCGCCGGTCGCAAGCGGACATGCCCGCCAGCCGCCACGAACAGGACCATGCCACCGCCGCGGGGGTCCGGATCATCGCCAATGCGATGCCCGTGGCGATCCACGGCAATGGCGCGGTGCGCGAGGTGGAATTTGCCTATACCCGCCCCGGCCCCGAGGGGATCGAGCGCCTGCCTGAAACCTTCCGGCTGAAGGCCGACCAATGCTTCAAGGCGATCGGCCAGACGCTGGAGGGCACGCCCGAGGCGATCCGGATCGCGGGGGGCAAGATCTGGATCGAACATTCCGGCCGCACCAGCCTGTCGCGGGTCTGGGCGGGGGGCGATTGCGCCCTGGGCGGCGATGACCTGACCGTGACCGCCGTGGCCCAGGGCCGCGATGCGGCCGAAGACATCCACACTTTCCTGATGGGGGCCTGACATGGCGAACCTGACCAGCAATTTCATCGGCATCAAGTCGCCCAACCCGTTCTGGCTGGCCTCGGCCCCGCCCACCGACAAGGAATACAACGTCCGCCGCGCCTATGAGGCGGGCTGGGGCGGGGTCGTGTGGAAGACGCTGGGCGCCGAAGGCCCGCCGGTCGTCAACGTCAACGGCCCGCGCTATGGTGTGATCCACGGCGCCGACCGGCGCGTGCTGGGCATCAACAACATCGAGCTGATCACCGACCGCCCACTGGAGGTGAACCTGCGTGAAATCAAGTCGGTCAAGCGTGACTATCCCGACCGCGCGCTGGTCGTGTCGCTGATGGTGCCCTGCGACGAGGACAGCTGGAAGGCGATCCTGGCCCGGGTCGAAGATACCGGCGCCGACGGGGTCGAGCTGAACTTTGGCTGCCCGCATGGCATGGCCGAACGCGGGATGGGGTCTGCCGTGGGCCAGGTGCCCGAATATATCGAAATGGTCACGCGCTGGGTCAAACAGCACAGCCGCATGCCCTGCATCGTCAAGCTGACGCCCAACATCACCGACATCCGCAAACCGGCCGAGGCGGCGAAGCGCGGCGGCGCCGATGCGGTCAGCCTGATCAACACGATCAACTCGATCACCTCGGTAGATCTGGATGACTTCGCGCCCGAACCCAAGATCGACGGCAAGGGCACGCATGGCGGCTATTGCGGCCCGGCGGTCAAGCCCATCGCGCTGAACATGGTGGCCGAAATCGCCCGCAGCCCCGCCACCGCCGGCCTGCCGATTTCCGGCATCGGCGGGGTGACGACCTGGCGCGATGCGGCCGAATTCATGGCGCTGGGTGCGGGCAATGTGCAGGTCTGCACCGCCGCGATGACCTATGGCTTCAAGGTCGTGCAGGAAATGATCTCGGGCCTGTCGGATTACATGGACCGCAAGGGGTTCACCAGCACCGCCGATCTGGTGGGCCGTGCGGTGCCCAATGTGACCGACTGGCAGTATCTGAACCTGAACTATGTCACCAAGGCGGTGATCAATCAGGATGATTGCATCAAATGCGGGCGTTGCTATGCCGCTTGCGAGGATACCAGCCATCAGGCCATCGCCATGTCGCCCGACCGCGTCTTCACCGTGAAGGATGAAGAATGCGTGGCCTGCAACCTGTGTGTCGATGTCTGCCCGGTGGAAAACTGCATCACCATGAAAGAACTGCCCAAGGGCGCGGTGGACCCGCGCACCGGGCAGGTGGTGGGCGATTACGCCAACTGGACCACGCATCCCAACAACCCCAGCGCCCAGGCCGCCGAATAACGGCGGCCCGGCCCGATCAGCGCGTCACATCCAGCCGTGGCGCGGGATCGGGGGCCAGAACAGGCCAGCCCTCGGCCTTGGCCGGGCGGGGGGCGGCCTCGTCCCGGGGCGGGGTGGGATCGTCCCGGGGCACCGACAGGGCGGCAGGGCCAAGGCCTGATTGGACCGGGTCGGGTTGCCCCGGGGCCAGTTGCAAAGCCTCCGGCTGCCCGGCGTCCTTTTCCCCGCCATCGCGCGGGGGCGGATCGGGCAGGCCCGCGCGGCGGCGGGCCGCCTGCGCCTCCAGCCAGGTCATGTCGAAGGCGGGGGGCGGGCCGGTGGGGGCATCGGGGTCGGGCGGCGGCTCACCCCCATATAGCCCGGCGTCGGCATCGCCCTGACCCTGGTCGCGCGCGCCGGCAAAGCCGCGCGGCTGGCCGGTCTGCCCGCCGACATCCGCCCCCAGCCTGGCCCGCGCCCCGTCGGCGCCCCCGGCGGCCTCGACCGTTGTTGAGGGTGCTTTCTTCGGGGCCGCCACCGCCAGCAGTGGCGACCAGCCGATCTGGGGCATCAGCCCCGAAATCCGGTCCATCCCCGGCCTCCTTCATTAAAATCCCACGCAAACGATTCTGCGCCCGAGGGGTGAACGAAGGGTAAAGGCTGGCCTGCCCGGGGGCGGCTTTCGCGGGCCAGGGTTAATCGGTCGCCAGCAGCCGCGAAAACATCATGTCAAGAAAGATGCCCGCCTCGTCGAACGGGTCGCGATCGGGGCCCAGCACGGCGCGGACCTGCATTTCGAAATCCGCATAATGCTGCGTCAGCGCCCAGATTGAAAAGATCAGATGGTAGGGATCGACCTGCGCGATCCGCCCCTGATCGGCCCAGCGGCGAATCACGGCGGCCTTTTCATCGACCAGCGTCTTCAGATCATCCTCGATCAACCCCTTCAGACGCGGCGCGCCCTGCAGGATTTCATTGGCGAACAGCCGGCTTTCGCGCGGCATCTGGCGGCTCATGTCCAGCTTGCGGCGCATGTAGCCCATGATCTCGCCGCGCGGGTCGCCTTCGGGGTCCAGCGCGCGCAACGGCGCCAGCCACACGTCCAGCAGCCCGCCCAGCAAGGCCAGGTGGATCGCCTCTTTCGAGGGGAAGTAGTATAGCAGATTGGGCTTGGACAGGCCCGCCTCGGTCGCAATCTGATCCAGCGTCGCGCCGCGGAACCCCTGGGCGGAAAACACCTCCAGCGCGGCATCCAGGATGGCGCGGGTGTTGCGCGCCTGGATGCGGGTCTGGGGGCGGGCCGCCGGGTCACGGGGGGCAGACAGGGGATCGTTCACGTGGCATTCTCCGGCGCGGGGGCCCGACTGCAGGCCGGGGCGTTCTTGACTGGGCTTTGCCCTGTGGTAGCGTGACGCTGACCGCATGGTCAAAGAAAATCAGCCCCGGACCGTCCCGCGGGCACTTCGGGGAGATATCGCAATGGCGCTGGACCGCAAGACGCCCAATGATCTGAATGCCTTCTGGATGCCCTTCACGGCAAACCGGCAGTTCAAGAAGAACCCGCGCATGTTCGTGGCCGCCAAGGACATGCATTACACCACCGCCGATGGCCGCCAGGTGCTGGATGGCACCGCGGGGCTGTGGTGCTGCAACGCGGGCCATTGCCGCCCCAAGATCACCGAGGCGATCCAGAAACAGGCCGCCGAGATGGACTATGCCCCCGCCTTCCAGATGGGCCACCCGATCGCCTTTGAACTGGCCAACCGCCTGGTCGACATCGCGCCGCAGGGGATGGAGCATGTGTTCTACACGAACTCTGGTTCCGAAAGCGTTGATACGGCGCTGAAAATCGCCATCGCCTATCATCGCGCCCGGGGCGAGGGCGCGCGCACCCGGCTGATCGGGCGCGAACGCGGCTATCACGGGGTGAACTTCGGCGGGATTTCGGTCGGCGGGATCGTGAACAACCGCAAGGTCTTTGGCACGATGCTGGGCGGGGTGGACCATCTGCCGCATACCCATCTGCCGGCGCAGAACGCCTTTACCAAGGGGCAGCCCGAACATGGCGCGCATCTGGCCGATGATCTGGAACGCATCGTCGCGCTGCATGGCGCGGAAACCATCGCCGCGGTGATCGTGGAACCGATGGCGGGGTCCACCGGCGTTCTGCTGCCGCCCAAGGGCTATTTGCAGCGCCTGCGCGAGATCACGGCCAAGCATGGCATCCTGCTGATCTTTGATGAGGTGATCACCGGCTTTGGCCGCCTGGGCAGCGCATTTGCCGCGCAGCATTATGGCGTGCTGCCCGACATGATGACCACCGCCAAGGGCCTGACCAATGGCGTGATCCCGATGGGCGCGGTGCTGACCACGGGGACGGTGCATGACGCCTTCATGGCCGGGCCTGAACATATGATCGAACTGTTCCACGGCTACACCTATTCCGGCAACCCGATCGCCAGCGCCGCCGGCATCGCCACGCTGGACACCTACCGCGAGGAAGGCCTGTTCGACCGCGCGGCCGAGCTGGCCCCCTATTGGCAGGATGCGCTGCATTCCTTGCGCGGCACCCGTCACGTGATCGACATCCGCAACGAGGGTCTGATCGGTGCGGTAGAACTGGACCCGATCCCGGGCGAGCCGACCAAGCGCGCCTTCGCGGCCTTCCTCAAGGCCTATGAGAAAGGCATCCTGATCCGCACCACCGGCGACATCATCGCCATGTCGCCGCCGCTGATCATCGAGAAATCCCATATCGACCAGCTGATCGGCACCCTGAAAGAGGTGCTGGAGGGGCTGGATTGAACCGAAGGGCCCCGGGAAACCGGGGCCTTTTTTCTGGGCCTGGGCCTGCCCGTCTTCGGGCGGTCGGGCCGTGGGTCTGTCTGTTTTTCGGGCAGGGGCGAATTGCAGGGCGGCTGCGCCGCGGGGGCCGAGAATTTTGTTGACCGTTTGGTCAGAACGTGGTCGCCTGACCGGGACCCCAGGGTCAATCACGGAATCGTCGCAAGAAGCCGGAAATGGCCTGCAGCCGACAGGGAGATACACCAATGCCAGCAGCCGGAGAGAACCTCCGTATCAATTCCGCGCGCCTGTGGGACAGCCTGATGCAGATGGCCCGGGTGGGGCCGGGCATCGCGGGCGGAAACAACCGCCAGACCCTGACCGATGCCGATGCCGAGGGCCGTGCGCTGTTTCAGCGCTGGTGCGAGGAAGCGGGCATGACCATGGGCGTCGACACGATGGGCAACATGTTCGCCACCCGCGCGGGCACCGACCCCGACGCGCTGCCCGTTTACATGGGCAGCCATCTGGATACCCAGCCCACGGGCGGCAAATATGACGGCGTGCTGGGCGTTCTGGGCGCGCTGGAGGTGGTGCGCACGATGAACGATCTGGGGCTGCGCACGCGCCATCCGATCGTGGTGACGAACTGGACGAATGAGGAAGGCACGCGCTTTGCGCCCGCGATGCTGGCCTCGGGTGTCTTTGCCGGGATGCATGGGCAGGACTGGGCCTATGATCGGGTCGATGCCGAGGGCAAACGCTTCGGGGATGAACTGGCCCGCATCGGCTGGGTCGGGGACGAACCCGTGGGCGCGCGCAAGATGCATGCGATGTTCGAGCTGCATATCGAGCAGGGCCCGATCCTGGAGGCCGAGGGCCGCGACATCGGCGTGGTCACCCACGGCCAGGGCCTGTGGTGGCTGGAGGTGACGCTGACCGGCAAGGATGCCCATACCGGCTCGACGCCGATGAACATGCGGGTGAATGCGGGCCTTGGCATGGCGCGGATCATCGAACTGGTCCACCGCATCGCAATGGACAACCAGCCCGGCGCGGTGGGGGCGGTGGGGCAGGCGAATGTCTACCCGAACTCGCGCAATGTGATCCCGGGCAAGGCGGTCTTCACGGTGGATTTCCGCAGCCCCGATCAGGCCAAGCTGGACGGCATGCGCGCGCGCCTTGAGGCCGAGGCCCCCGCGATTGCGGCCGAGCTGGGCCTGGGGATCGCGATTGCGCCGGTGGGCCATTTCGACCCGGTGACCTTTGACCCGGGTCTGGTGCAGGTCGTGCGCGGCGCGGCCGAGCGGCTGGGCTATAGCCACATGGATATCATTTCCGGCGCGGGCCACGACGCCTGCTGGATCAACCGTGTGGCGCCCACGGTGATGGTGATGTGCCCCTGCGTGGACGGGCTGAGCCATAACGAGGCCGAAGAAATCAGCCCCGAATGGGCCGCGGCCGGAACGGATGTGTTGCTGCATGCGGTGCTGGACGTGGCGCAGGTGGTGGCGTGAGGCCGGGGGCGCTGCCCCCGGACCCCCGGAGTATTTGAGCCAAGAAGAAACAAGGCGGGAGGATGACGGATGAGCACGGTGATCAGGAACGGCACGATCGTGACCGCGGATCTGACCTACAAGGCGGATGTGTTGATCGAGGGCGGCCGGATCGCCGCGATCGGTCCGGGGCTGACGGGCGATGAGGTCCTGGACGCTACCGGCTGCTATGTGATGCCGGGCGGGATCGACCCGCATACCCATCTGGAGATGCCCTTCATGGGCACCTATTCCAGCGATGATTTCGACAGCGGCACCCGGGCGGCGCTGGCGGGCGGGACCACGATGGTGGTGGATTTCGCGCTGCCAAGCCCCGGGCAGGGGCTGCTGGATGCGCTGCAGATGTGGGACAACAAGGCGGGGCGGGCGCATTGCGATTACAGCTTCCACATGGCGGTGACCTGGTGGGGCGAGCAGGTCTTTAACGAGATGAAGGAGGTGGTGGATCGCGGCATCAACACCTTCAAGCATTTCATGGCCTACAAGGGCGCGCTGATGGTCAATGACGATGAGCTGTTCGCGTCCTTCCGGCGCTGTGCGGAATTGGGCGCGGTGCCGATGGTCCATGCCGAAAACGGCGATGTGGTGGCCGAGCTTTCGGCGCGGCTGCTGGCCGAGGGCAACACCGGCCCCGAGGCCCATGCCTATTCCCGCCCGCCGCAGGTCGAGGGCGAGGCCACCAACCGTGCGATCATGATTGCCGATATGGCCGGCGTACCGCTTTATGTGGTGCACACCAGCTGCGAGGAGGCGCATGAGGCGATCCGGCGCGCGCGCCAGCAGGGCAAGCGCGTCTGGGGTGAGCCGCTGATCCAGCATCTGACGCTGGACGACAGCGAATATTTCAACGCCGATTGGGACCATGCCGCGCGCCGCGTGATGAGCCCGCCGTTCCGCGACAAGCGCCATCAGGACAGCCTGTGGGCCGGGCTGTCGGGGGGGACGCTGTCGGTTGTGGCGACGGATCATTGCGCCTTCACCAGCGACCAGAAGCGCTATGGCGTGGGCGATTTCACCAAGATCCCGAACGGGACCGGCGGGCTTGAGGACCGGATGCCGATGCTGTGGACCTATGGCGTGAACACCGGCCGGATCACGATGAACGAATTCGTCGCCGTCACCTCGACCAATATCGCCAAGATCATGAACATCTATCCGAAGAAAGGCGCGGTTCTGGTGGGGGCGGATGCGGACCTTGTGGTCTGGGATCCGAAGGCCAGCAAGACGATTTCCGCATCCCGACAGCAATCGGCCATTGATTACAACGTCTTCGAGGGTAAGGTCGTGACGGGCCTGCCGCGCTTTACCTTGACGCGCGGGCGGGTGGCGGTGACCGAGGGCGCGGTGGCGCCGGCCGAGGGGCATGGGCAGTTCGTGGCCCGCCCGGCCGGGGCGGCGGTGAACAGGGCGCTGTCCACCTGGAAGGAGCTGACTGCGCCGCGGCCCGTGCAGCGGTCTGGGATACCGGCGTCGGGGGTGTGATGAAGGATGTGACGGGCGCTGCGGCGCCGGTGATCGAGGCGACGGGTCTGGGGCTGACGTTCCAGACCAATGACGGCCCGGTGCATGCGCTGAAGGGCGTGGATCTGGAGATTGGGCGGGGGGAATTCGTGTCCTTCATCGGTCCCTCGGGCTGTGGCAAGACCACGTTCCTGCGCTGTATCGCGGCGCTGGAGCATCCGACCGAGGGCGTGCTGCGCGTGAACGGCATGACCGCCGAGGCCGCCCGGCAGGCGCGGTCCTACGGCTATGTGTTTCAGGCGGCGGGGCTTTATCCCTGGCGCACGATCGCAGGCAATATCCGCCTGCCGCTGGAGATCATGGGCTATGCCCGCGCCGAGCAGGACGAACGGGTGGCGCGGGTGCTGTCGCTGGTCGATCTGGAGGGGTTTGGCAAGAAATTCCCCTGGCAACTGTCGGGGGGGATGCAGCAGCGCGCCAGCATCGCCCGCGCACTGGCCTTTGACGCCGATATCCTGCTGATGGATGAACCCTTCGGGGCGCTGGACGAAATCGTGCGGGATCGTCTGAATGAGGAGTTGCTGAAGCTTTGGGCGCGGACCGGCAAGACGATTGGCTTTGTCACCCATTCGATCCCCGAGGCGGTTTATCTGTCGACCAAGATCGTGGTGATGTCGCCGCGGCCCGGGCGGATCACCGATGTGATCGACAGCCCCCTGCCGCGCGAACGCCCGCTGGAGATCCGTGATTCGAAGGAATTTCTGGAGATTGCCCATCGCGTGCGCGAGGGTCTGCGGGCGGGCCATGCCTATGACTAGCGCGGGGCAGGGATGGCGGGCGGAATGCGGGGGGCTGTCTGCCCCCCGCGCCCCCCGAGAGTATTTGGACCAAGAAGAAAGAGCGCGGCGATGAGGTCGGTCCTGCCGGTTCTGGTGGTGGTGCTGGCGATCCTGGTCGTCTGGTATGGCGCGGCGGTCTGGCTGAATTCTGCCTGGACCTATGATCAGGCGGCGCGGGCGGGCACGCATCCGACCCTGGTGGATGTGGTCAACGACACGATGGCGCAGGAACGCCCCGTCTTGCCTGCGCCGCATCAGGTGGCCCGTGGCCTTTGGGATGGTGTGGCGGGGCAGAAGATCACCTCGAAGCGCAGCCTGGTCTGGCATGGCTGGGTGACGCTGTCGGCGACGCTGTTGGGTTTTGGCATCGGCACGGGGCTGGGCATCGTGCTGGCGGTGGGGATCGTGCACAACCGGGCGATGGATCTGTCGGTGATGCCCTGGGCGATTGCCAGCCAGACCATTCCGATCCTGGCGATTGCGCCGATGGTGATCGTGGTGCTGGCCTCGGTGGGGGTGACGGGGATTTTGCCCAAGGCGGTGATTTCGGCCTATCTGTCGTTCTTCCCGGTCTTGGTGGGGATGGTCAAGGGCCTGCGCGCGCCCGACGGGATGCAGCTGGATCTGCTGCGCACCTATAACGCCAGCCGGGCCCAGACGCTGTGGAAGCTGCGCCTGCCCGCGTCCTTGCCCTATCTGTTCGCCAGCCTGAAGGTGGGGATTGCGGCCAGCCTTGTGGGGGCGATCGTGGGGGAATTGCCGGCCGGCGCCACGGCGGGCCTGGGCGCGCGGTTGTTGTCGGGGTCCTATTACGGGCAGACGATCCAGATCTGGGCGGCGCTGTTTGCGGCGGCGGCGCTGGCGGCCGGGCTGGTGGTGATCGTGGGCGCGATTGAACGCGCCACGCTGAAACGCATGGGGATGGCGTGATGATCTGGGCAGGCGGGGTGGTTCTGTTCTGGCTGGCGGCCTGGGCCTTCAACAGCTGGCTGGCCGCCCGCCATGGCGCGGACCGGCGGGTGCGGCTGTTCATCCCGCTGCTGTTCGGCGCGACGCTGCTGATCTTGTGGGAGGGGCTGGTGCGCGGTCTTGGGGTCAGCCCCGTGATCCTGCCCGCGCCCTCGGCCATCGCCAGCCGCTTTGCCGGGGCGACGCCGATCCTGTGGGCCGATTTCCTGCAGACCATCGTCAAGGGCGCGCTGTCGGGCTATGTCATCGGCTGCGGCGCGGCGGTGGCGGTGGCGGTGCTGATCGACCGGTCCCCGTTCCTGCAGCGCGGCCTGTTGCCGGTGGGCAATTTCGTCGCCGCCCTGCCCATTGTCGGTATCGCGCCGATCCTGGTGATGTGGTTCGGCTTCGACTGGCAGTCGAAGGCGGCGGTGGTCGTGGTGATGGTGTTCTTCCCGGTGCTGGTGAACATGGTCGCGGGGCTGCAGGCATCAGATGCCTTGCAGCGCGATCTGATGGCGACCTATTCGGCCAGCTATTGGCAGACGTTGGTCAAGCTGCGCCTGCCCGCGGCGATGCCGTTTCTGTTCAACGGGCTGAAAATTGCGACCACGCTGGCGCTGATCGGGGCGATCGTTGCCGAATTTTTCGGCAGCCCGACGCGGGGCATGGGGTTTCGCATCTCGACCGCGGTGGGACAGCTTGATCTGCCGCTGGTCTGGGCGGAAATTTGTGTGGCGGCGGTGGCGGGGTCGGCCTTCTATGGCGTGATGGCGCTGATCGAGCGGGGGGTGACCTTCTGGCATCCGTCACAGCGCCGTCGCCGATAGGAATTACAAACACCCGGCATCGGAAACGCCGGGGGTCAACAGTGGAGAGCGAGAATGAAGAAGCTGATGACGGGTGTGGCGCTGGCGGCGCTGACGGGTTCGGCCGCCTGGGCCGCGGATGAGGTGAAGCTGCAGCTGAAATGGGTCACCCAGGCCCAGTTTGGTGGCTATTACGTCGCGCTGGACAAGGGGTTCTATGAGGAAGAGGGGCTGGATGTCACGATCCTGCCCGGCGGCCCCGATATCGCGCCGCCGCAGGTGATGGCGGGGGGCGGGGCCGATGTGATGGTGGACTGGCTGCCGTCCGCACTGGCCGCGCGCGAAAAGGGCCTGCCGATCGTGAACATCGCCCAGCCCTTCAAATCGTCGGGCATGATGCTGACCTGTCTGAAGGAATCGGGCGTGGCGACGCCTGCGGATTTCAAGGGCAAGACGCTGGGCGTCTGGTTTGGCGGCAACGAATATCCCTTCCTGTCGTGGATGAGCACGCTGGGCCTGCCCACCAATGGCGGCGCGGACGGGGTTGAGGTGCTCAAACAGGGCTTCAACGTCGATCCCTTGCTGCAAAAGCAGGCGGCCTGCATTTCGACCATGACCTATAACGAATATTGGCAGGTGATCGACGCGGGCATCAGCCCGGAAGAACTGATCACCTTCAAGTATGAGGATCAGGGCGTGGCCACGCTGGAAGACGGGCTTTATGTGCTGGAAGACAATCTGAAAGACCCGGCGTTTGAGGACAAGATGGTCCGCTTTGTCCGCGCGTCCATGAAGGGCTGGAAATACGCCGAGGAAAACCCCGACGAAGCCGCGATGATCGTGCTGGACAATGATGAGACCGGCGCCCAGACGGAAACCCATCAGAAACGCATGATGGCCGAGATCGCCAAGCTGACCGCCGGTTCGAACGGCGCGCTGGACCCGGCCGATTTCGACCGGACGGTGGGCACGCTGATGGGCGGTGGATCGGACCCGGTGATTTCGAAAATGCCCGAAGGCGCCTGGACGCATCAGATCACCGACAAGGCGCTGCAGTAAGGCGCAAGGTGCGGCGCTTGCGCTGATTTTGGCGCGCATCCCCGGGGATGCGCGCTTTTTCTTTACCTTTGCCTGTTTTGATGGCGACGACTCAGGCGTGATCTGGGGTGTCGATCATGGGGGCGAACATGGTGGCGCAGGCAGGGCCCGCGCGTTCAAGGCGGGCGTCGGACGGGCAGGGCAGGTGGCGTTGGATCGCCGGGGGCGGGCTTGCCCTGGCGGTCGTGGCGGGGCTGTTTTACGGGATCTGGCGGCTGGCCCCAGCCTCGGCGCCGGGGTATCTGTTCGGCACGCCGAACATGACGGCCGAGGCGGGCTATTGCCTGGCGGTGGCGCGCGCCTCGCAGGCGATGACGCGGGGCAAGGTGACCGCGGGCATGACCGGCTTCATCGACGAACAGGCCACCTTCTGGCTGCGCCGGCTGCGCGATCGCGGCGGCGACCTTGCCACCCATATTGCGGCGGGCGAGGCGGCCCTTGGCCGCGATCTGGCCCGCGGCGTGGTGACCGACAGCCAGCATCTGGCCACCGCAACCAAGCAATGCGGCTATCGCGCGGTGGAACTGGGGCATCGCTTCCGCGCCTTCCAATAGCGCGGCATGACGCAGCGTCACGGGCGCGGGGCTTGATTGCGGCGGGTTTCGCGGTCAGGATTTCGGTTACGATGGCAAGGAGCGGGGGCTGGGATCGGGCCCCTGTCGGGCAAGGAGGATCGAATGAAGCTTGTGATGAATGGCCGCGGTGTCGGTGGCTGGCGCGCGGCGCTGGCAGCGCTGGGCATGGCGGTGCTGGTCGCGGCCTGCGCACCCGTGCAGGATGAGGTCGGCCAGTGTGAACCCGGTGTCGACACGATCAGCGAAATGGCGACCGTAACCCCGCCGGGCTGCTGAGGCGTGGGGTCGGGGCGGCGGGCCGGGGCTGCCCTGGCCTTGTAAAAACCTTTTGGCCCCGGCGGTTTCCGTGTAAATCCTTGGGCGGAGGTTTCGATGGCCCGTTCCGCCCTGACCGGCACCCGCATACGCGAACGTCGCACCGCGCTGCGCATGAAGCAGGCCGATCTGGCCCGCGCGGTGGGCGTGTCGCCGGCCTATCTGAACCTGATCGAACACAACCGCCGCCGGGTCAGCGACAGCCTGCTGGATCAGCTGGCCGGGGCGCTGTCGGTTGATCCGCTGGCCCTGTCCGAGGGGGCCGAGGGCGCGCTGTTTGACGGTCTGCGCGAGGCTGCGGCGGCGGCGGGGCTGGGCGATCCGTTGTCGGCGGCGCCCGAACTGGACCGGATTGAGGAATTCGTGGGCCGCTTTCCCGGCTGGGCGGCGGTTCTGGCGGGGGGGCAGGCGCGGGTCGCGCAGCTGGAACGCGTCGTCGAAGGCTATGCCGAACGCATGGCGCAGGACCCGTTCCTGCTGGCCTCATTGCATGAGGTGCTGTCGGCGGTGACCTCGCTGCGGTCAACCGCGGCGATTCTGGTCGAGGCCGAGGATATCGAGCCGCAGTGGCGCGCGCGTTTTCTGCGCACCATTCAGGAAGAAAGCCTGCGCCTGTCGGACACGGCCGAGGCGCTGGTGGGCTATCTCGATACGCTGGATGAGGCCGAGACGGGCCTGTCCTCGCCGCAGGAAGAGCTGGAGGCCTGGCTGGCAGCCCGCGGCTGGCATCTGGACGAGGTCGAACGCCCCGGCCGGTTCGACCCCGAGGCGGTCATCGCGGGGGTGCCGGAACTGGCCAGCGGGGCGGGGCGCACATTGGCGCGGATGTATCTGGACCGCGCTGCCGCCGATGCGCGCGCGCTGCCATTGGCGCGCCTGCGTGCCGCCCTTGCCGCCGAGGGCCCGGAACCGGGGCGGATCGCGGCGCATGCGGGGGTGCCGCTGTCGGTGGTGTTTCGTCGGCTGGCCAGCCTGCCGGCGGGCACCGATGGCCTGCCCGCGCTGGGCCTGGTGATCTGCGACGGGTCCGGCACGCTGACCTTTCGCCGCCCCATGCCGGGCTTTGCGCTCCCGCGCTTCGGCGCGGCCTGCCCGCTATGGCCGCTTTATGAGGCGCTGGCCCGACCGATGCAGCCGATCCGCGCCGTGGTCGATATGGCCGGTCGCCTGCCGCAACGCTTTCTGACCTTTGCCTTTTGCGAGCCGCGCGCGCCCGCGGGCTTTGACGGGCCGGTTCTGGCCGAGGCCTTCATGCTGATCCTGCCCGCGCCCGCCGAACGCGCCGCTTCCGAACGCGCGGTGGGGTCATCGTGCCGGATCTGCCCGCGCGCCGCCTGCCCGGGGCGGCGTGAACCCTCGATCCTGACCGAGGGCCAGGGCCCGCGCGGTGTTTGACACGCGCCCCGCGCCCCGCGATAGTCGGCACCGGGGAAGAGGAGATAGCGCAGAATGTCGGGCAGGCATGTGCTTCTGATCGAGGATGAGCCGCATATCGCCGAGGCGATCCGGTTCATCCTGTCGCGCGCGGGCTGGCAGGTGTCGCTGCAGCACGATGGGCTGACGGCGATGGCGGCGATTGCCGCGGCGCCCCCCGATGTGGTGATCCTGGATCTGATGTTGCCGGGTCGGTCGGGGTTGGAAATCCTGTCCGATCTGCGCGCCGATGCGCGCTTTGCGGCGTTGCCGGTGCTGATGCTGACCGCGCGCGGCCAGCAGCGTGACCGCGACGCGGCCGCGCGCGCCGGGGCCAGCGCCTTTCTGTCCAAGCCCTTTGCCAATGCCGATGTGCTGGCCGCCGTGCGCGCGCTGGCCGACGGCGAGCCCGCCTGAGATGCCGGCGACCGGTCAGCCGCTGTTCCTGGCGCGCCGGTCCTACCGGCGGCGGCGGATGATGGATGCGGTGCGCCTGTTGCCGCTGCTGGGGGCGGTGCTGGTGATGCTGCCCACCCTGTGGCAACCCGCCCAGACGCCCGAGCCCGATACAGCGCGCGGCACCATTTATCTGTTCGCGGTCTGGCTTTTTCTGATCCTGGCGGCCTTTGGGCTTTCACGCGCGCTGGGCCCCGCGCTTGAGGATGAAGAGGTTCCCGAGGGCAGCAATGGACCGGGGGGCTAGGCGATGCCCTTCAACGTTCTGGTCGCGGTCTGTCTGGTCTATGTGATCATCCTGTTCGCGGTGGCCTTTGAGGTCGAGCGGCGCGAGATGCGCGGCAAGCGCGTGCGGTTTTTGCGCAGCCCCATCGTCTATACGCTGTCGCTGTCGATCTATTGCACCGCCTGGACCTTTTACGGCGCGGTGGGCTATGCGGCGCGTTCGGGGCTGGAATTCGTCACGATCTATCTGGGCCCGACGCTGGTCTTTGTCGGCTGGTGGTGGATCCTGCGCAAGCTGGTGCGGATTGGCCGGGCGCAGCGGGTGACCTCGATCGCGGATCTGATTTCAAGCCGCTATGGCAAGTCGAACACCCTGGGGGTGATCGTCACGCTGATGGCGGTTGCGTCCTACACGCCCTATATCGCGCTGCAGCTGCAATCGGTCACGCTCAGCTTCGGGGTCTTTGCCGCCGATGCGCCGCTGGGCTGGGCGCTGCCCGATCAGGGGGCGACGGCGCTGTGGCTGGCGGGGGGGCTGGCGCTGTTCACCATCCTGTTCGGCACGCGCAACCTGGATGCCAACGAACGCCATCACGGCGTGGTCATGGCGATCGCGCTGGAAGCGGTGATGAAGCTGGTGGCGCTGCTGGCGGTGGGGATCTTCGTGGTCTGGGGGCTGGCAGGGGGTGTGGCGGATGTGCTGGCGCGCATCGATGCCTCGGCGATTTCGGATTGGCGCTTGCAGCCGGGCCGCTGGGCGGGGCTGACCTTCGTGTCCGCCGCGGCCATCCTGACCCTGCCGCGGATGTTTCAGGTGATGGTGGTCGAAAACACCGACGAACGCCATCTGGCCACCGCCAGCTGGGCCTTTCCCGCCTATATGATGTTGATGAGCCTGTTTGTCGTGCCGATCGCGGTGGTCGGGCTGGAACTTATGCCGCCGGGCACCAACCCGGACCTGTTCGTGCTGACGTTGCCGCTGGCCGCGGGCGAGGGGGGGCTGGCGCTGCTGGCCTTTCTGGGCGGGTTTTCCTCGGCCACCTCGATGGTAATCGTGGCGGCGATTGCGCTGGCGACGATGGTGTCGAACCATATCGTCACGCCGCTGTGGCTGGCGTTGCGGGTGGGATCGGCGCGCGCGCCGGGGGATGTGCGCGGGCTGGTGCTGATGTCGCGGCGGCTGTCGATCGCGGTGGTGCTGGCGATGGGCTATGGCTATTTTCGCCTGTCGGGCGGGTCGGCGGCGCTGGCGGCGATCGGGCTGATCGCCTTTGTGGGCACCGCGCAGGTGCTGCCGGCGATGATCGGCGGCATCTTCTGGCGCGGGGGCACGCGGTCGGGCGCGATCGCGGGGCTGTGCCTGGGCTTTGCGATCTGGCTTTACACGCTGTTCCTGCCGTCTTTTGGGGAAGATGGCCTGATTTCCGCCGCCGTCCTCGCCGAGGGGCCCTTTGGCATCGGCTGGCTGCGTCCGCGCGCGCTTTTCGGGATCGAGGAGCTGGACCCCTTGCTGCATGCGCTGTTCTGGTCGCTTTTGCTGAACACGGCGGCCTTCTTGGGGGTGTCGCTGTTTTCCTTCCCCGGCCCGATGGAGCGGCTTCAGGGCGTGGCCTTCGTCAACATCTTCGATCAGGCGCCCGGTGCGCGCAGCTGGTCGCGCGGCCAGGCCGAGGCCGAGGATCTGCTGTCGATGTCCCAGCGCATCCTGGGCGCGGATGAGGCGCAGCGATTCTTTCAGGCCGAGGCGGCCGCGCAGGGCAAGGCGGGCTTTCTGCCCGACACCACGCCTGATTTCATCGCCCGGCTGGAACGCCAGCTGGCGGGCTCGGTCGGGGCGGCGACGGCCCATGCGATGATCGCGCAGCTGTCGGGCGGGGCCAGTGTGTCGGTGCAGGATTTGATCGCGGTGGCGGGCGAGGCCGCCGAGATCAAGGAATATTCCGCCCAGCTGGAAGCCAAGTCCGAGGAACTGGCCCGCACCGCGCGCGCGCTGCGCGAGGCCAATGACAAGCTGACCGAGCTGTCGGTGCAGAAGGATGCCTTCCTGGGCCAGATCAGCCATGAACTGCGCACACCGATGACCTCGATCCGGGCGTTTTCCGAGATTCTGATGGAACCCGACCTGCCCGAACCGATGCGCGCCCAATATGCCGAGATCATCCACGAAGAGGCCCGCCGCCTGACCCGGCTGTTGGATGATCTTCTGGACCTCAGCGTGCTGGAAAACCGCAAGGCGCAGCTGAACATCACCGTGGCCAACCTGCATGATCTGATCAGCCGCGCGGTCACGGCGGCCTCATCCTCGCGCGCGGAACGCCCGTTCCGGATTGAACGCGATTTCACCGCCGAACACATGCCGGTCTTTACCGATGCCGACCGGCTGGTGCAGGTGTTCATCAACCTTATTTCAAACGCGCGCAAATACTGTGACGCCGACCGCCCCGTGCTGCGCATCGAGGTCAAGAAGCGCGCCAACCGCGTGCAGGTGGATTTCATCGACAACGGGTCCGGCATCCCGAAAAAGGCGCAAGGCCTGATCTTTGAGAAATTCTCGCGCCTGACGGATACGTCGAAGGCGGGGGGCGCGGGGCTGGGTCTGGCGATCTGCCGTGAGATCATGGTGAACCTGGGCGGCACCATCGATTATGTGCCCGGGCAGGGGGGCGCGGCCTTTCGCGTGACCCTGCCGCTGCGCCGGCGCGAGGGGGCGGCGGGGGCCGATCCGGGCGTGTAGGCCGGAACGGAAAACGAACAGTTGGCAACGATTTCTAAACCTTGATCTGCGATCCCTTCGGAAAAGGCCCCTGTCGGGGGCTTGCGGGGGCGAAGACGGGACCAGACGGATGACCAGCGACAGGCTTCATACGGTGTTGCGCAAGAAGGCCGAGGCGGGCAAGCCGCCCCCGCCCGGGGCGCCGATGACACCGGATCGGGCAATTTCGCAGGCGCTGGTGCGGGCGGCGCAGGACCGGCTGAACCTGGCCGCGCAGGTGGTCGATCTGAAGGAAACGCGCATGACGCTGTCGGACCTACCCGAGGCGCTGGAAGACCTGTCCCTGCTGGCGATGGTCGAAGGCCCGGGCGAAGGGCTGGGCCTGGTGGCGCTGCCGCCGCGGATGATGTCGGCCCTGATCGAGGCGCAGACGATGGGCCGGCTGTCCGCCCATGCCCCGCCCGCCCGCCGCCCGACGCGGACCGATGCGACGATGTCGGCCGATTTCATCGACACGGTGCTGGCCGCGGTGGAAGAATCGCTTGCGGCGGATGAGGCGATCACCTGGGCGGGTGGGTTCCGCTATGCCTCATTCCTGGATGATCCGCGCCCGCTGGGCCTTTTGCTGGAAGATGTGTCCTATCGCGTCTACCGGGCGCAGCTGCGCCTGGGCGCGGGCGGTGAGCGTGAGGCGGGGTTTCTTTGGGCGGTTCCCGCGCAGGGCCGCGGCCCGGGGCCGGACCGGATTGCGGTGGCCCGGCGCGGGGGGGCGGACCCGGTGCTGGGGGGCGATGCCCCCGATGCAATCGATGCGCAGGCGCAGTGGCAGACGCAGATGGAACGCTCGGTCCTGGCCGCGCCGGTGACGCTGAACGCGGTTTTGCATCGCATGACCGTGCCGCTGTCGGCGGTGCTGTCGCTGCGGGTGGGCATGGATATCCCCTTGCCGGGCGATGCGCTGGAATCGCTGCGCCTGGAAGGCAGCGGCGGGCGCCATGTCGCGGGCGGGCGGCTGGGCCAGGCGCGCGGGATGCGGGCATTACGCGTGGTGCCGCGCTGCGAGACGGGTGAGGAAGACCCGGGCGCCGATAGCCCCGAGGCATCGGGCGCGACGCTGGCACCGATGCCCCGGCCCTCGGCCCGGATGGCGACCTCGCCGCCCGGGTTCCTGTCCGAAAATGCCCGCAATGAGGCGCGCAGCTTCGATCTGGACCTGCCCTCGCCTGCCAACTTCGGGGCGGACATGCCCGGCCTTGCCGGGGGCCTCGACCCGCTGGCTGGGGGGCTTGATCCGGCCCCGTTGGATGACGGGGCGGGGCTGGCGCCGCTGCGCATGGGTTCGGCCTTCTAGGCGCAGGGTGCCGCGCCCGGGCAGGGCTGGCCAGACAGGGCGGCGCGGCGCGTCCGCCTGTCTGGTCGCCCCGGGGTCAGGCGTCCTGCTGCGGCATGGGGCGGTCGACCCGGTCCAGCAGGCCGCGCAGGCTAGGCGCAACCGCCATCCCGGCCACCATGGCGGCCACGAACAGCGCGCCCTGCCAGCCACCAAAGCTCAGCTGTGCCAGCGCCGGTCCCGGGCACAGCCCCGCGATGCCCCAGCCCGCCCCGAACAGCAGCGACCCCACCACAAGGTTGCGGTCCACCAGAGGCGGCTGCGGTCGCGGGATCGGATCGCCCAGCACCGCGCGCCCGCGCCGGTCCGCCAGGCGCCAGACAAAGACCATGGGCACCACTGCGCCCCCCATGACAAAGGCAAGCGTCGGGTCCCAGGCGCCGAACACGTCAAGCCAGCCCTGCACCTTGGTCGTATCCACCATGCCCGAGACCAGAAGCCCCGCGCCGAACAGCCCCCCGGCGATAAAGGCGAACAGGTTGCGCATCAGATCACCCCCAGAACATGGCGCCCCAGCACCAGCGCCAGACCGCCGCCCAGCAGGTAGAACACCGTGGCCACGAAGCCACGCAGCGAAAAGCGCGACATGCCGCAGACCCCGTGCCCCGAGGTGCAGCCATTGGCGATCCGCGTCCCTACGCCCACCAGCAGGCCCGCCAGCACGATCACCACCGCATTCGACGTGATATGCGTGTCCACGACCGTATAAAGCGGCACCAGAATCGGCGGCACCGCGATGACGCCGACCAGAAAGGCCAGCCGCTCGGCGCCCTCGCGCCGCCCGGTGCCGTCCACCAGCCCGCCCAGAATGCCGCTTGCCCCCATGATGCGGCCGTTCACCAGCAGATACAGGCCCGCCGCCGCCCCAATCATCAGGCCGCCGACAAGGCCCCAGATCCAGTCTTGTTCCATGCTTTCTCCCAATTCGCGCGCAGCCGGCGGGGACGCCGGCGCTCCCTTGCGCGGGGGCAGGATACAGGCGGGGGGCGGACAATCTCAAGGCGGGTCCGCTTTGACCTGTATCAAGGCTGCGTGGGGGTGCTATGCCTAAATGGACAGGATCGACAGGAGATTGCGATGAAATCCGTAGAAACCCGCAAGGCCGAATTGGAAACCCGCCGCGCCCAGCTGACACAGCGCATGCAAAGCATCGATTCTGAGCTGGACCAGCATCAGGAAAAGGACTGGGAAGAGCTGGCCACCGAACGCGAACAGGATGAGGTTCTGGAAGATCTGGGCCATGCGGCGCAGGCCGAGATCCGCATGATCGACGCGGCGCTTCAGCGCATCATCGAGGGGGAATACGGGTTTTGCGTCACCTGCGGCGCACGCATCGCCGAGGAGCGGCTGGACGTGCTGCCCGGCACCCCCTTTTGCCGCGATCACGCTGCCGCGCATTGACCGCCGCTGATCCCCGCCGTTAACCATGGGGTCGCGGCCTGTGCACGCCCCGTGCCAAATCGGCCTTCGGGGCGTTGCCTTGTGCCGATTTGGCCGTAAACTCGGGCCCCGGCAATGGGATGGGCGCGCAAGGGGCGAGTGGAGATGACCGTGCAAGGCGGGTTTCGAATGACCGAAGGGGTCGCGGTGATCGACCTGTCGGTGCTGGCGGGCCGTCCTGACGCGGGCTTTGGCGCGCCGCTGCGGGCCGCGCTTGGCGCTGCCTTGGCAGAGACGCTTGCCGCGCCGGGTGCCCGGGCGGTTGTGCTATGCGCCAGCGCGGGCTGGCCGGTCGCGGTGGATGTGGCCGGGGATTATGACGATGTCCCCGGCGCGCCGGGCCTGCGGGCGCTGGCCGGGGGGCTTGCGGGGGCGCAGGTGCCGGTGATCGCGCTGTTGTCGGGGCAGGTGGCGGGCGGTGCGCTGGCGCTGGCGCAGGCGGCGCGGCTGCGCGTGGCGCTGACCGGGACCACCTTCCTTGCGCCCGAGTTCGACTTGGGCCTGTTGCCTGCGGCGGGCGGGCTGGTGCGGCTGGCGCGCCGGGCGGGGCCGGGGGCGGCGCTGGCGCTGTGCAATCATGTTCAGGGGCCGATCCCCGCGCAGCACGCGCTGGGCCTTGGCCTTTGCGATGCCGTTCTGTCGGCCGAGGCTGCCGATCCCGTGGCTCTGGCGCGCGGGCTTTTGGGTAATGGCCTGCCGCTGGGCCGCGGCCCTGATGCGGGCCTGGCCGATCCGGCGGCGGGGCTTGCGGCGGTGGCGCAGGCGCGCGCGCGCATCGCGCCGGGCCCGCTGGCCGAGGCTGCAGGCCGGCGTGCCGATTGCGCCGAGGCCGCGCTGTTGCTGCCGCTGGATGAGGCGCTGGACTACGAAGAGGTCGCCTTTGCCGATCTGGCCGGGGGCGCGGTGGCGCAGGGCCTGCGCCATGCCGCGGCCGCGCGCCGCCGGGCTGCGCATCTGCCCGGGGCGGTGGCGTCGGCGCCCCGGCCCGATCTGCAGCCGCCGCTGCGCGTGGCTCTGTGGGATCAGCCCGAGACGCTGGCGCTGGCGCTGATCGGCGCGGGCCATGAGGTGGTTCTGGGCGCCTCGGCCCCCGAACGCTTGCAGCAGGCCTTTGCGCGCATTGCCATGGCGCAGGAAACCGCGGTGCAAGCGGGCCGACTGGACCCCGCCCGGCGCGAGGCCGATTGGGGCCGGCTGGGGGCTGCGACCGAACCGGCGGGCCTGCGCGCGGCGGGGGGCGATGCGCCCGCGTTGATCGTGGCGGGGCTGGGCGGCCCGGCGCAGGCGCGGGCCGAAACCGCGGCGGGGCTGCGCGCGCTGTGCGGCCCGGCGACGGTTCTGGTGCTGGAAGGCGCGCAGGCGGCGGGCCCGGTTCTGGGGCTGCGCCGGGGCGGGGCGTTTTGCGAAGTTGCGGCCAGCGATCAGGCGGCGCCTGCTGCGGTGGCGCTGGCGCACGGGCTTTTGGCGCTGGAACCGGGCGCGGTTATCTTGGGCGCGGCGGCGGGCGTGGGCATTCTGGCACGGCTGGAGGCGGCGTTGCTGGCCGCGGCGGAACGTGCGGTGATCGCGGGGGCGGCGCCGCTGCAGGTGGATCAGGCGCTGATCGCACTGGGCCTGGCGCAGGGGCCGCTGGCGCGCGTCGATCGCATCGGTCCGGGCCGTCTGGCCACGGCGATCCGGCGTGGCGGGCGTGACCCGGGGCTTCTGGCGCTGGCGCAGCAGGGGGCGGGGGCGGCGCTGTATCTGCATCCCGAAGGCGCCCCGCCCGTGCCCGCCCCGCGGCTGGACGCGCTGCTGGAGGCCGTCCGGCGCGAGGCCGGGGTGGTCGCGCGCCGCCTGCCGCCGGCCACGCTGCGCGCCCGGCTGTGGGCCGAAATGGCCGCCGAGGGCGCCGCCCTGCTGCAGGAAGGTGCCGCACATCGCGCCAGCGATATCGACTTGGCGGCGATTCTGGGCCTGGGTTTTCCCGATCATCTGGGCGGGCCGCTGTTTCAGGCCGACCAGGCGGGCCTTCTGGCCACGCGCAAGCTGTTGCGCGCGCTGGCCGAGGCGGAAGGCGCACCCGCGCCCGTCACGCTGTGGGATGTGCTGATCCGCAATGGCAAGCGGTTTGGCGACCTTAGCCTGGCCTGAGCGATGGCCCTGCGCGATGGCCCGGCGGGGCGCTAGCGCAGCACGACGCCGATCACGACCATCATCAGCCCCAAGACCGACACGAACAGCGCCGCCAGGTTGATCGCCACCACCCGCTGCAGGCGCGCGCGCAGCGCGGCATCGTTCAGCCCCGCGCGCTTGGCCCGGGTGACGGCAAGGATGCACCAGACAATCCCCGCCAAGCCCGCGACCGAAACCGCCGCGCCCGTCCAGATCAGCCCGTCCATGCCCCGTCCTCACCCAATTGTGCCGATCCTTGCCGCCTAGCGCGAAGCCCCGCGCATGGCAAGGGCGGCATCTTCTTGAAGACCGGCCGATGACCGTCTAGTCAGGGGGCCAAAGCGATGCGCCCGTGAAAGAGGACCGACATGCCCAGCGATGCCACCTACAATGTCGCCGCCGACGAACTGCGCCAGTTCATCGAGCAATATGAACATCTTGAGGCCGAGAAAAAGGACATCACCGAACAGCAGAAGGATATCATGTCCGAGGCCAAGGCCCGCGGCTATGACACCAAGGTGATGAAAAAGATCATCGGCATGCGCAAGCGCGACAAGAATGATCTGGCCGAAGAAGAGGCGATTCTGGATATCTACAAGGCCGCGCTGGGCATGGCCTGACCCGGTTGCGCCGGGCCTGAGCGTCCGGCGCCCCCCGTCGCGGTCGCGCCTCAGGGGGTGATGAATTCGACCCCGGGCAGGGCCGCGATTTCGGCGCAATCGGCCTCATAGGCGGCGGTGATCTCCTCGACCAGTGCCTCGTCCCAGCCCGGGAAAGGCAGGGCCAGTTCGATCTGGTCGGGCAGGGCGAACTTGTCCAGGAAGGCGCTGATGATCCGCCGCCGCCGGGCGATGGTTTTCGGCGGATGGCTGGCCAGATAGGCGCGCAGGCGCTTCATCCCGGCCTGGGACATGATCGTCGACAGGATGGTGAAATCGCCCCGCAGCGGCGCCTCGGGCGGCAGGCCGGCGACGGATCGCATCACCTCGGGCCAGATCAGCGGCGTATCTTCGTGGCACCAGATCACAAAGCGCCGGCCCGCCGCCGCTTCGACCATGCGCCGCACCACCGGCGCCCAGCGTAGCGCGCGCGGATCATGCCCCGCCATCAGGGTTTCATAGCTTGCCCCCTCAATCCGTCCCAGCAGGGCGGGGATCAGCGTGGCGGGGTTGATCAGCGCCAGGTGAAATTCGGTCCGGGCCTCGGGGAACAGGTTGGCCAGCGGCGCGAACTTGCCCGGCGCCATGCTGTAAAACCCCTGCGGCAGGATGACGCGCTGGGGCACGCAGAGGAAAAAGTCATGGCTGAACACGATCCGGCGCGGCGGGTCGCGGTCGATGGCGCCGGTCAGCAGACGGGTCTGCACATCGGCCGGGGCGGGGTCGCCCTTCAGCGCGACCAGCGCATCGCGCAGCGCCATGCGATAGCGTGAGGGCGCGGGCACCGCGATGTCATCGGCATTGAGCGTATCGGCATTGCGCAACAACGCGCGGACCAGCCGGTCTTCATCCGTTGCGTGTGCGCCAAGGTGGAATACAACCTGCATGACATATACCCTACTGTTCGGCAAAGTCTTACAGGGGCCTTTCTGGACAGGCAAATGGCTTTGCTGTAACCCACTTGCATGATGACCAAGAAAAACAGTCAATCACTGGCGCGCGCGGGCGCCGCCACGCAGGGGTTGCGCCAGTCCGGCAGCGGGCTTTGGTCGGCGGGCGCGCTGGTGATTGCGGCGCTGATCGTCGCGCCGATCCTGGCGGTGCTGTGGGTCGCGGCGAACCCGTCGGAAAACATCTGGCCGCATCTGATGGCGACCGCGCTGCCGCGCTATCTGGTGAATACGGCGATCCTGGCGGGGGGCGTGGGCATTCTGTCGGCGATGGTGGGGGCGGGGGCGGCCTGGCTGATCACGATGTATCGCTTTCCGCTGTCGGGGGTGCTGGAATGGCTGCTGCTGCTGCCGCTGGCGATCCCGGCATATGTGGGGGCCTATGCGCTGGTGGATTTCCTGGATTATTCCGGCCCGGTGCAGATCGCCCTGCGCGAGACCTTTGGCTGGGCCTCGGCGCGCGATTACTGGTTTCCGCCGGTGCGTTCGCGCGCGGCGGCGGTGATCGTGCTGGCGGCGGCGCTGTATCCTTATGTCTATCTGCTGGCGCGCGCGGCCTTTCGCGAACAATCGGGCGGCAGCTATGAGGTGGCCCGGGCCCTGGGCGCGGGGCCGCTGGGCCTGTTCTGGCGGGTGGGCCTGCCGCTGGCGCGCCCGGCCATCGCGGCGGGGGCGGCCATCGCCATGATGGAGACGGTGGCCGATTATGGCGTGGTGGATTATTTCGGGGTGCAGACGCTGACCACGGGGATCTTTACCACCTGGCTTGAGGCCGGCAATGCCGGGGGCGCGGCGCAGATCGCGGGGGTGATCCTGGGCGTGGTCTTTGCGCTGCTGGCGCTGGAAAAGGTCAGCCGCAAGAATTCGCGTTATTACCAATCGGCCCGCCAGCCGCGCCCGATTGCGCGCCAGTCCCTGCGCGGCCTTGCGGGATGGGCCGCGATGCTGGCCTGCGCGCTGCCCTTCGCCTTGGGCTTTGTGCTGCCGGTTGCGGTGATGGGGGCGCATGCGCTGGCCAATCCGGATGGCTGGTTCGGCCCGGGGCTGAGCCGCGCGCTGTGGCATACGGTGGCGGTGGGCGGTACGGCGGCGGTGCTGACGGTGCTGGCGGCGCTGTTCATGGTTTATGGCGTGCGGATGACCGGACGGCAGCTGCCGCGGTTGGTGTTGCCTTTTACCACGCTGGGCTATGCCGCGCCGGGGGCGGTGCTGGCGGTGGGCATCCTGCTGCCGCTGGCGGCGCTGGATCACCGCCTGGCTGATCTGATCCTGGCGCTGACCGGGCATGATCCGGGGCTGTTGCTGACCGGGTCGGCGGCGGCAATCGTGCTGGCCTATGTGGTGCGGTTCTTTGCCATCGCGCAGGGGGCGGCCGATACCGCCTTTGGCCGAGTGTCACCGTCCTTGCCGATGGCCGCGCGGTCGCTGGGCCGCACCGCCGGCGGCGCCCTGCGCGAGGTCTATCTGCCGCTGATGAAGGGTTCGGTCGGGTCGGCGCTGCTGCTGGTCTTTGTCGATTGCGTCAAGGAATTGCCGGCGACGATGCTGTTGCGGCCGTTCAACTATGAGACGCTGGCGACGCGGGTGCATGAAAAGGCGAGCCTGGAAAACCTGGGCGATGCCTCGCCGGCCGCGCTTTTGGTGATGGTGGTGGGGCTGGTCGCGGTGGCGATTCTGGCGCGGACCAATCGGGGCCAGCCCGCGCGGGGGTGAGGTCGCGGACCTTGCGTGGCCTGCAGACGGCGCGACCGGGGGTTTTCCACCCCCGGACCCCCGGAGGATATTTTTGCAAAGCCGAAGGCAGGCAGGATCGGGGGGCGGGGACGCGCGGGGGCTTGCGCGCGCGGGGCGGGCGATTTATCTGAACCTTGTGGTTGGCCGGTGTAGCTCAGTTGGTAGAGCGGCGATCTTGTAAGTCGAGGGTCGGGGGTTCGAGTCCCTTCTCCGGCACCACTTTGAACTCTAAACCATTGATTGGCCTCAGCTTTGTCTTTGGATAGAGCGAGCGTAGAACGTGGCGGAGAACAAAACTGCACCCCATTCATTTGTGAAGGACGGGGTCTACTCCTTCGCAAGACGGGTTCCGAACGACCTTCGGCACCATTACACATCACCGAAAATCTCATTTTCTTTGTGAACGCGGTCGGTCAAAGTAGCTGCTTCTCGCGCCATTCGGGCTGCCCAGAAGCTCGACGAGTATTGGTGCTACCTCAGAATCACCGACAACGATCTGCCGGGGAAGCACATGCTCCGCATGGCTGGGAAAGGCGGCGCGGCTCCTTCCGCGCTGCCGATCGCACCTACGGCGTCCATAGCGGCCAGCGTGAAGCTCTCAAAGGCTGTCGGCATCTACCTGCGCCTGACGGGCAAGGGTCGCCCATCACCTTCCAGCGGTCCGCTGAACGGTCTTGCGGCTATGTCATTGACGTATGCGGAGACAAGGACATCGCAGTCTACACGAAGTCGGATGCGAACGCCTTCCCCGCACGCCAGGCCATGCTGTCACATCCGCCCCGAACCCCGCCGATCCGGCGGGCTGCCGCCGATGGATCGCGCGCGGGCCGCGGAAATCTGGCGAAATAGCACCTGCACGGCGCCATCATTCGATCTGGCGCCGCAGGCGAGTTGTCGTCGCACCGCGGCTCTGTTGCACAAAACCCGTGGGGGATTCATCTCGTGAATCCAGTGTGGTAGCTGGAGGGCATGAGCAGACCCAT
>NZ_JAMJFX010000008.1 GCF_023544865.1 Phaeovulum molybdatiresistens | reverse complement strand
GGCGCCCGAAGCCAAACCCGGACAGTTGCGCCGAAAGGAAACCGTTCTGCATAACCGACTTCTTCAGCGGCCTGCTAAGGTTGTTCAACATTTATCTTAGGGGCTGGCCGGGGGCAGCGCCCCCGCCCTGCCTGATGTCTCGGCGCTTGCCCTTGTGCGCCCCGGCCCTGTATGAGGGCGCCAAAGGAGTCCGCCATGCTCAAGACCCGCATCATCCCCTGCCTCGACGTGGCCGATGGCCGCGTGGTCAAGGGCGTCAACTTCGTCAACCTGATCGACGCGGGCGACCCGGTCGAGGCCGCCAAGGCCTATGACGCGGCGGGGGCGGATGAGCTGACCTTCCTCGACATCCACGCCACGCATGAAAACCGCGGCACGATGTATGATCTGGTCACCCGCACGGCCGAACAATGTTTCATGCCGCTGACGGTGGGCGGGGGTGTGCGCACCCAGCATGACGTGCGCGCGCTGCTACTGGCGGGCGCCGACAAGGTCAGCTTCAATTCCGCCGCCGTGGCCAACCCCGATGTCGTCGCCGAGGCCGCCGACCGCTTTGGCAGCCAGTGCATCGTGGTCGCGATCGACGCCAAGACCGTGGCACCCGGCAAATGGGAAATCTTCACCCACGGCGGGCGCCGCCCCACCGGCATCGACGCGGTGGAATTCGCCCGCACCGTCGCCGCCAAGGGCGCGGGGGAAATCCTGCTGACCTCGATGGACCGCGACGGCACGCGGGCGGGCTTCAACATCCCGCTGACCCGCGCCATCGCCGATGCGGTGGACATCCCCGTCATCGCCTCGGGCGGGGTCGGCACGCTGGACCACCTGGTCGAGGGCGTGACGCAGGGCCATGCCTCGGCGGTGCTGGCCGCGTCCATCTTCCACTTTGGCGAATACACGATCCGTCAGGCCAAGGAACACATGGCCGCCGCCGGCATCCCCGTCCGCCTTTGATGAAAGCGCCCCCCCCATGACCACGCTTGACCGCCTTGCCGCCACCATCGCCGCCCGCAAGGGTGCCGATCCCGACAGCTCCTGGACCGCAAAACTGCTGGCCAAGGGCCCGGAAAAATGCGCCGAGAAATTCGGCGAAGAGGCCATCGAGGCGATCATCGAGGCGGTCAAGGGCGACCGCGCCCGCCTGACCGCCGAAGCCGCCGATGTGATCTATCACCTGCTGGTGATGCTGGCCGCGCGCGATGTGGCGCTGGCCGATGTGCTGGCCGAACTTGACCGGCGCGAGGGCACCTCGGGCATCGCGGAAAAAGCGGCGCGGGGCTGACGCGATAGCGTGCGCCACGGCCAGCGCGCCCATCACACTGGCACCCGGCGGCGGGGCGGGTTAGTCTGCCCCTGACAAGGAGGCCAGATGACCGAATATCTTACCACCCCCGAAAACCGCCGCATCGCCTATGACCGGACCGAGGGCAAGGGGCCGGGCATCGTCTTTCTGGGCGGCTTCCGATCCGACAAGGAAGGCACCAAGGCCCTGGCGCTGGAAGCATGGGCCCGCGCGCAGGGCCGCGCCTTCCTGCGCTTTGACTATTCCGGCCACGGCCAGTCGGGCGGCGATTTCCTGGATGGCGCGATCGGCGACTGGTTCGAAGATGCCCGCGATGCGATCACCGCGCTGACGCAGGGGCCCCAGGTGCTGGTCGGGTCATCGATGGGCGGCTGGATCGCGCTGCTGATCGCGCGGGCGATGCCCGAACGGATCGCGGGCCTGGTCACCATCGCCGCCGCCCCCGATTTCACCGAAGACAGCATGTGGGCCGGGATGGATGCCCCCACCCGCCGCAAGCTGGAGGAAACGGGCCGGATCGAACTGCCCTCGGACTACAGCGACGACCCCTATGTCATCACCCGCCGCCTGATCAACGAAGGCCGCAACCGGCTGGTGCTGCGCAGCCCCCTGCCCCTGCCCTTCCCGGTGCGGATGCTGCAGGGCACGGCGGATGCGGATGTGCCGCAGGATGTGGCGCTGCGCCTGCTGGCCCATGCCGATTGCCCCGACATGCGGCTGACGCTGGTCAAGGGCGCCGATCACCGCTTTTCCGACCCCGACTGCCTGCGGCTGATCGAAACCGCACTGGATGAGGTTCTGGCGCGTATATGACCCCCATGCGCCCCCAGAAACCCAGGAAAGCCCGAGGCCCCGATGCGCCCTGAACCGCTGCTGATCCTGCCCGGACTGATGGCCGATGCGCGGCTGTTCTGGCACCAGATCGTCACCTTTTCCGCCACCCGCCCGGTGCATGTGGCCCCCCTTGCCCAGGGCACCACGATCGAGGAGATGGCTGAGGCGGTGCTGGCCGATGCGCCCCCGGCCTTTGCGCTGCTGGGCCATTGGCTGGGCGCGCTGGTGGCGATGGAAATCCTGCGCCGCGCGCCGGACCGGGTGACGCGGATCGCGCTGGCCGATGTCTCACCCCTGCCCGAATCGCCCCAGGTCGCCGCCGCGCGCGAACCGCGCATCGTGCGCGCCCGCGCGGGCAAGCTGACCGAGGCGATGCTGGAGGAAATCCCGCCCGAGGCGCTGGCCCCCGGCCCGGGCCGGATCGAGGTGCAGGCGATGATGATCGACATGGCCGAGGCCCTGGGCGCCGAGACCTTTCAGCGCCAGTCCCGCGCGCTGATGCGCCGCCCCGACCAACAGCGCGCGCTGCGCAATACCAAGGTGCGGGCGCTGCTGCTGTGCGGCGAACATGACACGATCTGCCCGCCGCGGCGGCATGAATTCCTGGCCGAGCTGATGCCCCATGCCAGTTTCCGCCTGATCCTGGGCGCGGGCCATCTGGCGCCGCTGGAACAGCCCGAAAAGGTCACCCAGGCGCTGGGCGAATGGCTTGATGCGCCCTTGCTGCTGAAATGAAAGGCGGCCCCGCAGGGCCGCCGATCTGGCAAAACCGCGCGCGGGTCAGCTGACCGGGCGCAGCGCGGATACCTTGGTGCGGCCCTTGGGCCGGACGCTGTCGCCCGCGTTCTGGTCGATGAAGTCCAGCACCAGCGGGCGGATATTGTTACGCCAGCTGGACCCGGCAAAGATACCGTAATGGCCCGCGCCGGGTTCCAGATGGTGCGCCTTCTTGCTGTCGGGCAGGCCGGTGCACAGCCGCAAGGCCGCCACACATTGCCCGGGCGCGGAAATGTCGTCTTCGGTGCCTTCCACGGTTTTCACCGCGACGGTGGTGATCTTGCCGATATCCACCTGCTTGCCGGCCACGACAAAGCGGTTCTGCGCGACCTCAAGCCCCTTGAAGATGCGTTCCACCGTGGACAGGTAGAATTCCGCCGTCATGTCCATCACCGCCAGATATTCATCATAAAAGCGGTTGTGTTGGTCATGCTCGGACCCATCGCCCTTGGCCTCGTTCAGGATCTTTTCCTGGAAGGCGGCGGAATGCTTGTCGAGGTTCATCGAGATGAAGGACGCCAGCTGCATCAGCCCCGGATAGACCATCCGGCCCACGCCCTTGTATTTGAAGCCCACGCGCTGGATCACCAGATGTTCCAGCTGGCCCATCGTCACGCGCCGGCCAAAGTCGGTGACTTCGGTTGCGGCGGCGTCGGGATCGACCGGGCCGCCGATCAGCGTCAGCGTGCGCGGCTGGGCGGCGGGCTCTTCCTCGGCCAGATAGGCGGTGGCGGCCAGCGCCAGGGGCGCGGGCTGGCAGACCGCGATCACGTTGATGTCGGGGCCCAGGTGGCGCAGGAATTCCACCAGGTAGAGCGTGTAATCTTCGATGTCGAACTTGCCCGCCGACACCGGAATGTCACGGGCATTGTGCCAGTCTGTCACATAGACTTCGCAATCGGGCAGCAGACTGGCCACGGTGGATCGCACCAGCGTCGCATAATGGCCCGACATCGGCGCCACCAGCAGCACCCGGCGCGCCATCGGTTCGCGCCCCGAGATATTGAAATGGATCAGGTTGCCGAAGGGCTTTTCCACCAGCGTCTCGACATTGACCAGATGGTCGCGCCCGTCGGTGCCGGTGATCGACCGGATGCCCCAGTCGGGCTTGATCACCATGCGCGCAAAGGACCGTTCCGTCACCCGCCCCCAGGCGGACATGACCTTGAACATCGGATGCGGCACCATGCCCCAGACCGGGTAAGATGCCATCGCGCGGGCCGAGGCCCCCATCCATTCATTGGTGTTCCTGATGGTTTCCATCAGGTCGTATCGCATCATGCCCTTCATTCAGGTCTCCTTCGCGAGAGGCACCGTTAACCATTTCGCCGCTTTACCCCCCCGCGGATGCGACGGTATGTTTCGATGAGGATAGGGAGGATTTATTACCATGACAACAAGTGACAAGTCTCCGCCCGCTGCATCGCAGCAAATGATCGAGAATCTGGCGAGAATCGAGGCTTTGTCGCAACGCCTTGTTGCCGCCCTGTCCAACAAACGCAGCCCGAACCCCGCGCTGGAAGGCCCGGGCGCCGATCTTTACCTTACGGCAGGGGCGGCGATGATGAAGGAATGGATGGATCATCCCTCGCGCATTCTCGAATCACAGGTGAATTACTGGGGCCAGGCGATGAAGCACTACCTTGAGGCCAGCCAGGCGCTGGCCCAGGGGCAGATGAAGCCGCCCGCCGACCCCGGCCCCAAGGACCGCCGCTTTGCCAACCCGCTGTGGGACAGCCACCCCTATTTCAACTTCATCAAGCAGCAATACCTGATCTCGGCCCGGGCGCTGGAGGAAACGGTTTCCAAGATCGACGGGCTGGAAGAAAAGGACCGCCGCCGGGTGGATTACTTTACCCGCCAGATCATCGACATGCTGGCGCCGACGAATTTCCTGGCCACCAACCCCGACGCGCTGGAACGCGCCATTGAAACCGAGGGCGCAAGCCTGGTGAAGGGTCTGGAAAACCTTGTGCGCGACATCGAGGCGAACAAGGGCGATCTGGTCGTGACCCTGTCCGACAAAGAGGCCTTTCAGGTCGGCGGCAACATCGGCACCGCCGAAGGCGCGGTGGTCTATCGCAACCACCTGTTTGAGCTGATCCAGTACAGCCCCACGACCGAAAAGGTGCACAAGACCCCGCTGATCATCTTTCCGCCGTGGATCAACAAGTTCTACATCCTGGATCTGAAGCCGCAAAACAGCCTTGTGCGCTGGATCGTCGATCAGGGTTTCACGCTGTTTGTCGTCAGCTGGAAGAACCCCGATCCCAGCTATGCCGACACCGGCATCGACACCTATATCCAGGACGGCTATCTGACCGCGATTGATCAGGTCAAGGCGATCACCGGCGAACCCAAGGTCAACGCGATCGGCTATTGCATCGCCGGCACCACGCTAAGCCTGACGCTGGCGTTGCTGGACAAGCGGCGCGACAAGTCGATCAACTCCGCCACCTTCTTCACCACGCTGACCGATTTTTCCGATCAGGGCGAATTCACCGCCTTCCTGCAGGATGATTTCGTCGACGGGATCGAGGCGCAATGCCAGGCCGATGGGGTGCTGTCGTCCTATTTCATGACGCGCACCTTCAGCTATCTGCGCTCGAACGACCTGATCTATCAGCCCGCGATCCGCAGCTATATGATGGGCGAACCGCCGCCCGCCTTCGACCTGCTGTTCTGGAACGGCGACAGCACCAACCTGCCCGCGCGCATGGCGGTGGAATATCTGCGCTGGCTGTGCCAGCAGGACCGCTTTACCGGCGCGGGCGTGGATATGATGGGGGAAAGGCTGCATGTCTCGGGCGTCAAGGTGCCGCTCTGCGCCATTGCCTGCGAAACCGACCATATCGCGCCCTGGATCGCGTCATTCAACGGGGTGGCGCAGATGGGATCGGCGGACAAGACCTTCATCCTGTCGGAATCGGGCCATATCGCGGGCATCGTGAACCCGCCCACCAAGGACAAATACGGCCATTACACCAGCACCGCACCCATCGAAAATCCCAACGAATGGAAGGGGATGGCCGATCACCACAAGGGCAGCTGGTGGCCGCGCTGGGGCGCATGGCTGGCCGAACGGTCCGGGCGCATGGTCGCGGCGCGCAAACCCGGTGGGCCGGGTCATCCGGTGCTGGCCCCGGCGCCGGGCACCTATGTCGTGGAACAGGTCCAGGTCTGAACGCCGCCGCTGGCTTTGGTGAAATTTCTGCAACGCAGCGGGAAATCCTTGAAATGCTGCGCTGCAGCATGTATATCATGTCCAGAGCGACACGGGGCCCCTCGCCGATCTTCTTCCGGGCCCACAGCAATTCGGAGAGAGCACATGACCAAGACCCAAGACATCACCAAGATCATGCAGGACATGATGGCGTCCTTCCCGATGGATACCGCGAAATTCCAGGACGCGTTCAAATCGCAGGCCGCGCTGGGCGAAAAGATGACCAAGGTCGCGCTGGACGCCGCCGAGAAATCGACCGAGATTTCCTCGAAATGGGCCAAGGAAACGCTGACCAAGGTCGGCGCACTGGCCAAGACCAAGGAAGAGCCGGCCGATTACGCCAAGGCGATGAGCGATTTCGCCTCGTCCGCCGCGGAAATGGCTGCCGAAAACATGGCCGCCTTTGCCGAAGTGGCGAAGAAGGTGCAGATGGAAACCGTCGAGCTGATGCTGGCCGCCGGCAAGGACATGTCCGACGACGCCACCGCCGCGGTCAAGAAAGCGACCGAGGAAGTGACCTCCGCCGCCAAGAAGGCGACTGCCGCCAAGTAAGGTTTCCGCAACCCGGCTTCCTCCTCCTCCCCGCCGGGTCGGACCTGGAAGGGCGAGCCCATGGCTCGCCCTTTTTTCTTGTGTTGCTTTTGCCGCGCCGCGGCCTAAACATTGCCGCGCTGCCAACAGACCCCGGGAGGACATGATGGCCGAAACAGCGAAAGACGCAAAACCCCTGCTGATCAAGCGCTACGCAAGCCGCCGCCTCTACAATACCGAAACCAGCGACTACGTGACGCTGGAGGATATCGCGGGGTTCATCCGCGACGGGCGCGAGGTGCAGATTATCGATCTGAAATCCGGTGACGACCTGACCCGGCAATATCTGCTGCAGATCATCGCCGAACATGAAAGCCGGGGCGAAAGCGTCCTGCCCATCGACGTGCTGACCGATCTGGTGCGCAGCTACACGACATCGGCGCAAAGCGTCGTGCCGCAATTTCTGGCCGCCAGCTTTGAAATGCTGCGCGAAGGCCAGTCGAAGATGATGGAGAATTTTTCCTCTTTCCCGAACCCGATGGCCTCGATGCCCGGGTTTGACGCGCTTCAGCGCCAGCAGCAGGCTTTTCTCAAATCGATGATGAGCGGCTGGCCCGGCGCCGCCGAAGACAGCGATGATGCCAATCAGACCGCCTCGGGCGACCGCGACGATCTGGCCGCGATCAAGAAGCAGCTGGCCGAGCTGCAATCGAAACTGTCCAAACTCTGACACGATCCCACAACCGGGGCCTTGCCCCCCGAAGGGCGGGCCATTGCGCCCGCCTTTCGCATTCCATCCGGGCGCCATCCCGCGGCTGCGGTCAGGGCGCCGCATTGACTTTTGCCCCGAAAGCCCCGATAGCGACGCGACCATAACCCGCAACCGGGCGTTCCGTGGGCGCCAAACCGACGAGGAGGACGACATGTCCCAGATCACCCTCACCTTTCCCGATGGCAATCAGCGCAGCTTTGACGCGGGCGTGACCCCTGCGCAGGTCGCGGCCTCGATCGCGCCCTCGCTGGCCAAGGCGGCGATTTCCGCCCAGATCGACGGCAAGCACTGGGATCTGGCCTGGCCGATCACCGAAGACGCCGCCATCGCCATCAACACGATCAAGGACGACGCCCCCGCGCTGGAACTGATCCGCCACGATCTGGCGCATGTCATGGCGCGCGCGGTGCAGGAAATCTGGCCCGATGTGAAGGTCACCATCGGCCCGGTGATCGAAAACGGCTGGTATTACGACTTTGACCGCAAGGATCCCTTCACCCCCGAGGATCTTGGCCAGATCGAAGCCAAGATGAAAGAGATCATCAACCGCCGCGACCCGGTGACGACCGAGATCTGGGACCGCGACCGCGCGATCAAGTATTACGAGGCCAACAACGAACCCTACAAGGTCGAACTGGTCGGCATGATCCCCGAAGGCCAGCCGATCCGCATGTATTGGCACGGCCACTGGCAGGACCTGTGCCGCGGGCCGCACCTGCAACACACCGGCCAGTTGCCCGCCGATGCCTTCAAGCTGATGAACGTGGCCGGCGCCTATTGGCGCGGCGACAGCAGCCGCCCGATGCTGCAGCGCATCTACGGCGTGGCCTTCAAGACGCGCGACCAGCTGAAGGCCCACCTGACCATGCTGGAAGAGGCCGCCAAGCGCGACCACCGCAAGCTGGGCCGCGAAATGGACCTGTTCCACATGCAGGAAGAGGCGCCGGGCCAGATCTTCTGGCACCCGAACGGCTGGAACATCTATGTCACGCTGCAGGACTACATGCGCCGGATGCAGCGCGCGGGCGGCTATGTCGAGGTGAACACCCCCCAGGTCGTCGACCGCAAGCTGTGGGAAGCCTCGGGACATTGGGAAAAATATCAGGAAAACATGTTCATCGTCGAAGTGGACGAGGAACATGCGCGCGAAAAGTCGATCAACGCGCTGAAACCGATGAACTGCCCCTGCCATGTGCAGATCTTCAACGTGGGCCTGAAATCCTACCGCGACCTGCCGCTGCGCATGGCCGAATTCGGGTCGTGCAACCGCTACGAACCCTCGGGCGCGCTGCACGGCATCATGCGCGTGCGCGGGTTCACCCAGGATGACGCGCATATCTTCTGCCGCGAAGATCAGATCGAATCGGAAACCAAGAAATTCATCGAATTCCTGTCCACCGTCTATCGCGACTTGGGGTTCGAGGCGTTCAAGATCAAATTCTCGGACCGCCCCGACACCCGCGCCGGCAGCGACGAGGTCTGGGACAAGGCCGAGTCCGCGCTGATGCAGGCCACCCGCGCCGCCGGTTACGACTTCATCATGAACCCCGGCGAAGGCGCCTTCTACGGCCCGAAACTGGAATTCGTGCTGACCGACGCGATCGGCCGCGACTGGCAGTGCGGCACCCTGCAGGTGGATTTCGTCCTGCCCGAACGGCTGGATGCAAACTACATCGGCGAAGATGGCGCCAAGCACCGCCCCGTCATGCTGCACCGCGCCACGCTGGGGTCGTTCGAACGCTTCATCGGCATCCTGATCGAAAGCCACGCGGGCAAGCTGCCCTTCTGGCTGGCGCCGCGTCAGGTGGTGGTGGCCTCGATCGTGTCGGATGCGGATGATTATGTGCACCAGGTCGTGGCCGCCCTGCGCGCCGCCGGCATCCGCGCCGAGGCCGATGTGCGCAACGAAAAGATCAACTACAAGGTCCGCGAACATTCGGTGGGCAAGGTCCCGGTGATCCTGGCCATCGGCATGAAAGAGGTCGAGGATCGCACCGTTTCGGTCCGCCGCCTGGGCGAAACCCGCACCGAAACCGTGGCGCTTGACGCCATCATCGCCGAACTTGGCGCCGAGGCCACACCGCCCGACCTTCGGTGACGCTTTCGTGAAACCCGACAGGGGGGCCGCAATGCGGCCCCTTTTTTTGTTGATTTTTGGCGCGCTTCGGGCATCCTTTCTCGCACGTGACCTGCGACTTTCCTACCGCCTCCCTATCTGGGGCAGCCGGAAGACCCGAAAGACCTGGCTGCACGGCCCGCGGCAATACCGCCCGGGATGACTTGACGGAGAGACGGAATGGCCACTGGCACCGTGAAATGGTTCAACACCACCAAAGGTTTTGGCTTCATTGCGCCCGATGACGGCGGCAAGGATGTGTTCGTGCACATCTCGGCGGTCGAACGTGCAGGGCTCAAGGGGCTGAACGACAACCAGAAGATCGCCTATGAACTCCAGTCCGGCCGCGATGGCCGCGCCTCGGCCAGCGATCTGAAGCTGCTCTGATCCCAGCCTGAAACACTGCAACGGCCCGGCATCGCGCGGGCCGTTTTCCATTTCTTCTTGGCAAAAATACTCAGTTTCCGCCACGGCCACCGGCGCGCGGTCAGATCCCCTGCGCGGCCTGTGCCGCCTTGTCCCAGCCCAGCGTCAACACCTTGCCCCGGATCACCGGCCGCTTCATCAGCGTCGGATGGGCCGCCAGCAGATCGGCCATCGGGCGCGCCCGCGCCGCCTCATCCAGGCCCCGCCAGGTGGTCGAGGCGCGGTTGATCAGCCGCTCGCCAAAGGCCTCCGTGAATTCGGCAATCTCGTCCGGGCTCAGCGGTTCGGCCCGCACATCGCGCAGGCGCACCACATGGCCCGCTGCCTCCAGCGCTTTCACCGCCTTCTTCACCGTGTCACAGGTCTTGATGCCATAGACGATCATTCTATCCCTCGCTCAGCGTGCCATTGTCCAGGCGCACCACCCGGTCCATCCGCGCGGCCAATTCCATGTTATGCGTGGCGATCAGCGCCGACAGGCCGGTTTCGCGCACCATCTCCATCAACACCCCAAACACCTGGTCCGAGGTCGCGGGGTCCAGGTTGCCCGTCGGCTCATCCGCCAGCATCAGCCGCGGGCCATTGGCCAGCGCCCGGCAAAAGGCCACGCGCTGCTGTTCCCCCCCCGACAGCGCCGAGGGCCGGTGATCCATCCGCGCGCCCAAGCCCACCCGCGTCAAAAGCGCCCGCGCGCGGTCCCGCGCCGCCGCCCTGCCGACGCCATTGGCCAGCTGCGGCAGGATGATATTCTCTTCTGCCGAAAACTCGGGCAGCAGGTGATGAAACTGATAGACAAAGCCCAGATCGCGGCGCCGCGCCTCGGTCCGGCGGCGGTCCGACAGCCCGGTCAGATCCTGCCCCGCCAGCATCACCCGCCCCGCATCGGGCGTGTCCAGCAGCCCCGCAATATGCAGCAACGTGGATTTCCCCGCCCCCGATGGCGCCACCAGCGCCACCACCTCGCCCCGCGCGATGGTCAGGTCAACCCCGCGCAGCACCGACACCGCCGTGGGCTTGCCCCGGTTATAGGCCTTCTCGATGCCCTCAAGGCGCAACACCTCATTCATAGCGCAGCGCCTCCACCGGGTTCATCCGCGCGGCCCGGCGCGCGGGAAAGATCGTCACCACGAAGGACAGCCCCAAAGACAGCGCCACCGCCCGCGCCACATCCCAGCCCTGCAGCTTCGCGGGCAGCGCATAGATGCCGCGGATCGCCGGATCCCAGGCCCCGCCCCCGTTCAGCCAATTCACGAAGGACATGATCTGGTCGATATAGATCGCCATCGCACTGCCCAGCGCCACCCCGGCCACCGTGCCGATCACCCCGGTGAACGCCCCACACAAGAAAAACACCCGCAGGATCGACCCCTCGGTCAGCCCCATCGTGCGCAAGATCCCGATGTCGCGGCCCTTGTTCTTGACCAGCATGATCAGCCCCGAGGTGATGTTCATCGCCGCGATCAGCACCAGCACCGCCAGGATCACGAACATCACGTTATCCTCGATATCCAGCGCCCGCAGAAAGCCCGACGAACTGTCGCGCCAGCTCCACAGCAGCGTCCCCGCGCCCCCCGCCGCCAAAAGCGGTCCGGCCCAGTCATCCACCCGCTCGGGATCGGTCACGAACACCTCGATCTCATCGGCCGCGCCTTCGCGGTTGAAATAGCTCTGCGCCTCGGCAAAAGGCATGTAGATCCGCGTGCGGTCAATGTCCCAGCGCCCGGCGGTAAAGATATAGACGACCTCATAGGCATTGACGCGCGGGCTGGTGCCAAAGGCCGTGCGCGCCCCGTTGGGCGAGATCACGCGCACCCGGTCCCCCAGGCTTACCCCCAGTTCGCGCGCCAGCCCCGACCCGATCGCGATACCCTCGCCAAACCGCGCCAGATCGCCATAGGCGGTTTCAGGGTTGGCCACCCGCGGGATCGTCGCCAGATCCCCGGCCGCGATGCCATAAACCTCGGCCACGTTCGACCGATCGCCCATCGTCACCATGACCTGCCCGCGCACCAGGGGCGCGGCCCGCGTCACGCCGCCAATCTCGCGGATCCGCGCGGCCCGCGCCTCATAGTCGCGCATCAGGGGCGACATCACGCCACTGCCCGCCACCACCTCTTGCGGGGCGGAATATACGGTGACATGGGCATTCGCCCCCAGGATCGTATCGACGAATTCCGCCCGGAACCCCGCCCGCACCGCCAGCGTCAGGATCAGCGCGGCCACCCCCAGGGTGATGCCGATCAGGCTGATCCAGGTCATCACGCTGACACCGCCTTCGGCGCGGCGCGCGCGCAGGTAGCGCCAGGCGATCATGAATTCAAACGCGGAAAAGGGCGCGGTGCGGCTGGCCATCAGATCTATCCCTCAAACGCGCGCAAGGTGACCGCGCCCCGAACCAAGGTCAAGGCCGGCCCGCCGCCGCCCCCTGACAATCGCGCGAGCCCTTTCATCTTGCCCCAAATACCTCGGGGGGAAGGGCAAAGCCCGAAGGGGGGCAGCGCCCCCCTGCCCGCCCGGCACCCCCGGGCGCGCGCTCAGACCCCCTCGTAGATCGCGGCCACACGGGCCACCGCAGCCTCGGGCGACATTTCCTCGGCCTCGCCGGTGCGACGGCAGGTCAGCTCGACCATGTTGTTCGCGATCCCCCGCGGCCCGACGGTGATCCGCCAGGGCAGACCGATCAGGTCCATCGTGGCGAATTTCGCGCCCGCCCGTTCGTCGCGGTCGTCGTAAAGCGGGTCCAGCCCACGGGCCTTCAGCGCGCCATAGATCGCCTCGCAGGCGCTGTCGGTGGACACGTCGCCCTGCTTCAGGTTCACGATCCCCGCGTGGAAGGGCGTCACGCCCTCGGGCCAGATGATGCCCTTGTCGTCATGGCTCGCCTCGATGATCGCGCCCAGCAGGCGCGACACGCCGATACCGTGGCTGCCCATTTCCACCGGCACGCGGCTGCCATCGGGCGTGACAACGGTGGCGCCCATCGCTTCGGAATATTTCGTGCCGAAATAGAATATCTGCCCCACCTCGATGCCCCGGCCCACGCGGCGGCGGTCCTCGGGGATCTGGTTAAAGACGGCCTCATCATGGGTTTCGTCGGTGCGGGCATAGGCGCTGGTGAATTCCGCGCAGATCTTTGCCACTTCGTCGCGGTCGTCGTAATTCACCTGCCGGTCGCCCAGCTTCAGTTCGGGCACCTTCGCGTCATAAAACACCTCGGATTCCCCGGTCGAGGCCAGCACCAGGAATTCATGCGTGTTGTCGCCCCCGATCGGCCCCGAGGCCGCGCGCATCGGGATCGCGGTCAGCCCCATGCGTTCATAGGTGCGCAGATAGCTGACCATGTGGCGGTTGTAGGCATGCAGCGCATCTTCGCGCGTCAGGTCAAAGTTGTAGCCGTCCTTCATCAGGAATTCGCGGCCCCGCATCACGCCAAAGCGCGGACGCACCTCATCGCGGAACTTCCACTGGATGTGATAAAGCGTCAGCGGCAGGTCCTTGTAGCTGTTCACATGGGACCGGAAGATGTCGGTGATCATCTCTTCATTGGTGGGCCCATACAGCATGTCGCGGTCATGGCGGTCCTTGATGCGCAGCATTTCCTGGCCGTAATCATCATAGCGGCCGGACTCGCGCCACAGATCGGCGGGCTGCAGCGTCGGCATCAGCAGCGGGATATGGCCCGCGCGCTGCTGTTCTTCATGCACGATCTGTTCGATCCGGCGCAGCACCCGATATCCCAGCGGCAACCAGGAATAGATCCCCGCCGCCTGTTGCTTGATCATGCCCGCGCGCAGCATCAGCCGGTGGCTGACGATCTGCGCCTCGGCGGGGTTTTCCTTCAGGACGGGCAGGAAGTAGCGGGACAGGCGCATCGGGACCTCTTGGGCGGAAATGGGCTGAAACTTGGCCCCGTCCTAGTCGATCGGCCGCGTTCAGGCAAGGGTGGCACCCTTGCGCAGCCGGGGGCCATACGCCAAGTATGACGCAGGCTGGGAAAGGGTTTTCATCATGGCGCTGCCGGTTCGGCAACAGGTAACCTATTGGGGCGTGGCGGCGGCGGGCCTTGGGCTTGCGCTGTGGGGTCTGGGCGATGTGATCCTGCCGTTTCTGGTGGGCGGCGCGATCGCCTATTTCATGGACCCCGTGGCCGACCGGCTGCAACGCCTGGGTCTTAGCCGGGTGGCAGCCACCACTACCATCGCGCTTCTGGCGATGCTGGGCTTCGTGATCCTGGGCCTTGCGGTAATCCCGGCGCTGGTGTCCCAGCTGGCCGACCTGGTCGCCATCGCGCCCGAGATGACGGGCCGGCTGCGCGCCTTCCTGACCGCGCAATTCCCGTCCCTGATGGAGGAAGGATCAGCCATCAACGAAACCCTGGCCGCCCTGGGTGAGGCGGTCAAGGCGCGCGGCGGCGAACTGGCGCAGACGCTGCTCAGTTCCGCGATGGGCGTGGTCAATGCGGTGATCTTCATCGTCGTGGTCCCGGTCGTGGCCTTCTACATGCTGCTGGACTGGGACCGGATGGTGGCGCGGATCGACGGATGGCTGCCGCGCGATCATGCCGACACGATCCGCCGGATCGCGCGCGATATCGACCGGGTGCTGTCGGGCTTTGTGCGCGGGCAGATCTCTGTCTGTCTGATCCTGGGGACATTCTATGCCGTGGCGCTGATGGCGGCGGGGCTAAATTTCGGCCTGGTCGTCGGCGCGATCGCGGGGGCGGTGACCTTCATTCCCTATGTCGGGGCGCTGTTCGGCGGCGCGCTGGCGATCGGGCTGGCGTTGTTTCAGTTCTGGGGCGACTGGCTGTCTATCGGCATCATCGCGGCGATCTTTGGTGTGGGCCAGTTCCTGGAAGGCAACATCGTCACGCCGAAACTGGTGGGCAGCTCGGTCGGGCTGCATCCGCTGTGGCTGATCTTTGCGCTGTCGGCCTTTGGCACGCTGTTCGGCTTTGTCGGCATGCTGGTGGCGGTGCCGGTGGCGGCGGTGATTGGGGTGGTGACGCGCTTTGTGCTGGATCAATATCTTGCGGGGCGGCTTTACAAGGGGCTGAGCGCGCTGCAAGAAACGCCACCTGACAGCAAAGCCGATTGAACGCCCGTGGAACGCCAGCTGATCCTTGACTTGCCCTGCCGCAGCGCGCAGGGGCGCGATGATTTCTTCGTCGCGCCCGCCAATGCGCTGGCGCTGGCGACGCTGGACCGCCCCGACACCTGGCCGCAGCGCAAGATGCTGCTGATCGGCCCCGAGGGCGCGGGCAAAAGCCATCTGGCGCAGATCTGGGCCGATGAACACGGCGCCGCCGTGATCGCGGGGCGCGCGCTGACCATCGCCGCCGCACCCGCGCTGGTGGCCGCGCGCGCCGTGGTAGTCGAGGATGCCGAAACCATCGGCGGCCACCCCGAGGCAGAAGCCGCGCTGTTTCACCTGCACAACCTGGCCCAGGCCGAGGGCGCGGATCTGCTGATTTCCGCCCGCACCCCGCCGCGCGACTGGGGCCTGGCGCTGCCCGATCTGAAAAGCCGGATGCAGGCCACCGCCAGCGTGCGAATCGAACCGCCAGATGAGGCGCTTCTGGCGGCCGTTCTGGTCAAGCTGTTCGCCGACCGCCAGCTGATGGTGGCGCCCGCGCTGATCCCGTGGCTGGTGCTGCGCATGGATCGATCACTGGCCACCGCCCGGCGGGTCGTGGCGGCGCTGGATGCGCGCGCGCTGGCCAAGGGCACCGCGATCACGCGCCAACTGGCCGCCGAGGTGCTGGACAGTCTGGGCTGACGGGCGCAGTATGACTGTCGCAAAATCCTTACAGATCGACAGCATAAGCGCATCATGACACAGGCAGATTTCCTCAAGACCCCCTTCCCCGACCCGGTCGAGATGCCGCCCGAGGTGATCGCCGGGCCGGCTCGGTTCTTCAACCGCGAGCTGAGCTGGCTGGCCTTCAACTGGCGCGTTCTGGAAGAGGCGACGAACCCCCGTGTGCCGCTGCTGGAACGGCTGCGCTTTTTGTCGATTTCCGCCACCAATCTGGATGAATTCTATACCGTCCGGGTGGCCGGCCTGCGCGAACTGGTGCGCGAAGGCAATGCCAACACCTCGGACGACGGGCTGACGCCATCCGAACAGCTGGTGCTGATCAATTCCGACGCGCGCCGCCTGCTGGAAAAGCAGCAGACCACCTGGAACCGCCTGCACCGCGAGATGGAGGGGGCGGGCATCCATCTGCTGACCCGCGCCAAGCTGACCCGCCGCGATGAGGTCTTTCTGGCCGATCACTTCCTGAACAAGGTGTTCCCGGTGCTGTCGCCGCTGGCGATCGACCCGGCGCACCCCTTCCCCTTCATCCCCAACACCGGCTTTTGCCTGGCGCTGGAACTGGAACGGCGCACCGACAAGCGCCGCTTGCAGGCGCTGTTGCCGATCCCGCAGCAGATCGACCGCTTCATCCGCCTGCCGGGCGAGGCGCGGTTCCTGCCGCTGGAAGAATTGCTGCTGCTGCATCTGGGCTCGCTGTTCCCGGGGTATAGCGACACCGGCCATTGCGCCTTCCGCGTGCTGCGCGACAGCGACCTGGAGGTCGAGGATGAGGCCGAGGATCTGGTCCGCGAATTCGAAACCGCGCTGAAGCGGCGCCGCCGCGGCCAGGTGATCCGGCTGAAGATCACGGCAGGCGCGCCCGAAACGCTGCGCTCGCTGATCATGGAGGAATTGCACGTCAGCCCCGATGAGGTGGTCGAAGTGCGCGGCCTGCTGGGCATGGCCGATCTGAAGGATCTGGTGCTGTCGTCCCGCCCCGATCTGCTGTGGCCGGCCTTCGCCCCGCGTGTGCCCGAACGGGTGCAGGACCATGACGGCGACATGTTCGCCGCGATCCGGCAAAAGGACATGCTGCTGCACCACCCCTATGAAACCTTCGACATGGTGATCCGCTTCCTGAACCAGGCGGCGGCGGACCCCAATGTGCTGGCGATCAAGCAGACGCTGTATCGCACCTCGAAGGACAGCCCCATCGTCGATGCCCTGTGCGAGGCGGCCGAGGCGGGCAAATCCGTCACCGCGCTGGTCGAACTGAAGGCCCGCTTTGACGAGGCCGCCAATATCCGCCAGTCGCGGCGGCTGGAACGGGCGGGCGCGCATGTCGTCTATGGCTTCATGAATCTGAAAACGCATGCCAAGATTTCCACCGTGGTGCGGCGCGAAGGCGACCAGCTGGTCACCTATACCCATTACGGCACCGGCAACTATCACCCGATCACCGCGCGCATCTATACCGATCTGAGCTTTTTCACCTGCGATGCGGCGCTGGGGCGCGATGCGACCAAGGTGTTCAATTACCTGTCGGGCTATGTTCAGCCCGAGGGGCTGGAAAATCTGGCGATCAGCCCGATCACGTTGAAGCCCCGTCTGCTGGAGTTGATCGCGCGCGAGGCGGAACATGCCCGCACCGGCCGCCCGGCCGAGATCTGGGCCAAGATGAACAGCCTGATCGACCCCGAGGTGATCGACGCGCTTTATGCCGCCTCCAACGCGGGCGTGAAGATCAGCCTTGTGGTGCGCGGCATCTGCGGCGTGCGGCCGGGCATCAAGGGGCTGTCGGAAAACATCCGCGTCAAGTCGATCGTCGGACGATTCCTGGAACATTCCCGCATCGTCTGTTTCGGCAATGGCCACGGCCTGCCGTCGAAAAAGGCGCGGGTGTTCTTTTCCTCGGCCGACTGGATGGGGCGTAACCTGAACCGCCGGGTCGAAACCCTGGTCGAGGCGCAGAATGACACCGTCAAGGCCCAGATCGTCAGCCAGATCATGGCCGCCAACATGGCCGATGAGGCACAAAGCTGGATCCTGCAGCCTGATGGCAAATTCGTCCGCCCCCTGCCCGAGGGGCGTGAGGATTTGTTCAGCTGCCATCGCTTCTTCATGGAAAACCCCTCGCTGTCGGGGCGGGGGTCGGCGGGGGCGAAAGACGTTCCCAAGCTTGCCCACAGCATGGACTAACGGTTAGGTTCGCGCCGCGCCGCAGCGGCGACTCGCAACCGGGGTGGAACGATGGACGGATGGACCGATACCGAAGGCGACGACTTCGACCCCTTCGGCAAACCGCTGTTCGACGACCCATCGGCCCGCGCGCTGGAACGCGTGGGCGTGGTCGACGTGGGATCGAACTCGGTCCGGATGGTGGTCTTTGACGGCGCGGCGCGCAGTCCAGCCTATTTCTACAACGAAAAGGTCATGGCGGGGTTGGGCCAGGGGCTGGCCGAGACCGGCCGGCTGAACCCGCGCGGGCGCGAACGCGCGCTTGCGGCAATGAAACGCTTTTCGCTTCTGGCGTGCGGCATGGGCATCGACCTGGCCTGCGTCGCCACCGCCGCCGTGCGCGATGCCGCCGACGGCCCCGAATTCCGCAAGCTGGCGGAAAAGGAAACCGGGCTGCGGCTACATGTGATCGACGGCCCCGAAGAGGCGCGCCTGTCGGCCCAGGGTGTGCTGCTCGGCTGGCCCGATGCCGAGGGGCTGGTCTGCGACATCGGCGGCAACTCGATGGAACTGGCCGAGGTGCGCGGCGGGCGCGTGGGGCGGCGGATCACCTCACAGTTGGGGCCGTTCCGGCTTCAGCAGATCAAGGGCGGCCGCAAAGAGGTGATCGCCCATATCGGCGCGGTCATGGCCGATCTGGCCGACCGGATGGGCCGCGATCATGACCGGATCTATCTGGTCGGCGGGTCGTGGCGGGCGATCGCGCGGCTGGACATGGAACGGCGCGACTATCCGCTGCTGGTGCTGCACGAATACCGGATGGACCCCGACAGCATCGCCCGCACGGTGGACTGGATCGAAAAGAACGACATGGCGGCCCTGCGCGCGCGCACCGGCACCTCGGCCGCGCGGATGGACCTGGTGCCGCTGGCCAGCCTGGTGCTGCGCGCCCTGGTCGAGGAATTCGCGCCAAAGGAAATCGACGTGTCGTCCTATGGCATCCGCGAAGGACTGCTGTATGAACAGATGCCCGAAAAACTGCGCCGGCGCGATCCGCTGATCGAGGCCTGCCGCCATGCCGAACGCACGATGGCGCGGATGCCCGGCTTCGGCAAGAAGCTGTACGCCTTTATCCAGCCGCTGTTCAAGGACGCCCCGCCCGACCGGGTCCGGCTGATCAAGGCGGCCTGCCTGCTGCATGACACGACCTGGCGCACCCATCCCGATTACCGGGCCGAGGCCTGTTTCGACAATGTGACCCGCGCCAACATGGCCGCGCTGTCGCATGCCGAACGGGTGTTTCTGGGGCTTGCGCTGCTGCACCGCTACAAGAATTCGCGCGCGGGGTCGCGGATGGAACGGGTGTTCACCCTGCTGCCCCCCGATCAGCAGCAACAGGCCGAGGTTCTGGGCAAGGCGATGCGTTTTGGCGCGATGTTCGCCATCAGCTCGCCCCAGGATGCGGGCGCGCTGAAATTCCATGCCAAGCGGCAGGTGCTGGAACTGCAGCTGACGAAACAGGGCGCCGGCCTGTTCGGTGAGGTGGCCGAGGCGCGGCTGCAATCGCTGGCCAATGCGATGAAGGCCGAGGCCGCCGTGATCCGCCCGGGCGCGCCCGGGGCGTAAGACTTCAGATCTCGATCTCGGGATTGGCCCCATCTGCGGGCGGCGCGGGCGCATCGGGCTTGCGCCGGATGATGATGTCGCCATTGGGTAGCCGTTCGGGCACCTGATAATGCTGCAGATCGTCGATCAGGCGCATCATTTCGGCCAGAAGCGGCCCAAGTTCCGCCCCCGCATCTTCCAGACTGCGCTGCATGTCTTCCAGCGCGGGGCCAATTTCGCCCATCAAGCCGCGCAGCAACAGCTTTGCCCCCTCTTCCAGCAGGCTGAAGCCTTCCTCAACCTCGCTTTCGGGCGCGGGATCGGGGGTCTGCGCCCCCGCGGGGGCCACGGCCAGCGCCACGGCAAGGATCATCGCAAGATGTTTCATGGTGCAAATATAACCTTTCCGCCGCGGTTTTTCAGGGGGGATCAAAGCGCTACATCCACACTGACCGGAAAATGATCCGACGCCTGCAACAGCGCCTCGCGCAGTTCGGGCGTGGCATAACAGACCGGGTCATCGAACGGATGCCAGATCCGCCAGCGCGGATTGGCCGCGCACAGATCGGGCGACAGCATCACGAAATCCAGCATGGCCGAGAAATACTGCCCCTCTTCGGCCAGATAGAACCGGGCCGAGGCGGGCGCGGCGGCACTGCCATGGGCCATGTGAATGCGCGCATGCGGATCGCGCAGGCGCAGATCGGGCGGCGCATCCTCACCCAGGACGATCTCGACCCCGGACCGGCCGAACAGCTTTTCATATTCATCAAGGCCCGGACCGTCGTTGAAATCGCCCAGAACGATCAGGCTTTCCTGCGCTGCCAAATGCTCTTCGACCCGCGCCCGCAGCCAGATGCATTGCGCCAGCTGCGTGCGCCGGTTGTCGATCGCGATGCGGATCGCGGCTTCGGGCGTGGTGGCGCCATGCGGGGCCTTGGATTTCACATGCACCCCGATCAGCCGCAGCTGCCGCCCGCCCGCGGTTTCCAGCGCCACCTCCAGCGGCGGCTTGGAAAACACCACGGTATCCAGCTTGGCATCGATGTCCAGATCGATCCGATAGCTTTGGTCAAAGCGCGGGCTGTCCTCGCCGCCGCCGCGCGGATCATGGCTGGCGATCAGCACATCGGGGTCATACATCAGCGCGATTTCCTGCTGCGTATCGTTGGAAAAGCCCAAAAGCGCGCGGCGCTGGCGCAGGCCGAATTTCTGCGCAAAGGCCTCCAGCATGGTCACGGTCTGGCGCCGGCGGTTGTTGTCGGGCGCCTCGATCACCATCACCGCATCGGCATCCAGCGCGGTGAACACGATCCCCAGCGCCCCCAACTGCTGCGCCCGGGTCACCTGATAGCGCGACGAGGGCGCATCATCATCCAGCATCTCGCCATTGCGGTCGAACAGGTTGGAAAACCATTCGATATTATAGGTGGCGATGCGCATCGCGGCCCCTCCCTCAGGCAGCCTTGTTCCGGCTGATCTCCTCCCAGGCGCGGTTCAGCGCGATCACCCGCGATTCGGCCAGCTTCACCGCCTCTTCGGGCAGGCCCCGGGCGATGGCGCGGTCGGGATGGGCCTCGCGCACCAAGCGGCGCCAGGCGGCGCGCGCCTCCTCCAGCGGGGTGCCCGGCGCAACTTCCAGCACTGTCCAGGGGTCAGGCGCGGCATCGGGCACGAAAGAGGCGCGCAGCGACAGGAAACAACACTCCTCCAGCCCAAAGATTCGCGCCACTTCGCGCAGGAATGCATCCTCGGCATCGTGATAATCCCCATCCGCCACGGCGATGAAGAACAACCCCTCCAGCAGGTCCATCAGCGCCGGCGTGCCGGTGCCGAACATCGCCGCGATCTTGCGGGCATAGGCGTCGAACCCCGCCACATCGGTGCGCGCCAGGTTGAAGACGCGCGCGGCATTGGCCTCTTCGCCGGGCGGGATCTGGAACACCTCGCGAAAGGCCGCGACCTCATTGCGGGTCACCCGGCCATCGGCCTTGGCCATCTTTGCCCCCAGCGCGATCACCGCGATGGTAAAGGCAACGCTGCGTTCGGGGCTGCGTTCGGGCGCGCCGCGCAGATGGTCGAACACGGCTGAAAGCCCCTCGCCCCGGCTCAGGGCGGCCAAGGCCTGCGATACGCGGGTCCAAAGGGAAAGCGGCTTGTCCATGCACCCGACCTTAACGGGTCACAGCACCTTTTGCATCAACACAAGATCAAGCCAGCGCGCAAATTTCCGCCCGACCTGCGGCATCCGCCCGGTTTTGACATAGCCAAGGGCCGCGTGAAAAGCGATCCCCGCGCGGTTCTCGGCCGACACGCCGGCCACCATCACATGCGCCCCGCCGTGGCGGGCATGATCCTCCAGCGCGGCCATCAGCGTCCGCCCGATCCCGCGCCCGCGCGCCGCAGGCGCCAGAATGATCGTATGTTCCATCGCATGGGCATAGCCATTGCCAGCGCGGAACTGACCGTAAAGCGCCACACCCAGGACCGCCCCGTCCTGCGCGGCCACAAGAACCCCGCGCCCCTCGGCCCTGCGCTGGGCAAACAGCGCCGCCAACCCCGGCACGGTCTTTTCCTCGGAGGAAAAGGTGATCGCCGTCTCGCGGATCACCGGATTCCAGAACTCCACGATCGGCCCGATGTCATCTGCACAGGCCGGTCGGATCGTCACGCGCTCCATGCTACCCCCTGCTGCTGTCCAGACAGCTTGCGCAAGCCGCGACCGCCGCGCAAGACCAAAGCAAAGGGGCAGGAAAACCCCCTGCCCCTTCGGCTTTGCAGAAATATCCCGGGGGTCCGGGGGCAGCGCCCCCGGCTTCCCGGTCAGGCCCCGCGCGCCGCGCGGATAAGGTCAAGAATTTCGCGCGCCGCAGCCGGGATATTGGTCCCCGGCCCGAAGATCGCCTTGACCCCGGCGGCCTTCAGGAAGTCATAGTCCTGCTGCGGGATCACCCCACCACAGATCACCAGAATATCGCCCGCGCCCTTTTCCTTCAGCGCCTCGATCAGCTTTGGCGCCAAGGTCTTGTGGCCCGCCGCTTGGGATGAGATGCCAACGACATGCACGTCATTGTCCACCGCATCCTGCGCGGCCTCTTCAGGCGTCTGGAACAATGGCCCCACATCGACATCAAAGCCGATGTCGGCAAAGGCGGTCGCGATCACCTTGGCGCCGCGGTCGTGGCCGTCCTGGCCCATCTTGACCACCAGCATCCGCGGCCGGCGACCCTCTTCCTCGGCAAAGACCTCGACATCCTTCTGGATCTGGGCAAAGCCCTGGTCGCCTTCGTAAGCCGCGCCATAGACCCCGGCCAGCGTCTTGACCTCGGCCCGGTGACGGCCGAACACCTTTTCCATCGCCATGCTGATTTCCCCCACGCTTGCCCGGGCCCGCGCGGCCACCACGGCCGCTTCCAGAAGGTTGCCGCCCTCGGCGGCGCGGCGGGTGATCTCGGCCAAGGCGGCCTGACAGGCAGCCTCGTCGCGCGATGCGCGCATGGTGTTCAGCCGGGCGATCTGCCCCTCACGCACCTTGACGTTGTCGATGTCGAGGATGTCGATCGGGTCTTCCTTGGCCAGGCGATACTTGTTCACGCCCACGATCACCTCTTCGCCGCGGTCGATCATCGCCTGGCGCCGCGCGGCCGATTCCTCGATGCGCAGCTTGGGCATGCCGCTGGCCACCGCCTTGGTCATGCCGCCCATCGCCTCGACCTCTTCGATCAGCGCCCAGGCCTTTTCGGCCAGCTCATGCGTCAGGCTTTCGACGTAGTAGGACCCCGCCAGCGGATCGACGACCTTGGTAACGCCGGTTTCTTCCTGCAAGATCAGCTGGGTGTTGCGCGCAATCCGGGCGCTGAATTCGGTGGGTAGCGCGATCGCCTCATCCAGCGCGTTGGTATGCAGCGACTGCGTGCCCCCCAGCGCCGCCGCCAGCGCCTCATAGGCGGTGCGGACGACGTTGTTATAGGGGTCCTGTTCCTGCAACGACACGCCCGAGGTCTGGCAATGCGTGCGCAGCATCAGGCTGCCCGGCTTCTTCGGGTTGAATTCCGACATGATCCGGTGCCACAGCAGGCGCGCGGCGCGCAGCTTGGCGGCCTCCATGAAGAAATTCATGCCGATGGCGAAGAAGAACGACAACCGGCCCGCGAAGGCATCGACATCCATCCCCCGCGCGATCGCGGCGCGCACATATTCGCGCCCGTCGGCCAGGGTGAAGGCCAGTTCCTGCACCAGGTTCGCGCCCGCTTCCTGCATGTGATAGCCGGAAATCGAGATGCTGTTGAACTTGGGCATCTCATTGCTGGTGTATTCGATGATGTCCGCGATGATCCGCATCGAGGGTTCGGGCGGGTAGATATAGGTGTTGCGCACCATGAATTCTTTCAGGATGTCGTTCTGGATCGTGCCCGACAGAAGGCTGCGATCGACACCCTGTTCTTCGCCCGTCACGATGAAATTGGCCAGGATCGGGATCACCGCGCCGTTCATCGTCATCGAGACCGAGACCTTTTCCAGCGGGATGCCGTCGAACAGGATCTTCATGTCCTCGACCGAAGCGATCGCGACGCCCGCCTTGCCGACATCGCCGACGACGCGGTCATGGTCGCTGTCATAGCCGCGGTGGGTGGCCAGGTCGAAGGCCACCGACACGCCCTGCTGCCCCGCGGCCAGCGCCTTGCGGTAAAAGGCGTTCGATTCCTCGGCGGTGGAAAAGCCCGCATATTGCCGGATCGTCCAGGGCCGGCCGGCATACATCGTGGCACGCACCCCGCGGGTGAAAGGCGCCGTCCCCGGCAGGCTGCCCATATGCGGCAGGCCCGCCACGTCATCCTCGGTATAAAGCGGCTTGACGGCGATGCCTTCCAGCGTCTGCCAGGTCAGATCGTCCAGCGGCCTGTCGCGCAGTTCCTTCTGCGCAAGCTTAGCCCAGTCCTCTTTTCTGTTCGTCATGGGATGGTCCTTCTTCCTCTGCCGCCGTGCCCGCCTGTGTCCCCGGGCTTTCGGCAACCGTTTCGGTATATATCACGCCCGCCACGCCAGCGCGCAGCCAGGCCAGATCCTGTTCATAGCGGGCGCGCAGCGCGGCCCGCTGGGCGGGGGCAAAGGGCACCGGCGCGCCCGCATCCGCCACGCCGCCCCCCGGCAGCGCCCGCAGCCGGGCATTGCGGGCCCGCCGCTCCTCATAAAGGCCCGGGGGCAGGGCCGCGCCCCCGGTCAGCAGGCGCAGCTGCGCGCCGTGGCGGCCCACCAGCGCCTCAAAGGGCCAGACGATGCGGCGCGCGTCGGGAAATGCCTCGGCCAGGGTGGCGATGATGCGCTGCCAGCCACGCGGATGGCCCGCAAGGCGGTGCAGAACGTCCGTCTGCGCCACGCCCGGCCCGGCCGCCGTGGCCAGGACCGAGGCCCACCAGTCATCATAGCTGCGCAGCGCCAGCCCCACCCCGGTCACCGCGCCATCGAAGGCCGCCGCGATCCGGTCCAGCCGCGCGCGCGCATCGGGATAGATCGTCGCATGGTCCAGGCAGATCGGCATGGTGCCGATCATGTTTTCCTCGGACACGATCAGCTGGCGGATGCCCGCCCCGGCCAGCCGGTCCAGTTCATCGCGGATGCGCGCGGCCGACCGCTGCGCCAGCATATCATCGGCCAGGGTCACGGCATCGGGCCGCTTCATCAGCCCCGCGAACAGCCCGCCGCGGGTCCGGTCCGGGCCCCAGACCGCAATGCCCGCGCCTTCCAGCGCATCGGCATTCTGCAAAAGCCAGCTTTGCAGCGATGTGGTGCCGGTGCGATGCGCGCCCACATGCAAGATCACCTCGACCGGGCCCGCCATTCCTGCCTCCATCGCCGCTGCCGCGCCGGGGCGCGCACGCAGCGCCGCCCCGATCTGGCGCCAGTCTGCACGACAAGCTCTGGCCAAGGGCTTAATGGTCGGATTTTCTGAAAATGCCGGGCTTCCGGCTTTGCCCTGCGCGCCTCGCATCCCTATATGAACAGCAAAGGAGGATCTGATGGTGCAAATCCCGATGCTGGCGCTTGCCCTTGTTCTGGCAGGATTTTCGGCCCTTGCGGCCAGCGCGCAGGATGCCACTGTGCCACCCCCGGACCCCTTGACCCCGGCCGACCAGGCGGCACCGGACCCGATGGTGTTTGCGCCCATTGCCGCGCAAGACACCGATTTAAGCGAATTTGTCTGGAAAAAACGCCCCATCGTCGTCTTTGCCGATACGCCCGAAGACCCCGCCTTCATCGAACAGATGCGGCTTCTGGCGGCGCGCTGGCCCGAACTGGCGGCGCGCGATGTGGTGGTGATCACCGACACCACGCCCGCGCCGCTCAGCCCGGTGCGCCGGGCGCTGCGGCCGCGCGGCTTTGCGCTGGTCATCGTGGAAAAGGACGGCTCGGTCGCGCTGCGCAAGCCCCTGCCCTGGGACGGGCGCGAGATCATGCGCGCGATCGACAAGATGCCGATCCGGCGCGAGGAAATCCGCAACCAGTCGCTGGGGCTGGCGCCCCCCGCCCCCGAAACCGGGACCACCACCGGGGGCTGACCCCGGCGGCAGTTTTGCGCCGCAAGCGCGGCACATCCATTCGTTTGCGCCGCAAGCGCGGCGCGGGCCATCCGGCCCGGGCAGCGATCCTGCGGCGCAAGCGTGATCATTCGAATTCCATGATCACGTCATCAACCTTGAGGCTGGCGCCCGCGGCCGCGTTGATCTTCTTGACGATGCCCTTGCGTTCGGCGCGCAGGATGTTTTCCATCTTCATCGCCTCGACGGTCGCCAGCGCCTGACCTTCCTGCACCTCTTGCCCCTCTTCGACGCTGATCTTCACGACCAGCCCCGGCATCGGGCAAAGCAGGAATTTCGACGTGTCCGGCGGCAGCTTTTCGGGCATCAGCCGGGCCAGTTCCGCCTGGCGCGGGGTGCGCACATGCACCTTCAGATCCGCCCCACGGCAGCGCACACGAAAGCCCATCGGGATCTTGCCAACCTTCAGCACCAGCCGCTCGCCGTCGATTTCCAGCGCCGCCAGCGGCTGGCCGGGCACCCAGTCCGAGGTGACGCGGTGCTTGCCGCCCCCCGCGAAATGGATCGTCGATCCGTCGCGGTCGGCCTCGATCTTCACCGCATATTCATGGCCTTGCAGCGCAACCACCCAATCTTCGCCAACATGGCGTTCGTGATTGCCCAGCCGGCCCGAAATCCGGGTGCGCCGGATTTCGGCGACACGGTTCATCGCGGCGGTAGCGGCGGCGATGCGGCGCAGCAATTCTTCGTCCAGAACGTTGCCCTGGAAGCCTTCGGGATATTCCTCGGCGATGAAGGCGGTGGTGATGTTGCCGGTGATGAAGCGCGGATGTTCCATCACGGCGGCGACAAAGGGCAGGTTGTGGCCGATGCCCTCCACCTCGAATGTGTCCAGCGCCAGGCGCATTTCCTCGATCGCCTCGGCACGGGTCGGCGCCCAGGTGCACAGCTTGGCGATCATCGGGTCGTAATACATGCTGATCTCGCCGCCCTCATAGACGCCGGTATCGTTGCGCACGATGCCACCGCCCTTGGTGGGGCCTTCGACCGGCGGGCGATAGCGCGTCAGCCGCCCGATCGAGGGCAGGAAGTTGCGATAGGGATCCTCAGCATACAGACGGCTTTCCATCGCCCAGCCGTTGATCTTCAGATCGGCCTGCGCGAAGGGCAGCTTTTCGCCCGCGGCCACGCGGATCATCTGTTCCACCAGGTCGATGCCGGTGATCAGTTCGGTGACCGGGTGTTCCACCTGCAGGCGGGTGTTCATTTCCAGGAAGTAAAAGTTCTTTTGTCCATCGACGATGAATTCCACCGTCCCGGCGCTGGTATAGCCCACCGCGCGGGCCAGCGCGCAGGCCTGTTCGCCCATCGCCTTGCGGGTCGCCTCATCGAGGAAGGGGCTGGGCGCCTCTTCGATGACCTTCTGGTTACGGCGCTGGATCGAACATTCGCGTTCGTGCAGATAGACGGTGTTGCCGTGCTTGTCGGCCAGCACCTGAATTTCGATGTGGCGCGGTTGCGTCACGAATTTCTCGATGAAGATGCGGTCATCGCCAAAGCTGTTGGCGGCCTCGTTCTTGCTGGATTCAAAGCCTTCGCGCGCCTCCTCGGCGTTCCAGGCGATCCGCATACCCTTGCCGCCGCCGCCAGCAGACGCCTTGATCATCACCGGATAGCCGATCTGATCGGAAATCTTCACCGCCTCATCGGCGTCCGCGATCAGGCCCATGTAACCCGGAACGGTGTTCACGCCCGCTTCCTGCGCCAGTTTCTTCGAGGTGATCTTGTCGCCCATCGCCTCGATCGCCGGGCTGGGCGGGCCGATGAAGACGACGCCTTCCTTTTCCAGGGCTGCGGCGAAGTTCATGTTTTCCGACAGGAAACCATAGCCGGGGTGAACCGCCTCGGCCCCGGTCTGGCGGATCGCGTCCAGGATCTTGTCGATCACGATATAGGACTGGTTGGCGGGCGCGGGGCCGATATGCACCGCCTCATCGGCCATCTGCACATGCAGCGCATGGGCATCGGCGTCGGAATAGACGGCAACCGTTTGAATGCCCATCTTGCGCGCGGTCTTGATGACGCGGCAGGCGATCTCGCCCCGGTTGGCGATCAGGATTTTCTTGAACATGTCAGTCCCTTCCCATCGGGCGGGGAGTGCCCCGCCCGCCCTTCGTGTTGGCAGTCGTGTCTGTGACCGTTGCGGTGAAAATGAAAACGCCACCGGGGCACGGGGCCCCGATGGCGCGATCTGTCAGGCCCGCCCCGATGGGGGCAGACAGCCGGATATCAGTAGTAGCTGGGGCGCGGCGTGCAGCCGGGCACGTTGAGATCGTCGCAATAGCTGCCCGCAAGCGCGCCAAGCGCGGCACCGGCGACCATGTTTTCGTCCAGCGCATCCGCGACGAGCGCGCCAGCCGCGGCGCCGACCACGGCACGTTCGCCATCGGTCTGCATGCAGCCCGCAAGGGTGCCAGCCGCCAGAAGGGCAAGGATGAAGGGGGATTTGCGCATGTGAAACTGCCTCCGCACAGGGTTTTTGTCTGCGCAGACTCTAGCGAAATTGCGTCCGAGGGAAAGCCAAGAAGACGTGATCCGACCTGCCCTTCGGCAAAGTCCTGCCGAAGCGACCGCCCAGCCCCGCGCCCCGGAAAAAGCGGCCCGACCCGCAAGGGACCGGGCCGCAGGGGAAGGGAAGGGGTACGGACTAGACAGATGCGGCGCCCACGGGCGCGGCCCGGATACGCCACACCATCAGGATGCGCCCGCAGGACCGATGTGGCAAAGCTTTCCTTGACCCGCGCGGCGGGCTCGGCAACAAGCTGCCAATTCTGCGGATGCATCGGCCAGATCATGCCCAGTCGTCCTCATCCTCATCGGCATCGGCATCGTCCCAATCGAAGGCCTCGGGGTCGGCAAAGACTTCGGGGAAGGCCGCCTGGGCGCGCTTGACGTCGATCTTCAGAAGCGCGTCATAGGAACAGGGATCGAACGGCTCTTCGGCGGGCACGACCTCGCGGCCGAACAGCCACGACAGGCGGCCGGCATCCAGGTTGCCGCGTTCAAAAGGCTCTTCGCCGAAATGCGACCACAGCGCGGCCATGAAGCCCGCATCGGCACGCCGGTCGGCGGGCGCGCGGTCCTTGTAGCGTTCGCGGCGGATGATCTTGGTGGCGCCGGCCTTGTTGGCGCGGCGGATGACGAATTGGAAATCGGTTCCGGGCAGGCGCCCGGGGAACCCACGGTGCTTCAGCATGACGGGCCTCGTGTCCTGAGGGCCGGGGCCAGGCAGCGGGTGGGCCGGGGGCGTTCGGGCCGCAAGGGCACGCCCGCAGCGTGACCCATCCAGCCCCGACGCATGAACCCGGACCAAAGACGCGCGCCACAGGATGCGGCGGACAGAGACCGGGCGAAGGAAGGGTGGATCGGGGCGGGAAAGCGATCCCGCCCCGCGCCGGTATCAGAGCTTGCCGGTGTAGGTCGGCTCGACGCTGACTTCTGCGGGCGCTTCGGCTTTCGGGGCGCAAGCGGCAACGAAAGCGACCATGGCGATCGCGAGCAGGGCTTTCTTCGACATTTCAATCTCCTGTCCCGGCGGGAGAGGTCGGAACCCTGTGGGTCCGAATCCCGCCGCATGTCTGCAAAACGAAACGGCATCAACCGTTCCACGCGCAATTTATCCTGCGACGCAGGCGCCTTACAGGGGGCATCATCACGATGGCAAAGATGTGGCAAAGCCGCATCACCCTGCCCCACCCTGCCGCGGAAAATCGCGCGCGCGACCATCACAGATACTCCAGCTCACAAGCGCCGTCGGCGATGCGGAAGGCCTCGAAATACTGCACGGCCTCGGGGTCGGTGGCCCCGAAGTCCAAGGCCCGGTCGGACAGCGAGATCACGACCTCGGCGGGCTGCGGCCCCAGGTCGGGCAGACGCGGCAGGACGAAGCTGTCGCACAGGTAAGCCATGTCTTCCAGCGCCTCCTCTGCACTGATGTTGCCGGCCGCACCGATCTGCGGCGCCAGAAACCGGAACCGCAGGGTCAGCCCCATCGGTCCCGCCGCATCGCGCACCGTTTCGACCCAGGCGACCGCCTGCCCCGAGGGCAGGACGATCTGATCGGCGGCGCGGGCCATGACCGGCAGGCCCAGCGCGACCAGAACCGCCAATCGAACCTGCCCGCGGCGCATCGCCCGTTCCCCTTACAGCGGAATGTTGTCGTGCTTTTTCCAGGGGTTCGATTGCTTCTTGGTGCGCAGCGAGGCAAAGGCCCGCGCGACCCGCTTGCGGGTAGACCGCGGCTGGATCACCTCATCGATGAAGCCCTTTTCGGCGGCCACGAAGGGGTTGGCAAAGCGCGTTTCATAATCGCGCGTGCGCTGCGCGATCTTTTCCGCATCGCCCAGTTCCGACCGATACAGGATTTCCACCGCGCCCTTGGCGCCCATCACCGCAATTTCGGCGGTGGGCCAGGCATAGTTGAAATCGCCCCGCAGATGCTTGGACGCCATAACGTCATAAGCGCCGCCATAGGCCTTGCGGGTGATGACCGTGACCTTCGGCACCGTCGCCTCGCCATAGGCGAACAGCAGCTTCGCGCCGTGCTTGATGACGCCGCCATATTCCTGGCTGGTGCCCGGCAGGAAGCCCGGCACGTCGACGAAGGTCAGGATCGGAATTTCGAACGCGTCGCAGAAGCGCACGAAGCGCGCCGCCTTGCGCGAGCTGTCGATATCCAGGCAGCCCGCCAGCACCATCGGCTGGTTGGCGACGACGCCCACGGTCTGGCCTTCGATGCGGATGAAGCCGATCACGATGTTGGCGGCGAAATCCTTTTGAATTTCGTAGAAATCGCCCTCATCCGCGATCTTGGTGATCAGCTCTTTCATGTCATAGGGCTGGTTCGGGTTCGAAGGGACCAGCGTATCCAGGCTTTCCTCGATCCGCGCCGGATCGTCAAAGAAGGGGCGCACCGGGGCCTTTTCGCGGTTGTTCAGCGGCAGGAAGTCGAACAGGCGACGCGCCTCGGCCAGGGCCTCGACGTCGTTTTCAAAGGCGCCGTCGGCGACCGAGGATTTCTTGGTATGGGTCGAGGCGCCGCCCAGTTCCTCGGCGGTGACGATCTCATTCGTGACGGTCTTGACCACGTCGGGGCCGGTCACGAACATGTAGGACGTGTCCTTGACCATGAAGATGAAGTCGGTCATCGCCGGCGAATAGACCGCGCCGCCCGCGCAGGGGCCCATGATCAGCGAAATCTGCGGCACCACGCCCGAGGCCATGATGTTGCGCTGGAACACCTCGGCATAGCCGGCAAGGCTGGCCACGCCTTCCTGGATCCGCGCGCCGCCCGAATCGTTGATGCCGATCACCGGCGCGCCGTTCTGCACGGCCATATCCATGATCTTGCAGATCTTCTGCGCATGGGTTTCCGACAGCGAGCCGCCGAAGACGGTGAAGTCCTGCGAAAACACATAGACCATGCGGCCGTTGATCGTGCCCCAGCCCGTCACCACCCCGTCGCCCGAGGGGCGATCATCCTGCATCCCGAAATCGGTGCAGCGATGGGCGACGAACATGTCGAATTCCTCGAACGAGCCTTCGTCGAGCAAGAGTTCGATGCGTTCGCGCGCGGTCAGCTTGCCGCGGGCATGCTGCGCATCGATCCGGCGCTGACCGCCACCAAGGCGCGCCTGGGCGCGACGGTCTTCAAGCTCGTTCAGGATGTCTTTCATGGTCCCCTCCGACGGTTTGGGGCACCCTATACCCACGCAAGATTGTTACAAAGCGGATTTGCGTAAATTTGCAAATAGTTGGCAAGGCGCGCAGTGCGAATTGCAACACTGCAAATTCCAGCCAGGATCACGCTGGATCGCCGGACCCGGCGGCGCTAGGCAGGCAGGGCGCGTCACGGAGTTCGCCATGCCGATTTCTGCCCCGATTCTGACCATCCTGCTGCTGGTTGCCTCGAACATCTTCATGACCTTCGCCTGGTATGGGCACCTGAAATTCAAGACCGCGCCGCTGATCACGGTGATCCTGGTCAGCTGGGGCATCGCCTTTTTCGAATACATGCTGCAGGTGCCCGCGAACCGGATCGGACACGGGCATTTTTCCGCCGTGCAGCTGAAGACGATCCAGGAAGTGATCACCCTGTCGGTCTTTGCGGTGTTTTCCTGGGCCTATCTGAAAGAGCCGATCACCTGGCAGCATGGCGTGGGTTTCGCGCTGATCGCCGCCGGGGCCTGGTTCATCTTTCACGACTGGGGCTAAGCGGGCCAAGGGGGCGCTGCCCCCTCGGCGCGTGCCGCGCCTCACCCCCGGGATATTTTCGCAAAGCCGAAGGGGAGCGGGCGGGGAAAATGCCACCGATACATTTCTTTGTAGACAAGGCCGCGTCGCGGGCCTAGCGATTTTGCATGCATACGACCTTTCTTGACCGGCAGAGCCCGCCCCATATCGTGACCCTGGTGCTGATCGCGGGGCTGGCGGCACTGTCGCTGAACATGTTCTTGCCCTCGCTGCCGGGGATGGCAGCGCATTTCGGCGTGGATTATGCGCTGATGCAGCTGTCGGTGTCGGCCTATCTGGCGGTGTCGGCGGTGATGCAGCTGCTGGTCGGGCCAATTTCGGACCGCTTCGGGCGGCGGCGTGTGGTGATGGCCGCCCTAGTGGTCTTTTTGCTGGCAACGCTGGGCACCTTGCTGGCGCCCAGTGCGGGGATGTTTTTGGGGTTCCGACTGATGCAGGCGGTGGTGGCCACGACCTTCGTGCTGTCACGCGCGGTGGTACGCGACATGGTGCCGGAGGCCGAGGCGGCCTCGATGATCGGCTATGTCACAATGGGAATAGCGATGGTGCCGATGGTCGGCCCGGTAATCGGCGGGGCGTTGGATGAGGCAATCGGATGGCAGGCGAATTTCGTATTTCTGTTGTTATTCGGTTGCGCGACGCTGGGTCTTGTCTGGGGCGATATGGGCGAGACGACACGTCGCGGCGGCGTGTCCTTTGCCGAACAGGCGCGGCAATATCCAATCCTGCTGCGATCGCGGCGGTTCTGGGGCTATTGCCTGTCATCGGTTTTCGCCTCGGGGCTGTTCTTTGCCTATCTGGGGGGCGCGCCCTTTGTCGGTACGCAGGTCTTCGGGCTGAGCCCGGCGCAGGTGGGCTATTACTTTGCGCTGCCGGCGCTGGGTTACGCAATGGGCAGTTTCTTGTCGGGGCGATTTGCCAAGCACGTCGGCACCGACAAGATGGTGTTGGCGGGCACGCTGGTGGCAACCTTGGCCCTGAGTTTGGCGATAGGATTGGAGACCTTGGGCATGTCACATCCGCTGATCTTTTTCGGTGCTGTGGGAGTGACCGGGATCGGCAACGGGCTGGCGCTGCCTTCAGCCAATGCGGGACTGATGGCGATACGGCCGGAATTGGCAGGCACGGCCTCGGGGCTGGCGGGGACGCTGACGATCGGCGGCGGCGCGGCGCTTTCGGCGCTGGCGGGCGCGATGCTGGGGCCGGGCAGCGGGGCGATGGTGTTGATCGTTCTGATGACGCTGTCTTCGGCGGCCTCGGTGCTGGCAATTCTGTGGGTGATGCGGCGGCGCGCGCAACTGGGGGTTTGACGCGCGCGCTTTGCAAAGATTAGATGCGCTTTGCAAAGGGGGCGCATCATGGCCACGCAGAAATTGTATGCCGGGGTGAAACTGCGGGAAACGCGGGCGCGCCTTGGGCTGACGCAAAAGGTCTTTGCCGACCGGCTGGGTGTATCACTGCCCTATCTGAACCAGATGGAGAACAACCACCGCCCCGTTTCCGCGGCGGTCGTTCTGGCGCTGGCGGGGGAATTCGGGCTGGATGTGACCGAACTGTCCACGGGCGATGCCGAGCGGCTGGTGTCGGACATGCGCGAGGCGCTGGCCGATCCGGTCTTTGCCGATGCGGCCCCGCCGCTGGCGGATCTGCGGCTGGCAGCCTCGAACGCGCCGGCGCTGGCGCGGGCCTTTCTGGAACTGCACCGGGCCTATAGCCAGGCGCATGAACGGCTGGCATCCCTGGATGAGGCCCTGGGCCGCGAAGGCGCGCAAACGATCGTCAGCCCCTGGGAAGAGGTGCGCGACTTCTTTCACTATTGCGACAATTACATCGATGCGGTCGACCGCGCGGCGGAACATTTTTCCTGCCCGGGCGGTCAACGGCTTGACCCGGTTCAGCGCGCCACCGAGGCGTTGCTGGCGCGTGGCTATGAGGTGCAGTTTTCCAACATCGACGGGCTGCGCGCGCGCGACGGCAAGCAGATCCGCATTTCCGCCCGCGCCGACCGCGCGACCCAGTCATTCCAGCTGTTGCATCAGGTCGCGCTGCTGACCCAGAACGACCTGCTGGAGGCGACGCTGGACCTGGCGCGGTTTCAATCCGACACCGCGCGCGCCATCGCCAAGATCGGGTTGGCCAATTATTTCGCGGGCGCGGCTCTGCTGCCCTATCGCGCGTTCCAGCAGGCCGCGCTGGACACCCGCCACGATCTGGAACGGCTGACCGACCTGTTCGGCGCCTCCTACGAACAGGTGGCGCATCGCCTGTCCACGCTGCAGCGGCCCGGGGCCAAGGGCATTCCCTTCTTCTTCGTCCGCGTCGATCAGGCCGGCACCATCACCAAGCGCCATTCCGCCACGCGGCTGCAATTCGCCCGCTTCGGCGGCGCCTGCCCGCTGTGGAACGTGCATCAGGCCTTTGAAATGCCGGGCCGGTTCCTGCGCCAGCTGGCCGAGACCCCTGATGGGGTGCGCTATCTGTGCATATCGCGCGATGTGTCGAAATCCGGGGGGTCATTCCACGCCCCCGTGCGCCGCTTTGCGATTTGCCTGGGGTGTGAGATCAGCCATGCCAAGGGTCTGGTCTATGCCGACGATCTGGACGTGACCAACCCGCGCGCCTATCAGCCGATCGGCATTTCCTGCCGCATCTGCGAGCGCAAGGATTGCCATCAGCGTGCGGTGCCGCCGCTGGAACGCCGGCTGCACGTGGACCCCGACCATCGCGGCACCCTGCCCTATGACATTGCATGAAAAAGCCCCCGGTTTCGGGGGCTTGATCGGCGATCTTCATCTTTGCGACGATCTGCGCGACGGGGCCGTTCAGGCCGACAGCATCCGCGCGATTTCATCCTTCACAAGGGCGCGCTTCTTGCGCAGCTCGACCTCGGCCAGCTGTTCCATCGGCTCGACCAGGGTTTCGGCGCGGTGAACCTTGTCGTTCAGCTCGTCATATTCTTCCAGAAGGCGGGCGAAATGCGCGTTGGACACTTTCATCTCATGGATCTTGTCCATCTGGGTCGGAAATTCATCCTGAAGCGTATGCGGCGTATTGGACATGTCTGTCTCCCTTTCACTGTTCGGCCAAAGCCTAGCGGCGGGAATCGCCACCGACTTTGACCCGGATCAAACCGTCCTGTAATTCACCCGCCCGCCGGACGCCAGCCCGCGGCGCGCGCTTCGGCCTGCGAACAGAACCAACGTTCACCCCGTGCCTCGTTGATGCGGGTCGCGGCATAGGCGCGGGTGCCCGGCAGGTGGTAGATCCGCCCGCGTTCCGAGATATTGCCCTTGATCGCACAGCCCCCGGTGGCAGCGGCGGCGCCCGGATCGGTCCCTGCGCGCGCACGCGCCAGATGCGGGCGTTCGGCCGGGCCCGACCAGATGCCCCGCCCCGCGGCCCGCACGCGCGCCTCGGCGTCCAGATAGTCGCGCGAATAGCGTTCATAGGCAAAGGCCGCGCCTTCCGCGACCAGCGCCCCGGCCAGATCGATCCCGCCCGCGGTGCAGCGCGCCACCAGTCGGCCATAGCGATCCTGATCGCGCAGCTCGCACCGCACCTGGCCCACGGCCAGCGCCTGCAGCCGCGCGGTGGCATGGCCGCCGCAATCCCAGGCGCGCCCGGCCCCATCCTGACAGGCCTGCCCGGCCTCGGGCGCATCGATGCCGAACAGGCGAATGCGCTCGCCCGCGATATCCAGCGTATCGCCATCAATCACCCGCGCGGGGCCCGAAAGGCTTTGCGCCGCAACCGGCGCCGCCAGCAGAACGAGAAGTGAACATATCCTTAACATGCCCAAGATATGGTGGATCGGCCACGTTCGGGCAAGCGATTTTGTGGGGCAACCTTAACGCTGCGCGATCTGCCAACGCGGGTGCAGCCAGGGTTCGGCAGGGTCCGGCGGCAGCATGCCCCGCCCTAGAATATGATCCGCCGCTTTTTCCCCCACCATGATCGAGGGCGCATTCAGATTGCCGTTGGTGATGCGCGGAAAGACCGAACTGTCGGCCACGCGCAGCCCCGCAACCCCGATCACGCGCAACTCGGGGTCGACCACGGCCATCGGGTCGTCGGCCCGACCGATCCGCGCCGTGCCGCAGGGGTGATAGGCGCTTTCGGCATGTTCGCGGATGAAGGCGTCGATCTGGTCATCGGTCTGCACATCCACGCCGGGCTGGATTTCCCGCCGGACATGGGCGGCCATCGCAGGCTGGGCAAAGATCTCGCGCGTCAGGCGCACACAGCGGCGAAACTCCTCCCAGTCATCGGGATGGGACATGTAGTTGAAGCGGATCACCGGCGCCGCGCCCGCATCGGCACTGCGCAGCGTCACCGCCCCGCGCGATTTCGACCGCATCGGCCCGACATGGGCCTGAAAGCCATGCCCCTCGGCTGCGGCCCGGCCATCATAGCGCACGGCGATCGGCAGGAAATGATACTGGATGTCGGGATAATCCACCCCGGCAGCCGACCGGATGAAGCCACAGGCCTCAAACTGGTTCGACGCCCCCAGCCCCCGCCCTGTGAACAGCCATTGCGCCCCGATCAGCGCCTTGCCCCACAGGTTCCAGTATTTATAAAGCGTCACCGGCTGCGCCGCGGCAAACTGCATGTAGATTTCCAGATGGTCCTGCAGATTGGCTCCGACCCCGGGCCGGTCGGCCAGCACCCCGATCCCGTGTTCGGCCAGATGCGCCGCAGGACCGATCCCCGACAGCATCAGCAGCTTGGGCGTGTTGATCGCGCTGGCGGCCAGAATGACCTCGGCGCGGGCGCGCACCACCTCCACCGCGCCGCTGCCCCGCGCGATCTCGACCCCCACCGCCCGGCCCCCCTCGATCACCACGCGCCGTGCAAATCCGCGCCGGATGGTCAGGTTGCCGCCCTTCAGCGCGGGGCGCAGATAGGCATTGGCCGCCGACCAGCGCCGCCCGCGCCAGATCGTGGCCTCCATCGGGCCGAAGCCTTCCTGCTGATGGCCATTGTAATCCGCCGTCACCGGATAGCCCGCCTGCTGCCCCGCCGCGATGAAGGCACCGAACAACGGGTTCGCCCGCGGCCCGCGGGTCACATGCAGCGGCCCGGCCTGCCCGCGCCAGACCGGATCGGCGCCATCACGCGCGCCATGCCAATGTTCCATCCGCCGAAAATAGGGCAGCACATCGGCATAGGCCCAACCCGCCGCCCCCAGTTCGGCCCACTGGTCGAAATCGCGGGCATGACCACGCACATAGACCATCCCGTTGATCGAGGACGACCCCCCGATCACCTTGCCCCGGGGGGTGGCCAGCCGACGCCCGCCCAGATGCGGCTCAGGCTCGGTCCGGAACCCCCAGTCATAGATCCCCATATTCATCGGATAGGACAGCGCCGCAGGCATCTGGATAAAGGGGCCCGCATCGCTGCCCCCGTGCTCGATGATGATGACCCGGCGCCCGGCCTGCGCCAGCCGATAGCCCAGCGCCGCCCCGGCCGAGCCTGCGCCTACGATCACATAATCCGCGTCCATCGTCTCACCTTGCGCCAAATACCTTCGGGGGTCCGGGGGCAGACAGCCCCCGGCCTGTGCCGCCCGGCGCCTCAGTAGGGGGCCGCGACCGGCCCCATTCCCACATAGACCGCCTTCAGCTGGCTGTAATGTTCAATCGCCGCGCGGGAATTTTCCCGCCCAAGCCCCGACGCCTTGACACCCCCGAAGGGCATTTCCACCGGCGTCAGGTTATAGGCGTTGATCCAGCAGGTGCCCGCCTGCAGCCGCCCGATCACCCGGTGCCCGCGGGCCAGATCGGCGGTAAAGACCCCCGCGGCCAGCCCGAATTGCGTGGCATTGGCCCGCGCGATCACCTCATCCTCGGTGTCGAAATCCAGCACCGCCATCACCGGGCCAAAGACCTCTTCGCGGGCCAGGGTCATGGTGTCGGTGACCTCGGCAAAGACCGTGGGCTGCACGAAATTCGCGCCTTCCCGGCCCGCCGCCCCGCCGCAGACCAGCCGCGCGCCCTCGGCCTGCGCGATCCGGATATAGTCCATGACCTTCGCGTGCTGGGCGGGGCTGACCAGCGGGCCGAATTGCGTCTCGCGGTCCAGCGGGTCGCCCGCGCGGATCAGTGCCGTCCGTTCGGCCAGTCGCGCCAGAAACCGCGCCTTGATCCCGCGCTGCACGAAGACCCGCGTGCCATTGGAACAGACCTGCCCCGAGGAATAGAAATTCCCCAGCATCGCCGCCCCTACCGCATCTTCAAGGTTGGCATCGTCAAAGACGATCAGCGGCGACTTGCCGCCCAGTTCCATGGTGACATGCTTCATCCCCTCGGCCGCCGCCGCATAGACCCGCGCGCCCGTGGGCACCGAGCCGGTCAGCGACACCTTGGCCACCCGCGGATCGCGGGTCAGCTGCCCCCCCACCGCACCGCCGCCCTGCACCACGTTGAACAGCCCCGCCGGCAGGCCCGCCTGATGCAGGATCTCGGCCAGCTTCAGCGCGCCCAGGGGCGTGACCTCGGAGGGTTTGAACACCATCGCATTGCCCATCGCCAGCGCGGGCGCGGCCTTCCAGCAGGCGATCTGGCTGGGGTAGTTCCAGGCGCCAATGCCCACGCAAACGCCCAGCGGCTCGCGCAAGGTATAGGCGAAATCGCCGCCCAGCGGGATGGTTTCCCCGGTCACGGTGGGCGCAAGGCCCGCGAAATATTCCAGCGCATCCGCGCCCGAGGGCCAGTCGGCCACCTCGGTTTCCTGGATCGGCTTGCCGGTATCGAGCGTTTCCAGCCGCGCCAGTTCCGCCCCCCGGTCGCGGATCAGATCGGCCGCGCGGCGCAGGATGCGGCCGCGTTCGACCGGACGCAGGGCGGCCCATTCGACCTGCGCGCGCGCCGCGCTGGCCAAGGCCAGTTCAATCACCGCGGGCGTGGCCGTGTGCAGCCGCGCGATCACCGCGCCGGTATGGGGATAGGTCACCGCAATCGCCGCGCCGGTGGCGTCTTCGTGGTAACGGCCATCGACGAAATGGCTGGCGGTCGGTTGGGCGGTCAGCATCAAGGCCTCCGGCGGGAGTATTTGGTCCAAGAAGAAGCGGCAGTCAGCGATTTTGCCCCGGGTCGCGGGGGGCCAGTTCGCGCCCCAGCGTGTCGAGCACCAGGGCGATGGCCCCGTCGCGGTCGGGGGTGCCCTGCCCGGGGGCGGACAGCGCCGCGCGCAGGTAAAGCCCGTCGATCAAGGCGCCCAGGCCATCGGCGATACGCGCCGCGCGCGGGCCTGCCAGAGGGCGCAGGTCATGGATCAGGTTGGATCGCAGGCGGTGGTGATAGACGCGCAGCAGGCGCCGCGCCTCGGGGTCGGTCTGGGCCAGGACGTAGAAGTTGAGCCAGGCGGACACCACCTCGCGCCGGAACGAGCCGGCCGCGAAAGAGGCGCGGATGATCGCCTCAAGGCGCGCGCGCGGGCCCCGGGCGCTGGCCAGTGCGCCGCGCACCTCGGCGCCGAACAGCGTCAGCACATGGCGCATGGTGGCGGCAAAGATCGCCTCTTTCGAGCCGAAGTAGTGATGTGCCAGCGCCGAGCTGACGCCCGCGCGCCGCGCGATCTGGGCCACCGTCACCTCAAGCGAGCCGCGCGCGCCGATCTCGACGATCGTCGCTTTCACAATGTCCGCCCGTCGTTTAGGTTCTGCAGAGATCCTGGCCATGTTTCCCCGGAAATGATTACGCCAAGGATTTTGGCGTGAGTTAATTGACTCGTCAATCAAGAAACCGGCCGCGCCCGCGCGGACCGCCATGGAACAGACACAGGGAGTGCCCGATGAAACTGACCGCGACCCTTTCGACCCTTGCCCTGCTGGCCGCCACAGGCGCAGCCCAGGCCCAGTGCGACAAGGTCACCTTTTCGGATGTCGGCTGGACCGACATCACCGCGACCACCGCGGTGGCCACCACGATCCTGGGCGCGCTGGGATATGAGACCGATGTCAAGACGCTGTCGGTGCCGGTGACCTATTCGGCGCTGTCCACGGGCGATGTGGATGTGTTCCTGGGCAACTGGATGCCGACGATGGAGGCCGACATCGCCCCCTACCGCGAGGCGGGCAGCGTGGAAACCCTGCGCACCAACCTTGTGGGCGCGAAATACACGCTGGCCACCAATGCCGCGGGCGCGGCCCTGGGCATCACCGATTTCGCCGCCATCGCCGCGCATAAGGACGCGCTGGACGGCCGGATCTACGGGATCGAGCCGGGCAATGACGGCAACCGCCTGATCGAGGACATGATCGCCGCCGATGCCTTTGGCCTGTCCGGCTTCAGCCTGGTGGAAAGTTCGGAACCGGGGATGCTGTCGCAGGTCGAACGCGCCGATGGTGCCAATGCGCCGGTGATCTTTCTGGCCTGGGAACCCCATCCAATGAACAGCACCTATCAGATCACCTATCTGGCGGGGGGCGATGACTGGTTCGGCCCCGATTTCGGCGGGGCGACGGTCGCGACCAATGTGCGCAAGGGCTTTGCCACGGATTGCCCCAATGTGGGCCAGTTCCTGCAGAACCTGGAATTTTCGCTGGCGCTGGAAAATGAGATCATGGGCGCGATCCTGAATGACGGGGCCGAACCCGATGCGGCCGCCCGCGCCTGGCTTGCCGCCAACCCCGATGCGATCGCGCCCTGGCTTGCCGGCGTGACCACGCGCGAGGGCGGCGATGCGATGGCCGCGGTCAGCGCCGCGCTGAACTGATCCGGGTGCCACCGGCGCCGGGCCTTGGCCCCGGCGCCGGGCCGGATTGCCCCATCGGGTTTTTGCAGCGAGGCAAGGGCGACAGGATGGATTGGCTGATTGCCAGCAAGATACCCGTGGGCGCCGCGGCACAGGCCGTGGTGAACTGGCTCAAGGCGCATGCCCAGGGCCCGTTCGACGCCCTGTCAAAGGCGATGGGCTGGCTGATCGAGGGCACGCTGTGGCTGTTGCAGGCGCCCCATCCGCTGATCCTGATCGCGGTGTTCGCAGGCCTGACATGGGCATTGCAGCGCAGCTGGAAGAAATGCCTGATCGTGGCGCTGGGGATGCTGTTCATCCTTAATCAGGGCTACTGGAAGGCCACCACCGAATCGCTGACGCTGATCCTGGTGTCCTGCGCGCTGTGCATGGGGCTGGGGGTGCCTGTGGGCATTCTGGCGGCGCGCAAGCGCTGGGTCTATGGCGTGATCGAGCCGGTGCTGGATCTGATGCAGACGCTGCCGACCTTTGTCTACCTGATCCCGGCGGTGATCTTTTTCGGGCTGGGCATGGTGCCGGGGCTGATTGCCACGGTGATCTTTGCGCTGCCCGCCTCGATCCGGCTGACCCATCTGGGCATCTCCTCGACCCCCACCGCGCTGGTCGAGGCCGCCACCGCCTTTGGCGCCACCCCGGGCCAGCGGCTGATCAAGGTGGAACTGCCCTGGGCCTTTCCCCAGATCATGGTGGGGCTGAACCAGACGATCATGCTGTCGCTGTCGATGGTGGTGGTGGCAACGCTGGTGGGCGCCGATGGCCTGGGCAAGCCGGTTCTGAACGGGCTGAACCGGATGCGGCCCGATCTGGGCTTTGAATCGGGGCTGGTGATCGTGGCGCTTGCGACCGTGCTGCGCGTAATGCTGGAGGTGCGCAGAAAGCCATGACACCGCAACCGACCCCCGCCGCCGCGATCGAATTCGACCGGGTCAGCATCGTCTTTGGCGACCATCCCGGCCGCGCCCTGCCGCTGATGGATGCGGGGGCCAGCCGGGCCGAGGTGAAGCAGGCCACCGGCCAGGTGCTGGGGGTGCATGACTGTTCGCTAAGCGTCAATCAGGGCGAGATCGTCGTGCTGATGGGGCTGTCGGGGTCGGGCAAGTCCACGCTTTTGCGCGCGGTCAACGGGTTGAACCCCGTCTGCCGGGGCGAGGTGCGGCTGCGGGTGGACGGGGCGATGACCTCGGTCACCCATGCCGATGGCGCGACGCTGCGCAACCTGCGGCTGCGACAGGTGGCGATGGTGTTTCAGCACTTCGGCCTGCTGCCCTGGCGCAGCGTGCGCGACAATGTGGGGCTGGGGCTGGAACTGGCGGGGCTCGGCCCGGCGGCGCGGCGCGAACGCGTGGATGAACAGCTGGCGCTGGTCGGCCTGTCGGACTGGGCCGATCGGAAGGTCGGCGATCTGTCGGGGGGGATGCAGCAGCGCGTGGGCCTTGCCCGGGCCTTTGTCACCGACGCGCCGATTCTTTTGATGGATGAACCCTTCTCGGCGCTGGACCCGCTGATCCGCGCCCGCCTGCAAGATGAGCTGCTGGAACTTCAGGCGCGGCTGAAACGCACGATCCTGTTTGTCAGCCATGATCTGGATGAGGCGTTCAAGCTGGGCAACCGCATCGCGCTGATGGACGGGGGGCGGATCGTCCAGACCGGATGCGCGCGCGACATCATCGCCGCCCCCGTCAACGATTATGTGGCGGATTTCGTAGCGCATATGAACCCGCTGGGTGTGCTGACCGCCGCCGATGCCGCCGAACCCGACCCCGCCCCGGGCGCGACCCCGGGCCCGCCTCTGCCGCCCGACACCCCGATCCGGGTGGTGATGGACCGGCTGCGCGGGGCGGCAGCCTTGCCGCTGGCCGACGGGCGGCGCGTCACGCGCGAAGGTGTGCTGGCCCGGCTGATCGCCCCGCGCGGCTAGCGCAACGGCCCCGCGTTCAGACCTTGGTCTGCGGGGCCGTGGGGGTCAGGACACGGCGCTTCAGCTGCGCCTCGCGCCAGGTCATGTAGCTGATCGCGGCGATGATCAGCGCCCCGCCCGCAAAGACCCAGGGGTCCGCCGGTTCGCCAAACACCGCCATGCCCAGCAACATCGCCCAGACCAGTTGCAGGAAGGTCACCGGCTGGGTCACCGTGACCGGGGCGACCGCAAAGGCCCGGGTCATACAGTAATGCCCCACGGTCCCGAAGAACGCCACCAGCGCCAGCCAGGCCAGCGCCACAAGGCCAACCGGCACCCAGACCGCCACCGCGAACGGCGCCAGCGCGATGGCCACGGTCAGCGACATCATCGCAACCACCGCGCCCGCAGGCACGCGATCGGACAGGCGCTTGGCGATCAGATAGCTTAGCCCGAAGGACACCGCGGCACCAAGCTGTGCCAGATGGCCCACCGAAATCTCACGCATCCCGGGGCGCAGGATGATCAGCGCACCCACCACCGCGACCGCGATCGCCACCAACCGCCGCGTCGCCAGACGTTCGCCCAGCAACAACGCGCCGCCCAGCGTCACCACGATCGGGTTGATATAGCCGATCGCCGTAACCTCGGCCACGGGCAGGCGCGCCATCGCAAAGAACCACAGCGTCACCGCCACCGCATGCAGCGCCCCCCGCCCCAGAAACAGTGGCATCGTCCCGGCCGGAACCCCGCGCCGCAGCGTCACCACCAGCGCCGGGCCCAGAAAGGCCAGGCCAAAGACGAACCGCAGAAACGCCCCCTGCACCGCAGGCAGATCGGTGCCCAGATAGCGCACGATCCCGGTGACGGCCACGAAACACAGCCCCGAGGCCAGCATCCACAGCACGCCAATCACCGGGCCGGAAAGCCCCTGCAGGGAAATATCGGTTGTCAAACGGCTCATGCCCGCACAAGGCCCCAGCCGGGCCGCGGGTTCAAGGGCTGAATTGTATCGGACACACGGGCGATTGCGCGCCCATGGCCAAGGCCTCAGGCGGTGGCGCCCTGCAGCGCGCCCTGCGCCAGCCGCCAGGCGATCGACCACATCATCACCCCGATCACCCCATCCACCGCCCGCCAGGCCCAGGGCCGGGCGAAGAACGGCGCCAGCCCCCGCGCGCCAAAGCCCAGCGCGAAGAAGAAGGTGAACGAGGCGCTGACCGCACCGGCCGCAAAGGCCGCCCCCTGCCCCGGAAACTGCGCCGAAATCGCGCCCAGCAACACCACCGTATCCAGCCAGACATGCGGATTGGCCCAGGTGATCACCGCCAGCATCCCCAGCGTCGCGCCCAGGCTGGCCCCGCCGCCCCGCGCCGCCGCCAGCGCCCCACCGCCGCGCCAGGCCGACAGAAAGGCCCGCGCGCCATACCAGATCAGAAACGCCACGCCGCCCCACAGCATCGCCTGCCCGAACCCCGGCGCCAGCGCGCTGATCCGGGCAAAGCCGGTGACGCCCAGCACGATCAGCACCGCGTCCGAGGCCGCGCAGAACAGCACCACCGCCAGCACATGTTCGCGCCGCAGCCCCTGGCGCAGCACAAAGGCATTCTGCGCCCCGATCGCCATGATCAGCCCCAGCGCCAGCTTCAGTCCCGCCCAATAGGCCACCATGATCGCCCCCCTTTTGCGCCGGATCTAGCCGGGCGGGACGGTTCATGGCAAATTCATTTGGGTTATGTGGATTAAGGAAAACTTATGCTGGACTATCCCGCGCTGGCCGCCCTGGCCGAGGTGCTGCGCCGCGGTTCGTTTGAGGCGGCGGCGGCGGCGCTGCATGTCACGCCCTCGGCCATATCCCAGCGCATCCGCGCGCTGGAAGACCGGATGGGCTGTGTTCTGGTGCGGCGCGGCACGCCCTGCACCGGCACCGAAACCGGGCTGCGGCTGGCCCGCCACCTGCAGCAGGTGCGCCTGCTGGAACGCGATCTGGCCGCGCCGGACGCGGCGGCGACCACCCCGGTGATCCGCCTGGCGGTCAATGCCGACAGCCTGGCGACCTGGGTTCTGCCCGCACTGGCCGCCTGTGCGGGGATGCTGTTCGATCTGGTGATCGACGATCAGGACCATTCCGACGACTGGCTGCGCCGGGGCGAGGTTCTGGCCGCCGTGACCGCCGCCCCCGGCCCGGTGGCGGGCTGCGACAGCCTGCCCCTGGGTCGGCTGCGCTATATCGCCACCGCAAGCCCCGCCTTTGTCGCGCGCCATTTCCCCGACGGCCCCACGGCCCAGGCGCTGATGCAGGCACCGGCGATCACCTTCAACCACAAAGACCGGCTGCAGATCGACTGGGCCCGCCAGATCAGCGGCGGCACAGCCGGGCCGCCGATCGCACCGCCCACGCATCAGATCGCCTCATCCCAGGGTTTTGTCGAAGCCGCCCTGCTGGGCCTGGGATGGGGGATGAACCCCGAACCGCTGATCCGCGATCATCTGGCGGCGGGCCGGCTGGTGGCGCTTGCGCCCGCGCCGCTGGATGTATCGCTGCACTGGCAGGCGCTGCGCCGGATGCGCGGGCCGCTGGCGCCGTTGACGCGCGCGATCCGCGCCGCCGCGGCCCAGGTTCTGCTGCCCCCCTGAGGGCCCCGCAAATGCAAAGGCCCCGCCATCGGGCGGGGCCAAAGAACTTACGCGGCAGGCCCGGCAGGGGCCGAAATACCGGGATTACAGCTGCGCCGCGACATCCTCGGGAACGTCGAAATTCGCGGTCACGGTCTGCACATCGTCATCTTCTTCCAGCGCGTCGATCAGCTTCATCAGCTTTTGCGCAGTGTCCAGATCGACATCGGTGCGGTTCTGCGGTTTCCAGACCAGTTTCGATTCAGTCGATTCGCCCAGCACCTTTTCCAGCGCCTCGGACACCTCATTCAGCGCGGTGTCAGCGCAATAGATCCAGTGCCCCTCGTCATCGGATTCCACGTCATCCGCGCCCGCCTCGATCGCGGCCATCATCACGGTGTCGGCGTCGCCCGCGCTGGCGGGATAGGTGATTTCGCCCACCCGGTCGAACATGAAGCTGACCGATCCGGTGGTGCCCAGATTGCCGCCATGCTTGGTGAAATAGGACCGCACGTTCGACGCGGTACGGTTCAGGTTGTCGGTCATCGCCTCGACGATCACCGCGATGCCATTGGGGCCGTAACCTTCATAGCGGATTTCGGTATAGTCGGCCGCATCGCCGCCTTGCGATTTCTTGATCGCGCGGTCGATCACGTCCTTGGGCATGGATTGCGACTTGGCCGCCTTTACCGCCAGACGCAGGCGCGGGTTCTTTTCGGGGTCAGGATCGCCCATTTTCGCGGCAACGGTGATTTCCTTCGCCAGCTTAGAAAACAGTTTCGAACGAAGCTTGTCCTGCTTGCCCTTACGGTGCTGGATGTTCGCCCATTTCGAATGCCCGGCCATGAGCCCCCCATCGGTATGTGTTGATCGCCGCCTCTATATGCCAGCGACGGGCCTGCCCGCAAGCGGGGGCAGGCAGGTGCGGGGACTCAGCGGTCGATGCGCCGGTGCGGGGTGCGCCAGGTCCAGCGCCGGCCGCGATCATCGCGCAGCAGCACCGTGGCATAGGGCGAAAACAGCGGGTCCAGCGCGCGCAGGTGGCTTTGCCGTTCGATCACCACCTCGTAGCGGATCGGATAGGCGCAATCGGTCAGCCGCCCCGCGGGCAGCACGGCTATATCGGCCCGGCAGGTGGTGCCGTCGGTGAAGACCACCGTCAGCACCCGCGCCGACAGGCTGATGCGGTCGGGCACGGCATGGGGCTGCGGCCAGGCGCAGGCCGCCAGCAGCGGGACAAGCAGCGCAAGGGCAAGGCGGGGGATCAGGCGGGTCATGGCACGGCTCCGGGCAGCATGGGGCTTACAGCATAGCGCGCCTAGAGCGGCCATAGCAACGGGATCACAAGGCTGACCGTCACCGCCATGATCAGGTTCAGCGGCACACCGATGCGCAGGAAGTCGGTAAAGCGATAGCCGCCCGGCGCATAGACCAGGGTGTTGGTCTGATAGCCGATCGGCGTTGAAAAGCTGGCTGACGCGCCGAACATCACCGCCACGACCAGGCCGCGCGGATCGACCCCCAGCTGCGTGGCCAGACCGATGGCGATGGGCGTCAGGATCACGCCGACGGCGTTGTTGGTCACCAGTTCGGTCATGACGGATGCCATCAGGAACACGACCAGCACCAGAAGCCGCGGTGACAGCTCATCCAGCGCGGGGCTGATCACCTCGACGATCAGGCGCACCGCACCGCTGGCATCCAGCCCCGCCCCCACGACCAGCATGGCAAAGATCAGCGCCAGCAGGCGGCCCTCGACAAAGCCGAATGCCTCATCGGCGTCGATGCAGCCGGTCAGCAGCACCACCGCCACCCCCAGGAAGGCCAGCACCAGAATCGGCGCCAGATCCAGCGCCGCCAGCCCCACCACCGCCGCCAGCACCGCGATCACGATGGGCGCATGGGCGCGCCGATAGGCCCGTTCCGAGGGTTGCGAGATATCGGCCATTTCCATGTCGGCCGCCAGGCGCTGGATATCGGCGGGCGCGCCTTCCAGCAGCAGGGTATCGCCCACCCGCACCTCCAGATCATCCAGCTGGCGGCCGATGTTCTGGTTGCGCCGATGCGCGGCCAGAACATAGACGCCATAGCGCCGGCGCAGGCGCATTTCGCCCAGGCGCCGCCCGATCATGCGGCAGCCCGGGGTGATCAGCACCTCGACCGTGTTGGTCTGGACCGAGCTGAGCTTGTCGATCAGCCGGATTTCCTTGTTGTTGGCCAGGCCCAGCACCTCGGACATGGGGGTGCGCAGCACCACCCGGTCGCCCGGCGCGATGGTCACCCCCGCCAGATCGCGCCGCAACGAGGCATCGCCGCGCAGCACGTCGATCACGCGCATGTTGTCGCGCTTGAACAGGTCGACCTCTTCCAGGCGTTTGCCGATCAGGGCCGAATCCTCGGGGACGGCGACCTCGGTGAAGAATTTCATCTGCGACCGGCCACCCAGAAGGTTGGACATCGAATAGCGCTCCGGCAGCAGCCGCGGGCCCAGCAGCGTCAGGTACGCAACCCCGACCGCCGAAACCACAAGCCCCAGCGGCGCGATTTCAAAGATGCCGAAATGCGCAAGCCCCGCCTGACGCGCCACCCCGTCGACCAGCAGGTTGGTCGAGGTGCCGATCATCGTGACCGTGCCGCCAAAGATCGACAGATAGCTGAGCGGGATCAAGAGCTTCGAGGGCGCCTTGCCCAGCGAACGCGCCAGCGCGATGAAGACCGGCATCATCACGATGACGATGGGCGTGTTGTTCATGAAGGCCGACAGCGCCACCACCAGCACCCCGATCGCCGCCAACGTCAGGCGCGGCCGGTCGGTCACATGGCGCGCCGCGCGCTGGGTCACCCAATCCAGCGTGCCGGTGCGCACCATCGCGCCCATGATCAGGAACATGAAGGCAATGGTCCAGGGCGCGGGATTGGCCAGGGTACGCGTGGCCTGATCCACCGGCGCCAGCCCCAGCGCCAGCATCACCGCCGCGCCCCCCATCGCCACCACCTCGGGCGGGACACGTTCGCGCAGGAACATGACGAACATGCCAAGGACGATCAGCAGGGCGGCAAAGGGCGCGATGTCTGGCGAAAGCAGCGGCTCTGTCATGATCCCTCTTTGGGGCAGTGCAACGGGAAGGCGATCTTACGGCACGGCGGCGCACAGGCAAGGACCATGACAGGGATCACGGCAGGCCCCGCCCGATCAGACCGGCCGGGCCGGGATCAGCCGGCCACCCACCCGCACCGGCACACACAGCCGCGCCTTGCCGGTGCGGTCATCGGTTTCGGTGTAAAGGCCGGACAGAGTCGCCTCGCCATTGGCCGGGGTGAAGCGTTCCTTACCCATGCCGGTTATGAAGCGGCGCATCGGTTCGGCCTTGTCCATGCCGATCACGGAATGATAGTCGCCGCACATGCCCGCGTCGGTCATATAGGCGGTGCCGCCCGGCAGCACCATCGCATCGGCGGTCGGCACATGGGTATGGGTGCCCACCACGACGCTGGCGCGCCCGTCGCACCAATGGCCCATCGCCATCTTCTCGCTGGTCGCCTCGCAATGCATGTCGACCAGCGCGGCCTGCGCCAGACCGCCCAGCGGGTGCTTGCGCAGCACCGCATCCACCGCCGAGAAGGGATCGTCGAAGGGACGCTTCATGAAGACCTGGCCCAGCACCTGCGCCACCAGGATCTTGCGCCCGCGCGCATCCGAAAACAGCCGCGCGCCGCGGCCCGGCGCTTCCTTGGCATAGTTCAGCGGGCGGATGATCCGCGGCTCGGTGTCGATGAAGCGCAGCATGTCCTTCTGGTCGAAGGCGTGATCGCCCAGCGTGATGCAATCGGCCCCGGCGTCAAGCAGCAGCTTGGCGTGTTCCGCCGTCAGCCCCATGCCGGACGAGGCGTTTTCACCATTGACCACGACGAAATCCAGGCCCCAATCGGCCCGCAGCTTCGCCAGCTGCCCGCTGATCGCCGCGCGCCCCGCGCGCCCCACGACATCGCCCAGAAAAAGGATCTTCATGCGCCGACGCTTAGGCCCTGACCAGGCAAAGCGCAAGAGCAAGCGCGCCGGATGCGGATGGCGCGCGCCGGGGGCGCCGCCCCCGGACCCCCGAGGTATTTTGGGCAAGATGAAGGGGGCTGCGATCAGGGCCGGATGGTTTCGGCCTCGGTCACGATCAGGTCGAGCGGCTGATCGGTCGGCTCGGTCGGGACGGTGTCGACTTCCTGGGCGGCGAAGGCAAAGCCGATCGCGGTGACGGGGCCCAATGCGCGCAGCCCGGCCAGGGTGCGGTCATAGAACCCGCCGCCATAGCCCAGCCGGAAGCCGCGGCGGTCAAACGCCAGCAGCGGCACGATCAGCACCCGCGGGATCAGGCTTTCGCCGGTTTCGGGAATTTCGGCGCCAAAGGCCCCGGGGATCATGCGGGCCTGCGGGGTCCAGCGGCGGAAGGTCAGCGGCAGGCCCGGTCCCTCGATTACCGGCACACAGACCGGGCCGTCATGGGCCGCCATTGCGGGCAAGGGGTCGATTTCGGTCCGCATCGGCATGTAGCCGGCCAGCACCGCGCCCGACCAGGGCGCCAGTTCGCGCGAAAGCCGCCGCACCGCATCGCCCTGGCCCCGGGCAAAGGCGGCCTTGCGCCGCGCCGCCGCGTCGCGGCGCGCCTGGGCCTTCGATCCGGCCATGGTCACAAAAGCACCGCTGCAGCCAGCCCCAGGAAGGCGAAGAAGCCCACCACATCGGTTACCGTAGTGACGAAGGTGCCCGAGGCCAGCGCCGGATCGGCGCCCAGCCGTTCCAGCGTAAGCGGCACCAGAATGCCCGCCAACGCCGCGACCAGCAGGTTGATGACCATCGCCGCCGCGATGACAAGTCCCAGATGCGGTTCGCCGAACCAGACCATCGCAACCAGCCCCATCACCACCGCAAAGGCCGCGCCGTTCAACAGGCCCACCACCGCCTCGCGCCGCACGACGCGCCAGACATTCGATTCCGTCAGGCTTTTGGTGGCCAGCGCCCGCACCGCCACCGTCAGCGTCTGGGTGCCCGCATTGCCCCCCATCGAGGCGACGATCGGCATCAGCACCGCCAGAGCCACCAGCTGTTCGATCGTGCCCTCAAACAGCGCGATCACGCCCGAGGCCAGGATCGCCGTCAGCAGGTTGACGAACAGCCAGGGCAGCCGCTGGCGCGTGGTTTCCAGCACCGTATCGGACAGCGAGCTTTCCTCGCCCACACCGGCCAGACGCAGGATGTCTTCCTCATGCTCTTCGTCCAGCACCGACATGGCGTCATCAATGGTGATCACCCCCACCAGCCGGTCATCGTCATCCACCACCGGGGCCGAGATCAGGTGATACTGGTTGAAGGCATAGGCCACGTCGGCCTCTTCCTGGTAAACGGAAATGGTGCGGAAACTGTCTTCGATGATGGTGCGCAGGGCCACGTCGCGGCGCGAGGACAAAAGCTTGCCCAGCGTCACATAGCCCACCGGATGCATCCGCGGATCGACCAGGATCACGTGGTAGAACTGATCGGGCAGCCAATCCTCGGCGCGCAGGAAATCGATCGCCTCGCCCACGGTCCAGTGTTCGGGCGCGGTCACCACCTCGCGCTGCATCAGGCGGCCGGCGGAATATTCGGGATAGGTCAGCGACTGTTCGACAGCGGCGCGGTCGGCCTCATCCAGGGCGTCCAGGATCGCCTCTTGCTGGGGCTCTTGCAGATCCTCGATCAGATCGACCACATCGTCGGAATCCAGGTCGCGCACGGCTTCGGCCAGAACCTCGCGCGGGAGCGCCCCGATCACCTCTTCGCGGATCGATTCGTCGATTTCCGACAGGATCTCGCCGTCGATCTTTCGGCCCCACAGGCGCAGGAAGGCGCGCCGGTCGGCCCCGCCCACCTGTTCCAGCAGGTCGGCGATATCGGCGGCATGCAGCGGTTCAAGCAGTTCGGTCAGGCGCGCGGCATCGCCCGCCTCGACGGCATCGAGGACCAGATCGACAAGCGCGCGGTCAAGCCGGTAATCCTGTTCCTCGCGCGCCTCGTCCTCTGCCCGGTCTTCCGCCATGATGCCCCCGTCGTTGTTGCGCGCACCATAGCGGCGAACCGGGCCGGAATACAGGGGGCAAAGGGGATGTGCGGCAGGGGCCGCGGGGAATTTACCTTGGCCCGCGGCGGGCCTAGCATGGGACAAAGCGGAAAGGACGGATAATGGCGGAACTGCTTCTGGGTCAGGTGATCAGCTATGCGGGCGACCCCTTCGCCGAGGGCCTTGGGGCCGCGCGCCACCTGTCGCATGGCGCCGTGCTGATCGAGGGAGGGCGGATCGCGGCCGTGGGCGAGGCCGATCACTTGCGCGCCGCCCATCCGCACGCCCGGGTGCATGACCACGGCCGCAAGCTGATCTCGGCAGGGTTCATCGACGCCCATGTCCACTATCCCCAGACCGGGATCATCGCCAGCTGGGGCAAGCGGCTGATCGACTGGCTGAACAGCTACACCTTCCCCGAAGAGGCGCGCTTTGCTGATCCCGACCATGCCGCCGGGGTGGCCGCGCGCTATTTCGACCTGGCGCTTGCGCATGGCACGACGACGATGTGCAGCTATTGCACGATCCACCCCGCCAGCGTTGAGGCCTTCTTTGCCCAGGCGCAGGCCAGGGGGCTGCGCGCGCTGGCGGGCAAGACCTGCATGGACCGCGACACGGCGCCCCCTTTTCTGCGCGACACCGCCCAGACGGCGCATGACGACAGCAAGCGCCTGCTGGATCGCTGGCACGGGGTGGATCGGCTGTCCTATGTCATCACGCCGCGCTTCGCGCCCACCTCGACCGAGGCGCAGCTTGAGGCGCTGGGGGCGCTCTGGGCTGCGCATCCCGATTGCCTGATGCAAACGCATCTGAGCGAGCAGGTCGACGAAATCGCCTGGGTCAAGGGGCTTTACCCGCAGGCCCGCGACTATCTGGACGTCTATGAACGCCACGGATTGCTGGGCCCGCGCGCCGTCTTCGGCCATGCGATCCACCTGGAACCACGCGAACGCGCGCGCCTGGCCGAGGTGGGCGCGGCGCTGGTGCATTGCCCGACCTCGAACACCTTCATCGGATCGGGGCTGTTCGACATGGCCGGGCTGATGGCCGAAGGCCAGCGCATCGGACTGGCCACCGATACCGGGGGCGGGTCCAGCTTTTCCATGCTGCGCACCATGGCCGCCGCCTATGAAATCGCGCAACTGCGTCACACCGCGCTGCACCCCGCGCAGCTGTGGTGGCTGGCCACCCAGGGCGCGGCCCGCAGCCTGCGTCTGGAGGATCGCGTGGGCAACATCGCCCCCGGGATCGAGGCCGATCTGGTGGTGATCGACCTCGCCTCAACCCCTGCCATCGCGCAGCGCGCCGAACGGGCCGGGGATTTCTGGGAAGAACTGTTCCCCACAATCATGATGGGCGATGACCGCGCCGTGGCGGCCGTCTGGGCCAATGGCCGGAAGCTGATCTGACGGCCCGCGCGAAACGGGGGGCTGTCTGCCCCCCGCACCCCCCGAAGGTATTTCGGGCAAGATGAAACGGGCGGCTTCTTCTTGGCCGAAATACTCCGGGGGGGTCGCCGCAGGCGACGGGGGCAGAGCCCCCTTCACCCCTGCAGCAGCGCCAGCGCCGCGGCATGGATTTCGGCATTGGCTGCGGCCAGGATGCGCCCGCCGTGATGGGCGGGACGGCCTTGCCAGTCGGTGACGACACCGCCCGCCGCCTCGATCACCGCGATCGGTGCCTGCACGTCATAGGCCTGCAGACCGGCTTCGACGACCAGATCGACCTGGCCCGCGGCGACCAGCGCATAGGCATAGCAATCGGTGCCATAACGGGTCAGTTTCACGCGGCTTGACAGGCGCTGGAAGGCGGCGGCTTCGGCGGGCGTGCCGATTTCGGGGAAGGTCGTGAACAGGATCGCCTCGGCCAGCGGGCGCGGGCCGCGGGTGGCCAGCGGCTTGTGGCCCATGGGCCCGTCCACCTGCGCCAGGCCGAAGCCGCCGGTGAAGCGTTCGCCGATATAGGGCTGGTCGATCACGCCCAGCAGCGGCCCGCGCGCATCCGAGAGCGCGATCAGCACGCCCCAGGTCGGCGTGCCCGACAGGTAACCGCGGGTACCGTCGATCGGGTCAAGCACCCAGGTCAGGCCGCTGCGGCCCTGGGTGGTGCCGAATTCCTCGCCCAGGATCGCATCCTGCGGGCGGCGTTCGGCCAGGATCGCGCGCATCGCGGCCTCGGCGGCGCGGTCGGCGACGGTGACGGGATCGAAATGGGTGGTTTCCTTGGTATCCGCCGTCAACCCATCGCTGCGGAAATGGCGCAGCGTCTCGACACGGGCGGCATCGGCCAGCGCATAGGCGACGGCGCGCAGCTCGGCCTGTTCGGCCAGCGTGAGGGGATCGGCAGGGGTCATCGCGGGCTCCGGAAAAACGATGGGGGGAGCGGTATCCGCCCCCCCGTCGTGGGTCAAGCCCGGTTGCAGCCGGGACCTGGCCGGGCGGCGATCAGGCCGCGTCCGAGAGCACCTTGGCCAGTTCGAACAGCCGGCGGCGCTGCGCCTCGGGGATGGCATAGTAGGACCGCACCAGCGCCAGCGCCTCTTTATCGGCGAGGATGTCGCCCGACACTTCGGACGATGCCCCGACCGGATCGGCCAGACCTTCGAAGAAGAACGAGATCTGGACTTCGAGCGCATCGGCGATGTCCCAAAGACGCGAAGCCGAGACGCGGTTCATCCCGGTTTCGTATTTCTGGATCTGCTGGAACTTGATGCCGACCTTGTCTGCCAATTGCTGCTGGGTCATGCCGATCATCCAGCGGCGGTGTCGGATTCGCTTGCCGACATGTACGTCAACGGGGTGTTTCATTCGTTACTCCCAAGGCACGGTTTTCGCCCAAGAAATACCATGTGATCTTGGCAGCAAGCCCGTGAAATCTGACCAACCTGTCCAAATATACAGGGCAACCCACCCTTTTGCCGCAATTGAAGGTAAGGTTTTTCATACCTGCCCTGCAAAAAACAGCGTCCGGGCGTCCGGGCCGCGACAGAATCACCCTCTGCGTGTTTCACACCCGGCAACGGTTGCATCGGCGTCCGACAACAATACCGCAGGTCGCCAGGATCGGCCCGCGCGCGGCCTCTGGCAGGGTTGCTGCGCTGCGGCTATTGTCACGCCAAAGGACCGCCCGGGGGCGGGCGCCGCGGGCGCCGCCTGCCGCAACAGGAGGCAATGACATGCGCGCCTATCAGATCGCCGCCGCCGGCCAGCCGCCGGAACTGACCCGGATCGACCTGCCCGCCCCGGGCCCGGGCGAGGTGCGTGTGCGGATCGTGGCCTGCGGGCTGAACTTTGCCGATCTGCTGATGATCGAGGGGCGCTATCAGGATACACCCGCCGCCCCCTTCGTGATGGGGATGGAACTGGCCGGCACCGTTGAGGCCTGCGGGCCGGGCGTGGTCGCGCCGGCGCCGGGCACCCGCGTGGCGGTGTTCGCCGGTCAGGGCGGTCTGGCCGAGGCGGGGAACTTCCCGGCCGACCGCTGCACCCCCCTGCCCCGGGACATGGGCTTTGTCGACGCCGCCGCCTTTCAGATCGCCTATGGCACCTCGCATCTGGCGCTGGATCACCGCGCCGGGCTGCGCCCGGGCGAGACGCTGGTGGTGTTGGGGGCTGCGGGCGGGGTCGGGCTGACGGCGGTGGAAATCGGCAAGCGGATGGGCGCGCGCGTGATCGCCTGCGCGCGCGGTGCAAACAAGCTGGCGGTGGCGCGCGCGGCCGGTGCGGATGAGGTGCTGGACAGCGAAACCCCCGATCTGCGCGCGGCCCTGCGGGCGCTGGGCGGGGCGGATGTGGTCTATGATGCGATCGGCGGGGCGGCGGGCACGGCGGCGGCGCGCGCGCTGCGCCCGGGCGGGCGGTTTCTGGTGATCGGCTTTGCTTCGGGCAGCGCGCCGGACATTCCGCTCAATCACCTGCTGGTCAAGAACATCACGGTGCATGGGCTGTATTGGGGCGGCTATCTGAAGCTGGACCCCGCCGTGCTGCGCCAGTCGATGGAAACGCTGTTTGGCTGGTATGCCGAAGGCGGCCTGCGCCCCCATGTCAGTGCAACGATGCCGCTTGATCGCGTGGATGAGGCGCTGGAGCTGCTGCGCAGCCGCCGGTCCACCGGCAAGGTCGTGGTCACGATTGCAGGAGACGGGTCGGATCAGGCCGGTAAAACCGTCGGAAATCGGACCGGAAACGCTTGAAATCCGGGAACAAGCCCCCAATATGAAGCGGTGACGTGTGGTGGCCTGCCCGCCACAAGGGAGACGTTCAACTGGAGGCTTTGATGGCTGACTACAACACTTTGCGCGCCAGCCAGGCCGGCGCCCGCGCCGCCCTGATCGATGAGGGTCTGCGCGCGCACATGAACAAGGTCTATGGGCTGATGTCCATCGGCATGCTGGTGACCGGCGCCGTTGCATGGTTCGTGGGCACCAACGACCAGCTTCTGGCCGCGATCTGGGGATCGGGGCTGAAATGGGTGGTGATGTTCGCCCCCCTGGCCGTGGTCTTTGCCTTTTCCGCGATGCTGCACCGCATGTCGGCGGCCACCGCGCAGCTGGTGTTCTTTGGCTATGCCGCGCTGATGGGCCTGTCGATCAGCTTCATCTTCGCCGCCTATACCGGCGTGTCGATCGCGCAGACCTTCCTGGTGACCGCGATCGCCTTCGCGGGCCTGTCGCTTTACGGCTACACGACCAAGCGCGACCTGTCGGGCATGGGCACCTTCCTGATGATGGGCCTGATCGGGCTGATCGTCGCCTCGATCGTGAACATCTTCCTCGCCTCTTCGGCGATGGCCTTCGCGATTTCGGTGATCGGCGTGCTGATCTTTGCCGGCCTGACCGCCTATGACACGCAGAACATCAAGAACACCTATCTGCAACTGGCGCAGACGGATGAGGATTTCCTGGGCAAGGCCGCCATCATGGGCGCGCTGCAGCTGTATCTGGATTTCCTGAACATGTTCATGTTCCTGCTGCAGTTCCTGGGCAACCGCGAATGATCTGACCCGGCCAGACCCGGACGGTCGGACCAACACTGACCCTTGACCCCGCCAGCCCCGCTGGCGGGGTTTTTCGTTGCGCGGGTGGCCACCGGGATGGTGGCGGCCCCGGCGGGTCAATAGGCGGCCGTCACCTCATACATCACCGGCTCAAAGCTGCGGCAGAGCGTGGCGATGTGGCGGTTGCGTTCGCGCATTTCGGGGGTGCGCAGCATGGCCTTGTAATCCTCGCGCCCGCGCCATTTGGAATAGGTGGCGATGCGGGTCTGGGCATCATTCATGTGCAGGCCCGCGCCGATGAACCCGGGCTGATGGCGGATGCACTGGTCATAGGCATCCTGCAGCGCCTCCATCAGGTCGGCGGCGGTGGCGGGTGTCATCTCGAAGGTGCAGATCACGGTCTGGCCGCTGAAATCGGGGGTAATCTGGGGCATGGCGGGTCCTCCTGCCGCAAGGATGCCACAGGCGGGCGGGAAAATCATCCCTTGCGGCGACTTGCACCCCCGGCCCCGGCGCGCCACACTTGCCCCAAAAGCACGGAGCATCACGATGACCACCCCCCCGAAGGGCTACTGGATCGGCCATGTCACGGTCAGCGACCCGCAGGCCTACGACGCCTATCGACAGGCCAATGCGGCCGCCTTTGCCAAATACGGCGCGCGCTTTCTGGTCCGCGGCGGTGCCCAGGACGTGGTCGAGGGCAGCCTGCGCCCGCGCGCGGTGGTGATCGAATTCCCCTCGGTCGCGGCGGCGCGGGCCTGTTACGACAGCCCCGAATATCGCGCGGCCCTGGCGCTGCGCGCGCCGGTCAGCCTGGCGGATCTGTGCATCGTCGAGGGTTGGGCGGGCTGAACGGCACCGCTTGCCGCCCCCGCTTGCCCCTGCCGCCACGCGCCCTATAGTCGGGGCATGCTGAGCACGCTTCTTCGGCGCCTGCGCGCCCCCACCCCCGACCCGCTAAGCGCGCCCGACGCCGAACTGGCGCTGGCCGCGCTTCTGGTGCGTCTTGCGCGCGCCGATGATCATTATGAGGCCGCCGAACAGATCCGCATCGACCGCGTTCTGGCCGCCCATCGCGGCCTGAGCCTGCCCGAAGCCACCCGCCTGCGCCATGAGGCCGAACAGGTCGAGGCCGAGGCCCCCGATACCGTGCGCTTCACCCGCGCATTGAAAGCCATGATTGCGCATGACGACCGCATCAGCATCATCGAGGCGCTGTGGGATGTGGCGCTGGCCGATGGCGCGCGCGCCGCGGCCGAGGATGCGTTGATCCGGCTGGTCAGCAGCCTGCTGGGCATCAGCGACCGCGATTCGGCGCTGGCACGGCAACGGGTCGCCGCGCGGCTGGGCTAGCGCGCGGCTTGCCAAATTGGCCAACCTGACAGGACAATCTGCGCAGCGCCCCTGCGTAAAGCGTTACACAGGCGTTGCATTCCGCCGGAAAATCGCGCCAACTGACCTGAACGGACAAAGAGAAGCCCCAAGTGACCGATAGCCCGCCCGTCATCGAAATCCGCAATCTGCACAAGAGTTACGGCCCGCTGGAGGTGCTGCGCGGCGTCTCTGTCGCTGCGCGCCGCGGACAGGTGATCAGCCTGATCGGATCATCCGGATCGGGCAAGTCGACGCTGCTGCGCTGCTGCAACCTGCTGGAGGACAGCCAGGCGGGCGAGGTGCTGTTTGAGGGCGAGGCGGTGAAATGGGCCGGCGAAGGCCTGGCCCGCCACCCCGCCGACCGCGCCCAGGTGACGCGCATCCGCACCAACCTGTCGATGGTGTTTCAGCAGTTCAACCTGTGGTCGCACATGACCATCCTGCAAAACGTGATGGAGGCGCCGGTGACCGTGCTGGGCCAGTCGCCCGCCAAGGTGGAACCGCGCGCCCGCGCGCTTCTGGACAAGGTGGGTATCGGCGACAAGGCCGATGCCTGGCCTGCGCAACTGTCGGGTGGCCAGCAGCAGCGCGCCGCGATCGCGCGGGCGCTGTGCATGGAACCCAAGGCGCTGTTGTTCGACGAACCCACCTCGGCGCTGGACCCCGAACTGCAGCAAGAGGTGGTCCGCGTCATCAAGGACCTGGCGGGCGAAGATCGCACGATGTTCCTTGTGACGCATGACATGCGGCTGGCGGCGGATGTGTCCGATCACGTGGTGTTCCTGCATCAGGGCCTGATCGAGGAACAGGGCCCGCCCGCCACCCTGTTCGGCGCGCCGAAATCCGAACGCCTGCGCCAGTTCCTGTCAGCGACCGCCCCGGCCTGACGCCCGATCACAAGAATATTCCAAAACAGCGGAGAAACCCCATGAAGAAAGTCCTTCTTGCCACTGCGGCCCTTGCGCTCAGCGCGGGTCTGGCCACGGCAAACACGGTGCGCATGGGCACCGAGGGCGCCTACCCCCCCTACAACTTCATCAACGACAAGGGCGAAATCGACGGGTTCGAACGCGAACTGGGCGATGCGCTGTGCGCCAAGGCCGAACTGACCTGCGAATGGGTCACGAATGATTGGGATTCGATCATCCCCAACCTGCTTTCGGGCAATTATGACACGATCATCGCCGGCATGAGCATCACCGACGAGCGCAAGCAATCGATCGACTTCAGCCACAACTACTATCCGCCGGCGGCCTCGGCCTATCTGGCGCTGGATGCGGGCGCCGATCTGGCCGGCGGCGTGGTCGCGGCGCAGACCGGCACGATCCAGGCCGATTACGTCGCCCAGTCGGGCGCGACGCTGCTGGAATTCGCCAATCTCGACGACACCGTTTCGGCGGTGAAGAACGGCGAGGCCGATGCAGTCTTTGCCGACAAGGACGCACTGGTGCCCTTCTCGGCCGATCAGGGCGGCGATTTGATCTGGGCGGGCGAGGATGTGGCGCTTGGCGGCGGCATCGGCATCGGCATGCGCAAGTCCGACACCGAATTGCGCGACAAGTTCAACGCCGCGATCGACGCGATGAAGGCCGACGGCAGCCTGAATGCGATGATCGTCAAGTGGTTCGGCGACGAAGCCGCCACCTTCTGATGCAAAGGGCGGCCCCGGCAACGGGGCCGCTGCACCCCCATGTTTGACACCTGTGCCGATCCTGCCGCGCTTGAAGGCCTAAGCTGGTTCCTGTGCTACCTGACCTCGGGCAAGCACATGATGTTCTATTGGTCCTTCCTGATCGTGCTGGCGCTTCTGGCGGTCACGGCACCGGTGGCGCTTGGCTTGGGGTTTGCCGGCGCGCTGGCCGCGCGCGCGCGCGCCGCGCCGCTGCGCTGGGTGGGCAAGGGCTATACCGCGATGGTGCGGGGCGTGCCCGACATCGTATTTTTCCTGTTCGTGCCGGTGGCGCTGGATCAGGGGCTGGAATGGCTGCGACACAAGTGGAAATGCCCCGATTGGGACGCGCCGATCCGGCAGGGCAACGATTTCCTGGTCTGCGCCCAGGCCAAGCTGCCGCTGTCCTCATCCCCGCAAATCTGGCATGATATCTATGGCTTCACCCTTGCGGTGGTGGCCTTTGCGGTGGTGTTTGGCGCCTTCGCGGCCAATGTTCTGCATGGCGCCATGGCGGCCGTGCCGCGCGCGCAGCTGGAAACCGCCGAGGCCTATGGCATGACGCCCCGCCAGGTCACCCGGCGCATCCTGATCCCGCAGATGTGGGCCTATGCGCTGCCGGGGCTGTCGAACCTGTGGATGATCCTGATCAAGGCCACGCCGCTGCTGTTCCTGCTGGGGGTGACCGACATCGTCTATTGGGCGCGCGAACTGGGCGCCACGAAATCGGCGATCTACGACTATCCCCACCCCGACTGGCGGGTCTGGTATTTCCTGGTGCTGCTGGCCTTCTATCTGGGCATGACCAGCCTGTCCGAACGCCTCTTCCGCCATGTCTCGGCACGGCTGGCGCGCGGTCAGGCCACGATGGCGGGCGAGGCGATGCGAAAGGCACGGGCATGAGCTGCTGGGACATCATCGCCGACTATGGCCTGCGCTCGATCGGGATCGGCGAACGGCTGCTGCCGCGATCCGATTTCACGCTATGCCATCAGTTCACCCTGATCGGTTCGGGGCTGATCTGGAACATCTACTTCGGCGTTCTGGCGCTGGCCTTCGGCTTTGTGCTGGCCACGGCGCTGGCGCTGGCCAAAGCCCAGGCCAATCCCTGGCTGCGCAAGCCGGCGGACTGGTTCATCTACATCTTCCGCGGCAGCCCGCTGTTCATCCAGTTTTTCCTGGCCTATGAGGCGCTGGTGCTGCTACCGCGCGCGGGCTTCGACATCTTCGGCATCACCGTGCAGACCGCCTGGACCACCAAGGCCTGGGCTGGGGCGCTGTTCGTGCTGTTTTTGAACACCGCCGCCTATTCCGCCGAAATCTTTTACGGTGCGCTGCGGTCCGTCCCCAAGGGCGATCTTGAGGCCGCCGATGCCTATGGCCTGACCGGCTGGCGCAAGTTCCGCCGGGTCGTCTGGCCCACGATGCTACGCCTGGCCTGGCCCGCCTATACGAATGAGGCGATCTTTCTGTTCCACGCCACCACGCTGGTGTTCTTTTCCGGCTTCCCCGCCTTCCAGCAGCGCGGCGATGCCCTGTATTACGCGAAATTCTTCGCGGACAAGACGTTCAACCCTTTCATCCCTTACCCGATCGCGGCGTTCTATTTCATCGTGCTGACCCTTGCCCTGATCGGCCTGTTCGGGGTGGTCAACCGCCGCCTGAACCGACACCTGCCCGGCGCCCGACGCGCCCGTCTGAAGGTCAGGCCACAAATAATCAGGTGAGGAAATGGACTGGCTGAAAGAGCACCCCGAGGTGCGCACGATCCGCGTGGCCGCCGCGGATCTGAACGGTGTGGCGCGCGGCAAACGCATCCCCGCGCGCTTTGCCCACAAGGTGTTCACCGAAGGCACGCGCTTTCCCTTTTCGGTGATGAACCTCGACATCTGGGGCGAGGATATCGAGGACAGCCCCCTGGTCTTTGAAACCGGCGATTGCGACGGGCTGTTGATGCCCACCGAACGCGGCTTTCTGCCGATGCCCTGGCTGGCAGCACCCACCGCGCTATTGCCGATCTGGATGTTCCACATGGACGGCCGCCCCTATGAGGGCGATCCCCGCCAGGCGCTGGCCCGCGTGGTCGAACGCTACAAGGCGCGCGGCCTGACGCCGGTGGTGGCGACAGAACTGGAATTCTTCCTGATCGACGATTCAGGCAAGACGCTGCGCGTGCCGCCCAGCCCCCGGTCCGGCAAGCGCCGCACGGGGGGCGAAATCCTGTCGCTGCGCGCGCTGGATGCCTTCGACAATTTCTTCACCGCGCTCTACGACGCCTGCGAGGCGATGGACATCCCCGCCGATACCGCGATTTCCGAAGCCGGCCCCGGCCAGTTTGAAATCAACCTGATGCATCAGGGCGATGCGCTGAGGGCCGCCGATGATACCTGGCTGTTCAAGATGCTGGTCAAGGGTCTGGCGCGCCAGCACGGCTTTGCCGCCAGCTTCATGGCCAAACCCTATGACCTTTGGTCGGGCAACGGCATGCACACGCATTTCTCGGTGCTTGACGCGCAAGGCCGCAACATCTTCGACGACGGCACCGAACGGGGGTCCGAGGCCTTGCGCCATGCGGTGGCGGGCTGCCTTGCCGCGCTGCCCGGATCCACGCTGATCTTTGCCCCGCATGAAAACAGCTATGACCGGCTGGTGCCCAATGCCCATGCCCCCACCGGCATCGGCTGGGCCTATGAAAACCGCACCGCCGCGCTGCGCATCCCCGCCTCGGGGCCCGTCGCGCGCCGGATTGAACACCGCGTGGCGGGGGGCGATGTGAACCCCTATCTGATGATCGCCGCGATCCTTGGCGCCGCGCTGATCGGGCTGGAAGACCGCCGCGATCCGCCCCCCCCGATCATCGGCAATGCCTATGAACAGGGCCTGCCGCAGCTGCCCGAAACCTGGAACGCCGCGATCGACCGCTTTGCCGACTGCCCGCTGGTCGCACGGATCTTTCCGGCCGAACTGATCCAGAACTTCCTGATGACCAAGCGCCAGGAAATCCACTACATGGCCGAACTCTCCGAACAGGAACAGACGGAACTCTACCTCGACACCGTCTGACCTTCGGCTTCTTCTTGGCCGAAATACTCTCGGGGGGTGAATTGGCGCCACGCGCCAAGAGGGGGGCAGACAGCCCCCCCCCACCCCGCCCCCCGAGACGCCCCACAGCGCCTCTTGCGCCCGCCCGCACCCCCCGGCTACCCTTTGACAACCCAAGACATGAGAGCCCCATGCTGATCGGCATCCTGCAAACCGGCACAGCCCCTGATGAGCTGCGCAGCCAGTCCGGCGATTACCCCGACATGTTCGAACGCCTGCTGGCCGGGCGCGGACTGACCTTCCGCACCTTCCACGTCGAGGCGATGGATTTTCCCACCGATGTTCACGCCTGCGATGGCTGGCTGATCACCGGATCACGCCACGGCGCCTATGAAGACCACCCCTTCATCCCCCGGCTCGAAGCCTTCATCCGCCAGGCGGTCGCGCAAAAGGTGGCGCTGGTGGGCATCTGCTTTGGCCATCAGATCATCGCCCAGGCGCTGGGGGGCAAGGTCGAACGCTTCCCCGGCGGCTGGTCGGTGGGGCCGACCGACTATGATTTCGGCGGCGAAACGATCACGCTCAACGCCTGGCACCGCGATCAGGTCATCCAGCGCCCCGAAGGCGCCACGGTGATCGGCTGCAGCGATTTTTGCGAAAATGCCGCCCTGGTCTATGGCGACAGCGCCCTGACCGTTCAGGCCCATCCCGAATTCCACGACGATTTCATCGACGGGCTGATGCGCACGCGTGGCAAGGGCCTGGTGCCCGACACGATCATGGCAGATGCCCGCGCCCGCCTTGGCCAGACCAATTCCGCAGCCGCGATCGCAAACCGGATCGCGGATTTCTTTCTTCAACCGCGCGGCACCGGCCGCCCGGCCACTGACCTTTGAAAGGCTGACCCATGGCAAGCCCCATGACCCAATGGATGGAACATATCCCCCAGGCCGCGCGCGACTATATCGCGGGCCGGCGCCTGGATGAGGTGGAATGCATCGTCGCCGACATCGCGGGCGTGGCCCGCGGCAAGGCCATGCCCGCCTCGAAATTCGCATTTCAGGACCGCTTCTTCCTGCCCAATTCGATCTTCCTGCAGACAATCACCGGCGAATGGGCCGACAATCCGATGGGCGCGTTTACTGAACCCGACATGATCCTGACCCCCGATTTCAGCACCGCCACCGCCGCGCCCTGGACGGCGGATGTGACGCTGCAGGTGATCCATGACGTGAACGACCAGCAGGGCAACCCGGTGCCGATCGCGCCGCGCAACGTGCTCAAACGGATCATCAGCCTCTATGAGGCCGAGGGCTGGCGCCCGATCATCGCGCCCGAGATGGAATTCTTCCTGGTCGCGCGCAACCTGGACCCGAACCAGCCGATCATCCCGCCGATGGGCCGGTCGGGCCGCCGCGCCGCCGGAAAACAGGCCTATTCGATGTCGGCGGTCGATGAATACGGCAAGGTGATCGACGACATCTATGACTTTGCCGAGGCGCAGGGCTTTGAAATCGACGGCATCTTGCAAGAAGGCGGCGCGGGGCAGGTGGAAATCAACCTGGCCCATGGCGATCCGGTGAAGCTGGCCGATGAGATCTTTTTCTTCAAGCGCCTGATCCGCGAGGCCGCCCTGCGCCACGATTGTTTCGCCACCTTCATGGCCAAACCGATCGAGGGCGAGCCGGGCAGCGCCATGCACATCCACCAATCGGTGGTGGATGTGGAAACGGGGCGCAACATCTTTTCCGAACCCGATGGCGGCGAATCCATCGCCTTCCTGCATTGCATCGCGGGGCTGCAGAACCACCTTCCGGCGGTGATCGCGCTGCTGGCGCCCTATGTGAACAGCTACCGCCGCTACGTTCCCGATTTCGCCGCCCCCATCAACCTGGAATGGGGCCGCGACAACCGCACCACCGGGCTTCGGGTGCCGATCTCGGGGCCGGCTGCGCGGCGGATCGAAAACCGCCTGGCGGGGATGGATTGCAACCCCTATCTGGGGCTGGCGGCGTCGCTGGCCTGTGCCTATCTGGGGCTGAAGGAACAGAAGATGCCGCGCCCCGAATGCCTGGGGGACGCCTATATGGGCGATACCGACCTGCCCTTCAACCTGGGCGATGCGCTGGATCTTCTAGCCGACAGCGCGCCGGTGCGCGACGTTCTGGGCCCGGAATTCTGCACCGTCTATGAGGCGGTGAAGCGCAATGAATACAAGGAATTCCTGCAGGTCATCAGCCCCTGGGAACGCGAACATCTGCTGTTGAACGTATGAACCTGCTGTTTGCCAACGACCGCCCCGGCGAACATGCCGCCAGCTGGTATGCCGCCACCGCCGCAAGCGACCGGCGCTGGCCCGCGCTGAAGGGGCGCGGGCGGGCCGATGTCTGCATCATCGGCGGCGGCTTTACCGGGCTGTCGGCGGCGCTGCACCTGGCGCAGCGCGGGATGGATGTGGTGCTGCTGGAAGCGCATCGCATGGGCTTTGGCGCCTCGGGGCGCAATGGCGGACAGGTGGGGTCGGGCCAGCGGCTGGAACAGGACGATCTGGAGGCCATGGTCGGGCGCGACACTGCGCGCAAGCTGTGGGATTTCGGGCAAGAGGCCAAGGCGCTGGTGCGTGATCTGATCGCGGCGCATCAGATGCCGGTCACCTTTCACCCCGGCATCGTCCATGCCTGCTGGAAGGATGCCGAGGTCGCCCATGCCCGCGCCAATGCCGAAAAGCTGGCGCACGATTACGGCTATGACCAGATCACCCCGCTATCGCGCGACGATCTGGCCGCCATCGTGCCCAGCCCCGTCTATCGCGGCGGCGACATCGACCGCGGCGCGGGCCATCTGCATCCGCTGAACTTTGCCCAAGGCCTGGCCCTTGCCGCCGAGGCCGCGGGCGCGCGGCTGCATGAAGGATCGGTTGTCCATGCGATCCGCCATCCGGCTGCGGGCGCCACGGCCAGAACGGTGGTGCAGACCGACCACGGCGCGATCGAGGCGGACCATGTGATCCTGGCCGCCAATGGCTATCTGGGCGGGCTGGAGGGCAAGGTTGCGGCCCGCGTCATGCCGATCAACAATTTCATCATCGCCACCGAACCCTTGGGCGAACGCGCCCGCGATGTGCTGCGTGAAAACGTGGCGGTGGCCGATACGAAATTCGTCGTGAACTACTGGCGCCTGTCCGAGGATGGCCGGCTGCTGTTCGGCGGCGGCGAAAGCTATGGCTACCGCTTTCCCGACATCGTCCGGACCGTGCGCAAACCGATGCTGCAGGTCTATCCCGATCTGGCCGATCTTCGCATCGATTACGCCTGGGGCGGCACGCTGGCGATCACCATGAACCGCATGCCCTGCTTTGTGCGCCCCCGGCCGAACCTGTGGTCGGCCTCGGGGTTTTCGGGGCATGGCGTGGCGATGGCGACGCTGGCGGGCAAGATCATGGCCGAGGCGGTCGCGGGTCAGGCCGAGCGCTTCGATCTGATGGCGGGCCTGCCGCAGCCGCGCTTTCCCGGCGGCGCCCTGCTGCGCTGGCCGCTTCTGGTGGCGGCGATGACGTGGTATGCCATGCGTGACCGGATCGGCATCTGACTGCCCCCGGCCCGCGGTGCGACACGAAACTTTCACTTGGCCCGGTTCCTGCGCGGGCCCAAAGTCATGCGATAACGATCAGGATAGCCGCGATGCCCCGTGACGGCCACAGCGCCCCGAATGTCCATGATGCCGAGCCGATCCCCGCGGCCGCCCGGGCCGAGATTGACCGGCTGCTCGCGTCAGGGGATCTGTTCCGCTACACCTCGGACAATGCGCCCGTCGCCCTGCTTGAGGCCGAATTCGCCGCCCTGATGGGCACGCGCTATGCGCTGGCGGTGGCGTCCTGTTCGGCGGCGCTGTTCCTGGCGCTGAAGGCGCTGGACCTGCCACGCGGCGCGCGGGTTCTGGTGCCGGCCTTCACCTTCGCGGCCGTGCCCTCGGCCATCTTGCATGCCGATTGCACCCCGGTCCTGGTCGAGGTGGGGGCCGATTACCGCATCGATCTGGCCGATTTCGCGGCAAAGCTGGATGACACCATCGCCGCGGTGATGATCAGCCACATGCGCGGGCACACATCCGACATGGACCGGATCATGGCGCTGGCCGATGCGCGCGCCATCCCGGTGATCGAGGATGCGGCCCATTCGCTGGGCACGTTGTGGAACGGGCGCAAGATCGGCACGATCGGGCGCATCGGCTGTTTTTCCTTTCAGTCCTACAAGCTGGTCAACGCGGGCGAAGGCGGCATCCTGATCACCGATGACCCCGAAATCGCCGCGCGCGCGGTGATCATGTCGGGGGCCTATGAACACAACTGGAAAAAGCATCCCGGCCTGCAGAACAGCTTTGTCCACTGGCAAAACCGCCTGCCGCTTTACAACACGCGGATGAATAACCTGTCGGCGGCGGTGATCCGGCCGCAGTTGCCCGAAATCGCGCGCCGGGTGCGCGACGGGCGCGCCAATCACGACCATGTGGCCGCGCGGCTTGCGACAAGCCCCTGGATGGCCGTGCCCCCCGCCCTGCCCCCCGAAGAACGCGCCCCCGATTCGCTGCAGTTCAACCTGACCGGCGGCTGGACCGATGATGAGGCGCGCCGCTTTGAACAGGTGGCCGGGGCGCGCGGGGTCAATGTGCAGATATTCGGGCTAAGCCGGGACAATGCCCGCGCCTTCTGGAACTGGCAGTTTCTGGGCGATCCGCCCGACCTGCCCAAGACGCGCGCCATGCTGATGCGGGCCTGCGATCTGCGCCTGCCCGCGCGGCTGACGCGGCCCGATCTGGATTTTATCGCCGATGCGCTGATCGCGGCGGCGCAGGCGATCAAGGGCTGATCTGCCCCGATCTGCCCTTTCCTAGCCGGGCATCACGCGCGGATAGTCGATCTTGGGGCAGCGATCCATGACCACGCGCACGCCGTGCGCGCGCGCCGTGGCGGCGGCCTCGGCATGGATCACGCCCAGCTGCATCCAGATCGTGCGCAGGCCGGGCAGATGGTCCAGCGCGGCGGCGACCACCTCGGGCACGGCCTCGGATCGGCGAAAGATATCGACCATGTCGACCGCGATATCGCCCGGGATCGCGGCCAGATCGGCAAAGACCGTCTCGCCCAGGATCGTTTCGCCTGCATGGCCGGGATTGACCGGCACGATCCGATAGCCCTTGCGCTGCAAATACGCCGCCACCTCATGCGAGGGGCGGTCGGCCTTGGGCGAAATCCCCACCACGGCGATCACCCGGGTGGTCGAAAGGATCTGTCGCAGATCGGTGTCGGTGATATCGGGCATGGCCTTGTCCTTCGGTTGGCGCCTGGGGCGTTCGGGCCTTCGGCGTCTGGCGGACAAGGCTTGCAGAAAAAAGCGCCCGAGCCAAGGGCCGGGCGCATAAGTGCGGAACGAGGGACAGTGAACGGAAGCAGGGCAGTTCCGGTGCCATGCCTCTGATACTCAAGATAGGAAGGCGGGGGCGCGATTGCATCCCCCTCGCGCAAGGCTCGCGCCTTTGTGAGAGTGCGTCAGCGCGCGGTGAGCGCGGCCCAGCCCGCCTCGGCGCGCGCAATCCAGCCATCAGGATCGGCCAGAAAGCGCGTGCGCGCCTGGGTCGATCGCATCAGATAAAGCCGCCCCTGATGCAGGACAAAGACGCCGGGCGAACCGGGGGCCAGTTCCCCCTCGGCCAGGGCCATCACGCAATAGCCGCGAAAGCGCGGGGCGAACCGGGCCGGGTCGGCCTCAAACGCGGCGCGGTTTTCCGGCGTGGTGAACAGCCAGACCTGGCCGCGCCATTTCAGCGCCTGATCGGCCCGCCCCGCCTGCGCCGCGCCATCACGCGCGATGGCCACCGCATCATGGCCCGCCAGCGCCCAATTTGCATGCGCGGGCGGCGGCGGATCGGCGGCCAGCGGCAGCGCCGCAGCCAGCAGGATCGCGAGGGGGCCAAGAAAACGCAAAGCCATGACGACGGGGAAAACCTTTCGCGGTGAAGCTTCAGCCAAGCCAGCCCCGATCCTGCCAGAAAGGCATCCCCCGGGCCAGTGCGCCCCGGCCCGGCTGGCGCAGTTGTGACCTCAGCCCGCCTTGGGGCCTGCGCCACCGGGGCGCGCGGTTGCCGCATAAAGCGCCACCGCCGCCGCATTGGACACGTTCAGCGACCCAAAGCCGCCCCCGAAGGGGATCCGCACCAGCGCATCGCAGGTTTCGCGCGTCTTTTCGCGCAGGCCCGGCCCCTCGGCCCCCAGCACCAGGCCCACGGGCCGGGTGCCCGCCTGCGCCAGCCCCTGGTCCAGCGTCAGATCGGCCTCGCCCGCAAGGCCCAGCAGCACATAGCCCATGTCGCGCAGCGCCTCCATCGCCTCGGACAGATTGCCGACGCGCAGATAGGGCTGGCGTTCCAGCGCGCCGCTGGCGGTTTTCGCAAGCGCCCCGGTTTCGGGCGCGGAATGGCGCGCGGGCGCGATCACGGCGCGCGCGCCGAACACCTCGGCCGACCGCAGGATGGCGCCCACGTTATGCGGATCGGTCACCCGGTCCAGCAGCACCACCAGCGGCGCCCCCGCGCCGGTCAGGCAGACATCTTCCAGCTTGCCCCAGGCCAGGGGCTTGACCTCCAGCGCGGCGCCCTGATGGACGGAATCGGGCGCCAGCGGCACGATGCTGTCGAATTTGCGCGGATCGGCGATTTCGGGCGCAAGGCCGCCCGCCGCGATCGCATCGGCCAGCTTGTCGGCGGCATTGCGCGTCAGCACCAGCCGCAGCTTGACCCGCGCGGGGTTCATCAGCGCATCTCGCACCGCATGCAGGCCGAACAGCCACACCGTTTCGGCCGCGGCCGCCCGGCGCGCGCGTTCCTTGTCGATCACCCAGGCCGGTTTCTTCATCGCAGGTCCCTTTTTCGTTCCCCCCTTCCTGCGCCGCGCATCGCAGTTTGGCAAGAGCAGGCACAGAGGCATTTTCCCGCTTGACGCCCCCCGACCCCTTCGGTATCCACCCGCCAGCGTCGGGCGACGTGCTGCAAGGTGCGGCAGCGGACTGTAACTCCGCCGGGGAGACCCATGCCTGGTTCGATTCCAGGGTCGCCCACCATCCCCCCAAGGTTGGTGTTTAATCAAGGGCTTCGGCCCTGTGACGTGGCATTTCGCCCCCGTGGCGTGGCCCAATTCTGACGCTTCCGCTTGTGTCCCGGCCCCGCTATGGTGCGCCCGTTCCCGCAAGGCCGCTGGGCCGGCGGGGGGTGTTTTGTGTGATGGGGATGGTTGGTGTCGGCACAAGTGTTCAACCTGGTCTGCGTGGCCCAGGCCGGGCGGCTGGAATATGAAGCGGCGCTGTTCGCCCTGTCCCTGCGCGCCAGCAATCCCAAGTTTTCCGGCCGCCTGATCGTGGCAGAACCCCAGCCCGGCCCGCTGTGGCAGGACGAAACCCGCATTTCGGGGCCGGTGCGGGCGCTGCTGGTGGATTGTGGCGCCGAAATCCTGCCCTTTGCCACGCGCCATTTTGGCCAGTCCTATCCCCATGGCAACAAGATCGAGGTTCTGTCGGCCCTGCCCGCGGGGGACCCTTTCGTCTTTTTCGACACCGACACCCTGTTCACCGGCCTGCTGTCCTCGGTCGATTTCGACTTCACCCGCCCCGCAGCCTCGATGCGGCGCGAAGGCACCTGGCCCGAGCCGCCGCTTTACGGCCCCGGCTATGGCGGCATCTGGAAGGCGCTTTACGATCGCTTCGGGCTGGATTTCGCAAGCTCGCTGGACCTGTCGCAGCCCGATGAACATTGGGAACGCTATCTGTATTTCAACGCCGGCTGGTTCTTTGGCGCCGATCCGGCCGAATTCGGCGCGCGGTTCCTGCGCTTTGCGCTGTCGATCCGCGACGACACGCCCGATGAGCTGGCTTGCCAAAGCCTGACCCCCTGGCTGGACCAGATCGCCCTGCCGCTGGTGATCCATTCGATGGGCGGCGGGCGGCCGGGGCCGGGGCTGGCGGGGCTGGATGGCGATGTCAGCTGTCACTGGCGCGCGCTGCCGCTGCTTTATGCGCGCGAAAGCGATGCGGTGGTGGCGATGCTGGAGGCGATCTGCGCGCCCAATCCGGTGAAAAAGGTGCTGAAAGGATACGAGCCGATCCGCAAACTGGTCTATCAGGGCAAGGGCCAACGCTTGCGCGGCCTGTTCGACCGCGCCAACCTGCCCCGGCGCGAACAGGCCCTGCGCAACGCGATCCGGCGCGAGGGGCTTTGGCTGCGCTAGTGGGGCCACATGCGGTGAAACGAATATGTTTGAAGCGCCCCCGGGCCGCCGCTAGGCTCCGCCCGATTTCTTGACAGGAGCCGCCCATGTCCGACTATTCCTTCGACACGCTTCAGATCCACGCCGGGGCCGAACCCGACCCCGCCACCGGCGCGCGTCAGGTGCCGATCTACCAGACCACCGCCTATGTGTTCAAAGATGCCGATCACGCCGCGCGGCTGTTCAACCTGCAAGAGGTGGGCTACATCTATTCGCGCCTGACCAACCCCACGGTCGCGGCGCTGGCCAACCGTGTGGCCGCGCTGGAAGGGGGTGCGGGCGCTGTCTGCTGTTCCTCGGGGCATGCCGCGCAGATCATGGCGCTGTTCCCGCTGATGGGGCCGGGCTGCAACATCATCGCCTCGACCCGGCTTTACGGCGGCACGATCACCCAGTTCAGCCAGACCATCAAGCGCTTTGGCTGGTCGGCCAAATTCGTCGATTTCGACGACCTGGCCGCGCTTGAGGCGGCGGTGGACGACAACACCCGCGCGATCTTTTGCGAATCGATTTCCAACCCCGGCGGCTATATCACCGACCTGCCCGCGGTGGCGAAGGTCGCCGACAAGGTCGGCCTGCCGCTGATCGTCGACAACACGCTGGCCACCCCCTATCTGTGCCGTCCGATCGAACATGGCGCGACGCTGGTGGTGCATTCGCTGACCAAATACATGACCGGCAACGGCACCGTGACCGGCGGCGCGATCGTGGATTCGGGCAAGTTCGACTGGTCCGCCTCGGGCAAGTTCCCCAGCCTGTCGGACCCCGAGCCCGCCTACCACGGGTTGAAATTCCATGAGGCGCTGGGGCCGATGGCCTTTACCTTCCATTCCATCGCCGTGGGCCTGCGCGATCTGGGCATGACGATGAACCCGCAGGGCGCGCATTACACCTTGATGGGGATTGAAACCCTGTCGCTGCGCATGGAACGCCATATCCAGAACGCCCGCGCGGTGGCCGAATGGCTGGAACGTGACCCGCGCGTCGAATTCGTGACATATGCGGGCCTGCCCTCATCGCCCTGGCATGGGCGGGTGGCGACGGTCTGCCCCAAGGGGGCGGGCGCGCTGTTCACCGTGGGCGTCAAGGGCGGCTATGAGGCCTGCGTGAAGCTGGTCGACAACCTCAAGCTGTTCAGCCATGTGGCGAACCTGGGCGATACGCGGTCGCTGATCATCCATTCGGCCTCGACCACGCACCGCCAGCTGACGCCCGAACAGCAGGTGGCGGCAGGTGCTGCGCCCAATGTGGTGCGCCTGTCGATCGGGACCGAGGATGCCCGCGATATCATCGCCGATCTGGATCAGGCGCTGACCAAGGCCACGGCCTGACCCGCGCTGACCGTCGGGGCCGGGGCCGCGCGCCCGGGCCCCGGCCTTCCCCTGCCCCTTCACGCCAGCGTGACGCGCTTGCGGGCGGGGAGGGGGTCTGCGCGCTTTCCATGCGCGGAAAACTGCTTTAGCAAGGGGTCAGGCGCCACAGCCGCTTCGATGCCACCGATGCTTGTGCTAGACCCCCGGAATGAAACCCAGTTTTGCGCTAAATCTTGCCCATGACGGAATCGACCTGCTGCATCGCGCCGGGTCGGGCTGGGTCACGGTGGGCACGGTATCGCTGGACGAACCCGACCTGACCGCGGCGATGGCGGGGCTGCGGGCCCGCGCGCGGGCGCTGGAACCCAAGGGGATGACCAGCAAGCTGATCCTTCCGGCCTCGCAGATCCTTTACACCCGCATTCACGCCCCCGGCCCCGATGCCGCCAGCCGCCGCAGCCGGATCGCGCAGGCGCTGGAAGGCATGACGCCCTATGCCGTGGCCGATCTGGTCTTTGACTGGTCCGGCACCGGCGATGAGGTGCAGGTGGCCGTCGTCGCGCGCGACACCCTGGCCGAGGCCGAGGCCTTTGCCGAAACCTATGGCTTTTGCCCGCTCTGCCTGGTGGCAAGCCCTGATCCCGGGCAGTTCGGCGGCGAGCCGTTCTTTGGCCTGACCACGGGCGCGGCGCAGCATCTGCCCGAAGGCGCGCGGCTGGACCGCGATCAAGACCCCGTGCGCCTGCCCGCGCCCCCGCTTGCCCCTGCCGCGCCGGATGCGGATCTGGCCGCCAGCCCCGATCCCGTGCCGCCGCCCCCGCCCGCCGCCGAGGCGGAAGCGGAAGCGGACCCCGTGCCGGTGCAGGCGGCCGAGGTAGACGTGATTGGGTCGCACGGCGCCGCACGCGACACGGCCTTGCCCGAAGCCGCACTGCCCGAAACCGCGCCAGCAGACCCCACACCGCCAGAACCCGCGCCACAGCCGCAGGAACCAGTCGCCGCGCCGGGCCCTTCGGCCCCGCCGGTGATCACCTTCGCTTCGCGCCGCACCGCGCCGGAGGGTGACGCGAGCGCCGCCCCCGCCGCGCCGCGCCTTGGTGCGGCAACCCGGCCCCCCGCCGCGGATGCCGACGCCCCCCTGCCGCGCCTGCGCCTGGATACGGGCAGCCCCACCGTGCTGGCACCCGCGATCGATCTGCCCGATCCCGCGCCTGCGCCCGGCCTGCCACCCGAAACGCCCGCCAGCGCCCCGCGCCTGGCCGCAACTGCCGCGCGCCCGGCGACCGGGGCGACTGGGGCGACTGGGGCGACCGACAAGACCCCGCGCCCCGCCACGCCAACCCCCGCCACGCCCCCCACGGCGGCCAAGGTGCCGCCCGCCGCCTCGGACCGCACCGTCTTTGGCGGGCGCCGCCTGGCCCCGCCCGCCGCGCGCAACCGCCACCTGGGGCTGATGCTGACGCTGGGACTGGTGCTGTTCCTGCTGATCGTGGCGATCTGGTCGATGTTCCTGGGCGGCCCGCGCCCCGATGCGCCCACCCCGGTCGCCGAGGCCGCCGACAGCCTGCCGCCCAAACCCCAGACCGCCCCCGACCCCGCGCAGCCCGAGGCGCAGGCCATCGCCGTCCCGCCCGCCGCGCAAACAGACCTGGCCGAAGCGGCCACGGACGAAGCGGCCACGGTCATCGCGACGATGGACGCAGATGATGAAGGCGCGCCCGTCGCAGCCGCCCCTGCCCCGGAACCGGCGGCGGCCGCCCCGGCTACCGTCTTGGCCGAAACCGCCGCGGCCGCGGCTGCGGCCCCGCCGGATGAAGTCTGGGGCGATCGTGGCGCGCCCGAGCCCGCCTTGCGGCTGGCCGCGATTTCGACCGCCGATCCCCGGCCCGTCAGCGAAGAAACCGGCGATCTGGCCGCGCTGACGCCGCCCCCGCCGGATGCCCGGCCCGACCCGTTGCCCACGCCCGCCCCCTTTGGCCAGCTGGCCCGGCTTGGCCCCGGTGGCGAAATCATCCCCACCCCCCAGGGCGTGGCGATGCCCGGTGGCTTCACGCTGTTCGCGGGCCGCCCGCCCGTGACGTCAGCCCCCCGGCCCGAGGCGGTCCAGCGCGCCGCGCTTGCCCCCGAAGCGGAAACCGACACCGCGCCCCCCGCCGAAGCCGAAACCGCGCCCTATGCCGATCCGGCGCTGGCCGGGTTCAAGCCCCAAGGCCGCCCAGCCGCCATCGCCAACCGCGCCCCTGACCTGCCCCCCGAGGCCGAAACCGAGTCCGCAGCGCCCGCCGCGCCCGAGGATGATGGCGCGGCCCTTGCCCCCGAGGTGCCGGTTGATCCGCGCCTGGCCGCACGGGCCCCAAGGGCGCGCCCGGCCACCGTCGCCAGTGCCGCCGCCGAGGCGCGGGCCGCGCAACAGGCAACCGAAGACGCCCTGCGCGCCGCCAGCCCACAGGCGGTGACCGTTGCCCGCCGCCCGGCAGACCGGCCGGGCACCATCGTCGCCGCCGCCGCTGCCGCCGCCAGCATCCAGGCCGCCGCGGTCGAGGCCGCTGTGGCAGCCGCCGTGGCAACCCCGGTTGCCGCACCCGCAGCAGCCCCCGCACCGGCCCCGCGCGCCGCCGCCGCACAGGCGCCCGCACCGCCCCCCGAGGAAGAAGACGAACTCGACGAACCCGAGGTCACAGCGCCCGCGCCGAAACTGCCCACCAGCGCCTCGGTGGCGAAGCAGGCGACCCAGGCCAATGCGCTGAACCTAGGCAAGATCAACCTGATCGGACTTTATGGCGCCAACAAGAACCGCCGCGCCCTGGTGCGGATGCCCAATGGCAAGTTCGTCAAGGTCGGCATCGGGGACCGGCTGGACGGTGGCCGCGTCACGGCCATCGGTACGAACCAGTTGACCTATCAGAAGAACGGTCGCAACTACGTGCTGGAAATGCTGAAGGGCAGCTGATGGCACCGGGCCGGCGGGACGCGCGCGCCACTGGCCGGACGAAAGAGGCGGAATAAGACCGGATGGAAAGTTTCCTGCTGCAGGCAACGCTGTTCCTGTTTGCCATGGTGGTCGCGGTGCCGCTGGCCACACGGGTGGGGCTGGGATCGGTTCTGGGCTATCTGATCGCGGGCATCCTGATCGGGCCGGTCTTCGGGCTTGTCGGTTCCGAAATGAACGATTTGCAGCATTTCGCCGAATTCGGCGTGGTGATGATGCTGTTCCTGATCGGGCTGGAGCTGGAGCCGCGCGCGCTTTGGGCGATGCGCGACAAGCTGCTGGGCCTGGGCGGGTTGCAAACGGTGCTGACCATCGCGGCGGTGGCGGTGCTGGCCATGCTGTTCGGCCAGAGCTGGCAGGTGGCGCTGGCGCTGGGGATGATCTTTTCGTTGTCCTCTACCGCGATCGTGCTGCAAACGCTGAACGAAAAGCGCCTGATGCAGACGGCGGGGGGACGATCGGCGTTTTCGGTGCTGCTGATGCAGGACATCGCGGTGATCCCGATGCTGGCGCTGCTGCCGCTGCTGGCACTGCCGGGCGCGCGGGCGCTGGCCAAGGCGGAACAGGGCGATGCCAACCCGGCCGCGCATCTGATCGATTCGCTGCCCGCCTGGGGGGTCACGCTGATCACACTGGGGGCGGTGGCGGCGATCGTGCTGGCCGGGCGCTATCTGATCCATCCACTATTTCGCTTTGTCCAGGCCGCGAAGCTGCGCGAGGTGAACACCGCGATGGCGCTGGTCATCGTGGTGGGCATCGCCTCGCTGATGCTGCTGGTGGGGCTGTCGCCCGCACTTGGCACCTTCCTGGCCGGGGTGGTTCTGGCCGATAGCGAATTCAAGCACGAACTGGAAAGCGATATCGAGCCGTTCAAAGGCTTGTTGATGGGGCTGTTCTTCATCACCGTCGGCGCGGGCATCGATTTTGCCGTAATCACCGGGGCGCCGGTGCAGATCCTGGCGCTGGTGCTGGGGCTGGTCGCGGTGAAGGCGGCGATCCTGTATCCGCTGGCGCGGCTGTTCCGCCTGCAGGGGCGCGACAAGTGGCTGTTCACGCTGGGCCTGGCGCAGGCGGGGGAATTCGGCTTTGTGCTGGTGTCTTTCGCGGTGGCGCAACGCATCCTGCCGCAGGCTGTGGCGCAGGCCACGCTGGTGGTGATCGCGCTGTCGATGCTGCTGACGCCGCTGTTGTTCATCCTGCACGATGTGCTGGCCCGGCGCCATGCGCGCCCCGGCACCGGCCCCGATGCCGACACGATCGAAGATCAGCAACCGATCATCATCGCGGGGGTCGGTCGTTTCGGGCAGGTGGTGAACCGCATGGTGTCGATGTCGGGCTTTCGCACGACGGTGCTGGACAATGACCTGAAGACGATCAACCTGATGCGCAAGTTCGGGGTCAAAAGCTATTTCGGCGACCCCACCCGCCCCGAGCTTCTGGCCGCCGCCGGCATCACCAAGGCGCGGGTGCTGGTGGTCTGCCTTGACGATCGCGCCGCGGCGACCCGCCTGGTCAGCTATGCCCGCCGCATCCGCCCCGATCTGCACATCATCGTCCGCGCCCGCGACCGTGGCCATGTCTTCGAACTCTATCGTGCGGGCGCCAATGACATCGTCCGCGAACTGTTCGATTCCAGCCTGCGGGCGGCCCGCTATGTGCTGGAAAACGCGGGCCTTTCCGAATACGAGGCGGCCGAGCTGGAAAAGATCTTCTACAAGCTGGACCGCGTCGCCCTGCGCGAACAGGCCGAGGTCTGGAAGCCCGGCGTGCCGCTGGATGAGAACCCCGAATACATCGCCCGCACGCGCGAACTGAACCGCGAACTGGAAAACGCGCTGATGGAACGCTTTGCCGTGCCCCCCGACGCGACCGCGCCCGACCAGCCGCTTTGAACGAAAAACCGCGCGGGCCGGTGCCTGCGCGGTTCATATTGGTTCTTAGGCGGCCCCGTATCAGGCGGCGCGGCCCAAAAGCACGTCATCGACGGTTTTCGCGGCCCCGGCCTCATCCGTGCCGGAAACGGCGGCAACCTCACGCGTCAGCCGTTCCAGCGCCGCTTCATACAGCTGACGTTCGGAATAGGACTGTTCGCGCTGGTCGTCATTGCGGTGCAGGTCACGCACCACCTCGGCGATCGACAGCAGATCGCCCGAGTTGATCTTCTGTTCATATTCCTGGGCGCGGCGCGACCACATCGCGCGCTTGACCTTGGCCTTGCCCTTCAGCGTTTCCAGCGCCTTCGACACAACCTCGGGCGTCGAAAGCGAGCGCATGCCCACATCGGTGGCCTTGTTGGTCGGGACGCGCAGCGTCATCTTGTCCTTCTCGAAGGAGATCACGAACATCTCCAGCCGCATCCCGGCGATTTCCTGTTCCTCGATCGAGATGATCTTGCCCACGCCATGCGCGGGATAAACGACGAAATCGTTGGGGTGGAATTCGGTCTTCTTGGTCTTGGTCATTTCGCTTCCTTGAGCAGCGGGCACCGCAGGCAAGGCCCCTTTCCCTGTTCAGCGAACAATCCACACCGCACGGAAGCCTTGGTTTCCGCACAGATGCAAAACGTCGTTGAAAAAGCCCCCACAGGTGAGTGGCCTGCGGCGGCGCGGGGGGTCTTGGACCTTTGTCACATATATATAGCATGAAAAAGCGGCATTTCAAAGCGCGGCGCCATCAGGCAATGCAAGCGCCCTTTGAAATCAAGGACTTGGCACCATTTCCGATGCCATTTTCGATGCAGATACGGCAGAATCACTGCCGAATCAGGGGAATCAGTCCCCTGCGCCGGGCTTTTCGCTAAAGTATTTGTCCAGCTTGCCGGTTTCGCCGTCAAATTTCTCGGCCTCGGGCATCGGATCTTTCTTCTGCGTGATCACCGGCCACAGCTCGGAATATTTCCGGTTGAATTCGACCCAAGGCTCCATCCCCGGCTCGGTATCGGGGCGGATCGCATCGGCGGGGCATTCGGGTTCGCAGACGCCGCAATCGATGCATTCGTCGGGGTGGATCACCAGGGTATTCTCACCCTCGTAGAAACAGTCCACCGGGCAGACTTCGACACAGTCGGTGTATTTGCAGTTGATGCAGTTGTCGGTGACGACATAGGTCATGAAGAACCCCGAAGGCTGATCGTTTGACCGTTACCTAGCCTTGCCCGCGCGATCATTCAAGCCGCGCATCGGCCAAAAGGCCGGGCTGCGGCGATCTGGCCGTGGCTCAGGACGGCTGTTCCGGGGGATCGGCCTGGTGCGGAACAGGGGTTTCGCAGGGGGCCGGATCGGGGGTCATGTCCTGGTAAAGGGTGGCGGCCTCGGTGGCGGGGCCGCGCCTTGTGCCGCAGGCCAGGATGCGCAGCGCGCGCCCCTGCCCCGCCCAGACCAGTGTCAGAACATCGCCCGGCCGCACGCTGCGGCCCGGCTTGTCAATGCGCTGGCCGTTCACCCGCACCCGGCCCGCCGCCACCAGGTCGGCGGCAAGGGCGCGGGTCTTGCAGAACCGCGCCTGCCACAGCCATTTGTCGATCCGGATCCGGTCGGACCCTTCCGCCATCGGTCAGGACTTGCCCTTCAGCGCGGCCAGCACCGCAAAGGGGCTGTCGGGGTCGATCGGGCGTTCCTTGCGCGGGGGACGGGCCTCAAAGTTGCGGGGCTGGTCGTCGCGCCGGGGGCCCTTGGCGCCCTTGTGTTCGGGCTTGCCCTTGCCTTGCGGCTTGCCACCGGGCTTGCCATCGCGCCGGCCCTCGGGCTTGGCGCCGTCGCGGCGCTTGCCCTCACCCTCGCGGCGGGGGCCGCGTTCGGGGCGATCCCCGCGTTCAGCGCGTTCACCGCGGTCCCCGCCCCGTTCCGGGCGCTGGCCACGCGGGCGCGGGGCCCAGGTGAAGGTAAAGAACACTTCGGTTTCCGGCGCCGCCGATTCGGCCTGCGCCTCGGCCTCGGCCAGGGGCGAGGCTTCCTCGGGGATCGGGTTTTCCGCACCTTCGGTCGGCGCCTGCGGTTCGGGCGCGGGCTTGACCTTGGCACGTTCGCCCCGCTCGGCCTTGTAGCCCAGCCCACCCATCAGATCGGCGAATTGTTCCAGCGTCATGCCGGTGATCGACAGCATGTCGGGCGACGCCTCAAAGCCCGCGCGGCTGTCCTGCCCGCGCAGCAGATCGGCCAGACGTTCCAGCATGTCGATGCGGATCGCGCGCGCGCCCGCCGGGCGATAGCCCGACTGGGTGTAATGCGCCACCGGCACCTCGGGCAGGTAGGGAATCGTCACCAGACCGGGCGGCGGGCTTTCCGGGAATTCGGCCAGACCGTCCCAAAGCGAGGCCAGCACCAGCCGCAGCCGCGTCGGCGCGGGCTTCAGCAGGGCCTGCTGGAAGATCGTGTGTTGGCCAAAGCGCACACCATGCTTGCGCAGCGCGCCGCGCGCTTCCTGATCCAGGTCCTTGACCTCGGTGGCCACGCCGTCGCGCGGCAGGATGCCGAGGCTTTCGACCAGACGGAAGGCAAAGCCGCGTGCCAGCCCCGTCAGCGCCTCATCCCGGCTCATGGCCAGAAGCGGCTCGAACAGGGTGGCGATCTTGCGGTCAATGAAATGCTGCAGCCGGCGCTTGACCTTTTCGGCCACATCCGCCCCCGCCTCTTCGTCGACAAAGGCCTCGACCACGGGTTTCAGCGGGTCCGCGCCCTTCACCAGCTTGCCCACCGCCGAGGCGCCCCACATAAGGCCCCCCTGTTCGGTGAAATCCATTTCCGTATCGGGGGCATTGTAGAACCGGTCCGCCCGCAGATGGAATTCCGGTCGCAGCGCCTCATAGGCGGCGCGAGCCAGCATCTTCGCCTCGTCGGGCGAAGACGTCGTGTCCTGCCGGAAGCGGAACCCCTCAAGCCGCCCGGCGAATTCGCCCTCGACCATCACTTCGCCCTTGTCGTTCACCTCGGCCACGAGGGTCTCCTTCTGCTTGAGCCGGCGCAACAGCACCGAAGTGCGCCGATCCACAAATCGTTGGGTCAGCGCGCCATGCAACGCATCCGACAGCCGATCTTCTACAGCGCGCGTTTCCCCGCGCCAATGGCTTTCATCATCGACCCAGCCTTTGCGCTGCGCGACATAGGTCCAGGTGCGGATGAAGGCCAGCCGCTTGGACAGCGCGTCGATATCGCCGTCGGTGCGGTCGATGCGTTCGATCTGCTTGGCCAGCCAGTCGGTGGGCACGCCCTTGCCGGTCTGCAGGAAGCCGAAGATCCGCGCCAGAAGCGTGGCGTGTTCACTGGCCGAGATCGAGCGGAAATCGGGGATCCGGCAGACATCCCACAACAGCCGCACATCGGACGGGTGCACGACGCGGTCGATGATCTCGGGGGTATCGGCCAGCATCTTCAGCGCGCGCAGGTCATCAGCCTCGCGCCCGCGGGTCAGCCACTGGTCTTTCGGGCTTTCCTCCAGGCTCTGGATCAGGCGCGGCAGGGTGCCGAATTCCAGCCGCGGATTGCGCCATTGCAGGCGCTGGATCGGGGCAAAGCGATGTTCCTCGACCGCCTCGATCACCTCGGGCGGCGGGGGGCCGGCCTCGCCGGTCACGCCAAAGGTGCCGTCGGCGGTGTGCCGCCCGGCGCGGCCCGCGATCTGGCCCAGCTCATGCGGGAACAGCGCGCGCATCCGGCGGCCGTCGAACTTGGCGGTGGCGGAAAAGGCGACGTGGTCGATATCCAGGTTCAACCCCATGCCGATGGCATCGGTGGCGACCAGATAATCCACGTCGCCATTTTGATACATCGCCACCTGCGCATTGCGCGTGCGCGGCGACAGTGCGCCCATCACCACAGCGGCCCCCCCCTTCTGGCGGCGGATCAGCTCGGCGATGGCATAGACATTATCGACCGAAAAGCCCACGATCGCGCTGCGCGGGGGCATCCGGCTTGTCTTTTTCGAACCTGCCCAGCGCAATTCCGAAAACCGTTCACGGCGCGTGAACTGCACACGCGGCACCAGCGCCGCGATCGCGCCCTTCATCGTTTCCGATCCCAGGAACAGCGTCTCATGCAGGCCGCGCGCATGCAGCAGCCGGTCGGTGAAGATATGCCCGCGTTCAGGATCGGCACAAAGCTGGATTTCGTCGATCGCCAGGAAATCGGTGCCCATCCCCTCGGGCATCGCCTCGGTGGTGCAGACCCAATACTGGGTGCGCTCGGGGACGATACGTTCCTCGCCCGTGACCAGCGCCACGACCGAAGGGCCGCGCGCCTTGACGATCCGGTCATAGACCTCACGCGCCAGCAATCGCAGCGGCAGGCCGATGATGCCGGTGCGATGCGCCAGCATCCGTTCGATCGCATAATGCGTCTTGCCCGTGTTCGTCGGCCCAAGGACCGCCGTGATCCGCCCATCCGCCATCGTCATCCCCGCTTCAGAGCGCCACGCCCGCCAGCTGGCGTTCCAGCCTGTCGATCGCGTCTTTCACATCCTGCTGATGCGGGTGCAAGGCGTAAGAGGCGCGGAACGCCCGCAGCGCACCCTGCGCATCGCCCATCTCATCCAGAATCGCCCCCAGACCGGCCAGCGCCCCCCAATGGCGCGGTTCCAGTTCCAGCGTGCGGGCAATGTCGGACAGGGCCGGACCGTAAAGCCCCGCCAGGAAATAGGCGGTGGCGCGCGCATTCCAGCCTTCGGCGAAATCTGGCGCATGATCGGTCAGCGCGGTCAGATGTTCGATCGCGGCGGCGGTATCACCCGCATCCAGCGCCTCTTCGCCGCGCTTCAACAACAGGTCCATCGCCGCCGACCCCGACCGCGACCAGGCCCGGCGGATATCGGCCTCGGCCCGCGCCCAGGCCCCGGACCCCGGATCGGCCAGCTCTTCGAAATACGTCTCCAACCCCTCGGTTTCCGCCAGGGCGGGGGGCGATGTCATCAAAACGGCGCAAAGTGCCGTGACGATACATTTGGAAATGGCGGAACGCTCACGCATAACGCAGATGTAAGCAGAAGCTGGCCGGATGCGATAGCCCGGCGATCACAATCGGAGGATTTCATGAGCGATGTGCTGAACAAGGCCCTGACCGCGCTGCAGGCGAAACTGCCCGACGGATTTTCATCCACGGCGAAATTCGTCATTACCGGCGAAGGCGCGATCATGGCCGATGCCGACGGTGTGCGCATCGGCGATGAAGAGGCCGACGTGACCCTGATCGCCTCGGCCGAAACCTTCCGCGGCATTCTGGACGGCGATGTGAACCCGACGATGGCCTTCATGACCGGCAAGCTGAAAATCGACGGCGCGATGGGGCTGGCGATGCAGCTGGGCTCTGCCCTGTCCTGATGCAGGGCGCGCCGCTTCACGACGCGATTGCCCGCGCCCCGGACGGGGGGCGGGCCTTTTGGCTGAAGGCGGCGGATGGCCTGCGCCTGCGCATCGGGGTTTGGCCCGGTCCCGCGGCGCCGCGCGGCACGGTTTTCCTGCTGCCCGGGCGCACCGAATATGTGGAAAAATACGGCCCCACCGCCGCCGCCTTCGCCGCCCGCGGCTACGGGTTGCTGGCAATCGACTGGCGCGGGCAGGGCCTGGCCGACCGGCTGCTGGATGATCCGCTGAAAGGTCATGTCGGCCGATTCAGCGATTATCAGCTTGACCTGGCAGCGGTGGAACAGGCGGCAACGGCGCTGGATCTGCCGCGTCCCTGGGTCCTGCTGGCCCATTCGATGGGCGGCACCATCGGCCTGCGCCGGCTGATGTCGCCCCATCCCTATGCCGCCGCGGCCTTTTCGGCGCCGATGTGGAACATCAATCTGCCCAAGCCCCTGCGCCCGATCGCGCGCCAACTGGCCCGGATCCTGCCAGCCCAGGCCTATGTGCCCTCGACCGGGGCCACAACCTATGTCTTCGCCGAAAGCTTCGCCGCCAACCAGCTGACCGGTGATCCCGCCGGCTGGGCCTTCCTGATCGACCAGCTTGCCGCCGTGCCCGATCTGGCACTGGCCGGCCCCACCTGCGGTTGGCTGGCCGCCGCGCTGGCCGAATGCGCGGCGCTGGCCCCCCTCGCCTCCCCCGCCCTGCCCGCGCTTTGCGTGCTTGGCACGCGCGAGGCCGTCGTGCAATCAGCCGCGATCCACGCGCGCATGGCCCGCTGGCCCGGTGCCCGGCTGGACCTGCTGCCCGATGCACGGCACGAACCGATGATGGAAACCGCCACCATCCGCACCCGCTTTCACGATGCCTGCGCCGCCCTGTTCGACGCCGCCCGCCCCCCTTCGGATTTGCCGAAATATCCTCGGGGGTGAGGCGCGGCACGCGCCGAGGGGGCAGACAGCCCCCTATTTCATCCGCCGGAAGAATCGCGCCCGGGCGTAAAGTTCCTCCAACCGCTTCATCCGCGCCGCCGTCTCTTGCCAGGTCAGGCTTTGCACCGCCGCCAGCAGCGTTTCCACCAGCACCTGGATCGCCACCGTCGAATCCCAGGCCGAGGGCACCTCGATCTGCGCCGAAAATCGATAGCGCGCATGGGCCGCGGCGGGGCTGACCCAGGGGTCGGTGATCAGCACCACCTCGGCCCCCTGTTCGGCTGCCATTTCAACCAGCTGCAGCACGTTGTTCTCATACCGCCGGATGTCGAAGGCCAGCAGCACATCGCCCGGGCGCATCTCGATCAGCGCGGGCGGCCAGGCGTTCGACATTTCCGATATCAGCGACACGCCGGGCCGGATCACCTTCATATGGGTGACGAAATAATCCGCCATCGCATGGGTGATCCGCCCGCCCGTGGCATAGACCTGACGGCCGGGGTCGGCCATCAGGGCTGCCACCGCGTCGAATTCGGCGTGGTCGATCTGCGCCAGCGTGGCCTGCAGATTGCCCAGCACTGCATCGGCAAAGCGGTTCAGGATATGCGTATCGGGCACCCCGCCCGCCCAACGGTCATGCTTGACCAGGGGCGAAACCAGCCGCTCTTCGACCTCGGCGCGGATGCCGGCCTGAAAATCGGGATAGCCCTTGAACCCCAGCTTCTGCACCAGCCGCACCACCGTGGGCGAGGACACCGCCGCCCCCCGCGCCAGCGCCGTGACCGAGCCCAGCGCCGCCACCGGGTAATGGCGCAGCAGATGGCCGGCCAGCTGGCGTTCGGCCCGCGTCATCCCGTCGATGCCCGCGCGCAGGCGTTCCTCGATCGTCTTGGTCATGGCTTTCCATCCGCCCTGGCGCCGTGATTCGGGCCCGAAGAACAGATTGTAACAGTTTTTCGGTTTGTGAAATGATCTTGACAGAACGCCACCCGCGTTGGACCCTTCGGTCAAAAGAACACACAGAATCGACAGGGAAATGACGGATCAACCAGCCACCGGGCCCGCGCCAGGGCCTGTGCCTTCAGGTGCGAATTTGCCCGATGCGGTCACGGTCGAACGCGCGGATGCGCCGGGCCCGTTCCTCATCGTCTGTGAACATGCCGCCAATGCCTTTCCCGCGCCCTGGGGCGATCTGGGGCTGGATGGCGCGCAACAGCGCGCCCATATCGCCTGGGATCCCGGCGCGCTGGGGCTGGCGCGGGGGCTGGCGCGGCGGCTGGATGCACCGCTGATCGCGGCCAATCTGTCGCGGCTGATCTATGATCTGAACCGCCCACCCCATTCGCCCGGCGCCATGGCAGAACGGTCGGAAATTCATCGGGTCCCGGGCAATGCGGGCCTGACCGCGGCGCAGCGGGTCGCGCGGACCGAAGCGGTCTATCTGCCCTTTCACGCCCGCCTGCGCGCCGAAATCGCGCGGCGTCTGGCGCGCGGCCAGCGCCCGGTTCTGGTGACGGTGCACAGCTTTACCCCCGTATACAACGGCGTCCCGCGTGCGGTGGAATTCGGCGTGATCCATGATGCCGATGCCCGCCTGGCCCAGGCCGTGCTGGTCGAGGCGGTCGCGCGCACCACGCTGGAGACACGGTTGAATGAGCCCTATTCCGCCGCGGATGAGGTCACCCATACCCTTGCCCTGCAGGCCACGCCGATGGGGCTGGCCAATGTCATGCTGGAAATCCGCAACGACCTGATCGCGACCCAGGCCGCGCAGGACGCGATGGCGGAAACGCTTGCCCCGGTGCTGACCGGCGCGCTGAGCCGGATCGGGGGGGCGTGATGCCGGGCTGGGCCAGGGCCTATGTGCGCACGGTCGAGGCGGTGAATTACCGCGTGGGCCGGTTCGCGATGTATCTGCTGTTCGTGATCATGGGCATCCTGCTGTGGTCGTCGATCACCAAGATCGGCCGGGTTCCCGCGCTTTGGACGCTGGAAATGGCCCAGTTCACGCTGGTCGCCTATTACCTTCTGGGCGCGCCCTATTCGCTGCAGCTGGGCACCAATGTGCGGATGGACCTGCTTTATGCGCGCTTCAACCCGCGCACCCAGGCGATCTGGGATGCGGTCACGGTGTTCTTCCTGATCTTCTACATCGGGGTGATGCTGTATGGCGCCTTCGGGTCCACCGTCTATTCCTTTGAAACCGGCGAGCGGAACCCGACCGCCTGGCGCCCCTATCTGTGGCCGATCAAGGTGATCATAACCGCCGCCTTTTTCCTGATGCTGCTGCAAGCCATCGCCCTTCTGATCCGCGATATCGCGGTGATCCGCGGAGAAGAAATCTGATGGCCCACGAAACCATCGCCATCCTGATGTTTTCCACCATGCTGCTGATGATGATCACCGGGCAGCGGGTGTTCGGCGCGATCGGCTTTGTCGCTGTTCTGGCCGCCCTTGCGCTTTGGGGGCCGGGCGGGGCGGACATGGGCTTTTCATCGGTGATGAAGCTGATGAAATGGACGCCGCTGCTGACGCTGCCGATGTTCATCTTCATGGGCTATGTCATGTCCGAAAGCCGCCTGGCCGAGGACCTGTATCGCATGTTCCACGTCTGGTTCGGGCCGCTGCCCGGGGGGCTTGCGATCGGGACGATCTTCCTGATGGTGATGATCTCGGTGATGAACGGGCTGTCGGTGGCAGGCATGGCGATCGGGGCCACGATTGCCCTGCCCGAACTGGTGCGCCGGGGCTATGACAAGGTCATGATTTCAGGCGTCATTCAGGCGGGGTCCAGCCTGGGCATCCTGATCCCGCCCTCGGTGGTGCTGGTGCTGTTTTCGCTGATCGCGCGCCAGCCGGTCAGCCAGCTGTGGCTGGCCGGCCTGATGCCGGGGCTGCTGATGGCCAGCCTGTTCGTGATCTACGTCCTGGTGCGCTGCGGGCTGAACCCGATGCTGGCCCCCGCCATGAGCGCCGAGGAACGCGCCACCGTCACCTGGGGCGAACGGTTCCGTCTGCTGCGCGCGGGCCTTTTGCCGCTGGCCATTTTCGCGGCGATGATGGTGCCCTTCCTGAAGGGCTGGGCCAGCCTGACCGAGGCCTCGGTGATCGGGGCGCTGGCCTCGGTGATCGCGGCGGTGATCAAGCGCCGCTTCACCCGCGCGGTCTTTGAAACCGCCACCCGCAACACGCTGGCGATCACGGTGATGTTCATGCTGATCATCACCGCCGCCCTGTCCTTTGGCGCGGTCTTCGACGGGCTTGGCGCGGGCCGGGCGATCGAGAATTTCTTTCTGAAGGACCTGGGCCTTGGCCCCTGGCAGGTGCTGATCCTGATGCAGCTGAGCTTCCTGGTCATGGGGATGTTCCTGGATGACACCGCCATGCTGGTGATCGTCGCCCCGGTCTATGTCGGCCTGGCCAAGGCGCTGGGGTTCGACCTGATCTGGTATGGCATCCTGTATACGATCACTTGCCAGATCGCCTACCTTACCCCACCCTTCGGCTACAACCTGTTCCTGATGCGCGCCATGGCGCCAAAGGACTTTGACCTGCCGGTGATCTACCGCTCGGTCATCCCCTTCGTGGGGGTGATGGCTCTGACGCTGATACTTGTGATGATCTTCCCCCAGATCGCGCTGTGGCTGCCGCAGACGGTGCTTGGATGACAACAGACCCCAACAGGGGCGCAACCAACAAGGAGATGACACGATGACCACCACCAGACGGAAATTCCTGACCACCGGCGCGCTGGCCGCCGGGGCCTCGACCCTGGCCGCGCCGGCCGTTCTGGCGCAAAGCCCGATCAAGTGGCGGATGCAGACCTATGCCGGGGCGGCGCTGGGTGAACATGTCGCCAAGCCCGCGATCGAGGCATTCAACACCATCGCCAATGGCCAGATGGAAATCGAACTGTTCTACGCCGACCAGCTGGTGCCGACATCCGAACTGTTCCGCGCGATGCAGTCGGGCACGATCGACGCGGTGCAATCGGATGATGATTCAATGGCCTCGCCCACCGAAGTCACCGTCTTCGGCGGCTATTTCCCGATGGCGCTGCGCTATTCGCTGGATGTGCCTGCGCTGTTCAATACCTGGGGCCTGAATGAGATCTGGGCCGAGGAATATGCCAAGGTCGGCGTCAAGCACATCTCGGCCGGGGCCTGGGACCCGTGCCATTTCGCGATGAAGGAACCGGTGAACACCCTGGCCGACCTGCGCGGCAAGCGCGTCTTCACCTTCCCCACCGCGGGCCGGTTCCTGGCGCAGTTCGGGGTGGTCCCCGTCACCGTGCCGTGGGAAGATGTCGAGGTCGCGATGCAGACCGGGGAACTGGACGGCATCGCCTGGTCCGGCATCACCGAGGATTATACCGTCGGCTGGTCCAAGGTCGCGCCCTATTTCCTGACCAACAACATCTCGGGCGCCTGGATCGGGCATTTCTTCGCCAATATGGACCGCTGGAATGAGGTGCCCCCGCATCTGCAGGAACTGATGCGCGTGTGCTTTGAACAGTCGCATTACTACCGCCAGCACTGGTATTGGGCGGGCGAGGCCAAGCTGCGCGTGGAAGGCTCCGACATGCAGCTGACCACCATCCCCGACGCCGAATGGGCCCAGGTCGAAGAGGCCGCCAAGGTCTTCTGGGATGAAATCGCCGCGGAATCCGAGGTCAAGGCCAAGGTCGTCGACATCATCAAGCGCTATAACGAGGCGATGGGCAAGGCCGGCCGCCCCTACCGCTATACCTGATCGCGGCGCGTAATCACCGGGGCCGGGGCGCATTGCCCCGCCCAACCCATCCGGTTCCCCGCAGCCCGGCTGCGGGGGCCCCTTCCCCCGGAACAGGACATAGGACATGCCCGCGAACCTGAGCTTCGAGCAACTGAAAGACGCCGTGCAGCGCGGCCAGATCGACACCGTGATCGCGGCCATGGTGGACATGCAGGGCCGCCTGCAGGGCAAGCGCTTTCACGCCCGCCATTTCGTCGAAAGCGCCTGGCAGGAAACGCATTGCTGCAACTATCTGCTGGCCACCGACATGGACATGAACACCGTTCAGGGCTATCAGGCGACATCTTGGGCGGCGGGCTATGGCGATTACGTGATGAAGCCCGACATGGCGACCCTGCGCCTGCTGCCCTGGCTGGAGGGCACGGCCTTCGTGATGTGCGACGTGCTGGACCATCACAGCCATGAACCCGTGCCCCATGCGCCGCGATCGGTGCTGATGCGCCAGGTGGAACGCGCCCGCGCGATGGGCTTTGAGCCGATGATGGCCACCGAGCTGGAATTCTACCTGTTCGAGGAAAGCTTTCCCGAATTGTTCGATATGGACTATCCCGACCCCACGCCGATGGCCCGCTACAACGTGGATTATTCGATTTTTGGCACCGCGCGGGATGAACCCATCATGCGCGCGATCCGCAACGGGCTGTGGGAGGCAGGCATTCCGATCGAATGTTCCAAGGGCGAGGCCGAGGCCGGCCAGGAAGAGGTCAACGCCAAATATTCCGACGCGCTGGACACCGCCGACATGCACAGCCTGATCAAGCAGGGCGTTAAGGAAATTGCCCAACAGCATGGCGCCTCGGTCACCTTCATGGCGAAATACGACCACCGCCGCGCGGGATCGTCTTCCCATGTGCATCAGTCGCTGTGGCGCGACGGGCGCAACATCTTCCACGATCCGGCGGCCCCGCATGGCATGTCCACGCAGATGCGCCATTTCCTGGGCGGCCAGCTGGCCCATGCGCGCGAAATCACCGCCTTCCTTGCGCCCTTCGTCAACAGCTACAAGCGCTTTTGCGTGGGCATGTTCGCCCCCACCAAGGCGGTCTGGAGCCTGGACAACCGCACCGCGGGCTTCCGCGTCTGTGGCGAGAATACCAAATCCGTGCGCGTCGAATGCCGCATCGGCGGGGCGGATCTGAACCCCTATCTGGCCTGCGCGGCGTTGTTGGCCGCGGGGCTGGAAGGGATCGAGAAGATGATCGAACCGGGCGATCCGGTAAAGGGCGATCTGTATCAGGCGCGCGATGCCGTCTCGATCCCGCGCACGCTTGACGAGGCGGCCGAGGCGATGGAAGGCAGCGACATGCTGGCGCGCGCCTTCGGCCCCGATGTCGTCGCCCATTACCTGCACGCCGCCCGCTGGGAGGTGTCCGAACACAACCGCGTCGTGACCGATTGGGAACGCAAGCGGGGCTTTGAACGCGCCTGAGGGCGCCAGATCAGGGGCGCGCGCCGCCCGAAGGAAGGACAGATGAGCAAGATCATCCAATGCATCTCGCCGGTGGACGGGCGGGTCTATGCCGAACGCCAGGCCCTGACCCTGGCCGAGGCGCAGGCCGCCGCCGCCCGCGCCCGCGCCGCGCAAGGCGCCTGGGCCGCGCGGCCCTTGGCCGAACGCATCGCGCTGGTGAAGGCGGGCGTGGCCAATCTGAACGCGATGAAGGACCGCATCGTCGAGGAACTGGCCTGGCAGATGGGCCGCCCCACCCGCTATGGCGGCGAATTCGGCGGCGTGAACGACCGCACCGATTATATGGCCGGGATCGCGGCGGATGCGCTGGCGCCGATGGTGGCCGAGGCCTCGGACCGGTTCGAACGGCGCATCGCGCGCGAACCCGTGGGCGTGGTCTTCATCGTCGCGCCCTGGAACTACCCCTATCTGACCACGATCAACACGCTGGCGCCCGCGCTGATTGCGGGCAACACCGTGATCCTGAAGCATGCCACCCAGACGATGCTGGTGGGCGAACGCCTGGCCGAGGCGTTTCACGCCGCAGGCATCCCCGAAGACGTGTTCCAGAACGTCGTGCTGACCCATGACGTGACCGAAGACCTGATCCGCGCCCGCGCCTTCAACTTCATCAACTTCACCGGCTCGGTCGCGGGCGGTCAGGCGATGGAACGCGCGGCGGCTGGCACCTTTACCGGCATGGGGCTGGAACTGGGCGGCAAGGACCCCGGCTATGTCATGGACGACGCCGATCTGGATGCGGCGGTGGACAGCCTGATGGACGGCGCGATGTATAACGCGGGCCAGTGCTGCTGCGGGATTGAACGGATCTATGTCCACGAAAGCCTGTATGACGCCTTTGTCGAAAAGGCCGTGGCCTGGGTCAAGGCGCTGAAACTGGGCAATCCGTTCGACCCGGAAACCACGCTGGGCCCAATGGCCAACCGTCGCTTTGCTGAGGTGGTGCGCAACCAGATCGCCGAGGCGCTGGCCGAAGGCGCGACCGCGCTGATCGACCCGGCGCTGTTCCCCGCCGATGACGGGGGCGCCTATCTGGCCCCGCAGATCCTGGTCAATGTGAACCACGAAATGCGCGTGATGCGCGAGGAATCCTTTGGCCCCGTTGTCGGCATCATGAAGGTCGCCAATGATGATGAGGCCGTGGCCGTGATGAACGACAGCCCCTATGGCCTGACCGCCTCGCTTTGGACGCAGGATGCCGACCGCGCAGCGGCGATCGGGGCGCGGCTGGAAACCGGCACGATCTTCATGAACCGCTGCGATTACCTTGATCCGGCGCTGTGCTGGACCGGCTGCAAGGACACCGGGCGCGGCGGCAGCCTGTCGGTGCTGGGCTTCCATGCGGTGACCCGGCCGAAATCCTACCATCTCAAGAAGGTGACAAAATGAACCTCAGGGCGAACTGGTCCTATCCAACGGCGGTGAAATTCGGCGCGGGCCGGATTGCGGAACTGGCCGAACATTGCAAGGCGGCGGGCATCACCCGCCCGCTTTTGGTCACCGACCGCGCGCTGGCCAGCCTGCCGATCACCGCCGCAGCGCTGGACCAGCTGGCGGCCGCGGGCCTGGGCCGGGCAGTGTTTTCCGAGGTCGACCCAAACCCGAATGAGGGCAACATGGCCGCGGGCATCGCCGCCTATCGCGCGGGCGGGCATGACGGGGTGATCTGCTTTGGCGGCGGATCGGCGCTGGATCTGGGCAAGATGATCGCGCTGATGGTCGATCAGCCCGAAAGCCTGTCGGTCTGGGATCTGGAGGATATCGGCGATTGGTGGACGAAGGCCGACGCCAGCAAGATCGCCCCGATCATCGCCGTGCCCACCACCGCCGGGACGGGGTCCGAGGTCGGGCGCGCGGGCGTGCTGACCAATTCGGCCACGCACAAGAAGAAGATCATCTTCCACCCCAAGCTGCTGCCCACGGTCACGATCTGCGACCCGGAACTGACGGTGGGCATGCCCGCCTTCATCACCGCGGGCACCGGCATGGACGCGCTCGCCCATTGCCTTGAGGCCTATTGCAGCCCCTTCTACCACCCGATGAGCCAGGGCATCGCGCTGGAAGGCATGCGGCTGGTGTTTGAAAACCTGCCCCGCGCCTATGCCAACCCCGCCGATCTTGAGGCCCGCGCGCATATGATGTCGGCCGCCGCGATGGGGGCGGTCGCCTTCCAGAAGGGGCTTGGCGCGATCCATTCGCTGTCGCACCCGGTGGGCGCGGTCTATGGCACGCATCACGGCACCACCAATGCCGTTGTGATGCCGATGGTGCTGGCGTTCAACCGCCCCGCGATTGAAGACCGCATCACCCGCGCCGCCGCCTATCTGGGCATCGCGGGCGGGTTCGATGGCTTTTGCGCGCGCATCATGGCGCTGCGCACGGAACTGTCGATCCCGGAAAACCTGACCGCGATGGGGGTCGATCCCGCGCGCCTGGATGAGCTGACCGAGATGGCGCTGGAAGATCCGTCCTGCGGCGGCAACCCGGTCGAGATGACGCGCGAAAACACCCGCGCGCTGTTTGACGCCTGCATGTGACCACGGGCCCGGGCGGGTCAGCGCGACCCGCCCGCATCCCCCGCCGCCGCACCTTGGCAGATCGGCAACCCCTTGCCCGTGAAATGCAACCGCCCGCCTATTGGCCCTCGCAAGGCGCACAAAAACGGGTATAAACGCTAAAAAGCACGGCAGGAGGGACGCGCGTGGCGGGCAAGCGCAAGACGGCAGTCAAAATCGCAACCCTGGCGTTGGCGACCACGGCGGCGGCGCCGGCGGGGCTGGCCGAACCGATGATCGGCGAAAGCCGGGGCAGCTTCGGCATGCCCGGGCTGATCGACATGCCCACCGCCGAGGTGCGCCCCGATGGCACGCTGGGCGGGTCGGTGTTTCGCATGGGCGGCACGCAGCGCAACACCTTCACCTTCCAGATCGCGCCCCGCGTCACCGGCGCCTTTCGCTATTCGCGCGTGCCGGGGCTGTTTTCCGATGGCACGGCGCTTTACGACCGCTCCTTCGACGTTCACTGGCAATTCCTGGATGAGTCGGGCTGGCGCCCGGCGATGGCGGTGGGCCTGCGCGATTTCATCGGCACCGGCGTCTATTCGGGCGAATATGTCGTTGCGACCAAAACCATCACCCCGCGCCTGCGGGCCACGGCGGGCCTGGGCTGGGGCCGGCTGGGATCCGAGGGCGGTATCGGCGCGCCTTTTGGCGACCGCCCGTCGCTGGATTTCGGCAAGGGTGGCAAGGCCAACACCGACCAATGGTTCCGCGGCGAGGCCGCACCCTTCTTTGGCCTGGCCTGGCAGGCCACCGATCAGCTGACGCTGAAGGCGGAATATTCGTCAGACGCCTATGAACGCGAGGTCGCCGAGGACGGGTTCGACCGCAAATCCGGCGTGAACTTTGCGCTCGATTACCGCATCAACCCGACGGCCAGCGTCTCGGCCTATTATCTTTACGGCTCGGAAGTGGGGTTCCAGTTCAACCTGAACATCGACCCGCGCAAGCCGCCCTTCCCGTCCGGCATCGAAAAGGCGCCGCTGCCGGTGCGCCCACGCCCCGCGCCCGCCGCCGATCCCGAAGGCTGGTCCGGGGCCTGGGCCGCCGATCCGACGGTGCTGCCCGGCGTTCAGGCGGTGCTGGCCGAAAGCCTGGCCAAGGACGGGCAGGTGCTGGAATCGATGTCGCTGTCGGCCACGCGGGCCGAGGTGCGGGTGCGCAACGAAACCTACGGCGCCCAGCCCCAGGCCATCGGCCACACCGCGCGCATGCTGACCCGGGCGCTGCCCCCCTCGGTCGAGACGATCGTGATCACCTCGGTGCAGCGCGGGATGCCGGTGTCCTCGGTCACCTTCCGCCGCAGCGATCTTGAGGCGCTGGAAAACCGCAACGCGAATGAAATCCTGCGCCGCGCCAGCATCACCGATGCCGCCGCCACTCCCGCGCAGGGGCTGCGCCCGACCGAAGATCTGTTCCCGCGCTTCCAATGGGCGCTGACGCCCTATGCCGAAGCCTCGATCTTTGACCCCGACGATCCGTTCCGCATGGATGTGGGCGTGTCGCTGTCGGCGAAATACGAATTTGCCCCGGGGTTCATCCTGTCGGGGACGGTGCGCCAAAAGGCCTTTGGCAATCTGGATGACAGCACCCGCGTATCTGATTCCACCGCCTGGACCGACGATGGCTGCACCGTGCTGGACCCGCCGCGCTGCACGCATGTGCGCTCTGATCTGGTCGAATACCAGAAGAACGGCGATCTGGCGATCCAGAACCTGACCATGGGCTGGTATGCGCGGCCGGGCGAAAACCTGTATAGCCGCGTCACCGTGGGCCTGCTGGAACGGATGTATGGCGGCGTGTCGGGTGAATTGCTGTGGAAGCCGGTGGACAGCCGCCTGGCCCTGGGCCTTGAGGCGAATTACGTCCGCCAGCGCGATTTCAAGCAGCATTTCGGCTTTCACGACTATGAGGTGCTGACTGGCCATGCCTCGGCCTATTACGACATCGGCAAGGGCTTTACCGGCCAGCTGGACGTGGGCCGCTATCTGAACGAGGATTGGGGCGCCACCATCACCATCGACCGCGAATTCGCCAATGGCTGGAGCGTGGGGGCATTCGCCACCTTCACCGACATGTCCGAGGAAGAATTCGGCGAAGGGTCATTCGACAAGGGCATCCGCGTCTCGATACCGGTGGCCTGGACGACGGGCAAGCCCTCGGTCAACAAGGTCAAGACGACGATCCGCCCGCTGACGCGCGACGGCGGCGCCCGCCTGGAGGTGGACGGCCGGCTGTATGAAACCGTGCGCGGCAACCACACGGGCGATCTCTATGACGGCTGGGGGAGGTTCTGGCGATGATCGGGGCACGTGCGGCGTTTCTGGCGGCGGGGCTGGCGCTGGTCGCGGGCTGCGGCAGCGATACGGGCCAGACCGAAAAGGCGCAGATCGCGGGCGGCGTGGTGCGCGGCGTGGTCGCCACGCTGATGCCTGGCAAGACCAAGGCCGCCCCCGTCGATACCGAGGCGATGGCGCGGTCTGCGCTGGCGTCCAATCGCGGGCCACTGATTCTGGCCACGCTGGAGGCGCAGGGCCTGACCACCGTTCTGGGCCTGAGCGGGCAGAATGGCGCGATGCGCAGCTACATGACGCCGAACCAGCAGGGCCTGATCCTGCGCGACGGGATGCTGGCGGGCACCCGGGGGCTGGGCCACGACCTTATGTCATCCGAACTGGCCGCGGTCACGGCGCTGGTGCGCGGTCGGCGCGCGGGCAGCGCCGACAAACTGCACCGCTATCTGGATGGCGAGGGGATCGAACGCCCGCTGCCGCTGCGCTGCACGGTTACCCTGGGCGCAAATCAGGCCTTCGAAATCGCCGGAACGCCGCATAACGGGCAACAGGTCAAGGAAGCCTGCACCGGCTCAGGTCTGCGCTTTGACAACAACTATGTCGTCAACGGCGCTGGCTATATCGTGCTGTCGCGGCAATGGATCGGCCCGCAGCTGGGCCATGTCACGATCCAGACCCTGCGCCCCTGACCCTTTGACACCCGGCCCCTTTCACGCCACAGGCCCGTCGCATCGCGGCGGGCCTTGGCATTTTCGCAAGGCGCATCCCATTGGTCAGCCGACACCGGTCGATGCAGCCCGCCAAAATGAAATGACCGGAGAGCCAAGCTCTCCGGCCATCCCAAATCCTTGCGGATCGGTCGGATCAGGAATCCGACGAAGCCGCGGCGATGACGCCCAGCAGCAGCAGCGCCGGAACGATCAGGCCCGGGTTCGACGAGGACGATTCCTCGACAACAACCGGTTCAGCTTCCACGACGGGAGCCGAGTAGCCGCCGGCGAAAGCGGTCGAAGCGGTCAGGCCGAGGGCCAGCGCGAGAGTAGCGATTTTTTTCATGATATTCTCCGTCATTACTGTAGAGAGCCGCCGACGCCGACAGCATCACGTTTGACAGTTGCACAGATGTGCTGGGTTGCAAAGAAAAATCCGGGTGCGCTGCACCGCAGCGCATACAACTGTTGCAGAATAGCCAGATTCCCCGCCCGACCCTAACCCGTGCCGGCGACAGCCGCCACACCCCTGCCCCATTTGCCCCCCCGACGCGCGCCCCATCAGTTGACACGACAGGGGGCGCGGGCGAATGTTCCCGCGCAATCGGCTTGGGGACTGGCACATGAAAATCGCAATGATCGGAACCGGATATGTCGGGCTTGTCTCGGGGGTGTGCCTGTCCGATTTCGGCCATGAGGTGGTCTGCGTCGACAAGGACCCGCGCAAGATCGACATGCTGCTGCGCGGCGAGGTCCCGATCTTTGAACCGGGTCTGGATCAGCTGATGGCCAAGAACGTGGCCGCCGGTCGGCTGTCGTTCACGCAGGATCTGGCGGCGGCGCTGGACGGTGCCGACGCGGTCTTTATCGCCGTGGGCACGCCCACCCGGCGCGGCGACGGCCATGCCGATCTGACCTATGTCACCGCCGCGGCCGAGGAAATCGCCCGCACCATGACCCATTACACCGTGGTCGTGACGAAATCGACCGTGCCGGTGGGCACCAACCAGATGGTGGCCGACACGATCCGCCGGGTGCGGCCCGATGCGGAATTCGACGTGGCCTCGAACCCCGAATTCCTGCGCGAGGGCGCGGCGATCGACGATTTCATGCGCCCCGACCGGATCGTCGTCGGCGTCACCTCGGATCGCGCACGGGCGGTGATGGGCGAGATCTATCGCCCGCTGTTCCTGCGGGAATTCCCGATCCTTTATACCGATCTGGAAACGGCCGAGCTGATCAAATACGCCGCCAACGCCTTTCTGGCGACCAAGATCACCTTCATCAACGAAATCGCGCAGCTGTGCGAACGGGTGGGCGCGAATATCAAGGAGGTGTCGCGCGGCATGGGCCTGGACGGGCGCATCGGCAACAAGTTCCTGCATGCCGGGCCCGGCTATGGCGGATCCTGTTTCCCCAAGGATACCAAGGCATTGGCCCGGATGGGCCAGGATCATGCCGTGCCCATGCAGATCGTGGAAACCGTCATCAAGGTCAATGATGAGGTGAAGCGGCGGATGATCGACAAGGTGGTCGATCTGTGCGAGGGCTCGGTCAATGGCAAGACGGTGGCGGTGCTGGGGGTGACGTTCAAGCCCAATACCGACGACATGCGCGATGCCCCCGCGCTGACGATCGTGCCCGCGCTGGTGGGGGCCGGCGCCAAGGTGCGCGTCGTCGATCCGCAAGGCAAAGCCGAGGGCGAGGCGCTGCTGCCCGGCGTGCATTGGGCCGATGATGCCTACAAGGCCGCCCATAACGCCGATTGCGTGGTGATCCTGACGGAATGGAACGAATTCCGCGCGCTGGATCTGGCGAAACTGGCCCGCAAGATGACGGTGGCGCGGATGGCGGACCTGCGCAACATCTATAATCAGGCCGATGCCGCCAAGGCGGGCTTTATCGCCTATACCAGCGTCGGGCGGTAAGGCGGGCGTTCAGCCGCCCACCCGTCCGCGCAGCGGCAGCGACAGCAAAAACAGCGCCGCGGCCGCCGTCACGATCGACGGCCCCGCGGGTGTGCCGAACCGCATGGATGCGCCCAGCCCTGCCAGAACCGACACCGCCCCCGCCAATGTGGCCGCCACCGCCATCTGTTCGGGCGTGCGCGCCACCCCGCGCGCCGCCGCCGCCGGAATGATCAGCAGCGCCGAGATCAGCAGCGCCCCGACAATCTTGATCGACACCGCCACCACCAGCGCCAGCGCCAGGGTCAGCGCCAGGCGTTCGTGCCGCGGGTTCAGCCCGGCGGCCTGGGCCAGTTCCTCATTCACCGTGGCGGTCAACAGCCCCTGCCAGCGCCAGACCAGCAGCGCCAGCACCGCCACCGCGCCCCCCGCCACCACCGCCAGATCGGCGCGGCTGACCGCCAGGATATCCCCAAACAGCCAGGCGCTCAGGTCCACCCGCAGGCCCGACTGGAACGAGGCCGCGACCAGCCCCAGCGCCAGCGCCGAATGCGCCAGCACCCCCAGCGTCGTATCCATCGCATGGCCCCGCCCGGCCAGCGTGGCCACCGTGATCGCCATGCCCAGCGCCACCGCCAACGTGCCGGCATAGACCGACAGGCCAAAGCCAAAGGAAATCGCCACCCCCAGGATCGCGGCATGGGCCGTGGCATCGCCGAAATAGGCCATGCGCCGCCACACAACCAGCGCCCCCAGGGGGCCGGTCGCCAGCGTCAGGCCAAGCCCCGCCAGCGCGGCGCGGGTCAGAAAATCGTCAAGCATGATCGTGCCCCGCGCAGGTGTTGCCGTGGGAATGCGGATGGGCCTGATGCGGGTGGGCCGGATCATGGCCGTGGCCCGCGTCATGGTCGTGATCGTGGTCATGGTCGTGCCGATACAGCGCAAAGGCCCCGCCCGTGCCCAGCCCGAACAGCGCGCGATATTCCGGCGCGGCGGATACGACCCGCGGCGTGCCCTCGCAGCAGATATGCCCGTTCAGACAGATCACCCGGTCCGAGGCCGACATGACCACATGCAAATCGTGGCTGACCATCAGCACGGCGGCGCCGGTGTCGGCCCGCACCTCTTCGATCAGGCGATAGAAGGCCGCGGTGCCGGGCTGGTCCAGGCCTTGCGTCGCCTCATCCAGAATCAGGATATCGGGCCGGGCCAACAGCGCGCGGGCCAGCATCACGCGCTGAAACTGCCCGCCCGAAAGCCCCGCCATCTGCCGCGTCTCCAGCCCCGCCACGCCGGTCCGCGCCAACGCCTCGCGCGCGGCGGCATCGCTGACCCGGCGCGGCAACGACAGAAAGCGGCGCACCGTCATCGGCAGGCTGGCATCCAGATGCAGCCGCTGTGGCACATAGCCGATCCGCAGCCCCGGCGCGCGCGTCACCCGGCCCTCGGCCAGCGGTTGCAGGCCGATCAGCGCCCGGATCAGCGTCGATTTGCCCGAGCCATTGGGCCCGACCACGGTCACGATTTCACCCCGGTCGATGGCAAAATTCACCCCCTGCAGCACCGCCGCGCCGCCGTGACGCACCCCCAGGCCCCGCGCTTCGATCAGGCTCATGCCGCGGCCCCCTGGGTGCAGGCGGGGCACAGGCCCAATGCCTCGATATTGGCGCGCTCAACCGTGAACCCGACCGCCGCCGCCGCCGTATCCAGCGCGGCGCGCACAGGTTCGCCCGCGGCCTCGGCCACGCTGTCGCAGGCCCGGCAGATCAGGAAGACCGGGGCATGGTCCTGGCCGGGGTGCATGCAGGCGGCAAAGGCGTTCAGCCGCCGGATGCGATGGGCCAGCCCATGTTCCACCAGAAATTCCAGCGCGCGATAGGCCACGGGCGGCTGATGGCCAAAGCCATCGGCGGCCAGCCGGTCCAGCACCTCATAGGCGCCCATGGCGCGATGCGCTTCCAGCAGGATTTCCAGCGCGCGCCGCCGCACCGGGGTCAGCCGCGCGCCGCGTTCGGCGGCCACTGCCTCGGCCCGGGCCAGCGTGTCGCCCGCACAATGGCTGTGGTCATGGCGGGCAAAGGCCAGCGTGGCCGGATCGGGCTGCGGGTCTGGCTGCGGGGGGATATCCTGCATTTGGTTATCTTATCACATTTCTCTTGACCTGTTACGCTATAACATAAATAACGCCCGCCGAACCTACAAGCCGTAACGGAGTTCCCATGTCCCGCCTTCCCCTTCTGGCGCTTGCGCCGCTTGGCTTTGCCGCCCTGCCCGCTCTGGCTGCGCCCCCCGCTGTCGTGACGGACATCCCGCCCGTGCATGCGCTGGTGGCCGATGTGATGGGCGATCTGGGCACGCCCACATTGCTGCTGGATCGGGGCGCGAATGCCCATAACTATCAGATGCGCCCCGCCGATGCGCGCGCGCTGCAGGATGCGGGCCTGGTCTTCTGGGTGGGCGCGCGCATGACCCCCTGGCTTGACCGCGCGCTGGACGGGCTGGCCGCCGACACCCGCACCGTTGCCCTGCTGGAGGCCGAGACCACCTTCCGCCGCGATTTCGGCGATGCTGCGGCCCATGATCACGGCGGGCATGACGACCACGACGACCATGATGCCGAGGCGCATGACACCGAGGAACACGGCGCCGAGGATCACGCCGATCACGCCCACGACGGGCTTGACCCCCACGCCTGGCTTGACCCGGCCAATGCCCACGCCTGGCTGGCGGTGATCGCGGCGGAACTGTCGGCCGCCGATCCGGAAAATGCCGCGCGCTACAGCGCCAATGCCGACGCCGCAAGCGCGCGGATCGCGGCGCTGGATGCCCGGCTTGCCGCCGATCTGGCCCCGGTGCGCGATGCGCCCTTCATCGTCTTTCACGACGCTTACGGTTATTTCGCAAGCCATTACGGGCTGAACGTCGCCGGTTCGGTCAACCTTGGCGATGCCACCGCGCCGGGTGCCCGGCATCTGGCCGATCTGCGCGACCGCCTGGACGCGCAGGGCGTTGTTTGTGCCTTCCCCGAGGCGCAGCACGACCCCAAGCAGCTGGCCATCGTGGTTGAGGGCACCGAGGTTCGGCTGGGCGGTACGCTTGACCCCGCGGGCAGCCTGCTGGACCCGGGCCCGGCGCTTTATGACCGGCTGCTGGGCGACATGGCACAGACCCTGCTGGACTGTCTGGCCCAAAACTGATCCGCGCGATCGGTTGATCGCCGGGCGAAAGCGTGCTTTCTGCGCCGCCAGACCGGGCAAAACGGGGCGGCGCCATGAACAGCACAATTTCCTGGATCGCACTGGAGGCAGAGGCCGCAGGCCTGCGCGCCTTTGGCGTGGATGCGACGGGCCAGATCCGGGCACGCTGGCAGGCCCCGATGGCCGAGGCCCCGGCGCGCCTTGCAGACTGGCGCGGCGGCCCGGGCCAAGGGGTGCTGCCGGTGGTGGCGGCGGGGCTGAACCATCCGGCGTCGCGCGCCCTGCCCTGCCCGCCCCTGCCCCAAGCCCCGGACCTGCCGCGCCCCGATGCCGCCGGTGTCATCCATCTGCCGGGGCTGGTGCAGGCCAATCCGCCCCTGACCCTGCCCGCCGCCGCCGCCGCACGGATCGGCGGGGTGCTGGCCGCCGCGCCGGGCTTTGACGGGGTGATCTGCCTGCCGGGGCCGCGCTGCATCTGGGCGCAGATCAGCGCGGGCGAAGTCGTCAGCGCAGTTGCCACCGCCGATGCCACGCTGGCCACGGCCTTTGGCCTGACCCCGCCCGCCCCCGATGACCCGGATTTCCTGACCGCCCTGTCCGACAGCCTGTCGCGCCCCGAACGGATGCTGCGCCACTTGGGCGCGCCCGAGGCATCCGCCGCCACCCAGACAGGCAGCCTGATCGGCGCCGCGCTGGCGGCGACCCGGCCGTGGTGGCTGGGCCAGCCGGTGCGGGTGCTGGGAAGGGGCGACTGGCCAGGGCTTTACGCCGCCGCGCTGGCCGCGCAGGGCGTGGCCGCGGTGGCGGGCGATGGCGATGCGGCGCTGGTCGCGGGGCTGGCGCGGTTATTGCCCGGCGCCGGGGCGTGACGGGCGCAAAGGCGCGCCCGTCGGGGGGCCAAAGCTGCGCTTAGGCCTTCATGTCAAAGCCAAGATGACGGGCGACGGTGAAGATGTCCTTGTCGCCGCGGCCACACATGTTCATCACCAGCAGGTGATCCTTGGGCAGGACGGGCGCGATCTTGATCACATGGGCCAGCGCATGGCTGGGTTCCAGCGCGGGGATGATCCCTTCCAGCGCACAGCACAGCTGAAAAGCCTCCAGCGCCTCGGTATCGGTGATGGAGACATATTCGGCGCGGCCCATATCATGCAGCCAGGCATGTTCCGGCCCGATCCCGGGATAGTCGAGGCCCGCGGAAATCGAATGGCCTTCCAGGATCTGGCCATCGTCATCCTGCAGCAGATAGGTGCGGTTGCCATGCAGAACACCCGGGCGCCCGCCGGTCAGGCTTGCGCAATGTTCCATCTTTTCGTTGACGCCCTTGCCCCCGGCCTCAACGCCGATGATGCGCACGGATGTGTCGTCCAGGAAGGGATAGAACAGGCCCATCGCGTTCGACCCGCCGCCGATCGCAGCGATGATCGTATCGGGCAGGCGGCCTTCGCGTTCCATGATCTGTTCGCGGGTTTCCTTGCCGATGATCGACTGGAAATCGCGCACCATCGCGGGGTAAGGATGCGGCCCCGCGACCGTGCCGATGCAATAGAAGGTGTCGCGCACATTGGTCACCCAGTCCCGCAGCGCGTCGTTCATCGCATCCTTCAGCGTGCCGCGCCCCGAGGTCACCGGCACCACCTCGGCCCCCAGCAGGCGCATCCGGAACACGTTGGGCGCCTGGCGTTCCACATCGGTCGCGCCCATGTAGACCACGCATTTCAACCCGAACCGCGCGCAAACGGTGGCGGTCGCCACGCCATGCTGACCCGCGCCGGTTTCCGCGATGATGCGCGTCTTGCCCATCCGCATCGCCAGCAGGATCTGGCCCAGCACGTTGTTGATCTTGTGCGCGCCGGTGTGGTTCAGCTCATCACGCTTGAGGTAGATCTTGGCCCCGCCCAGATGTTCGGTCAGACGCTCGGCATAATACAGCGGGCTGGGGCGGCCGACGTAATGTTTCCACAGATCGTCCATCTGCGCCCAGAAGCTGGCATCGGTCTTGGCGTGTTCATACTGCGCCTCAAGCTCCAGGATCAGCGGCATCAGCGTTTCGGACACGAACCGCCCGCCGAAAATGCCGAAGCGGCCGTTCTCATCCGGCCCGGTCTTGAAGGAATTGATAAGATCTTCGGCCATGCTGGTCCCCTGTCAGTCCAACTCGCGTTTAAAGCCAATATGGCTCGGGGTAAAGCCAAGCTGCGCGTAGAATTCCTGCGCGCGGGCACGGGCCTTGTTGGTGGTCAACTGCAGCAGCCGGCACCCGGCGGCGCGGGCGCGGGCCTCGGCATCGGCGATCAGCGCGGCCCCGACGCCCTGCCCGCGCAGATCGCCTGCCACCCGAACCGATTCCAGCTGCGCCCGGCGCGCCGCGCGCAGCGACAGCCCCGAGATGAAGGTGATCTGATAGGTCGCCACGATCCGGCCCGCCACATCCTCGGCCACGATCAGGTGATTGGCGCCCTCGGCCTGCATCGCGGCAAAGGCGGCCTGATAGGTGGCCAGATCCGTGCCCTCGCGCGCCTTACCCAGCACGTCATCGGCCAGCAGCGCCACCACCGCGGGCACATCGTCCGCAACCGCCGCGCGCCAGCGGATCATGCCGAGGCCGCCGCGACGAACGCCCGGATCAGCGCGCCATCCTTGACCCCCGGCGCGCTTTCCACGCCCGAGGACACATCCACCTGCCGCGCCCCCGTCAGCCGCACCGCCGCGGCAACGTTGTCGGGCGTCAGCCCGCCCGCCAGCATCCAGGGCTTGTCCCATTTGCGCCCCGCGATCAGCCGCCAATCAAAGGCCAGACCGTTGCCGCCGGGCAGCGCCGCGCCCTTGGGGGCCTTGGCATCGACCAGGATCTGATCGGCCACCGCCTCATAGGCGGGCAGCCGGTCCAGATCGGCGGGTTCGGCAATGCCCACCGCCTTCATCACCGGCAGCCCGAAGCGGGCGCGCACCTGCGCCACGCGATCGGGGCTTTCGTGGCCATGCAGTTGCAGCATGTCGATCGGAACCTGATCCAGGATCGCCGCGATCGTGGCATCATCGGCATCGACAACCAGCGCCACCTTGGCCACGCCCATCGGCACATCAAGCGCCAGCGCGCGGGCCTGCGCGATGGCCAGGTTGCGCGGCGATTTCGGGAAAAACACAAAGCCCAGATAGGCCGCCCCGGCCGCGACAGCGGCGGCCACGGCAGAAGGCTCGGTCAGCCCGCAGATTTTCACACGGATGGTCATGGCCCCGATCTAGGCCTTGCGCGCCGAATTATCCAGTAGCGCCAGCACATCATCCTGCGGGCCCTGCGTATCCTGGCGCAGCTTCTTCACCTCACGCGACAGGCGTTCCGCCTCGCGCCGGGTCTGGGCGGCTTCGGCCCGCAGGCGGTGTTCGCGCATCCATTCCCAGACAAAGCCGATCAACAGCCCCAACAGCACCCCGCCCAGAATCACCAGGAACAGCGGAACCTGCACCGCCCAGTCGACGCCCAGGAAGGCACCGGCTTCGGGCGGCAGGGCGCGCAATTCCACCGGCGCGCGATTCGACAGCGCCAGCGCGATCATCACCACCGCAAGCGCGGCCAGGAACAGGTAGCGCAGGGCGCGGATCATCAGCTGTCCTCGCCGTTCAGCCGGTCACGCAGCAGCTTGCCGGTCTTGAAGAAGGGAACGTGCTTTTCCTCTACCTCGACCGTGTCGCCGGTGCGCGGGTTGCGGCCCGTGCGCGCGTCACGTTTTTTGACCGAGAACGCCCCGAAGCCGCGCAGCTCCACCCGGTCGCCCCGGGCCATCGCCTCGACGATTTCCTCAAAGATCGTGTTCACGATCTTCTCGACGTCGCGCTGGAACAGATGCGGGTTTTCTTCGGCGATCTTGGCGATCAGTTCGGATCGGATCATGTGGCAAATCCCCCCAGAGTCCCCCGGGCGAACCCCCCGGGCGTTATCTGCCCGACTATAGGCAGAAAATCGCGCGGCACAAACAGCAAAGGCTTGGAATAAAGCGGATTTCCGCCACTCCTTCGCAGGGGGAAGGGGTTTTTGCGCATAGCGCGCGGGCGCTGAGGGCGGCAAAGCGCGCCGGGGGCGCGAATCGGGGCAACGAAAACGGCCCCGCCACGGGGGCGGGGCCGTCAAAGGGTCAGGGCCGCCGCAGGGGCGGCCCCACAGGCTTAGCGGTCGCCCGAGCCTTTCAGCGCGGCGCCCAGGATATCGCCCAGCGAGGCACCCGAGTCGGACGAACCGTACTGTTCCACGGCCTCTTTCTCTTCGGCGATCTCGCGCGCCTTGATCGACAGGCCCAGACGGCGGGTCTTGGAGTCGACATTGGTCACGCGCACGTCGACCTTGTCGCCAACCTGGAAACGCTCGGGGCGCTGGTCGGCACGGTCACGCGACAGGTCGGAGCGACGGATGAAGGACTTCATGCCGTTGTATTCGACCTCGATGCCGCCATCCTCGATCGCGGTCACGGCCACGGTGATGACCGAACCCCGCTTCACGCCATCAACCGCATCCGAGAAGTTGTCGGCATCCAGCGACTTGATCGACAGCGAGATGCGTTCCTTCTCGACATCCACCTCGGTGACGACGGCCTTGACCACATCGCCCTTGCGGTAGTTCTGGATCGCGTCTTCGCCACGCTGTTCCCACGACAGGTCGGACAGGTGAACCATGCCGTCGATGTCGTTTTCCAGGCCGATGAACAGACCGAATTCGGTGATGTTCTTGACTTCACCCTCGATGACGGTGCCGACCGGATGGGTTTCCGAGAACACTTCCCACGGGTTGCGCATGGTCTGCTTGAGACCCAGCGACACGCGGCGCTTGGCGGGATCGATTTCCAGCACCATGACGTCAACCTCTTGCGAGGTCGAAACGATCTTGCCGGGGTGCACGTTCTTCTTGGTCCAGGACATTTCGCTGACGTGAACCAGACCCTCGACACCGGCTTCCAGTTCGACGAACGCGCCGTAATCGGTGATGTTGGTCACGCGGCCCTTGTGGACCGAACCGATCGGGTAGGACCGTTCCACCGAATCCCACGGATCGTTCTGCAGCTGCTTCATGCCCAGGCTGATACGGTGGGTTTCCTTGTTGATCTTGACGACCTGGACCTTGACGGTCTCGCCGATCGACAGGATCTCGGACGGGTGGTTGACGCGGCGCCAGGCCATGTCTGTGACGTGCAGCAGGCCGTCAACGCCGCCCAGGTCAACGAAGGCACCGTATTCGGTGATGTTCTTGACCACGCCGTCCACAACCTGACCCTCGGTGAGGTTGCCGATGACTTCGGCGCGCTGTTCGGCGCGGCTTTCTTCCAGGATCGCGCGGCGCGACACCACGATGTTGCCGCGGCGACGGTCCATCTTCAGGATCTGGAACGGCTGCTTCAGACCCATCAGGGGGCCTGCATCGCGCACGGGGCGCACGTCAACCTGGCTGCCCGGCAGGAAGGCCACGGCGCCGCCCAGATCGACGGTGAAGCCACCCTTGACGCGGCCGAAGATGGCGCCATCGACGCGCTCTTCGCTGGCATAGGCTTTTTCCAGACGGTCCCAGGCTTCCTCACGGCGGGCCTTCTCACGGCTGATGACAGCCTCGCCACGCGCGTTTTCGACGCGGTCCAGGTAAACCTCGACCTCATCGCCCACGGCGATCGCGGGGGCCTCGCCGGGATTGGCGAATTCTTTCAGATCGACGCGGCCTTCCATCTTGTAGCCGACGTCGATGATGGCCTGGCCCGCCTCGATGGCGATGACCTTGCCCTTGACCACCGAACCTTCGTTCGGGGTGTCGATTTCCAGGCTCTCGTTCAGAAGGGCCTCGAATTCTTCCATAGTCGCTTTAGCGCACATGCGTCACAGTTTCCTTTTCGTGTGTTTCACAGGCCATGCGGTTGGCTCCGCCGGTCTTTCGTTGCAATGCCACAAGCGGGCCACGGCAAAGCCGGGCCCTTGGGACCGGGTCCGTATAGGGACGAATCCCCGATCCGGCAAGCATGGAATCGCGCAAGCCCCGGTTTCAGCCCGCCTGCGGCAGCTTTTGGCGGATCACCGCGGCCGCATGCTCGACCGCCTCGTCGATCCCCATCTCCGAGGTGTCGATCACCACGGCATCCCCGGCGGGCCGCATCGGCGCGGTGGCGCGTTCACTGTCGCGCCGGTCGCGCGCGATGACCTGGGCCAGCACCTCGGCCTCATCCCCGCCAACCTCCAGCCAGCGGCGATGCGCCCGCACCGACGCGCTGGCGGTCACGAACAGCTTCACCTCGGCCTCGGGGCAGATCACCGTGCCGATGTCGCGCCCGTCCAGCACCGCGCCGCCCTGGCCCCGGGCAAAGCGGCGCTGAAAGTCCACAAGCGCCGCACGCACCTCGGGCATCACCGCAACCTTTGAGGCCGCCTCGCCCGCGGCCAGACTGCGCAGATCCGCGCGCGCCAGATCCGCCGCCGAAAGCCCCCGCGCCGCCGCGACCGGATCGGCGCCCTCAGCCACAAGCGCGCCGACCGCGCGATACAGCAGCCCCGTATCCAGATGCGCAAACCCGAACCGCGCGGCCAGCGCCCGGCTGATCGTTCCCTTGCCCGCCGCCGCCGGCCCGTCGATGGCTACCGTGAACCTCATCCCCGCCCCCGCGCTTCAGGCCGCCGCTGCATCCTGAGTATTTTTGCCAAGAAGAAGCAGCATTTTCATCTTGCCCCAAATACCTCCGCCGGAGGCATCCGCACCCTGCCTCAGGCGCGCCGTTCGATCGTGGCGCCCAGCCCCGCCATCAGGCCATCGAACGTCGGGAACGAGGTCGCGATCGGCGAGCCGTCATCGACCGCGATCGGCTGCTGCGACACCAGCCCCAGCACCAGGAAGCTCATGGCGATGCGGTGGTCGATATGGGTGGCGCAGGTCGCCCCGCCCGGCACACCATCCGGGCCAAGCCCGTGAACGATCAGCGTGTCCTGATCCTCTTCCACGCGCACGCCGCAAGCCTCAAGCCCGCGCGCCATCGCGTCGATCCGGTCGCTTTCCTTCACGCGCAGCTCCTTGATCCCGCGCATCACCGTGGTGCCGCTGGCGCAGGCGGCAACCACCGCCAGCACCGGATATTCGTCGATCATCGAGGCCGCACGTTCGGCCGGAACCTCGATCCCCTTCAGCGCCGAATGGCGCACACGCAGGTCGGCCACCGGCTCGCCGCCCTCTTCGCGCGGGTTTTCAAAGGTGATGTCTGCGCCCATGTCCACCAACGTCGTGAACAGGCCGTTGCGCGTGGGGTTCTGGCTTACGCCGGGCACAAGGATGTCCGACCCCGGCACCAGCAGCGCCGCGCAGACCGGGAAGGCCGCCGAGGACGGATCGCGCGGCACCGCCACCGCCTGCCCGCGCAATTCGGGCTGGCCCTGCAGCGTGATGACACGGCCCTCGGGCGTCTCCTCAACGCTCAGTTCCGCGCCAAAGCCACGCAGCATGCGCTCGGTATGATCGCGCGTCGCTTCCTTCTCGATCACCACGGTCTGGCCGGGCGCGTTCAGCCCCGCCAGCAGCACCGCCGATTTCACCTGCGCCGAGGGCATCGGCACCGTGTAGCGCACCGGCACCGGGTCCGCCGCGCCGACCACGGTCATCGGCAGCCGCCCGCCCGCGCGCCCATGGGCCCGCGCCCCGAACAGTGCCAGCGGATCGGTCACCCGCCCCATCGGCCGCTTGCGCAACGATGCATCGCCCGTAAAGGTCGCGCTGATCGCCGAGGTTGCCATACAGCCCATGATCAGCCGCACGCCCGTGCCCGAATTGCCGCAATCAATGACATCGGCGGGTTCGGCAAAGCCGCCCACGCCCACGCCCTGCACGACCCATTCGCCGGGGGCCAGCCGCGTCACCTCGGCCCCGAAGGCGCGCATCGCCTTGGCGGTGTCCAGCACATCCTGGCCTTCCAGAAGGCCGGTGATCCGCGTCTCGCCCACCGACAGCGCCCCCAGGATCAGCGCGCGGTGCGAGATCGACTTGTCGCCCGGCACCTCGGCCACGCCGCGCAGCGGCCCGCCCTTGCGGGACATCATCGGAATCGGATCGCCGTGGCCGGACATGGGTGCCTCCCTCTTGCTCGTCCCCGTGTTAGCCCAAGGCTTGGGGGGCGTAAATCACCCTTGGGCGCCGATCCGGACAAAGGTCGCGTAATCGGGCACGCGGCCTTCACGCAGGGCCTTTTGTTCGTAGCGCGTGGAAATCCAGTCGTCCCAGGGCGCGCCGGAATGCGCCACCAGCGCGAAGCCCGCCTTCGGCACTTCCTGTAGCGCCTGCTCCATGTAGCTCGGGATATCGGTCGCCACGCGGAACTCGGCCCCCGGGGCAAGGCAGCGCGCCAGCGGCACCAGATGATCCTGCGTCACGAACCGGCGCCGGTGGTGGCGGCGCTTGGGCCAAGGGTCGGGATAGTTCAGAAAGGCCTTTTCGATGCACCCCTCGGGCAACACATCCATCAGATCGCGCGCATCGCCCGGATGCACCGCCAGGTTCGTCACCCCCGCCGCGCGGATCTTGCCCAACAGCATCGCCACGCCGTTGATGAAGGGCTCGCAGCCGATGATGTTGATGCCCGGATAGCGCGCAGCCATATGCACCAGATGCTCGCCCCCGCCAAAACCCACCTCCAGCCAGACCGGATGGTCGTTGCCAAAGATCGTGGCCGGATCGATGATCTCACGCGCGGGGTTTTCCTCGCGCGAAATGCCGCGCGGGCGCAGCGTCTCCAGATCCTCGGACAGATAGGCCTTCTGGCTGGGGCGCATGGTCTTGCCCGACCGGCGCCCATAGAAATTGCGCCATTCGGGGCCGGCATCGGGCCCGGTCTCGGGTTTGGGGGTGTTCTCGCTCATGGCCGCGGGCTCTAGCGCCCCTGCCGACCCAAGGTCAAGGCCAAGCCGCCGACAGGCCCGGCGCGGCGGCCCTTTCATCTTGCCCCAAATACCTCCGCCGGAGGCATCCGCACCACCCGCGCGCGACCGGGCAGGCCCCGGCACCGCCAGCAACGCAAAAGGGCGCGCCCTGATCGGCGCGCCCCGTCCGCCGGGCCAAGCCCTGCCGCGATGCGATCACAGCGCCTTTTTCAGCGCCTCGGTCAGATCGGTGCGTTCCCAGCTGAAACCGCCATCGGCCTCGGGCGCGCGGCCGAAATGGCCATAGGCCGCGGTGCGGGCATAGATCGGGCGGCACAGGTCCAGATGCGTGCGAATACCGCGCGGCGTCAGGTCCATGCATTGCGCCACGACCCGCTCAATCTCGGCATCGGGCACCAGGCCCGTACCTTGCGTATCGGCATAGATCGACAGCGGCTTGGCCACGCCGATCGCATAGGACAGCTGGATCACGCATTTGCGTGCCAGCCCCGCCGCGACCACGTTCTTGGCCAGATAGCGCGCCGCATAGGCGGCCGAGCGGTCCACCTTGGTCGGGTCCTTGCCGGAAAACGCTCCGCCCCCGTGCGGCGCGGCGCCGCCATAGGTATCCACGATGATCTTGCGCCCGGTCAGCCCCGCATCGCCATCCGGCCCGCCAATCACGAAGGTGCCTGTGGGGTTGACCCACCATTCGGTCTGGTCGGTGATCCAGCCCTCGGGCAGGATCTCGCGGATATAGGGTTCCACGATGGCGCGGATATCGGCGCTGGTCTGGCGGGCATCGGCATGCTGGGTGGACAGCACGATCGAGCTGACGCCGACCGGGCGACCGCCTTCATAGCGCACCGACAGCTGGGATTTCGCATCGGGGCGCAGCGTCGGCTGTTCGCCGGATTTGCGCACCTCGGCCAGGCGGCGTAGGATCGCATGGGCATACTGGATCGGCGCGGGCATCAGCTCGGGCGTCTCATCGGTGGCATAGCCGAACATGATGCCCTGATCGCCCGCCCCGTCCTTGTCGACGCCCTGCGCGATATGCGCCGACTGGCGGTGCAGAAAGTTCTGCACGTTCAGCGTGTTCCAGTGGAATTCGTCCTGTTCGTAGCCGATGTCGCGCACGCAATCGCGCACGATCCCCTCGACCCGGCCCATGAAGACATCCAGCGCCGCCGCGCTGGACAGCCCGACCTCGCCGCCGACGATGACACGGTTTGTCGTGGCAAAGGTTTCGCAGGCGACGCGGGCATTGGGCTCCTCGGTCAGCAGCGCGTCCAGCACCGCATCGGAAATCCGGTCGCAGACCTTGTCGGGATGCCCCTCCGAGACGGACTCGGAGGTGAAGATGTAATTCTGTCGTGTCATCGGGAAGTGCTCCATTGATATGATCCCCGCCACGCCAGGAAGCCGTTGTGACGGTTCGTTTCGCCTGCCTAGACTGCGCCCCCGCGCGGGTCAATGGCTTTTGGCCGTCGCGCCCTGCGTCCGTGCAGCGCAAGCCCGGCGATCAGTGCCAGGATCGCACCCGCCACCGGCCCGTCGCCCCAGATCCAATAGGGCGTGACCGGCAGGGCCGCGGGCAGATCGGCATCGACCACGCCCGCCTGATCCAGCCCCAGCGCCGCCACCACCCGCCCGCGCCCGTCGATCACCGCCGACACGCCGGTATTGGCCGCGCGCGCCAACGGCAGGCCCGTCTCGATCGCGCGCAGCCGCGCCTGCGCCAGATGCTGCCAGGGCCCGGACAGATTGCCGAACCAGGCGTCATTGGTGACCTGCATCAGCCAGTCGGGCCGTTCGGGCGCCGCGCGCAGATCCTGGGGAAAGACCGCCTCATAGCAGATCAGCGGCTGCACCCGGCCCAAGGGGCCCAGATCCAGCACCCGCGCGCCCGGCCCGGGGGTATAGCCATTGCCCTCTTGCGCGGCAAAGGCCCGCAGGCCCAGACGCGCCAGCGCATCGCCAAAGGGGATATATTCGCCAAAGGGCACCAGGTGGAACTTGTCATAGACCGCGCCGGGCTGCGCATCGGCGCCGATCACCGCCAGGCTGTTGAAATAGCGCAGGCCCTCGGCGCGCTGCACGCCAAGCGCCACCGGCACACCGCCCGCGGCCTCGGCGATCATCGCCAGCCCGTCGCCCGGGCGATCCAGCAGGAAAGGCACCGCCGTTTCGGGCCAGATCACCAGATCGGTGGGCGCATCTGCGGGCGCGGCGGTCAGGTCAAGATGGCGGTAGAAGTAATCCAGTCGGTAATCGGGATGCCATTTCAGATGCTGCGGCGCATTGGGCTGCACCAGCCGCAGCCGGATCGGGGTATCGCGGGCAGGCTCGGGCGTGGCCAGACGCGCCGCCCCCCCCGCCCAGAGCCCCGCCAGCGCCACAAGCGCCAGCGCGGATGGCCCCAGCCGCCGCAAGGCCGCGCGCCCGCCCCCTGTCCGCCGCGGCCCCGCGCCGGGCCAGGCCAGCGCCAGCCCCGCCGCCAGCAGTGTCGTCACCAGCGACAAGCCCACCGGCCCCACAACCGCCGCCGCCTGCGCCACCGGGGTGCCGACCCAGACATGGCCCAGCAGAACCCAGGGAAAGCCCGTGAACAGATAGCTGCGCAGCAGATCCGACAGCGCCAGCCCCGCCGCAACCCCCAGCGCGCGCGCCACCGGCCTCTGCGCCAGCGCCGCGCCCAGCCCCGTGCCCAGCGCCCAGAACAGACCCATCCCCGCCGCCATCAGCACCAGCGCGAAGGGCGCCATCCAGCCATGCACCCAAGGGTCCACCAGAAAGGGTTCCACGATCCAGAACATGGCGGCCAGCGCGTAGCCAAAGCCCGCGGCCCAGCCCGCCCAGGCCGCCTGCGCGACCGAAGGTGCGCGTAAAATCCAGGCGATCAGCCCCGCCAGCGCCGGCAGCGCCACGAACCACCAGCCCAGCGGCGCCTGCCCCGCGGCCACGCCCGCGCCCAAAGCCGCCGCAAGGCCCAGCGCCCGCGCGTCAGGCCGCGCCGGGGCGCGCAACCAGCGGCTCAGCCCCGCGATCATTCCGCCGGCGCCACGCCCGGCAGCCGCACCCGAAGCCGCTTGATCCGGCGCGGGTCGGCATCGACGATTTCGAATTCGACGCCATTGGCGGCCACGATCACCTCGCCGCGCGCGGGCACGCGACCGATCTGCATGAAGACCAGACCGCCCAGCGAATCGATTTCCTCATCCTGTTCGGCATCGGCCAGCTTCATGCCGATCTCGGCCTCGAAATCATCCAGCGGCGCGCGGGCCTGCACCAGATATTGGCCGGGCTTTTCCTGGGCCCAGAAACCGCCCTCGGCCTCATCATGTTCATCCTCGATCTCGCCGATGACCTGTTCGATCAGGTCTTCAAGCGTGACCAGCCCGTCGACCCCGCCATATTCGTCGATCACCAGCGCCATATGCGTGCGCTGCGCCTGCATCTTCTGCAGCAGCACCCCGATCGGCATCGAGGGCGGCACGTAAAGCAGCGGGCGCAGCATCTTGCGCACCGAAAACCGGCCCGTCCCCGCGGCGCCAAAACCATGTTCCAGCGCCAGATCCTTCAGGTGGATCAGGCCCAGCGGCGTATCCAGCGTGTCCTTGAACACCGGCAGGCGCGAAAAGCCCTGCGCGCGGAACACCTCGACCAGTTCGTCGCGGGTGATGGTGACGGGGACCGCCACGATTTCCACCTTGGGGATGGCGACATCGCCCACGCGCATGCGGCGCAGATTGCCCAGGCCCGGCAAGACCGGCGCGGTGGGCGCGGCGGGGGGCAGTGTGGCCCCATCGCCTTCGGATGGGCTTAGCGCGTCAAGAATACGGCCAAAGAACCCGCGCGATGCGCCGGGTTCAGGCGAACTGTCTGCCTCATCGCTGCCCGAGGGCGGCTCGGCAGCAGCGGCGGCAGAGCCGTCAACAGATTGTGCCATCAGTCCTTTCCAAATCAGAACCGCGTTGCGCGGCCTTAGTCATATGGGTTCGCGATCCCCATCCGGTCAAGGATGCGGATTTCGGCGGCCTCCATCAAGGCGGCATCGCCGTCGCGGATGTGATCATATCCCAGCAAATGCAAGGTGCCATGCACCAGAAGGTGCATCACATGGCTTTCGAAATCCTTACCCTGTTCGGCGGCCTCGCGCGCGCAGGTTTCAAAGGCGATCGCGATGTCGCCAAGCGATTCGGGCATCATCGCCATGCCGGGTTCGGGGCGGTCGGGCGCATCACCATCAACCGCGGCCCCGCGTTCCTCGGACGGCCAGGACAGCACGTTGGTGGGCTGCGGCTTGCCACGAAAATCGGCGTTCAATTCCGCGATGCGCGCGTCATCACAGCCCATCAGGCAGATTTCAAAGCCCGCCGCATCCAGCCCCAGATCGGCCAGAACCGCGCGCCCCGCGCGTTCGCCCAGCCCGGCAAGGTCGATCCCGTCCCAGCCGGGCGCCTCGATCAATGTGTCAACCAGCATCTCCATCGGCGCGGTCATAGGCCGCGATGATGCGCGCGACAAGGGGATGGCGCACCACATCGGCGGCGGTGAAGTAGTTGAAGCTGACGCCCTTCACCCCGGTCAGGATGCGTTCGCCATCGGCCAGCCCCGAGGCCACGCCGCGCGGCAGGTCAACCTGGCTGCGATCGCCGGTGATGACCATGCGGCTGCCCTGCCCCAGACGGGTCAGGAACATCTTCATCTGCATGGTGGTGGCGTTCTGCGCCTCATCCAGCACAACAAAGGCATTGGCCAGCGTGCGCCCGCGCATGAAGGCCAGCGGCGCGATCTCGATGCGCTTTTCCTCCATCAGCTTGGCCAGCTGCTTGGCGGGCAGAAAGTCGTTCAGCGCATCATACAGCGGCTGCATGTAGGGATCGACCTTTTCTTTCATGTCGCCGGGCAGAAAGCCCAGACGCTCGCCCGCCTCGACGGCGGGGCGCGACAGGATGATCTTGTCGACATGCCCGCCGATCAGCATGGTCACGCCCACGGCCACCGCCAGATAGGTCTTGCCGGTGCCCGCAGGCCCGATGCCAAAGGCCAGTTCGTGTTCGAACAGATGCTTCACATAGGCTTTTTGCGCATCCGTCCGGGGTTCGACCTGCTTCTTGCGGGTGCGGATTTCATAGTGACCGGCGGCGAACATCTCCATCTGTTCGTCCAGCGGCACGGCATCCTGGCCCAGATCGCCCATGCGGATCGCGGCGTCGATTTCCTCGGCATTGACCGCACGGCCCTGTTCCAGCCGCCCGTAAAGCTGGCCCAGAACGGCGCCCGCCTGTGTCTGTGCCTCGGGCGTGCCGACCACCGCCAGCTGGTTGCCGCGTCGCAGGATGTGAACCGACAGCTTGTGCTCGATCTGCGCCAGATTGCGGTCGAATTCGCCGCAAAGCTCGATCAGAAGCCGATTGTCAGGGAATTCCAGCAGCGTTTCATGCGCATCCTGGGAACGAGGCGGGGGGGTGATCGCGCTAAAGCCCAAAAGCATCTCCCAAAGCAAGGTTGCCGCAGATATGGTGCCCCCGCTTGGAATTCTACGCAAGCATTGGTTCACAGTTGCGTGTGCGGCGGGCGTAATTTCACCGAAATGACAAGAAACCCGCCCCGGGGTCAGCCCGTGATCAGTTCACCGGCCAACGAATTGGGCGCGCTGGCGGTGATGCGCACCTGCGCCAGCGTTCCGGGCGCCAGCCCCTCGGCCTTGACGTGGACGGCGTGCAGATAGTCGGACTTGCCGACCCACTGGCCCGGCAGGCGGCCGGGCTTTTCGAACAGAACGCCCACCTCACGCCCGACCATCGCCGCTTGCGCCGCGCGCTGCTGCTGGGTGATCAGCGCCTGCAGCCGCTGCAGGCGTTCATCGGCGATTTCGGCGGCAACCGGGTCACGGTCAGCGGCCGGCGTGCCGGGCCGGGCGGAATATTTGAAGCTGTAGGCCATGCCGTAATTCACCGCGCGCACCAGATCCATCGTTGCCTCAAAATCGGCATCGGTTTCGCCGGGGAAGCCCACGATGAAATCGCCCGACATCATCATGTCGGGGCGCGCGGCGCGGATGCGTTCGATCAGGCGCAGGTAATCTTCGGCGGTGTGGCGGCGGTTCATCGCCTTCAGGATGCGGTCGGACCCCGATTGCACCGGCAGATGCAGATAGGGCATCAGCTTGGCTTCCTCGGCATGGGCCGCGATCAGGTCGTCGCTCATGTCATTGGGGTGCGAGGTGGTGTAGCGGATGCGTTCCAGCCCCTCGATCCGGGCCAGTTCGCGCACCAGGCGGCCAAGGCCCCAGTCGCCATCCTCGCCCGCGCCGTGATAGCCGTTCACATTCTGGCCCAGCAGGGTGATTTCCTTGACACCCTTGGCGACCAGCTTGCGCGCCTCGGTCAGGATTCGGGCGACGGGGCGGCTGACCTCGGCCCCGCGGGTGTAGGGCACAACGCAGAAGGCGCAGAACTTGTCGCAGCCTTCCTGCACCGTCAGGAAGGCGGTGGGCCGCGCGCTGGCGGGGCGTTCGGGCAGGTGGTCGAACTTGTCTTCAGCCGGGAAATCGGTGTCGACGGGCTTTTCGCCCGCCTCGACCGCGCGCACCATCGCGGGCAGCCGGTGATAGGATTGCGAGCCGACGACCAGATCGACCAGCGGCATCCGGCGCAGGATCTCTTCGCCCTCGGCCTGCGCGACGCAGCCCGCCACCCCGATCTTCAGATCAGGCTTGGCATTTTTCAGCGGGCGCAGGCGGCCCAGATCGGAATAGACCTTTTCGGCGGCCTTTTCGCGGATGTGGCAGGTGTTCAGCAGGACCATATCGGCCTCGGCCGCGTCGTCGGTCAGGACATAGCCTTCCGCGCCCATCGCCTCGGCCATGCGCTCGCTGTCATAGACATTCATCTGACAGCCATAGGTCTTGATATGGAGCTTTTTGGGCTCGGTCACGTCCGCCATTGGGCCATCCTTTTCGCGATCGCCGCCTGATAGCCCGAAACACCCCCGCCCGACAAGCGCGCCGGCTTGCATTCGCCCCCGCCTCGCGCAATCTTGCGCGCGTTTGGGGTTGCGTGCGGTTGGGGGTGCCATGGATTACGCGTCGCTGCGGGCATTTCTGGATCAGGGCCGCGCGGTGCTGGCCAAGGGCCCCGTCGCGCTGATCCTGATCGAGGATCTGGTCGAGGCGGAAAGCACGCTGCGCCACCATCTGAAGGCGGGCTTTCGCGCGGTTCTGGCGCTGGCCCCGCCCGAATTGCAGCTGCCCGCCGATCTGGCCGCCCAGATCCACCGCATCCGCCACGATGTCCACCGCCCCGATGCGCTGGTCGGCGCGGTCAATGCGCTGATCCCGGCCTGCGCGCCCACCACCTGGCTTTATTACGGCTATAATGCCGAATATCTGTTCCACCCCTTCTGCGAGACGCGCAACGTGCGCGAACTGCTGGCCTTTCATGCCGAGGAACGCCGCGATGCGATGCTGTGCCATGTCGTCGATCTGTATGCCCCCGACCTGACGCAGCACCGCAACGCGGTCAGCCTGGGCGATGCGATGCTGGACCGGTCGGGCTATTTCGCGCTGGCGCGGACCGATCCGGCCAGCGGCCAGCCCAAGGACCGCCAGCTGGATTTCTTTGGCGGCCTGCGCTGGCGCTTTGAGGAACATGTGCCCGCGCACCGGCGCAAGATCGACCGCATCGCGCTGTTTCGTGCCCAGCCGGGGCTGGTGCTGCGGCCCGACTACACGTTCAACATTGAAGAATACAACACCTACGCCTGCCCCTGGCACCACAACCTGACGGCGGCGGTGGCGTCGTTCCGGGTGGCAAAGGCGCTGAAGCTGAACCCCGGGTCATCCTATGACATCGCGGATTTCCGCTGGCACAATTCGGTGCCCTTCGATTGGCATTCCCAGCAGCTAATGGATCTGGGCCTGATGGAGCCGGGCCAATGGTTCTGATCGCGCGGATCTGATCGCACGCGCCCGATTCTGTCACACTGATCCTTATTTCCGCGCTGCGACATTTGCAGGTCTGGCCCCGCGGCGCGCTTTGCGGCAAGATATGGCCGCAAGACAGGGGAAGTCGAAGGGACAGGATGAAACCGGAATATACCGCGCTTGCGCGTCAGTCGCTGTTATTGTCCGCCGCGCCCGACCATGTGGCCGAGGCGGTGCTGGCCACCGCGCGGGTGCGCGAATTCGAACGCGGCGCCACGATCTTCCTGCAGGGCGAACGCGCCAGCGCCATCTATATCGTGGCGGAAGGCTGGGTGAAGCTGTACCGCATCGCCCCCAATGGCGCCGAGGCGGTGGTGGGCGTCTTCACCCGGGGCCGCAGCTTTGGCGAGGCGGTGGCCTTCCGCCATGACGTCTATCCCGTCGCCGCCGAAGCCGCCACCGACTGTCGGCTGATCCGGATCGAGGCCGACGCGCTGTTGCGCCAGATCCGCGAAAGCCCCGAAATTGCCGTTTCGATCCTTTCGGCGACCTTCGCCCATCTGAACAGCCTGGTCGCCCAGGTCGAGGCGCTGAAGGCCCAGACCGGCGCGCAGCGGGTGGCCGAATTCCTGCTGGAACTGGCACCCTGCCAGGACGGCGCCTGCGAGGTGACGCTGCCCTACGACAAGGTGCTGATCGCGGGCCGCCTGGGGATGAAGCCCGAAAGCCTCAGCCGTGCCTTTGCCAAGCTGCGCGATCAGGGCGTCGCGATCCGCCAGAACGTCGCCGCCATTTCCGACATCGCCGCCCTGCGCGACTTTGCCGAGGAAGACCCGGCCCAGGCCTGGGGGCGCGGATGACGGATATACAGATGACGGGGGCCCAGATGACGGTGGCACAAACCGGGCGGCTGGATCAGGTTCTGGCGGCGATCGACGCGGCCAATGCCGCCGACCCCACGCAGGAAGATGGCCGCCCCGCCGCCGCCCTTTACGGCGAACGGATGAGCGCGGAACTGGCGCGCCTGTGTCCCGACGCGGATGAGGTGTTGCAGATCGCCGCCCGCGGCCAGCACATCGAACGCTGGACGCTTGCCCGCACCGATTTCCCCGAAGGGCGCGCGGGCTATCTGGACTGGCGGCGCGAACAGGGCCGGCGGCATGGTGACCGGCTGGCCGGGCTGATGGCCGATGCGGGCTATCGGGCGCAGGATCAGGACCGCGTGCGCGTGCTGCTGCGCAAAGAGGGGCTGAAACGCGACCCGAAGGTCCAGATGCTGGAGGATGTGATCTGCTTCACCTTCCTGCGCTGGTATTTCCACCCCTTCGCGACGGGCCGCGACCCCGAGGCGCTGTTGAAGATCGTGGCCAAAACCGCGCGCAAGATGTCCGATGCGGGCCGCGCCCGCGCGCTGGCCGAATTCGACCTGCCCGAACCTTTCGCCAGCTGCTTCCGCCCCTAGGGCGCGGGCGACACCCCGATCACCGGGGCATGCAGGTGCCAGACTGCGGCCCAGATCGCCACGGTCAGGACAAGGCGCAGAACGGGCGGCGCGCCGCGGGGCCGCCAGCGCCCCGCGATCAGCGCGGCCAGCGGCACCAAGCTGGTTCGCGCGGTCACTGCCTGCCAGCGGGCCGCGCCGATGTCGCGCCGCCGCCGCGCCTCGACCATGCGCATTCCCAGGACCGAGAAGACCACGAAAAAGCCAAACAGGATCGCATGGGCCAGATCGCCATTGGCCAACAGATGCGCCCCCGCCCACAGCACCAGCGCCCATAAAAGCGGCTGGCGCGTCAGCCCGGCGATGCCGGGACGGGCGGGGTCAAAGCCGGTGCGCCGGCCCTCAAAGGCAAAGGGGTTGGGCGCAGCGGTGCCAAAGACCGCCAGCGTCACCGCCAACGGCATCACCAGATTGACGGCCCAGCGCTGCCAGATCGCATGATCCCACAGCGGCACGAAAGGCGCCCGCCCCGCCGCCGCGATCACCCAGACCAGCAGCGCGGTGGACATCAGGCTGAAGGCCACGACATAGCCGCGCGGGCCCAGCACCGCCGTCACCCGCGCCTTCAGCCCCAGCATCGCCGGGACGCGGTGCGAGGCCAGAAACAGCCCCATCGCCAGCACATATTCCACCCAGCCCATCGCTACCCCGCCGCCGCCAATCCCAGCAGGATCAGCATGTAGATCGCCAGCACCATCGAAAAGCCCCGCCGCCAGAAGGGCGCGTGGACCAGTTCCAGATAGTGCCACAAAATGACCTGCGCCTTGACAAAAGCCAACAACAGGACGCCCGCCGCCAGCACCAGCCCCGACAGCCCGCTGATCGCCAGCAGGGTGGACAGGGCCGACAGGGCCAGAAGGGCAAACCAGGCGCGGGTCAGGGTCATGGCGGGCTCAGTGCAGCAGATAGATGACGGGGAACAGGATCACCCAGACCAGATCGACCATGTGCCAGAAGGCCGCCCCCGCCTCGACCCCGCGCGGGGTGGGGCGGATCGCCAGCAGCCACAGGATCACCACGCCCGCGATAACATGGGCGGCGTGAAAGCCGGTCAGAAGGTAGTAGAAGGTAAAAAAGGCATGGGATTCAAAATTGATGCCCTGCCCGGCCTTGTCGGCATATTCGATGCCCTTGACGGCCAGAAACACAACACCAAGCGTCCCCGCGACCAGCAGCAGCCCCCGCGCCCGCGCCACGCGGCCTACACGCACCGCCGCCACCGCCAGCGCCGCCAGCCAGCCCGAGGTGACCAGAACGATCGTATTCACCCCCGCGCCCGCGCGGTGCAAATGGTCCTGCGCCGCGGCAAAGCCCGCGGGATCCGTCAGCCGCACCCCCAGAAAGGCCGCCAGCCCCGCGCCAAAGACCAAAAGCTCGGACACGATCAGCACCCAGATCATCAGATCGCCGGGCAGTTCATCAAAGACGCTGGGGGGATCGACCTGTGTCATCAGCCCATCACCAGTTGGCGATAGATCTGCGGCAGGGCCTGGGTCAGCTTTTCGGGGTCAGGGATCAGCGCAAAGCCCCCCTGCCCGAAGATGCGCGGAAACCACGATTTGCCGTCCCGATCGACGGTGATGCCAAAGACGGCATGGCCCGCGCGCCGCGCCTCAAGCACCGCCTTGTGGCTGTCCTCGATGCCGTGGCGGCCCTCGTAATGGTCAAGGTCGTTGGGCTTGCCATCGGTGATCACCAGCAACAGCCGCCGCTTGCGCGCCTGTTCGGTCAATCCGGCGGCGGCATGGCGGATCGCGGTGCCAAGGCGGGTGTAATGGCCCGGGCGCAACGCGGCGATGCGGGCCTCGACCTGCGCGCCCATCGGCTCGCCAAAGGCCTTGGCGGTCTGCACAAAGACCCGCTGGCGTTTCAGCGAGGAAAAGGCGTGGATCGCGAAATCATCGCCGCAGGCATGCAGACCCCAGGCCAGCGCTGCCAGCGCCTCGCGTTCGACATCGATCACCGTGCGCCCGCCGTGGCCATGCCCCGGCACCGCCGATTCCGTGGACCGCGACACATCCAGCAGGATCGACACCGCCAGATCGCGTTTTTCCGCGCGGGTCTGGCGCCAGACGCGATCATCGCCCTGCCCCGTCGCCATCAGTTCCACCTGCGCGCGCACCGCGCGGTCAGTATCCAGTTCGTCCCCGTCGGTGAAGCCAGGAACCGCGATGCGCGAGGGGCGCAGCGCCTCAAACTGGCGGCGCACGGCCTGGATGCGTTTTTGCGATGCCGGATCGGTCTGAAAGGCGGCGACCTCGTCGCTGGGCGCGATGGTCGAGGCCAACACGCGGGCATGCGCCGGCAGATAGGCCCCGGACCGCACGTCCCATTCGGGATAGGTGCAGATATCCGACAGCGCCTCGCGGTCGACATCTTCGGGCGCCAGGTCCAGATGCAGTTTCAGCCGCGTGGACGGGGCCTTGGAAATCTGCCCCAGCCCGATTTCGTCCTGATCGTCGGCGGCCTTCTTGGCATCGTCATTGTCATCATCCTCGACCCGGCGGTTAAGGTTGATGAATTCCGCCCAGGATAGGATCGCCTCGAACTTGTGCAGGATGAAACTGTCGGTGCGTTCGGCCTGATCGGCCTTGCGGCGCCGCGCGCGGTGGGTGCGCGCGCCCTCGCCTTCCTCGGGGGTGCCCTCGGTGTCGCGGGTTTCGACGGCATTGGCCTCGGACCGGGCCAGGTCACGCAGATCGGGCCAAAGCGCCACGGGCCGGAACGGGCGATAGCCGCGCGGGGCCACAAGGCCCGCCAGCTGTTCGCCCGGATCGCCCGCCGCAAACCGGGCCTGCAGCGCCTGCGCGGCATCGGACAGCGGCGCGGGATCGCCCAGCTGCGCACGCACCAGCGCCTCGACAGCGGCCTCGGTCGCGGGGCGTTTTTCCACGGGGCGCAGCGCCAGAAGGGCTGCGCAAAGATCACGGTAAAGGCCGCGAAACCCGGGCGCTTCGTGCAAGGTGCGCGCCACCATGTCGCGCGCGGCGATCAATGCGGCCAGATCGGCGGCCAGCGGATCGGCCTGCGCCACCGGCGCCCCGGCATGGGCGGCGGCCGCGGCCAGCCACAGATAAAGCGCGCCATTGGCTTCGCGCGCGGGAAACACCGCCAGGCTGTCGGGAAGCCGCAGCGCCGCGCCATCAAAGCTGGCGCGCGGCACGGTTTCGGCGAATGTGCCCAGGCTGCGCCGCCAGGACAGGCGGTGGTGGCTGATTTCCTCGGCCACGGGGCGGATCTCGACGGCGGGATTGCCGCCAAGACCCCGGAACAGGACTGCCAGCCGTCCGCCAACCTCGGAAAGGCCGACCCGGGCTCCATCGTGGACGCTTGGGGCGTCCAGACGGCTGGCAAAAGCGTGCCACAGTTTCCCGACGCTTTCTTCGGGTTCCCATGGCTCGAAATCGATCCCGGCCATCGCCTGCCTCACCCGAATACGGCGGTGACGAGATCGAGGAGCCCGCGTTTGGTATCGCTGTCGTCGGTCAGCGGTTCGATCATCGCGGTCAGGATGGCGCGTTCGACCGGCATCCCCCCCGCGATCAGGGTGGCGGCATAGACCACAAGGCGGGTGGACACGCCTTCTTCCAGATCCTGCCCCTTCATCGCGCGCAGCTTGTTGGCGACGCGCACCAGCGGTTTCACCCGATCCTCGGACAGGCCGCTTTCACGCGCCACCACCGGGATTTCGTGTTCGGGTTTCGGGAAGGTGAATTCCAGGCTGATGAACCGCTGCCGGGTCGAGGGTTTCAGCGTTTTCAGGATGTTCTGGTAGCCGGGGTTGTAGGACGCCACCAGCAAAAAGCCCGGGGCGGCCTCAAGTTCCTCGCCGGTGCGGTCGATGGGCAGGATGCGCCGGTCGTCGGTCAGGGGATGCAGCACCACGGTCACGTCGCGCCGCGCCTCGACCACCTCATCCAGGTAACAGATCGCGCCTTCGCGCACTGCGCGGGTCAGCGGGCCATCGACCCAGACGGTTTCCCCGCCCTTCAGCAGATAGCGCCCGATCAGGTCGGCGGCCGACAGGTCATCATGGCAGGCGACGGTATAAAGCGGCCGGCCAAGGCGGGCGGCCATATGCGCCACAAACCGCGTCTTGCCACAACCGGTGGGGCCTTTCAGCAGGATCGGCAGGTCATGGGCGGCGGCGGCGGCAAAGACGTCGCATTCATCGCCCTGGGGCAGGTAGAAGGGGGCTTCCGCCGCCCCCTTCAGGTTCAGGGTTCCATCCATCTGCATCACTCCGCCGCCGTATGTTCGGCCGCAATGCGGGCCTGTTCGACGGGACCGGCCTCGATGATCTCACGCCGGGGGACAAGGACGGCGTAGATGAACAGCACCGCCCCCAGCACCACCGCCACGCCCGAGCCGAAGCGCATCGCGTAGAAGATCCACAGCTGGTCCTGCACGTCCATGTAGTATTCGCCATTCACGCGCTGCAGGTGGGTCTGCACCGTGCCCGCGAAGGTCAGGGTGAAGGTCATGAACACCATCCCGCCCGACATCAGCCAGAAGGACACCATGTTCAGCACCTGGTTGTAGGGGTCACGCCCCCGCAGCACCGGGAAGGCATAGCTGATGATCGCCAGGTTCAGCGCGACATAGGCACCAAAGAAGGCCAGGTGACCATGCGCCGCGGTGATCTGCGTGCCGTGGGTATAGTAGTTCACCCCGTGCAGCGTATGCAGGAAGCCCCAGACACCCGCGCCAAAGAAGGCCAGCGTGGCACAGCCCAGCGCCCACAGCAGCGCCGCCTTGTTCGGGTGATCGCGGCGGCCTTTCCAGACCATGATGAAGGCAAAGGCCATCATGCCAAAGAAGGGCACGACCTCAAGCGTCGAGAAGATCGAGCCGATCCACTGCCAATACCCCGGCGTGCCGATCCAGTAATAGTGGTGCCCCGTGCCCAGGATGCCGGAAAACAGCGCCGTGGCGACGATGACATAAAGCCACTTTTCCACCACCTCACGGTCGACCCCCGTCAGCTTCAGCATCAGATAGGCCAGGATCGAGGCCATCACCAGTTCCCAGGTCGCCTCGACCCACAGGTGAACGACATACCACCAGTATTGCTTGTCCAGCGCCAGGTTGCCCGGGTTGTAGAAGGCAAACAGGAACAGCAGCGACAACAGCCACAGGCCCAGCAACAGGATGTTGGTGATCGCGGTTTTCTTGCCCGCCAGAACGGTCATGGTGACGTTGTAAAGGAAGATCAGCGCACCGACGACGATCCCCACCTTCACCCAGCGCGGCTGTTCCAGGAACTCGCGCCCCTCATTGCCCAGCAGGAAGTTGCCGTCAAAGAGGTTGAACAGATAGGTGACCACCGCGCCCAGCGTGCCGACCACGAAGATCGCCAGCTGCAGATAGGCCAGCATCGGCGAATGGATTTCGCGTTCGGATTCTTCAGGCACCAGGTAGTAGGCGGCGCCGAAAAAGCCCAGCAGAAGCCAGACGACAAGGCTGTTGGTATGCAGCATGCGCCCCACGTTGAAGGGCAGGATTTCGGACAGGAAGTTCGGGCTGACATAGATCCAGCCCAGGATCAGCCCCATCGACACCTGGACGGCAAACAGCGCCATGGCCACGATGAAATAGGCCAGCGCGATCTTTTGCGATTGATATTTCATGATCTCGTCTCCTCAGCCCGCGTCATTCGGGGGCCAGCCCTGCGCGTTGATCGTGTTCGACCACAGCAGGAAGTCGGACAGCTGACGGTATTCTTCATCCGTCAGGTTGAAGTTCGGCATCTGGCGGCGGCCCTCGATGCCGGTGGGCATGGCGTCCATCCAGCCCTTCAGCGCCTCGAAGGCGGCCTGCGGGTCATCCTGGACGCCCCAACGGGTCATCACATTGGCCAGTTCGGGGGCGAAATAGGCGCCCTCGCCCAGAAGCGAATGGCAGTTCACGCAGGAATGTTTTTCCCAGATGTGCTTGCCGGCGACGACGCTGTCGGTCAGCGTCTCGCGATTCGTCGATACGTTGACGATGTAGTAGTGGGAATGGACCGACAGGCCCAAGAATATGAGGATGAAGAACAAGGACCCGCCGTAGAAGATGTTTCGGGCCATGCTCTTGGTCATGACTTCGCGCATCGCGCTGATCCTTCCTGGAGCAGTTTACTGTCACCCCCTTCTGCGCGTCCCGGGCGGGGGTGGCCTTAACGAAAGTCAATCGCGCGGTCGTGAAGTGACCGTTACCGCGCAATCTCAGGCCAGATGTTCGACCCGCGTGCCCGGAAACTGTGCCAAGGCCTCGGTGATCTGATGATCGGGCATCAGGCAAAAGGCGGTGGACAGCGCATCGCAGACTGCCGCGCGCGGCCCGGATACCGACACCAGCGCCCAGCGCGGGGCACCGCCCGCGGGATGCAGGATGTGGGGGACGCCATCGGCCCCGATCCGCGTGCCCAGCGGCGCCGAGGTGGCCAGCGCGCGATCGCGCAATTCGGGGCCAGCCATCTGTGTGCCATCGGGCGCGGCGATCGCGGCCCGCCAGGGCCCGCCGCCCGGGCGCGTGCCCAGCGCCATCACCTCGCCCATGTCGATCAGCACATCCCAAAGCCCCCAGACCCGCATCAAGGCCGCGATCCGGTCGGCGGCAAAGCCTTGGGCAATGCCGTTGAAGGTCAGCGCCATGCCGGGGTCCAGCCGGATGTCATCGGCGCCGATGCGCACGCGCTGCCAGCCCAGATGGTCGCGCGCGGCGGCGGGGTCGGTGCCGGTGGCATGGGCCAGATAAAGCGGCTGCACCGTCGGGTCGAAACAGCCCTGCGTGGCGCGATGCACCTGGTCGGCCAGCGCGAACAACTCGCGGATCATGCCATCGGGATGGGCCAGGCGCCCGTCGCGGTTCAGCCGGGTCAGCGCCGAATCGCGATACAGCGAAAAGCGCGCCTCGATCCCGCGCGCCTCGGCCTCGATCGCGCGGATCAGCCCGCGCGATGCGGCAGGCGCAGCCCCGGCCAGACGGATCGACAGATCGGCGCCCAGCGCCCGGCCCTGCCACAGCAGCGGCGGCGCAGCATGCGCGCGCGGCGCGGCCAGCGCACTGCCCAGCGCACAGGCCGACAGGGTCAGAAAGCGGCGGCGGTTGATGGCGGTCATGGCGCGGCTCCTTCCACGGATCGGGCACGGCGTTTCAGGATCGGGCAGGTATTGGCGTCGTTCATGATCACCTGGCAGCGCAGGCACAGGACGCATTCATTGGGATTGATCCGGCCCAGCGGGTCGATCGCGCCGACGGTGCATTTCGTCTCGCACAGGCGGCATTCGCGGCCGCATTGCGGGCGGCGCTTCAGCCAGTCAAAGATCTTCAGCTTGGCCGGAATCGCCAGCCCCGCGCCCAAGGGGCACAGATAGCGGCAAAAGAAGCGTTCAATGAACAGCCCCGCCCCCAGCAGCGCCAGCACGAACAGCACAAAGGGCCAGGCGCGAATCATCCGCATGGAAATCGCGGTCTTGAAGGGTTCCACCTCGGCCAGGACCAGCGCGTCATGCATCGAATAGAACGACAGCGCCAGGATGCCGACGAAGGCGGTGTATTTGATCACCCACAGCCGTTCATGCAGCGCCTGCGGCACCGCGATCTGGCGGATGCCCAGCCGCACGGCGGCGTTGTTCAACAGTTCCTGCAACGCGCCAAAGGGGCATAGCCAGCCGCAATAGACCCCGCGCCCCCAGAACAGCAGGCCCAGCGCGACAAAGGACCACAGCAGAAAGATCACCGGCTCGATCAGGAAGGTTTCCCAGCGGAACCCCGTCAGCAGCGAATGGACAAAGGCCACGACCTGCACCACCGACAGCTGCCCGTTCAGCCCCCAGCCCAGCCCGACCAGCGTGACGCCCAGAAACACCATCCGCCCGCGCCGCCACAGCGCGGGCCGCCGGGTAATCCAGTCCTGCGCGAACAGGATCACCGTCAGCACCGCCAGCATGGTGGCAACAGCGACGGTTTCCAGCCGCTTGGCCGCCCAGATCGCGCGCCACAGCGGCTCGGCCGCGGGCGGGGGGGCCAGGCGGAAGGCATCGGGCAGGGCATAATCCACCGCCATGGTCATGGCGACCTGTTCGCCCGCCGCGGTGGGCCGGGTCGCGGCAACCTCAAGGCGGAAGGGACGGGCCGGGTCAATCGCGGGGGGCAGGCGGAACAGGCTGATTTCCTTGACCTCGGGCGCGCCCTCGGCGCGCAGGCGCTTGACCATCTGATAGCTGTCGGCGGTCGGCTGATACCGGGTGTCGCCCTGCACCAGCACCAGCCGGTCGAAGACACCGGTCTTGCGCCAATCGGTGCCGCGGTGCGAGTGTAGGCCCGATGAGATCACCACCAGCGCGCTTTCCCCCGGCCCCAGATCGCCGATCGCCTGGGTAAAGACCTGCTGGCCCAGCAGGTTCTGCCCCACGGTCGGCGGATCGATGATCCCGGTCCACAGGCGCAGAAAATCGCCCTGCCCGGGCGGCACCGGCACCTTGGCGCCCGCCAGCGCGCCCGCCGCTTGCGTCATCGACACGCGCAGCTCGGTCAGGGCGCCCATGGATACAAGCCCGGGCCAGTCGGCGGGCGCAAACCCCAGCCGGTCGATCCCGCCCGAGGCCGCGATCAGCCCGCGCCCGATGGCCAGGGTGCGCGCGGTGCGCAGGATGCCGTCGCGGATCACCCCGGTCGACACGGTGGCGCGGCTGATCACATCGGGCACGCCCGGCGCCGACAGGCCCACCGCCTCGCGCGGGGCGGCCAGATCATAGCCGCGAAAGCCCGCGACATAGGCGGCGATATCGGCATCCGAAATGCCCAGCGTCAGCACGGGTTCATTGTGGCGCACCAGAACCGCGCCCGCGATCGTGGCATCGGGGGCGATCGCCACCAGAACCTCTAGCGGGCGGCCCGAATAGCCCACCGATCCGGCGATTTCCCAGGTTGATCCGACATGGCCGATGACGGCCCCATCCGCGCTAACCGTCCAGCCCGGCACGCCCGCCTCTTGCCGGGTCACGACGACGGGGCCCGCCTGCCCGAACAGCGCCGCCGCCTGTTCGGGGCTGGGGGCGGTGGCGGTGGCCGGCGCGCCACCCAGACCCGCCCCCAAGCCGCCCCCAGCCCCCTGCTGGGGCCAGGCGGGCAACGCGGACAGGCAGGCGATCAGGGCAAGGGCAAGCAGACGGCGCATGAAGGGGCTTTCGGGCGATGGCATCGGGCGGCAACAGGCCCCGCGCGACCGGAAAACCGGGGCCGGGGGATGATGGCCCGACCCTGCCTGCGCGCCGCTGTCGCAGCCTTAACGAAAGTCAAGGAACACATTCGCGTTACAGCGCAAGGTCCAGTCAGCCTCACCAGCGGAACGGAGAAACCCAATGAAACCCCGAGCCTCCCACGCCAGGCAAATGCTCATGAGCAGCGCCGCCCTGGCGCTCGCCCTGATCTCGGCCCCGGCATTCGCGCAGGACGCGACCAAGGAACACGCCAGCGGCCCGGCCGCGGCCTATGAACCCTCGATGACCACGCTGGGCCAGCTTCAGGTCGAGATCCCCGGCCGCAAGCCCGATGATCCGGTCATGACGCAGGAAGAATTCCAGCGCGCCACCCAGATCTATTTCGAACGCTGCGCGGGCTGCCACGGCGTGCTGCGCAAGGGCGCGACCGGCAAGGCGCTGACGCCTGACCTGACGCGCGAAAACGGCTATGACTATCTGCACAGCTTCATCACCTACGGCTCGCCCGCGGGGATGCCGAACTGGGGCACCTCGGGTGAATTGTCCGAAGCCGATGTCGACCTGATGGCGCGCTATCTGCTGCTGGAACCGCCGGCCCCCCCGGAATTCGGCATGCCCGAGATGAAGGACAGCTGGAAGGTCATCGTGGCGCCCGAAGATCGCCCGAAGGAAAAGCTGAACGACATCGAAATTGAAAACCTGATGTCGGTCACGCTGCGCGATTCGGGTGAAATTGCCCTGATCGACGGGGCGACCTATGAAATCCACGCCGTCATCAAGACCGGCTATGCCGTTCACATCAGCCGGATCTCGGCCTCGGGCCGCTATCTGATGGTGATCGGGCGCGACGCCAAGGTCACGATGATCGACCTGTGGATGGACCCGCCCGCCCCGGTGGCCGAAATCAAGGTCGGTTCCGAGGCGCGTTCGGTCGAAACCTCGAAATTCGAGGGCTATGAGGACAAATACGCCATCGCCGGCGCCTACTGGCCCCCGCAATACGTGATCATGGATGGCGACACGCTGGAACCGCTGAAGATCGTCTCGACCCGCGGCAACATCTATGACGAACAGGTCTATCACCCCGAACCGCGGGTGGCGGCGATCCTGGCCAGCCACTACCGGCCGGAATTCATCGTCAACGTGAAGGAAACCGGCAAGATCCTTCTGGTCGACTATACCGACCTGAAGAACCTGAAGACCACCGAGATCGAGGCCGAACGCTTCCTGCACGACGGTGGCCTGGACGGGTCGCACCGCTACTTCATCACCGCTGCGAACGCCCGCAACAAGCTGGTCGTGATCGACACCAAGGAAGGCAAGCTGGCCGCCATCACCGACACGGGCGGGCAGACGCCGCACCCGGGCCGGGGCGCCAACTTTGTCCACCCCGATTTCGGTCCGGTCTGGGCGACCTCGCACCTGGGCGATGAATCGGTGGCGCTGATCGGTACCGACCCCGAAGGCCATGCCGACAACGCCTGGCAGATCGTCGACAGCTTCTATGCGCTGGGTGGCGGGTCGCTGTTCATCAAGACGCACCCGAATTCGAACCACCTGTATGTCGATGCGACGCTGAACCCGGATGCCGAAATCTCGGCCTCGGTGGCGGTGTTCAAGATCGACGAGATGAAGGCCGATGCCGAACCCGAGATCATCACCCTGCCGATCGGCGAATGGGCGGGGATCGCGGATGGCCAGCCGCGCGTGGTGCAGCCCGAGTTCAACAAGGAAGGCACCGAGGTCTGGTTCTCGGTCTGGAACGCGAAGGACAAGGAAAGCGCGATCGTCGTGGTCGATGACAAGACGCTGGAGCTGAAACAGGTGATCAAGGACCCGCGTCTGATCACGCCGACCGGCAAGTTCAACGTCTTCAACACCCAGAAGGACGTCTACTGATGACGTCCGGCGCGGGCGGCCAGCCCGCCCGCGCCACCCCCTTCCCTTTCAAAGCCATCCCGACGGAGACCGCCATGAAAGACCTGTCGCGCGACCGAACCTTGGGCAAAGTCTTTCTGATCGGCGCAGGGCCCGGCGACCCCGAGTTGCTGACGCTGCGCGCGCTGCGGCTTTTGCAAAGCGCCGATGTGGTGGTCTATGACCGCCTGGTCAGCCCCGAGATCATGGCCCTGATCCCGCCGGGACGGCGGCTGATCGACGTGGGCAAGCTGCCGCGCTGCCACAAGGTCCCGCAAGAGGCGATCAACGCCCTGCTGGTAGACCTGGCCCGCGACGGCCTGACGGTGGCGCGCCTGAAGGGCGGCGATCCGCTGATCTTCGGGCGCGGCAGCGAAGAGGCCGCCGATCTGCGCGCGGCCGGTATCGCGGTCGATTACGTCCCCGGCATCACCGCGGCGCAGGGCTGCGCGGCCAGCACCGGTGTGCCGCTGACGCATCGCGGCCTTGCCACCGGCGTGCGCTATGTCACCGGGCATCGCGCACGCGACGCGCGGCTGGATCTGGACTGGGCCTCGCTGGCCTGCCCGGAAACGACGCTTGTGGTCTATATGGGCGTGTCCAACATCGCCGAAATTGCCGCCCAGCTGATGGCGCATGGCCTGCCCGCAAGCCTGCCGGTGCTGGCGGTGGCCTCGGTCACCACCCCGCGTGAAACGCGCATCCTGTCCACCCTGTCGGGGATTGCCGCAGACGTGGCGCAGGCCGAACCCGAGGCGCCGGTGCTGTTCGTCATCGGCCGGGTCGTATCGCTTTACGACGATGTCGCGCTGGTCCCGGCGCGCGCCTTTCAGGCCATGGCGGTGGCCGCCCATGCCTAGGCTGGCCGCCGCGTTTGTGCTGGCGCTGGGTCTGGCGCTGCCTGCGGCGGGGGCCGAACTCGCGCCCGACCGCGCCGCGGCGCTGGAACATATGGTGATCCAGGATTGCGGGTCCTGCCACGGGCTGACGATGAAGGGCGGCCTTGGCAGCCCGCTGACCGCCGACGCCCTTGCCCATGCCGAACCCGAGGGGCTGGCGCTGATCATCCTGGACGGGGTGCCCGGCACCGCGATGCCCCCCTGGCGCCCGCTGCTGACCGAAGACGAGGCGCTGTGGATTGCCAATTACCTGAAGGAACTGGAGTAGATCATGCCCCGCTTGCCCGGCCCCCCGGCCGCTTCATCCCCGGCTGACACCCGCCTGACCGCGCGCATCCTGGCGCCGATTCTGGTCGCGCTAAGCCTGACCACCGCGCCCGCCGCGCTGGCGACCGAGGCCCAGGACGGCATCGGCCGGGCGACCGGCGATCTGGGGCTGGTGGTGGAACGCGCCACCGGATCGCTTCTGGTGATCGACCGGTCCGACCGCGCCGCCATCGGCCGGGTGGAAGGTTTGGGCGACATGTCGCACGCCTCGCTGACCTATTCGCCCGACGAACGCTTTGCCTATGTCTTTGGCCGCGACGGCGGTCTTAGCAAGGTCGACATGCTGACCCAGAAAATCGTGGCGCGCACGGTGCAGGCGGGCAATTCCATCGGCGGGGCCATTTCCGATGATGGCCGGCTGATCGCGGTGTCGAATTACGAACCCGGCGGGGTCAAGGTCTTTGACGCCGACAGCCTGGACCTGATCGCCGACATCCCAGCCGCCGGAAAGACCATCGGTCTGGTCGATGTGCCCGGTCGCCGTTTTGCCTGGACCGTCTGGGACACGGGCGAGGTGTTCCTGGGCGATTTTTCCGGGGCCGAGCCTGCGATCACCCTGTTGGGCAATGCCGGCAAGAACCCCTTTGACGCGGTGCTGACCGATGATGCGCATACCTATCTGATCGGGCTGTTCGGCGAAAAGGGCGTGACCGCCTTTGACCTGTGGGATGATGCGCCCGAACCGCAGCGCTTCCTGCGCGACTATGGCAAGACCGAGGATGACCTGCCGGTCTACAAGATGCCGCACCTGCAGGGCTGGGCCTTTACCGAGGGGCAGTTCGTCCTGCCCGCGGTGGGAGCGCATGAACTGCTGTGGGTGGACCGCACCACCCGTGAGGAGGTCGGTCGCACCCCGGTGCATGGCCAGCCGGTCTTCATCATCGCGCAGCCCGCCTCGCCCTATGTCTGGGTGAACTTTTCGACCCCGCTGAACGATGTGGTGCAGGTGGTCGATTCGCGAACCCATGCGGTGGTGGCGACGCTGAACCCGGGCAAGGCGGTGCTGCACATGGAATTCGCCCCCCGCGGCGCCGAGGCCTGGGTATCGCTGCGCGATGACAACAAGGTGGTGATCTATGACACCCGCACCCGCACGGTGACGGGCGAGGTTGCGGCAAACGCGCCCTCGGGGATCTTCTTCACCGCTCGCGCCCACCGCACGGGGCTTTAGGCGATGACCGCCCGCACGCCCCTTGGCCATCTGGACCCGCTGGATGCGCGGCTGCTGGATGAATTCCAGCGCGACTTGCCACTGGTGCCGCAGCCCTTTGCCGCCATCGGCGCGGCGCTGGGGCTGGCCGAGGCCGAGGTGATCGACCGCCTCGCCCGCCTGCGCGCGGCGGGCACCATTGCACGGGTGGGCGCCACGGTGCGGCCCAATACCGCGGGCGCCTCAACGCTGGCCGCGCTGGCCGTGCCCGATGACCGGATCGAGTCGGTCGCGGCCATCGTCGGCGCCGAACGCGGGGTGAACCATTCCTACCTGCGCGAACATGACTGGAACCTGTGGTTCGTCGCCACCGCCCCCGATGCGTCGGCACTGGCCGCGATGCTGGACCGGATCGGGGCCGCGACCGGGCTGCGGGTGCTGGATCTGCGGCTGGTGCGCGCCTTCAACATCGACCTTGGCTTCCGGCTGCGTGGCGCGCGCGCCGCGATGACCCCGGACCGCCCCGCCGACCGCGACGTGCTGCGCGACGACGACCGCCCGATCCTGCAGGCCCTGACCGAGGGCCTGACGCTGACCCCCCGCCCCTTTGCCACGCTGGCCGCCCGCATCGGGCGCACCGAGGATGCCGTGATCGCCCGCATCGGCGCGCTGGCCCATGCCCGCATCCTGACCCGCGTGGGCGTGATCGTGCGCCACCGCGCCATCGGCTGGGCCGCCAATGCGATGGTGGTCTGGGACCTGCCCGAAGACCGCATCGCCGCCGCGGGCCCCGCGCTGGCCGCCCTGCCCGGCGTCACGCTGTGCTATCAGCGGCGCACCGTGCCGGGGATCTGGCCCTATGGGCTGTTTTCCATGATCCACGGCCAATCCCGGGCCGAGGCGCTGGCGGTGCTGGACCGCGCGGCCGCCCTGCCCGAACTGGCCGGCGCCCGCCATCACGCGCTGTTTTCCACCCGCTGCTTCAAACAGACCGGCGCCCTTTTGCAGGAGACCGCGGCATGAGACGTTCACCCCTTCCGCCCGAAGCCCTGGATGCTACCGACCGGCGCATCCTGAACACCCTGCAGGACGGCTTTCCGATCAGCCACAACCCCTTCGCCGAGGTCGCCGTCCAGCTGGGCCTGACCGAGGAAGACCTGATCGCCCGCATCGGTCGGCTGCGCGAAATCGGCGCCGTCACCCGCTTTGGCCCGTTCTACGATGCCGCCGCGATGGGCGGGGCCTTTTGCCTGTGCGCGATGGCCGTGCCCGCCGCGCGCTTTGACCAGGTCCTGACTTTGGTCAATGCACATCCCGAGGTGGCGCATAATTATGAACGCAGTCACCGGCTGAACATGTGGTTCGTGCTGGCCTGCGAAAGGCCCGAAGGCATCACCCGCACCGCCCGCGTGATCGAGGAAGAGACCGGCATCCCCGTGCTGCTTTTCCCAAAGGAACACGAATTTTTCATAGGCTTCCGGGTCGCCGCATGAACATCGACGCCACAGACCGCAAGATCATCGCCGCCACGCAGGGCGGCCTGCCGCTGACCCCCGCCCCCTATGCCGAGGTCGCGCGCTGGCTGGCCCTGACCGAGGCCGAGGTGATCGCGCGGATGGGGGCGATGCAGGATGCAGGCGTGATCCGGCGCGTGGCGCTGGCGCCCAACCACTACGCCCTTGGCATGACCGCCAACGGCATGAGCGTGTGGGACGTGGATGATGCCTGCGCGCTGACCCTGGGGGCGCAGGTCGGCGCGCTCGACTTCGTGTCGCATTGCTATTTGCGCCCCCGCGCCCTGCCCGACTGGCCCTATAACCTGTTTGCCATGATCCACGGCACCGACCGCGCCGAGGTCGAGGCCAAGCGCGCCATCATCGCCGATCTGCTGGGCCCGGCCTGCCGCGCCCGCGACATCCTTTATTCCACGCGCATCCTGAAAAAGACCGGCCTGCGCCTGAAGAACACGGAAGGCTAGCCCATGTTTCGCCTGACGCAATACATGCACGAACTGGTGGCCCCCAGCCCGGTGCGCCTGCGCCGCGGCTTTGGCCAGACCGGCGAAAAGGTCAAGCCGGTGGTGATCTGGAACCTGACGCGCACCTGCAACCTGCGCTGCCGGCACTGCTATACCACATCGGCCGATGTGCCCTTTCCGGGCGAGCTGACGCATGATCAGGCGATGGGCGTGCTGGATGACCTGGCAGGTTTCGGCATCCCCGCGCTGATCCTTTCGGGGGGCGAACCGCTGTCGCGCTTTGACTTCTTCGAACTGGCCGAACATGCCCGCGCGCTGAACTTCCGTCACCTCAGCCTGTCGACGAACGGCACGAAACTCACCGGCGAAAATGCCGACCGCGTGGCGGAACTGGGCTTTGACTATGTCGGCATCTCGCTTGACGGGATCGGCGCGATGAATGACTGGTTCCGCGGCGTCGAGGGCGCCTTTGCCGATGCGCTGGCGGGCGTGCGCGCCTGCAAGGACCGCGGCGTCAAGGTGGGCCTGCGCTTCACCATCACCGATGACAATGCCCATATGCTGCCCGACATGCTGGACCTGTGCGTGGCCGAAGGCGTGGACAAGTTCTACCTGTCGCACCTGGTCTATGCCGGGCGTGGCGACAAGCACCGCGGCGAGGATGCCGCCCACACCCGCACCCGCCAGGCGATGGACCTGCTGATCGACCGCGCCTGGGCCGCCGTCTCGGGCGACCAGCCGCTGGAAATCGTCACCGGCAACAATGATGCCGATGCGGTCTGGTTCCTCAATTGGGCCGCGGCGCGGTTCGCCCCCGATCAGGTCGCCCATCTGCGCGCCCATCTGGAGGCCTGGGGCGGCAATTCCTCGGGGCTGGGGGTCGCCAATATCGACCCCCAGGGCAAGGTCCACCCCGATACCTACTGGTCCGATTATACCGTGGGCTCGGTCAAGACGACGCCCTTCTCACAGCTCTGGACGGGCGATGATCCGATGCTGGCGACGCTACGGACCCGGCCCCGCCCGCTCAAGGGCCGCTGCGGCGCCTGCGCCTTCAAGGCGGTCTGCGGCGGCAACACCCGCATCCGCGCGCTGCAACTGACCGGCGACCCCTGGGCCGAGGACCCGGCCTGCTATCTCAGCAATTCCGAAATCGGCATCGAGGATGCCGACCGCCTGACCGTCACGCCCTTCCGAGGCAAAAGCCATGACCCGGCCCACCGCTTTGTCTGACCCCCGACCTGCCCGCCCCCCCGCGATGCCGCTTCTTCTTGGCCCCAATACTCCCGCCGGAGGCATCCGCCGGATCTCCCGGGCGCTGATGGCGGGCGTCTGCGCCACGCTGATCACATCCGCACCCGCAATGGCCGGGCCCGATGGCGCGATGATCTATGCCGATCTGTGCGCCTCGTGCCACGCCGAAACCCGGCTGGGCGGCACCGGCCCCGCGCTGATCCCCGAAAGCCTTGGCCGGCTGAAAGGCGACCGGCTGGAAGCGGTGATCGCCGAGGGCCGCGCGATGACGCAGATGCCGGGCTTTCGCGGCACGCTTTCGGCCACGGAAATCGCCGCCGTGGCGGCCTATGTCGGCACGCCGCTGGACGCTACGCCCGGTTGGTCCGAAGCCGATATCGAGGACACGCGCAGCTTGCGCGACGATTACACCCCCGCCCCCGCCCCGGTCTTTTCGGGCGACCCGCTGAACATCACGCTGGTGGTGGAAACCGGCGATCACCATGTCAGCGTTCTGGATGGCGACAGCTTTGCGGTGCTCGACCGCTTTGAAACCCCCTTCGCGGTGCATGGCGGGCCAAAGTTCAGCCCCGACGGGCGCTTTGTCTTTGTCATGTCGCGCGATGGCTGGGTGCAGAAATACGACATCTGGTCCCTGGCCGAGGTGGGCCGCGTGCGCGCGGGCCTCAACAGCCGCAACATCGCCATGAGCGCGGATGGCAAATGGCTGGCGGTGGCAAATTACCTGCCCGCCACGCTGACCATCCTGTCCACCACCGATCTGTCGGTGGCGCGGGTGATCGAGGTCGCGGGCCGCGACGGGCGCGCCAGCCGGGTTTCGGCGGTCTATCAGGCGCCGCAGCGCGAAAGCTTTGTCCTGGCGCTGAAGGACGTCCCCGAGATCTGGGAAATCGCCACGACCCAGGACGGCGGGCCCTTTCACGACGGTTTCGTCCATTCCAACGAGGCCGGCATGATCGAGGCGCTTGGCGCCGAACAGGGGCTGTTCGCCCGCCGCCGGATCATGGTCGCCGCACCGCTGGACGATTTCTTCTTCAGCCCCGATTACCGCAACCTGATCGGATCGAACCGCGAGGCCGATACCGGCGTTGTCGTCAACCTGGATGTCGGGCGCGAAATCGCCACCCTGCCGCTGCCGGGCATGCCGCATCTGGGATCGGGGATCACCTGGGAACGCGACGGGCGGCGCGTGATGGCCACCCCGCACCTGACCGAGGGCCGGCTGTCGGTGATCGACATGAAGGATTGGGGCCTGGTCCAGACCATCGAAACCAACGGCCCCGGCTTCTTTTTGCGCAGCCACGCCAACACGCCCTATGTCTGGGCCGATGTCTTTACCGGCCCGCATCGCGACGAAATGCACATCATCGACAAGCAAAGCCTGCAGATCGTCACCACGCTGAACCCGGCACCGGGGCAAACCGTCGCACACACGGAATTTACCCGCGACGGGCGCCATGCGCTGGTATCAATATGGGAAGACGACGGCGCAGTGATTATATATGATGCCGCCACCCTGACGGAGGTAAAGCGCCTGCCCATGCGCAAGCCTTCGGGAAAATACAATGTCTGGAACAAGATCACTTTCGAAGATGGAACATCGCACTGACACACCGCGCAGCCTGTGGCGGCTGGGCCTGCTGCTTTACCCGTTCACGGCGGCGGCGGTGGCGATCAACCTGTTCCTGGCGGGTCTGATGTTTCAGGGCTTGGGTTTTCCGGCCATCGCCCCGGTCACGGCGCTGGTCTGGTCGGTGCCGCTTGGCATTCCGGCCACCTGGGCCGCCGCCATCTGGGTGCGCGGCCTGATCGACGCGGCCGAGGGTCGCCGCTAGGCGCCTGGCCCCCACAACGGATCATCGAACAAAGGAGACAGATGATGATGAAACGCAGCCTGATCGCCGCCTTCGCGGTCGCCACCCTTGCCGGCCCCGCGCTGGCCTCGGGCGATGCCGCCAAGGGCGAGGCCGATTTCAAGAAATGCAAGGCCTGCCACATGATCGTGGACGATGCGGGCAATGAAATCGTCAAGGGCGGCAAGACCGGCCCGAACCTGTGGGGCGTCGTCGGCCGCGCGCCCGGCACCGTCGAAGGCTTCAAATACGGCGATGCGATCGTCGCCGTCGGCGCCTCGGGCGTGGTCTGGGATGAAGACAACCTTGAAGACTATCTGGAAGACCCGACCGCCTGGCTGAAAGAAACCTCGGGCGATGCGGGCGCCAAGTCGAAGATGACCTTCAAGCTGCCCAAGGGCGCCGAGGACATGGCCGCCTATCTGGCCACGCTGCAATAAGCGATCAAAACCCAAGGCGAAGGCCCGGTCACCCGACCGGGCCTTTGTCATTCAAGGCCGCCCCCAGCCTCCGCCGCCCGGCGTCAGCATGCGGAAGGCCGCGCCTGCGGGCAGGTCGCGTTCGTCATTGCCGCGCAGGGTTTCCTCGCGCCCGTCGGGCCAGATCACGCGGTTTTCGCCCAAGGCGCCCGGATCGCCCCCCGCCCCGCCAAAGGGCGGATGGATGCGGGATGACGACAGCACCGTGACCGTCACCGGCTCCAGGAACCGCAGCACCCGGTCCACGCCGCAGCCCCCCGGCCAACGCCCCGCGCCGCCCGATCCGTGCCGGATCGCGAAGCGTTCCAGCCGCACGGGGAATCGACGCTCCAGCACCTCGGGGTCGGTCATGCGGGTGTTGGTCATGTGGCTTTGCACCGCGTCGCAGCCCGCAAAGCCCGGCCCCGCCCCGGTGCCGCCCGCGATGGTCTCATAGTTCTGGAACGCCGCATTGCCCCAGACGAAATTGTTCATCGTGCCCTGCGACCCGGCCAGCACCCCCAGCGCGCCGTAAAGCGCATTGGCGGCGGCCTGGCTGACCTCGGTATTGCCGGCAATCACGGCGGCGGGATAGCGCGGGTTCAGCATGGATCCTTCGGGCAGGAGGATGGTGATCGGGCGCAGGCAGCCCTCATTCAACGGAATGTCCTTGCCCACCAGCGTGCGGAAGACATACAGCACCACCGCGCGGGCAATCGCCGCCGGGGCGTTGTAGTTCCCCTCGGCCTGCGGCGAGGTGCCGGTGAAATCTACCACCGCCGCGCCGCGCGCCCGGTCCACCCGCACCGCCACGCGGATCTGCGCGCCGGTGTCCATCGGATAGGTATAATCGCCATCCTGCAAGGTGCCGATCACCGCGCGCACCAGCGCCTCGGCATTGTCCTGCACGTGGCCGGCATAGGCCACCAACACATCGGCGCCCCAATGGGCGGCGGCACGGATCAATTCGCGCCGCCCGGTTTCATTGGCGGCGACCTGCGCCTTCAGATCCGCGATGTTCTGGTCGATGTTCCGGCACGGATAGCGCCCCGAGGCCAGAAGCGCGCGCGCCGCATCTTCGCGGAACTGCCCGGCGCGGACCAGCTGGAAGGTGTCGATCAAAACGCCCTCCTCCTCGATCACCCGGCTGTCGGGGGGCGAGGATCCGGGCGTGCGGCCGCCGATATCGGCGTGATGACCGCGCGACCCCAGCCAGAAGCGCAGCCGGCCGTCCAGAAACACCGGGCTGACCACCGTCACATCGGGCAGATGCGTGCCGCCCGCGAAGGGCGAGTTCAGCATATAGGCATCGCCCTCGGCCACCTGCGGCCCGGCCACGCGCATCACCTCGCGGATCGCGGCGGACATGGAACCCAGATGCACCGGCACGTGCGGCGCGTTGGCCACCAGCGCGCCGGTTTCGTCAAAGATCGCGCAGGAAAAGTCGAAGCGTTCCTTGATGTTGACCGACCAGGCGGTATTGGCCAGCGCCGCCCCCATCTGATCGGCGACCGACATGAACAGGTTGGACATCACCTCTAGCGTGACGGGATCGGCGGCGGTTCCGGCGGCCTGCGCGCGGCGGGCCTGTTCGCGCCGTTCCAGGATCAGGTTGGCCTGCGCATCGACGCGCGCGGCCCAGCCCGGTTCCAGCACCGTGGTGCCGGTGGCTTCCAGGATGATCGCGGGGCCGTGGATTTCGGCGCCTGCGCCAAGCGCCGCGCGGTCATACAGGGGCACATCCTGCCACGCCCCACCGACATGCACCGGCGCGTGGGCGACGGGCCGCGCCCCGCCCTGCGGCAGATCGGGGGGGACCAGCGGCGCGGCGCCGCCCGCGGCCTCGACCGTCAGCATCTCAAAGCGGACGGCGCGGGCGGGGTCGGCAAAGCCGAAGCGGGCCAGATGGGCTGCCTCAAACGCGGCCTGCATCGCGGCGGCGGGGCCGAAATCGACCTCTAAAGGCTGGTGCGAGCCGTCGTAGCGCAGATGCGCGCGCGCGGTCACGGTGATCGCGGTGGCCGCAACGCCCTGCGCCACCAGATCGGCGCGGGCCTCGGCCTCCAGCGCCGCGACCTGCGCGGCCATTGCGGGGGTGTCGGACAGGGGCGCATCGGCCTGCGCCTCTCGCAAAGACCGCAGCGCGGCCAGCCCCATGCCATAGGCCGACAGAACCCCGGCGAAGGGATGCAGCATCACCCGCCCCATCCCCAGCGCATCGGCCACACGGCAGGCATGCTGCCCACCCGCCCCGCCAAAGCATTGCAGCGTGTAGCCGGTGACATCATGGCCGCGTTCCACGCTGATCTTCTTGATCGCATTGGCCATATTGGCCACGGCGATCTGCAAAAACCCCTCGGCCAGCGCCTCGGGCCTCTGGGCCTGCCCGGTGGCAACGGCGACCTGCACGGCCAGATCGGCAAAGCCCGCCCGCACCGCCGCCAGATCCAGCGGCTGATCGCCACCGGCGCCAAAGACCGCCGGGAAATGGTCGGGGTTCAGCCGCCCCAGCAGGACATTGGCATCCGTCACCGTCAGCGGCCCGCCGCGCCGATAGGCGGCAGGCCCGGGATCGGCGCCTGCGCTTTCGGGCCCCACCTGCAGCCGCCCATCGCGGAACGACAGGATCGAGCCGCCCCCCGCCGCCACGGTATGAATGTCCATCATCGGCGCGCGCAGCCGCACGCCCGCGACCTCGGTTTCGAAACTCCGCTCAAAATGGCCGGCGTAATGGCTGACATCGGTCGAGGTGCCGCCCATGTCGAACCCGATCACCCGGTCGAACCCCGCGGCTTCGGCGGTGCGGACCATGCCGACGATCCCGCCCGCGGGCCCCGACAGGATCGCATCGCGCCCGTGAAACCGCGCCGCATCCGTCAGCCCGCCGTTCGACTGCATGAAGAACAGCCGCCCCGTGCCCCGCCCCAGATCCAGCGCACCGGCAACCTGATCGACATAGCGGCGCAGGATCGGGGACAGATAGGCATCCGCCACCGTGGTATCGCCGCGCCCCACAAGCCGGATCAGCCGCGAACAATCATGGCTAAGCGAGATCTGCGTGAAGCCCAATTCACGCGCGATCTGGCCAGCGCGCAGTTCGTGCGCGGGGTTCAGATAGCCGTGCAAAAAGGCCACGGCCACCGCGCGGATGCCCCGGTCATATGCATCCTGCAGCGCGGCGCGTAGCGCGGCCTCATCCAGCGGGCGGATTTCGCGGCCCTCGGCATCCAGACGGCCCGGCACCTCGGCCACCTGTTCATATAACAGATCGGGGCGGCGGATGTGCAGGTCAAACAGCCGTGGCCGGGTCTGATAACCGATGCGCAACAGATCGCCGAAGCCTTCTGTGATCAGCAGCAGCACCCGTTCGCCCTTGCGTTCCAGCAGCGCATTGGTGGCCACCGTCGTGCCCATCTTGACCGCGCCGATCGCACCCGGTGGGATCGGATCGCCCGGCCCCAGGCCCAGGATCTGGCGGATGCCCTGCACCGCCGCATCGCGATAGCGTTCGGGATTTTCGGACAGCAGCTTGGCCGTGACCAGCCCGCCATCGGGCCGGCGCGCGACGATGTCGGTGAAAGTGCCGCCCCGATCGATCCAGAATTCCCAGGCCATCGTGCCCCCCGTTTCGCTGCCTGAACCGTGCCGATCCGGGCGGGAATGTCAACGCATCCGCGGGCGCAAAAATCCGATTAAAAGAATCGGCTTTACAATTCCGATTCTTTCACTCACCTTTGTCGCCATCGCCAGTCCGAACCGGACCAGCCCGCCCCAGACAGGAGACCGGACATGACCCACCCGCCAGCCCCCGGCCCCGCCGCCGCGCGCCGGGCCGACCAATCCAGCGCACAGCCGCAATTTGGCCTGCGCGATATCGTTCAGGCGCTTTGTGCGGGCCTGCCGCCCTCGGCCGAGGGGCTGGAGCTGATCCTTGACCGGCTGGAGGCGACCCGATGACCATTTCGCACCGCTTCGACCAGGCGATCCCCGCCCCAACCGCCACACCGATCCTCGCCCAGACCCCGGTCCATGCGGCCGAGGCCCTGACAAACGGCGGCACGACGGCGGCGATCACGCTGAACGGCCAGATCTATACCCTGCGCATTACGCGCGCGGGAAAACTGATCCTGACGAAATAGCGCGCGACACCCCATCAGCCGGGCCGCAGTATCGGTGTGGGGGATGGAGCGGGTGATGGGAATCGAACCCACGTCTTCAGCTTGGAAGGCTGCGGCTCTACCATTGAGCTACACCCGCGCTGCGTTCCCTATAAGCCGCAAACCGCCCCCCATGCAAGCCGCTTCCGTAACAGGGTGGTTGTGGTCAAGAGAAAAATGCAAAACGAAGCCACTGCCCCACCTGTTTGATTGGC
>NZ_JAMJFX010000007.1 GCF_023544865.1 Phaeovulum molybdatiresistens | reverse complement strand
ACGAGCGCGGTGGCCCGAAGTGCTCCAATCGCCCACGCCTCCGACGTCAACACCGCGTTTCCACACAGCCTCGGCCCGAAACAGCCAGGCCTTGGGGTGGAAACTGCCTGTTCCTGTCTCGAACACACGCACCGCCGCGCCTTCGAGATCGGACAGCCGATGCAGCGCCGCAGGTTCCGTTACGTCCATATAGTCGCCGACCACGATCCGAAGCCGGCCACCTCGGTCCAGCAGGTCACGAAACCACGGCTCGATCAGTTGGACCCCAGACGCCATCGCAAAGGCGATCGCCAGGTCAACGCGTTCAGCATCGTCGATGCTCTTGGCAATCAGGGGCAACAGCGGATCATCGGCACCTGTTGCCAGTCGCGCCCGGCTCGGTGATCCCATCTCGCGCAGCTTCAAATGGCCGTATTCGACGACCATCTGAAATCCAGTCGCGCCCGCAGCAAGCGCCTCACCCATTTTTGCCAGAAGGGCGAACTGCTCGGTCGCCGTCAGATCAACCCAACGCGCTACATGCCTGGGCGCCGCAAAGGCACCCGCGGTGCGGCAGATCGGGCAATCTGGAAACAGATCTGGCAATGCGAAAACCTCGAAGCAGCCGCCAGGTTAGAGATTTTCGGCCCGCTGTCCAGGCTCCGCGCAGGGAAAAGCCAATTCCACGCCCCATCGATCCCGCTCTGCTGCCGTTCCCCAATCCCGCATCGGTGCCCTGTGGAGGGTCGCAGGGCATATCGTTGCATCTTGGGCCACGATGTGAAGCGAGAAATCCCTGATCCTTCGGCTCAGAAGTTCGTCTCGCGAGCGACGCGCATGTCGATGTCAGCTTTCCTTTTCCGCGCCTGCGAGCCTGAGCCGTTCTGCGGCATGAAAGAACATTTCGACCAAGGGCCCGCGCTCATCGGACAAGGCGAAGACCACCTCTTCGACGGGTGCGCGCATTTCCGCGACTTCCAGCCGTCGGACCGCATCGGCACGATAGGTGCCGTGACGCCACATGAACCCGACACCTATGCCGGTGGCGACCGCCTCGTAAACGCCGTCGCGCGTGTCCGCGACCAGACGGGGCTGTGCGGATAGGCCCGCAAGTCGCAGGGCACGATCGACGACTTTCTGGGTCGATGAGCCAGCCGAGCGGAAGATCAGCGGCTCCTGCACCAGACGGGCCAGCGAAACCCGCGCCTGACTTGCAAGAGGATGATCAGCACTGACTATCGCCACGACCTCTTGCGTCAGCACGGGCGCGCGCCGGAAGCGCGCGTCGGGCGGCAGATCCGGCAGCACAGCGACATCCACCTCGCGCCGCAACAGCGCGCCCAGAATGCTGCGGTGCGATCCGGTCTGCACGACGACCGACGCCGACGGGTGGTCCGTGACCAGCTCCCCGATGATCGCGATCCCGGGCATGGAGTTGCCTAGGCCCACGCGCAGCAGATGTGCCCCCGCCCCGGTTCGCCGCCCCAGAACGCGAAGTGCATCGCGCTCCGCCTCCTGAATGCGCTGACCGATATCGCACAACTCGCTGCACAGCGGCGTTGCCCGAAGACTGCCATTCACCCGGTCAAAGAGATGCACCTCAAAGGCGGCCTCCAGGTCCCGTATCTGCTGCGCGACAGCGGAATGCGACAGGCCAAGCAAGCGGGCCGCGGCGGAATAGCTGCCTGCTTCGACAACGGCAAGAAGCGCCCTGAGCCGGGGAAGCGTCAGTGCGCGGATGGGATCGGGTGAGGGCAAGGGTTTCATGAGGTGAAGGTCTAACCGTGATCCGTAACAGCGCGGTTACACGCGCCGCCTACCACGAACCCAACAAGGACGCGTCGGAGCACGGATGGCGCGAATCGAGAATGGAAGGCGCGGCGAAGGATGACGACAGCAATCGGGTTGAGGCAGTTTCTTGCGGGTGACGGGCCAGAGCGCGCGGCGGTTCTATCCGATCTCGATGGCTGTCTCATCTCCGGGACTTCAGTGCTGCCTTTCGTGTCGGAACTGTTCGCACGCTGCGGAGAGAGGCTTTGGATCGTGTCGAACAACTCGACCGATACAGCAGAGACGCTGTCTACCCGGCTGGCAAGCATGGGGTTAATGATTGCCCCCGCCCGCATCCTGCTTGCCGGGGAAGAGACCCTGCGCCGGATCGCAGAGGACCGGCCTGGGGCGCGCGTGGCCCTGTATGCCTCCCCGGTTCTGCGCAGGTTGGCCGCGCGACTGGGCCTGATCGAGGATCTAACCGCGCCAGATCTTGCTATTCTTGCGCGAGATCCGGGTTTCTCCTTTTCCGATCTGACAGGATTGATGCATCACGCTGCGCGCGGCCTGCCGGTGGTCGCAACCAATCCCGATCCCAGTCATCCCGACGCCGAAGGCTTTCCCGTGCCCGAAACCGGGGCCCTGATGGCGGCGCTGCGGGCTGCACTGCCCGGCCTTGCGATGCCGGCGATGGGCAAGCCCGAACCTGACCTCGCGCGGATTGCCCTGACAAGGGCAGGTGTTGCGGCCTCGGAGGCGGTTTTCCTCGGGGATACCCCCGAGACGGACGGGATCGCCGCGCAGCGTGCCGGTATCGACTTCGTCCTGCTACGGCGCCCCGGCAGTGTTTTCCAAAGTGAGGAGGTCTTCGCATGATCACGCTTGCCTTGCGCCGACTTTTCCGCGCGGCCTTCACCTTCTTTGTCATCGTCACGCTGGTGTTCTTTGCCACGCGGATGTCAGGCAGCCCGCTGGATTTCATCATCGGCGAAGGCTTGAGCGCCGAAGATCGCGCCACGCTGATCCGCTATTACGAACTGGACCGGCCCTGGTGGGATCAGTATCGCGCCTTCCTTGGGGCGCTCTTCGACGGCAACTTCGGTCTGTCCTTCATCGAGCGTCGCCCTGTCTCGACCATGGTCGCGGAACGGCTCTGGCCATCGGCGCAGCTATTGCTGGCGGCGACGGCGGTGACCCTGCTGTTGGCGATTCCGCTGGGTGTAGTCGCGGCCCTGTGGCGCAACAGCTGGATCGGCAGCGCCGTGATGTCCGTGGCCTTTATGGGCTATGCAGTTCCGAACTTCGTGCTCGCGGTCTTTCTGGTGCTGGTCTTCGCATTCTGGCTGAACTGGCTGCCGGTCGTGGGCAACGGAACACCCTGGCATTTCATCCTGCCCACCGTGACGCTTTCGGCGGCCATGATCGCAGCCATCATGCGCTTTACCCGAAATGCAATGCTCGACGTGCTGGGCCAAGACTACATGCGCACGGCGCGGGCCAAGGGGTTGGACGAGGGGCGTGTCGTGGTCAAGCACGGACTGCGCAACGCAGGCATCACGATCCTGTCGGTGGTGGGCCTTCAGATCGCGGCGCTCGCCGCTTCCGGCTCGGTTGTGGTGGAAACCATATTCGCCTGGCCCGGCATGGGCGAGCTGCTCGTCAATGCCGCGATCCGGCGGGACTACCCGGTGCTGCAATTCGGCGTGCTGACCGTCGCACTGGCCGTGATCCTCATCAACACCTGCGTGGATATTGCCTACACCTGGGCCGATCCGCGCCTGCGCCGCAGTGGCGCGCGGAGATAATCCATGACCGCTTTCCCCATGATCGCCCGCAACACGGCCCTTGGCGCCTTCTGGGCCTCGGGCGACCGCATCCAGCGCTTGGCCCTCGTGCTTGGCGCAGCCTTGGCCCTGGCCGCGCTGGCAGCGCCCCTGATCGCGGGCTTCGATCCAACGGCACAAAGCCTTATCTCGCGCCTGCGCCCGCCACTTGGCTTCGAGGGTGCCCGCCCGGGCCACTGGCTTGGCACGGATGAACTGGGCCGTGACCTGCTGTCACGCTGCCTCTATGGGCTGCGGCTCACCCTGTCGCTTGCCCTGATGGGCGCGACGCTCGGGCTGATGCTGGGCGGGCTCCTGGGCGTTCTGGCGGGCGTTGCGGGCAAGCGCATCGACGCCGTGATCATGACGGCAGTCGATACCCAGATCGCGATTCCGTTCACGCTGGTCGCCCTGTTCATGCTGTCGGTCTTCGGGTCCTCCCTGACCGTCATGGTGCTGGTTCTCGGCCTGGCTGGATGGGAGCAATATGCGCGAATTCTGCGCGGCGAGGTCATGCGCCTGATGCAGATGCCCTTTATCGAAGCAGCCCGGGCGGCGGGTGCCAGCCCGCTGCGCATCGCGCTGACCCATGTGCTGCCCAATGTGGTCTCGCCCGTGGTGGTGCAGTTCACCCTGAGCCTGTCGAACATCATCTTGCTGGAAAGCACCCTGTCTTTCCTTGGCCTTGGCGTGCAGCCGCCAACCGCGACGCTGGGCGCGATGGTGGGTGTCGGGCGTGACTACATGCCCAACGCGCCCTGGATCGTCCTGGCCCCGGCCTTGCTGATCCTGGCGGTGACTTTCTGTGTCCAGATCCTTGGCGACTGGCTGCGCGACCGCGCCGACGTGCGCCTGCGGGCCCGCTGAGCCTTACGACCTCCCCTCTCAACCCTCCGAAGGAGATTGACCGATGAAACACCTTCTGACTGCTACAGCGCTTGTCGCCGCCCTGTCGGGCATGGCGGGCGCTGCGGAACTCACGGTCGCGGCCGCGAATGTCTCGTCCTACCTCGACCCGGGCAAGGACCATTCCAACGTCGGCTCGCAGTTCTATTTCAACAGCTTCGACCCGCTGATCCACAAGGATTACTCCAAGGCCGATCCGGAATGGCAACCGGGCCTTGCGACGGAATGGACGCTGATCGAGCCCACTGTGATGGAGCTGAAGCTGCGCCCGGGCGTGACGTTCCACAACGGCGAGCAGATGACTGCGGATGACGTGGTGTTTTCGCTCAACCGCATGTTCCAGGCGACGTTCCCGCCCTACCAGGTGCGTATGCGCGACCGCCTGTCGAACTTTGACCACGCGGAGAAGGTCGACGACCACACCGTGCGCATCCACGTCAAGCGCGAGGAGCCCCTGTTCGAGACGCTGCTTAACCTTCAGCAGACCTTCATCATTCCCGAAGACTACACCAAGGCCCTGTCCGGCGATCCGAAGGTGGCCGAAGACAGCGATTACGAGGCCTTCGCAATGGCCCCGGTCGGAACCGGCCCCTACCGCATCGCCGAATTCGTCCCGGGCCAGAAGATCGTTTGGGAACGGTTTGACGGCTTCTGGGGCGAGCAGGCCCCCTTGGACCGGGTCAACGTGATCCAGGTGGGCGAAGTGGCCAGCCGCCTGACCGCGCTGCGCACCGGCGAGGCGGACATCGCCACCAACATCGCGCCCGACCAGCTGTCAACCATTGAGGCCGATCCGACGCTGAAGGTCGTGGGCGGGGCGACGCCGCTGTTCCACGTCATGATCATGAACCAGAACCATCCCAAGCTGCAGGATGCCCGCATCCGTCAGGCGCTGATGCTGGCGATCGACCGCAACCTTCTGAACGAGGCGCTCTGGCTGGGCAAGGCTGTCGTGCCCGACAGCCACACGATGGAAGAGTTCGGTCCGTTCTACATGCCCGAACTCAAGACCTTCGAATACAATCCCGAACGCGCCAAGGAACTGCTGGCCGAGGCGGGCTATGACGGGTCCGAGATTACGTTTGACACCCAGGGATCTTACTACACCAACGGCATGCTGGCCGCGCAGGCCATCACCGAGATGTGGAATGCCGTGGGGATCAAGGCCTCGATCCGCGACCTGCCGAAATGGTCCGGCAACGACCCCGAGATGATGGCACGGAACTGGTCGAACCCGATGTATTTCAACGACCCCTTTGGCAGCTTCGGCGTGATGTGGGCGCCCGGCGGCCCCTCGCAATCCGAAGGCCGGTTCAACACGGACGAAACCTATGCCGAGATCTGGGATCGCTTCCGGTTCTCGAAGGACATCGAGGCGCGCAAGGCGGCCTATGCCGAGCTGATGGATCACATGGCGAAGGACCCGGCCGTTCTGCCGCTCTATCGCCCCTATGAAAGCTGGGCGATGCGGACCGATCTGAACTGGGCGCCGAAGCCCGGCCACATTCCCTATGTGCTGGATTTCCGCGCCGGTTCGGTCGCGCTGACCAACTGATACAGGCCGGACCCGCCACCCTACTGTGGTGGCGGGTCCATCTTCATCAAGGAAAACACCATGACTGTTCGCATCGCCATCGTCACCGACATCCATCACGGCCAGCCCTCGACCGCCAAGCGCGGCGACATGGCGTTGCCGCTGATGGAGGAATTCGCCCGTTACGTGGATGACACCGGCGCCACCCATGTTCTGGACATGGGCGACCGCATCTCTGACGTGGACCGTGAAACCGACCTGAAACTTCAGGCCGAAGTGGCCGAGGCTTTCCGCGCGGTCAAGGCGCCAATCTGGCATCTGAATGGCAACCATGATCGTGACTACCTCAGCGTCGCCGAAAACGAGGCGATCCTGGGGCAAGCTCTCGGGCATGAGGTGCAGGACCTTGGAGGCTGGCGCATCGTTCTGTGGCGCGCCGACAGCCGCATCCGTCGTGGCGACGAGGCGCTGGTCCCGGGCGGGCAGAACTTCCTTCTGGATGAGGCCGATCTGGTCTGGCTTGCGCGCACGATGCAGGCAGCCGACCGCCCGACGCTTGTGGTCAGCCACGTCCCGGTTTCGGGCCACGCCCAGACCGGAAACTACTATTTCCAGAACAACCCCGGCTCTTCGACCTATCCGATGGCCGAGCGCGCCCGCACTGCGCTATCTCTGGCCCGCGTCCCGGTCGTCTGCATCGCGGGGCATGTGCATTGGAACACGGTCACGACGGTGGACGGCATCACCCATCTGACCCAGCAATCCTTGACCGAAAGCTTCACCACCGGGGGCGAGCCGGCCGGGGCTATGGGCATGATCGAACTGGGCGAGACCGTGACCTGGGAAGTGGTCGGGGACGATCCGTTCCGCTTCGGTTTCCGTCCGCAGGCACATCGCTGGACCCCGCCACTGCCCGATTTCAACAGCCATCCGGAACTGCGCGCCCGCCGCGCCCCTGCAAACGGAGCCTGACCCATGACACGCCCGCCCCTGCTACGCATCGAGAACCTCTCGCTCGCCTTCGGATCGCATCCCGCCGTGAAAGACCTCAGCTTTTCTGTCGAGCGCGGCGAAACCGTCGCTCTGGTGGGGGAGAGCGGGTCCGGCAAATCCGCGACTGCGTTGGCGATCCTGCGGTTAATCGAGCGTGAGGGCGGGCGGATTGCGCAGGGGCGCATCCTGCTTCACGGCACGCCCCAACTTGATCTCGCAGCCCTCAGCGACCGGCAGATGCGCGAGGTGCGGGGCAACCGCGTCTCGATGGTGTTCCAGGAGCCGATGACCGCGCTGAACCCAGTGCTTACTCTTGGCGAACAGGTGGCCGAGGTGATCCGCCTGCATCAGGGACTCGATCGTAGATCGGCATTGAGCGCCGCGCAGGAGGCGTTTGAAAAGGTCCGTATCCCCGAGGCTGCGCGTCGCCTCCGCCAATACCCGCATGAATTGTCCGGAGGCCTGCGCCAGCGCGTGATGATCGCTGCGGCCCTTGCCTGCCGACCGGACCTTTTGATCGCCGATGAGCCGACCACAGCGCTCGACGTGACCAACCAGGTAGAGATCCTGGCCCTGATCCGCAGCCTGCAGGCGGAAACCGGAATGAGTGTCCTGTTCATCACCCATGACATGGGCGTGGTCGCCGAACTGGCCGACCGGGTCGTGGTGCTGGCCAATGGCGAAAAGCAGGAAGAAGGCCCGGTGCACGACGTCTTCGCCCGCCCCGCAGCGCCCTACACGCAGCGGCTGATGGCGGCGACGCCAAAACTGGGAAGCGGCGCGCCGAAGGCCCTGAAACGCGCGGATCCCGTGCTCGAAGTGACGGATCTTGCCGTGCGTTTTGGCGTGGGTGGCGGCTTGTTGCCTCAGTCAGGTCAGACCTATCACGCGGTCAACGGCGTTTCGCTGCGGATCGAACGCGGAGAGACGCTGGGGCTGGTCGGCGAATCCGGCTGCGGGAAATCAACGCTTGCGCGCGCGGTGCTGCGGCTGGTCGAACCCGCGGAGGGGCGCATCAGGCTGGCGGGCGAGGATATCACCGCGCTTTCTGCCGCAGACCTGCGCGCGCACCGTCGCCACGCCCAGATCGTCTTTCAGGACCCCTTCGCCAGTCTTAATCCACGCCTTCCAGTTCATAAGTTGATCACCGAGCCCGCCCTGATCCACGGACGCACCACCGCCGCCGAAAGCCGTAACCTGGCGGCCGATCTGCTGGCACAGGTTGGTCTGCCACAAGATGCGCTCGACCGGTTTCCGCATCAGTTTTCGGGCGGGCAACGCCAGCGCCTGTGCATCGCCCGCGCGCTGTCCGCAGGCCCGGACCTGATCGTTGCTGATGAAGCTGTCTCGGCCTTGGATGTTTCGGTCGCGCGTCAGGTGACCGACCTCATGGCACGCCTGCAGGCCGAAACCGGCGTCTCGTTCCTGTTCATCAGCCACGACATCGCTGTGGTCGAACGCGTCAGCCACCGCATCGCCGTGATGCACGGGGGCCAGATTGTCGAGACCGGACCAACAGCCGAGGTGCTTTCTCGCCCCGTCCATCCCTATACGCGCAAGCTTCTCGCTGCCGTGCCTGTGCCCGACCCCGCCCGGCGCGGAACCGCTATCGATGCGCTCGGCATGGAGATCGCCCGACCGAGGCTGCTTTTGCCAGCTGGTGAGCTGCCGCAACGGTTTGAAACCGTAGAGATCAGCACCGGGCATTTCGTGGCGGTCGACGGCATCGGCGAGAAGCTTGCGACACTGGCGGGGCGCACTAACCGTTTTCCGACCTCTTCAGATGCGAACGACGGCGTGCGCCAAAGGGCACACGAAGGCGCGCAGTCGGGCGCACGCGACAAGGAGCGCCAAGGAACGTAATCGCGCGCCTGAGATCCCCCAAAAGTGGCGTTTGCGAAAGCTCGTCGCGCCACCGATCCCGCACTGCTGCCTTTCCGAATAGCCCGCCCCGCATCCGCATTGCATACCGAAGTCGCCTGACAGCGATCGCTCTTTGCACCTGTGCGTCAATCCATCGGGTGGATCACCCGATGCAGAAAGTCCTGCGTGCGCGGATGCTGCGGATTGCGCAACACCTCATCGGGGGACCCCTGTTCGACGATTGTCCCGGATTCCAGGAACAAGACCCGATCGGCAACGGCCTTGGCGAACCCCATTTCATGGGTCACGACAACCATCGTCATGCCTTCCGAGGCGACATCGCGCATGACAGAGAGAACCTCACCAACCAGTTCGGGGTCCAGGGCGGAAGTCGGCTCATCGAATAGAATGGCCTTCGGACGCATCGCCAGGGCGCGCGCGATCGCCACGCGCTGTTGCTGTCCGCCCGATAGCTGACCCGGGCGCGTATCGAACTTGCCCGCCAAGCCAACCTTTTCCAACAGCTCTACCGCTTGATCGCGCGCTTCGGAACGCTTCACGCCCTTGACGAAAATCGGGCCTTCCATGACGTTTTCCAGCGCGGTTCGATGCGGGAAAAGGTTGAAGCGCTGGAAAACCATCGAGACCTGCGTTCGGATGTCGACGATCGAACGATCCTCGGGGTCGACTTTGGCCCCTTCGATCGTGATCGCGCCACGGTTATACGTCTCGAGGCCATTGATGCAGCGCAGAATGGTGGATTTCCCCGATCCCGACGGTCCGATGATGCAGACGACCTCACCCTTCGCAACGTCGAAGCTGACCCCTTTGATCACCTCGAGCGATCCGAAGGATTTGTAGATGTCCTGAACTGAAATCATGACTGGGAATACCTCCGTTCAAGATGCCGGGTCAGGAATGTGAGCGGAAGGCTCAGGGCAAGGTAGATGAATGCCACCAAGGTGAAGACGGTCATGTTGTCGAACGTCGAGGCCGCAATCAGCTGGCCTTGCCGGGTCAGTTCCGCAACCGTGATGGTCGAGACAAGCGAGGAATCCTTCAGCATCATGATGATCGTGTTGCCGAACGGCGGCAGGACGATCCGGACGGCCTGTGGCATGATGACCCGACGCATCACAAGACTGTCTGTCATGCCGATCGAGTGTGCGGCTTCAATCTGCCCACGGTCGATCGCCTCAATCCCTGCGCGGAAATTCTCTGCTTGATAAGCAGAATAGGCGATACCCAGCCCGATGATCCCCGCCTGCACCGCGGTAAGGTTGAGCCCGACTTCGGGCATGACGAAATAGATGTAGAACAGCTGCACAATGATCGGGATACCGCGAATGACGGTGATGAACGTCCGACTGATGCCCGCCAGAACCGGGATCCGGGACCACATCATGATGGCCCAGACAAAACCCAAAACCGTGCTCAGGATGACCGAGAAGAACGTGACGATCAGCGTCAGGAACACACCATCCATCAGGATCGGCAGATAATCACCCGCCTTAGTGAAAAACCCCGTCATTCAACCTCCTGCGGATTTAGTTCATGCTGAAAGGGGCGGCGAAAACCTACGCCGCCCCGATGCCAGGGTCAGTTGATGCCCCATTTCGCGATGATTTCGTCGAGCTTCCCCGAGGCCTTGATGTTGGCAAGACCAGCGTTGATCTTGGCAAGAAGATCCGCGTCATCCTGACGAACTGCGATCGCGACGTTGCCCGTCACCTGGCTTTCATATTCCGGGACAAGACGCACATCGGACGCGCTCTGGGACAGCTGATAGGCCACGATTGGCCGGTCCCCAAAACCGACGTCAATCCGCCCAAGCGCCACGTCGCGCATGATATCGGCGATGGTGTCATAGACCTTCACATCCGCAAATTTCCCGCTGACCTTGAGCGGTTCGACATAAGCGGTTCCGACCTGAACACCGGCCGTCTTGCCCGCGAGGTCGTCCAGGCTCTTGTAGCTGCCGGCATCGTCGCTCTTGACGAAAAGGCCCTCGCCATAGGTGTAAACGGTGTCAGTGAACGTTACGACCTTGGCGCGCTCCTCGGTTGCATACATGGCGGCGGCAATGATGTCGATCTTTCCACTGGTCAACGAAGGAATCAACGCGCTCCACTGCGTTGCCTCGACCTCCGGCTTGAAGCCCTGATCTTCGCCAATCGCCCGGATGATGTCGACCATCACTCCATCGATCTGGTTGGTCTTCACATCCAGGAAGGTGAAGGGAACGCCAGAGGGTGTCGAGCCAACCTTGTGGGTCACGTCTTGCGCCATCGTAGCGCCAGTAACGAAGCCGCTGGTCAACAGAGCCACTGCTGCACCGCGAACAATACGAGTCAGATGTGTCATGGTATCTCCCGTTGCGTTGCGCGACCTGCGTTGGTTAGATATATATTGAAATTCAGGTCGACTTATTTCAGTCTGACGAAATTACATAGAGGTTGTCAACCGCATGAATGCTACCACCGCACCATCCGAGCACGACCCCGCACCGGCCTCAGCCGCAGACAACGACATCGGCTCGAAGCTTCGGCTCCGCCGAAAAGTCAGGGGCTTGTCGCTCAAGGAGGTGGCGCAAAGGGCGGAGGTGTCAATCGGCCTGCTGAGTCAGATCGAACGGGGGTTGACGATGCCATCAGTGCGTTCGCTCGGCTCTATCTGCGGTGCTCTGGAGATGCCGGTGGGGTGGCTGTTCGATACGCCCGACGCCGCAAATGACAGTGCGATCGTCGTGCGGAAACATCAGCGCAGGGTTCTGGACCTTGGATCAAAAGGCATGATCAAGGAACTGATGACGCCGGACGCCTGCGCAGGAATCCAGATGATGCGCCTGGTCATCCGCCCGGGCGGTTCCACGGGCGACACTCCATACAATCACGCGGAAGGGGCGAAATGTGGCACCGTCCTCTCGGGCGTGCTTTGCTTGGAAGTCGATGGCCAAGTGATGCGTCTCAACGAGGGCGATAGCTTCGCATTCGACGCACGACAGATGATCCGGTTCTGGTGTGAGGGTGATCAGGTAACCGAAGCACTCTGGATCGTAACCCCCGCTGTTTATTGAGCGAAAGGAAGGCGACAACATGATCAGGAATGAAATCGAGGTCATATCCAACTCGCTCTGGACAGCGACCGCGAACCCCTCGCCCGACTGCCCTCCGTTGGAAGGAGAACACAGCTGCGATGTCGCAATCGTCGGCGGCGGCTTTACCGGGCTCTCGGCGGCGCTGCATCTCGCTGAACGCGGCAAGCGCGTGATCGTTCTGGAAGCCGAGACCCCTGGCTGGGCCGCCTCGGGGCGGAACGGCGGTCAGGTGAACCCGGGCTTGAAAGAAGATCCGGATACGATCGTGCAGCATTTTGGCCAGGATATGGGCAGCAAGATGGTCGCCATGTCCGGAGGGGCAGCGCAGCTCGTTTTCGACCTGATCGCACGCCACGGCATGCAGTGCGCCGCCGCGCAGACGGGTTGGATTCAGCCCGTTCACAGCGAGCAAAGCGAGAATGTCGTCCGGAATCGTGTTACGCAATGGGTCCGTCGTGGTGCACCGCTGCGGATGCTGTCTCGCGAGGAAACCGCCGATTTATTGGGCACGGACTATTATCGCAACGCCATGATCGACGAGCGCGGTGGCAATCTGCACCCCCTAAACTATGCCTTGGGGCTGGCGGATGCGGCGATCCGTGCGGGTGCTGCTATCCACGGCCATAGCCGTGTCACAAGCATGCAATCCATGTCCAACCACCACGTTTTGCGCACAGCGGGCGGCAGCGTGCGTGCTGACAAGGTTCTTCTGTGCACGAATGGTTATACAGATGGACTGGTGCCGCCAATGCGCCGCACGGTCGTTCCGATCCGCTCGATCCAGGTGGCGACCGATGTCCTGCCAGACAACGTTGCCAAATCCATTCTGCCCTACGGCCACTCAGCCTCGGACAGCCGCCGACTTCTGCTCTATTTCCGGAAAGACCCCGCAGGTCGCTTCGTGATGGGCGGACGCGGGGCATATTCTGAAACAGGCACTCTGCATCAGATGCAGGCGCTTCGTGACGCTTCCGTGAAGCTTTATCCACAGCTACGCGATGTGAACTGGTCTTACGCATGGGGCGGCTTCGTGGCGATGACCAAGGATCACTACCCCCACCTTGACCTCGTGTCTCCGAATGTATTGGCAGGCATTGGCTTCAACGGTCGCGGGGTCGCCATGGGAACAGCGTTTGGCAAGGTGATGGCCGACTGGGCGAGCGGCGTTCCCGAACGAGATCTTGATTTCCCAATCACACTTCCAAGACCAATCCCGTTCTACTTCATGCGCAAACCAGCCGTTGTCGGGACAGTGGCGTGGGCGCGATTCCGAGACGCCCTGGATCGTTGAATCCGGCGGGCGGCCTCTCTGTTCGCCCTGCCCTCCAAAGGCCCTGAGCGAGCCACTGGGGCGCGGTCGCGACGCTTAGGACAAGAAGGAGCCCCTACCCCCTCATACCTGGCAGTGACTCGCTCCGCGCGTCTGCGCCGACATCAAATGGTCTGATAACCAGACAGCCGGGGCCACCGGGACCGCGGGACCAGATAGCAAGCGGGACCGGCTCTGGTCCGGTCCCGCACCGCAATCTTCAGCCTGCTTTGAAGGCCTGAACCCGCTCGATGTCCAGCGTGGAGAGCCGGGGCCGACCGGGGATGGCACGCGGGGCCTTACGCAACGGCCGGTTCCCCTCCGGACGCAGCATCTGCGCTTCCCTGAGAGCATGAGCGACTTTCGAGCTGTCGGCCCCATGGAAAATCTCCACCCAAGTCTTGGGGGTCAGATAGAGAAACTTCGTATCGCGCCACCCCTTCGGCTCACCCCCACCGTGCGGTCCCGCGACCATGGGCAAGCCAGTAAGATGCGTGTCCATGAACTGCTTCAGCGCAGCGACGCTGGCCGCGAGCTCTTCATGCAGACCGCCGTAACGGCGGTCATACCAGTCATGGAATCCATCTTTTGCAGCACTCAATGCGTCCCCCTTGTTCCAACCCGTGAGACCGAACACCGTCGCGATTTCGCCGGCCACGCCAATCACTGCAAACCTCTTTGCGACCCGCTGCGTCTGCCCGTCGGGAATGAAGGCCAGACAACCGAGCCAGGTCTTGGCGCGCTTCTCGATGAGGGCCGAGATCTGATCCCCGCTTTTTTCAAAGGTTCCTATCAACTTCTGAACAAACTCGGGACCAACCACTCCGTGATGGGTATTTGCCGAGCGCTGGAGCAGATCCGCGAAGGAGGCGGGGTCCACTGCGCCGTGCAGCTCATCGAATGCTCCATAGGTCCGGCTGTCCGCCTCGATGTCGATCGGGCGTCTCGTCGCCTTCTGGATAGCTGCCCTAGGCCCACTGCACGAGCGCATCGATGTCGCGAGCAAAGTCGCCGCTAGCCCGGCCCTCACAAACCGGTTTCGACAAGGTTTCCGCAAGTCTACACAACGCATTGATTACAAAAGAGAACCACCGGAACCTTCGGCTCCGGTGGTCACGTTATGCGATCAGAATGGACAGAAAACCTCTGAAAGTGGCCATTTGATGCGACGCCGCACAACAGCCCTTGCCCAGCCGCATCAGCCGCACTTGCTGTGCCCGCAATCGGCGCAGGTCATGCAGCCCTCGATCATCCGCATCGCATAGGCGCCGCAGCTGGGGCATGCCGGCGCGCGCGGCGTGTCGCCCACCGCCATGCGTTCGGCATGCGGGTCGACCTTCAGGCCCATGCCCTCGCCCTCGATGAAGCCGATCGAGATCAGGTGACGTTCGATCACGCCGCCGATCGCCGCCAGGATCGAGGGGATATAGCGCCCTTCCATCCAGGCGCCGCCGCGCGGGTCGAAGACCGCCTTCAACTCCTCGACGACGAAGGACACATCGCCCCCGCGCCGGAACACCGCCGAGATCATCCGCGTCAGCGCCACCGTCCAGGCGAAATGTTCCATGTTCTTGGAATTGATGAACACCTCGAACGGGCGGCGGTGGCCGGCCTGGATGATGTCGTTGACGGTGATGTAGATCGCGTGCTCGGACCCCGGCCATTTCAGCTTGTAGGTCGACCCTTCCAGCGCGGCGGGGCGGTCCAGCGGCTCGGTCAGATAGACCACCTCGGCGCCTTTGTCGGCCTCGGGCGCCTTTTCCTCGGTCTCGGACACCGACAGGACCGACCCGGTCACGTCATTCGGACGATAGGTGGTGCAGCCCTTGCAGCCCTGATCCCAGGCGGCCATGTAGACATCCTTGAAATCGTCGAAGGAAATGTCCTCGGGGCAGTTGATCGTCTTGGAAATGCTGGAATCGATCCATTTCTGCGCCGCCGCCTGCATCCGCACGTGATCCAGCGGCGCCAGCGTCTGGGCGTTCACGAAATAATCGGGCAAGGGCGCATCACCCTTCAGGTCACGCCACATCTGCACGGCGTAATCGACCACCTCTTCCTCGGTGCGCGAGCCGTCCTTCTGCAGCACCTTGCGCTTGTAGGCATAGGCAAAGACCGGCTCGATCCCCGAGGACACGTTGCCCGCATAAAGGCTGATCGTGCCCGTGGGCGCGATTGAGGTCAGCAGCGCATTGCGGATGCCATGGGTGCGGATCGCGTCGCGCACGTCCTCATCCATCTTCATCATGTTGCCCGAGGCAAGATAGCGGTCGGCATCGAACAGCGGGAAGGCGCCCTTTTCGCGCGCCAGATCGACCGAGGCGAGGTAGGACGCCCGCGCGATCTGCTTCATCCAGGCTTCGGTCTGGGCCGCGGCCTCGGGGCTGCCATAGCGCAGGCCCAGCATCAAAAGCGCATCGGCCAGGCCCGTGACGCCCAGCCCGATCCGGCGCTTGTTGCGCGCCTCCTCGGCCTGCTGGGGCAGCGGGAAGCGGCTGGCATCGACCACATTGTCCATCATCCGCACCGCAAGCCGGACCAGATCGTCCAGCGCGGCGGGGTTCAGTTGGGCCTTGGCCGTAAACGGATCGGTGACCAGCCGCGCCAGGTTGACCGACCCCAGCAGGCAGGCGCCATAGGGCGGCAGCGGCTGTTCGCCGCAGGGGTTGGTGGCCGCGATCGTCTCGCAATAGTTCAGATTGTTCATCTGGTTGATGCGGTCGATGAAGATCACGCCGGGTTCGGCGAAATCATAGGTCGCGCGCATGATCTTGTTCCACAGGTCGCGCGCCTGCACGGTGTGATAGATCTTGCCGCCGAAGGTCAGATCCCAGGGCCCGTCGGCCTTGACTGCCTGCATGAAGGCATCGGTCACCAGTACCGACAGGTTGAACATCCGCAGCCGCGCTGCATCCTGCTTGGCGGTGATGAACTGTTCAATATCGGGGTGGTCGCAGCGCATCGTGGCCATCATCGCACCGCGACGCGAGCCCGCCGACATGATCGTGCGGCACATCGCGTCCCAGACATCCATGAACGACAGCGGGCCAGAGGCATCGGCCGCCACGCCCTTCACCTCGGCCCCGCGCGGGCGGATGGTGGAAAAATCATAGCCGATCCCGCCGCCCTGCTGCATCGTCAGCGCGGCTTCCTTCAGCATGTCGAAGATGCCCGCCATCGAATCGGGAATCGTGCCCATGACGAAACAGTTGAACAGCGTGACCGACCGGCCCGTGCCGGCGCCGGCGGTGATCCGGCCGGCGGGCAGATATTTGAAATCCTCCAGCGCGGCATAGAAGCGCTCTTCCCATTGCGCGGGATCGGCCTCAACGGCGGCCAGCGCGCGCGCGATGCGCCGCCAGGTATCCTCCACGCTCGCGTCGATCGGGCTGCCGTCAGCCTCTTTCAGGCGGTATTTCATATCCCAGATCTGTTCGGCGATCGGGGCGGCAAAGCGGGTCATGCGGGCTCCTTGCGGTCTTGCGCTGCTTCGGGAAGAGGCGACAAGATACGCCCCGCGCCGGGGCTGGTCAACGATTGCCCCGACGCCAGACCGCATTATATAGCGGGTAAAGTCTGGGGAAGAACGAAATGGCCGATCCGCTGCACATGATCAAGCTTTGCGTCGGCGCCGAACGGGTCGAGGATCTGACCGATTGGCAGACCGCGCATTTCGGCGGCGGCGTGGCCGAACACGTCACCCGGATGTGGCCGAAACGAGCCGAGGAAATCCTGGCCGGCGGTTCGCTTTACTGGGTGTTCAAGGGCGTGGTTCTGGCGCGGCAACGAATCGTGGGCCTGCGCGAACGCACCGGTGCCGATGGCATCACCCGCTGCGCCATCCAGCTAGACCCCGAGGTGATCCGCACCGAGGCCCAGCCCCGCCGCCCCTTCCAGGGCTGGCGCTACCTGAACCCCGCCGACGCCCCGCGCGACCTGCCTCGGGGGCGCGACCGCGAAGAGCCCCTGCCCCGCGCCCTGATGGCCGCCCTGTCCGAAATCGGCCTGCGCTGATCCCTTCGGCTTTGCCCAAATATCCTGCGGGGGTCCGGGGGTGCAAAACCCCCGGGGTCACCACAGGCGGTCAGGCCGGGGGGCCAGCCCCCCGGTCCCCCCGGGATATTTGAACAAAGCCGAAGGACAGCCGGGGTCAGAGTTCGGGCGCGCCAAGACCAAGACGATCGCAGAAGGCGCGCAGGATCGCCTGTCCGTCGCCCGACCAGTCGGCCGCGCGGGCGGCGAACAGCGTCGCCTGGCTTTGGTGGATCAGCCCGTCCGACAGGATCTTGAGGTGGTTGGCGCGCAGCGTTTCCCCCGAGGAGGTGATGTCGGCGATCGCCTCGGCGGTCAGGTTCTTGACCGTGCCCTCGGTCGCGCCCTGGCTGTCGACCAGCTGATAATCGGCGACACCCTCGCGGGTCAGGAATTCGCGCACGAGGCGGTGGTATTTCGTGGCAATCCGCAGCCGGTGGCCATGCGCGCGGCGGAAGGCATGCGCCACGGCATCCAGATCCTCCAGCGTATCGACATCGGCCCAGCAGGCGGGCACCGCGATGATCAGATCGGCATGGCCAAAGCCCATCGGCGCCAGATCGGCGACCTGGGCCTGCCAGTCGGCCAGCTTGTCGCGCACCAGATCCGACCCGGTCACGCCCAGATGGATGCGCCCTGCCGCCAGTTCGCGCGGGATTTCCCCCGCTGACAGCAGCACCAGTTCGACCCCCGGCGCGCCATCAACAGCGCCGGCATATTCGCGATCCGACCCGGTCCGGCGCAGGCGCACGCCGCGCGCCGCGAACCAGTCAAAGCATTGTTCCATCAGCCGCCCCTTGGACGGCACGCCCAGCTTCAGCGTCATGCGTCCAACCCCCCAAGGTCCGCGACCAGGCCGGGCCGGATCACCCCGCCCACCGCCGGGATCGACTTGCCCTGCCCCAGCACCCGCGTCAGCGCGTCATAGCGCCCACCCGAAGCCACCGGCGGCAAATCCGGCGCGGCGGCCGAGAAGGTGAAGACGAAGCCGTCGTAATATTCCATCGTGGTCCGCCCGTGGCTGGCATCAAAGCCGACCGCGCCCAGGTCGATCCCGCGCGCCGCCAGCGCCGAAAGCCGCGCCTGAAGGCGTGCGATGGCGGGGGTCAGGGCGGGAATGTCCAGCGCGCGCAGCGCCTCGACCGCCTGGTCCGCAGGGCAGCGCAGCGCGAACAGCGCATCAAGGCGCGCCACATCCTGCGTGGCGATCGGCCGGGCGGCGGCATCTTCACGCAGGCGGTCCAGGCGCGCCTGCAGCTCTTGCGCCGAGCGCAGGCCGATCCAGGGCGCATCACGCTCGGCCTGCCCCGCCAGCAGCGCCGCGCGGGTGGCGGGCACCGGGGTCAGGCCCGCGTAACGCTCCATCAGCTTGTGGAACCGCTGCGGGCGCCAGATGTGGCGCATCAGCGCGGCCTTGCGCGTGGACAGCGTATCAAGCCCCGCCACAGCGGCGGTCAGCAGGCCGATATCGCCGATCGTCGCGCGCAGGTTCAGCGGCGCGAGCAGACGGGCGAACAGCGCAAAGACCTCGGCATCGGCCTGTTCGGGGGCGGCGCGGTCAAAGACCTCATATCCCGCCTGGAAATATTCCGCCGTGCGCGCGGGGCCGCGATGATCCTGCTTGCGGAAAACCTCGCCCAGATAGCAATAGCGCGCGGGCTCGGCCCCGTTGGCCATATGGGCCTGCACCACCGGCACGGTGAAATCGGGGCGCAGCATCATCTCGCCGCGCAGGGGATCGGCGGTCACATAGGCGCGGGCGCGGATATCCTCGCCATACAGATCCAGCAGCGCCTCGGCCGGTTGCAGGATGTCGGGATCGACCTCGACGGCGCCTTCGGCGCGAAAGGCGTCCAGAAGGCGCGCGCCGGTTGCGCGGGCGTCGGATTTGCTGGCCATTACGCCCCCGTCACGTTCTGGCCCAACATCGCACGCACCGTGGCGACCATGTCGGTGCGGGCGACCTCGACCTGGGCGGGCTGGGATTTCCATTCTTCCAAAGAGGCTTGCGCGGCGATCTTCGCACCCAACACGAGGTCCTTGATCTGCACCACGCCGCGCGCGGCCTCATCCCCGCCCTGGATGATCGCCACGGGGCTTTCGCGCTTGTCGGCGTATTTCAGCTGGTTGCCGAAGTTCTTGGGATTGCCCAGATAGACCTCGGCGCGGATGCCGGCGCGGCGCAGTTCGGACGCCATCGCCAGATAATCGCCCATCCGGTCGCGGTCCATCACAGTCACGACGACCGGACCCTGAACCGTTCCGCCGATGCGGCCCTTGGCGCGCAGCGCGGCCAAGAGCCGGTCCACCCCGATCGACACGCCCGTGGCCGGCACCGCCTGGCCCGTGAAACGCTTGACCAGATCGTCATAGCGCCCGCCCCCGGAAACCGACCCGAATTGCCGCTTGCGGCCCTTTTCATCCAGGATTTCAAAGGTCAGCTCGGCCTCAAACACCGGGCCGGTGTAATAGCCAAGCCCGCGCACGACCGAGGGGTCAATGACGATACGGTCCGACCCATAGCCCTGACCGTCCAGCAATTCGGCGATTGTTTCCAGTTCGGAAACGCCCTCCATCCCCAGCACCGAGCCACCGACCAGATCGCGCAGCCGCGCCGCCGTCGCCGCCCCGGTGTCGCGCTTGGCGGACATGAAGCCCATGACGATATCGGCCTGTTCATCCGACAGGCCCGCGCCGGGGGTGAAATCGCCGGATTCGTCCAACCGCCCCTTGCCGATCAGCGCGCGCACCCCCGGTTCGCCGAACTTGTCGAACTTGTCGATGGCGCGCAGCACGATGCCGCGTTCTGTATGCATATGGTCAGGATTGGCCGGGTCAAAGACGCCCGCCACCTGCATCACGCCGTTCAGCACCTTGCGATTGTTCACGCGCACAATGTAATCGCCGCGCGGGATGCCCACGGCTTCCAGCGCATCCGACAGCATGCCGCAAATCTCGGCATCGGCGGCGACCGAGGGCGCGCCGACGGTATCGGCATCGCATTGATAAAACTGGCGGAATCGCCCCGGCCCCGGCTTTTCGTTGCGCCAGACCGGGCCCATCGCATAGCGCCGGTAGGGGCTGGGCAGGTCGTTGCGGAACTGCGCGGCGACGCGCGCCAAGGGCGCGGTCAGGTCATAGCGCAGCGCCAGCCAGTCGCCCTCATCCTCTTGCCAGGCAAAGACGCCCTCGTTCGGGCGGTCCACATCGGGCAGGTATTTCCCCAGCGCCTCGACGGTTTCGACCGCGCTGGTTTCCAGCGGGTCGAAGCCATGCGCCTCATAGACCTGCGCGATCGTATCAAGCATCTGCTTGCGTTCGGTCACATCCGCGCCGAAATAGTCGCGAAATCCCTTCGGCGTCTCCGCGCGCGGGCGACGGGGGGCTTTGTCCTTGGCCATGGCTGAACCTTGTGCTGTTCTTGGCCGAGGGTGTAGCGGATGGGGCGCGGGGCGGCAACAGGGGGTTTGACATGCAAGAACGGATCGAACGGGCCGAGGAACAGATCGCCTATCTGACGCGGATGGTCGAAGACCTGTCCGATGTCGTCGCCCGTCAGGAAACAGAAATCGCACGCCTGACGCGCCGCCTTGGCCTGCTGCTGGAACGCGAGGCGGAACGCGAAGTCGATGGCGGCGGCACCATTCCGCTGGCCGATCAGCGCCCGCCGCACTGGTAAGGCGCAGGCAAGGCGCGGGCGGGCTACATTTCCTCGACCGTGACGACGCCGCGCAGCGCGCGGATTGCGCCCTTGACCTGCGGGTTCACCGGAAAGTCGCGCCCGGCCGAGATTTCATATTCCGCCCCCCGCGCCTGGTCGTTGACGCAGAAATTGACCGGGCCGCGCGCGCGCACCCGCGCCTCTTGCTGCATGCGGTCCAGAAGTGCTGCCACCGCGGCCACCGCCTCGGGCGTTTCGACATGCACCCGCAGCCCCGCGCCACCCGCATCGGCGGCCACGCTGTCGATCGGCTGGGCCCCGCGCGCCAACAGTTTCAGCGTCTCGCCTTCCATATTGGCCTCAACCGTCAGGACCACGGCCTGCCCCGGTTCCAGATATTGCCGCGCCGCTTCCAGCGTGTCGGAAAACACCGTCACCTCATAAAGCCCGGTCGGATCGGACAGCGAGACAAAGGCAAAGCGGTTGCCCTTGGCGGATTTCTTTTCCTGCCGCGCCGCCACATTGCCCGCGATCTTGGCCACCACCGGCCCGGCCTCGGCGCGCGCGGTCAGTTCGGCCAGCGTCATCACCTTCTTGCGCTTCAGCGCGGGCATATAATCATCCAGCGGATGGCCCGACAGGTAAAAGCCCACCGCCTTGTGTTCCTCGGCCAGGCGTTCGGCGGGCATCCAGTCGTCGGTATCGGCCATGCGGGGGGGCGGCAGATCCTCGCCCGCCTCGCCAAACAGCGACACCTGCGAGGACGCCTTCGCCTCGGCCACCGCGGCCGACCAGGCGGCCAACGCGTCCAGACTGTCAAAGACGCGCTTGCGGTTCGGGTCCAGCGCGTCAAAGGCCCCGGCGCGGGCCAGCATTTCCAACGGCCGCTTGCCGATCCGCTTCAGGTCGCAGCGGCGGGCGAAATCGGTCAGGTCGGCAAAGGGCCGGGCGCCCCGCGCCGCCACGATCAGGCGCATCGCATCGACACCGACGTTCTTCAGCGCCCCCAGCGCATAGACCAGTTTCTGATCGACCACGTCAAAGGTCGCGAGCGAACGGTTGACGCAGGGCGCGATCACCTCGATGCCCATGTTGCGCCGCGTCTCGGCGACATAGATGGCCAGCTTGTCGGTCAGGTGGATATCGCAGTTCATGACGCCGGCCATGAATTCCACCGGGTGGTTCGCCTTCAGCCAGGCGGTCTGATAGCTGACGATCGCATAGGCCGCGGCGTGCGATTTGTTAAAGCCGTAGTTGGCGAATTTCTCCAGAAGGTCAAAGACTTCGCCAGCTTTCTTCGCGTCGATATTGTGCGTGGCCTTGGCGCCTTCAATGAACTTGGGGCGCTCTTTCGCCATTTCCTCGGCGATCTTCTTGCCCATCGCGCGGCGCAACAGGTCGGCGCCGCCCAGGCTATAGCCCGCCATGACCTGGGCGATCTGCATCACCTGTTCCTGATAGACGATGATGCCCTGCGTTTCCGCCAGGATCGGGTCGATGGTGGGATGCAGGCTTTCCAGCGGCCGCAGCCCGTGCTTGACCTCGCAATAGACCGGGATGTTTTCCATCGGCCCCGGACGATACAGCGCCACCAGCGCCACGATATCCTCGATGCAGGTGGGCTTCATCCGCCGCAGCGCATCCATCATGCCGGAACTTTCGACCTGGAACACCGCCACGGTTTGCGCGCGGGCGTAAAGTTCGTAGGTCTTGGCGTCGTCGATCGGGATCGCGTTGATCTGATCCTCGGCCCCCTCGGCGGGGTCATACAGCCGGTTTCCGGCCGCATCCACATGCAGCGGGCGGCCGGATTTCTGGATCAGCTCAACCGCGTTCTGGATCACCGTCAGGGTTTTCAGGCCCAGAAAGTCGAACTTCACCAGACCCGCCTGTTCCACCCATTTCATGTTGAACTGGGTCGCGGGCATGTCGGACCGCGGGTCCTGATACAGCGGCACCAGCTCATCCAGCGGGCGGTCGCCAATCACGACACCCGCGGCGTGGGTCGAGGCGTTGCGCAACAACCCCTCGATCTGCTGGGCATAGTTCAGAAGGCGCGCCACGACCTCTTCGGCGCGGGCCGCCTCGCGCAGGCGCGGTTCATCGGCCAGCGCCTTTTCGATGCTGACCGGCTTGACCCCTTCCACCGGGATCATCTTGGACAGGCGGTCCACCTGCATGAAGGACATCTGCAGCACGCGCCCCACGTCGCGCACCGCGGCCTTGGACAAAAGCGCGCCGAAGGTGATGATCTGGCCCACCTTCTCGCGCCCGTATTTGCGCTGGACGTATTGAATCACCTCTTCGCGGCGATCCATGCAGAAGTCGATGTCGAAGTCCGGCATCGAGACGCGTTCCGGGTTCAGGAAGCGTTCGAACAGCAGGCTGTAGCGCAATGGGTCAAGGTCGGTGATCGTCAGCACATAGGCCACAAGGCTGCCCGCGCCCGAGCCCCGCCCCGGCCCCACCGGAATCCCCTGCGCCTTGCCCCATTTGATGAAGTCGGCCACGATCAGGAAGTAGCCGGGGAAACCCATCTGCTCGATGATGTTCAGCTCGAACTCCAGCCGGGCGCGGTATTCTTCAACCGGGGCGGCATGGGGGATCACGGCCAGACGCGCGTCCAGCCCCGCCCAGGCCTGACGGCGCAGCTCTTCAACCTCGTCATCGGCGAATTTCGGCAGGATCGGCTTGCGCTTGTAGGCGGCAAAAGCACAGCGGCGCGCGATTTCCACCGTATTTTCCAGCGCCTCGGGCAGGTCGGCGAACAGTGCCGCCATCTCGGCCTCGGATTTGAAGTAATGCTGCGGCGTCAGGCGACGGCGCGGTTCCTGCTGGTCGACATAGGCCCCTTCGGAAATGCAGATCAGCGCGTCATGCGCCTCATACATCTCAGGCTTGGGGAAATAGACATCGTTGGTGGCGACCAGCGGCAGGCCCAGATCATAGGCCATTTCGATCAGCCCACGCTCGGTCGCGCGTTCGGCCTGCGGCAGCGCGCCGCCCTCACCGGGATGGCGCTGCAGTTCCACATACAGCCGGTCCGGATAGATCGCCGCTAGCCGTTCCATCAGCAGCCGCGCCTTGCCCGCCTGCCCGGCCTGCAGAAACCGGCCCACCGGGCCGTCCGCCCCGCCCGTCAGACAGATCAGCCCCGCCGCATGGGTGGCCAGTTCGTCCAGCGTCACCTGCGGCAACTGCCCGCCCTTGTCCAGATACAGGCAGGAATTCAGCTTCATCAGGTTCATGTAACCGGCTTCATCCTGCGCCAGCAGAACCACCGGCGCGGGCGGGCGCGGCCGCTCACCCGGCTGGGCCGGATCATGCGCGACCGAGATCTGACAGCCCACGATCGGCTGCACGCCAGCGCCCTGCGCCAGCACCGAAAATTCCAGCGCCGCGAACATCGCATTGGTATCGGTCACGGCCACAGCCGGCATCCCGGCCTTTTCGCAAAGCCCGATCAGCTTTTTCACCGGCACCGCCCCTTCCAGAAGCGAATATTCGGTGTGAACGCGCAGGTGGATGAATCGCGGATGTGTCATGGCGCGACCCTAGCCCAGCCGCCCGGCGGCGGAAAGGGCTTGCCAAATCGCCCGGTCCTGCGGTTTCCTGACCAACAGGACAAAAGGCGCCCCCGCTTTACGCCGCATCGGGCGGGGCGCCCCGGACCTTGACGCAAAAGACCGCGGCGGATTGCACCATGAATATCTCGTTTCTTCTGAACGGGGAAACCACGCATGTGACGGTCACCGACCCCACGCGCACGGTGCTGGACTGGCTGCGCGAGGATCGCCGCCTGACCGGCACCAAGGAAGGCTGCAATGAAGGCGATTGCGGCGCCTGCACGGTGATGATCACCGACGAGGGCGGCAGCCGCGCGCTGAACGCCTGCCTGCTGTTCCTGCCCCAGATCCACGGCAAGGCGCTGCGCACGGTCGAAGGCATCGCCGCCCCCGACGGCCAGCTGCACCCGCTGCAACAGGCGATGATCGACGAACACGCCAGCCAATGCGGCTTTTGCACACCGGGCTTCGTGGTCTCGCTGGCCGCGGCGCATCTGAACGGACGGCACGATCACGACGACATCCTGGCCGGCAACCTGTGCCGCTGCACGGGCTATGCGCCCATCATCCGTGCGGCCCGCGCCGCGCAATCCGCCCCCGCGCCCGACTGGCTGCTGAAAGACCGACCCCATGCGCCTGCCTTCGGCTTTGCCGAAATATCCTCGGGGGTGCGGGGGCAGACAGCCCCCGCGGTCCTGCCCGAAACCACCGATGACCTGGCCCGGGCCTATCTGGACACACCCGATGCCACGCTTGTCGCAGGCGCGACCGATCTGGGGCTTTGGGTCACCAAGGATCTGCGCGATCTTGGCCCGCTGATCTTCACAAACCGCTGCAAGGATCTTTGCCAGATTACAGAAAAAAAAGGCGAAATCACCATCGGCGCGGGCGTGACCATTGCCGCCCTGCGCGCGGCGATGGAAGGCCCGCACCCCGCCTTCGCCAGCCTTTTGCGCCGCTTTGCCAGCGAACAGATCCGCCAGGCGGCGACGATCGGCGGCAATATCGCCAATGGCTCGCCGATCGGCGATGGCCCGCCCGCGCTGATCGCGCTTGGCGCGCGGCTTACGCTGCGGCGGGGGGCGGATCGGCGGCAAATGCCGCTTGAGGATTTCTTTCTCGACTACCGCAAACAGGACCGTCGCCCCGGCGAATTCGTCGAAAGCGTCACGATCCCGGCCACCGCGCCGGGGCTTGCCTGCTACAAACTGTCCAAACGCTTCGATCAGGACATCTCGGCGGTCTGCGGCGCGATCAACCTGACGGTCGAGCGCGACAGGATCACCGCCGCCCGCATCGCCTTTGGCGGCATGGCCGGCACCCCGAAACGCGCCCGCGCGCTGGAAGCCGCGCTGACCGGCGCCCTCTGGTCCGAGGCCGCGATAACAGCCGCCCTGCCCGCGCTGGCCGACGATTTCACGCCGATGGACGATCTGCGCGCCTCGGCCGACTACCGGATGGCGGGGGCACGCGCCATGCTGCACCGCTACTGGCTGGAACGCAGCGGCGCCACAGTTTCGGTGCTGGAGGTGCGGGCATGAGCGTGACCCAACCCCTGCCCCATGATTCGGCCCGCCTGCATGTGACGGGGGCGGCGCGTTACACCGATGACATCCCCACCCCCGCGGACACGCTGCACCTGGCCTTTGGCCTGTCGCCGGTCGCGCATGGCCGGATCGCGGCGCTGGATCTGGATCCGGTGCGCCAAAGCCCGGGCGTCGTCGCGGTGATCCGGGCCGAGGATCTGCCCTTTGCCAATGACGTCTCGGCCTCGGCCGGGGATGAGCCGCTGCTGGCGCAGGGCCTGGTGCATTACCTGGGCCAGCCGGTGTTTCTGGTGGTGGCCGAAAGCCACCGCGCGGCGCGGGTGGCGGCGCGGGCCGCGCGCATCGACATCGCGCCCCTGCCGCCGATCCTGACCATCGATCAGGCGCTGGCGGCAAACAGCCGATTTGAAACCGGCCCGGTGATCTGGACCCGCGGCGATGCCGCCGCCGCCATCGCCCGCGCCGCCCATGTGGTCACGGGCCAGATTGAAATCGGCGGGCAGGAACATTTCTATCTGGAAGGCCAGGCGGCGCTGGCGCTGCCCGGCGATGAGGGGGTGGTGATCCACTGTTCCAGCCAGCATCCCAGCGAAATCCAGCACAAGGTGGCCGACGCGCTGGGGCTTGCGCTGCATGATGTGCGGGTGGAAATGCGCCGCATGGGCGGGGGCTTTGGCGGCAAGGAAAGCCAGGGCAATGCGCTGGCGGTGGCCTGTGCGCTGGCCGCGCGCGCCACCGGGCGGCCCTGCCGGATGCGCTATGACCGCGATGACGATTTCATCATCACCGGCAAGCGCCACGATTTCCGCATCGACTATCGCGCGGGGGTGGATGCGGAAGGTCGCCTGCTGGGGCTGGAGTTCACCCATTACGCCCGCTGCGGCTGGGCCCAGGATCTTAGCCTGCCGGTCGCCGACCGCGCGATGCTGCATGCCGACAATGCCTATTTCATCCCCGCGATGCGGATCGAAAGCCACCGGCTGCGCACCAATACCCAAAGCGCCACCGCCTTTCGCGGCTTTGGCGGGCCGCAGGGCATGCTGGGGATGGAACGGGTGATGGACCACATCGCCCATCAGACCGGGTTTGACCCGCTGGAGCTGCGCCGGCGCAATTTCTACGCGCCCGCAAGCGGCCCGGCGGGGGGGCCGTCTGCCCCCCCGAGCCCCCCCGAGGATATTTCCGCAAAGCCGAAGGGGGAAGCCGCCGCGCAAGATACCCATTACGGTCAGCCGGTCGAGGATTTCATTCTGCATGATCTGGTGGCGGCACTGGAACAATCGGCCGATCTGGCCGCGCGGCGCGCCGCGATTGCCGAATGGAACCGCGGCCAGCCGGTGCTGAAGCGCGGCCTTGCGCTGAGCCCGGTGAAATTCGGGATTTCCTTCACGCTGACGCATCTGAACCAGGCGGGGGCCTTGGTGCATGTCTATCAGGACGGATCAGTCGCGGTGAACCATGGCGGGACCGAGATGGGCCAGGGTCTGCACCGAAAGGTGACACAGGTGGCGGCGGCCGCCTTTGGCCTGCCCATTGACCGGGTGCGGATCAGCGCGACCGACACGGGCCGCGTGCCCAACACCTCGGCCACGGCGGCCTCATCGGGGGCGGACATGAACGGCATGGCGGTGAAGGCCGCCTGCGATACGATCCGGGGCCGGATTGCGGGGTTTCTGGCGGATCGCGCGGGCTGTGCCCCGGCCGAGGTGCATTTTGCCGAAGGACGCGTCTATGCGGGCGAAACCGGGACGAGCTTTGAGGCGGCGGTTGCAGCGGCCTATCAGGCGCGCATCAGCCTGTCGGCGACCGGGTTCTATGCGACGCCCAAGCTGGATTGGGACCGCGCTGCGGGCCGGGGGCGGCCGTTTTTCTATTTCGCCTATGGCGCGGCCGTGACCGAGGTGGTGATCGACACGCTGACCGGTGAGAACCGCATTCTGCGCGCCGATATCTTGCATGATGCCGGCGCCAGCCTGAACCCGGCGATCGATCTGGGCCAGGTCGAAGGCGGCTATGTCCAGGGCGCGGGCTGGCTGACGACCGAGGAACTGGTCTGGGACGATCGGGGGCGGCTTCGCACGCATGCGCCCTCGACCTACAAGATCCCCGCCTGTTCGGACCGTCCGGCGGTCTTCAACGTGGCGCTGTGGCCGGGCGAGAACCGCGAAGAGACGATCTATCGGTCGAAAGCCGTGGGTGAGCCGCCCCTGATGCTGGGGATTTCGGCCTTTCTGGCGCTGTCGGATGCCTGCGCGGCCTGCGGGCCGCATTACCCCGACCTGCGCGCCCCCGCCACGCCCGAGGCGGTGCTGTCCGCCGTGGCCCGCGCGCGGGGGGTGGGGCGATGACTTTGTGCCCCGAAACGCTGGCCCGTGCGGCGGCGCGCGGCCCCTTCGTGCGGGTGCTGGTGGCCGAGGCCCGCGGATCGGCCCCGCGCGAGGCCGGGGCCGCGATGCTGGTCTGGCGGGACGCGACCGAAGGCACGATCGGCGGCGGCCGGCTGGAGTTCGAGGCGATCGCCAAGGCCCGCGCCCTAACCGCCCCGCGGCTGGACCGGATCGCCCTTGGCCCGGCGCTGGGGCAGTGCTGCGGCGGCGCGGTGACGCTGGCCTATGAGGTCTGGGAGGCTGGTGCAGTTGCCGCGCTGACCGGCCCCCTTCACGCCCGCCGGATCGAGGGCCCCGCCACGATACCGCTGTCTGTCGCCCGCGCGCTGGCCCGCGCCCGCGACCGGGGCGCGGCCCCGCCGCTGTTGCGCGACGGCTGGCTGATCGAGGCGGTGGCGCCGCAGCCCATGCCGGTCTGGATCTGGGGGGCGGGCCATGTCGGGCGCGCGGTGGTGTCGGTGCTGGCGCCGCTGCCGGGGCTGGCGCTGCACTGGGCCGACACCGGGGCGGATCGTTTTCCCGACCTGCCCACGGGCGTGACGCCCTTGATCGCGGAAAACCCCGCCGATCTGGTGGCACTGGCGCCGCGCGGGGCGCATCATCTGGTGCTGACCTATTCGCATGCGCTGGACCTGGAGCTGTGCCACCGGCTGCTGGGGCATGGCTGTGCCGGCCTTGGGCTGATCGGTTCGGCCAGCAAGGCGGCGCGGTTTCGGGCGCGGCTGCGGGCACTTGGCCATCACGACGCCGCAATTTCGCGCATCACCTGCCCGATTGGCGATCCCGGCCTTGGCAAACATCCGCAGGCCATTGCGGTGGGGGTCGCAGCCGCGCTACTGAGGGACCAGAGCGCGGCGGCCCGAACGGTCGCACCAACCGCAAAAGGATGCGCCGTGTGACTGGGGACGGAACTGGGGACGGAACGGAACAGAACATGCTGTTGACGGTCGAGGGGCTGACCAAGGCCTATCCGGGCGTGCTGGCCAATGACGGGGTCAGCTTTGCCGTCGCCCCGGGCGAGGTGCATGCGCTGCTGGGCGAAAACGGCGCGGGCAAATCCACGCTGGTCAAGATGATCTACGGGCTGGTCAAGCCGGATGCGGGCGCGATGCGCCTGCATGGCGCGCCCTATGAGCCGGCCGAACCGCGCGCGGCGCGCGCCGCGGGCGTGGCGATGGTGTTTCAGCATTTCTCGCTGTTCGAGGCGCTGAGCGTGGCCGAAAACGTGGCGCTTGGCATGGAAAACCCGCCGCCGATGCGCGCGCTGGCGGGGCGCATCCGTGCGGTGTCGAATGCCTATGGCCTGCCGCTGGACCCAAACCGCACGGTGGGCGATCTGTCGGCGGGTGAACGCCAGCGGGTCGAGATCATCCGCTGCCTGCTGCAGGACCCGAAACTGCTGATCATGGACGAACCGACCAGCGTGCTGACCCCGCAAGAGGTGGAGATCCTGTTCCACACGCTGCGCAAGCTGGCCGCCGAGGGCACGGCGATCCTGTATATCTCGCACAAGCTGGAGGAAATCCGCGCGCTGTGCGACACCGCCACGATCCTGCGCGGGGGCCGCGTGGTGGCGAGCTGCGCGCCGCGCGACAAATCGGCGCGCGAACTGGCCGAGATGATGGTAGGGGCGGAACTGAAGCCCGTGGACCGCACGGGGCGGCGCGCGGGCGCGATGGTCTTGCAGGTGGCGGGGCTGGATCTGGCGCCGCTGTCGCCCTTTGGCCCGGCGCTGCGCGGCGTGGGATTCGATCTGCGCCGGGGCGAGGTTCTGGGCATCGGCGGGGTTGCGGGCAACGGTCAGGAAGAGCTGCTGGCGGCGCTGTCGGGCGAACGGCCCACGGCGCCGGGCACGGTGCTGCTGGACGGGCGCGACATCGCCGCGCTGGGGCCCAATGCGCGCCGCCGCCTGGGTGTGCTGGCCGCGCCCGAAGAACGGCTGGGCCATGCCGCCGCCCCCGACCTTAGCCTGACGGACAATGCGATCCTGACAGGAACGGTCCGCAAGCCCTTGACCCGCAAGGGCTTTATCGACAAATCCGCCGCGCGCAGTTTCGCGCAATCGGTGATTTCCGCCTTTGACGTGCGCACGCCCGGCCCCGATGTGGCCGCGCGCGCCCTTTCGGGGGGCAACCTGCAGAAATTCGTCATCGGGCGCGAGGTTTTGCAGGACCCCGTGGTTCTTGTGGTCAACCAGCCGACCTGGGGCGTGGATGCCGCCGCCGCCGCCGCGATCCGCCAGGCGCTGCTGGATCTGGCCGCGCGCGGGGCGGCGGTGATCGCGATCAGCCAGGATCTGGATGAGCTTCTGGAAATCTCGGATCGGTTCGCCGCGCTGAACGAAGGCCGCCTGTCGGCCCCGCGCGACACCGCGCAGCTGACGCTTGAGGAAATCGGGCTGATGCTGGGCGGCGCCCACGGCATGCAGGAGGCCGCACCATGATCACCCTTGTCAAACGGCCGATGCCGTCGCGGATGTGGTCGGTCACGACCCCGATCATCGCCGTCATCGCCACGATGATCGCGGGGGGCATCTTGTTCGCGGCCCTGGGCAAGGACCCGGTGGCGGCGATCCGCACCATCTTCTGGGACCCGCTGTTCGGCCCCAATGCGGGCTATTTCCGCGGCCAGCTGCTGGTCAAGGCGGGGCCGCTGATCCTGATCGCCTCGGGGCTGGCGGTTGGCTTTCGCGCGGGCATCTGGAACATCGGCGCCGAGGGACAATATATCATCGGCGCGATCTGTGGCGCGGGCGTGGCGCTGGCGGTCTTTCCGGCCGAAAGCGCGTTGCTGTTCCCGGCGATGGTGGTCGCGGGGGGGATTGGCGGGCTGGTCTGGGCGATGATCCCGGCGCTGCTGAAGAACCGCTTTGGCGTCTCGGAAATCCTGGTGTCTTTGATGCTGGTCTATGTGGCGCAGAACCTGCTGGCCTACATGGCCTTTGGCCCGATGAAGAACCCGCAGGGCTTTGGCTTTCCCGGGTCGCGCAACCTGCAGCAATATCCGTCCGCCCATAACCCCGAACTGATCGCGGGCACGGGGATGCACTGGGGCGTGGTCGCGGCGCTGCTGGCGGTGATCGGCACCTATGTTCTGATGCACCGCCATATCGCGGGCTTCCGCATCCGCGTCGCGGGCGAGGCGCCCAAGGCCGCGCGCTTTGCCGGCGTGGTGCCCGCGCGGCTGGTGGTGGCGTGCCTGGGGCTGTCGGGTGCGCTGGCGGGGCTGGCGGGTCTGTTTGAGGTGGCGGGCCCATCGGGCCAGATCACCGATGCCTTCAACGCGGGCTATGGCTTTACCGCGATCATCGTGGCCTTTCTGGGCCGGCTGCATCCGATCGGCATCCTGCTGGCGGGGCTGTTGATGGCGCTGACCTATATCGGCGGCGACATGGCGCAGCTGATGCTGCAACTGCCGGCTGCGGCGATTCAGGTGTTTCAGGGGATGTTGCTGTTCTTCCTGCTGGGCTTTGACTTGTTGACCAATTACCGCATCCGTTTCGGGGGGGCACCGGCATGATCCTTGGCGGTATCGATATCGTGGTGCTGATCGCCACGCTGATGGCGGCCTCAACCCCCGTTCTGCTGGCCGCCACGGGCGAGCTGGTGGCCGAAAAGGCAGGCGTGCTGAACCTTGGGGTCGAGGGGATGATGATCATGGGCGCGGTGGGCGGCTTTGCCGCGGCCGTGGCCACGGGCAGCCCGGTTCTGGGCTTTCTGGGCGGGGCGCTGGCGGGGGCCGCGATGGCGCTGATCTTTGCCTTTCTGACGCAGGTTCTGCTGTCCAATCAGGTCGCCACGGGGCTTGCGCTTACGCTGTTCGGGCTGGGCCTGTCGGCGCTGATCGGCAAGGGCTTTGAGGGGGTGCGCCCGCCGCCCACGCCCAAGCTGCCCTTCGGGCCGCTGGCCGAGATCCCGGTGGCGGGGCGCATCCTCTTTTCGCATGACTGGATGGTCTATGCATCGCTGGCGCTGGTGGCGGCGACGTGGTGGTTCCTGCGCCATTCCCGCGCCGGGCTGATCCTGCGCGCGGTGGGCGAAAACCATGATGCCGCCCATGCGCTTGGCTACCGGGTGGTGGCGGTGCGGGTGACCGCGCTGGCCTTTGGCGGGGCGCTGGCGGGTCTGGGGGGCGCCTACCTTAGCCTGGTGCGCGTGCCGCAATGGACCGAAGGCATGACCGCGGGCGCGGGCTGGATCGCGCTGGCGATCGTGGTCTTTGCCAGCTGGCGGCCGGAACGGGTGCTGCTGGGGGCCTATCTGTTCGGCGGCATCACCGCGATCCAGCTGCAGATGCAGGCGGCGGGTTACAAGATCCCGGTGCATCTGCTGACCATGGCGCCCTATGTCGTGACCATCGTGGCGCTTGTGCTGATCACCGCGCTGCACCGGCGCGGCGCGCAGGCGGCACCGGCCGCCCTTGGCCGATCCTTCCATGCCTCGACCTGAGGCCCATCACCCGGCCCGCAGGGGCCTTAACCAACGGGGAGCACCCATGAACCGCAGATCCTTTCTGACCACCACCGCCGCGACCGCCCTGCTGGCCGCCGCGACCACCCTGCCCGCCTTTGCCCAGGACCCGCTGAAGGTGGGCTTCATCTATGTCGGCCCGGTGGGCGACATGGGCTGGTCCTATCAGCACGATCTGGGCCGCAAGGCGGTTGAGGCCGCCTATGGCGACCGCGTCGTCACCTCTTACGTCGAAAGCGTGCCCGAAGGCCCCGATGCCGAACGCGTGCTGACGCAGATGGCGCTGGAAGGCAACAAGCTGATCTTCGCGACCTCGTTCGGCTTCATGGATGCGGTGATGAATGTCGCGGCCAAATTCCCGGATGTGAAATTCGAACATGCCACCGGCTACAAGCGCGCCGACAACGTCGCCACCTATGACGCGCGCTTCTACGAAGGCCGCGCCGTTCTGGGCACGATCGCGGGCCATATGACCAAGTCGAACAAGATCGGCTACATCGGGTCCTTCCCGATCCCCGAGGTGGTGCAGGGCATCAACTCGTCCTTCATCCACGCCCGCAAGGTGAACCCGGATGTGGAAATGAAGGTGGTCTGGGCCTACACTTGGTTCGACCCCGCGAAAGAGGCGGACGCCGCCGCCGCGCTGATCGCCGAAGGCGTGGACGTCATCCTGCAGCACACCGATTCCACCGCGCCGCAGGCCAAGGCGCAAGAGGCCGGGATCTACAGCTTTGGTCAGGCATCCGATATGGGATCATTTGCCCCCGCGCCGCGGATTTCCTCGATCATCGACAACTGGGACCCCTATTACGTCAAGCGCGTCGGCATGATGCTGGACGGCACCTGGGAATCCAGCGCCACCTGGGGCGGGATCGGTGATGGCGAGGTCGTGATCGGCGAAATCACCGAGGCCGTCCCCGCCGAGGTCAAGGCCGAGGCCGAGGCACTTCGCGACAAGATCGCATCGGGCGAATACCACCCCTTCACCGGCCCGTTGAACAAGCAGGACGGCAGCGCCTGGCTGGCCGAAGGTCAGGTCGCCACTGATGAGGAACTGTCGGGCCTGAACTTCTACGTCGAAGGCATCACCGCCGAACTGCCGAAGTAAGCCCCCCCGAACGCATGCGAAAGGGCCGGATCTTCCGGCCCTTTTCCTTTGCGCGGCGCGCCCTACCTTTGTGGCAGTCCCGACCGGAGGAGATGATGCACCGCCGCCACGCCCTTGGCCTTCTGGCCGCCCTGCCCACCGCTGCGGCCACCACCCTGGCCGGACGCGGGGCCCATGCCGACAGCCAGCCCAGCTTTACCTTCCCCTCGATCGACGGGGGCGTGATCGACACCGCCCTGTGGCGCGGCCGCCCGGTGCTGGTGGTCAATACCGCCTCGCTGTGCGGGTTCACGCCGCAGCTGGAACAGATGCAGGCGCTGCATGACAGCTGGGGGCCAAAGGGGCTTGTGGTGCTGGCCGTGCCCTCGGATGATTTCCGCCAGGAACTGGACGATGCCGCGGCGGTCAAGGAATTCTGCACCCTGACCTATGGCCTGACCCTGCCGATGACCGATATCGTCCATGTCGCGCGCGGCGAGGTGCATCCCTTTTACCGCTGGCTGCGCGATGCGCATGGCTTTGTGCCGCGCTGGAATTTCAACAAGGTGCTGCTGGGCCCCGCGGGTGAGGTTGTCGCCACCTGGGGATCGCCCACCCGGCCCGATGCGGCGCCGATCGTGAACGCCTTTCGCCCGCTTTTGCCACGGGCCTGACAGGAAAAGGGCCGGGATATCCCGGCCCTTTCCAGTTCAACTTCGTCACTTCGGCGGGGCCGCGCAATGCGCGCCGCTGGCCGCCTGCCCCGACCCCAGCGCCAGCGCGGGCGGCGCCTTGTAGGGGTTCAGCGGCGCGCTGCCCGCCAGATCGGCCAGCACCACCGCCCCGATCAGCACCAGCACGCCCCATGCCACAGGTGCCCGCGTCATGCCTTTGCCTCCAGCCCGACCAGTGGGCGCAGCTTGATGCCGTAATAGCTGCCCGCGAAGGCCGCCACGAACCAGACCCAGCCGTGCAGGCTGCCGGTGGAAATGCCGCTGAAAAAGGCCCCCACGTTGCAACCAAACGCCAGCCGCGACGAATAGCCAAGCGCCAGCCCCGCGACCACCGCCGCGATCCAGGCCCGCGCCGGCAGGCGCGCCACCCGGTCACGCAGACCGCCGCGCCAGACGCTGACCAGGAAGGCCCCCGCGATGATGCCCAGATTGGTCAATGAGGTCACATCCGTCAGCAGGCTTTGCCCCAGACGTTCGGCATTGCCGGGCGCCGCCCAGAAGCCGGTGGCCGACAGATCCGCCCCCAGCGCCTGCGCGCCCTTGCCGACCCACAGGCCCAGGCCATAGACCACGCCCCAGGGCTGGCCCGCGACCACCAGGTTCAGCACCGCCAGCACCGCCAGCGCCAGCGCCGCAAAGACCAGACGGCGCGGCAGCTTGCGGTTATGCGGCGCGCCCAGCCACCAGACCAGCGCCGCCACCGCCGCCAGTGCCGCCAGCGTCACCGCCAGCCCCGTGGTCCCCGACAGCGCCACCACCGGGGCCGATCCCAGCCCCATCCACCAATCGATATGCAGCGTGCCGGCAAAGCTGCCGATGGCAAAGAACGGCAGCGCCACCGCCGCCACCGCATTGCCGCTGCCCGCATTGACCAGCGTGCCGGACCCGCAGCCCAGCACCAGCTGCATCGCCGCGCCAAAGACAAAGGCCCCGCCGATCATCGCCACGCCGACGGGGGCATGGGCGCCGACCAGTTCACCGGGGTTGGCGCCGATCAGCGGGAAGGCCACCACCGCGACCAGCGCGATCGCCAAAAGCTGCGCCAGGATGCCCGCGGGTTCGCGGCGCAGGATCATCGCGCGCCAGGGCCCGGCAAAGCCAAAGCGCAGCCCCTCAAGCGCGATGCCAAAGCCCAGCCCGATCAGCAGCAGCAGGCCGTAGCGCGCGCCCGCAAGCGCCGCCACCGCCAGCACCAGCGCCCCCGCCCCCGCCACAAGCCCCGCCCGCCCGAACAGGCGCACGGGACCGGCGGGCAGATGTTCCACCTGCGCCATGGCTTAGAACACGCTCGTGATCTGGTTCCACAGGTTGCGGATCGGCCCGGGAACATTGTCCATCGGCAGACCCGCCTGCGACCAGCCCACCATCGAATCGGGGTAAAGCTTTACCTGTTCAACCCCGGCCAGCTCGCTTAACGCAAACCAGTTGGTCGCGGCCCAATGCCCGGTGTTGCAGAACGACACCAGCGGCGCATCGGCGTTGGTATAGCCCGCCTCGGCGGCCAGGCGCTTGACGGTGTCCACGTCGATCTTGCTGGGTGTCGTGCCGAACCAGCGCGAATGGGTGAAGAATTCCGATTGCGGCAGTGTGCCCGGGCGCGCGGCGGCGCCGTGGGCCTGTTCGCCCACCCAGAAGGATTCAGGGCGCGAATCGACCAGGCGCGCGCTGTCCTTGCCCTCGACCACCTGCACGATGTCATCGGTGGTGGCCAGCCAGTCATCGGCCAGCGTCACGGTGATGTCGCTGGGCTGGGCCACGCCCGGCACGGTCGACAGGTCCAGCCTGGCCTCGGTCCAGGCATTCATGCCGCCGTTCAGGATCGCCAGCTGGCTGACGCCGCTGGATTTCAGCGTCCAGTAAACCCTCGCGGCGGCGCCGAAATCGGTTTCGTCCTTGCCCTGATGCACGATCAGCGTGGGCCGGTCATGGGTGACGCCCAGACCGCGCAGCACCTCGGTCAGCTTGTCGGCCGAGGGCACGGCGCCGGGGTTTTCCTTCGGGCCGCGGAACAGCCCGTAGGGCGCGTGGATCGCCCCCGCGATGTGACCGGAATCATAATCCGCGGCCTTGTTGTCCCCGTCGGACACGCGGATATCCAGCACCAGCGCGTCGGTCGTGGGCTGAAGCGCCGCGAATTCCGCGGGCGTCAGCAGCGGGCCGAACAGGTTGGTCTGTGCCGCCCCCATCGAGGGGGCCGCGATCAGTGCCGCGAAGGTGGTCGCTGCAAGAAACTGTTTCATCTGCAAACCCTTTCCATGCTTGCCGTTTGGCCCTGAAATGGGCAAATCGGCACGGAAGGCAAGGGAAATTGTTCCGGTATTCCGCGAGGAATCCCGTTTTCTCTGGGTCAATATTCCCGAAAAGCGCGCCCTTTGAAACAGAATTCCAAATCAGTCGACATCAAGCGGACATTCACCCAAACACCCACGCGGCGGCGAAACAGCTGGCCTTTTCTTGCGCCGCCGCCGGATCGGGGCCCAGCCCGGATTGCCTGGACCGGGCCGTCAGCCCGGGTCGCGCGCGGTCCAATCCTGCGCCAATGCCCGCGCGCCTTTCAGCATGATCGCCTGATCGATGCCCACGGCGACAAATCCCGCGCCCGCGTCATAAGCGGCCTCCAGCACGCCGGGGTCTTGCGACAGGATGCCCGCGGGCTTGCCGGCGGCGCGGATGCGCGCAATCGCGTCCAGCACGGCGGCGGTGACCGCGGGGTGGCGCGACTGACCCGGATAGCCCATTGAGGCCGCCAGATCGGCGGGGCCGACAAAGACCCCGTCCACGCCATCAACCGCGCAGATCGGCTCGATCTGGTCCAGCGCGGCGACGGTTTCGACCTGCACCAGCAGACAGATTTCCTGCGCCGCGCGGGTGGCGTAATCGGTCACGGTGCCATAGCGCGTGGCGCGCGACAGCCCGGCCATGCCGCGGATGCCCTGGGGCGCATAGCGGGTGGCGGCGACGGCGGCGCGGGCCTCGTCGGCGGAATTGATCATCGGGATCAGCAGGCTTTGCGCGCCCGCATCCAGCAGCCGCTTGATTTCCACCACATCCAGCGATCCGGGGCGGACCACGCATGCCACCGGCCAGGGGGCCGCCGCCTGCAGCATGGTCTGCACCACGGCCGGGCCGATCACCGTATGTTCGGTGTCGATCAGCATCCAGTCAAAGCCGCAGGTGGCCAGCGCCTCGGCATGGCCCGGGTCGCCGATCGTGCACCAGATGCCGATCTGGCGCCGCCCCGCGGCCAGCGCGGCCTTGAAACTGTTGTGCGGCATGGTCATGCGCCACCCCCGCTGCAAAGCGAACAGATCCGGCGCACGGCCAGCTCATACCCCTCGACGCCAAGGCCCGCCATCACCCCGTCGGCGCGCAGGCTGACGTAGGACTGGTGGCGGAACGCCTCGCGCTTGTGGACGTTCGAGATATGGACCTCGATCACCGGCCCGGCAAAGGCGTTCAGCGCATCCAGGATCGCCACCGAGGTATGGGTGAAGGCGCCGGGGTTGATCACGATGCCGCAGGCGGAATGGCGCGCCTGATGGATCGTGTCGATGATCACGCCTTCATGGTTCGACTGGAACAGCTGCAGCGCAAAGCCCTTGCGCGCCGCCAGATCCGCGCAGCGCCGTTCGACATCGGCCAGCGTGTCATGGCCATAGATCTCGGGTTCGCGCTGACCCAGAAGGTTCAGGTTCGGCCCGTTCAGGATGTAGATCGTCTTCATGTCGGCCTGGGTCATCGCCCCCTCCTCACGCTTGGCATCGGTGTTCTGCATAGCGAAGCGCGCGGCCCACGCCTAGGGGCCGCGCGCTTTGGGGGCATTGGGGGGCGCATCAATGGCGGTTGCGCGCGCGATCAGCCCGCCAGCCGCGCGGCCACATCCAGCAGGCGGCGCGCCTGATGGGCCACCGCGGCGCGGCCCGCATCGTCGAATTCGCCGGCCTTGGTGGAATAGCCATAGGGGTTGCCGCCCGCCGCATAGATCGACTGGTCGGTATAGCCCGGCGGCACGATGACCGAACCCCAATGCATGAAGCTGGTGTAAAGGCTCAGGATCGTGGCCTCTTGCCCGCCATGGGCATTGCCCGCGCTGGTGGTCGCGGTCACCGGCTTGCCCGCCATCGCGCCCTTGGACCAGACGCCGCCCAGCGTGTCGATGAAGGCGCGCATCTGGCTGGCCGCGCCGCCAAAGCGGGTGGGACAGGCGAAGAAATAGGCATCCGCCCATTCCATGTCCGCGGCGGATGCCTCGGGGATATCGGCCATCCGGTCGGCCTGGGCGCGCCAGGCGTCCTGGCCATCGACCACCGCTTGGGGTGCGGTTTCGGCCACGCGCAGCAGCCGCACATCGGCGCCGGCGGCACGGCCCGCCTCGGCGGCGGCTTCGGCGACCTGATGGTTGGTGCCATAGGTGGAATAGAAGATGACGGCGAGTTTGACTTTGCTCATGCAGCGGTCCTTCCCTGGGTTATGGTTCGCCAACGGGCCGCGCGGCGCGGCATCGCGCCGCAGGCACCGCCAACAAGGCTAACACGGCGGGCGGCGTTGCGGTTCCCCAATCGGCGCAGGGGATCTGTGCACAGATGCGCCCCGGACGCCGCGCCCGGACCGCCGCTTGCCGTAACGAAAACCGGCCCTTGCGGCAAAATCCGGCGATCTGGACAGTTGACCTTACCAGATCAGGGCCTAAGACTGACAACAGGCTGCCACCGGCCCGTTGCGTCACCAGTGACATGACCCGTGACAAGAACCTAACAGGTTCAGCCACAGACGCTGAGCCAAACTTGCTGAGGAGGAACACATGAAATTCCACGCTTTCGCGGGGTCCGTTGCGGCCATCGCCATCATCGCCGGCAGCGCCGTTGCGCAAGACGTCGATCGCACCGGCTGGCCCAGCAGCTTTACCGTGGGCACCGCATCGCAGGGCGGCACCTTCTTCGTCTATGGCTCGGGCTGGGCGAACCTTGTCGCCGAGGAACTGGGCATCACCGGCGCGGGCGAGGTGACCGGCGGGCCGATGCAGAACATGGCGCTGGTGCATACCGGCGATCTGGCCTTTGGCCTGACCACGCTGGGCCCGGCGGCGGAATCGCTGGCCGGCCTGAACCCGATCGCGCCGGGGCTGGCGATGGACAAGGCCTGCGCCATCTTCCCGATGTATCAGACGCCCTTCCACCTGGCGGCGCTGGCATCCTCGAACATCGGCTCGATCGCCGATATTCCCAAGGGCGCGCGCATCGGCTTTGGCCCGGCCGGGTCCAGCGCGGACACCTATTTCCCGCGCATGCTGACCGATCTGGGCGTCGAATATGAACGGCGCAACGGCGGCTGGGACGATCTGGGCGGCCAGATGCAGGACGGTCTGCTGGATGTGATCGGCTTTGCCGCGGGCGTGCCGATCCCGACCGTCAGCCAGCTTGAGGTGCAGACCAACATCAACATCATCGGCTTCAACGAGGATGAACTGGCCAAGGTCACCGCCGATTTCCCGGTGTCGCGCTATGACATCGACGCGGGCGTCTACAAGACGCTGGAAGCGCCGCTGGCCTCGGTCGCGATGTGGAACTTTGCCATCGCCAATTGCGACCTGCCCGAAACCTTCGTCTATGAGGCGACGCGCATCGCGATGGAAGACAATGCCCGCATGGTCAACATCCACTCGTCCGCCTCGGAATCGCTGCCCGAGCACTGGGACAAGAACAACGTGCTGAAATGGCACCCCGGTGCGGCGCGCTGGTTCAATGAAAACGGCGCCTCGATCCCGGCCGACATGATCTACGGCGGCTGATCCCGCACAGACCTTGGGCGGGGCCGGTCCTTTGCGGGATGTCGGCCCCGTTCGACTTTTTGCGCCAAACACGGCACCATCGGAACAACGCGGTCACAGGACGGGGGACAGATCCATGAACGCCACGCCAACCCAAAGCCAGGATGATGAGCTGATCATCGCCCAGGGCGTCGACGAAGAACCCGTCGAAAGCAACCGCCGCCTGTTTGAGGGGCGGATGCTGCTGGCCGTGTCGGTCATTGCGGGGCTTTATGCGTTCTTCCATCTGGCCGCGCTGAACGGGCTGTCGATTTCGCGCATGACGGGGGGGGCGGTGAACCTGCCCTTCCTGCCGCGCCTGCCGATGGAGACGTGGAATTTCCGCATCGTCCACATCGCCGGGGCGCTTTTGCTGGGCTTCACGCTGTTTTCGGCCACCCGCTTTGCGCCACGCGATGACGGGCGGGCGAAGATCACCACCTGGATCGGCTATGCGCTGCTGATCCCGGCGCTGTGGTCGCTGGGTGCCGCGCTGTCGTTTCAGCGCGAAATCGCGGGCGGGCTGATGTGGAACGGCATCGACGAACGCATCCGCTTCAATGAAACCTGGGTCTATGGCGCTCCGCTGATGCTGGCCACGGTGGGCGGCATCGTTCTGGGCTGGTTCCATAGCCGCGGTCGGGCGGTGCTGGCGATCCCCGATGTGGTGCTGAGCATTTGTGGCCTGGCTGTCGCGGCCTATCTGATCACGATCTACGGCACCTTGATGCGCAATTCGACCGGCACCCCCTTTGCGCCGATCGGCATTTCCATCGCCGCGGTGGCCGGAACGCTGCTGATCATGGAACTGACGCGCCGCGTGGCGGGGCTGGCGCTGGTGGTGATCTCGGGCATCTTCCTGGTCTATGTCTTTACCGGCCAATATCTGCCGGGCTTCCTGAATTCGCCCGCCATCGCCTGGCAGCGGTTCTTCAGCCAGGTCTACACCGATGTCGGCATCCTGGGGGCGACGACCGCGGTGTCCTCGACCTATATCATCCTGTTCATCATCTTCGCCGCCTTCCTGCAGGCGTCGAAGGTGGGCGATTACTTTGTCAACTTCGCCTTCGCCGCAGCCGGGCGCGCGCGCGGTGGCCCGGCGAAGGTTGCGATCTTTGCCAGCGCGCTGATGGGCATGATCAACGGCACCAGCGCGGGCAATGTGGTGGCGACGGGGTCGCTGACCATTCCGCTGATGAAGCGGCTGGGCTATCGCAAGGACACCGCCGGCGCGGTCGAGGCCGCCGCCTCGACCGGCGGGCAGATCATGCCGCCGATCATGGGCGCGGGCGCCTTCATCATGGCCGAGGTGACCGGCATCCCCTATACCGACATTGCGGTGGCCGCGATCATCCCGGCGCTTTTGTATTTCGTATCGGTCTATTTCATGGTCGATCTGGAAGCCGCGAAAATGGGCATGCGCGGGATGCGCGAAGATGAGCTGCCCAAGTTCCGCAAACTGGCCCGCCGCGCCTTCCTGTTCCTGCCGATCGTGATCCTGATCGCGGCGCTGTTCATGGGCTATTCGGTGATCCGCGCGGGCACGCTGGCCACCGTGGCGGCCGCCGTCGTCAGCTGGCTGACGCCCTGGCGGATGGGCCCGGGCGCCATTGCCCGCGCCTTTGAAATCGCGGGCGTGATGTCGATCCAGATCATCGTGGTCTGCGCCTGTGCGGGCATCATCGTGGGCGTGATTTCGCTGACCGGGGTCGGCGCGCGGTTTTCGAACCTGCTCTTGGGCATCGCGGCCACCTCGCAGCTGCTGGCGATGTTCTTTGCGATGTGCATCGCGGTGCTGCTGGGGATGGGCATGCCCACCACGGCGGCCTATGCGGTGGCGGCCTCGGTCGTGGCACCGGGGCTGGTGAACCTCGGTGTGCCGATGCTGACAGCGCATTTCTTTGTCTTCTACTTTGCGGTCGTGTCGGCCATCACCCCGCCCGTGGCGCTGGCCAGTTATGCCGCGGCCGGGATTTCGGGCGCCAACCCGATGCGGACGTCGGTCACGTCATTCAAGATCGGGCTGTCGGCCTTCATCGTGCCGTTCATGTTCTTCTACAACGGCGCGCTGCTGATGCAGGGCGACTGGCCGGTGATCCTGCGCGCGGTGGCGACCGCGACGGTGGGGGTGTTCTTCCTGTCCAGCGCGGTGCAGGGCTGGCTTCTGGGCGCGCGCGCGGCCTGGTTCATCCGCGCGGGCCTGCTGATCGCGGCATTGCTGATGATCGAGGGCGGGCTTTTCACCGATCTGGCGGGCATTGGGCTGGCCGTGGCCACCGTGGCGGTGCAGCGGGTCTTTCGCCCGCGCCCCGATGCGATGATCGCAGTGCGCGGCAGCGACTGAGCGCGCCGATCCCCCCACCCCGGAAAGAAAAGGACCGCGCCCCGAAAGGCGCGGTCCTGACGTTTCAGACCCTGGGCTGCGATCAGCCGGCAATCCAGGCGTTGAACCGCTCATTCAGCTGGGTGTCGTGATCCACCCAGAATTCGTAATCCGAGGCCAGCGCATTGCCCAGGTTTTCCGGGCTGGTGGGCAGGTTCGGCGCCATCGGCATGTCAGTGCCCTGGAAATTGCCAACAAGCGGGGCCGAGGATTTGCGCGGCGGACCATAGCTGATGAATTCGGCCGCCTTGGCCAGCGGCGCCGACCCGGTCGAGAAGGCGACGAAATCCAGCGCGTTCTGCATGTTCGGCGCGCCCTTCGGAATGACCCAGCCTTCCATCTCATAGACCTGGCCGTCCCAGACGATCTCAAAGGGCTTGCCCTCGGTGACCGCCGCGTTGAAGATGCGCCCGTTATAGGCCACCGTCAACGCAACCTCGCCATCGGCCAGCAGCTGCGGCGGCTGGGCACCGGCTTCCCACCAGATGATGTCGCCCTTGATCGTGTCCAGCTTGGCAAAGGCGCGGTCCACACCCTCGGGCGTGCGCAGCAGGTCATAGACCTCGGCGGCGGGAACACCATCGGCCATCAGCGCCATTTCCAGATTGACCTTGGCGCTCTTGCGCATGCCGCGCTTGCCGGGGAACTTCTGGGTGTCGAACAGATCCGCGATCGTCGCGGGGCCCGCGCCCTCGGGGAACTTGCTCGCGTCATAGGCCAGAACGGTCGAGAAGACGTCGGTGGCCACGAAACATTCGGCCAACGCCCCGTCCAGGAAATCCTCGGTCGCGGCCGTGCCGTCGACGCCGGGTTCCAGGATCGCGGGGTCGATCACCTCCAGCAGGCCCTCATCGCACAGGCGCACCGCATCGGCATATTCCACGCTGGCCACATCGGTCGTGACATTGCCCGATTCGACCTGCGCCTTGATCGGCGTGGCCGGGTTGTCGGTATCGACCGAAATCACCTTGACGCCGGTCTTTTCGGCGAAGGGCTTGTGATAGGCCTCGACCTGGCTGACGGTATAGGCGCCGCCCCAGCCAAGAACCGCCACTTCATTCGCCATGGCCGGCAGGCCAAGGCCCACAAGCGCGCTGGACAAAAGGATGACTCGCTTCACTGTGATCTCCCGTGTTGTGTTGGCGCGGGGTTCAGTATCCCCGCATTTTGCGCCGATCCGGAATGGACCCGCATGGCGACAGGCTACGGGAGGGCTTTCGCCAAAGTCAATCGGCCCCGGCGCCCGAACCCACGCCGCGCCGCCCGCCCGGGACCGCGGTCGATTTGAGTATTTTTGCCAAGAAGAAGCCGCATCGCATTTCTTCTTGGCCCAAATACTCCCGCCGGAGGCATCCGCCGGGTGCCGCGGGGGACCGGTCGCGCAGATGGCGCGCCGTCAGGTTTCCGTTTTCTTTTCCCAGCGGCCCTGCTCCTCGCTCCAGTATTGGGCCTTGGCGCCGGCGCCGGTCAGCGCGCGCCACTGGCCGCGCGCGGCATCAACCGCGGCGGGGTCGTTGCCATCAAACAGGATCCAGACGCGTTCATGTGCGGCCAGATCCTCGGGCGTGACCGTCGCGCCGTCGATCGCCATGACGGCCTGCGGGTCATTAGCCGCGCGCCCCGCAGCGCCGGTGGTCAGCAGCACGGGCTGGCGGGCGTCATGCGGGCCGCCCGCGCGGCCATGGGGCAAAAAGCCCTCGGGCGGGCCCTGCCACAGCCGGTCATCCAGCGCGGCCATGCGGGCCGGGTCGGCGCCGCGCAGGTCTACCCGCCAGCCCTGCGCCAGCGCCCGCGTCAAGAGCGTCACCACCACCTCTTCCACCGGGCTGCGGGTGACGTGATAGAAGAGCGCGGCGCCCATGGATCAGCCCTCGAAGCGGTCGCGGATCAGCCGGTCCAGCGTCATCACCCCCCAGCCCGTCGCCCCTTTCGGCGCCAGCGTGGTTTCCGTGGGCGGCAGGGCGACGCCCGCGATGTCGATATGCGCCCAAGGCGTGCCGTCCTGGATGAAGCGGTGCAGGAATTCGGCCGCGGTGATCGAGCCCGCGGGCCGTCCGCCGGTGTTCTTCATATCGGCCAGGCGCGATTTGATCAGCGCATCATAGGCCGGCGCCAGCGGCATCCGCCAGGCGCCCTCGCCCTCGGCGGCGGCGGCCTTCAGCAGATCCTGCGCCAGCGCGTCGTCATTGCTGAACACCCCGGCGTTTTCATGCCCAAGCGCGATGATGATCGCCCCGGTCAGCGTCGCCAGATCGATCACCGCGGCGGGCTTGAAGCGGTCTTGCGCATACCACAGCACATCGGCCAGCACGAGCCGCCCCTCGGCATCGGTGTTGATCACCTCGATCGTGTCGCCCTTCATCGATTTCACGATGTCGCCGGGGCGTTGCGCGCGCCCGTCGGGCATGTTTTCCACAAGCCCCACAAGCCCCACCACATTGGCGCGCGCCTTGCGCAGCGCCAATGTGCGCATGACGCCCGCGACCACGCCCGCACCGCCCATGTCCATCGTCATCTCTTCCATGCCGGCGGCGGGTTTGATGGAAATGCCCCCGGTGTCAAAGACCACGCCCTTGCCCACCAGCGCCAGCGGCGCCTGATCGGGTTTGCCGCCCTTCCACTGCATCACCACAACCTTGGACGGGCTGTCCGAGCCCTGCCCCACACCCAAAAGCGCGCGCATGCCCAGCATGTCGAGTTCCGCCTCATCCAGGATCTCGACCTCAAGGCCCAGTTCGTGCATCGCCGCCAGACGCGCGGCGAAATCGGTGGTGGTCAGGATATTGGCCGGTTCATTGACCAGATCGCGGGTGAAGAACACGCCCTCGGCCAGGGCGGCATGGGGGGCGGCGCGCGCGGCCAGCGGTTCGGGCTTGGCGGCCATCACCTCGACCGGGCCCGGCGCCTCTTTCGGTTTGGTGTGATAATCGAAGCTGTAGGCGCGCAGCGCCAGGCCAAAGGCCACGTCGGCGGCGCGGGGATGGGCCTCGGCGATCACCAGCGCGCCCTTGGGCCCCAGCGCGCGGCCCACGGCGGCACCGGCCTTGCGCGCCTCGGCCGGGGTGGCGCGGCGCGGCAGGGCGATCAGCTGCACCGCTTCGGCCGCAAGTCCCGCGGGCCAGGACAGATCCAGCGATTCGCCGGGCTTGAGCTTGGCAAAGGCATCTGACGCCGCCGCCCGCGCCAGCGCCCCGCGCATCAGCCGGTCCAGCCGGCGCGCCGTGGCCGACAGCGCCCCCCCCGGATGCAGCAACGCGATGCGCCCCTCGCGGGTGGCGAAGGCGGCGGGGTCGGTCTGGCTGAAGCGGATCGCGACGGGGGCGGTCATGGCGGTTCCTTTGTTCTGACGCGGTGTCTGTTCGCACGGGCCGACCGCGCGCCTGCGGGCGGGGCCTGCGGGCGGGGGTCGGCAGGGTCTTGCCAGACCCTAGCGAGGCCGGGCGAAAATGGAAAGCGGGCGCCCGTCGGCCTTTCCCCGCGCGCCGCATCGCGTTACAGAAGGACCAAAGACCCGGGGGCTGGCGGATTTGACGAGATTGGACAGATATATCCTGTCGCAGCTCATGGCGCTGTTCGGCTTTTTTGCGCTTGTGCTGGTGTCGGTCTATTGGGTCAACCGCGCGGTGCGGCTGTTCGATCAGCTGATTTCGGATGGGCAAAGCGCGCGGGTGGTGCTGGAATTCACCGCCCTGACCCTGCCTTACGTCATCCGCCTGGTGCTGCCGATCGCGGCCTTTGCGGCCACGGTCTATGCGGTGAACCGGCTGGCGCAGGAATCGGAACTGGTGGCGATGCAGGCCACCGGCGCCTCGCCCTGGCGGCTGGCGCGGCCGGTGGCGGTGTTCGGGCTGATCGTGGCGGCGTTGATGGCGATGCTGGTGCATGTGCTGGAACCGGCGGCGCGTGCGCGGCTGGCCGACCGGCAGGCGCAGATCGCCGAAAACGTCACCGCGCGCTTTCTGTCCGAGGGCAGTTTCCAGCACCCTGCCGATGGTGTGTCGATCTATATCCGCGAAATCGCGCCGACGGGCGAATTGCTGGACCTGTTCCTGTCCGATGCGCGCCAGCCCGGCACGCAGACGATCTACACCGCGGAAAAGGCGCTGATCGTGCGGTCGGCCACGGGACCCAAGCTGATCATGCTGGAAGGCATGGCGCAGACGCTGCGGGCCAGCGACAACCGTCTGGCGGTGACGCGCTTTGCCGATTTCACCTATGACATCGGCGGGCTGATCACGCCGACCACGCGCGAACGGCGCAGCTGGGCCGAGCTGCCAAGCTGGCGGCTGGTCGCCCCCGATGCCGCGACCCTGGCGCTGACCGCAAGCACGCCGCAGGCCGGCCGGGTCGAATTGCACGACCGCTTGGCCCAGCCGCTGCTGGCGCCGGTGGCGGCGCTGTTGGGGGTGGCGGCGCTGATGCTGGGCAGTTTCTCGCGCTTCGGGGTCTGGCGCCAGATCGGGATCGCGGTGGTGGCGATCATCGCGGTGCAGTTCCTGTCGAACGCGACCGAGGACATGATCGCGCGCCGCGCCACGCTGTGGCCGCTGTCCTATCTGCCCGCGCTGGTGGGCGCGGCGCTGGCGGGGGCGATGCTGTGGCACGCGGCGGCGCCCCGGCGGATGCGGCGCAGCCGGTCCCGGGCGGCGGAGGGCGCGGCATGACGCTGTCGTTTTACGTCGCGCGCCGGTTTCTGCGGGCCTTTGCGCTGGTGGGGGGGACGTTCCTGGGCATCCTGATGCTGATCGAGATGGTCGAGCAGGTCGGCCGTTTTCAGGCCGAAACCTTTGGCCTGCTGGATGCCGCGCTGCTGGCGGCGCTGAACGTGCCCGCGACCTTCTACCTGATCCTGCCGCTGATCATGCTGTTGTCGGGGGTGGTGCTGTTTCTGGGCCTTGCGCGCAGTTCGGAACTGGTGGTGATCCGCGCCGCGGGCCGGTCGGCGCTGCGGATGCTGGTGGCGCCGGTCACGGTGGCGGCGCTGATCGGGGTGGTCGCGGTGGCGGCGGGCAACCCGATCGTGTCGGCCACCGCCAAGCGCTATGAGGCGCTGTCGGATGAATTCCGCGCCGATGCGGGGGGCGCGGGTCAGCAGACCGTCTCGATCGGGCGCGAGGGCGTGTGGATGCGCCAGGGCTCGGGCGCGGGCGATGACACCCAGGCGGTGATCCGCGCGGCACGGGCCAATCTGGATGCGACGCGGCTTTATGATGTGACCTTCCTGATCTTTGGCCCCGACCGCGGCCCGATCCGCCGCATCGCCGCCGCCGAGGCCGCGCTGGTTGCGGGCGCCTGGGATCTGCGCGACGTCAAGGACTGGCCGCTGGAGGGCGCGCAGAACCCCGAGCGCGCCGCCACCACCATGCCCACGTTGCGCCTGCCCTCGGATCTGACGGCCGATCGCATCCGCGACAGCTTTGGCACGCCCAATGCGATCCCGATCTGGGATCTGCCCGCCTTCATCGCGGGGCTGGAGGATGCGGGCTTTTCGGCGCGCCGGCATATGGTGTGGTTCCAGATGGAACTGGCGCTGCCGCTGATGCTGGCGGCGATGGTGCTGATCGCGGCGGGCTTCACCATGCGCTATGCGCGGATGGGCCGGTCGGGGATGATGGTGCTGCTGGCGCTTGGCGCGGGCATGGCGGTATTCTTCCTGCGCAACATGGCGCAGGTTCTGGGCGACAACGGGCAGATCCCGGTGGCGCTGGCGGCCTGGGCAACGCCGGTCGCGGCGCTGATGCTGGCGCTGGCACTGATCCTGCATCTGGAGGAAGGCTGATGGCAAAGATCCACCCGATGCGAAAGCCCGCCCCCCGGGGGCGGATCGTCCCCCTGCCCGCCCAGTGGCCCGCCCGGGCCCGGCTGGCGACGATTGCATCCCTTGCGGCGCTTGTCACCCTGCCCGTCCTGGCGCTGGCGCCGCTGGCCACGCCAGCCACCGCGCAGAACCTGGCCACACCGGCCCCGGCCCTTGCCACCGCCGAGACACCGGCGACGCTGCTGGCCGATCGCGTCATCCTGACCGGCGACGACCGGATCACCGCCGAAGGCACGGTCGAAGTGTTCTTTCGCGGCAGCCGGCTGACCGCCACGCGCATCGTCTATGACCGATCCACCGAGCAATTGACCATCGCGGGCCCGATCCGCCTGACCGAGCCGGGCCAGCGCGGTGCGATCGTGCTGGCCGATCAGGCGCAGCTGTCGGCCGATCTGCGCGATGGCATTCTGACGGGCGCGCGACTGGTGCTGGCGCGCGAATTGCAGATGGCGGCCAATTCGATCCGGCGCGAGGCCGGGCGCTACACCCATCTTGACCAGGTCGTGGCCTCATCGTGCCAGATCTGTGCCGACCGGCCCACGCCGCTGTGGGAAATCCGCGCCCGCCGCGTGACCCATGATGCCGAAACCCGGCAGATCCGCTTTACCGGCGCGCAGTTCCGGGCCGCCGGGGTGCCGCTGATGTATCTGCCGCATCTGCGCATGCCCGACCCCACGGTGGAACGCATGCGCGGCCTGCTGCGGCCCACGCTACGCACCACATCCAGCCTGGGCACCGGAATCAAGCTGCCCTATTTCTTCCCGCTGGGGGAGGCCGCCGATCTGACGGTGACGCCCTATGTCGCCACCTCATGGACGCGCACGCTGGGCCTGCGCTATCGCCAGGCGCTGCGCCAGGGCGCCTTCGTGCTGGACGGCGCGGTGACGCGCGACGACATCCGCGAGGGCGAGACCCGGGGCTATCTGTTTGGCGACGGAGTGTTTTTTCTGCCGCGCGACTATCGGCTGGGGGTGACGCTGCGGCTGACCTCGGACCGGTCCTATCTGCTGAACTATGACATCACCGAGGATGACCGGCTGTGGTCGGGCATGACGGTGGACCGGGTGCGCGCCGACCGCATGATCTGGGGCCGGGCGGGCCATACCCATACGCTGCGCGACGGCGAGACGGACCAGACCCAGCCCTCGCTGGCGGGCGATCTGAAATGGACGCGCATCTACCGCCCCCGCGCCATCGGCGGTGAACTGAGCGTCACCGCCGAGGTTCATGCCCATGAACGCGCCTCGAACCTGCTGGCGGACGGGCCGGATGAAGACAGCCTGCCCGACGGGCGCGACATGGTGCGCGCCTCGCTGGTGGCGGACTGGCGGCGCAACTGGCAGCTGGGCGGGGGTATTCTGGCCGCGGCGCAGGGGGAACTGGCGCTGGATGCCTACCGCATCAGCCAGGACCTGGACCCGGACATGAACGGGTCCACCTTCCGCGCCCTGCCCACGGCGGCGGTGGAACTGCGCTGGCCCTGGCTGCGCAGCGCGGGCAGCGCAACAGATGTGATCGAACCCGTCGTCCAGCTGATCTGGAGCCGCGACAGCCTGACCCCCGTGCCCAATGACGACAGCCTTCTGGTCGAATTCGACGAAGGCAACCTGTTTTCGCTGTCGCGTTTCCCGGGCGCGGACATGCGCGAACGGGGCCTGCGCGCGAACCTTGGCATCGGCTGGACGCGGCAGGATGCGGCGGGCTGGTCGGTCGGGGTGCAGGCGGGCCGGGTCTGGCGGGCGAAAGATCTGGATCAGTTCAGCGCCGGATCGGGCCTTGACGGGCGGCTGTCGGACTGGCTGATGGCGGCGCATCTGACCACGGCGGCGGGGATCACGCTGTCGAACCGGGCACTGCTGGATGACGATTGGTCCTTCACGCGCAACGAATTGCGCCTGGCCACCAGCGGCGCGCGCCACGATCTGGCCGCGGGCTATCTGTGGATGGAGGCCGACCCCGATGAGGGCCGCCCGACCCGCACATCGGAACTGACCCTCGATGGCGGCTGGCGCTGGGGCAACGGCTGGTCGACCCGGCTGGAAACCCGCTACGATTTCACCGCCGACCGCGCGGCAAACGCGAGCCTAGGCGTGCAATATGCCAACGAATGCGTCACCGTGGATCTTTCCCTCTCGCGTCGGTTCACATCCTCCTCTAGTGTGGAGCCCGAAACCGACATCGGGCTTTCGGTGCAGCTGGCCGGATTTGGCACCAGCGACACCATCGACCGCGCCCGGCGCAGCTGTCTGCGCTAGGCGGATCGGGCAGGAACGGACGACGGACGGACGAAGACATGGTGCGCGCTTCTTTTCTTCTTGGCGGTTTTCTGGCGCTGACGGCCCTGGTTCCGGCGGACCGCGTGGCGGCGCAGGGGGTGGGCGGCAATCTGTTCGCCCCGATCATCCAGGTCAATGATCTGGGCATCACCGGCTATGAAATCGACCAGCGGATGCGGTTCCTGCGGGTTCTGCGCGCGCCCGGCGATCTGCGGGTCGAGGCGGAAAAGGCGCTGATCGACGACCGGCTGCGCATGGATGCGGCGCGCCGCGCAGGCATCCGCGTGTCCGAAGAGGCGCTGGCCGAAGGCATGTCCGAATTCGCCGGTCGCGCGAACATGGCAACCGAACAGTTCATCCAGGCGATCGGCCAGGAAGGCGTCGAGGCGCAGACCTTCCGCGATTTCGTCGAGGCGGGCCTGGCCTGGCGCGACGTGGTGCGCGCCCGCTTCTTGCCGCGGGTCCGCATTTCCGAGGCCGATATCGACCGCGCCCTGGCCCCCGAAGCCGAAACCGGCAAGGGCGCGCGGGTTCTGATTTCCGAAATCATCATACCCGCCCCCCCCGGCCGCGAGGCCGAGGCGATGGCGCTGGCGCGTCAGATGTCGGCCCTGCGCGGCGAGGCGGCCTTTGGCGCCGCCGCGCGTGAGGTGTCGGCCGCCGGATCACGCGCGCAAGGCGGGCGGCTGGACTGGCTGCCGCTGACCAACCTGCCGCCTGCGCTGCGCGGCACGCTGTTGGCGCTTGCCCCGGGCGAGGCCAGCCAGCCGGTCGAACTGGGCGGGGCGGTCGCGGTGTTCATGCTGCGCGCCATTGACGAAGGCGGCGCGGTGACAGATGCGCCGCAACAGCTTGACTTCGCGCAATATCTGATCCCCGGCGCGGGATCTGACGCGGCCCTGGCCGAGGCCGCGCGCCTGCGTGGGCAGGTGGATGGCTGTGTCGATCTGTTCGCCGCCGTCAAGGGCCAGCCCGAAGCGCGGCTGATCCATGACACGCTGCCGCAAGACCAGATCCCCGCCGATATCGCGGTGGAACTGGCCCGCCTTGACCCCGGCGAGGTGTCCACGAACCTGACGCGCGGCGGCGATACGGTATTCCTGATGCTTTGCAAGCGCGAGGCGCTGGCCAGCGAAGACGCCCCGGCGCCCACGCGCGATGCGGTGCGCAACCGGCTGCAGAACGCCCGCCTGACGGCGATGGCCGATGCCTATCTGGCCGATCTGCGCGCCGAGGCCGTGATCCGGCGGCGGGACTGATCTTCGGGCGGCGGGGGCGGGCATGATCGGCGGCATCGACAGACCCGTGATCCTGTCCTGCGGTGAACCTGCGGGCATCGGCCCCGAGATTGCCGCCAAGGCCTGGGACAGCCTGCGCGCCGCGTTGCCCTTTGTCTGGATCGGCGATCCCGCGCATCTGCCGCGCGGCACGAAGATCCGCGAAATTGCCCACCCCTCCGAGGCGATGTCCCATGCGGGCGCGGCGCTGCCGGTGTTGCCTCATCCCTTCCCCGCCGCGGCCCGGCCCGGCCAGCCCGATCCGGCCAATGCCCATGGCGTGATCGACGTGATCGCGCGCGGCGTCGATCTGGTGCTGCGCGGCGAGGGTCTGGCGCTGGCCACCGCGCCGATCCACAAGAAGGCCTTGCAGGATGGCGCGGGTTTCGCCTTTCCGGGCCATACCGAATATCTGGCGCATCTGGCGGGCGGGGCCAAGGTGGTGATGATGCTGGCCTGCCCCAGCCTTCGCGTCGTGCCCGCCACGATCCACATCCCCCTGTCACAGGTGCCGCGCGCCTTCACGCCCGCGCTGCTGCGCGAGGTGGTCGAAATCACCTCGGCTGGCCTTTCCCGCGATTTCGGCATCGAAAACCCCCGCCTTGCGGTGGCGGGGCTGAACCCCCATGCCGGCGAAGGCGGCGCGATGGGGCATGAGGAAATCGACTGGATCGCGCCCCTGATCGCCGATCTGCGCGCCGAAGGCCATGCCATCGCCGGCCCCCTGCCCGCCGACACGATGTTCCACCCCGCCGCGCGCGCCCGCTATGACGCGGCGATCTGCGCCTATCACGATCAGGCGCTGATCCCGATCAAGACGCTGGATTTCGACGGCGGCGTGAACGTGACGCTGGGCCTGCCCTTCGTGCGCACCTCGCCCGATCATGGCACGGCCTTCGACATTGCCGGGCGCGGCCTGGCCAACCCCGCCAGCCTGATCGCGGCGCTGAAAATGGCCGCCAGCATGGGCGCGGCCCGGGCGCGCTAGTTGCCCTTGGCCACCGCTTGCCCTATTGCCCAAGCGACAACAGGAGTGCCAGCATGACTGCGATCGACGGCCTGCCCCCGCTGCGCGAGGTGATCAATACCCACGGGCTGATCGCGAAAAAGCAACTGGGCCAGAACTTTTTGCTGGATCTGAACCTGACGGCCAAGATCGCGCGGGCGGCGGGCGATCTGACTGGCGCCGATGTGCTGGAGGTAGGGCCCGGCCCCGGCGGCCTGACCCGCGGGCTTCTGGCCGAGGGGGCGCGCCGCGTGCTGGCGGTGGAAAAGGACGAACGCTGCCTGCCCGCGCTGGACCAGATCGCCGCCGCCTATCCGGGCCGGTTGCAGGTGATCCACGGCGATGCGCTGGCGGTGGACGTGCTGGCGCATCTGACCCCGCCGATCAAGATCGTCGCTAACCTGCCCTATAACGTGGGCACCGAATTGCTGGTGCGCTGGCTGACCCCGCGCGACTGGCCGCCCTTCTGGGACAGCCTGACGCTGATGTTTCAAAAAGAGGTGGCCGAACGCATCGTCGCCCAACCCGGGTCCAAGGCCTATGGCCGGCTGGCGATCCTGGCGCAATGGCGGGCCGAAGCGAAGATCGTGATGACCCTGCCGCCCGAGGCCTTCGTGCCCGCGCCCAAGGTCCATTCCGCCGTGGTGCGCCTGACCGCCCTGCCCGAACCGCGCTATCCCGCCGATGCCGCGATCCTTAGCCGGGTGGTGGCCGCGGGCTTCAACCAGCGCCGCAAGATGCTGCGCGCCTCGCTGAAGGGTGTGGCGCCGGATATCGAGGCCAAGCTGGACGCGGCCGGCATCGCCCCCACCGCCCGGGCCGAGGAAATCAGCCTGGAACGATTCTGCGCGCTGGCCCGGGTGATCGCGGCGGCGCAGGGCTGAGCGCGCGCGCGCCCCGCGCCCGTCCGATGACCCAATGACAAAGGCCGCGCCCCCGGGGCGCGGCCTTGCTGTTTCCTGCGACCGACCGGACCCGGTCAGCGGCCTGTCATTCGACCGCCGGGGCCTCGCCCGGGGCGGGCTGCACGGGCTTGGCTTCGCCGCGCGGCTTGCGCGGGCTGCGGCTGCGCTGGGCGGCGGGCTTGTCACCAGATTTCCCGGGTTTCGCGGCGGCAGCCGGCGCATCGGCCTCAGCCGCGGGCTGGGCCGGGGCCGGTTCCGCAGCAGCTGGCGCGGCGGGCGCATCGGCAGCGGCCTCGGCAGCGGCTTGCGCATGGCGCGCGCCGTCCTTCGGACGCTCGCCACGCGGCGGGCGCGGTTCGCGGCGCGGACGGGCCGGGCGGCTTTCGGGGGTTTCCACCAGATTCGAGCGGTCTTCCTCGGTCGCCTCGATCACCGGGGCAAGATCTGCGGTATCCGCGGCAAGATCGGGCTGATCCTCGCCGTGGCGCGGCTCGGCCCGGTCGCGGGCGGGGTGGCCGCCCTGCTGCGGCTGGCCGTGGCCATTGCCGCCCTGCTGACCCTGACCCTGCTGACCGTGGCCATTCTGCTGACCCTGGCCATACTGGCCCTGAGTCTGCTGACCCTGATGCTGCTGGCGGGCTTCCTGTTCGCGCGCCATTTCGCGCTGCGCCTCGCCCAGCATGCGGGTGTAATGTTCCGCGTGCTGCAGGAAATTCTGCTCGGCCACGCGATCGTTGGACAGCTGGGCATCGCGCGCCAGCATCAGGTATTTGTCAATGATCTGCTGCGGCGTGCCGCGCACCTTCCCCTCGGGGCCGGAACTGTCAAACACCCGGTTGATGATGTTGCCGATCGTGCGCTGGCGGTTCGACTTGGAACGCGAACGGGATTTGGATGATCTCATGTGCTTTCGTGTGTCTTGACCCCTGACGGGATCGTGGCCTGTGCCGGTCCCGTTCCGATGCGCCGCAAGACGCCCCGGAACACAAGACCCGCAATATGAAGCTGAGCCGCGCGGCGGAGCCTTTTCCAACCAGCGCGCGACTGACTAATCATGGCGCGCGCGGCCTGACAAGTGAGAATCGCCGCAACGCCGCGAATTTTGGCAGCTATTTGCCACAACTATCGGCAAATTGCGCGCATTGGGCCGAAACAACCCGGTCCCTGCCATCAAGATCGGGATGCACGCGCACCTGTTCAAGCCCTGCGGCGCGGAAAAATCCCGCCACCGCCGCGCCCTGGCTGGGGCCGATTTCCACCGCGATCCGCCCGCCCGGCGCCAGATGCGCGCCCGCGCCGGCGGCGATGATGCGGTAGGGGTCCAGCCCGTCACCGCCCGGCGACAGCGCCAGATGCGGTTCCCAGTCACGCACCTCGGGGGAAAGGTCGGGCATTTCCTCTGCGGCGATATAGGGCGGGTTCGACACGATCAGGTCGAACTGGCCGCGGATGGCGGAAAACCAGTCCGACAGGGCGAATTCCGCGCGGTCCCCAAGGCCCAGGCCGGCGGCATTGTCGCGCGCCACCTCAAGCGCTGCGGGCGACAGATCAACCCCAAGCCCGCGTGCGGCGGGCCGTTCGGCCAGCAGCGTCAGCAGGATGCAGCCGGTGCCGGTGCCCAGATCCAGCACCCGCGCGAAAGGCTGTTGCAGCGCCAGCGCCACCAGCGTTTCGGTTTCCGGGCGCGGGTCCAGCGTGTCGCGGGTGACGCGGTAATCGCGGCCCCAAAAGCTGCGGCTGCCGGTGATCTGGCTGACCGGCTGGCGGGCGCAGCGCGCCGCGATCGCCGTCGCGAAGGCCGCCGCCGGGCCCGGGTCCAGCGCATCGGGCAGATGCAGCGTCAGCCGGTCGGCGCCGATCCCCATCGCATGGGCCAGAAGCCGGCGCGCGTCGCCCGCAGCGCTGTCAATGCCCGCCGCCTTCAGCTGCGCGATGGCGTTGCGCAGGGCCTCGGCAACGGTAAAAGGGGCGGCGTTTGATCGGGCCGCGCTGGGGTCTTGCGCCACGGAATCACCCCTCCATCTGCGCCAGTTTCGCGGCCTGGTCATGGGCCACCAGCGCATCGATCACCGCGCCCAGATCGCCATCCATGACCTGCCCCAGCGCATAAAGCGTCAGGTTGATGCGGTGATCGGTCAGGCGCCCTTGCGGAAAGTTGTAGGTGCGGATGCGTTCGGAGCGGTCGCCCGAGCCGACCTGCGACTTGCGGTTTTCGGCGCGTTCGCTGGCCAGCCGGTCGCGTTCCATGTCGTAAAGCCGCGCGCGCAGCACCGCCATCGCATTGGCGCGGTTCTGATGCTGGGACTTTTCCGAGCTGGTCACAACGATCCCGGTGGGCAGGTGGGTGATGCGCACCGCCGAATCGGTAGTGTTCACGTGCTGGCCGCCCGCGCCCGAGGAACGCATCGTGTCGATGCGGATATCGGCGGCGGGGATGTCGATATCGACCTCTTCGGCCTCGGGCAGCACCGCCACCGTCGCGGCCGAGGTGTGGATGCGCCCGCCCGCCTCGGTTTCAGGCACGCGCTGCACGCGGTGCACGCCGGATTCGTATTTCAGCCGGGCAAAGACGCCCTCGCCCTCGATCCGGGCGGTGGCTTCCTTGACGCCACCCAGTTCGGTCTGGGTCAGGTCCAGAAGCTGAAACGACCAGCCCTGCTGTTCGGCATGGCGCTGATACATGCGCAACAGATCACCGGCGAACAACGCGGCCTCTTCGCCGCCCGTGCCGGGGCGGATTTCCAGGATCGCGGGGCGCGCATCGGCGGCGTCCTTGGGCAAAAGCGCCAGGCGCAGGGCCTGTTCCATGTCCGGGATGCGGGCCTTGAGGCGGGGCAGTTCATCCTCGGCCAGTTCGCGCATTTCCGGATCGGCCAGCCAGCCCTCGGCCTCGGCCAGATCAGCACGCGCCTGACGCCAGGCCGCGATCTGTGTCACGACGGGCTTGAGGTCGGAATATTCCCGGCTGATACGGGCAATTTCGGCGGGCGTGGCCCCCGCGGACAGGCGCGCTTCGAGGTACTCGAAACGGGCGAGGATCTGGTCGAGTTTCTCTTGCGGCAACATGGGGGCGGTTTGGCCTGTGTTTTGGGCGGGGTCAAGGGTGGCAAGCGCGCGGGGGGCGCTGCCCCCCAAGCGGCCCGCGGCCGCTTTCCCCCCGGGATATTTCGGCAAAGCCGAAGGGGTGCGGGTTATCTGGGGCGAACAAGCGCGCGGCGCAAGGTGTCAAGGCGCGCGGCATTCACCCCAAGGTCGGAATGGCCAAAGCGGGCGCGCGCGAAGGCGGCCAGCGTGGCGCCGTCGCGCGTGGGCAGCACCCGGATCGAGGTATAATCGGGAAAGCCCCAGATCGCCGAGCGGGTCAGGAAGGTCATGTGCCCTTCGGCTGCGGACCCCGCCAGCAGCCGGGTGCGCGGCAGCGCCAGCATCGCGGCCTGAACCCGGGCGGCCAGATCGGGGGCAGGCAGCGGTGCGGTGATCTGGCCGGGGTCCAGGCGCGCGAAATTGGGGCGGCCAGGGTCCGTCGTGGTTTGCGGATCGACATGCCAGCGGGCCGGATCAGACGGGGCCAGCCGCACCCAGGCGGCGCCCGCCAGCACCAGCGCGACAAGAAGCAGCCCCGCGATCTTCATCCGCCCGCTCCCTGCCGCCGGGTCCAGCCATAAAGCGCGATCAGTTCGGTGGCGACATGGGCGCCCGCGATGGCGGTGGCGCCGGTGCTGTCATAGGGGGGCGACACCTCGACCACATCGCCGCCCAGAAGCATGATCCCCGCCAGCCCCCGCAGGATCGCCGCCGCCTGCCAGCTGGCCAGCCCGCCCCAAACCGGGGTGCCGGTGCCAGGCGCGAAGGCGGGGTCAAGGCAATCGATGTCGAAGGTGATGTAGCAGGGCCGGTCCCCCACCACGGCGCGGATGCGCGCGACGGTTTCGGCCACGCCCGCCTGATGCACGAAGGGCGCATCGAGGATGGTCACGCCCAGCGTGTCGGGGTTGTCGGTGCGGATCCCGACCGAGACGGTCGCGGCGGGATCGACCAGCCCGGTGCGGATCCCCTTGTAAAGAAATGTGCCGTGGTCGATGCGCGACATGTCGTCATCGACCCAGGTATCGGAATGGGCGTCAAACTGGATCAGCGCGATCGGCCCGAACCGTTCGGCATAGGCGCGCAGGATCGGCAGGGTGATGAAGTGATCGCCCCCCAGCGTGACCGTGCCCGCCCCCGCCGCCAGGATCGTGCGGATATGGTCGGTCACCCGGTCGGGAAAGCTGGCGGTATGGGCATAATCGAAGGCCAGATCGCCATAATCCACCACCGTCAGTTCGGAAAGCGGATCATAGCACCAGCCATAGGGCGCATCGAAGGCCTGCAGGGCCGATGCCTCGCGGATGGCGCGGGGGCCGAAACGGGTGCCGGGGCGGTGGGTGACGGCCTGATCAAAGGGCACGCCGGTGATCACAAGGTCTACGCCAGATAGATCTTTGGTATAGCGCCGACGCAGGAAACTGGTCGCGCCGCCAAAGGCGTTTTCAAAGGCAAGCCCGCGCGGATCTGTCCGCGTGAAGGCCATATCTACCTGATTTTTCGCATCTTCCAGCGCCATCGCACCCCCCGGCTTTGGCCCCAGCCTTGCCCGGCGCGCGGCCAAGGTCAAGCGGCAGTGGACAGGATGTCGCAGGTTGACCAAGGTCAAATCTGATCTGGATCAAGGTCGATCACGATGCGGTGAAATTAGAATTAGTCTACATCGATTGAAAGGGACTCACGATGAAACGGTTGCTAGCCCCACTTGCCACACTGGCCCTGGCCGGGCCGGTCTTTGCCGATGACGCCGCGCTGCGCGACACGGCCAAGGATCTGTTCGAGGCGATCCCGCTGCAGGCGCCGATGCTGGAAGGCAATATCATCTCGCGCGATCGGGTCGATCTTGGCGCGATGCTGTTCTTCGATCCGCGCATGTCGAAATCGGGCCTGTTTTCCTGCCAGACCTGCCACAACGTCGGCATGGGCGGCATCGACGGGCTTGAGGTGTCGATCGGTCACGGCTGGCAAAAGGGCCCGCGCAACGCGCCCACCATGCTGAACGCGGTGTTCAACGTCGCCCAGTTCTGGGATGGCCGCGCGCCCGACCTGGCCGAACAGGCCAAGGGTCCGGTCCAGGCCGGGGTTGAAATGAACAACACCCCCGAGAATGTGGTCGCGACGCTGAAATCCATGCCCGCCTATGTCGAGGCCTTCCAGACCTCGTTCCCCGGTGAAGAAGACCCGGTGACCTTCGACAACTTCGCCAAGGCGATCGAGGCGTTCGAAGCCACGCTGATCACGCCGAATTCACGCTTTGACCAGTTCCTGATGGGCCAGGACGGCGCGCTGAGCGATCAGGAAAAGAACGGTCTGCAGCTGTTTGTCGATACGGGCTGTGCGTCTTGCCACGCCGGGATCAACTTTGGCGGTCAGGATTACTATCCCTTCGGCGTGGTTGAAAAGCCCGGTGCCAGCGTGCTGCCCGAAGGCGACAAGGGTCGTTTTGCTGTGACCGAGACCGCGGGCGACGACTATGTGTTCCGCGCAGCACCCCTGCGCAACATCGCCATCACCGCGCCCTATTTCCACTCGGGCAATGTGTGGGATCTGACGGAAGCCGTGGCGATCATGGCCAACTCGCAGCTGGGCGCCGAGCTGACCGACGCGGAGATCGACGATATCGTCGCCTTCCTGGGCACGCTGACGGGCGAACAGCCGGAGGTCGTGCATCCGACGCTGCCGGTGCGCACCGCCGCGACGCCCAAGCCCGAGGATATGTGATCCGCGGGTCTGACCAAGTCGTATAAGTTTTGTAACGAGTAAGACGGTTAAGATAACGAGTATCGTGGTAAAAGGGCGCGGGAAATCCGCGCCCTTTGTGTTTGTGGCGTCACCCTATCCGGTGTGCCTTTGCGTTTGGCGCAGCGGCACCCTTTGGCGCAAAGGTCTGCGTGCCACCCCAATGTGTCGTCAGCGGCCGCACCCCGCCCCTGCCCCCTGTCCCCGTCCTCTGCCCCCGCACCCGGACATCCGTGCAGGACGCCTGCGCATGAAAAAACCGGCGCCCGAAGGGGCGCCGGTTCGATCGCATCTTGCGGGCGACGAAAGCCGCGCCGCCTCAGGGTTGGGTGCGCTTGCCGGTGAACAGGGCCTGCGCGGTATAGACCAGGATCGCAAGCCCGATGGCCCCCGCCGCCGCCACGCCCAGCAACACCAGCCAGTCGATCGGCCCGCCAATGTCGCCAAAGCCGGAATTCGTGACCTTTTGCACGAAAACCACCGCCGCGATTGCCCCCACCGGCATGAACAGCTGCGCCAGCAGGAATTTGCGCGCCGACATGTGCCGGTCGCGGATCAGCACATAAAGGTAAAGCACCGTCACCACCGCCGCCACCGCGACCATGGTCCAGAACAGGCCGCGCCCGAAGATTTCCTCGAAGACGGCCAGCAACATGCCAAGTGTAAGTTCCTTCATGGTCCGCCCTCCTCAGGCCTTGCCGCGCAGCATCGCATTATAGGTGGGTTTCAGCGCGATTTCCTTCATCAGCCAGGAAATCCACAGCTCCTCCAGCGGCGCGATCACGCCGGGGAAGGACGGCACCAGATTGTCCTTGTAGTCGAATTCGATCAGCATCGCGCGCCCGATCCGGGTGATCATCGGGCAAGAGGTATAGCCGTTGAAGACGGCCGTGCCCTCGCGCCCCTCGATGGCGGCGACCAGATGATCCTCGACCACCGGAACGTGCCACTTGGCCGAGGCCGCAGTCTTGCCCTTGGGCACGCCGTTGATATCGCCCACGCCAAAGACATCCGGGTAGCGCAGATGGCGCAGGGTGGATTGATCGACCTCGATCCAGCCCTGATCGACCCATTTGTCCGCCCAGGACAGGCCCGATTCGCGCACCACCTTGGGCGCACGCTGCGGCGGGATCACGTTGGTGAAATCGAACTTGATCGCCTCGGTCGTGCCGGGGGTGACCGTCACGGTGCCGTCGGGGTTGATCGTGCTGACCTCGGGGGTCTTGAAATAGGCAGTCTTGCTGGCCGCATCGATCCCGGTCAGAACGTGGTCATAGCGCACATCGACGCCGCGGTCGCGGAACAGAAGTTTCACCTTCTCATTCACGATCGGCACGCCAAACAGGCCCTTGTTGTTGGCGGCATAGACGACCTGAGAGCGGTCGCGCGTGCCCTTGCGGCGCAGGTAGTCGTCGGTCAGGAAGGTGTATTTCAGCGGCGCGCCGGCACATTTCATTTCCGTCGCGGGCCGGCCGAACAGCGCCACGCCCCCGGTGTCGGTAAAGCGGTCCATTTCGCGCCAGGTGGCCTCGGCGTAATCGGGGCCGGCATAAAGCGCGCCGATCCCGTCCTTGCCCACCATGTCCAGCGAAAACCCTTCAACCCCGGCCCAGTCCAGCGTCAGGCCGGTGGCCACGACCAGGAAATCATAGGGCAGTTTGGTGCCGCCTTCTGTGGTGACCACCTTCGCCTCGGGGTCGATCCCGGCGGCATATTCGGCCAGCCAGGTCACGCCCTTGGGCAACCAGTCGCCGGTGCCCGACACCGAATAGGACGCAGGCTTCAGCCCCGCCCCGATCAGCGTGAACCCGGGCTGATACCAATGCTGCTTGCGCCCGTCGACGATGGTGATCTGCGCCCCGTCCAGACGTTCGGCCAGGCGGTTGGCAAGCGCCGTCCCCCCCGCGCCCGAGCCGACGATCACGATCTTGGCGCTGGTGCGCACCTTCGCCGCCGCCACAGGTTCTGCGCTGACCCCCAGCACCGCCGCCGCCCCGCCGGCAAGCCCCAGAAACGCCCGCCGCGAGGTCGGGAAAGCTTTCGTGTCCATGGATGTCCTCCGCATTTATATTCAAGAATTAACATGCCTTCGAAATGATGCATTTGACCCAAATCAATAAAACCTGCCCGAATGCCTGATCTTGATCAAGTCGCAAAGGCGCGCGCGGGGCTAGACTGTGTCTTCGACAGGCCCTGGGGGGGGCGATGGAATGCGACTGACGACCCGAAGCAATCTTGCAATACGCACCTTGATGTTCTGCGCCGTCAATGACGGGCGGATCGTGCGCAAGCATGAGATTGCCGATCTGTGCAATGCCTCGGAAAACCATCTGGCGCAGGTGATCAACACGCTGGCGCAAAAGGGGTTCCTGGACACCCAGCGCGGCCGCTGCGGCGGGCTGCGACTGGCCCGACCGATGCACCGGATCAGCGTGGGCGCGGTGCTACGCGCCTTTGAGGCGGGCGTGCCCTTTGCCGAATGTTTCGACCCCGAAACCAGCACCTGCCCGCTCAGCGCGGCCTGCCGGTTCCGCCACGCGCTGCAAACCGCGCTGGATGCCTTTTACGCCGCGCTGGACCCGGTGACGCTGGCCGATCTGGTGACGGACAATTGCGCGCTTGAGGCGCTGTTGCGTCTGCCCGGCACGGCCACCGTCCCGCCCTGCCCCGGACGTCCCATGCCCGAACCCGCCCCCTGATGCGCGGCCCGGCCAATGCGCAGCAAAAAGGCCGCCCCTGACAGAGGCGGCCCCGTAGTTCTGGCCCTTGCGGGCCCCGGCGCGGCGGTCTTAGCCGACCAGTTCCAGACCCGAGAAGAAGAAAGCGATTTCCTGCGCTGCGGTTTCCGGCGCATCCGACCCGTGGACCGAGTTTTCCCCGACCGAGAGCGCGAATTCCTTGCGGATCGTGCCTTCAGCGGCCTGCGCGGGATTGGTCGCGCCCATCACTTCGCGGTTCTTGGCAATGGCGCCTTCGCCTTCCAGAACCTGCACGACGACCGGTTCAGACGCCATGAATTCGCACAGCTCGCCATAGAAGGGGCGTTCCTTGTGCACTTCGTAGAATTTGCCGGCCTGTTCCAGCGACAGCTTGATGCGCTTTTGCGCGACGATGCGCAGGCCCGCGTCCTCGAATTTGGCATTGATCTTGCCGGTAAGGTTGCGACGGGTTGCATCGGGTTTGATGATGGAAAGCGTGCGTTCGATCGCCATGGCGCTGGCCTTTCGATTGGAATGGTTACGGGTGCACCGGTCCCCCGGCGCGCATTGTGGCGCCTGCTAACACGGGGCTGGCGCGATGAAAAGCCCCCCGCCGCGCGGTTCGCCAAGGGGGCAAGGGGCGCTGCTCCTCTTGGCCTGCGGCCAATTCACCCCGAGGTATTTCGGGCAAGATGAAAGGGCCGCCCGGTCAGGGGGCTTCGGCCGCCTCCAGCGCTTCAAGCGCATCCATCCAGAGCGCCTCGGCGCGGGTCAGACCTTCGCGCGCCTCGGCGTGTTTCTTCATCCATTTTTCCGCATCCTGCGCCCGCCCGGGTTCATAAAGCGCCGGATCGGCCAGGATTGCATCCAGCTTGCCGATCATCTCGGTCAGCGTGGTCACGCGGTCTTCGCATTTGCGCACCTCGGCGCGCAGCGCCAGGATCGCATCGCGCGAGGGGCGCGCGGGCCTGTCCTTGGCCTTGGGCGCGGGTTTTTCCGCCGGATCGCCGGCCAGCAGTTCCGCCCGGTAGCTTTCCAGATCGCCCGCATAGGGCGCGACGCCGCCGCCCTTGACCAGCCAAAGACGGTCGGCCACCAGCGACAGCAGGTGCATGTCGTGGCTGACCAGCACCACCGCCCCGGAATAGGCGGTCAGCGCCTCGACCAGCGCCTCGCGGCTTTCGATGTCGAGGTGGTTGGTCGGTTCATCCAGGATCAGCAGATGCGGCGCATCGATCGTGGCCAAGAGCAGAGACAGCCGCGCCTTCTGCCCGCCCGACAGCTTGCGCACCTGCGTTTCCGCCTGATCGGCCAGCAGGCCGAACCCCGCCAGCCGCGCGCGCAGCCGGGGCTGGCCTTCATCGGGGCGCAGGCGCTGGATGTGCTGCAGGGGCGTCTCATTCAGGTCCAGCTCATCGACCTGATGCTGGGCGAAATAGCCGATGCGCAGCTTGGCCGACCGGGTGATCCGGCCCTCTGACGGTTCCAGCTTGCCCGCCAGCAACTTCGACAGGGTCGATTTCCCCTCGCCGTTGCGGCCCAGAAGCGCGATCCGATCGTCCTGGTCGATCCGCAGGTTCAGACGTTTCAACACCGGTGCCCCGCCATAGCCCACGGCGCAGCCCTCCATCGCGATGATCGGGGGCGAAAGCTGTTCGGGCGCGGGGAAGGTTAAGACCTGCTTGGCCGCTTCCTCGGGCGGGGTGATCGGCTCCATCTTTTCCAGCATCTTGACGCGGGCCTGGGCCTGGGCGGCCTTGGTGGCCTTGGCCTTGAAGCGGTCGACAAAGCTTTGCAGATGGGCGCGCCGCGCCTCTTGCTTCTTGGCCTCGGCGGCCAGGGCCGCGCGGGCGGCGGCGCGGGCGCGGGCGAACTGGTCATAGCCGCCCGACCACAGCGTCAGCTTGCGGTTGTCCAGATGCAGGATCGCGCCCACGGCCCGGTTCAGAAGGCCACGATCATGGCTGATGATGATCACGGCATGGGGATATTTCGCCAGATAGCTTTCCAGCCACAGCGCGCCTTCCAGATCCAGATAGTTGGTCGGTTCGTCCAGCAGCAACAGATCGGGCTGGGCGAACAGCACCCCCGCCAGCGCCACCCGCATCCGCCACCCGCCCGAGAAATCCGAACAGGGCCGGCGCTGCGCCTCGGCGTCAAAGCCAAGGCCCTTCAGGATGGCGCTCGCGCGCCCCTCGGCGGACCAGGCGTCGATATCGGCCAGCCGGGTCTGGATTTCCGCAATCCGGTGCGGGTCGGTCGCGGTCCCCGCCTCGGCCAGCAGGGCGGCGCGTTCGGTATCGGCGGCCAGCACCGTATCCAGCAGGCTGGTGGCGGAACTGGGCACCTCTTGCGCCACGCCACCGATGCGCGCGCGCGCAGGCAGGCTGATCGCTCCGCCCTCGGCCGCCAATTCGCCCCGGATCAGGCGGAACAGCGTGGTCTTGCCCGCGCCATTGCGCCCGACAAGGCCCACCTTGTGGCCATCGGGGATCGTGGCGCTGGCGCCTTCAAACAGCGGGCGCCCTTCGACGGAATAGGTCAGGTCGGTGATCTTCAGCATGGGCCCGAGCGATGAAGCACCGCGCGGGCCTTGTCAATTGCCCCAGGGCCCGGGCAGGGCTCAGTCCAGCTGCGCCGCGATGCGTTCGACCGGCCAGGATCGAAAGCCCACCATCGGCTGGTCGCCCTCTTCGGAAAAGGCAAAGACGTGGATTTCATCGTGCAGCATCGCCATGCGGCAAAACCGCCCCTCACCCGCCAGATCCGCGGGACACAGCTCCAGATCGACATGCGGCACCGCCGCTTCGAACATCTGATAGCTCAGCGGCAGGGGGGCGCTGTCGGCCAGAACAGGGGCTGGCAACAGCGCAAGGGACAGCAGGACAAACGGGCGCATCGGGATCTCCTTTCAACGGTGCGCCCAATTCCTGACTGTTTTGATATGCTTTCTCGATGCGGCGCACTGCCGCACCACGGCCTGCCCTTCGGCTTTGCGCAAATATCCTCGGGGGGTGAATTGGCGCACCGCGCCAAGAGGGGGGCAGACAGCCCCCCCGACCCCGCCCGCCACAAACCCGATTTTTCCAATCAGGTATTGACCCGATCAGTTTTGTCAGGTTTACACAGCCCATATCCCGACTAAAGGAGTCCCCCATGACCGCGCGATTCGCCCTGACCCTCACCACCGCCCTGATCGCCCTGCCCGCGCTGGCCGAGGAGGTGAACGTCTATTCGCACCGCCAGCCCGAACTGGTCCAGCCGCTGTTTGACGCCTTCACCCAGGAAACCGGCATCGCGGTCAATGTGGCCTTCGTGGACAAGGGCATGGTCGAACGCCTGCAGGCCGAGGGCACGCGCAGCCCCGCCGATCTGGTGATGACCGTCGACATCGCGCGCCTGCAGCAGGTGGTCGAGGCGGGCGTGACCCAGCCCGTCGCCTCGCCCGCGCTGGAAGCCGCGATCCCGGCGGAATTCCGCGACCCGGCCGGTCACTGGTATGGCCTGACGTCACGCGCGCGCATCATCTATGCCAGCAAGGACCGCGTCGCCGAGGGCGAAGTGACCAGCTACGAAGACCTGGCCGATCCGAAATGGAAAGGCCGGATCTGCACCCGCCCCTTCACCAATGACTATAACGTCGCCCTGGCCGCAGCCCATCTGGCCCATCACGGCGAGGCCGACACCCGCGCCTGGCTGGAAGGCGTCAAGGCCAACCTTGCGAAAAAGCCCGAGGGCAATGACCGCGGCCAGGTGAAATCGATCTGGTCGGGCGAATGTGACATCAGCCTGGGCAACACCTATTACATGGGCCAGATGCTGGCCGACCCGGAACAGAAGGCATGGGCCGACAGCGTGCGCATCGTCTTCCCGGTCTTTGAAGGCACGGGCACGCATCTGAACGTCTCGGGCGTGGCGATGACCACTGCGGCCCCGAACAAAGAGGCCGCGCTCAAGCTAATGGAATTCCTCGCCTCGGATAGCGCGCAGGCGATCTATGCCGAAAGCAACCACGAATTCCCGCTGAAAGAGGGCGTGAAACGTTCGGATCTGGTCGCGGGCTGGGGCGACTTCACCGCCGACACCCTGCCCCTGACTGACGTTGCCAAGCTGCGCCCCGCCGCGCTGAAGCTGATCGAAGAGGTCAATTTCGACGGCTGATCCCGTTGCAAACACCGCAAAGCCCCGGCCCTCGCCGGGGCTTTCGCTTTGGGCAATCTGGACAAGAACGCGCACCCAAGCCACTGTGCCGCCAAAGAACAGGAGAGCCCATGACCGCGCCGCGCAAGATCATCATCGACACCGACCCCGGCCAGGACGATGCCGTGGCGATCCTGCTGGCGCTGGCCAGCCCTGACCTTGAGGTGCTGGGCATCACCGCCGTGGCGGGCAACGTGCCGTTGCAGCTGACCGCGCGCAACGCCCGCGTGGTCTGCGAACTGGCCGGACGGCCCGACATCCGGGTCTTCGCCGGCTGCGACCGGCCGATGACGCGCAAGCTGGTGACGGCGGAATATGTGCATGGCAAGACCGGGCTTGACGGCATCACCCTGCCCGACCCCACCATGCCGCTGCAGGACCAGAGCGCGGTCGATTTCATCATCGACACGCTGCGCGCCCTGCCCGAAGGGGCGGTCACGCTTTGCCCGCTGGGGCCGCTGACCAATATCGCCACCGCCTTCGCCCGCGCGCCCGACATCATCCCCCGCGTGGCCGAGATCGTGCTGATGGGCGGCGCCTATTTCGAGGTTGGCAACGTGACCCCCGCCGCCGAGTTCAACATCTATGTCGACCCCGAAGCCGCGCAGATCGTCTTCAGATCGGGCGTGCCGCTGGTGGTGATGCCGCTGGACGTGACCCACAAGGTGCTGACCACCCGCCCCCGGGTCGAGGCCTTCCGCGCGCTTGGCACCCGCGTTGGCCACGCGGTCGCCAGCTGGACCGATTTCTTCGAACGCTACGACATGGCGAAATACGGCAGTCAGGGCGCGCCGCTGCACGACCCTTGCGTGATCGCCTATCTGCTGCGCCCCGACCTGTTCCAGGGCCGCCATGTGAACGTGGAAATCGAGACGCAATCCGATCTGACCCGCGGCATGACGGTGGCCGACTGGTGGCGCGTCACCGACCGGCCCGCCAATGCGATGCTCATGGGCAGCGTCGATGCCGAAGGATTCTATACGCTGCTGACCGACCGGATCGCCCGGCTTTGACCCCGGCGCGCCGGTGTCGGCTGCGGGACGCCTCCGGCGGGGGAGTATTTGGACCAAGAAGAAGCCGCATGTTTCTTCTTGGCAAAAATACTCAGACCCGGCCCGCCAGGGGCGCTGCCTTGCGACAGGGGCGGCGCAGCCTATATCGCGGGCAAGGAGGATGTGATGACCCTGCGCTTTGACAACAGCTATGCCCGCCTGCCGGATCGGTTTTATGCGCGACAGGCCCCGGTGCCGGTGGCGGAACCCGGGCTGGTAGCGGTGAACCGGGCCCTGGCGGCGCGGTTGGGGCTGGATGCCGACTGGCTGGAAAGCCCTGCGGGCGTTGCGATGCTGGCGGGCAATGCCGTGCCCGAAGGCGCCGAGCCGCTGGCGCAGGCCTATGCCGGGCATCAGTTCGGCGGCTGGGTGCCGCAGCTGGGCGATGGCCGCGCGATCCTGCTGGGCGAGGTTGTGGCCCCCGATGGGGCTCGGTTCGATCTGCAGCTGAAAGGTGCGGGGCGCACACCGTTTTCGCGCGGGGGCGACGGGCGGGCCTGGCTGGGGCCGGTCATCCGCGAATATGTCGTATCCGAGGCGATGGCGGCGCTGGGGCTGCCCACCACGCGCGCGCTGGCCGCTGTCACCACCGGCGAGCCGGTCCTGCGCGAAACCGGCGCGATGCCGGGCGCGGTTCTGGCCCGCGTCGCGTCCAGCCATATCCGGGTGGGCACGTTTCAGTATTTCGCCGCGCGGGGCGACGAGGACGCAATAAGAACGCTGTGCAACCACTTGATCGAACGCCATTATCCGCAGGCCAATGGCCCGCTGGACCTGCTGCGCGCGGTGGTGGCCGCGCAGGCGCGGCTGATCGCGGGCTGGATGTCGTTTGGCTTCATCCACGGGGTGATGAACACCGACAACATGGCGCTGTCGGGGGAAACCATCGATTATGGCCCCTGCGCCTTCATGGATGCCTATCACCCCGACCGCGTCTTTTCCTCGATCGACCGGGGGGGACGGTATGCCTATGCCAACCAGCCGCAGATCGGGGCCTGGAACCTTGCGCAATTCGCCACCTGCCTGTTGCCGCTGATGGGCGAACGCGAGGCCGCGATTGAAGCCGCGACCGAGGCGGTGCATGGCTTTGGCCCTGCCTTTCAGGCCGAATGGCTGGCGCGTTTCGGTGCCAAGATCGGCATCGCGGCCGCGACCGAGGCCGATCTGGACCTGATCGAGACGCTTTTGTCGCGCATGGCGCTGTTGCGGGCCGATTTCACGCGGACCTTCCGCGGCCTGCTGGAGGACACGGCGCGCGCGGAATTCGCCGAAGCCGAGGCCTTTGACCAATGGGAGGGCCTGTGGCGCGACCGCCTTGCGCAAGAGGCCGATCCGCGCGCGGTGATGGCCCGGGCCAATCCCGCCCGCATCCCGCGCAATCACCGCGTGGAAGAGGCGATCGGGGCCGCGGTCGCGGGCGATCTGGCCCCGTTCCAGCGCCTGAACGCGGCGCTGGCCCGGCCCTTTGACGACGATCCCGCCTTTGCCGACTACAGCCTGGCGCCGCGTACCGACCAGATCGTTCACCGCACCTTTTGCGGCACCTGATCAGTCGCGGTGCTTGCGAAACCAGCGGCGGTTGCGCGCGACGAAATCGCCAAACACCCCGGTAAAGCCGCCCAACTGCCGCCCCTTCAGCCAGGCAAAGCCCGCCAGCGCGCCGATGCTGGCGCCGATCACGTCCACGATCAGGTCGCCCATCGTATCCACCAGCCCCGATTTCTGCATGTTCAGACCAAAGATCTGATCCATGCCGAATTCAAAGATTTCCCACAGCGCGCCGATCGTGACCGCGATGGTAAAGCCGATCAGCGCCAGCGCCCAGGCGGGGGCGGCGAAGCGGTCGCCCTCGAACAGCATGAAGGCGAACAGGAAGCCCAGCATCCCGAACCCAAGCGCCGAGCCGCCGTGCAGCACCACATCCCACCACCAGTAACGGTTATAGAAATCAAACGCCTCGCCCAGAAAGATCGTGGCAAAGATGAACAGCGTGATGCCGACCAGAAAGGCCGTCGGCAGACGCAGCCCCACGCGTGAGGACAGATAGATCGGCGCCAGCGTCAGCGCCCCGGTGATCGCGGCGACGCCCGCCAGCGGCCATTGGCGTTCCCACAGCGCTGCCAGGAATTCCACCGCCAGCGCCGCCCAGATTATCTGGATCGCCAGGGGCTGCGCCCGTACCCGCCGCCAGTGATCCTTCATCGCCCCCCATCCACACCAAGTTGATCGTGGGGGTGCATTTTGGCGCTGCAATCGCGCGCATGATCCCCCATATCTGCAACATGACCATCCGGATCGCCTCTTACAATGTGCATAAATGCGTGGGCTCGGACGGGCTGCGCGATCCCCATCGCGCGGTGGCGGTGATCAATGCGCTCTCGGCCGATATCGTCGCCCTGCAAGAGGTCGATTTGCGGATGGGCCATCGCCCCGCCGCCCTGCCGCCGCGCATGATCGAAGAGGAAACCGATTTCGAGGTGGTCCCCTTCGACCGCACCGGACCCAACAGCCTGGGCTGGCATGGCCAGACGGTGCTGGCGCGGCGGGGGCTGCAGGTCTCGCAGGTGCATCCGATCACCCTGCCGGGGCTGGAGCCGCGCGGCGCATTGGCCCTTGAGGTGTCCGAGGCGGGCCTGCCGCCGTTCCGGCTGATCGCGGCGCATCTGGGGCTGCGGCGGGTGGACCGGCGCGCGCAGTTGCACCGGATCGGCGAATATCTGGTGGCGGCCGCGCCGCGCCCGGCGCTGGCGATCGGCGATTTCAACGAATGGTCGCGCAAGCGCGGCTTTGAACCGCTGGCCGGTTTCACCGTTCACGCCCCCGCCCCGACCTTTCCCGCCCGCGCGCCCTTTGGCCATCTGGACCGGCTGGTGCTGGGCCCGGGGCTGCAGGTGGTGCGGGCGGGCGTTCTGGACACGCCGTTGTCGCGCCACGCTTCGGATCATCTGCCGCTTTGGGCCGATGTTGCGGGGCTGCGCGGCTGAACCTGCCCCCCGGCAGCAACATGTGACCCACACAATCGCGCGCTTTACGCCGCCCCCCGCCGCGCGCTAAAGCCTGCCCGCGCGGGATTTGACCGCAGGGACAAGGGCGGTTCGGAACAGATCATGGAAAACCTGCGCGGCAGCCTGTTGATGGTGGCGGCGATGGCCGGATTTGCCATCGAGGACATGTTCGTCAAATCCATGTCCGCGCGCCTGCCCGTGGGCGAGATCCTGGCGCTGCTGGGCGCGGGCGGGGCGATCATCTACGCCATCTTCGCGCGCGTCCGCGGCGAGCGGCTGATCAACCGCGACCTGATCGCGGGATCGGTGATCCTGCGCAATCTGGGCGAACTGGTGGGCACCATCGCCTTTGTCTCGGCCATCGTCTTCACACCGCTGGCACAGGCCTCGGCGATCTTGCAGGCGACGCCGCTGGCGGTGACGCTGGGGGCGGCGCTGTTCCTGGGCGAAACGGTCGGCTGGCGGCGTTGGTCGGCGATCACGGTGGGGTTCGTGGGCGTGCTGATCGTGATCCGCCCGGGCACCGAGGGGTTTTCTGCGCTGTCGCTGTTTGCCGTCGTGGCGGTGCTGGGCCTTGCGGGGCGCGATGTGGCCACCCGCCGCGTGCCCGGCGCGATCACATCCTTGCAGCTGGCGACCTATGGCTTTGGCGTCCTGGTGCCGGCGGGGCTGATCCTGGCCTGGGTGATGGGCACGCCGCTGGTGGCGCCCGACGCGGTCGAATGGGCCCAGATCGCGGGTGCGCTAGTGGCGGGCACGGCCGGGTATTACGCGCTGATCGCCGCAATGCGGCTGGGCGAGGTCGCGGTGATCACCCCCTTCCGCTATACCCGGCTGGTCTTTGCGCTGATCATCGGCTGGCTGGTCTTTGACGAGGCGGTCGATACCGCCACGCTGCTGGGCGGCGCGGTGATCGTGGCCTCGGGGCTTTACACCCTGCTGCGTGAGGCGCGGTTGCGCCGCTAACACCGCCGTTATCGCCACCATACCCTTCCCGTGGCGCGAACCCCGGGCTATAGAGCGGCCAACGGAACACACCCGAAGGGACCCGAGCCATGAGCACGATCATCGACATCCACGCGCGCGAAATCCTGGACAGCCGGGGCAACCCGACCGTCGAGGTCGATGTGATCCTGGAAGACGGCACGCTGGGCCGCGCCGCGGTGCCCTCGGGCGCCTCGACCGGCGCGCATGAGGCGGTGGAACGGCGCGATGGCGACAAGGCGCGCTACCTGGGCAAGGGCGTGCTGGAAGCGGTGATGGCGGTGAACGGCGAAATCGCCGAAAACCTGGTGGGCGAGGACGTCACCGAGCAGGTTGAAATCGACCGCATGATGATCGAGCTGGACGGCACCGCGAACAAGTCGCGTCTGGGCGCCAATGCGATCCTGGGCGTGTCGCTGGCGGTTGCCAAGGCCGCGGCCGATTTCACCACGCAGCCACTCTACCGCTATGTCGGCGGCACCAATGCGCGCATCCTGCCGGTGCCGATGATGAACATCATCAACGGCGGCGAACATGCCGACAACCCGATCGACATCCAGGAATTCATGATCATGCCGGTCAGCGCGGGCAACATCCGCGAGGCGGTGCGCATGGGCGCCGAGGTGTTCCACACGCTGAAAAAGGAACTCTCGGCCGCGGGTCTGGCCACCGGCGTCGGCGATGAGGGCGGCTTTGCGCCGAACCTGTCCTCGGCCCGCGACGCGCTGGACTTCATCCTGCGCGCGATCGAAAAGGCAGGCTACAAGCCCGGCGACGACATCCACCTGGCACTCGACTGCGCCTCGACCGAATATTTCAAGGGCGGCAAGTATGAGATGAAGGGCGAGGGCAAATCGCTCTCGATCGAGGAAAACGTCGACTACCTGGCCGCCCTTTGCGCCGATTACCCGATCATCTCGATCGAGGATGGCTGCGCCGAGGATGACTGGGCCGGCTGGAAGCTGCTGACCGAACGTCTGGGCAACAAGGTTCAACTGGTGGGCGACGATCTGTTCGTGACCAACCCGGCGCGCCTGGCCCGTGGCATCAAGGAAGGCTGTGCCAACTCGCTTCTGGTCAAGGTCAACCAGATCGGCACCCTGACCGAGACGCTGGACGCCGTCCGCATGGCCGACCGCGCGCGCTATACCAGCGTGATGTCGCACCGCTCGGGCGAGACGGAAGACGCCACCATCGCGGATCTGGCGGTCGCCACCAACTGCGGCCAGATCAAGACCGGTAGCCTTGCCCGGTCGGACCGGCTGGCGAAATACAACCAGCTGATCCGCATCGAGGAAATGCTGGGCGAGACCGCCGAATACGCCGGCCGCTCGATCCTGCGCGGCTGAAGACCGCTGGGGGCAAGGCCCGCCCTGCCCCCTTCTTCTTGGAAAAAATACTCACGGCCCGCGGGTGGCAATCCGCGGGCCGTGAGTATTTGGGCCAAGAAGAAGCCAGATGCGGAACAGGGTCGGTCAGGCCGGACGGCTGATCCGCCCGCCGCCCACCTGCGCCGCGACGCCTGTGGTGGCGGGGCCGGATGTGGGCAAGCCGCGCGCCACGCGGACCGCCAGGAAGGCGAAGGCCTGCGCTTCAAGCATGTCGCCGTTCAGGCCCAGATCCTCGACCGGCGCCACGGGGCAGGACAGGCGGCGCGCAAGTTCAACCATCAGCGCCTCGTTCAGCCGTCCACCGCCTGCGACATAGACGGCGGCGGGGGGAACGGGGAAATGTTCCGCCCCGCGCGCGACGGCGGCGGCGGCGCAGGCGGTCAGGGTAGCGGCGGCATCGGCATTGCCGAGGCTGGAAACCGCCGAAAGCAGATCGTGGAAATCGTTGCGGTCCAGGGATTTCGGCGGCATCCGCAGGAAGAAGAGATGCGCAAGGAATGCCTCTAGCACGCCCGCGTCCACCAGCCCCGACAGCGCCAGCGCGCCGCCCTCATCGCGGTCAAGGCCAAGGCGGGCGCGCATCAGGTCGTTGACCGGGGCATTGGCGGGGCCGGTGTCGAAGGCCAGAACCGCGCCCGGCGCCTCTGGCCCCGGCTGGCGCGGATCGACCCAGGTGACATTGCCCACGCCGCCTAGGTTCAGGAAGGCCACCGGCTGCGTCAGCCCCGCCCATTTCGCACAGGCGAAGTGGAAGTAGGGCACCAGCGGCGCGCCCTGCCCGCCCAGTTCGACATCCATCGTGCGGAAATCCCAGACCACGGGGCGGCCCAGCACCTCGGCCAGCACGGCGCCGTCACCCGTCTGATGGGTGCGCGGCGGGCCCTGAATGCCTTGCGGATCATGCGCCAGCGTCTGGCCGTGAAAGCCGACCATCTGCGCCTCGGGGAAACCGGCCAGCAGTTCGGCATGGGCGGTCTCGACCACTTCCGCCGCTTCGGCCACGCCGGCCTCACCGGGCCAGCGGCCCAGGGCTGCGTGCAGCACCGCGCGTTCGGCGCCGGTGAAGGGGCGATAGGCGTGGCGGCCAAACTCTTGGATCGCGCGTCCGTCGGTCAGCAGCAGCGCCGCATCGACCCCGTCCAGCGACGTGCCCGACATCGCCCCCACCGCCCAGACCGGCCCCGATTTCAACATGACTTCCCCTTCGACCCTTGCCCCGATATACGCATTCCCGTCAAAGAGGGACAAGCACGATGACCTACCATCCGAAATCGGACTTCATGCGCGTGATGATCGAGCGGGGCTATCTGGCCGATTGCACCGATTATCAGGCCCTGGACGAGGCGCTGATCAAGGGCGTCGTGCCGGCCTATATCGGCTATGATGCAACGGCGGCATCGCTGCATGTGGGCCATCTGCTCAACATCATGATGCTGCGCTGGCTGCAAAAGACCGGGCACAAGCCGATCACGCTGATGGGTGGGGGCACGACCAAGGTGGGCGATCCGTCTTTCCGGTCGGAAGAACGCCCGCTGCTGACACCCGACAAGATCGACGAGAACATCGCCGGGATGAAGCAGGTCTTTGCCCGCTACCTGCGCTACGGCGAGGGTGCGAATGACGCGGTCATGCTTAACAATGCCGAATGGCTGGACGGGCTGAACTACCTCGATTTCCTGCGCGACATCGGGCGGCATTTCAGCGTGAACCGGATGCTGTCGTTCGAATCGGTGAAATCGCGGCTGGACCGGGAACAAAGCCTCTCGTTCCTGGAATTCAACTACATGATCCTGCAGGCCTATGACTTCCTGGAACTGAACCGCCGCTATGGCTGTCTGTTGCAGATGGGCGGGTCGGACCAGTGGGGCAATATCGTCAACGGCATCGACCTGACGCGCCGGGTGCTGGACCACGAAATCTACGGCCTGACCTCGCCGCTGCTGACGACCAGCGACGGCAAGAAGATGGGCAAGTCGGCCAGTGGCGCGGTCTGGCTGAACGGCGAGATGCTGAGCCCTTATGAATTCTGGCAGTTCTGGCGCAACACCACCGATGCCGATGTGGGCCGGTTCCTGAAGCTTTACACCGAATTGCCGGTGGAAGAATGTGACCGCCTGGGCGCCCTGCAGGGGTCAGAGATCAACGCGGCCAAGATCATCCTGGCGAACGAGGTCACGGCGCTTCTACACGGGGCGGACGCGGCTGCGGCGGCTGAGGCCACCGCACGCGAGGTCTTTGAAAAGGGCGGCGTGGGTGATGATCTGCCGACGCTGGCGCTGACCCCGACCGATGTGTCCGAGGGTATCAGCTTTGCCCAACTGATCCTGCGCTCGGGCCTGGCCAAGACCGGCAAGGATGCGAAACGGCTGATCCTGGAAGGCGCGGCGCGCGTCAATGATGAGGTCGAGGCCGATCCGGGGCGCATGTTCGGCGCGGGCGATCTGGTCGAGCCGCTGAAACTGACCGCCGGCAAGAAACGCCACGCGCTGGTCACACTGGGCTGAGCCCGCCCTGATGAAACGAAAAAAGCCCGGTCCGAAATGGCCGGGCTTCTTCTTGGCAAAATACTCTGCAGGTGGTCCGGAGGGTGCAAAACCCTCCGGCGGGGGGGGTCCGGGGGGCTGGCCCCCCGGCTTGGCCTTATTCAACCACCGTCGCGCTGACAATGTAATCGGGGTCAGCCACCAGACCGTTCGCCGCCGGATTGCCCTTGGCCAGGGCATCGACGACCTGCATCCCGTCCAGCACATGACCGACGATGGTATATTGCCCGTCCAGATGCGGGGCCGCGTCGAACATGATGAAGAACTGGCTGTTGGCCGAATCCGGGTTCTGGCTGCGCGCCATGCCCACCATGCCGCGCACGAACGAGCGGTTGGAAAATTCCGCCGGCAGGTCGGGGCGGTTGGACCCGCCCATCCCGGCCAGTTGCGTGTCGCCGCCACGTTTGCCAAACTGGACGTCACCCGTCTGGGCCATGAAGCCCTCGATCACGCGGTGAAAGACCACGTCATCATAGGCGCCTTCGCGGGCCAGCGCGGTGATCTGGTCGACATGCTTGGGCGCGACATCGGGCAGCAGGTCGATGACGATCTGCCCCGTGGTCGATCCGCCCACCTCCAGCACCAGGTTCGGGCCGGGCGTATCGGCAATGCCGGTGCCTTCCGCCAGCGCCGCGCCCGAAAGCGCCAGCGCCGCGATGATCGACAGCCCCGCCTTACGCATCGGCGGCCACCTTGACCGAAATCATCCGGTCGGGGTTCGCCGGCGGCTCGCCGCGCGCGATCTTGTCGACATGTTCCATCCCCGAGATCACCCGGCCATAGACGGTGTACTGGCCGTTCAGGAAGTGGTTGTCCTTGAAGTTGATGAAGAACTGGCTGTTGGCCGAATTCGGGTTCATCGAGCGCGCCGCGCCCAGCGTGCCGCGGTCATGCGGCAGCTTGGAAAATTCTGCCGGAAGATCGGGCAGGTCCGACGAGCCGGTTCCGGCGCGCCGCGGATCCCAGCCCTTTTCCATATTGGCATTTTCCACATCGCCGGTCTGGGCCATAAAGCCGTCAATCACGCGGTGGAAGGCCACGTTGTCATATTGTCCGGCGCGGGCCAGCACCTTCATGCGCTCACAATGTTTGGGCGCGACATCGCTCAGCAGCTCGATGACGACGGGGCCGTCCTTCAGCTCGATGATGATGGTGTTTTCGGGGTCCTTGATCTCGGCCATGTCATTCTCCTCGGGATCTTTGGGGGGACATTATGCCGCCCGAAGGGCCAAGAAAAGGGCAAAGCGCGGGGCAGACGTTGCCTTTCGCGCCCGCGCGGGGCAAGTATGCGCCAAATCAGGAACGGAGTTTTCGCGATGGGTTGGAAGACGCTCGACGAAGTGGATCTGAACGGCAAGGTCGTGCTGGTGCGGGTCGATATCAATGTGCCGCTGGAAAACGGGCGGGTGACCGACGCGACGCGGATCGAAAAGATCGTGCCCACGGTGCGCGACATCATGGCCAAGGGCGGCAAGCCGGTGTTGCTGGCGCATTTCGGCCGGCCCAAGGGCAAACCCGTCCCGGATCTGAGCCTGGCACCCCTGGTCCCCGCGCTGGCGCAGGCGCTGGGGGTCAAGGTCACTTTCGCCGAAGATTGCATCGGCGGCCCGGCCAAGCGCGCGGTGGCCGCGATGAACGACCATGAGGTGGTCTTGCTGGAAAACACCCGCTTCCATGCGGGCGAGGAAAAGAACGACGCCGAACTGGCCGCCGCCATGGCCGCGCTGGGTCAGGTCTATGTGAACGATGCCTTCTCGGCGGCACATCGCGCGCACAGCTCGACCGAGGGGATCGCCCATATCCTGCCCGCCGCCGCCGGCCGGCTGATGGAGGCGGAACTCAAGGCGCTTGAATCCGCGCTTGGCAAGCCGCAGCGCCCGGTGGCGGCGGTGGTAGGCGGCGCCAAGGTGTCGACCAAGCTGGATCTTCTGGGCAACCTGATCGAGAAGGTCGACCACCTGGTGATCGGCGGCGGCATGGCCAACACCTTCCTGGTGGCGCAGGGGCTGGATGTGGGCCGGTCGCTGGCCGAACATGACATGGCCGACACCGCCGCCGCGATCCTGGCCAAGGCCGGAACCACGGGCTGCACGATCCACCTGCCCGTCGATGTGGTGGTGGCGCGCGAATTCCGCGCCGGCGCCGCAACCGAGGTGGTGGCCGCCGATGCCTGCCCCGCGGATGCGATGATCCTGGATGCCGGCCCCCGGGCGGTGGCCGATATCGCCGCCGTCTTCGATCGCGCCCGCACGCTGATCTGGAACGGCCCGCTGGGGGCCTTCGAAATCTCGCCCTTCGATGCCGCCACCAATGCCGCCGCGCAAAAGGCCGCCGAGCTGACCGAGGCGGGCAAGCTGATTTCCGTCGCGGGGGGCGGCGATACGGTCGCGGCGCTGAACAAGGCCGGGGTCGCGGCGCGCTTCAGCTATCTGTCGACCGCGGGCGGGGCCTTCCTGGAATGGATGGAGGGCAAGGACCTGCCGGGCGTCGCCGCGCTGATGCGCCAGACCGGCTAAGGATCTGCGGGACGGGGCCGGGCGCCCCGCCCGTTAGCGCGATCACAATTGCACCGCCAGCGCCGAGCGGCTATCTGCGGGCGCAAGGAATTGCCCGTTCAACAGGTTCATCGCAGGGGACAGATCATGCCGAATGCCAAGCAGGCCGAACAGATGCGCAACGGGGCGGGGTTCATCGCCGCGCTGGACCAGTCGGGCGGATCGACGCCCAAGGCGCTGCGGCTTTATGGCGTTGAGGAAAGCGCCTATTCCTCGGAAAGCGAAATGTTCGACCTGATCCATGCGATGCGCGCCCGGATCATCAAATCGCCCGCCTTCACCGGCGACAAGGTAATCGGCGCGATCCTGTTCGAACAGACGATGGACCGCGACATCGACGGCATCCCGACCGCCACCTATCTGTGGGACAAGCGCGCCGTGGTGCCCTTCCTCAAGATCGACAAGGGCCTTGAGGCCGAGGCCGACGGTGCGCAGCTGATGAAGGCGATCCCGGGGCTGGATGACCTGCTGGCGCGCGCCGCCAAGGCCGGCATCTTTGGCACCAAGGAACGTTCGGTGATCAACGCCGCCAATCCCGCGGGCATCCGCGCGGTGGTCGATCAACAGTTCGATCTGGGTGCGCAGGTTCTGGCCCATGGCCTGATCCCGATCATCGAACCCGAGGTGACGATTTCCATCGCCGACAAGGCCGAGGCCGAGGCGATCCTGCGCGCGGAACTGCTGCGCGCGCTGGACGCCCTGCCCGCCGACCGCCAGGTGATGCTGAAGCTGACCCTGCCCAGCGAGCCCAATTTCTACAAGCCGCTGGTCGATCATCCCCGCGTGATGAAGGTGGTGGCGCTGTCGGGCGGTTATAGCCGTGATGAGGCGAACCGGATCCTGGCGCAGAACACCGGCATCATCGCCTCGTTCAGCCGCGCGCTGACCGAAGGCCTGAGCGCGCAACAGACCGACGCCGAATTCGACGCGGTGCTGGGGGCGGCGATCGACGCGATCCACGCCGCCTCGGTCGCGGGCTGATCGGCGCAACGCAGCCAGGATGAACGATCCGGAACCGGGGGCCAATCGGCCCCCGTTCGCATCTTGGACGCCGAATTCCGGCAATTCCCCGCCCACAGGGATTCCCTTTCCCCCGCCCCTGTGGCATGATTCGAATACTCGCCCAGCAGAGGCGGGATGGGCGGCTATGGGACAGGCACATGAGCAATAAGCGCCGCGGGTTCGGACCCTTGATCTTCTTCACCGCAGCCATCGCGATGGGGGCCTATTTCACCTTCGCCGCCGTGCAGGGATCCTACGGGATCTTCCGGCGCGTCCAGATCGAGGCTGAAATCACCGCGCTGGAGACTGAACGCGACCGCCTGCGCGCGGACCTGACGCGGATGGCCAACCTGACCAGCCGGCTGTCGGATGCCTATCTGGACCTTGATCTGCTGGACGAACGCGCCCGTGACGTTCTGGGCACCGTGCGCCCGGATGAGATCGTGATCCGCTGATTGCATCGGCGCGGGCCTTGCGCTATGGAATGGTTTAACATTGAACTATTCCATTCGCAGGGGAGGCTGCCTGATGGCGACACGCAAGAACCCCGAGACGAAAGGCGCCAGCCGCGCCAATGTCTCGAAGGACGAGCTTCTGAAATACTACCGGGACATGCTGCTGATCCGCCGCTTTGAGGAAAAGGCCGGTCAGCTTTATGGCATGGGCCTGATCGGCGGTTTCTGCCACCTCTATATCGGTCAGGAAGCCGTCGTCGTGGGGCTGGAAGCCGCCGCGAAGGAAGGCGACAAGCGCATCACCTCCTACCGCGATCACGGCCACATGCTGGCCTGCGGCATGGACCCGGGCGGGGTCATGGCCGAACTGACCGGCCGGATCGGCGGGCTGTCCAAGGGCAAGGGCGGCTCGATGCACATGTTTTCCAAGGAAAAGCACTTCTACGGCGGCCACGGCATCGTGGGCGCGCAGGTGCCGCTGGGCGCGGGCCTGGCCTTTGCCGATCTTTACAAGGGCAACGGCGGCGTGACCTTCACCTACTTCGGTGACGGTGCGGCGAACCAGGGCCAGGTCTATGAAACCTTCAACATGGCCGCGCTGTGGAAACTGCCGGTGATCTTCGTGATCGAGAACAACCAATATGCGATGGGCACGTCGCAGAAACGCTCCACCTCGACCCCCGACATCTACACCCGGGGCGAGGCCTTTGGCATCCCGGGTGAAACCGTGGACGGGATGGATGTGCTTGCGGTGAAGGCGGCGGGCGAACGCGCCGTGGCCCACTGCCGCGCCGGCGATGGCCCCTACATCCTTGAAATCAAGACCTACCGCTACCGCGGCCATTCCATGTCGGACCCGGCAAAATACCGCTCGCGCGAAGAGGTGCAGAAGATGCGCGACGAACGCGACGCGATCGAAAACGTGCGCGAGATGCTGTTGCAGGGCGGCCATGCCAGCGATGAAGACCTGAAAGCCATCGACAAAGAGATCAAGGCCATCGTGAACGACGCGGCCGAATTCTCGAAGGAAAGCCCCGAGCCCGATGTTTCCGAGCTCTGGACCGACATCTACGCGTAAGGGAGAGAGACGAATGGCAACCGAAATCCTGATGCCCGCCCTGTCGCCGACGATGGAGGAAGGCACCCTGGCAAAATGGCTGGTAAAAGAAGGCGATACCGTCAGCGCCGGCCAGATCATCGCCGAGATCGAAACCGACAAGGCCACGATGGAATTTGAAGCCGTCGACGAAGGCGTGATGGGCCGGATCCTGGTGGCCGAAGGCACCGCGGGCGTCAAGGTCAACACCCCGATCGCCGTGCTGATCGAAGAAGGTGAAACCGCCGATGCCGCCCCGCAGGCGGCCCCCGCCCCCAAGGCACAAGCCGCCGCCGCACCGGCCACCCCGGCGCCCCAAGCACCGAAAGCCGACACCAGCCCCGACTGGCCCGAAGGCACCCCCATGAAAACCATGACCGTCCGCGAAGCCCTGCGCGAGGCCATGGCCGAGGAAATGACCCGCGACGAAGACGTCTATCTGATGGGCGAAGAGGTCGGCGAATATCAGGGCGCCTACAAGATCAGCCAGGGCCTGCTGGATCAGTTCGGCGCCAAGCGCGTGATTGACACGCCCATCACCGAACACGGCTTTGCCGGCATCGCGGTGGGGTCGGCCTTTGGCGGGCTGAAGCCGATCGTCGAATTCATGACCTTCAACTTCGCCATGCAGGCGATCGACCAGATCATCAACTCGGCGGCGAAGACACTTTACATGTCCGGCGGCCAGATGGGCTGCCCGATCGTGTTCCGCGGCCCCAACGGCGCCGCCGCCCGCGTGGCCGCCCAGCACAGCCAGGACTATGCCGCCTGGTATGCCCAGATCCCGGGGCTCAAGGTGGTGATGCCCTATTCCGCCGCCGATGCCAAAGGCCTGCTGAAGACCGCGATCCGCGATCCGAACCCGGTGATCTTCCTCGAAAACGAAATCCTCTATGGCCGCAGCTTCGATGTGCCGGCGATCGATGATTTCACCATTCCCTTCGGCAAGGCCAAGATCTGGCGCGAAGGCAGCGATGTCACCATCGTCTCCTTCGGCATCGGCATGGTCCACGCGCTGGAAGCCGCCGACAAGCTGGCCGAACAGGGCATCTCTGCCGAGGTGATCGACCTGCGCACGCTGCGCCCGATCGACTATGACACGGTTCTGGCCTCGGTCATGAAAACCAACCGCTGCGTCACCGTGGAAGAGGGCTGGCCCGTCGGCTCCATCGGCAATCACCTCTCGGCGGTGATCATGGAACGCGCCTTCGACTATCTGGACGCGCCCGTGATCAACTGCACCGGCAAGGATGTGCCGATGCCCTATGCGGCCAACCTTGAAAAACTGGCGCTCGTGACCTCGGATGAGGTCGTGGCGGCGGTGAAAAAAGTCACCTATCGCTAAGGGGGAAGCACCATGGCAACCGAAATCCTGATGCCCGCCCTGTCACCCACGATGGAGGAAGGCACACTGGCCCGCTGGCTGGTGAAGGAAGGCGATGCGGTCAAATCCGGCGACATCATCGCCGAGATCGAAACCGACAAGGCCACGATGGAATTCGAGGCGGTCGACGAAGGTACCATCGGCCGCCTTCTGGTGGCTGAAGGCACCGCAGGCGTGAAGGTCAACACCCCGATCGCGGTCCTGCTGGAAGATGGCGAAAGCGCAGACAGCGCCCCCGCCGCCAAGGCAAGCCCCCCGGCACCGCAGCAGCCCACCGTCGCCGCGGCACCCACCACTGTCGCAGCGCCTGAGACCGCCCCTGCCGCGGCCCCCGCTGGCCCGCGCATCTTCGCCTCGCCGCTGGCGCGTCGCATCGCGGCGGAAAAGGGCATCGACCTGTCTGCGCTGCAAGGCTCGGGTCCGCATGGCCGCATCGTCAAGGCAGATGTCGAAGGCGCCACGGCCGCCGCCCAAGCCCCCGCGCCCACACCGACCACCGCCGCGGCCCCCGCCCCGGCCCCGGTGTCCGCCAGCGCGGTCGCGAAACTCTACGAAGGCCGCAGCTATGAGGAAGTCCCCCTCGACGGCATGCGCAAGACCATCGCGGCCCGCCTGACCGAGGCCAAGCAGACCATCCCGCATTTCTACCTGCGCCGCGAGGTGCGTCTGGATGCGCTGATGGACTTCCGCGCCCAGCTGAACAAACAGCTGGAACACCGGGGCGTCAAACTGTCGGTCAACGACTTCATCATCAAGGCCTGCGCGCTGGCGCTGCAGGCCGTGCCGGCTGCCAATGCTGTCTGGGCGGGCGACCGGGTGCTGAAGATGAAAGCCTCGGATGTTGCCGTCGCCGTCGCGATCGAGGGCGGACTCTTCACCCCCGTCCTGTTCGATGCCGAGGCGAAAAGCCTGTCGAAACTCTCCGAAGAGATGAAGGACCTGGCCGCCCGCGCCCGTTCGCGCAAGCTCGCCCCGCAGGAATATCAGGGCGGCAGCTTTGCCATTTCGAACCTCGGCATGATGGGGATCGAAAACTTCGACGCCGTCATCAACCCGCCCCATGGCGCGATCCTGGCCGTCGGCGCGGGGCTGAAAAAGCCCGTGGTGAACGCCGAAGGCGGGATCGAGGTGGCCACCGTCATGTCGATGACCCTGTCGGTCGATCACCGCGTCATCGACGGCGCGCTGGGGGCCGAACTGCTGCAGGCCATTGTCGCCAATCTGGAAAACCCGATGGCGATGCTGGCCTGACCCAGCCCCCCCCGAAACATGAAGGGCCGCCGGCATCCCGGCGGCCCCATTGCGTTCTTCGGGTGCGCATCGCCCCGCCTTAGGCGCGGATCACACCGTCACCCCCCACAATCCAGATCCTTCAGCCGCTGGTCCATCGACACCGAAGGCTGATCGCAGCCTGCATCCCCCACGATGCGCGCCGGCACGCCCGCCACCGTCTTGCAGCAGGGCACGTCCTGCAACACGACCGACCCCGCCGCGATGCGGCTGTTCGCGCCGATGCGGATATTGCCCAGCACCTTCGCACCCGCCCCGATCAGCACACCGTCGCAGATCTTCGGGTGGCGGTCTTCCTCTTCCTTGCCGGTGCCGCCCAGCGTCACCGAATGCAACATCGAGACGTTGTTGCCCACCACCGCCGTCTCGCCGATCACGATCGAATGGGCATGGTCGATCATCACCCCGCGCCCGATCCGCGCCGCCGGGTGAATATCGACCCCGAACATTTCCGAGGTGCGCATCTGCACGAAATAGGCCATGTCCCGCCGCCCCTGCCGCCACAGCCAATGCGCCACACGATAGGATTGCAGCGCCTGGAACCCCTTGAAGAACAACAGCGGCTGCAAAAAGCGATGGCAAGCCGGGTCGCGTTCGAACACCGCGACCAGATCGGCCCGCGCCGCCTGCGCCAGATCGGGGTCCGCGCCATAGGCCTCATCGGCGATCTCGCGCAGGATCTGCTCACTCATCTCGCCCGACGCCAGCTTGAGCGAGAACCGATAGGCCAGCGACCGTTCCAGACTGCCATGATGCAGCACGCCCGAATGGATCAGCCCGCCCAACAGCGGCTCATCGCGCACCGCGGCGCGGGCCTCGTCGCAGATCCGCGACCAGACCGGATCGATCGCGGTCACTTTCGCTTTGGTTTCCACCATCTCGGCACCTCTCGGCTTGTGCGTCCAACCTATCACATAGGTCGCAGCCCTGATAGCGGAAGGCGCGGGCGGAAAAAACCCGCCATTGCAACGCCGCTGATGCAATGCCCCGGCAACCAGCGCAATGGCCGCCAGAAACCCCGGATCCGACAGCCGCGGTTCGGGGGGCAGCAGGGCCCCCGCCTGCGCCGCCCCCCACAGGCTGCCATTGCCCCAGGCCGGATGCGCCCGGCCAAACCGCTTGCGGTATAGATCGGCCGCATGGGCCCGATCCAGCAACCGGCCCAGCGCCGCCTCGGCCTCTGCCTGCGGCAAATCGCACACCCGCCGGGCCGCGGCGATCAGATCTCCCCAAAGAACCGCACGCATCCGCCCCCACGCGCCCTACAGCCCCGGCAGGCTGATCTGCAGGTAATGCACCGCCAGCCGCACCCTGCCGCCGCCCGCGAAAACCCCGCCCTCGGCGCTCAGAACCAGCGGCTCGGGCGCATAAAATGTCATCGGCGCGGACAACATCCCCCGCACCCAGGACCCGCCCGACAGGCCCAGCCCCGTGCCGAACCGATCCTCGGCCCCCGGATTGCCCAGCCGCCAGCCGCTCAGCGTGCCCGCGATGGCCTCGGTCACCCGCCCGCTGACCCCGATCACCATCGCGCCCGCCGGGATGATCGCCTGCGTCACAGAAAGGTCCCCCCCTGTCACGATATGGTCGATCTCGGCCAGCCCCGCGACCAGCCCCGCACCATGCGCTGACAGCGTCAGCGCCCCGGGCACCCAATCCTCGCCATCGTGCATCACCTGCAGCCCCTGATCGGCGACAAACCCGCGCCAGCCATAGCCCGGGGTCGCAAAGACCCAGCCACCGTTCGTGCCGATCGCAACCTTGCCCTCCTGCCCGCTCCAGGCATTGACCGCACCGACGGGCACACCATAGCAGACCCCATCGCCCGCCACCCCCGGCGGCACCGCCTGCGTGACCGATTGCAGCACCAGGTTCACCAGCCCGTCCAGCCGCGCCAGCGCCTCGTTCACGGTCACATGCTTTTGCGCCTGCGCCGGTTGCAGCAGCGGCAGCGCCAGTCGGTTTGTCTCAGTCATTGATCGTGACTCCTGTGAATGGTCCGGGCCCGAAGACCTCAGAGATTTGTGCAACCGCAATTTCAAAGGCCCCCGTCAGGCCATCGCTGTCGCGCATCGCGGCGGTGTAGTCCCACGCCGGCGCGGTCGTGACCGCTTCGCGCCGGATCGAGCCCCCCTGCAGCACCCGCACCAGATAGGCCTCGCGCGCCTCACCCAGCGGCACATCCAGCGCGGACCAGTTGTCGCCATCGATCCGCGTGCGCCGCACCCAGCGGATCGCCCAATCCGCCCCCGACCGCTGCGCCCGCAGATGGCAGGGCGACAGCGGCCGCAGCCCGATCCCCTTGAAGGCCTCGACCCGGTGGACATAGGAAGGATCGTCATAGGGCCGCGCCGCCGTGCCGATGCGATAATGCCGCGCCACATCCCGCGCCGAGGACGCCAGCGTGATCTGCTGCGGCGCGCCATCCATCAGCACGACCATGCTGCCCGCGGGCCAGACCTCGGGCAGGATCGCATCGCTGCCCGCCTGACCGCGCAACCGCATCGAGATGTCCCACACCCCCGGCTCCACCGGCAGGGCTTCAGCGAATTGCATCACCTCCCAGCGGTCAGAACTGCCATCGCCGATCGCCAGCACATTCGCCCCCGCTAGCACCCGCGCGGCGGATGCCGCCTCCAGCGTGCCGCCCTTGACCCGAACCCGCAGCACCGGGCCCCTGTCCCACAGACCGGGCCGCGCCGCCGGCAACGGCACCAACGTCTGCCCGATCACGGCCGGTCGCTCGATCAGCCGGTTCAGCGCATAACCTGCGTCCTCGGGCGCGGAATAAACCGCCACACTGCCCGGCCAGGGCGTCGCCGCCACCGCCAGATGCGGCACATGGGGCAGCTCCTCGCCGGTCAGCAGCGGCAGATCCAGGAACAGTGGCAAAACCGGCACGGGGGCAGCAAAGGGCGCGGGCAGAACCCGCTCCTCCGCCTCATCCGAGGCCTGATAGATCCCCGGCTCGACCCGCACTGCCTCAAGACGCCGCGCCCCCGCAACCTCGGCCCGGTCGATGCGATAGCGCCGCACACGGTCCTGATGCGTCAGCTCGACCACATCGCCCGCCCCCAGATGGCCCAGTGACGGCGGCAGCGCAAAGGCCACCCCATCGCGCGCCACCCGCGCCTCGGCCAGCCAGCGTTCGGCGATGCGGTGCCCCTCGGACCGCGTCAGCGCAAGCGCCAGCTCGGTCCCCGCCACGCCGCTGGCCCGCTCATCGGGCATCAGCGCCTCGACCGCGCGGATCTCATAATCGCCATCGGCCTCGACATAGGCCAGCCGCACCCGCCCCGCCACCTCGGCCTCGGGCGCGCGCACCGCTTCCAGCGCGGGCCCCTCGCCCAGCGCAAGGCTATCCGGGCCCAGCCGCGCCGCAACGCGCCCATCGCGCATGGCAAAGACCAGCCGCCCGTCGCGTTCGACCGCATCAAAGCCATAGGCCAGCATCAGCGCCTGCAACAGCGCCCGTCCGCTCAGGCCCGGGGCCGGCTGATAGCCCCGCACCACCCCATAAAGCGCGCTGACATCCACATCTGCCAGCCCCGCCGCGCCACAGATCTCGGCCACCACATTGGCCAGCGGCTGCGCCGTGACCCGGCCCGAAATCCAATGCCCGCGGGCATGGTTCCCGCCATCCGACCACAGATCAAGATTGCCCGGAAACTGCGGATAGGGCCGCGCATCCCAGGCCCAGACATGCGACCGCGCCACATCCAGCATTGGCCCGCCATAGATCTCGGACACCGGGTTCACCGCGGGGTCTGTCCAGTAATCAGTCATCACCCGCAGATACTGCATCTGGATCAGCTCATCGCGCCGCCCGTCCGAATAGTGCGGCAATTGCGATTCCGAGCTTTTGGGGTCCAGAAACTTGTTGGGCTCATTCGTGCCCTTGTCCACCGCGGCACAGCCCAGTTCCGTAAACCAGACCGGCTTCGATCGCGGCACCCAGGGCGTGGCCTCGACCTGCCGCAGGCCCCCGATCCGTTCGTGGTGGGGGTTGTCCCACCACGAACGGATGTCCTTGTAACGCCATATCCAGGGTTCACCCAGCGGATCCTCGATCGGCGTGCGGATCTGCGCATCCCGATGCGCCTGCGAGGCATAGAACCAGTCATAGCCCTCACCACCCTCGACATTGGCGCGCAGGTAATCGGGGTTGTAGATCGATCCCCAATGCGCATCGGCATGATCCTCGCCCGCGCGCCAATCCGACAGGGGCATGTAGTTGTCGATGCCGATGAAATCGATGTTCTCATCCGCCCAAAGCGGGTCCAGGTGAAAGAACCTGTCCCCCGCCTCGGTCTGATAGCCGAAATATTCCGACCAGTCGGCGGCATAGCCGATCTTGCAGTCCGGCCCCAGAATCGCGCGCACATCCGCGGCCAGCGCGCGCAGCGCCGCCACGGCCGGAAAGCTGTTGCCCGGCCCCCGAATCTGCGTCAGCGCCCGCATCTCGGACCCGATGCAAAACGCATCCACCCCGCCCGCCATGGCGCACAGCCGCGCGTAATGCAGGATGAAACGGCGCAACGACCATTCCTGCGGCCCCCCATAATCCACGGTCCCCGATGCGGGCGCGAAATCCCCCGGTGCCGCCGTGCCAAAGAACGCTGCTACCTCGGCCTCTGCCGCCGCCGTTTCATCGGGGCTACCGGGCTGGCCGGGGGCGGCCGACAGCGTGATCCGGCCACGCCAGGGCAGAACCGGCTGATCCGCCGCCCCCGTCCAGGGATCGGTCAACCCATTGCCCGCCAGTTGCTCCATCAGGATGAAGGGATAGAAGGTCACCGCCTTGCCCGCCGCCTTCAGCGCCGCGATCGCCTCCAGCACTGCGGCATCGGCAGGCGTGCCGCCATAGACCGGACGCCCGTCCAGCCGCGCCACCTCTTGCGCGGCATCCCGCGCCAGCCCGGAAACCCGCCAGGGCATCGGCACGCCGTCGACCGCCACAGTCTCGACCTTGGGCTTGATCCGGCACTGCCCGCAGCGCAGATCGTCGCCAAACCACGACACCACCAGCGACACCGCACCACAGTTCGGCAGCTCTTCCTCCAGCGCCACAAGCGAGGTGCGCAGGTCCGTCAGCCCCGAGGGGCTGTTTTCATTCACCGCCACCTTCTCACCCAGGCCCAGATCGTGATGCACCGGCGTCGTCGCCAGCGCATATTCGCCCGTGCCCGGGATCATCGCGACCGCCCGGATGCCCCGCGTCAAATCCGGCAGCGGGTCCACCAAAGGCCCCTGCGCCGGGCGCACCACCTCAAAGCTGAACAGCGGCACGCGGTTGCCAAACCGCTCCAGCGCCAGTTCCTCGATCACCACATAAGCAATGCCGCGATAGGCCGGCGCCTGACCGATCCCCTCAACCGCCTCGATCTTCGGGTCCGGCAGCTGATCCTCGGCCCCGGTATAGACCCGGATGTTCAGATCGCGCGGCGCCAGCTCGATCCCGTCCGCCCAGATGCGCCCGACCCGCAGGATCTCGCCCTCGCACAGCGCCAACGCCAGGCTGACCGAATAGCTATAGCTGGTCACACTCTGGCGCGGCGCACCCTTGCCGCCACGCTGGGTCCGCGCCGTCTCGATAAAGCGGGTGGCCCAGATCACCTGCCCGGGCAGCCGCATCCGCCCCCACAGCCGCGCCACCCCCTCACCCTCTGAGGCGCTGGTCAGGCGGAACCGGTCCACCCGCCCCGTCTCGACGCTGGCCGACCCGCCGCCCAGCAGCTTCTGGTCGATCGCCCGGCCCAGCGTGGCGCCCACCGCGCGCCCGATCACCGCCCCGGACAGGCCCAGCACCGTGCCGCCAAAGCCCGCACCAATCGCGGCCCCCGCCGCCGAAAGCAATATCGTCGCCATCATCAGGCTCCTGAAGGAAAATTGAACCGCGCCACGATCCGCCGCTGCCAGGGGCGCGACAGCGGGCTTTCGATCACCCCATGCCCGGTATAGGCATGGATGAAACTGGCCCCCGCACCGATCCGGGCCGCAATGCCCAGGTGCTTGGCCACCGCCCCCTCGCGCATCCGGAACAACAGCACCTCACCCGGGGCCTGCGGCACGCATCCCGGCAGTGCCACCAGATGACGCAGCGCCGCCGCCCACAACAGTTCATCCCGCTGCGGTTCGGACCAGTCGGACGTATAGGGCGGCACCGCCTCGGGCTCGGCGCCGTAAAGCGTGCGCCAGATGCCGCGCAACAGGCCCAGACAGTCCGTCCCCACACCGCGCGCCGCGCCCTGATGCAGATAGGGCGTGCCCAGCCAATCGCGCGCAATCGCCTCTGCCCGAAGCCCGATCATCGGAACAGGCTCCCGCCATCATTGCTGCGCCCCGACACCGGGTAAGAGGTCAGCCAGTCTTCACCTGGAATATGCGGAAAGCCGCGGAAGTTGTTGAAATTGGCAAACTTCATCCGGCAAGTATCAGCCCGCCGGTCACAGCCCGCCACGATCCGCACCCGGTCGCCCGGCGCCACCGCCGCCCCCAACCGCTGCCACAATTCCACCGTGCGGCTTCCGTCCGCGTTCAGCCGGTCGTTCTTGACCACACCGTCCAGCCCCGCCGCAGCCCCATCCAGCACCTCAAACCGGCCCTTCTCGAACCAGCGATCCGCAAACCCCGCCATCTGCGCAAACTGAAACAGCCGCGCGTCGGTCACCGCCTCGACCACCCGTTCCACCACATAGTCCGGCGTGGTCAGATCAAAGCGGCACTGCGCATCGCCCAGAACCGCCGCACAGGCCGGATGGTAGATCCGCCCCGTTTCGGCACCCAGCGCCTCGCCCAGGCCCCGCAACTCGGCCCGGAACGCGCCCTCGGCCCGCGCCACCTCACCCAGATGGCCGCGAAAGATCAGCGCCCGGTCGCCCGGATCGGCCCAGTTCACCAGCCAGATCCGCACCTCGGCCCCGTCATAACGCCCCGCCAGCAGATCGGCCTCGCAGATCGCATCTGACCGCAGCGCGCCCAGCGCCTCGGTATTGTCCACCGACAGCCCCGTGGTCTGCTGCAGCGCCTGCGCCGTCATGCCGCTGTCAGGCGCAAAGTCCACACCGTCAAAGCGCAGCACCCGGTCGTGATCGGTGAACCCCAGCACCCGCCCGTCGCGGCGCCGGATTTCCCAGGCCCGCGCCAACGTCGTCGCACCCGTTGCCAGATGCGCCCGCAACCCGTCCGAATACCCGCTCATAGCCGCACCTCGATCACCGGAACCTGCGGCAGATCACCCGCCTGAAACGACGCCACCGAAACCTGGATCCGGTCGGTATCAAACCGCACCGGCACATCGAACTCGAACCCCGCCGTCACCCGCGCGCCCGGTGGCGGCGCCTCGGCAAAGGTGACCAGCCCTGTCGCCGGATCGACCCCGAACTGCACCGCCTCGGCCTGATGATCGCCCTGCAGCCCGACCTGCACGCTGCCTGCCACCGGCTTGGCAATCGGGCGCACATAGCTGACCCCGCCCGAGACATAGGTCTTGACCAGCTGGAACGCCGTGGTGACCCCGTCGCCGGTGCCGATGCGCTGATCCTCAAACCCCACCACCCCCGAGGCCGCGCAGGATTTGTAATCCGCCCAGTCCTTCCAGCGAAAGCCGTGCAGCTGCCCCTGACGCGCCTCGAAAAAGGCGATCAGCGCCTCGACATCGTCCAGACTGCGCAGCCCCACACCCGCATCATACCGCCTGCGCGAATGGGCCCAGGGGCTGTTACGCTCTTCATAGCCATTGGACAGGGTGACAATCTCGGTGCGCCGCTCGGGTCCCCCGATGGACCCAAAGCTCAGGTTCGCGGGAAAGCGGATTTCGTGAAAGGCCATGGTCTTCTCCTCAACGGTTGCGATCGCCACGCGCCAGCGCGCGCGACAGCTGTGCCGCGATCTGGCTCTGGCTGCGGGCAAAGCCCGCCACATCGGGGGTGGTGACATTCACCACCACATTGACCGCACGCCCCCCGCCCGCGGCCTGCACCCCCAGCCGCCCGTCAGGCCCACGCGCCAGCGGCATGATCGCTTCAGGGCCGGCCTCGCCCATCAACCCGCGTCCGCCCCGCATCGGGAACGTCACCGGCGAGGATACGACGCCCCCCTTGGCAAAGGGCATCACCCGCCCCTGCGCAAAGGCCCCACCCGCGGCAAAGGGCATCACCCCGCCAAGCAGGTCGGTCACCCCCTGTGCAATCGCCCCGCCCACCGCGTTTTGCACCGGCCGCATCGCCACGCCATAGACGCTGTCGGCCATCGTCCGCGCCACGCCCTGCAGCGCGTCCGACAGCTTCATCCCGTCAAAGACCAACCCGTCAAAGGCCCGCCGCAGGCCGCGGCCAAGGCTGTTGCTCAGAACGCCCGCCTCGCGCCCGGTGAACACCAGGCTTTCGCGCATGCGCCCCAGTTCGGCATTGAACGCCCCCGCCATCGCCTCGGCCCCGCCCAGACCGCGCTCAAGCGCCGCCGCCTGCTGGCCCAGACCGTCCAGCCCATCCACCTCGATCATCACCCGTTCCTTTTCCACCATCCGGCCCAACCGCATCCGGCCAGCGCGCGGCCAGCTCCTCCAGCCGCGCGCGCGTCAGCGGCGGCGCCCCGGCCGCCTCGCCCAGCATCAACGCCAGTTCCGCAGGCGTCAGCCGCCAGAAGGCCGCAGGCTCCAGCCCCAGTCCCCGGATGCCCACCCGCATCAGCCCCGGCCAATCCAGCCCGCTCATCGCCGCCCCGGCCCCATTCCTGACGCCGTTCCCGGCGCCGATCCCGGAACCGTGAAGGCCCGCGTCAACAACGTCGCCGCCACCCGTGCCGCCTCGACAGGGCCACCGCCGATCTCGACCGTGCGCAGATCCTCGACCGTGCCCTGCCAACCGCCACCCCGCAGCCCCGCCACCAGCAGCGCCAGCACATCGCGCGTGCTGAACGCCCCCGTTTCAAAACGCTCGACCATGGCGATCATGCTGCCCTCGGCCAGCTCCGCCTCCAGCTCGGCCAGCGCCCCCAGCGTCAACCGCGCGACATGGCGCCGGCCATCCAGCCAGACCGCCACCTCTCCTGCCCAGGGGTTCGCCATCAGATCGCCGTAAAGCTCAGGGCCCCGGCCGAGGCCATGCTCAGCTCATAGGTGGCCTCGCCATTGTGGCTGCCCGCATATTCGATCGCCGTGATCATGAAGGGCCCCTGCACGATGCCGAAATCGGGGATGATGACCTGGAACTGCGGCACCTCGCCGTCGAAAAAGATCTGCCGCGCGCGTTCATCCGTCGCGGCATCGCGAAACACCCCCGACCCCGAAATCGCTGCTGATCGCACCCCCGCGCCGCCCAGCAATTCGCGCCATCCGCCCTGCGATTCCAGGCTGGTCACATCCACCGTTTCCGCGTTGAAGCTGATGCGCGAGGCGCGCAGCCCCGCGATGGTCTCAAACTGCCCGCCCCCATTCAGGTCGAGCTTGATCAGAAGGTCCTTGCCATTCTGCGCCGCCATATTGTCTCTCCGATTGAATGATGAATTGCCCGCCGCCGGGCCAGCCCGATGCGCTCAGCCCTCCAGCCGGGCGCGAAACACCAGATCGATGCGCCGCAGCGCGCCCGTGTCCACCCGCCGCGCCCGCGCGCGCAGGAACCAGATCCCCACGACCCGCCCGCGCGTCAGCGTCAACGCCGCGCCCACCAGCGCATCCGACACCGCCGCCGCCACCGCCTTGGCGGCCTGAAAGCCCGCCGCATCCGTGATCACCGAAACGGTGAAATCATGCTCCGCCCCGCTGCCACTGACATCCGATGCATCACGCACATCTTCCGGGCCAAGGCTGACATAGGTTCCCGCCACGGGCCCGGGCGGGACCGCATCGAACACCGCCTCGCCCACCAGCCCCGCCACCTGTGCATCGCCCCGCAGTCGCTGATAGACCGCCGCCTGCAACGCCGCGCCCATGCCATAGCTCATGCGACCACCTCCTCTTGGGCAAAACAGACCAGGTAATGGCCGCGCGGATCGGCCTCGGTGACGGCCAGGATGCGAAAGATCCGCGCGCCCTCGCGAAAGCGCTGATCGGGCCGGGGCCGCGCGGGCGCCCCCACGGGTGCGGCCCGCACCGTGATGCGCAACGACACGCTGGCCAGCGTCCCCACCGCGCCCGCCCGCGCCCGCCCGGTGCCGGGCCTGACCTCGGCCCAAAGCGTGCCCTGCGCGCGCCAGACCAGATCAAAGCCCCCCGCGCCATCGGCCACCCGCTCGGGCGCCTCAAGCACCAGCGCACGGTTCAGAACGGGGGGCTTCATACCCGGCTCCCCAGGCTGCGCACCGTGCGCCAGCGCTCGATCAGCGCCATAACGCCAAAGGGCATCGCCCCGCCCGCGCCCATACCTTCATGGCGCAGCTCGTAATACTGCGCCGCCAGCAGGAACACCGCCTGCGCCAGATCGACCGGCAGGTCCGCCCAGTCCGGCCCGAATCCCGCGATAAAGGCAACCTCAACCACGCCCCCCGGCGGGATCGCGACCAGCGCCCCGCCCACCGCCTGCAGCCGGGGCCGCGCCAGATCCGCCACCAGCCGGTAGCGCGCCGGATCAACCAGCACCTCGGCCCCGTCGCGCGCCCGCATCCGCACCGCACCCAGCGCGCGCACCGGGGCCACCGGCAACGGCTGACAGGCCTCGCCACGCCAACGCTCCAGCACCAGCACGAATTCGCGCGCCATCAGCACCTTGCTGGTCCGCCCCTCGATCGCGGCCATCGCCGCGCGCAGATAGGCCTCCAGCGCGGCATCCTCGGCGCCCGGATCGGCAAAGCCCGTGCCCAGCCGCAAATGGTCGCGAAACTGCGCCAGCGGCAGCGCCGCGCCGGGCACCGCCGTCACTTCGTTCAGCATCATCGGAACTCTCCTGAAATCCTCCCCCGGGGGCCCCGGGGCATCGGGCGCGGACCCTCCCGCCATCGCTCGGACGGAGGGAGCAGCTAGACAACAGCGGTCAAGCCCGCGCCCGCCCGAAACCGGGGGTCACCCCCCGGCCCGATCCGCCAGCCTCAGGCGATGGCGAACTTCAGCAACTTGATCGCCGCGAAATCGCTGACATCGCCGCCCACGCGCTTGGACGCATAAAACAGCACATGCGGCTTGGCCGAGAAGGGATCGCGCAGCACCCGCAGGTCGGGACGCTCGGCAATCGTGTAACCGTTGCGGAAATCGCCAAAGGCAATCGCATGGGCATTCGGGCCGATATCGGGCATGTCCTCGGCGATCAGCACCGGATAGCCCATCAGCCGCGCCGGCTCATGCGCCTGCAGACCGTCGGTCCACAGGAAACGGCCATCGGCATCCTTCATCTTGCGCACCGCACCGGCGGTCTTCGAATTCATCACGAAGGTCGCATTGGCGCGGTATTCGGCATCCAGCGCATAGACCAGATCGACGATCGCATCGCTGGCATTGGTCGCGGCGAAATCGCCCTCATTGCCGGTGGCGACATAGCCCAGGTTGCCCCAGCTCCAGGCCTCCTCGGGCACGGTGGCATGGGTCAGAAAGCCGCGGGGCTTGTCCACGCCATCGCCGCCGACAAAGGCCGCCGCCTCGGCGCGGGCGAATTTGTCGGCGATGCGGCCCGCCAGCCAGCCCTCGATGTCAAAGGCACTGTCGTCCAGCAACCGCTGGCTGGCCTTCGGCATCGCCGACAGCTCATGCAGCGGAATGCTGATCCGGTCGATCTGCGGCGTGCCGGTCTCGGTCAGGCTGGCCGTTTCGGTGGCCCAGCCCGATCCCATCTCGGAATGATCCACCAGCACATCGAACGAGGTCGCCTCGACATTCACCACATTGGCGATCTGCCGGATCGAGGCGGTGGCCTTCAGCACGCCCCGGATCGCCTCGGATGTCTGCGGATCCACCAGATAGCCGCCCTCGGCCGCCACCTGCGTGTTCAGTGCCTTGCCCTCCAGCACAAGGCCGCGCAGGCCATCATCATCGCCGGTCCGCAGATAGGCGCCAAAGGCCTTCAGATGCGGCGCCTCATCATGGGCGGCGGCCGAAAGGGCCGGACGCCCGGTGGTCATGGTCTTGGTCTGAAGCATGGTAAAACGCTCTTCCTGCTGTTGAAACTTCACTTTGATATCGTCCTGAAAGCCTTTGACTTCCCTCAGGAAACCGGCCAGCTCGGCCGTAACTTCCCGGATTGCCTCCGGGCCTTCAGCCAGGGGCACACCGGCCCCGGCCGCGATCTCGGTCTTCATCTTGCCTCCATCTCGATGGTTGGAAAAATCCGCTCGCCTCAGCGATCCGCCAGGCTGGCCGTCGCTTCACGCAGCGCCCCCGCCAGATCCTGCAACGCAGCCCCGGCCCGGTCGCCGACAATGTCCCCCGCCTTGGCCGCCACCCGCGCCTCACGCAGCATCGGAAAGGTCACCAGCGACACCTCCCACAGCTCCAGCTCCATCAGGCTGCGTCGGCCCTGGGCATCCTTTCCCGCCGCGATCGTGCGATAACCGATCGACAGCCCGTCAATCGCCCCCGCCGCGATCAGCGCCGCCGCCTCACGCGCGCGGGCCACCTCGGGCAAAAGCCGGCCGCGGACGAACAGCCCGCGATCGTCCTCGCGGATCTCTTCCCAGATCCCGATCGGCTCGCCCGGATCATGCTGCCACAGCATTTTGACCGATCCGCCGCGCGCCGCGAGGCGTTCCAGCGACCGCGCATAGGCCCCGCGCTGCACCACATCGCCGCCCTGATCGGCCAGCCCGAACAGGCTGGCATAGCCTTCGACCCGAAGCCCCTCCAGCTGCACCGCGCCCTGCTGGCAGAACTTCAATTCCAGCCCATATTCTGCTGTATTCATGTGACTTTCCTACCTTGGGGCATATTCCAGAATGCCCTGAACCGCCTGCGTCAGGATCACCGCCACGACGCCATAGACCGTCATCCACAGCCGCCGCTCCAGCCCCTCGATCAGCGCCTCGATCCGGCCCAGCCGCCGGTCCACCTGGCTGAACTGCAGCTCCATGATCCGCTCGGTCGCCTCAAAGCGCTGCTCGTGAATCTCGAACGGCTCTTTCAGATAGCGCGATCCCCCCTCGGCCATCTCAACCCTCCGCCACGGGCGGCAGCCCCAGGATCGCGCGTTTTTCCGCCTGCGTCAGAAAGGTCGCCTCGCCGACCCGCTTCCACTGCGCCTCGCGTTCGGCCGCCAGCGCCGGGATCTGGTCGGGATCGGGCCGCAGCTCGACCCCCTGGCCCAAATGCGCCGACAACCACCACGCCACCGCCGCCGTCACCCGCGTCGCCAGCGGCAGCACCGTCAGCCGGTAAAACGCCCGATGCGCCTCGGCGTAATTGGCATAGGTCGCGTCCCCCGGAATCCCCAACAGCATCGGCGGCACGCCAAAGGCCACCGCGATGTCCCGCGCCGCCGCCACCTTGGTCTGGTGAAACTCCATGTCCGAGGGGCTGAACCCCATCGGCTTCCAGTCCAGCCCCCCTTCCAGCAGCATCGGCCGCCCGGCATTGCGCGCGCCCTGATGATGCGTCTCCATCTCAAAGACCAACCGGTCATATTGCTCGGGCGACAGCGTGCCCTGCCCATCCGCGCCGCGATAGATGATCGCGCCACTGGGGCGCGCGGCATTGTCCAGCAGCGCCTTTGACCAGGCACTGGCGCTGTTGTGCACATCCATCGCCACCGCCGCCGCCTGCATCGGCGACAGGCCGTAATGGTCATCCTGCGGATGGAAGCTGCGGATGTGGCAGATCGGATCGGGATGGCCCGTCATGTCAAACCGATGCCGGCGCCCGCCCACCGTATAGTCATAAGCCACCGGCCAACCGTCCGCGCCCGGCACGATGCTGACCCGGTCGGCGCGCAGCACATGCAATTCGCGCGGCAGGCCCGGCACGGGCGCGACCGCCTCCAGATAGCCATTGCCCGACAGCAGCAACTGGCCATACAGCGCCTCGAACAGTTCGGCCCGCCCCTGGCCCGCATTGGGCCGCCGGATCAAATCCAGCATCGGATGCTGGTCATAGCGCCGCTCGGCATCCTGGCACAAAAGCGGCACCGCCGCCGCCGCCTCGGCGATCAGCTTGACACAGCGAAACCCGATCGGGTTGCCGGTAAAGCCGTTGCGCGTCAGGCTGGCGGTGTCGCGCGCGCTCCAGACGACGCGGCCCGCCCCATGCGCCAGCGCCACCACCCGCCCCGTGGCCGAGGCTTTCTGCTCGGGCGCGCCCGCCCCCTCGGCGCCGCCCGCGCCCCCCTTGCGAAAGAATTGCATCACCATCCCGATCTCCTCGTAGCACCGCGGCCCCCGGGGCCCGGGCATGAAAAAAGGGCCGGAAACCCGACCCTTCACGTGAACCCTGCTGTCGCGCCTAAAGCCTGCGCACCTGCGGGCGGCGCCAATGCGCGGCGGGCTCGATGATCAGCTCATGCAGCGCCCAGACCAGCGCATCCACCCGGTCGGGCGATCCGCGCCCGGCATAGCCCTGCACCGTCATGCGGCACATCTGATCCTCCAGCGCGCCCAGACGCGCCGACCGCAGATGCTTGACCCGGCCCTGTTCATACAGCGCCGCCACCGGCTCGGCCCGCAGCCCCTTGCCCCGGCCCGCCCGCAGCGCGCGAAACGGCACCAGCGGGTCGATCTGCCGGATCACGCTTTCCACCAGATCACCGCCCTGATTGACCTCGGCCACCAGCCGCTCGGCGCCATATTTCTCCATCACCGCAATCGCCGCGCGCGCCCAGTCCGTGGGCCGCCCCCGGACCGAGGCATCCTCAAGCACAAACGCGCGCCAATCCTGCGCCGGGCCCCGCGTCACCGCCCCCACGACCACGATCCCGCATTCATCCGACCCGGCATGACCACTGACCGCCGGGTCCAGCGCCACCACCACCCGGTCCAGATCGGGCGCGCGGTCCACCCGGGCCGCCTCCAGCGCGGCGGTGGTCCACAGCGCGCCCTCGACATCCTCCAGCAGCACCCCCTCCAGCTCTTGCCGGCCCAGCCGCGTGCCGGCATAGCGCGCCTGCACCTCCTCCAGGAAAGACGCCGCCAGATAGGCCCGGTTCGCCTCGGTCGGCGCATGCGCCACCACCGTCGAGGGGTTCTTCAGGATCGCCTTCAGCACCCCCACATTGCGCGGCGTCGTGGTGATGACCTGCTGCGGATGATCGCCCAGCCGCAGCGCGAACTGCAGCATGTCCCAGGTCTCCTCGGCCTTCTTCCACTTGGCCAACTCATCGACCCAGGCCGCATCGAATTGCGGCCCCCGCAGCGCCTCAGGCTCATGCGCGGAAAACGCCTGTGCCGTCGCGCCATTGGGCCAGATCAGCCGGCGCCGCCCCGCCTCCCACTCGGGGCGCCGGTCGGGCGGCGAACAGGCCAGGATGCCGCTGTCGCCAAACACCATCACATCGCGCACCTGGTCGAAGGTTTCCCCCACCAGCGCCACGCGCCGCGCCTGGCCGGGGTCGGTGGGGCCCGCGCCTTCCACCTGCGCGCGCACCCATTCCGCCCCGGCCCGGGTCTTGCCCGCACCGCGCCCGCCCATGATCACCCAGCTTTTCCAGGCCCCCTCGGGGGGCAACTGATGCGGCAGCGCCCAGAATTCAAAGATCCACGGCAGGGCCAGAAGCGCATTGTCCCCCAGCCCGTCCAGAAAGCCGTCAACCTCCTGCGGCGTCGCGCAGGCAAGCCAGGCGGCGCCCGATCTCATCGCGCGCCGCGTCGAAGTCGAGCGCATGGTCGCGGACGCATCCGGCAACCTGTTTGCGAAGTTTCTCAACCCTGGTCCTTTCATCCATCACCATCTGGAAGGCCGCGCGCAGGTCCTTGACCGCCTGCATGGCGGCCTTGGCCTCGCCGATCTCACCCCGCCGGACCCGGTCCATGGCGGCCGCAAGCTCGGCGGCGATCTCCCGATACAGAACTTCCGTCTCCGCCAGCAAATCCGCCGGAGCCGCTTCCTCGTCCGAGAAAGTCATTTTCATATGTGCTGGTCCCGCCTCTCATGCCTGTTCCGCACGAGCGAAATGAAAAAGCGGCGCCGGGTTTCCCCGTGCCGCTTGCCCACTTCTCCTAGCATGTCATATTTCTACCTTAAGGCGTTCTCTAAGTCAAGCTTTAAATTCAAGGTTGCACCGCGCGCCCCGAAAAAACCCGGGGCCAAACCCCGGGTTTTTCAACGTTATCAATTGTCTGCCGGCGCTTCCTGCTGTTGCTGCGCCTCGATCTCGCGCCAGCGCGCGACGTTGCGGTTGTGCTCATCCAGCGTCACCGCGAACGCATGCCCGCCCGTGCCATCGGCCACAAAGAACAGATATTCGGTCTGATCCGGGTTCAGCGCCGCCTCGATCGCGGCCCGGCCCGGGTTGGCGATCGGCGTCGGCGGCAGCCCCTCGATGATATAGGTGTTGTAGGGTGTCGCCCGGTCCAACTCGCTGCGGCGCAGGCCGCGCCCCAGCACGCCCTTGCCCTCTGTCACGCCATAAATCACCGTCGGGTCCGTCTGCAGCCGCATCCCCCGTTCCAGCCGGTTCACAAAAACGCTGGCCACCTGGCGGCGTTCATCCGCCACGCCGGTTTCCTTTTCCACGATCGAGGCCATTGTCAGCGCCTGTTCCGGCGTCTGATAGGGTAGCCCCTCGGCCCGCGCCGCCCAGGCCGTGTCCAGGATAACTGCCTGACGCCGCTGCATTTCCGCCAACAGCGCCGCACGTTCCGACCCGCGCGCCACCTCATAGCTGTCGGGCGCCAGGCTGCCCTCGGCCGGGATTTCCGCCACATCGCCGGTCAGGAAATCAGCCCGCTTCAGCGCCTCGACCACCTGCCAGCTGGTCGCCCCCTCGGCCAGCGTCACCCGCAGCCGGGTGTCGGGCTTGCCCGCAACATCAATGAATTCCGCCGGCGCCGCTTCCGCCGCAGGATCGAACTTCACCTTCTCGACATAGCGCCCCGTCGCCGGGTCCAGCTCGCGCAGGATCACGTCATTGGCATTGACGCCGATGCGAAAGTTCACCTCGGTCCCGCAGGTTGACGGGCCGCCCGCCGTGATCTGATCGACGATCTCGGACATCGAGGCCCCGGGCCGGATCAGATAGGACCCGAACTTCAGATCATCCGCCTTGCCCGCATAATCCGCCCCCGCCCGGAAGATATAGCCCGACCGGATCGCGCCCTGCGCCACCAGATCATCGGACACGGCCGAGAAACTGGCCCCCCGCCCGACCTGCAGGCAAACCGCCTGCGCCAGTGGTCCGGGGTCCTGATACTGCTTCTTCGCCCAGGCGACAGCCCCGCCCACGGCGATCAGCACCACCACCAGAACCGTCAGAAAGTTCGAAACGATGTGCCGCCACATCAGCCGCGAACCTTGCCCAGCACCAGGCTGGCATTCGTCCCGCCAAAGCCGAAGCTGTTGGACAGCGCCACGTCGATCTTGCGCTTGACCGCCTTCAGCGGCGCCAGATCCAGCTTGGCCTCGACCGCCGGGTTGTCCAGGTTCAGCGTCGGCGGCGCGATCTGGTCGCGGATCGCCAGCACGCAGAATATCGCCTCGACCGCGCCCGCCGCACCCAGCAGATGCCCGATGCTCGACTTGGTGGACGACATCGTGGCCGTGGCCGCGGCATTGCCCATCAGCCGCTCAACCGCGCCCAGTTCAATCGTGTCGGCCATGGTGCTGGTGCCATGCGCGTTGATGTAATCGATCTCCGAAGGCGTGATCCCGGCGCGCGCAATCGCCGCGCTCATGCTGCGGAAGCCGCCATCGCCATCCTCGGACGGTGCGGTGATGTGATAGGCATCGCCCGACAGGCCATAGCCCAGAACCTCGGCGTAAATCTTGGCCCCGCGCGCCTTGGCGTGTTCATATTCCTCCAGCACGACCACGCCCGCGCCCTCGCCCATCACAAACCCGTCGCGGTCCGCGTCATAGGGCCGGCTGGCCGCCGTCGGATCATCGGCCCGCTTGGTCGACAGCGCCTTGCAGGCGTTGAACCCCGCAATCCCGATTTCCGAAATCGGGCTTTCCGCGCCCCCCGCCAGCATCACATCGGCATCGCCCAGCATGATCAGCCGGGCCGCATCGCCAATCGCATGCGCGCCTGTGGAACAGGCCGTCACCACCGCATGGTTCGGCCCCTTGAAGCCATAGCGGATGCTGACCTGACCCGAGATCAGGTTGATCAGCGCGCCCGGAATGAAGAAGGGGCTGACGCGCTTGGGGCCCTTTTCCTTGATCAGCACCGCCGTTTCCGCAATCGTGCTCAGCCCGCCGATGCCGGACCCGATCATCACGCCCGTGCGCAGACGGCTTTCCTCATCCTGCGGCATCCAGCCCGCATCGCGCACCGCCTGATCGGCCGCCGCCATGCCATAAAGGATGAAATCATCGACCTTGCGGCGCTCTTTCGGCTCCATCCAGTCGTCGGGGTTGAAGGTGCCATCGCTGCCATCCCCAAACGGGATCTCGCAGGCGTATTTCGTCACCACATTGCTGGCGTCAAAGCGCGTGATCGGGCCCGCGCCCGATTGCCCGGCCAGCAGCCGCGACCAGGTTTCCTCGACACCGCAAGCCAGCGGCGTGACCATTCCCAACCCCGTGACGACAACCCGACGCATGCCCGACCTCTCCGGTTAACCCTCTGTCCGCGCGTTGATACACGCGCCCGGCCCACCGCGCAACAGATCGGGGCAACAGATCGGGGCCCAGATCAGGCACCCGGCCAAAGCCCGCCTCAGCCCACCGTGCCCAGCGGATAATCGGCCAGCGCCTGATGCACCGGCGCCCCCTTGCCCAGGATCGAGCGGAAAAGCGTGAAATGATCCACCGCAAACGGCACCAGATGCGCATCGGCATGGGCCGACAGGAACCGCCCCAGCCGGTCGCGCTCCACCCCGTCCAGCCGGCGGCCGAACCGCGCCAGCGTCACATGCGGGCGAAACCGCACCCGCCCCAGATCCAGCCCCGCGCCACGCAGCGCCGCCATCACCTTGCGATGCAACGCCTCCAGCGCCGGATTGGGCCGCGCGCCCAGATAGACCACATGCGGCGCATCCCCGCCAAAGGTGTCGATCCCGGCCAGTTCCAGATCGAATCCCGGCGCGCGCAGCGCCTGCAGCGCCTCATCCACCGCCACCATCGCGCTGTCGCTCTGCTCGCCCAGAAAGGCCAGCGTCAGATGCAGATTGTCGGCCTCGACGTGGCGGCCCGCGCGCAAATGCTCCTGCACGGCGACGATCTGGTCAATCACCGCCTCGGGCAGTTCGATGGCCACGAAAGCCCGCATCACGCCCCCCAATCTGCCACCCTACCGCCCGCACCCTGCCAAAGCCGCGCGCCTTCGGGAACCCCAAAATGAAAACGGCGCCCCAAGGGGCGCCGCAAGCTCCGATCGGCAAGCGATCAGACGGCTTCCGAGATGAACTTCACCGCATCGCCAAAGGTCTGGATGGTCTCGGCGGCGTCATCGGGGATCTCGATGCCGAACTCTTCCTCGAAGGCCATGACCAGTTCCACGGTATCCAGGCTGTCGGCGCCCAGATCGTCGATGAAGGACGCGGTCTCGGTGACCTTGTCTTCTTCCACGCCCAGATGCTCCACGACGATCTTCTTCACGCGATCAGCGATGTCGCTCATGTTCATTCCTCAAATTCGAGGGCCGCAGCCCTGTCACTTCCTTGCTCGTTCCGAGCGGCTCAAGCGCCCCGCTTGCGCAAGGCAGCCGAAGGATCGCCCCCCGGCAAGTCCCGCCGCTAATAGCACAGTCATGCCCCAAGGCAAGCCGTTTCGCAAGCGGCGGGCGGTGGCTCAGACCATGGTCATTCCGCCGTTCACATGCAGTGTCGCGCCGGTCACATAACCTGCCTCGGGGCTGGCCAGATACAGCACCGCGGCGGCGATTTCGGCCGGCGTGCCCATGCGCCCGGCGGGGATCTGCGTGGCAATCCGCGCCTTCTGCTCCTCGTTCAGCTTGTCGGTCATGGCGGTGGCGATAAAGCCGGGGGCCACGCAGTTCACGGTGATGCCGCGGCTGGCCACCTCTTGCGCCAGGCTTTTCGACATGCCCACCAGCCCCGCCTTGGCCGCGGCATAATTGCCCTGCCCCGGGTTGCCGGTCTGCCCCACGATCGAGGTGATGTTGACGATCCGCCCCCAGCGCGCCTTCATCATGCCGCGCAAGACCCCGCGCATCAGCCGGAAACTTGAGGTCAGGTTGACATCGATCACCGACTGCCAGTCCTCATCCGACATCCGCATGAACAGATTGTCGCGGGTGATGCCGGCATTGTTGACCAGAATGTCCAAGGCTCCCATCGCCTCGGCGGCCGCCTTCGGCAGGCCTTCGACCGAGGCCGCGTCCGACAGGTTCGCCACCACCACATGCGCGCGGCTGCCCAACTCTTCGGCCAAGGCGCGCAACGGCGCCTCACGCGTCCCCGACAGGGTAACAGTCGCCCCCGCCCCATGCAGCGCCCGCGCGATCTCGCCCCCGATTCCGCCCGAGGCCCCGGTGACCAGCGCGCATTTTCCCGTCAGATCAAACATGATGTCCCCCGTTCGATGGCTTGCGCGCCTCATACCAGCGCACGCGCCCCTTGACTACAGATTTGCCCAAGCCCGGCCCCGCGGGGCCTGCCTTCGGCTTTGTCCAAATATCCCGCGGGGGTCCGGGGGCGCGAAGCCCCCGGCGCCCAGCCACGGGCAAACCCTCAGCCCTTCAGCGCCGCAATATCCTCGGGCGTGCCGACGGCCTTGCACTCGGCCTCGCGCGCGATACGCCGGATCATGCCCGACAGCGCCTTGCCCGCGCCGATTTCCCAGAACTCGGTCACGCCCTGGCCCACCATCCAGGCCACCGATTCCCGCCAGCGCACGGACCCGGTGACCTGTTCCACCAGCAACTTGCGGATCAGCTCGGGGTCGCTCACCGCCTCGGCGCGCACATTGGCCACCAGCGGCACGGCGGGTGCGGCAATCGCCACATCGGCCAGCGCCGCGGCCATCGCATCGGCGGCAGGCTGCATCAGCGCACAATGGAAGGGGGCCGACACCGGCAGCATCACCGCGCGCTTGGCACCGCGACCCTTGGCAATCTCGACCGCGCGTTCCACGGCGGCCTTGTGACCCGACACCACCACCTGCGCGGGGTCGTTGTCATTGGCGGCCTGACAGACCTCGCCCTGCGCGGCCTCGGCCGCGACCGCGGTGGCGGTTTCGAAATCCAGCCCCAGAAGGGCGGCCATCGCCCCCACGCCCACCGGCACCGCCGATTGCATCGCCTGCCCGCGCAGACGCAAAAGCCGCGCGGTATCGGACAGGGTCAGCGCGCCCGCGGCACACAGCGCGGAATATTCGCCAAGGGAATGCCCCGCGACAAAGGCCCCATCCGTCACCGTGAAACCTTCCGCCTCCAGCGCGCGCAGCGCCGCGATCGAGGTCGCCATCAGCGCGGGCTGGGCATTGGCGGTCAGCGTCAGTTCCGCCGCATCCCCGTCCCAGATCAGCGCGGACAGCTTTTCCCCCAGCGCCGCGTCCACCTCGTCAAACACCGCGCGCGCGGTGGGATAGGCCTCGGCCAGGGCGCGGCCCATGCCGATGGCCTGCGCGCCCTGCCCCGGAAATACGAATGCCCTGCTCATGCGATCCTCCTCTGGCCCTGATCGGCCTGCACCAGATTTGCCCCGGTCTAGCGAACCTGCCCCCCCGGCACAACATCCCAGGCGCGCGATGGCCCGCACAAGTTCACCCGGCGCCCGCGCAGGGCGCCGCCCTGTCGCACAGAACCTGTGCACCTGCGGCGATGGGCGGCGCGCCCGCGCGCGTCTAGGTTGCGCCTGAAAACGTCTTCATACCGGACCCGAAATCCCATGCTGTCCAACACCCAACAAAGCTATGGCGGCATCGCGCGCGCCTTTCACTGGCTGACCGCGCTGCTGATCGCCACGGCCATCGCCCTTGGGCTTTACGGCGCCAGCCTACCCACCGGATCGGATGCGCAGGCCGCCGCCGCGATCCGCGTCTTTTCGCTGCACAAGACCATCGGCATCGCGGCATTTGGCGTGGCGCTGGCCCGCATCCTCTGGGCGCTGACGCAACCCCGCCCGGCCGCGCTGCATCCCGACCGGCGGCTGGAAACCACCCTGGCCGAGGTCGTGCATTGGGCGCTTTACGGCGCGATGCTGGTGATGCCCGCCTCGGGCTGGGTGCATCACGCGGCCCAGGCGGGCTATGCGCCGATCCTGTGGCCGCTGGGCCAAGGCCTGCCCTTCGTGCCGCAATCGGCGGGGCTGGCCCATGCCGCGGGGCTGATCCATGCCAGCGCGGCCTGGGTGCTGTATGCCGCGATCGGGCTGCATGTCGCGGGCGCGCTGAAACATGCGCTGATCGACCGCGATGCGACGTTGGCGCGGATGCTGCGGGGCGTGGCCGCGGGCCAGCCCGGGCGCCATCGCGCCGCATGGCTGACCCCGCTGGCGGCGCTGGCGCTTTGGGCCGGGGTGATCGCCGCCCCGGTGCTGACCGCCGCCCCCGCGGATCAGACCGCCGCCGCCCCCGCGCCGATGCCGCAAACCGCCCAGCCCGGCAGCTGGGCCGTGGCCGAGGGCACGCTGGATTTCACCCTGCGCCAGATGGGCGCGGCCGTCACCGGCAGCCTACCGCGCTGGACCGCCTCGATCGACTTTGACCCCGCCACCGGCGCGGGTCAGGTCACCGTGACCATCGACACCACCGCCCTTGCCCTGGGCGCCGTCAGCGATCAGGCCAAAGGCGCGGAATTCTTTGACACCGCCACCCATCCTAACGCGGTCTTTGCCGCGACCATCGCCCCCATAACGGCACCCCATGATGCCGCGGACCATGATACCGCGGACGGGGCGACCCATCTGGCCAGCGGCACGCTGACGCTGCGCGGGGTCAGTATGCCCGTGACGCTGCCCTTCCAGCTGACGGTGGCGGGCGACAGCGCCGAGATGCAGGGCCGCGTCACGCTGGACCGGCGCGATTTCGGCATGGGCGCCAGCTATCCAGATGAGGCCACCGTGGGCTTTGCCGTCGAGGTGGCGATCGGCCTGCGCGCGACCCGCACCGCGCCCGCAACCGGCAGCGGTCCGGCGATGTGATCGGGGCGCAGGCACAACGGCGCGCTGCATCCATCACCGCAGCATCGCGCCACATATCATTGATATCATTGAAAAGGCCGCCAGGGCTTCCCCTGGCGGCCGGAACTTCTTACGCACCAAGACAGGCACACTCGTTACACACCGCCCGATCACTCGGCCTTGACGGCCTCGATCGAGATCTGGATGGCGACTTCGTCGCTGATATAGGGGGCGAACATGCCCAGATTGAAATCCGACCGCAGCACCGAGGTGGTGGCCGAGAAGCCCGCCCAGGGCTTGTTTTCCATCGGGTGCTGACCCGCCTGGTTCAGCACGGCGTCCAGCACGACCGGCTTGGTCACGCCATTGATCGTCAGATCGCCGGTGATCAGCGCGGTCTTTTCGCCCGTCACCTCAATCGCGGTCGAGGTGAAGCTGACCATTTCGGCGTCATCGGCGCCGAAGAAGTCGGGCGACATGAAATGTTCGTCGCGCGCGGTCCAGCCGGTGATCATCGACTTGGCCGGGAAGGACACGCTGACCGACGAGGCGGCCGGGTCTTCCTGATCGAACTGGATCGTGCCTTCGAACCCCGAGAACATGCCCGTGGTGGTGGAAAAGCCCAGGTGGTTATAGCTGAACACGATCTGGCTGTGGCTCGGGTCCAGGACATATTGTTCCGGCGCGGCCAGCGCGGCGGTGGACAGGCCAAAGGCCAGACCGGCAGCAAGAAAAACGGATTTCATCACAGAGACTCCTATTCGGATGAATGGTGGCCGGTGGAACATGCGCCCGCTATACACGACCCGCAATTCTGCACGCGCAAACAAAGTCTGTTCACGCCTGCGCAGAAGGGCGCGCCTTTCCCGCGATGCGCACAATTCGCGGCCTCCCGCCGCTTGCCGATTGCGCCGCGCCGCCCATCCCGCTAAGGGGGCTGCGATCCGCCGCAGGCCAAGCGCCGCGGCCCAACCCGTCACAGGACAGCCGGCCCCGTGCGCAACCAGACCCCGCCCGATACCGCCGCCGATCGCGCCCCAGATCGCGCGCCCGATCGCGCCGCCGATCGCGCCTCTGTCAGCGTTGCGGATCTGGTCCGCGACGGGCTGGTGCGCGCCGATCACTCTGCGGCGCTGGACCCGATCGCGGCGCAGTTCCGCATCCGCCTGACGCCGGACATGCGCGCCGCCATCGCCACCGATCCCGGCACCGATCCGGTGGCCGCGCAATTCGTCCCCGACCCGCGCGAGGCGCTGATCCGCCCCGAGGAACTGACCGATCCGATCGGCGATCACGCCCACAGCCCGGTGCCGGGGCTGACGCATCGCTATCCCGACCGGGTGATCGTGCATGTCACCCAAAGCTGCGAGGTCTATTGCCGGTTCTGCTTCCGCCGCGAAACCGTGGGCAGCGACGGCCCCCTGCCCGCGCAGGATCTGGATGCGGTCATGGCCTATCTGGCGGCAACGCCGGACATCTTTGAGGTGATCCTGACCGGGGGCGACCCGCTTAGCCTGTCGGCGCGGCGCATCGGCGACATTCTGGCCCGGCTGGCGGACATCCCGCATATCGGGGCGGTGCGCTTTCATACCCGCGTGCCGGTGGTGGCGCCGGGGCGGATCACGCCTACGCTGATCGCGGCGCTGAAGGTGCGCCCGGCGGTCAGCATGGTGATCCACACCAACCACGCGCGCGAACTGACGCCCGCGGCCTGCGCGGCGCTGGCGCGGCTGGCGGATGCGGGGGTGCCGCTGATGTCACAAACGGTGCTGTTGCGCGGCGTGAATGCCGATGCCGACACGCTGGCCGATCTGTTCCGCATGCTGGTGCGCAACCGGGTCAAGCCCTATTACCTGCACCATTGCGATCTGGCGCGCGGCACCGGACATTTCCGCACCACGATTGCCGAGGGTCAGGCGATCATGGCGGCGCTGCGGGGCCGCATCTCGGGGCTGGCGATGCCGACCTATGTGCTGGATATCCCCGGCGGCTTTGGCAAGGTGCCGATCGGGCCCGGCTATCTGACCCAATCCCCGGACGGCAGCTGGCAGGTGCGCGACCCGAAAGGCGGGCTGCACCGCTATGACGATCCGGCCTGACCGCCGCACAAGGCCCGCGCGGTAAAGAAAAAGGGCGCCCGAAGGCGCCCTTTCGTGGTCATGCAATCCCTTAGCAGGAATAATACATCGCATATTCAACCGGATGCGGGGTGTGTTCATAGGCATAGACCTCTTCCCACTTCAGCCCGATATAAGCTTCCAGCTGATCGCGGGTGAAGACATCGCCCGCCAGCAGGAAGTCCATGTCCTTTTCCAGCTCTTCCAGCGCTTCGCGCAGGCTGCCGCAGACGGTCGGGATTTCGGCCAGTTCCTCGGGCGGCAGGTCATACAGATCCTTGTCCGAGGCCGGGCCCGGGTCGATCTTGTTGCGGATGCCGTCCAGACCGGCCATCAGCAGCGCGGCAAAGGCCAGGTAGGGGTTGGCTGCCGGATCGGGGAAACGGGCCTCGACGCGCTTGGCCTTGGGCGATTCGGTCCACGGGATCCGGACACAGCCCGACCGGTTGCGGGCCGAAAAGGCGCGCAGCACCGGGGCCTCAAAGCCCGGGATCAGGCGCTTGTAGCTGTTGGTGGACGGGTTGGTCAGCGCGTTCAGCGCCTTGGCATGCTTCAGGATGCCGCCGATGAACCACAGCGCCTCCTGGCTGAGATCGGCATATTTGTCGCCCGCGAACAGCGGCTTGCCATCCTTCCAGATCGACATGTTCACATGCATGCCCGACCCGTTGTCGCCCTTCATCGGCTTGGGCATGAAGGTGACCGACTTGCCATAGGCATGGGCCACGTTGTGGATGACGTATTTGTATTTCTGGATGTTGTCGGCCTGTTCGGTCAGCCCGCCAAAGATCAGGCCCAGTTCGTGCTGGCCGGTGGCGACCTCATGGTGGTGCTTGTCCACCTTCATGCCCATGCGCTTCATCGTGGACAGCATTTCGGACCGCAGATCCTGGCCCGCGTCGATCGGGTTGACCGGGAAATAGCCGCCCTTCAGCGGGGCACGGTGGCCCTGGTTGCCCATTTCGTATTCGGTATCGGTGTTCCAGGCCGCATCGACCGCGTCGATCTGATAGGCCACCTTCTGCGGGGTGACGGAATAGCGCACGTCGTCAAAGACGAAGAATTCAGCCTCGGGGCCGAAATAGGCCGTATCGCCGATGCCGGTCGATTTCAGATAGGCCTCGGCCTTCAGCGCGGTGCCGCGCGGGTCGCGGGCATAGGGCTCGCCGGTGTCGGGCTCGACTACGTTGCAATGTACGCACAGCGTCTTTTCGGCGTAGAACGGATCGATATAGACCGAAGCCGGATCCAGCATCAGCTTCATGTCGGACTGGTCGATCGACTTCCAGCCCGCGATGGACGAGCCGTCGAACATGAAGCCTTCTTCAAAGAAGTCCTCATCGACCAGATCCACATCCAGCGTCACGTGTTGCAGTTTGCCCTTGGGATCGGTGAAGCGCACATCGACATAGGCGATGTCTTCATCCTTGATCAGCTGGAGCACATCCTTGATCTTGCTCATGGTCTACCCTTTCATCAGAGCATGGGGGTCGGGCCGCGGCCCAAGAGTTCACAGCGCCGGGTTCGCGGCGCGGATTTCACAGTGCATCGTCGCCGGTTTCGCCGGTGCGGATGCGGATCGCCTGTTCGACGGGCGACACAAAGATCTTGCCATCGCCGATCTTTTCGGTCCGTGCCGCCGCGACGATCGCCTCGATCGCGGGTTCGACCAGATCGTCGGGCAGGACCATCTCGATCTTCACCTTGGGCAGGAAGTCGACAACATATTCCGCCCCGCGATATAGCTCGGTATGGCCCTTCTGACGGCCGAAGCCCTTGACCTCGATCACCGAAAGGCCCTGAATCCCGGCCTCTTGCAGCGCTTCTTTCACCTCATCGAGTTTGAAGGGCTTGATGATCGCCTCAACCTTTTTCATCGGTCGACTCCGTCTGACTTCCGTTCTGTCCCCAGTCACCACTTTCCCCGCCCCCCGGCAATCGGTTAGCCTTGTCGCATCGGGCCGGGCTGCGGGAATCCCGCCACAATGATTAAAATTTGTGCATGTTGCACGAAAATCGGGCGGAAATTGAAATCCGGGGGCGGCAAAATGGCTGAATTTCTGACCATCGCCCAATTCTGCGCCATCGCCCCCGATTCCGGGCATCGGACCGCCCGCCGTCCGAAACGCCCCCGCCCGGGCGCCGTTCACCAAATCCTCAGGACAAGGGGGTATGGCCATGGTGACCGACATTTGCCGCCCCTGACGGAGGTTTCATGCCCCACCCGATCACGCTGAGCGACCAGATGCGCCAGGCCCTGACCAAGGCCGAGGCGCAGCACAAATACGACCACGGCCATGCGCTGATCCTGTCGGGGGGGGCCGGCAAGGGCGGGGCGGCGCGGCTGGCGGCGCGGGCGGCGCTGCGTGTGGGGGCGGGGCTGGTGACGCTGGCCTGCCCGCCCCGCGCGCTGGATGAAAACGCGGCGCAACTGACGGCGGTGATGCTGACCGCCCTGCCCGATTCCTTTTCGCTGCGCGGTCTGCTGCAAGACCGGCGGCTGACGGCGCTGCTGCTGGGGCCCGGGCTGGGCCTGGCGCGCGCGCAGGAAATGGTGCCCGCCGCGCTTTGGGGCGCGCGACCCACGGTGCTGGATGCCGATGCGCTGACGGCCTTTGAGGACGACCCCGGCCATCTGTTCACGCTGCTGCACCCCGACGTGGTTCTGACCCCGCATCTGGGCGAATTCGCGCGGCTTTTCCCCGATCTGGCCGCGCCGCTGCCGGGGGCGGGGCTTGACGCGCGCGTCGGGGCCACTGCGGCGGCGGCGGATCGGACGGGCTGCACGGTGCTGCTGAAAGGCGCGCAAACGGTGATCGCGGCCCCCGGCGTGGAACCGTCGGTGCATGACGCCACCGGCGCGCGCGCGGCGCCCTGGCTTGCCACCGCCGGGTCGGGCGATGTGCTGGCGGGGCTGATCGCGGGGCTTCTTGCCCGCGGCCTACAAACCGTGGCGGCGGCCAGCACCGCAACCTGGCTACATGCCGAGGCCGCGCGCCGTTTTGGCCCCGGCCTGATCGCCGAGGATCTGCCCGAACAGATCCCGGGCCTGTTCCGCGACCTGGGGCTGTAGCACCGCCCACTGCCCGCTGGCCCACGCGCTGAAAACCGGGGCCACAGGTGCAAATTACCCCTCGCACCCGCCGCAAGCACTTGCTAGAAGGCGGGCAGTGCGGGTGTGGCGAAACTGGTAGACGCACCAGATTTAGGTTCTGGCGCCGCAAGGCGTGGGGGTTCAAGTCCCTCCACCCGCACCATCACCCCCAGCATCATCCCCAGCCCCGCCACCGATCACGCGTTGCACGCGGGTGTCAGCGGCCGCGCTTACGGGCAGGCGGCGACATATTCGCGGCCATAGGCATCGCGGTAGACACACTGCTTGCCATCCTGCGTGCGCCCGATGTAATCGCCCGCGATCGCGCCCAGCGTGCCGCCGATGGCAGCCCCCGCCCAGCGGTCGTCATCATCGGCCACCGCCGCGCCCACCACGGCCCCCGTGGCCGCCCCCGCCAGGGCCGACTGGGCCGGGTCTTCGCAGGCGGCAAGCAGACCCAGCGCGGGAAGAAGGAACAGGAAACGGGTCATCAGATCTCTCCTTGTTGTGAAGGTAGCGCCCCGGGGGCGTCACGGGCCCATAACGCGCCAGCCCCCGATCCGGTTCCCAGCCGCGCCGAATGCGCGGCCCGGCCCCGTTTTCGCCTTGCCACCAAAGCCCGCGCCCAATAGAAGGGCGGCTGATTTTGCACGATGCCGCGTGAGGCGGCCCAAGACACAGAGGAATGCCAATGCAGGTCACCGAGACCCTCAACGAAGGCCTCAAGCGCGGCTACACGATCACCGTCACCGCCGCCGAGCTGGACGAGAAAGTCACCGCGAAACTCATCGAGGCGCAGCCCGAGGTCGAGATCAAGGGCTTCCGCAAGGGCAAGGTGCCGCTGCCGATGCTGCGCAAGCAATTCGGCGCCCGCGTTCTGGGCGATGCGATGCAGGAAGCCGTCGATGGCGCGATGAACGATCATTTCGAAAAGTCCGGCGACCGCCCCGCGATGCAGCCGAAGATCGAAATGGAAAACGGCGAAAGCTGGAAAGAAGGCATGGATGTCGTGGTCAACGTCTCGTATGAGAAGCTGCCCGAGATCCCGGAAATCGACCTCAAGGGCCTGAAGCTGGAACGCCTGACCGTGAAGGCCGAAGAAGCCGCGGTCACCGAGGCGCTGGAAAACCTGGCCAAGAACGCCCAGAATTTCGAAGACCGCAAGAAGGGCACCAAGGCCAAGGACGGCGATCAGGTCGTGATCGACTTTGAAGGCTTTGTCGACGGTGAAGCCTTCGAAGGCGGCAAGGGCGAGGATTATCCGCTGGTGCTGGGTTCGGGCTCGTTCATCCCGGGCTTCGAAGAGCAGCTGGTCGGCGCCAAGGCCGAGGAAGAGGTTGAGGTCAAGGTCACCTTCCCCGAACAGTATGGCGCGCAGCATCTGGCCGGCAAGGACGCCGTGTTCAAGTGCACGGTCAAGGCGGTGAAGGCCCCAAAACCGGCCGAACTCGACGATGAACTGGCCAAGCGCTATGGCGCCGAGGATCTGGCCGCGCTGAAGGCGCAGATCGCCGAACGTCTGGAAGCCGAATACAAAGGCGCCGCCCGCGCGGTGATGAAGCGCGCGCTGCTGGATCAGCTGGATGCCCAGGTGAAATTCGATCTGCCCCCCAGCCTGGTCGAGGCCGAGGCCGCCCAGATCGCCCACCAGCTGTGGCACGAGGAAAACCCCGAGGTTCACGACCATAACCACGGGTCGATCGAGCCGACGGATGAGCACAAGAAACTGGCCGAACGCCGCGTGCGTCTGGGCCTGTTGCTGGCCGAAGTCGGCCGCAAGGAAAAGGTCGAGGTGACCGACGCCGAAATGACCCAGGCCGTGCTGAACCAGGCGCGCCAGTATCCGGGCCAGGAACGCGCCTTCTTCGAATTCGTGCAGCAGAACGCCCAGATGCAACAGCAGCTGCGCGCGCCGATCTTCGAAGACAAGGTGGTGGATTTCATCGTCTCGGGCGCCGAAGTTTCGGACAAGGAAGTCTCGAAGGACGATCTGCAAAAAGCGATCGAAGCGCTGGACGAACTCTGATCCCACGCGCCTTATCCAGGCATCGGGCCGCGCCTTCGGGCGCGGCCTTTTTCATGCGCGCGGTCGCCCGCCGCCCCGGCCGATCGGCGCAAATTGGCGCAGCCTTGCCGCAAGCCGTCCGCGGCCAATTTCGCGGTTGAGTTGCAATTGAAAACCTGATGAAAGGCTGCCAGTATCAAGAACCCACGGCACGGTTGCCGTGTGCGAATACCAGTATTTCAGGGTGATCCTATGATGGACGATCAGAATTTCAGCACCAAACGCTTCGAAAGCGTAGCGCGTTTGCGAGAGCTGCTGTTCGGTCTTGAGCGCGATCTGGGGATCGACACCCTGTCGCAAAACGAACTCGACATCCTGTATGCGGTGCGTTTGCTGGCGGTCGACAGCGACGGCGTCATCCGGTCCGAGGCGATCCGCAAGCATTCGCTCTGCGCCAAGATCCCGACGCCGACCTTTCACCGCGGCCTGCGGTCACTGATCGACAAAGGCTTTGTCGCGCGCGCGCCGAAAACCCGCGCCCGCGCCTATGTTCTGGGCCCGCGCGCAGGCACCAGTCACGCCTGATCGCGCCCCCGCCCCGGGGCCAGCAGGCGCCTTTCGTTCGCACGAAACAGCGCCAGCAACAGGAACAGGCTGACGACAATGCCCAGCACATTGCCCAGAACAAGGCCCAGCATCACCTGAAGCTGCGCCGGGAACAGCTGTGATCCGGCCATCGCCACAAGGGCCAGCGCGTTCATCAGCGCCGCGATCAGGCCCGCCAGAACCAGCCCGCGCCAGTTCATCGCCCGCCGCCTCGGCACGGTCGGCGCCCCGCGCCCCATGCACAGCAGCTGAAAGGTCAGCGGTGACGCGACATTCACCGCCAGATAGACCACCGCCGCTTGCCAACCACTGGCCGCCACCGGGTCCCAGATCAAAATGACAAGAAATGTGCCCGGCGCCAGATACAGGATGCTGGCCCAGCCGAACAGCCAGGCCGCAATCACCCGCACCGCATGGGGCAGATACAGAACGTGAAAGATCTGCCAGGTTTCGGGCACAAACAGGCGCTGCAGCGGATAAAGCACCTCGGACGTTACCGTAAAACTCAGAACAAGCGCCAACGAAAGGGCACCGGTGCGCAGCGCGTGGGTCCGGCCTGTGCTCATGTTCAACTCGGTGAGAACCTGGGGTGACGGGGTGTCCTGGCCTGCGCCAGACGACGGCTTCCTATCAGTATGAGATATGGGCAGCCCCCACAAGGCCCCCGACCCACAAACGAAAACCGCGCCCCGAAGGGCGCGGTCTGATAGCTGTGTTGGCGCGATCAGCGCTCGTCTTCGTGCTCGTTGGCAGCGCCGATTTCGTCGAACAGTTCGGCGATCTCGAATTCTGCCTGGGCCTCGGCCTCGGCGGCCAGTTCCTGGATCGACTTGCCCGACGCCTGCAGCTCGGCCTCTTCGGCCGAACGCGCGACGTTCAGCGCGATCGAGACGGTGACTTCCGGATGCAGCAAGACCGACACGGTGTGCAGACCCAGATACTTGATCGGCGCGATCAGCACGACCTGCTTGCGGTCAACGCTGAAGCCCGCGGCGGTGGCGGCATCGGCCGCGTCACGCGGCGTGACCGACCCATAAAGCGCGCCCGAATCCGAGGCGGACCGAATCACCACGAACTGCTGGCCGTCCAGCTTTTCGCCAAGTGCTTCGGCTTCCTTGCGGGTTTCCAGGTTGCGCGCTTCCAGCTGCGCCTTGCGGGTCTCGAACGACTTGATGTTCGCGTCGTTGGCGCGCAGCGCCTTGCCCTGCGGCAGCAGGAAGTTGCGGGCGTAACCGTCCTTGACGTTCACGACCTCGCCCATCTGGCCAAGCTTGGCCACACGTTCCAGAAGGATGACTTGCATGTGCCTCTCTCCTTACTTCACGGCATAGGGCAGCAGCGCAAGGAAGCGGGCGCGCTTGATCGCACGGGCCAGCTCACGCTGTTTCTTGGCCGAAACGGCGGTGATGCGGGCGGGCACGATCTTGCCCCGCTCGCTGATGTAGCGCTGCAGCAGACGCACATCCTTGTAGTCGATCTTCGGCGCATTTTCGCCCGAGAAGGGGCAGACTTTGCGGCGGCGGAAAAACGGTTTGTTCGCCATGGATTATGTCCTTTCCTTCAGGCCGGATCAGCGACGGTCGCCGCGGTCGGAACGCTCGCGGCGCTCGCCACGGTCACCCCGATCACCACGCTCGCCGCGCTCACCACGCTCGTCGCGCTTCTGCATCTGGACCGAGGGGCCCTCTTCATGCGCATCGACCTTCACGGTCAGCACACGCATCACGTCGTCATGCAGACGGGCCAGACGTTCCATTTCCTGCACCGCGGCCGAGGGCGCGTCGGTTTTCAGGAAGGCGTAATGGCCCTTGCGGTTCTTGTTGATCTTGTAGGCCATGGTCTTCACGCCCCAGTACTCGGATTCGACGACCTTGCCGCCGTTATCCGCCAGGACGGTGGAGAAATGTTCAACCAGGCCTTCGGCCTGCGCGTTGGAAAGGTCCTGACGCGCAATGAGGACATGCTCGTAAAGCGGCATGTGTGCTCCTGTCTTTGCAGGCGCGCTTCATAGGCGGGTCACCCCTTCCGCGCCCCGCCACGAGAGGCTGCGCCGGTTTCGTGAATGCGGAAGGATACTGGCTTTTAGGGGAACCGCGCCCCCCTTGCAAGGCAAATCCCCTTCGACTTTGCCCAAATATCCCGGGGGGTGAGGGCGCAGCCCGAGGTGGGGCAGCGCCCCCCTGCCCGGCCTCAGCCGCGCGTGTAATCCGAGGTCATCGCATAATCCTTGCGCGGCCCGGTCACGGCCCAATCCGCCCGCCAATCGGGCCAGCGCGCGAAATCATAGCGCACGCGGTAATCGTCGGGGTCGCAGCGGTGGTGCGCCTGCGGATCAGCGGGGTCGAAATCGTGAAACGCCCGCCCGTCAGCGTAATCCACCGCGATCCGCCCGCCCGCATCGCGCCACAGATAGTCCCGCTCGGCCCGCAGCGTGCCCTCGCCCGGGATCACCAGCACGCCCGCCTCGCGATAGCGCAAACCCCCGGCGACCGGCGCAAAGACCGCCTCGCCCTGAAACCGCATCGTCTGGCCATCCGCCTGCCGGATCATCCGCACCAGCCGCCAGCGCCCCTCGAAATCCGCCAATGCCGGCACCATCGGCGCCCCCTTTTCCTTGCCCCAGTCCCCCACGCAGTCTATTAGCCCGCCAACCCCGCCACAACCGAAAGGCCCGCCGATGATCCCGCGCTATGCCCGCCCCGAAATGGTCGCCATCTGGTCGCCCGAGACCAAGTTCAAGATCTGGTATGAGATCGAGGCCCATGCCTGTGACGCGCAGGCCGAACTGGGCGTGATCCCCAAGGCCAATGCCGAAGCCGTCTGGCGCGCCAAGGATGTGGAATTCGACGTCGCCCGCATCGATGAGATCGAGGCCGTCACCAAGCACGACGTGATCGCCTTCCTGACGCATCTGGCCGAACACATCGGGTCCGAGGATGCGCGCTTTGTCCATCAGGGCATGACCTCCTCGGATGTGCTGGACACCACGCTGAATATCCAGCTGGTGCGCGCCGCCGACATCCTTCTGGCCGATATGGACAAGGTTCTGGCCGCGCTGAAAAAGCGCGCCTATGAACACAAGGACACCATCCGCATCGGCCGCAGCCACGGCATCCACGCCGAACCGACCACGATGGGCCTGACCTTCGCGCGCTTCTATGCGGAAATGGACCGCAACAAGAACCGTCTTGAAAAGGCCCGCTGGGAAGTGGCCACCGGCGCGATTTCCGGCGCGGTCGGCACATTCGCCAACATCGACCCCGCGGTGGAAGAACATGTCTGCAAGATGCTGGGCCTGCGCCCCGAGCCGATCAGCACGCAGGTCATCCCGCGCGACCGTCACGCGATGTTCTTTGCCACGCTGGGCGTGATCGCCAGCAGCATCGAGAATATCGCCACTGAAATCCGCCACATGCAGCGCACCGAGGTGCTGGAGGCCGAAGAATTCTTCAGCCCCGGCCAGAAGGGGTCCAGCGCGATGCCGCACAAGCGCAACCCGGTGCTGACCGAAAATTTGACTGGCCTTGCCCGTCTGGTGCGGATGGCGGTGATCCCGGCGATGGAAAACGTGGCGCTTTGGCACGAACGCGACATCTCGCACAGCTCGGTTGAACGCGGCATTGCGCCTGACGCCACCATCACGCTGGATTTCGCGCTGAACCGGCTGGCCGGTGTCGTCGAAAAGCTGGTGATCTACCCTGACAACATGCTGAAAAACATGAACAAGTTCAAAGGGCTGGTGATGTCGCAGCGGGTTCTGCTGGCGCTGACCCAGGCGGGCGTGTCGCGCGAAGACAGCTATCGTCTGGTCCAGCGCAACGCGATGAAGGTCTGGGAACAGGGTGCGGATTTCAAGACCGAGCTTTTGGCCGACCCTGAGGTGACCGCCGCGCTAAGCCCTGCCGAGATCGAGGAAAAATTCGACCTTGGCTATCACACCAAACACGTCGACACGATCTTCGCCCGCGTCTTCGGCGCCTGATCGGCCCCTGCGTCTGATGGGTCACGCGACCGGCCTCACGGTCGCGTGACTTTGCGTAAACCGGGAATCGTGGTCTGCTGTAGTTCCAAGCGATCAGGGAGATCACGATGACCCGTCTTTTCTTTGCCGCCCTGCTGGCCCTTGTGCCGATGACCGCCAGCGCCAATGCCCGCTGCAGCGAAACCCACGCCGCCATGTCCTGCCCGCAAGGTCAGGTCTGGGACAGCGCCAGCAAGGCCTGTGTGCTTCAGTCCAGCTGACGTAACCGCGCCTTAACGCCTCTGTGCGAGCCTTCCCTTCGGAATGCACGACGGAGGATGTTGTGAACGCAATCGCACCGCTGAACGGTCTTGGCCAGCTATCGTCCCCGGCGGGGTCGCCCGGGCGGCCAATGGGGTCGGTCTTTGCGACCCCGCGCCTGTCGCGGCGCCAAAAGGCCGCCGTGATCGTGCGTCTGCTGATGTCGGAAGGGGCGCGGCTGCCCCTGGCCGACCTGCCCGAGGATATGCAGACCAGCCTGACCGAGGAAATCGCCGCAATGCGGATGGTCGACCGCGACACGCTGTCGTCGGTCGTCGAGGAATTCTGCCACCATCTGGAATCAGTGGGCCTGTCCTTCCCCGGCGGGCTGGATGGCGCGCTGTCGCTGCTGGATGGGCATCTGTCGGCCTCGGCGGCAAACCGGCTGCGCCGGATGGCCGGCGCAAGCGGCCGCGGCGATCCCTGGGACCGGATCTCGGGGCTTTCGGCTGATATGCTGCTGCCGATCCTGGAAGAGGAAAGCATCGAGGTGGGGGCCGTCATGCTGTCCAAGCTGTCGGTCGCCAAGGCCGCGGAACTTCTGGGGAAATTGCCGGGGGAAAAGGCGCGCCGCGTGGCCTATGCGGTGTCGCTGACCGGAAATGTCGCCCCCGAGACGGTGCAACGCATCGGCCAGGCGATCGCAGCACAACTGGATGCGATCCCGCCCAAGGCCTTCGACACCGGCCCGGTCGAACGCGTGGGCGCGATCCTGAACTATTCACCCGCCGCCACGCGCGATGCCGTGCTCAAGGGTCTGGAAGAAGACGATCAGGTCTTTGCCGATCAGGTGAAAAAGGCGATCTTCACCTTCACCAACATCCCCACCCGCATCGACCCGCGCGACATTCCCCGGATCCTGCGCGTGGTGGATCAGGCCCAACTGGTCACCGCGCTGGCCGGCGCAAAGGGGGCGGCCGATGAAAAATCGGCTGAATTCATCCTTTCCAACATGTCCCAGCGCATGGCCGCCGGCCTGCGCGACGAAATGGCCAATCTGGGCAAGGTCAAGGACAAGGACGCAGAAGAGGCGATGGCCGCGATCGTCGCCGCGATCCGGGGAATGGAGGCGGCGGGCGAGCTGTTCCTGGTGGCCGAAGACAGCGACTGACCCCTTGCGCCGGGCATAGGGATGGGCCGACTCACCCCATTTCCCCGACCCAAACTGCCTAACGATGAATGGGCCGAACAGGCGGCGGGGCGCGCGGACGCGCGCTTGCCCCGCTCACGTTATCGCCAACGGCGGGATGTTTCCGCTATCACCTTGTGCACACGGGTTTTCCCAACGCTCAGGCCATGGTATCCGGGTTCAGGAACAATGCCGCGGGCCCCGGCCCTGCAGCATCTGGCGTCGCAGAATTTGGAGAGCGCACATGACCGTCACCATCGGGATCAACGGCTTCGGCCGCATCGGCCGCTGCACCTTGGCCCATATCGCCGAAGCATCGCGCAACGACGTGCAGGTGGTCAAGATCAACGCCACCGGCCCGATTGAGACGAATGCCCATCTTCTGAAATACGACAGCGTGCATGGCCGCTTCGCCGGTCCGGTCAAGGTCAGCGGCAATACGCTGGACCTGGGCCGCGGCCCGATCGAGGTGATGTCGACCTACAACCCCGAGGAACTGAACTGGGACGGAGTCGATGTCGTGCTGGAATGCACCGGCAAGTTCAACGACCGCGACAAGGCCGCCGTGCACCTGACCCGCGGCGCGAAACGCGTGCTGGTTTCGGCCCCGGCCAAGAATGCCGACAAGACCGTGGTCTATGGCGTGAACCACCGCCAGTTGCTGCCCGAACACCTGGTCGTGTCGAACGGGTCGTGCACCACCAACTGCCTTGCGCCGCTGGCCAAGGTGCTCAACGACACGATCGGCATCGAATCGGGCATCATGACGACGGTGCATTCCTACACCGGCGACCAGCCGACGCTGGACCGCCGCCACAAGGATCTGTATCGCGCCCGCGCCGCCGCCATGTCGATGATCCCCACCTCGACCGGTGCTGCCAAGGCGATCGGCGAGGTGCTGCCCGAACTGGCCGGCAAGCTGGATGGCACCGCGCTGCGCGTGCCCACCCCGAATGTCTCGGCCGTGGACCTGACCTTCATCGCCGGCAAGTCGGTGACCAAGGACGAAGTCAACGAAATCGTGCGCGAGGCCGCCCAGGGCTACATGGGCATGGTGCTGGCCTATGACCCGGAACCCAAGGTCTCGATCGACTTCAACCACACCCCCTATTCCTCGATCTTCGCGCCCGACCAGACCAAGGTCACCGGCGGCAAGCTGGTGCGGGTGCTGGCCTGGTATGACAATGAATGGGGCTTCTCGTGCCGGATGGCCGATGTCGCCGCCGCGATGGGGCGCCTGCTGCAATAACCATGCCCAACCGCGTCGCCTTCGGCCTCGCGGCCCTGATCGTGCTGATCGCCCTTGTCGATGGCCTGGCCAACGGCGGGGGCGGTTTCCTGTTTATTGCGCGGAAATTTCTGGATCTTGTGTCTTACGTCGCCTTTTGGCGTTGACGTAACGGGGGCGCCGCCCCCGCACCCCCGAGGTATTTTCGGCAAGATGAAAGGACCCGCGGACTTCTTCAAGATGAAAAGACCCGCGGGCTTCTTCTTGGCCCAAATACTCCCGCCGGAGGCGCAGGCCCGCCAAAGGCGCGCGCCCGGGGGCGTCAGGCGTAGCGGGCCACCAGCGCGTCGCGCACGGCGGGGGTCACGAATTTCGACACATCCCCGCCCAGACGCGCGATTTCCTTGACCAGTTTCGAAGCAATCGCCTGCCGGCGCGCGTCGGCCATCAGGAACACCGTCTCGATGCTGGAATCCAGCGCGCGGTTCATGCCGACCATCTGGAATTCATATTCGAAATCCGCCACCGCCCGCAGGCCGCGGATGATGACCTGGGCGCCGACATCGCGGGCGCAATCGATCAGCAGGTTTTCGAACGGATGCACGACGATCTCACCGCCGCAGCGGGCGGTGATTTCGGCGCATTCGGCCTCAAGCATCGCCACGCGCTGGTCCAGCGGGAAAAGCGGGCCTTTGTCGCGGTTGATGGCCACGCCGATCACCAGACGATCCACCAGCGCCAGGGCGCGCTGGATGATGTCGATATGCCCAAGTGTCACCGGGTCGAAGGTTCCGGGATAGAGGCCGATGCGCATGGGGATCCTCCTGAGCCCGCGTAACGTTTGCGGCACGCAACAATATTGCGTCAGAAATTGCAAGAGGCAGCGTGCCGCAATGCGGCGTCAGGAGCCCATGATCATGCCGGTCAGCGCCTCTTTTTCCATCGACAGTTCCGACAGCCGCGCCTTGACCACATCGCCGATCGAGATCAGGCCGATCATGTCCTCGCCCTCCATCACCGGCATGTGGCGGAACCGGCCCTCGGTCATGCGTTCCAGCACCTGATCGGCGCTGTCGTCGCGCCGGCAGCCCACGATTTCCCGTGTCATCAGGTCATCGACCCGGTCGGTCAGGCAGCCGGGGCCGCGCCGGCCCAGTTCGCGCACGATATCGCGTTCCGACAGGATGCCCGCCACGGCCTTGCCATCGGGCGAGACGATCACCGCGCCGATGCGGCGGGTCGACAGCAGCTCGGCCGCCTGTGTGACACTTGCGCCGGGGGCGATGGTGACCACCCCGTCATCGGCCTTGGACTTGAGGATCTGAAGCACCTGCATGACAACCTCCCATCTGCAACGCGGAGATCCAGCGTCCTTCCCCCGGGGAAATCTGTCAAGCGGGGCGTTCAGCGCAGGGTTGCATGGGCGGCCCGTCGCCGAGCGCCTCAAGCCGGGCGACCTCGCGCCGCAGCCCCTGCCCCAGCGCCTCGGCCAGGCGTGTCAGCCGTTCGGATCGGCGGTCATCGGCATGGCGGATCAGCCAGAAGGCCCGCGTCAGCGCGATCTGATCGGTCAGCACCTTGCGCACGCCCGGTGTGAAGGGGATCGCGAAATCATGCACGATCGCCAGCCCCGCGCCCGCGCGCACTGCCTGCATCTGCACCGAAACGGAATTCGACGCCAGGCCCAGGGTTTCCGCCCCGGTTTCGGCCAGGTAATCCAGTTCTTTGTCAAAGATCATGTCCGGGATATAGCCGATCATCCGGTGCCCCCGCAGATCCGCCTTGGACCGAATCGGCGGATGGCGCGCCAGATAGTCCTCATGCGCGGCCAGGTGCAGCCGGTAATCGGTCAGCCGCTGCACGGTCAGCCGCCCCGCGGCCGGGGGCGAGACGGCAATCGCCATGTCCGCCTCGCGCTTGGACAGGTTGAAGACACGCGGCAGGGCGACGATCTGGATTTCCAGCCCCGGATGGGCATCGCACAGATCGGCGCAGACCTGCGGCAGCAGGTAATTGGCGCAGCCATCGGGCGCGCCGATACGCAATTGCCCCGACAACAGGCCCGCCGCGCCGCCCAGATCCTCGGTCGCGCGCGCCAGCGCCTGTTCGGCCTGTTCGGCATGCGGCAAAAGCCGCGCCCCGGCATCGGTCAGCGCATAGCCCTGCGGGGATTTCACGAAAAGCTTGGCGGCCAGCGCCTCCTCCAGCCGCGCGATGCGCCGGCCCACGGTCGCGGCGTCCAGCTTTAGCCCCCGGCCCGCCCCCGACAGGCTTTCAGATCGGGCAACAGCCAGGAAAATCCGCAGGTCATCCCAGTCGGGCATCGGGCCACCTTTGCAAAAATGCAAAACGCTTTTGCCATCCTTCCTCTTTTGCCACCAAAATTGCAAGCCTAAGATCAGGCAGATCAATCCTCGGGAGGATGCCATGAAAGAGATCGGACATTGGATCAACGGCAAGCTGGTCGCGGGCACGTCGGGCCGCTTCGCAGATGTCTTCAACCCCGCCACCGGTGAGGTGCAGGCCCGCGTGGCGCTGGCCACCAAGGCGGAACTGGATCAGGCCGTGGCCGATGCGGCCCGCGCCCAGGTCGCCTGGGGCGCCACCAACCCGCAGAAACGCGCCCGCGTGATGATGGAAATGGTGCGCCTGATCAACCGCGACATGGACAAGCTGGCCGAGGTGCTGTCGTCCGAACATGGCAAGACCTTCCCCGACGCCAAGGGCGACATCCAGCGCGGGCTGGAGGTGATCGAATTCTGCATCGGCGCGCCGCATCTGCTGAAGGGGGAATTCACCGACAGCGCCGGCCCCGGCATCGACATGTATTCCATGCGCCAGCCGCTGGGCGTGGCCGCGGGCATCACGCCGTTCAACTTCCCCGCCATGATCCCGCTGTGGAAGATGGGCCCGGCGCTGGCCGCGGGCAATGCCTATATCCTCAAGCCCTCGGAGCGCGACCCCTCGGTGCCGCTGATGCTGGCGGCGCTGTTCCAGGAAGCGGGCCTGCCCGATGGCGTGCTGCAGGTGATCAACGGCGACAAGGACTCGGTCGACGCGATCCTGGACAATGAAACGATCCAGGGCATCGGCTTTGTCGGCTCGACCCCGATCGCGCATTACATCTATTCGCGCGGCACGGCGAACGGCAAGCGCGTGCAGTGCTTTGGCGGCGCCAAGAACCACATGATCATCATGCCGGACGCGGACCTGGATCAGGCCGCCGATGCGCTGGTGGGCGCAGGCTATGGCGCGGCGGGCGAACGCTGCATGGCGATCTCGGTCGCGGTGCCGGTGGGCGAGGAAACCGCCGATCGGCTGATCGAGAAGCTGGTTCCGCGGATCGAAAAGCTGAAGGTCGGTCCCTGGACGGCGGGCAACGACGTCGACTACGGCCCCGTGGTGACCGGCGCGGCCAAGGCCAATATCCTGCGGCTGGTGGAAACCGGCGTGGCGCAGGGCGCAAAGCTGGTGGTCGATGGTCGCGACTTCAGCCTGCAGGGCTATGAGGATGGCTTCTTCGTCGGCCCGCACCTGTTTGACCACGTCACCCCCGACATGGACATCTACAAACAGGAAATCTTCGGTCCGGTCCTGTCGACCGTGCGCGCCAAGACCTATGAAGAGGCGCTGAAGCTGGCGATGGACCACGAATACGGCAACGGCACCGCGATCTTCACCCGCGATGGCGACACCGCGCGCGATTTCGCCGCCCGCGTCAATGTCGGCATGATCGGCATCAACGTGCCGATCCCGGTGCCGCTGGCCTATCACACCTTCGGCGGCTGGAAGAAATCCTCTTTCGGCGACCTGAACCAGCACGGCCCCGATGCCTTCCGCTTCTACACCCGCACGAAAACGGTCACCTCGCGCTGGCCGAGCGGGATCAAGGAAGGGTCGGCCTTCAACTTCAAGGCCATGGACTGACGGGATAAGGCCGCCCCCCGGGCGGCCTTGCCTTCGGCGAAGGTATTTGGGGCAAGATGAAAAGCCGCCCTCTTCATCTTGCCGAAAATACCTCGGGGGTGCGGGGGCAGCGCCCCCGCCGCCGCCCGCCAGCGGCGCGGCCCTTGCAAAATTCCTGCAAGGTTTCACAGTCAGACAGGCGGCGGATTTCCGGGACATCGACCAGAACTGTGGGAGGAGAGGATGGATTTTGCCTTGAGCGAGGAGCAGCAGGCGATTTTCGACATGGCCCTGACTTTCGGGCAAGAGCAGATCGCGCCGTTTGCCCGTGCGTGGGAAGCGGAAGGTACGATCCCGCGCGATCTGTGGGGGAAGGTGGCCGAGCTGGGCCTAGGCGGGATCTATGTCAACGAGGCGTATGGCGGATCGGGGCTGTCGCGGCTGGATGCGACGCTGGTCTTTGAGGCGCTGGCGATGGCCTGCCCCTCGGTCGGATCCTTCCTGTCGATCCACAACATGTGCGCGGGCATGATCGACCGCTATGGCAGCGACGCGGCCAAGGCCCGCTGGCTGCCCGATGCCTGCAGCATGACCAAGGTGTTTTCCTACTGCCTGACCGAGCCGGGATCGGGGTCTGACGCGGCGGCGCTGCGCACCCGCGCCGATCGGAGCGAGGCGGGATTTCGGATCAACGGCACCAAGGCCTTCATCTCGGGCGGGGGCTATTCGGATGTCTATCTGTGCATGGTCCGCACCGGGGGCGACGGCCCCAAGGGCATTTCCGCCATGCTGGTGGAAAACGGCACGCCGGGGCTGTCCTTCGGCGCGTTGGAAGACAAGATGGGCTGGCGCGCGCAGCCGACCGCGCAGGTGCAGTTCGACGATTGCGACGTGCCGGCCGATCACCTGCTGGGGGTTGAGGGCAAGGGCTTTGCCTATGCCATGGCCGGTCTGGATGGCGGGCGGCTGAACATCGCGGCCTCGGCCCTGGGGGGCGCGCAACAGGCGCTGAACCAGACGCTGGCCTATATGGGCGAACGCCGCGCCTTTGGCCAGACGCTGGATCAGTTCCAGGCGCTGCAGTTCCGCCTGGCCGAGATGGAGGTCCGGCTGCAGGCCGCCCGCACCTTCCTGCGCCAGGCCGCCTGGAAGCTGGATCAGGGCGCGGCCGATGCCACCAAGTTCTGCGCTATGGCCAAGATGCATGTCACCGACGCGGCCTTTGACGTGGCCAACCAGTGCCTGCAACTGCATGGCGGCTATGGCTATCTGGCCGATTACGGCATTGAAAAGATCGTGCGCGACCTGCGCGTGCACCAGATCCTGGAAGGCACGAATGAGATCATGCGCCTGATCGTGGCGCGCACGCTGCTGGCGGAAAGGGGCTGAGATGACTGAGGCTCCGGAACCCGAGATGATCGCGCGCAAGCAGGGCCGCGCGGGCTGGTTGACCTTCAACCGGCCAAAGGCGCTCAACGCGCTCAGCCACGACATGGCGCTGGTGATCGAAAGCGCACTGGATGACTGGCGCGAGGATGAAGAGGTGCAGATCGTGCTGATCGACGCGGCGGGCGATCGTGCCTTCTGCGCGGGCGGCGACATCGCGGCGGTCTATCACGCGGGCCGGGCGGGCGATTACACGCTGGGGCGCGAATTCTGGCGCGACGAATACCGCATGAACGCCAAGATCGCCGATTACCCCAAGCCGATCGTGGCCTTCATGCAGGGCTTTGTGATGGGCGGGGGCGTGGGCGTGGGTGGCCATGCGCGCCACCGCATCGTCGGCGAAAGCACGCAAGTCTCGATGCCCGAAAGCGGCATCGGCCTGATCCCCGACGTCGGCGGCACGCTGATCCTGGCGCGCGCGCCGGGCTATCTGGGCGAATATCTGGGCGTTACCGGCGCGCGGATGGATGCGGGCGATGCGATCCATGCGGGTTTTGCCGATGCCTTCGTCCCCGAGGCCGACTGGCCCGCGCTGAAGGACCGGCTGATCGACACGGGCGATCCGGGCGTGATCCCCGCCCACCCTGCCCCGGCCAGCCGGCTTGCGGACCATCAGGCCGCGGTGGATGCGGCCTTTGGCGGGGCGGATCTTGCCAGCATCGTCGCAGCGCTTCAGGCGCAGGGCGATGCCTTCGCCGCCGAGACGCTGAAGCCGATCGGGCGCAATTCGGCCCTTTCGATGGCCGCCACGCTGGCGCTGGTGCGGATGACGCGGGCCAATCCCACGATCCGCGCGGCGCTGTCGCATGAATTCCGCTTTACCTGGCGGGCCTGCGCGCAGGGCGATTTCCTGGAAGGCGTGCGCGCGCAGATCATCGACAAGGACCGCAACCCGCGCTGGCAACACACCATTGACAGCCTGCGCCCGCAAGAGGTCGCGGCAATGCTGGAACCACTGGGCCCCGAGGCGGCCATCTGGGAGGAGTGAAGGATGAAGATCGGATTTATCGGCCTTGGCAACATGGGCGGCCCGATGGCCGCGAACCTGGTCAAGGCAGGCCACGCGGTCACGGGCTTTGACCTGGCCGCGCCCATGCCCGAAGGCGTCACCAAGGCCGCCAGCGCGGCCGAGGCCGCCACGGGCGCGGATGTGGTCATCACCATGCTGCCCAATGGCGCGATCCTGCGCGCCGTCGCGGCCGAGGTGATCCCGGCGATGGCCGCGGGCGCGGTGCTGTGCGACTGTTCCACCGTCGATGTGGAAAGCGCCCGCGCGGTGGCCGATCAGGCAGCGGCGGCGGGGCTTGGCGCGCTGGATGCCCCGGTGTCGGGCGGCGTCGGCGGGGCGGCGGCGGGCACGCTGACCTTCATGGTCGGCGGGTCGGACGCGGCCTTTGCCACGGTCAAGCCGCTGTTTGACATCATGGGCCAGAAGGCGGTTCACTGCGGCGCCGCGGGCGCGGGCCAAGCCGCCAAGATCTGCAACAACATGATCCTGGGCGTGACCATGATCGCCACCTGCGAGGCCTTTGCCCTGGCCGACAAGCTGGGGCTGGACCGGCAGAAGATGTTTGATGTGGTGTCCACCTCGTCGGGTTACAGCTGGTCGATGAACGCCTATTGCCCGGCGCCGGGTGTCGGGCCGACCTCGCCTGCCGACAATGGCTACAAGCCCGGTTTTGCCGCCGAGCTGATGCTGAAGGATCTGCGCCTGTCCCAACAGGCCGCCGAGGCCGCCGATGCCGACACGCCGATGGGCCAGCTGGCCGCGGCGCTTTATACCAGCTTCGTGGAAGCCGAGGATGGCAAGGGCCGCGATTTTTCCGCCATGCTGCCGCGCTTTGAAAAGCGCGGGCGTGGCTGAGACGCGCAGCGCCGAAACAAGCCACTGACAGAACGGGCTTTCTTGCGTTACACTTCGATAAGGCGGGCAGAACGCCCGCCTTTTTGATGGAGTGTGCCATGTTCAAGACCAATGTCGGCGGCATCGACCGCATCCTGCGCATCGTCGTGGGCGCCGCCCTGCTGCTGGGGTTTTTCCTTAACGCCGAGGCGACCTATCGCTGGGCCTACCTGATTGGCATCGTGCCGCTGCTGACCGGGATCTTCTCGACCTGCCCGCTGTATTCGATCCTTGGGATGAACACCTGCCCGCGCAAGTAAGCCGGGCGGTGGCAAGGTTCCGCCGCTTCACCGCCAGGTGATTGGAACCGGCGGCGGACCTGATGCATTGAGGGGGGAAAGCTTTCGGAGGCAACCGATGAAGACCATGACCCTAGCAGCCCTGATCGCGCTGGCGCCCGCCGTGGCGCTGGCCGATGGCAAGGGCAAGCACCGTTTCAACCATCAGGACCAGTTCCGCCACGAATACCGCGTGCAGGGCTGCCCGCCGGGCCTGGCCAAGAAGAACCCGCCCTGCGTGCCACCCGGTCAGGCCAAGAAATGGTCCGGCTTCCGCAAGGGCGACCGCATCCGCGACGGCTATGTCCTGGTGCGTGACCCCTGGCGCTATGGCCTGGATCGCGGCGCGACCTATTATCGCGTCGGCGACGATTTCTACCGCGTCAACCGCAAGACCGGCGAGGTGCTGGAACTGATGGGCGCGCTGTCGCGGGTGCTGAACTAAGTCAACCGCAGGCGGCGGCGGTCATTCCGCCGCCACCCGCCGCGCCTTGAGCATCGGCGCCAGATAGCGCCCGGTATGGCTGCCGGGCACGGTCGCGATGGTTTCGGGTGTGCCCTCGGCCACGACCTCGCCGCCGCCATCGCCACCTTCGGGACCGATGTCGATGATCCAGTCGGCGGTCTTGATGACATCCAGATTATGTTCAATCACCACGACGGTATTGCCCTGATCGACCAGGCTGTGCAGCACCTCAAGCAGCTTTTTCACATCCTCGAAATGCAGGCCGGTGGTGGGTTCGTCCAGGATGTAAAGCGTGCGGCCCGTGGCGCGGCGGCTTAGTTCCTTGGCCAGCTTGACGCGCTGCGCCTCGCCGCCCGACAGTGTCGTGGCCTGCTGGCCCACCTTGATATAGCCCAGCCCCACCTCGACCAGCGCATCCATCTTTTCGCGGATCGCCGGAACGGCCTGGAAAAACGCCTGCGCATCTTCAATCGTCATGTCAAGAACGTCGGCTATGCTTTTGTTCTTGAACTTAACTTCCAGCGTTTCACGGTTGTAGCGCTGGCCCTTGCAGGTTTCGCAGGTGACATAGACATCGGGCAGGAAATGCATCTCGATCTTGATGACACCGTCGCCCTGACAGGCCTCACACCGGCCGCCCTTGACGTTGAAGCTGAACCGCCCGGGCTTGTAGCCGCGCGCCTGCGCCTCGGGCAGGCCTGCGAACCAGTCGCGGATGGGCGTGAAGGCGCCGGTATAGGTCGCGGGGTTTGACCGGGGCGTGCGCCCGATCGGGCGCTGGTCGATGTCGATGACCTTGTCCAGATGTTCCAGCCCCTTGACCGTGTCGCAGGGCGCGGGCGTCTGGCGCGCGCCATTCAGCCGCATCGAGGCGGTCTTGAACAGCGTCTCGATGGTCAGCGTGGATTTTCCGCCCCCCGACACACCGGTGACGCAAACGAATTCCCCCAACGGGAAATCCACCGTGACATGCTTGAGGTTGTTCCCGCAAGCCCTTTCCACGGTTATCTTTTTGCCATTTCCAGTGCGCCGTTCGGCAGGCACCGGAATGGCGCGTTTGCCCGACAGATACTGCCCCGTCAGGCTGGCCGGATCGGCGGCAATCGCCTCGGGCGTGCCCTGGGCGACCACGCGCCCGCCATGCACGCCCGCACCCGGGCCGATGTCGAACACGTAATCCGCGTGGCGGATCGCATCCTCGTCATGTTCCACGACCAGCACCGAATTGCCCTGATCGCGCAGGTTCTTCAGCGTGCCCAGCAGGCGGTCATTGTCGCGCTGATGCAGCCCGATCGAGGGTTCATCCAGCACATAAAGCACCCCTGTCAGGCCCGATCCGATCTGGCTGGCCAGCCGGATCCGCTGGCTTTCGCCGCCCGAAAGCGTGCCGGCCGCGCGCGACAGCGTCAGATAGTCCAGCCCGACATTGACAAGGAATCCAAGGCGTTCGCGGATCTCCTTCAGAATGGGCCGGGCAATTTCATTCTTCTGCGCGCTCAGCTGGCCGGGCACCTCCTCGATCCGCGCATGGGCGTCGCGGATGGACAGCTCCACCAGCTGGCCGATATGCTTGCCGCCGATCTTCACCGCCAGCGCCTCGGGCTTCAGCCGGTGGCCGCCACAGGCGCCGCAGGGGCGGTTGTTCTGATAGCGCTCCATCTCTTCGCGCGACCAGGCACTGTCGGTCTCGCGGTAGCGGCGTTCCATATTGGGGATGATGCCTTCGAAACTGCGGCTAACCTCATAGACGCGGCCGCCTTCATCAAAGCGGAACTTGATCTCATCCTTGCCGGACCCATACAGGAAAAGTTTCTGAACGTCGTCCGGCAAGTCCTTCCAGGGCTTGCGTTTATCGAAACCGTAATGCTTGGCCAGCGCCTCGATCGTCTGGGTGAAATAGGGGCTTTTCGTCTTGGCCCAGGGCGCCAGCGCCCCCGCCGCCACCGACAGCGACACATCGGGCACCACCAGCCGTTCGTCAAAGAACAGCTCGACCCCAAGCCCGTCACAGACCGGACAAGCGCCTAGCGGCGCGTTGAAGGAAAACAGCCGCGGCTCGATCTCGGGGATGGTGAAGCCGGACACGGGACAAGCGAATTTTTCCGAGAATGTGATGACCTCGGGCGCCTCGCCTTCAGGCGCGACGGTTTCGAACAGCGCGATCCCGTCGGCCAGATCAAGCGCGGTGCGGAAACTGTCGGCCAGCCGCGTTTCCAGCCCCGCGCGCACGACGATCCGGTCCACCACCACATCGATGCTGTGGCGGAACTTCTTGTCCAGCGTGGGCGGTTCTTCAAGGTCGTAGAAGGCGCCGTTCACCTTGACGCGCTGAAAGCCCGCCTTGCGCCATTCCAGAAATTCCTTGCGGTATTCGCCCTTGCGGTCGCGCACCACGGGGGCCAGCAGATAGGCGCGCGTGCCCTCGGGCAGGGCCATGACGCGGTCGACCATGTCCTGGACCTGCTGCGCCTCGATCGGCAGACCGGTGGCGGGGCTGTAGGGGGTGCCCGCGCGCGCAAACAGCAGGCGCAGATAGTCATAGATTTCGGTCACGGTGCCGACGGTGGACCGCGGGTTCTTCGAGGTCGTCTTCTGCTCGATCGAGATCGCCGGCGACAGGCCCGAGATATGGTCGACATCGGGCTTGCCCATCATGTCAAGGAACTGGCGCGCATAGGCCGACAGGCTTTCGACATAGCGCCGCTGACCCTCGGCATAGATCGTGTCGAACGCCAGGCTGGATTTGCCCGACCCCGACAGCCCGGTGATCACCACAAACTGGTCGCGCGGGATATCCAGATCCACGCCCTTAAGGTTATGTTCGCGCGCGCCGCGCACTTCGATGAATTTCTGCTCTGCCATGGCAGCCCCCGTGACCCCGCCGGTGATCCCCGCCCTAGATAGGGCATGGCGCCCGAGTCTCCAACCCAAATATGCGAACGAAAAATGAACATGTAACCCGGGGCGGGCGGGCCGCAGCGGATTTCCCTCGTCGAATTCCATTTTGTGAATATAATTATCAGCAGAGCCTCTTGATTCCCGTCCCCGATCTGCCAGATCAGCGTCAAAGCCACGCGGCCTGCTTGATGAAAGGTTTCGACATGTTGAACTTCCTGCGCCCGTCCTTCGCGCGCGCCGACCGGATCGCCCCGCAAGAGGCCGTCCGCCAGGTCGCGGCGGGGGAGATGACCCTGATCGACGTGCGTGAGGTCGCGGAACTGCGCGCCTCGGGCAAGGCGGCGGGCGCGCTGCATGTGCCGCTGATGGTGCTGCGGATGAAATGCGACCCCGCCAGCCCGGAATGCCTGCCCGGCCTGTCGGTGGACAAGCCGGTGGCGCTTTATTGCGCCAGCGGCGGGCGCAGCGCAGGCGCCGCGCAAATGCTGGCGCAGATGGGCTACAAGACGGTCTACAACTTGGGCGGCCTGCATGACTGGCACGCCGCGGGCGGCGCAATCGAGCGCTGATCAAGCGCCCAAGGCGGGGGGCGCTGCCCCCCGTCGCTGCGCGACTCCCCCCGAGGTATTTTCGGCAAGGTGAAAGCGGCCGTTTCATCTTGCCCGAAATACCTCGGGGGTGAATGGCCGCAGGCCAGAGGGGGCGGCGCCCCCTGCCCGATCCGGTCAGAAATCCATGTCAGAAATGCAGCGCGCGACCGTAGGCGTCCAGCACGGATTCGTGCATCATTTCGCTGAGCGTGGGATGCGGGAAGACGGTGTTCATCAGGTCTTCCTCGGTGGTTTCCAGCGTGCGGCCGATGACATAGCCCTGGATCAGCTCGGTCACCTCGGCGCCGACCATATGGGCGCCCAGAAGCTCGCCGGTCTTGGCGTCAAAGACGGTTTTCACCAGCCCCTCGGGTTCGCCAAGCGCGATCGCCTTGCCGTTGCCGACGAAGGGGAAGCGGCCGACGCGGACCTGATATCCCTGTTCCTTCGCCTTCGCCTCGGTCAGGCCGACGGAGGCGACCTGGGGATGACAATAGGTGCAGCCCGCGATCGAACCGGGTTTGATCGGATGGGGATGTTTGCCCGCGATCAGTTCCGCGACCATCACGCCTTCGTGGCTGGCCTTGTGCGCAAGCCAGGGGGCACCGGCGATATCGCCGATGGCGTAAAGCCCCGGCACCCCGGTGCGGCAATAGTCATCGGTCACGACATGGGTGCGGTCGATCTTCACGCCCAGCTGTTCCAGTCCCAGGCCCTCGACATTGCCCACGATGCCCACGGCCGAGATCACCGTGTCGAATTCCGCCGTGGTGGTGCCTTTGGCGTCTTCGAGATGCGCGGTGACCTTGCCATTGCCCCGGTCGAGTTTCTTGACCGTGGTCTTTTCCAGGATCTTCATCCCCTGCTTCACGAACTGCTTTTTCGCAAAGGCCGAGATTTCGGCATCTTCCACCGGCAGGACGCGGTCCATCACCTCGACCACCGTGGTGTCGGCGCCGAGCGTATTGAAGAAGCTGGCGAATTCGATGCCGATTGCGCCCGATCCGATCACCAGGAGCTTTTTGGGCATGCGCTTGGGTTGCAGCGCGTGGCGGTAAGTCCAGACCAGATCGCCGTCGGCTTCCAGCCCCGGCAGGGTGCGCGCGCGCGCGCCGGTGGCCAGAACGATGGCCTTCGCGGTCAGCTCCTCGGTTCCCTTGTCGGTCTTGACCGCGACCATGCCCTGCTTTGGCAGGCTGGCCTCGCCCATCACCACGGTGACCTTGTTCTTCTTCATCAGGTGGCCGATACCGCCCGACAGCTGTTTGGCCACCCCGCGCGACCGGGCCACCACGGCATCCAGATCAAAACCGATCTTTTCGGCGCTGAGCCCGAAGTCCTTGGCGCGGTGCATCAGGTGGAACACCTCGGCGGAACGCAGCAGCGCCTTGGTCGGGATGCAGCCCCAGTTCAGGCAGATGCCGCCCAGGTGTTCGCGTTCGACAATCGCCACGTTCAGGCCCAGCTGCGCGCCGCGGATGGCGGCAACATAGCCGCCGGGGCCTGCGCCGATCACGATCATGTCGAAGCTTCTGGCTGCCATGTCATTCCCCCATCAAAAAACTAGTTTGGCCTTAAACTATTTTCCCGCGCGCTTCAATGGCCCGCATCCGCCGGGCCTATCCGTTGCAGCGCCGCGCCATAGCCGCCGGCATCCAGAAAGGCCTGTTCGGCAGCGGTGGTCACCCGGCCCAGCGCCGCGTTGCGCCAGGGAAAGCGGCCAAAGCGGGCGATGACATCGGCATGTGCCCGAGCGTGGCGCAGGTTGTCGCCCGGCATGCGTTCGGCAAACAAGGCGATGCAGCGGTCCTGCGCGGCGCGATCCTCGGCATGCATGAAGGGCAGGTAGAAGAACTGGCGCAGCGGCGGGTCGGTGGCCAGGTCGTGGCCGGCGGCGATGGCGCGGGTGGCCTCATCCAGGGCGCGGGCATCGGTGGCGAAGCTGTCGGCATGATCGCGGAACATGTTGCGCGGAAACTGGTCCAGCAACAGGATCAGCGCCAGCGCCCCCGGCGCGGTGGCCTGCCAGCCGGACAATCCGCCGTCGCGCGCCTCTTCCCACAGGCCCGCGTAGCGTGTGCGGATATCGCGGTCCAGCGCGTCGTCCCCGCGATACCAGCCCTCGGGGCCGATCCGGTCCCAGAACTGAAGGATGTCGGTGATGTGATCCATGGCGCCCCCCTGTTTGGCACAGGCTGACAGAGGTGGCGCGCGCGATCAATCCTGTGGCGGGGTTTCGGGGGGGGTAATGTCCTGCGCGGCCTCCAGCGCGGCCTCGACCGCCAGCGGGGTCGCGGCGGGCGAGATCACGGCGAAGGCGCCGGTTTCCTCGGTCGGCAGGGCCGGGCGGCGGGTCATGCGCCAGCCGGCATAGACCGCCAGCACCGCATTCAGCAGCGCCAGATACAGGAAAAAGCCGTTCGTCCCGACCGTCGCCATCAGCCAGCCGGTGACGATCGGCCCGCCGATCGCCCCCACCCCGTTGATGAACAACAGCCCCGCCGAGGCCGCCGCCATGTCGGCATTGTCCAGAAAGTCGTTGGTATAGGCCAACAGCAGCGCGTAAAGCGGGTTGGCGATGCCCCCGATCAGCGCGGCCATCACCAGCAGCACCACGAAGGGCGGATTGGCCAGGTAGGTCGCCGCCATCGCCAAAGCGCCTGCCACCGCCAGCCCCAGGATCAGCTTGCGCCGGTCCATCCGGTCCGAAGCCCAGCCGATCGGATATTGGAACAAAAGCCCGCCGACATAGATCGCCGCCACGAAAGCCGAGATCTGCGGCACCGTCAGCCCCGCCTGCGTGCCCCAGACCGCCGCCATCCCGAACAGCGCCGAAAATATCCCGCCCAGCAGGAAGATACCCACGCAGCCCAGCGGCGAGGCCACCCACAGGCGCGCAAAGCTCATCCGCTGCAGGGTGGCGAAGGCGGGGGCGGGCGCGGCCGACAACAGGATCGGCGTGAAGGCGATCGACACCAGGACCGAGGGGATCACGAACAGCAGGAACCCCGCCGGGTCGGCGGTGTTCAGCAGGATCTGCGCCGCGATGATGCCGATCATCTGCACGATCATATAGGCCGACAGCGCCTGACCGCGGTTTTCATTGGTCGAGGCCGCGTTCAGCCAGCTTTCGGCGGTGATGTAGACCCCGGAAAAGGAAAACCCGATCAGCACCCGCATCAAAGTCCAGGCGATCCAGTTGGGGGCGGCGGCATACAGGATCAGCACCGCCGAAATCAGGCTGCCCAGCGCCGCAAAGACGCGCACATGGCCCACATTGCGGATCAGGTCGGGCACCGTGCGCGACCCCAGCAGGAAGCCCGCGAAATAGGCCGACATCACCACCGACATCTCGAATGTGCCGATCGCCTCGATCTCGCCGCGGATGCCCAGAAGCGTGCCCTGCATGCCGTTGCCGACCATCAGAAGCATGATGCCCAAAAGCAGGGCCCAGGAACTGCGCAATACCGACAGCATCGGGAAAACCTTTCGCAAACAATCCAGTGCCGGGCCAGTCTGACCCCCGGCAGGAAGCCGTCACGCGCCGCAGCGACCTTCGGGGATCAGAAGCGACGCATCGCCATAAGAAAAGAAACGATAGCCCTTGTCCACCGCATGGGCATAGATCCGGTCGATCCGGTCCTTGCCCATCAGCGCCGAAACCAGCATCAGCAGCGTCGATTTCGGCAGGTGGAAATTCGTCATCAGCGCATCGGTCACCTGAAAGCGGTAGCCGGGATAGATGAAGATATCCGTCGTGCCGGAAAAAGCCGCAACCCGACCCGCGGTTGCGGCGCTTTCGATCAGCCGCAGCGCGGTGGTGCCCACCGGGATGACGCGGCCGCCCGCGGCGCGGGTGGCGTTGATTTCTTCGGCGGCGCGGGCGCTGACCTCGCCCCATTCGGCATGCATGCGGTGCGTGGTCACGTCGTCCACCTTGACCGGCAGAAAGGTGCCCGCGCCCACATGCAGCGTGACCTCGGTGAACTGGACGCCCTTGGCGGCCAGCGCCTTCAGCAGCTCGGGCGTGAAATGCAGGCTGGCGGTGGGGGCAGCCACGGCGCCGGAATGGCGGGCAAAGACGGTCTGGTAATCGTGCTTGTCGGCTTCATCCGGCGGGCGCAGCGCGGCGATATAGGGCGGCAGCGGCATCGCCCCGGCCTGCGCCAGGGCGGCGTCGAAATCATCGCCCGACAGGTTGAAGGCCAGGCGCAATTGCGCGTCGCCAATCGATTGCACCGTGGCCGACAGCGCCTCGGAAAAGCGGATCACCTCGCCCGCGCGCAGCTTGCGCAGCGGCTTGGCCAGCGCTGTCCATTCGCCGCCCGGGGCGGGTTCCAGCAGCGTGACTTCAATCTTCGCGACCGCCGCGCCCTGCGGGGTGGCGCGCGTGCGCGTCCCGGTCAGCCGCGCGGGGATGACCTTGGTGTTGTTCAGCACCAGCCGGTCGCCGGGGCGGAAGATATCGACCAGATCGGCCACATGCAGATCGCTGATCCGGTCGCCTTCGGCCAGCAGCAGCCGCGCGGCGGTGCGCGGCCGGGCGGGGCGGGTCGCGATCAGCGCCTCGGGCAGGTGGAAATCGAAATCCGACAGTTTCATCGCGCAACCTGCGGCGGCGGGCGGCGAAAGATTTCGCGGAACATCCCCGGCGTCAGGATCGACAACGGGTTGATCGTCACCCGCGGCACGGCGGTGGGGCCGGCCATTGTGTAGGTAAAGCCAAACAGCCCCTCGCCCCGGCGGGTCAGGATCTGGCCGATGGAATTGAGAAGGTAGAAGGGCGAAACCACGCCTGCCATGTCGATCTGCCCGCTGCCTGCGCCCTGCCCCGGAATATAGCGGCCCGTCATCGTCACCCCAAGCGAGGCGCCGACGGCCTCGCCCCTTGTGAGGGTGACGCCCTGCGGCGTCAAGCGGAAGGCGCCCTCGACATCCGAGAACAGGATGCCCTCGCCGTTCAACTGTTCGAGAAGCCCGATCACCGAGGCCGCCGACAGCATCGAGGCCAGCACCGGCGCATCGCGCACCCGCAGGTTGCGGATCACCGCCACCCCGTCATAGCTGCCCGCCCCCCCCACCGGCGTCAGCCGCAGGTCCAGGCTGCCACCGCCCGCGCGGGCAAAGATCCCCGCCGCGGCCAGCGTGGCCCCCGCATCGGGCGCGCGCAAGGCGACCGCCGCGCGCCCGCCCGGGCCGGGGGTCAGTTCGCCCTCAACCGGGGCGGCGCCGTTGACCCGGCCCGCAAAGCGGCCCTGGAACCCGCCGCGCGTGACGAAATCGCCGCGAAATCCGGTCAGCGCGATGCTGTCGGACAGGGTCAGCCGGTCCAGCGCCACCCGAATCGCGCCGCCCGCGCCCCCTGCCCCGCCACCGCCGCCGCTGGCACCGCCACCCGCGCCAAAGGGCGCGCGGCGCAGATCGGCCCGCCCCGAGGTGACAAAGACATCCGCCGCCCGGCCCGCGCCCTGCCCGCGCAATTCCGCCGCGCCGGAAAACCACCGCCCGGCGCTGACCTGATCGAAGCGCGCCAGATCCAGCCCGCCGCCGGGGCGCAGGCTGATGCTGCCCTGCGCGCTCAGGCCCGGGGCCTCAAGGCGCAGCGCCTCGACCGCGGGCGGCGCGCCCAGACGGCCCGACAGATCCAGCTGGCCCGCGGTTGCCGCCCCCTTGGACCAGCCGATCTGCGGGATCGCCAGCGCCAGCCCGCGCAAATCCGATTGCAGGCGAAAGCGCGTGGGTTCCCCCCGGCGCAGGTCCAGCGCGATCCGCCCCCACCCGGTGCCCGTCAAGCTGCCCTTCGGCAAGCCGATGGCAAAGGCGTCCAGCGCCGCGGGCGAGATCTGGATCTGCCCCTCGACTTCGGAAATCCCGCGGTATTCGGGGCCTAACCGCTGGCGCCAGGTGGCGTCGAAAGGCACACCCGACAGCCGCCCCTGCCCCGACAGCACCAGCCCTTCGTCACGATCGGCGCGCAAGGTCAGGGTTTCGGCCTCCAACACCCGGCCGGGGACGATCTTGTCGGATCGCACATCGTCAAGGCGCGCGGTGACGGCATAGCCCACCTCATTGGGGGGCACCTTGGGTTTCAGCACGAAGTCCAGATCGGTCACCGCATGGGCCATGCCTTGCGCGATATCGGTGGGCTGGCCGGCCTTGGTCAGGAATTCGAAGGGCGGTTCATCCAGCAACGACAGCGCCGCGGGGATGGTGGAACGCGTGACCAGCCGCACACGCGCGGGCGCGGGCTTGATGCGGATGTCGGGCACGGTCATCACCGTGTCGGTCACATCCACCCGCCCGCCCGCGGGCGCGGTGACATGGCCCTGTTCGACCAGCAGCGCATGGGTGGTGTCGCGGATCGTGGCAAAGCCGCGCCCGTCCTGCACGGGCGGCAGGGTGCGCAGCACCCGCACCTCGGCGCCCTGGAATTCATAGCCCAGCGCCAGCCGCGGCTCGGCCCCCGGCGCCAGGCGCAGCGCGGCCTGCACGTTGTGCAACTGGCCGGTGGCGACATTATCGGCCACCCAAACCCGCGTGCGCGGCACCAGCGCCGGTGGCCACAGCGCCAGCAGATCGGCCTGCCCGATCCGGTTCACCCCCATGTCCAGCGCCACCCGCCAGCCCGCCGCATCCGCGCCGACCCGCCCCTTGGCCGATATCTGCCGGTCGCCCTCGATCAGCTGCAACTGGCCCAGATCGATGGCAAAGGGCTGCAGCCGCAGCCGCAGGTCTACCGCGCCGCTGGAAAACCGCGCGGGTTGTTCGAACAGCCCTTCGGGGTCCAGCTGCAGATCGCTGATCGCGACCTGCGTCAGAAGCGTGCCGGGCAGGCCGGCGGCAAAATCCTTCAGATCGGCATGGCCCGTCGCCCGCAGCCGCAGCGCGCGGCTTTGCACCGACAGATCGGTGAAGGTCACGCGCTGGCTGACCGGATCATAGCCCAGATAGACCTTGCCACCGTCGAAGGCCAAGGGCTGCGCGCCCTGCACCGGCGACAGCGCGCCTGCGCCGATTTCCAGCATCGCATCCAGCCGCGCCACCCGCCCGGCCGCATCAATCCCCGACCGGATCGCGCCGGAAATCGGCGCCTCAAGCACCCCCAGCCAGGCCAGCGCGGGCGATTGCACCGCCAGATCGCGCGCCTTCACGCCCGTGACCGAGGCGCCAAAGCTGGCCTCGGCGCTGCCCTTGCGCGTGCTGGCCGACAGCGACACCCGCGCCGGGCTTTCGTTGCGCGCCGCCACATCCAGCCCCAGCGTGACCGAAATATCCTGATCGGTCTGGGTCAGCACCAGCCGGCCCTGCGACACCTGCCAGACGCGATCCAGGCGGCGGTCATCCAGGCGCAGGGCGACCTCTTGCACCTCGATGCGGTCCAGCGCGGCCAGCGCGGGCGTGGCAAAGACCCGTTCCACCAGTTCGGTCAAATCGGCCAGCGACCCGGGGCGCGGCAGCGCCATCGCGCCGCCGCCCAGGTCCAGATCCAGCGTGCCATCGGCCAGCCGGCGCAGCGACAGGCTGGCGCCGCGGATGCGAAAGCTTTTGGGTTGCAGCTTGCCGCGCAACAGCGGCTGGGCGTGCAACGTGCTGCGCAATTCGGGCAGCACCGCCAGCGGACGGCCATCGGGGCGCATCAGCACCACGCCCTTGAAGCGCAGCCGGGGCACGAATCCCTCATCGATGATCAGGTCGGCGCCCTCGGCCAGCCGCAGCGACAACCGCCCCGCCAGCGCATCATTGGCGCGCGCCTCCAGCCGGGTGATCAGCCAGCCGGGCGCCGGCAGCGGGCGATGGGTCAGCGCCATCACCGCAAAGGCCGCCGCCGCCACGATCAGCGGCAGGCTAAGCAGCAGCCAGATGCCGATCCGCCCGCGCGGGCGCGGCGCACCCGCCTGTGCGGGCCCGTCGGGCACAGCCCCGGGGCGGTCGGCCCCGTCGGTCCGATGCGCGGCGTCTGGTTGTGTCATTCCACCTCGAACGGGCCAATCCGGACGGCCCCGCGCCACCGCGCCCTGACGGGGCCGCGCGACCGGGCCGCAACTTCGCCTTTATATTTGCGCACAACGCCATAGAACGTAAATCCCGAACCCAGTGACAGGAGAATGACATGATCGGCATCGGCGAAACCGCGCCTGATTTTACCCTGCCCCGCACCGCCAATGGCGGTGACACCGATACGCTGACGCTGTCGGCGCTGCGCCCGGCGCCGGTGGTGCTGTATTTCTATCCCAAGGACGACACCCCCGGCTGCACCACCGAGGCGCTGGACTTTACCCGCCTGGCCGCCGATTTCGCCGCCGCAGGCGCGGTCGTGGTGGGCCTGTCCAAGGACAGCCCGGCCAAGCACGAAAAATTCTGCGCCAAGCACGGGCTGGGCGTGATCCTGGTGTCCGATGAAGGTGCCGACACCTGCGAACGCTATGGCACCTGGGTGGAAAAGAACATGTATGGCAAGACCTACATGGGGATCGAGCGGTCCACCGTGCTGATCGACGGCACCGGCCGCGTGGTGCAGGTCTGGCCCAAGGTCAAGGTCAAAGGCCATGCCGAAGAGGTGCTGGCCGCGGTGCGCGCGCTGCCCCGCTAGACCCGGTTCCCTGCCCCCGTCGCAATCGGCGGGAAACCGCCAAATGCGCGCCCGGCCCGCCCCTTTGACGCCCGGGGCGGGCAAAACCGGTTGCGCGACGGTCCAGCCGCTTGCTAAGCCCCTGCCAACAACCACACAGACCGCGGCAGGCGGCACGGGGCGCCGGCCATCCGGCGGAGGGACCAGTTAAAAGACAGGACAGGACGCAGGGTTTGCCCAGACGCATCATCGACCGACTGAACAGTTCACTGGAACGCTGGCTGCCCGAACAGCGGCTGTTTCTGAAATCGGACACGGCCACACGCTTCGTGCGGCTGCGGCCGCTAACCCAGGCGACAGCGCTGGGGGTGACAGGGGTGGTCTTTGGCTGGGCGGTGATTGCCACCTCGCTTCTGTTCATCGACGGGATCAGTTCAGGCACCGCGCGCGACCAGACGGTGCTGGCGCAGGCGGCCTTTGAACGCCGGCTGGACAGCCTGTCGCGCGAACGCGATGCCCGCGCCGCCGAGGCGCTGGCCGCTCAGGGCCGGTTCCAGACCGCGCTGGAACAGGTCTCGACCATGCAATCGGCGCTGCTGGACAGCGAGGAACGCAGGCGTGAGCTGGAAACCGGGATCAAGGTGATCCAGACCACCCTGCGCCGCACCATGACCGAACGCGATGCCGCGCGGGCCGAACTGGCCGCGGCAGCCGCGGGCGATGCGGATGGCCCGGCCCGGACCGTCGCGCAATCCGAGGATCTGGCGCAGACGCTGGATGTGCTGTCCAGCGCCCTTGGCCAGACCGCCGCCGAACGCGACGCGCTGGCCCGCGATGCCGAGGCCGCGCGCCTGGAGGCCGATCAGATCGCGCTGGAAAAGCGGCTGCTGGAAGAACGCAACGACGAGATCTTTACCACGCTGGAAGGCGCGGTCAGCGTCTCGATGGCGCCGCTGGACAAGATGTTCAAGGCCGCCGGCATGAACCCCGACCAGATCCTGTCGCAGGTCCGGCGCGGCTATTCGGGCAAGGGCGGGCCGCTGATGCCGGTGGCCTTTTCGTCCAAGGGCCGGCTGACCCCCGAGGAAGAACGCGCCGCCGACATCCTGCGCCGCCTGGATGAAATGAACATGTATCGCATCGCGGCCGACCAACTGCCCTTTGCGATGCCGGTGCGGGCAAGCCACCGTTTCACCTCGCCCTATGGCTATCGCTGGGGCCGGCTGCATGCGGGCGTGGATTTCGCGGCCCCCGTCGGCACCCCGATCCTGGCCCCTGCCGATGGCCGCGTGATCAAGTCGGGCTGGGAATCGGGCTATGGCAACATGATCCGGATCGAGCATGATTTCGGCGTTCAAACCGTCTATGGCCATCTGTCCAAAATGCATGTGAAGGCCGGCCAAAAGGTCTCGCGCGGGGAACGGATCGGTGATATGGGCAATACCGGGCGGTCCACCGGGCCGCATCTGCACTATGAAATCCGGGTCGGCGGCAAGCCCGTCAATCCGATGACCTTCATCAAGGCGGCGAAAGATGTTTTCTAAAAGCAAGATTCACGATCCCGGCCCGAAAGCCGCGGCAGAACCCGAAAAGGCCAAGTCCCCTGACGCGGCGCCCTCGCGGCCCGCAGGTGATTTCATGCCCGCACCGGCGCGCGCCAAGCCCGCGGCTTCGGTTCTGTCGTCGGATCTGACGGTGGTGGGCAACATCAAGACCACGGGCGACATCCAGGTGGAAGGCGTGGTCGAAGGCGACATCCGCGCCCATCTGCTGACGGTCGGCGAAAGCGCCACCATCAAGGGCGAGATCGTGGCCGATGACGTTGTGGTCAACGGGCGCGTGGTCGGCCGCGTGCGCGGTCTGAAGGTGCGCCTGACCTCGACCGCGCGGGTCGAAGGCGACATCATTCACAAGACCATCGCGATCGAATCAGGCGCGCATTTCGAAGGCTCGGTCCAGCGTCAGGATGACCCGCTGTCCAGCGGTCAGGGCACGCCCAAGCTGGCCCCGCCGACCGAATGATCCCCAAGCGCGGCCGGCCCTGCCCGCCGCGCCCCCCGATCTGACCGCACGGCCGCGATGGCACCATCGCGGCCGAACGCATTTTCCGGCCCCCCCCGCGCAGCCCCGCGCGTGGCGACGCGGCTGAACAACCGCGCGGCTGTCGCCCCTGTTCCGGTGACGCTGGCCCGGGCTGCCGCAGGCCGTTAGCGAAACTTTGACACCAGCCCGGGCAGGTCCGCGAAGGCGTCGAACACCCCGTCATTGGCAAGCTCGGCGACGGGGGTCCTGCGATAGCCGCCGGAAAACAGCAGAAACGGCAGGCCAGCCCGCTGCGCGGTTTCAGCGTCAACCTCGCTGTCGCCCACATAGATGACGGGCGTGCCGCCCAGCGCCTCGGCGGCGGCCAGAAGGGGGGCCGGTTCGGGCTTGCGCACCGGCAGGCTATCGCCCCCGATCACGACCGGCAGACGATCGGCAAGGTCCAGATCGCGCAGGATGGCGCGGGCGGGTTCCACCGGCTTGTTGGTGCAGACCCCCAGCCGATGCCCCGCAGCGGCCAGCGCATCCAGCGCGGCGACGACACCGGGGAACGGCGCGCCCAGGTCGGTCGGGGCGGCCATGTAATGGCGCATGAAACAGGCCTCGCGTTCGGCATGGCGCGCGACATCGCCGGGGTTTTCGCCCCGGGCGGCCATCACCTTGGCGATCAGGGCCGGAACCCCGTTGCCGATGAAGCTGCGCACCTGCGCGACATCCATCGGGCCATCGCCATGGTCCGCCAGCATCCGGTTCACCGCGGCGTGGATGTCGGGCACGCTGTCCACAAGCGTTCCATCAAGGTCGAAGATGATCGCGGCCATGTCGGTCTCCTGTCAGGCGGGCAGTTCAAGGCGCATGAGCGCGCCATTTGCGGTGCACGGTTACATAAATCGGCTGCTGACCACGGCTCCCCCTTTCCCCGGACAGATTTATCCACGGTCTCTGTGACGGATCTGACGAGCGCGGTGTAGCCGTTCAGGACGGTAATCCGGACTTTGAGCTCAGCGGCCTGACGCTCGAAATCCCGTGCCATGAGCCGCAGGCCCAGCAGTTTCGCTTCGCGGACCTTCGGAATGAACCGCGCCGGGTTTGCCGGAGGCTGATTTTATTTAGTTACGCGGCCATGGGTTCAGTTTCCAGAGTTGC
>NZ_JAMJFX010000076.1 GCF_023544865.1 Phaeovulum molybdatiresistens | reverse complement strand
CCCGCTGCGCAACATCAGATACGAAGACAATTGCGTATGCGCCGTCACCTCAATGAGTGCCGGCCGATAGGTGTCGACCAATTCGTTGATTGAGGGCGTGCGCAACGCGAGCGCATAGGCCGCCGGACCCAGACGGTAGCTGCCCCGGTTGCCGCCCTGCACCACCAGACCGTGATCGGATAGAGCGGTAAGGGTTCGGTGGACGCTGGATCGCGCCTCACCGCAGGCTTCGGCCATCGCGCCCAAGGTCATGCCCTTTGCCCCCACCTGCGACAATAGAATCAGCAGTTCTGCTGCGCGGCCGGCATTGCTCGATGATTGTCTGGCCATGACCCTGTCCCGTAAATGATAAGCACTGCCCCGGGGCACGGGGCAGTGCAGCATCTATGCTAATGACATACCAGCTTCCTCAGGGCTCAGGCAAAGCGTTTTTCACGCGCGTCCCGGGCCTTGGCGGCTTCGCTGCGGCAGGTGGGATCTCCGTACCCCCCCGCGCCAGGGGTAACGATCTCGAGGATGTCGCCCGGCAAAAGATCCACGGCTGCCCGTTCGAACCCCGAGCGCACCGCGTTGAGCGTGAAATAGCCCGAGGCCCCCGACTCGCCGCCTTTCAGGCCCCAGGGTCGGGTGGAAAGGCGCGCGCCCATGACCTGAACCCGGCAGGGTTTTTCTGCGCGATAGACCCGGCGCAGACCCATGCCGCCGTTGAACTCGCCCGCCCCGCCAGAACCGTCGACCAGTTCATACCGCCGCAGGGTAATCGGATATTCGTTCTCCAGCGCTTCGACCGGCAGGTTCGAGGTGTTGGTCATGTGTACATGGACGCCATCAAGGCCGTCCTTGTTGTACCGCGCGCCAGAACCGCCGCCGATGGTCTCAAGATAGACCCAGAGCGAGCCATCCTCACGGCGCCCGTCAAAGCTTGCCACCGCGACCGACCCGTTGGAGGCCGCCGTGACGCGCTCGGGAACCACTTGCGACAGGGCGCCGTGGATCAGGTCGACCACACGCTGGCAGGCGGTGATGCGGCCATCCACAGCGGCGGGATGGGAGCAGCGG
>NZ_JAMJFX010000075.1 GCF_023544865.1 Phaeovulum molybdatiresistens | reverse complement strand
GTCACTGAAGCTGTGGGATGACTCTGTCCAGGGAAAGGAAAACCTCGGCCATCAGCTGATTTGTGCAACAGAGCCCCTGCGCGCGGTATGGTAAATGTTAACGGCTACCGAAAATGGAGGATTTCTGCATCCAAATCTATTATTATTAATATGCAAGCCTGATGACTCATCGGCGCCGGCTCGATAACTTCCGGCGAGGAATTTGAACGAACAACGCACACGGAGGTGAAAAGGTGAAAGTTGCGGTAATCACGGGTGCCGGATCCGGCATAGGGGAAGCCACGGCCCGGCGCTTTGCGGCGGATGGATATGCACTTGTGCTGGCGGATCTGCGGACTGACCGCCTTTCCGAACTGGCGAAGGACCTGGGCGCAGTGATAGCGGCCACCGATGTAAGCGATGAGGCCCAGGTTGCGGAACTGGTCGCACGCGCGGTGTCAGAATACGGCCAGCTCGACTGCATGATCAACAACGCAGGGATACTTGGCGCCGTCGGTCCCATCGGTAAGATGCCGGCGGCCGATTTCAAGAAGACGCTCGCCATCATGACCGACGGTGTGTTCTATGGCACGAAGCATGCTTCGAACGCGATGGGGGATAGCGGCGTGATCCTGAACACCGCGAGCATCGCTGGAATTGCCGGCTGGTCCAACCATTCCTATACTGCGGCCAAACATGCAGTGGTCGGCCTGACGCGCTCGGCAGCCTGCGAACTGGCGCCGCGCAATATCCGGGTGAATGCGGTGGCCCCGGGAAATGTCGTGACGCAGATAACGATCGGCCTTTATGGCACGCCGGAAGCTGCTCGCGATCGCGCCTTGTCCCGCAATCCGCTGCCCCATGTCTGCACGCCCGAGGATATCGCGGGCACCTTCGCCTTTCTGGCCGGTAACGATGGACGGGGGATCACCGGACAGGTTTTGGTCGTGGACAGCGGTTTGTCCGCATTGCCGGTGCCGGCCGAATACCACATTCGCACCAGCGGCTTCGTCAGCTAGAGTCTGTTGACGTCGGAGGATTCCCAAATCGGTTGCTGAGAGTCGGATTCGGAATTATCTTTGAGATGTCATGCCCTTGCGATGAGCCTCGTGACGCGCCTGATGTGGGCGATGA
>NZ_JAMJFX010000074.1 GCF_023544865.1 Phaeovulum molybdatiresistens | reverse complement strand
GGGCCGAGGCTGTGTGGAAACGCGGTGTTGACGTCGGAGGCGTGGGCGATTGGAGCACTTCGGGCCACCGCGCTCGTGAGGAGGGCAGATCGCTTTCACCGCACCAATGGAAGGGTTCTGACGGCTACGGTTCGGCCTGATGCGGCCTCAAAGCGACTGAGATCAGCGCTGGATGGCGCGCATCAGCCCCCTGACGCCGAGCAGGGCGATCATTCGCTTCATGTTATATGCCAGCACGTTCAGCGCCATCTCGCTACGGACGTTCTTCAGCCTGCGCGTCAGGAAATGGGTGCCGCCCATCCACGCCTTGATCGTGCCGAACGGGTGTTCGACGGTGCAGCGGCGGAGGGTCATGTAGTCCGGGTCGCGCCCCAGACGGCTATCAATGTCGTCGACCAGATCCTCACGCTCCCATCGTGAAATCCGCCGCTCGTTGCCGGTCGTGCAATTGCTCCGGAGCGGGCAGGTCTTACATCCATTGATCCAGTATCGCCGGATCGGGATGCTGCGTTCCTCGGTCGTGTAGCGGTAGGTCAGGTCTTCGCCTGCCGGGCAGACATAGACGTCCCGTTCAGCGTCGTAGACGAAGTCTGCCTTCACATATATGCCCTTGGCCGCATTGCCCGAGGTCGCCGGTCGCGGCACCGTCGTGGTGATGCCCGCCTCATGGCAGGCCAAGATCTCGGGGCCGCTGAAGTAACCCTTGTCGGCGATGGCGTGTAGGTCATCCCGCCCAAGGGCCACCTTGGCCGCGGTTGCCATCGGGCTGAGCTGTCCGCGGTCGAAGCCCTGATTGGTCACCTCATGCGCGACGATCAGATGGGTCTCGGTATCGACGGCGCTCTGGACGTTGTAGCCGACGATCCCGCTGTGCCGCGCGCTGGTCGCCATTGCGCGGGCGTCGGGGTCCGTCAGAGAGATCTGGCCGTCCGGCGCATCTGCAAGGGCCTGTTCCATCTCCTTGAGCCGCGCGATCTCCTGCCGGATGCGGCCATAGCGCCGGGACAGATGCTGGACCTTCTCGGCCCTGGTCTCGCCCTCCTCCTGCCGGTCGATGCGGACCATCTCGGTGATGTAGCGTTCGACATCGGCTTCGAGATGGGCGATGCGGCTGGCGATCTTGCCCTTGGTGAAGTTCCTGTCGCGGTTGTTCACGGCCTTGAATTTGGCTCGCCGTCGATGGCGACGCAATC
>NZ_JAMJFX010000073.1 GCF_023544865.1 Phaeovulum molybdatiresistens | reverse complement strand
CCCAGCTGATGGCGATGGTGTTGACGATGAACGCCATCGGCGCCGGGGCCGAGGCCGAGGTGCTGCTGTGCGGTCCGGCCGGGGACATCGCGCTGAAAGAGGCGCCCGCAAGCGCCACCGAAGGCCAGCCGCCCAAGGGGGCAAGCCCGCAGGGCCTGCTGAAGACGATGATCGAAAAGAACGGCCTGAAGGTGCAGGTCTGCGCGATCTATCTGCCCGGCAAGGGCGCGGATGCCAGCATCCTGATGGACGGCGTCACCGCCGCCGCCCCCGATGCGATGGGCGCGGCAATCGTGGCGCCGAACACCACGGTCATGAGCTTCTGATCGCCCCAAAGCCATCGGCGGCGCGCCTGCCGGCCGATGCGGCAAAAACCCGCAGGCCCCGCAAGGAAATCGTAACGGGGCCTGTGCCATAGAAGGGTTTTGCGCCTGCCGGCGTCGGACCGGATCGCGCGGGCCAAACGAAACGTGTCAAAGTGATTGCTCAAATTGTCGTGATCCGTGCTAGGCTGCGGGTGAAGACGCGGAAAGGCGAAGGGGGGAATGTGATGAAGCCGAGGGTTGCAGCACTGCTGGCCGCCATGGTTCTGGCATGCGCCGGGCCTGCCATTGCCCAGAATTCGTCGCAGCCCCCGGCCCAGGCGCGCGGGGTCACCACCGATCATTCCAAGCTGAAACCCCTGATGCGCGACTTTGCCTCGGGCCCCGAGGTGACGGCGGCCTGTCTGTCGTGTCATACCGAGGCCGGCAATCAGGTGATGCACACGACCCATTTCACCTGGGATTTCACCAATCCCGCCACCGATCAGCTGCTGGGCAAGCGCAATGTGCTGAATTCCTTTTGCGGCAATGTCGCCACGAATGAGGTGCGCTGCACATCGTGCCACACAGGCTACGGCTGGGAAGACACCCGCGTCGCAGCGCCTGCCGATCCGACGGCGGTGGATTGCCTGGCCTGCCATGACCGGTCGGGGCAATATACCAAGCAGGACAATCTGGCCGGTCACCCGCCGCTGGACCCGGTGGCACCCGGTGCCAAGACCATCACCGGCGCGGATGCCTGGGCGGTGGATCTGACCCGGGCGGCGCAATCGGTCGGCCTGCCGGGGCGGGACAATTGCGGCAATTGCCATTTCTACGGCGGCGGCGGCGACAATGTGAAACACGGCGATCTCAGCTCGGCGCTGTTTAATCCCGCGCTATCGG
>NZ_JAMJFX010000072.1 GCF_023544865.1 Phaeovulum molybdatiresistens | reverse complement strand
CCGCGCTGCCGCCGGGCGCTGTCCATCCTGCCGGGTTGAATTTGCACCGGCAAACACCGGGTTTCCGGTTGCCCCGCACACGACGGCGGCAGGCCAGCCCGGTCGCGACAAGGGCGTCCATGCCGCGCCGCGCCTGTCCCGGCGATTGCCATGACAAAGCTGCGCCCCCTGATTGCGCCCGCGCTGCTGCTGACAGGCATCGCCGCGCTGACCTTCGTCGCAACCGAGGCGAACAGGCGTTTCGGCATCGGGCTGCCTGGCCGGCAGGGGCAGAATGCCCTGCTGATGGTCGCCTACCTGGCCATCGCCTGGCTGCTCAGCCGGATCACAGATCTGGTGTTCGCCCGGCTGCGGCCCCGCAATCGCCCAGTGCCCAAGCTGTTGCGAGACCTTGTCTCGGCGCTTCTGTTCCTGACGGCGTTCGTTTCGGGCGTCCTCCTCATGATGGGCCACAGCGCGGGCAGCGCGCTGGCGGGTTCGGGTGTGGTGCTGGCCCTGTTCGGTTTCGCCATCCACAACGTGGTTGCAGATACGCTTTCGGGCATCGCCCTGGGCCTGGAGGCGCCATTCCGGATCGGGGACTGGGTCGATATCGAGGGACTGGCAAGGGGCCGGGTGGTCGAGATCGGCTGGCGGACCACGCGCCTTCTGACGCGCGATTCAACCTATGTGATCTTGCCCAACAGCCAGATCTCGCGCCAGCGGATCGTCAACTACAGCGCGCCCCGATCGGAATTCCGGGCGCAGATGGAAATCACGCTGGGTCATGCCACCCCGACAACAGAGGGCTCGGAAATCCTGCGCACGGCCCTTGCGAACGCGCCGCTGATCCGACAATCGCCCCCGCCCGACGTGCGTGTTCAGGCGATCGAACCCGATGGGGTCCGCTACGCGCTGCGCTACTGGGTCGACCGGTTCGATCGGGAAATCGACTGCCGAGACGCAATCTGGCACGAAGTGGATGCGGCGCTGCGCCGCTCCGGCGTTGCGTTGCCGCAGCACCCGGTTGCCATGATCTGCGCCCCGGCGGGGCCCGCCACGCCAAGACCCGGCGACCCTTGCGCCCGGGGGGCAGTCGCCGGACACGTCGTAACCGATCCCCGCTGAAGGTGGCCGAGACTACACCAAAAGACGCGCCGATCCTGTGCATGCTGCCCGACACTGGCGAGATGGGATGGTTGCCGCCCTCCCCAGACGGCATCGCAATGTGCCAAGATGGTGGTGTTGAAAGCCACGAAGCGG
>NZ_JAMJFX010000070.1 GCF_023544865.1 Phaeovulum molybdatiresistens | reverse complement strand
GGGACTGGGCATGGGCGGGATCGCGGGGTTGATTCTGCTGGCTCTGGCCGTGCTGGGGGTGGCCGGACACGCGATAGGGCGGGCGTTCGGCAAGAAGGGGGCGCATCATGACTGAACGTCTTGTCCGGATCTATCCGCGGTTCGAACGCTTCTGGCACTGGTCGCAGGCGGCGCTGATCCTTGTGCTTTTTGCCTCGGGGCTGCGGGTGATGGGGCTGATCGCGGCGCTGCCCTTCGGACTGGCCTTCATGGCGCATATCGTGGCGGCGGTGGCGCTGATGGTGCTGTGGGTCTTTGCGATCTTCTGGCACCTGACTACGGGCACCTGGCGCCATTACGTGCCCACAACCAACGGCCTTTGGAAGGTGGCGCGGTTCTATGGCTACGGCATCTTCAGGGGTGAGGCGCATCCCTATCGCAAGGCCTATTGGCGCAAGCACAATCCCCTGCAGGCGCTGACCTATCTGGCGCTGAAGCTGGCGCTGTTCCCGGCGATCTGGGCGACGGGGCTGCTGTATCTGACCTATAACCTGTGGGCCAGCGATGCGGCGCTGGCGGGCTGGCTGCCGGTGGTCGCCAATCTGCACATCCTGATCGGCTTTGCCATTGCCGCTTTCGTCATCGTGCATGTCTATCTGCTGACCGCGGGGGGATCGTTCCGCGACCATGTCGCGCCGATGATCACCGGCTTCGACAAGGTCGATCTGACCCCCGAGGAAGAGGCCTATCTGCTGCGCGACGAACCGGCCCGAATCCGGAAAGGCTAGTCATCCGGAAAGGCCAAGCCCGGCGCGCTGCCTTTGTGCCGCGATCCCTGCGGATCATTCGCTCCAGGCGTGGGAATGGACATCGCGGCCCGAATGGCCCTCCATGATCGTCTTGGCCAGCCTTTCCTTTTCGGCATCCGCGGTCCGCACCCAGATCAGGATCCCGCCGTTCTTGATCTGATTGGTGTAATAGTCCTTGTGGTGCTTGCCGACCCGGCGCGCCAGAAGGCTGCCGATCACCGCGGCAGGCCCGCCGCCGATGGCAACCGCCGCGATCGAGGCGGCCAGCGTGCTGATCGGCGTCAGCATCGCGGTCATGGCGATATAGGATCCCAGGAAGATGAAACCGCCGACGATCGCGCCTTCCAGTTCCCCGATCGCCTCTTCGGACACGAAGGCTGCGCGCGGGGCATTGGGATTGTCTTCCAGATCCTTCGCCTGCCAGAAGGCCGAGCCAAGCTTTTCCTTCAGCGCGGTTTCACTGCCCAGAACGCTTATGTCATAGCGGCTGAACCCGGCGATCATCAGATCATACATGGTCGCCTGCATCGACTCGAACGTGTCGAAGACGCCCACAACCTCGGGCACATTGATATAAGTGGTCTTTTCGGTCATTTGTCTTCCCCCTTATGGATTTTCCTGCCCCGTTCCCGTGGCCGATAGGTAAATTCACCGCGCCCGCGCCGATGGGCTGACTTTTCAAGATTTCAGAAGAAGCAACGAACTTTGA
>NZ_JAMJFX010000006.1 GCF_023544865.1 Phaeovulum molybdatiresistens | reverse complement strand
GCCCGTGCCGACGGGCTGGGCCATGCCGCGCGCGGCGGCGGCGGCGGTCAGGTTCTGGCCGCGGCCCTGCTGGCGCTGATCGCCCTGCCCGCCCTGCCGCAGGCCGTCTTCGCCCTGCCGGTGATGGCGCTGCTGGCCGCGGGCCTGGCGCGGCTGGCGCTGGCACGCCTTGGCGGGCAGACCGGCGATGTTCTGGGCGCGGCGCAACAGGTCACGGAACTGGGCGGCTGGCTGGTGCTGGCGGCGCTTGTTCCGTCCGCCTAAAGCGGCCAGACGATCAGCAGCAGCGGCAGGCTGACCACCACCACCAACACCTCCAGCACCAGCCCCAGCCGCCAGTAATCGCCAAAGCGAAAGCCCCCCGGCCCCAGGATCAGCGTGTTGTTCTGATGCCCGATCGGCGTCAGAAAGGCGCAGGACGCCCCGATCGCCACCGCCATCAGGAAACTGTCGGCGCTGACGCCAAGCGCCGCGGCAATGCCAAGGGCGATCGGGCTCATGACCGCGGCGGTGGCGGCATTGTTCATCACATCCGACAGGAACATCGTCACCACCAGAACCAGCGCCAACGCCGGCACCGCCTGCCCCTGCGCCACACCCTGCACCAGGCCTTCGGCGATCAGCGCGGCCACGCCTGTCGTCTGCATCGCATCGGCCACCGGGATCAGCGCGGCCAGCAACACCACCACCGGCCAGTCGATCGCGCCATAGACCTCACGCCCGGGCAGCACTTTCAGCGCCACCGCCGCCAGCCCCCCCAGCGCAAAGGCCGGTGCCGCCGGGATCAGCCCAAAGGCCACCGCCGCCACCGCGGCCAGCATCACCAGCGCCGCCCGCACCGCCTTGCCCCGTTCCGGCAGCCGCAATTCCCGCAGCGCCAGCGGCACGCAGCCATGTTCCTCGGCAAAGCCCGCGATCGCCTCTTCCGGGCCCTGCATCAGCAACAGATCCCCCGACCGCAGCCGCAGGCTGCGCAGCCGCCCGCGCGTGCGCTGCCCGTCGCGCGCCACCGCCAGCAGGTTCAGCCCGTGGCGCGTGCGCAACCGCAGATCGCTGGCCGACCGCCCGATCAGAACCGAGGTCGACCGCACCACCAGTTCGCGCAGCGCGATCGGCCCCGCCTCGGCGGCCTGCGGCCCCTCGGCTTCATCGGAACTCGACCCCCGCTCCTCCAGCTCCAGCCCCAGTTCGGCCAGCGCCTTGCCCAGCTTGGCGGCCTCGGCCTCCAGCACCAGAATATCGCCCGCCTTCAACTTGCGCGCGCCATGTGGCGCGGTAATGCGCACCTCATTGCGGATCAGCCCGATCACCTGCGCATCCGCGCCCAGCACATCCTCGACCGCGCGCAGCGTCATGCCGGCGGCGCGGCTGGCCTCGGGCACCCGCGCCTCGGTCATGTAGGCGCCGGTTTCAAAGCCCTCGGTATCGGTCGTCGGACGCACCGGCACCAGCCGCCAGCCCAGCGTGACCACAAACACCAGCCCCGCCAGCGCCACGGCAAGCCCCACCGGGGTGAAATCGAACATCCCGAACGATCCAAGCCCCGCCTCGGCCCGGAACCCCGCCACGATCAGGTTCGGCGGCGTGCCCACCAGCGTGGTCATCCCCCCCAGGATCGTGCCAAAGGCCAGCGGCATCAGCACCTGCCCCGGCGCCAGATCGTGGCTGGCCGCAAAGCGCACCGCCACCGGCATCAGCAGTGCCATCGCACCCACGTTGTTCATGAACCCCGACAGCGCCGCCCCCAGCCCCAGCAGCACCGCAAACCCGATCATTCGCCCGCCCTTTTCGGGCAGCACCGCACGCGCCAAAAGGTCAACCGCCCCGGATGATTGCAGCGCCTGGCTCAGCACCAGAACACCCGCCACCGTGATCACCGCCGGATGGCCAAAGCCTGCAAAAGCCCCCTGCCCCGGCACCAGCCCAAGGATCACACAGGCCAGCAGCGCCCCCAGCGCCACCGCATCATGACGCAGCCGCCCCCAAAGGAACAGCGCCAGCGTCACCCCCAGAACGGTCAGGATCAGGATCTGTTCACGCTGCATCATCGCCCCCGTCGTCTCCCCTTCTTGTCGCGCGATTCCGCCGCCAGCGAAAGACCCCGCCGCCCGCCGCCTCGACAAGCCCGCCCCGATCGGCTCTGATACACAGACCCATCAACGGACCGGAGCACCCGCCATGACCGAACGGGCCGACATCGTCATCATCGGATCGGGCACCGCCGGCCTGACCGCCCTGGCCGAGGTTCAGCGCAAGACCCGCAACGTGCTGCTGATCAACGATGGCCACTGGGGCACCACCTGCGCGGCGGTGGGCTGCATGCCGTCCAAGGCGCTGATCGAGGCCGCGAATGCCTTTCACCGCCGCAACGATTTCGCGGCCTTCGGCATTTCCGGGGCCGGGTCGCTGGCCATCGACATTCCCGCGGTGCTGGCCCGCGTGCGCCGCCTGCGCGACGGCTTTACCGCCGGGCCCGCCGCCACGCCCGACCGGCTGGGCGCCCGCGCGATTTCCGGGCGCGCGCGCCTGCTGGGCCCGAACCGGGTGGCCGTGAACGGGCGTGAAATTTCGGCCCGCGCGATCATCCTGGCGCCCGGCAGCCGGCCCATCCTGCCCGCCCCCTGGCGCGCCTTTGGCGATCGCATCCTGACCACCGACACCCTGTTCGAATGCCAGGATCTGCCCCGCCGCATCGCCGTGGTGGGCATGGGCGCGATCGGGGTAGAAATGGCACAGGCCCTGGCGCGGCTGGGGCCAAGCGTCGCGGGCTTTGACGCCGCCGACACCGTCGCGGGCATTTCCGACCCGGCGGTGCGCGACGCCTTCCTGGCGCTGATCGGGGGGGAATTTCCCGTCCATCTGGGCGCGGGCGCAGAGCTGACCGAAACCGATGACGGCGCGATCCGCGTCACATCGGGCGACACCAGTTTCACCGCCGATGCCGTGCTGGCCGCGATCGGGCGGCGGCCCAATATCGACGATCTGGGCCTGGAAACGCTGGGCCTGCCGCTGGACCGGCGCGGCATGCCGCCCTTTGACCCCAACACCCTGCAGATCGGCGATCTGCCGGTCTATCTGGCGGGCGATGCAAATGGCTATCGCGCGCTGATGCACGAAGCCGCCGACGAAGGCCATATCGCCGGGCGCAATGCGCTGGCCGAAACCCCGCAGGCCCATTGCCGCCGCACGCCCCTGGGCATCGTCTTTGCCAGCCCCCAGGTCGCCCGCGTCGGCCAGGGCTTTGCCGAAATCCCCGAAGACCGCCGCGCCACGGCCGAGGCTGATTTTTCCAAGCAACCCCGCGCCCGCACCGCCGAAACCGCCGCGGGCCTGATGCGCGTCTATGCCGACCGCGACAGCGGCCGCATCCTGGGCGCGGAAATGTGTGTGCCCGCCGCCGAACATCTGACGCATCTGCTGGCGCTGGCGATCGAACGCCAACTGACCGTGGCCGAGATGCTGGCGATGCCCTTCTACCACCCCGTCCTGGAAGAGGGGCTGCGCAGCGCCCTGCGCGATCTTGCCCGCCAGGTGCCGGGCAAGACCGGATCGGATCTGTCGCTCTGCCCCGGCACCGGCCACCCGGCGCTGGAATGATCAGTTCGACGCCACCGCGAACGGCGCGCCCTCCCGCGCCGCGCGATACCAGCGGCGGATCGCGGCGCGCTCCTCGGGTTCCATCCAGCTGACATTGGCGGGCGGCATCGCATCGGTCACGCCCGCCTGCAGATAGATCTCGCGCGCGGCACGCGCGATCTGGGGGCCGGTTTCCAGCAGCACCGCCTTGGGCGCGTGATGGATACCGTCATAGCCCGGTTCGCGCGCATGGCACATGCTGCACCGGCCCAGAACGATGTCCTGCACGGCCTCAAAGCCTTCGGCCTCGGCAAAGACCCGTTGCGCGGGGGTCAGGGCCCGGGCCTCGGCATCCCGATCCAGCATGGGCCCGGCGGACAGCGCCATGATGCCCAGAAACAACGCCGCCGTGGCCACCCAGGTCCACCACGGGCTGCCCGCGCGGGCATGACGCGTGTTGAACCAATGCCGGATCGTCACCCCCATCAGAAACACCAGCGCCGCGATCAGCCAGTTATACTCGCTGGCGAAAGCCAACGGATAATGGTTCGACAGCATCAGGAACACGACCGGCAACGTCAGGTAATTGTTATGGGTCGACCGCAGCTTGGCGATCTTGCCGAATTTCGGATCGGGCGCGCGCCCCGCGATCAGATCTGCCACCACGATCTTCTGGTTCGGGATGATGATCAGGAACACATTGGCCGACATGATCGTGGCCGTGAACGCCCCCAGATGCAGCAGCGCCGCGCGCCCCGTGAACACCTGGTCATAGCCCCAGGCCATCGCCACCAGCGCCACGAACAACAGAACCATCAACACCCCGGGCCGTTCCCCCAAGGGTGACTTGCACAGCGTATCGTAGATGATCCACCCCACCGCCAGCGAGGCCGCCGATATCGCGATCCCCTGCCAGATCGCCAGATCGGCCTTGGCCGCGTCGATCAGGTAAAGCTCGGCCCCCGCCCAATAGACCACCATCAACAGCGCCGCCCCCGACAGCCAGGTGGCATAGCTTTCCCATTTGAACCAGGTCAGATGCGCGGGCATCTGCGCGGGCGCGACCAGATACTTGCGGATGTGATAGAACCCCCCGCCATGCACCTGCCATTCCTCGCCATGCGCGCCGGGCGGCAGATCGGCCGCCTTGCGCAGGCCCAGATCCAGCGCGATGAAATAGAACGACGATCCGATCCAGGCGATCGCCGTGATCACATGCAGCCAGCGCAGCGCAAAGGCCAGCCAGTCCCAGATGATGGCAAGTTCGAACATCGCTTTCCCCCTTTGCGATCAGGCTAGCCAAGAACCATCCCATGCTCTATCCGGAAAATCATCCAAGCTCTTTCAAATGAAAGCTGGAAATGGCCTATCTGGACAATATCCGCACCTTCCTGCGGGTCTATGAACTGGGAAGCATGTCGGCCGCCGCCCGCGATCAGCGGATTTCGGCGGCGGTGGCCTCGGCGCGGATATCGCAGCTGGAAGATCACCTGAACGTGCGCCTGTTTCAGCGCACCACCCGCAAGCTGCACCCGACCGAACAGGGCCTGCTGTTCTATGACGGCGCGCGCAAGATCATCGACGCCATCGAAACCGCCGAGGCCGAGATCACCCATGTCACCCAGGCCCCGCGCGGGTCGCTGCATATCGCCGCGCCGCTCGGTCTGGGCCGGCGGCTGATCGCGCCGCTGGTGCCTGCCTTCCGCGCCGCCTATCCGCAGATCAGTATTCGCCTGCGCCTGTCGGACCGCAAGCTGGACCTTGCCGCCGAGGGGCTGGATGCCGCCTTCTTCCTGGGCCTGCCCGAGGATTCGACGCTTCATATCCGCAAGATCACCGATTGCCCCCGGCTTTTGTGCGCCGCCCCCGCCTATCTGGCCCGGCGCGGCACGCCCGCGACCAGCGCCGATCTGGCCGATCATGATTGCCTGAACCTGCGCTATCCCGGCGCGCCGGAATTCCGCTGGCCGCTGCAAACGCCTGCGGGCCTGCGCCGCATCGCCGTGGCCGGGCCGCTGGAATCCGATGATGGCGATGTGCTGACCGATTGGGCGCTGGCGGGCCAGGGCATCATCCTGAAACCCGCGTTTGCGGTGGCGGCGCATCTGACCGCGGGTCGCCTTGTGCCGATCCTGCCCGCCGAACCGCCCCTGCCCGTCCAGATGGGCGTGCTTTACCCCCACCGCCGCCGGCAAGACCCCAAGGTGCGGCTTTTCATCGACTTTGTCGCAGGCCGGGTCCGCACCGCCGTGGCGGGCGGCGCCCCCGATCAACTACCGCGATAGGTGGAATAGCCATAGGGCGACAGCAGCAGCGGCACATGGTAATGCGCGTGTTCCGCCATGCCGAACCGGATCGGAATCAGGTTCAGGAACCGCGGGCTTTCCCCCGACGCGCCGAAAGCCTCCAGATAGTCACCCGCGTGAAACACCAGCTCATAGCAGCCCGGGGCAAATTCCGGCGCGGGCAGGATCTGTTCATCCGTGCGCCCGTCGGCATTGGTCACCAGGCTGCGCAGATGCAGCCGCGCCTCACCCTCGATCCGATACAGCTCGATCCGCATCCCCGCCGCCGGGCATCCCCGCGCCGTATCCAGAACATGCGTCGTCAGATAGCCCGCCATGTTGCCCCCTGCTGCCTTTGCCCCATAATGGCGCGCGGCGCCGCCGTTGACAGCCCGAAATCGCCGACAGCAGCTTTCGGAAAAATCGGAAAGTCCCCGGCCCCGCCCCGCGCTACAACGACCATACCCTGAAGGAGGCCGCGATGAACCGCTATCCGCGCAACATGCTGGGCCACGGCCCCACCCCGCCCGATCCACGCTGGCCGGGGGGGGCGAAGATCGCGGTGCAATTCGTGTTGAATTACGAAGAGGGCGGCGAAAATTGCATCCTGCACGGCGATGCCGCCTCCGAGGCGTTCCTGTCCGACATCGCCGGCGCCGCCCCCTGGCCCGGCCAGCGGCACTGGAACATGGAATCGATCTATGAATACGGGGCCCGCGCCGGGTTCTGGCGGCTGCACCGGCTGTTCACGGGCGCGGAAATTCCGGTGACGATCTATGGCGTGGCCACCGCGCTGGCGCGCAGCCCCGAACAGGTGGCCGCGATGAAGGCCGCGGGCTGGGAAATCGCCTCGCACGGGCTGAAATGGGTCGAGCACCGCGACATGCCCGAGGATCAGGAACGCGCCGCTATGGATGAGGCGATCCGCCTGCACACCGAGGTCGTGGGCGAACGCCCGCGGGGCTGGTATACCGGGCGCTGTTCGGCCAATACCGTGCGCCTTGTGGCCGAAGAGGGCGGCTTTGCCTATGTCTCGGACACCTACGATGACGACCTGCCCTATTGGCTGGAGATCGGCGATCGCGACCAGCTGATCATCCCCTACACGCTGGAAGCCAATGACATGCGCTTTGCCACCGCGCCGGGCTATGTCACCGGCGATCAGTTCTTTGCCTATCTGAAGGACGCCTTCGACACGCTTTACGCCGAGGGCACGGCGGGCGCGCCCAAGATGCTATCGGTGGGTCTGCATTGCCGGCTGATCGGACGACCGGGCAAGATCGCGGGGCTGAAACGGTTTATCGACTATGCCCGGTCGCATTCCGGCGTCTGGTTTGCCCGCCGCATCGACATTGCCGACCATTGGGCCGCCACCCACCCGCCGCAGCGCCGCGAACGGCCCAGCCAGATGGATCAGGCCCGCTTTGTCGCGCGCTTTGGCGGGGTGTTCGAACATTCCCCCTGGATCGCCGAACGCGCCTGGACGCTGGAACTTGGCCCGGCGCATGACAGCGCGGTGGGCGTGCATAACGCGCTGGCCCGCGCCTTTCGGTCCGCAAGCCATGATGAACGCCTGTCGGTCCTGCGCGCCCATCCCGACCTTGCCGGCAAGCTGGCGCAGGCCCGCCGCCTGACCGCCGAAAGCAGCGCCGAACAGGCGGGCGCGGGGCTAGATGCGCTGACCGATGCCGAACGCGCCACGTTCCAGCGGCTGAATGCCGACTACGTCGCCCGCCACGGCTTTCCCTTCATCATCGCCGTGCGCGATCATGACAAGGCGGGCATCCTGGCCGCCTTTGAACGCCGCATCGCCAACGATTCCGCCACCGAATTTTTTGAGGCCTGCCGCCAGGTCGAGCGCATCGCCCAATTGCGGCTGGGGGACATGCTGTGATCCTGCGCGCTGAAGCCCTGACCGCCGCCGCCTTCGCGCCCTTTGGCGATGTGCTGGAAATTTCGGGCCCGCCCGACCGGCTGATCAATCAGGGTCTGTGCGGGCGCCACCACGACCGCGCGCGGCTGGAATTTCTGGACGGTCGCGCCGGCATCAGCCTGTTTGACGCCGCCCCCCGCGCCCTGCCCTACCGGCTGGAGATGGTTGAACGTCACCCCTTGGGCAGCCAGTGTTTCATCCCCCTGAACGGCGTGCCCTTCCTGGTGACCGTGGCCGAGGATGACGGGGGCCGCCCCGTCAACCTGCGCGCCTTCCTGACCCAGCCGGGGCAATCGGTGAACCTGTTGCGCAATGTCTGGCACGGGGTTCTGGCCCCGATCGGCGCGCGCGGGATCTATGCCGTGGTGGACCGGATCGGCGCGGGCGCAAACCTGGACGAACACGGGTTCGACACACCGATCCTGATCGGGGCTTAAGGCCGCAGCAACCCCGGCCCCGACAGCGGCATGTGCCGGTTCACATCCTTGTACAGCAGATAGCGGAACGGCCCCGGTCCGCCCGCATAACAGGCCTGTGGGCAGAAGGCGCGCAGCCACATGTAATCGCCCGCCTCGACCTCGACCCAGTCCTGGTTCAGCCGATAAACCGCCTTGCCCTGCAGCACATAAAGCCCGTGTTCCATCACATGGGTCTCGGCAAAGGGGATCACCGCGCCGGGCTGAAAGGTGACAATGGTCACATGCATGTCATGGCGCATGTCATCCAGATCGACAAAGCGCGTGGTGGCCCATCTGCCATCTGTCCCCGGCATCGGCGTCGGCGCGATATCGGCTTCGTCGGTGACAAATGCCTCTGGCGCGGGCAACCCCTCAACCCATTGATAGGCCTTGCGGATCCAATGGAACCGCGCCGGATTTTGGGCGCGGTTGCGCACCTGCCAGTCGCACCCCGGCGGCAGATAGGCATAGCCGCCTGCGGCCATGTCATAGGCCTCACCGGCGATGGTCAGCTCAATCGCGCCATCGACCACAAAGATCACCGCCTCGGCGCCGGGGTCGGTCTCGGGGCGGTCACTGCCGCCATTCGGGGCCAGTTCGGCGATGTAATGCGAAAACGTCTCGGCAAAGCCCGAAAGCGGCCGCGCCAGCACCCAGAACCGCGCGCCTTCCCAGAACGGCAGGAACGACGTGACGATATCGCGCATCACCCCGCGCGGGATCACCGCATAGGCGGTGGTGAACACCGCGCGGTCGGACAGAAGCTGCGTCTGCGGCGGATGCCCGCCCGGCGGCACGGAATAGCTGCGGTGCGTCATGGGGGACCCTTTCGCAATGTCTTGCCCGTCATGAAACGCGGCGGCGGGTGCAATTGCCAGCCCGGAAAATCGTGAAGGATCGCCTTGCCAAAGCTGAAGATCCCCCCTGCCCTTCCGCGCTCAGCGGATTTCGACCTTCGCCAGATCCGGCAAGACGCGGCGCGCCGCATCTTCCAGCAGCGCCTGCAGATGCGTGGTGACATAGGCCGCGTGAAAGCCCGAAGGTGCCTTCAGCGCCAGATGGCCGGGCGCAGCCTCTTGCGGGCGCAAGGCCTCAAACCAGGCGCGGTAAAGCGCGGGGTGCTGCGCGGCAAGCCCCGCTGCCACCTGTCCCCAGGCCGTATCGGGCGGTGGCAGGGTCGGCTGCGGGAACGGAATGACCTTGCCATTGGCTTCGGGTTCCGGCGCGGGCTGCATCCGCGCGACCAGATCGGGGCCGACCTTTTCCCAGGCCGGGCGGGTATCTTCCAGGATCCGCGCCATCCCCAGCCCATACAGCGTGACCCGCCCCCGCGCCGCCGCGCGCTTTTCCACCAGCCAGCCGCTGTTGCGCAAGCTGGCCATTTCGCGCTTGACGGTTCGTGTGTCGACCGACCACAGCCGCGCGATTTCGGCCTGGCCTACGGACAGTTCATCGCTTTGCCAGTTGTAGCGCGCCGTGATCAGACAAATCAGCCGCAATGTCTGGCGTTGCGCCGTCTTTCCCTGGGACAGCGCATGCACCCCCAGAATTGTCAGAAGATCGTATTTCTGCACAGCCGCATTGCGGCCGACCGCTTTCCTGCCCAACATCTCACTGCCCTTTGGGGATACCCCCGGATATGGACCTTATGGTCTCTTGTTCGACGGGACCGTGGCATCGAAGCCAACGCAAATCCGATCGATGGGCCTATTAGCGTCCGATGGCACGATTCTGTCAAGCCGGGATTGCGCGCAGCCCTTGCCTGCCCCCGTTCAAATGAAAAAGAAAAAGGTTCATTGGTAATGGGGGACATCTTGTATGACACCCCAATTTCCAGGAATGTCCCCTCAATGAGTGGCAGAGGGTGTCATTCTGTCCCCCCATATTTTGCAAATCCGTGCCAGACGGCGTTGGCGGCGCATCAGGGCCGATTCGAAGGCTTTGGGTGCTAATTCGCTGCAAAGCCGTGGGCGGACAGTTTCTGTGCCAACTATAACTTAGATTTTGCCATATCTGCAAATCCGTCGTATTTACGGAAATCGAAACAATCTACGTCCACAAGAAACGGAAGCGTTCATGTTTACCCATGAGGATCTCGCGCAGCTGCAGGCACAGTCGCTGAAGATGCAAAGCCATATCCGCCGGCAGACCTTCTCGCCCGAGCATGAGAAGTCGTTGCGCCGCTTTTCCAGCTGGGAGGTGTCGGAACTGATCTTCAAGATCAACCAGTCCACCTTCCGCGGGCGCCTTGCGGCGGACCCCGACCTGCCCGGCGGCGAGGTCGAAGAGGATGGCCGCCAGCGGTGGTTCACCCTGGCCGAGATCAATGAACTGCGCCGCAAGATGAAGATTAACCGCGCGACCTTGATGCCGCGCCGGCCCAAGGGCAAGCGGGCGATCCGGGTCGCGATTTCCAACTTCAAGGGCGGCGCGGGCAAATCCACCGTGGCGCTGCACATGGCGCATGCGGCTGCGCTGGATGGCTATCGCGTGCTGCTGGTGGATTTCGACCCCCAGGCGACGCTGACCCATTCGATGGGCCTGCATGACGTGTCCGAGGATCTGACCGTCTGGGGCATCATCGCCCGCGACCTGATCCGGGAAACCGACCGCATGAACGCCGGCCCGCGCGCGGCCGAAAGCGGCACCGCCCTGCCCCAGCGGCGCCTGCCCTCCTCGATCCGCGATTTGGGCCTGGCCGATCTGCGCGTGTCGGATTTCATCAAGCCCACGGCCTGGACGACGATCGACATCGTGCCGTCCTGCGCCAATGCGGCTTTCGTGGAATTTGCCTCGGCGCAGTATCGCCACCTGAATCCCGACTGGTCGTTCTTTGCCGCGGTGTCGCGCTATCTGGATGCGCTGCCCGATGATGCCTATGACCTGATCGTTTTCGATTGCCCGCCCGCCATCGGCTATCAGTCGATGAACGCGGTCTTTGCGGCGGATGTGCTCTATATCCCCTCGGGGCCGGGCTACTGGGAATATGATTCCACCACGTCCTTCATCGGCCAGCTGGCCGAGGCGCTTGGCGATCTGTCTGCCGGGTTTGACGGAACCTTCCCCGCGGGGAAGATGCGGCTGCCCAAGGCCTTCATCGACGTGCGCTTCCTGATGACGCGGTATGAACCGGGCAACGAATTGCACCGCGCGATGTTCGAAGCCTTCCGCAAGGTCTTTGGCGATAGGGTCTGTGATCAGCCGATTGAGATGACCCGCGCGGTGGAACAATCCGGGCGGTTCCTGTCCTCGGTCTATGAAATCGACTATCGCAGCATGACGCGGGAAACCTGGCGCCGGGCGCGGGCCAGCTTTGATCGCGCCTATGATGAATTCAAGGCCTGCTTCCTGGCGGCCTGGGATCAGGTGGAGGATGAGGCATGAGCAAGAAGCGCCTGACGTTCGACATTGACCTTCCCGACGAAGAAACCTTCCCCGCGGGGAAGGTCGCCGAACCCGTGGCTGCGCCCATGCCGGGCGTGTCGCGGCGCGGGCCGATGGCAACCGCCATTGCCGAAAACGCCGAAAGCCTGCGCGACCGCCGCGCGATTGAAGAACAGATCCGCGCCGAAAATGATGCGCTGGCCGCCGAGCATGTGCGGATGAAGCGGCTGGGGCTGATTGTCGATCTGGTGCCGCTGGACAAGGTGGAAACCTGGAAGCTGACGCGCGACCGGGTCAAGGGCGATGATCCCGAGCTGACCGAATTGATCGCGTCGATCCGCGATATCGGCCTGTCCAACCCGATCCGGTTGGAGCTGCGCGAGGATGGCCGGTATGAGCTGATCCAGGGCTATCGCCGCCTGTCGGCCTATCGCGCGCTGCTGGAAGAAACGGGCGATGCCGAAAAATGGGGGATGATCCCGGCGGGCATTCTTCCCCGCGGGGAAGGTATCGAAACGCTGTATCGGCGCATGGTCGATGAAAACCTGGTGCGCAAGGACATTTCTTTTGCAGAAATGGCGGCGCTGGCGCTGAACTATGCGCGCGATCCGTCCACCGCCGAGAATGACCCCGACAAGGCCGTGGCGCAGCTGTTCCAGTCGGCGGGCTATCAGAAGCGCAGCTATATCCGCGGCTTCATCCGGCTGGTCGAACGGCTGGGCGATGATCTGCGCTTCATGCAGCATATTCCGCGCGCGCTGGGGCTGAAGCTGTCGGCGATGCTGGAGGAACGGCCCGAGGTGGCGGTGCAGATCCGCGCCGCGCTGAAGGGCTTTGACAATCGCTCCGTCACCGATGAGCTGGAAATCCTTCGCCGCGCCGCCGGTCTGACCGACGCGCCCGATGACGATGCCGCGCCGCCAAAGGCGCCGGGCGGGGCGCCCCGTGTGGGCCGGGCCAAGACCACGTTTCAGGTCGCGGCACCGCAGGGCACGGCGAAATGCACCGCCGCGAATGGCCGGCTGGAGGTGCGGCTGGATCGCGATTTCTCGGCACTGGACCGGCGCCTGCTGGAAAGCGCGGTGCAGGCGTTGCTGGATCGTCTGGGGTAATCTTCCCCGTGGGGAAGATGTGTTCGGCCCGGGGCTCAGTTGTCGCTGATGCGGGCGGGATGATCGCCACGGGTTGCGCCTGCGCGCAGGGACTGGCCGGAATACGCCCGCACCCGGTCGGCCCTTGGCAGGTCCGGGCGCAGGCCAGCATCCGCCACGGTGCGCTTGACCAGCCGCGCGATGTGCTTGTCGGATAGCCGCCTGCCGGTCGCCCTACGCCCGTCGCGCGATACGGCGACGAACAGCGGGCCGGGGCCGATGCGGCCGTAGTGCATCCATTGGCCCAGGGCATGGACCGGGCAGGTCTGCTCGGTCGGGCTGCGGGGGATCGCGACCTCGCGCCAGCCGGTTCTGTCGCGCAAGGCGATCCGGATGCCGTCGTTCCCGATCTCGACCCAGCCGCGCTGCGCGACGGTGTCGTCCCGGCCAAGGTCAAGGCCCACGATTTCCGACCGGCGCAGGCCGCCCGCAAAGCCGATCAGCAGGATCGCCCGGTCGCGCAGGCCGCGCAGGTCGTGGGGCAGGGTGGCGATCATGGCGTGGATATCCTCGGGCCGGATCGCCTGTTTCCGGGCGGGCGCGCGGCGCTGTTCGCGGCGGAGGTCAGCAAGGCGCGCGGCAATGTCGCGGTGCGCGCGGTCAAGCCGAAGCCCGCGCTTCGCATAGCCCCAGGCCAGGCCCGACAGGCGCCGTTCGATCGAGGTGACTGAAAGGGTGGGGGCCTTGCCCTGCGGGGCCGCCAGGTCAGCGACGTAAAGCGCGATCAACGCGCCCGAGGGCGGCAGCGGATCGGCCCCGCGCATCCGGCACCAGCGGGTGAAATGCGCCCAATCCTGGGCGTAGGCCCGCAATGTGTTGGTCGCGGCGGGGCGTTTGGGGGGCGGATTGTCCATGACGGGCAGCATAGGCATGTTGGGTCGGATAAGGCAAGATTATCGGACATAGCAAAGGTGCCCAGGATGCGGCGGTTTTTGTAGTTTTCGGTGGCCGAAAGCGCCGCGGTGGCGTAGGCTTTGCACATGCCGCGATCCAGGACCAATCCCGTAACGCCCGCCAGGGTCAGCCCGCCGATCCCGGGATGGGTCATCGCGCTTGCGCCGGACGGGGCCGCGGATGCCGCGTTTCGGTCGGGTGCGGTGCTGGCGCATCTGCATCTTGTGGCGACGGGGGCCGACGTGCCGCAGGCGCTGTGGCGTGAGCGGCTGGCGCTGGCCGCGGCCGAGGTTTGCCTCGGCCTTTCCGGGCGGCGCGAAGGGCAGGGTGCGCTACGCGATGCGCTGCATCTGACCCGGCCCGGCGATCATCCGGGGCCGGTGGGGGCGGTGTTTCGGCAATGGTCGCGCGCGGTGGCGCGCCCAATCCTGATCGCGCATCTGAAACAGGTGCTTGACGGGGTGCCCGAGGCGCAGATTGCCCTGTGTCTGGGGGCAGCGGGGGGCAACCCGATTGATCGCGCCGCGGGCGTGATCGAAGCGGTGCTGAGCGATCATCCGCGCGCCGAGACGGCGGCGCTGATCCTTGCCGATGCGGTGCTGGCCAAAGCCATCGGCTGGGATCACATCCTGCCGCTGTTGTCGCTGGGCATGAAGCCGCGCGATCTGCGGCTGCGGGGCGATGATTTGCGTCTGGCGTGCCACCGCGCGGCCGTGGCGGGGGCGCGGCAGGCGGTGCCTTTGGCCGCCGATCTGGCGCGGCGGGCGGCGCGGGTGCGGGCGGTCGTACCGAAGCTGCGGGCAAAGGGGGCGGGGCGGGCGGTCGATCTGTTCCTGTCGCGTGACGCGGTTGCGCCGTCTGCCCTGGGCGCGTTCATGTCTGACCGCGCGGCGCGGCGGCTGTGCGACCGGCTGGTGGCGCTTGGCGTCATCCGGGAACTGACCGGGCGCGACACGTTCCGCCTGTATGGGGTGTGAACATGGCACGTGACAAGCGCCAGACCCCCGAACTGGACCGGGATCTGGTCGATCTGGCGCCGGAATTGCGCTGGCGCGAATGGATGCGGCGGATCGAGGCGGTGCTGTTTGCCACCGCCTCGCCGGTGTCGCGGGACGATCTGGGCCGTGTCGTGGGGCAGGGGGCGTCGATTGATCTGTTGATTGAGGATCTGGCGGTCGATCTGGAGGGCCGCCCCTATGAGGTTGCGCTGGTCGGCGCGGGCTGGATGCTGCGCACCCGGGCCGCCTATGCCCCCGTGATCCGGGCGGCGGCAGATGTGGGCGGGCAGCTGCTGGACCTGAACGAATTCGATCTGGCCGTGCTGGCGGCCATTGCCTATTACCAGCCGATCAGCCGCGACGGGTTGAAGGATGTGTTCGGCAAAGAGATCAGCCGCGACCTGATCGGGCGGTTGGCCGAACGCAACCTGATCGGCACCGGCCCGCGCGAACCCCGGCGTGGCGCGCCCTATACCTTTGTCACTACGGACGCCTTCCTGGCGGCTTTTGGGCTGGAAAGCCTGCGCGATCTGCCGGACCCGGAACAGATGGCCGATGCCGGGCTGACCGCGCGCTGAGCGCCGGGCGCTGTCATGAAAGTTTCATTTGGCGGGGCCAACTGTTTCGTATATTCGTGAAATATGGAAAAAGCGATTCCCGACCGTCTGACCACCCTTGGCCATCCTCAGCGGCTGGCGCTGTTTCGGCTGTTGATGCGGCGCTATCCCGACCAGCTGCCTGCGGGCGAGATTGCCGCGGCGCTGGGGCTGAAGGCCAGCACGCTGTCGGCCTATCTGGCGGCGTTGCAGCAGGCGGGGCTGATCCGCCAGACGCGGGCGGGCACGTCGTTGTTATACACGGTGGATATGGCGGCGGTGCGACAGACGCTGGATTACCTGTGGCTGGAATGTTGCCGGGCGCGCGCCGATCTGTGTGCGACGGCCAGCCCGCCTGATGCAAAGGAGCCCCCGATGGCGGATCGGAAATACAATGTGCTGTTCATCTGCACCGGAAATTCGGCGCGCTCGATCTTTGCGGAATCGCTGTTGCGCAAGATCGCGGGCGATCGGTTCAATGTCTTTTCGGCGGGTACGCGGCCGTCATCGGCGCTGAACCCGTTTGCGTTGAAGGTGCTGGTGGACAAGGGCCATGACATTGCCCCGCTGCGCGCCAAGAACACGGCCGAATTCATCGGCCCCGATGCGCCGGTGTTCGATTTCGTCTTTACCGTGTGCAATCAGGCCGCGAATGAGGAGTGCCCGTCCTGGGATGGCCAGCCGGTCAGCGGCCATTGGGGGATGCCCGATCCGGTGCAGGCGACCGGCACCGATGCGGAAAAAAGCCTGGCCTTCCAGCAGGCCTATGGCGCGCTGAAGCGGCGGATCGAGGCCTTTGCCGCGCTGCCCATTGCAACGCTGGACCGAATTGCCCTGCAATCCGCGGTCGATGAGATCGGCCGCCAGACAACGGAGCCTGCCCCATGACCACCTATGCGTTGAACGGCCTTGGCCGGATCGGAAAACTTGCGCTGAAGCCGCTGCTGGCGCGCGGCGCGCAGATCGCCTGGATCAATGACGGGGTGGGCGATGCGGCGATGCATGCGCATCTGCTGGAATTCGACACGGTGCATGGCCGGTGGGATGCCAGCTTTGGGCATGACGCGGGCGGGGTGATCATCGATGGCCGCAGGCTGCCGTTTGTCGGCACGCGCAACCTGGCCGATCTGCCGCTGGCGGGGGTGGATGTGGTGATCGACTGCACCGGCGCGTTCAAGACGGCGGCGCAGCTGGCGCCCTATTTCGCGGCGGGGGTGAAGAAGGTGGTGGTATCCGCCCCGGTCAAGGATGGGGATACGGCCAATATCGTCTATGGCGTGAACCATGAAACCTTTGACCCCGCGCGCCACCGGATCGTGACGGCGGCCAGCTGCACGACGAATTGCCTGGCGCCGGTGGTCAAGGTGATCCATGAGGCGCTGGGAATTCGCCACGGGTCGATCACGACGATCCATGACGTGACCAATACCCAGACCATCGTGGACCGTGCCGCCAAGGATCTGCGCCGCGCGCGGTCGGCGCTGAATTCGCTGATCCCGACGACGACGGGCAGCGCCACGGCGATCACGCTGATCTATCCGGAACTGAAGGGCCGGCTGAACGGGCATGCGGTGCGGGTGCCGCTGTTGAACGCCTCGCTGACCGATTGCGTCTTTGAGGTCGAGCGCGCGACCACGGTGGAGGAGGTCAACGCCCTGTTCAAGGCGGCAGCCGATGGTCCCTTGCGCGGTATCCTGGGTTATGAGGAACGGCCGCTGGTGTCGGCCGATTACACCAATGACACCCGGTCGGGGATTGTCGATGCGCCGTCCACGATGGTGGTGAACGGGACGCAGGTGAAGGCCTATGTCTGGTATGACAATGAAATGGGCTATGCCCACCGGCTGGTCGATGTGGCGCTGATGGTCGGGGCGGCGCTGTGACGCGCCCGGCCCCCACGGGCCTTGCGGCCTATGGCGCGGTGACGGCGGCCTATTGGGCCTTCATGCTGAGCGATGGCGCGCTGCGGATGCTGGTGCTGTTGCATTTCCACACGCTGGGTTTCAGCCCGGTGCAGCTGGCCTATCTGTTCGTGCTGTATGAGCTGGCGGGCATGGTCACCAACCTGTCGGCGGGCTGGATCGCGGCGCGGTTCGGCCTGGCGGTGACGCTTTATGCGGGGCTGGGGTTGCAGGTGCTAGCGCTGGTCGCGCTGGCGCAGCTGGACCCGGGCTGGGGGATCGGGGCCTCGGTCGCCTATGTGATGGCGGTGCAGGGGGCCAGCGGGGTGGCCAAGGATCTGGCGAAGATGTCGTCGAAATCCGCGGTCAAGCTGTTGGCACCGGCGGGCAATGGCGGGCTGTTCCGCTGGGTCGCGGTGCTGACCGGGTCGAAGAACGCGGTGAAGGGTGTGGGGTTTCTGGTGGGGGCGGCGCTTTTGGCCGGGATCGGGTTCACGGGCGCGGTGCTGGCAATGGCGGGGGTTCTGGCGGTGATCTTGCTGGCGATCATGCTGGCGATGCCGCCGGGTCTGCCCGGCGGGCGCAAGGGCGCGAAGTTTTCCGAGGTGTTTTCGAAATCGGCCAATGTGAACTGGCTGTCGGCGGCGCGGGTGTTTCTGTTCGGCGCGCGCGATGTGTGGTTCGTGGTCGGCATCCCGATCTATTTCTACGCGGTGCTGTCGGATGGCACGGTGGCGGGCAACCGGGCGGCGTTCTTTCTGATCGGCAGTTTCATGGCGGTCTGGATCATCCTGTATGGCGCGGTGCAGGCGGCGGCGCCCGTCATCCTGCGCGCGGCCAGCCGGCCCGAGGGCGCGTTGATCCGGGCGGCGCGGATCTGGGCCGGGGGGCTGGCGCTGGTGCCGGCGGTTCTGGCCGGGGCGGTGATCTGGGCGGGCGGGCCGAGCCCCTGGCTGACCGTGGTTCTGGTCGCGGGCCTATTGGTCTTTGGCGCGCTGTTCGCGGTGAATTCGGCGCTGCATTCCTATCTGATCCTGGCCTTCAGCCGGTCAGAGCGGGTGACGATGGATGTGGGGTTCTACTACATGGCCAATGCCGGCGGGCGGCTGATCGGCACGTTGCTGTCGGGGCTGTGCTATCAGATCGGCGGGCTGGCGCTGGTGCTGGGGGCGGCGGCGGTGATGGTGGGGCTGGCCGCGCTGATCTCGGGGCGGTTGCAGGATGGCGAGGGTGTGGCCCTGGCCTGAGGGGGTGAAAAAATGCGCCGCGGTGGCCAACCGCAGCGCATTCATTCCCGAACCTGGGAGAGGCCCGGACCAGTGCCGACAGCAAGCGCGAAGGGACGTCGCGACAAGGGAGACTTTGCTGCCATGTCCCACCATACCCCGAATCGCGGCGTTTGACTTGATGGAAATCAAGTCATTTGGCGGCGAGTTTTCCAGTGCCGCGATTGGGGGCGGAAAATAGCGCGCGGGTCAGGATGCGGCCCTGGGCATCGATGGTCAGGCGCAGGGCGCGGCCCTGATGGAAGAAGCTGAGCCGGTAGCGCCCGGCATCGGCATCCTGTCCGGTTTCACACCGGCTGGTGATGGCGCCGCTGCGCAACAGGGCGGGCACCTGCGCCGCGGGCAGGCCGAACCCGTCGCCCAGCAGATGGGCGTCGACGGTAAAGCCTGCGCCATCGCGCTGAACGGAAGGGGCGGGGGGCTGTGGCTGGGATCGGGGCATGGGGCTGATGTGTCGGGCTGGGATCAAGGTTGGGGGGCGGCTGTCAGGCCGGGCGCCAGGGCGATATCGGCCAGGGTCGAACGGTCGAGATCGTCCAGAAAGGCGGACTCGGCATGGCGCAGGCGTGCTTTCAGCCGGCAACATCCCGTCAGCGTGCAACCGCCGCCATCGGGGGCGAAACATTCCACCAGCGGCTGACCTTCTTCCAGCAACCGCACCACCGCGCCAAGCCGGATGTCCTGGGCGGGGCGGGCCAGGGTGGCCCCGCCGCCGCCCCCGCGGCGCGTGGTGACGATGCCGCCTTGCGACAGGCGCTGGATGATCTTTGTCAGGTGATGGCGCGAGAGGCCGAATTCGGCCGCCAGTTCCGCGGTGGAAAAGCCGCGCGCGGGATCGCTGGCGATCCGCATCAGGGCGCGCAGGCCGAAATCGGTGAAGGAGGTCAGGCGCATCCGGTCCTCGAATAAGTATTTACAATGCTTATTGCCTGGATTATCGCTGAGGGCAACCCCCGATCGCATCAGGGACGCCATGACCGCCTTGTCCTTTCTTTTGGCCCGACCGGCCCGGACCGCCCGCTGGGCGGGGCACCGGCGCGCGGCGCAAGGGGGGCGGGGCGGGGTTCGGGTTGACCCGCTGGTGGGCACGGTCTGCGCGGCAGGGGTCCGCGATCGGGGGGGCCTATCATGACGCGCGACAGCGATCCGGGGCGACCCGCCTCTTCGCCCTGCATGGCGGCCGAGGTGGCGCCGGATTATTTCGACCCGCTGGGCACCGATCCGCAGCAGGCCCGCGATGTGGCACGTTGGCGCCGGGCCGAGCGGGCGCGGCTGTTGGCGGCGCGATTGCAGCTGTCGGGTGCGATGCGCGCGCGGATTGATGAGGCGATCGCGGCGGCGCTGGCGGCGGAACTGGCCGCGCGTCTGGGCGATCTGCGCGGCCGGGTGGTGGCGGGCTATTGGCCGATCCGGGCCGAGCCGGACCTGCGCCCGATGTTCGCGCGGCTGCGCGCGGCGGGGGCGATCCTGGCGCTGCCGGTGGTGGAAACGCGGGCCGCGCCGTTGGTGTTCCGGGCCTGGGTGCCCGAGGTGGCGCTGGTGCGCGGGCATTGGAACATTCTGGTGCCGCCCCCCACCGCGCGGGTGCTGGTGCCCGTGGTGGTGATCGCGCCGCTGGTCGGCTGGGACGGGGCGGGCTTTCGGCTGGGCTATGGCGGGGGCTATTTCGACCGCACGCTGGCCGCATTGCAGCCCCGGCCGCTGGCCATCGGCGTCGGCTATCAGGGCGCGCGTCTGCCCACGATCTATCCGCAACCCCATGACATCCGCCTTGATGCGATCGTGACCGAGGCGGGCCCACAGATACGGAGCACAGCATGACCACCTCGGCCCAACAGATCCGCGCCTGGCAGGGGCCGGCGATCCTGAGTTATGGCTATCGGCCGTTTTTCCTGCTGGGCGCGGTTTGGGCGGCGCTGGCGATGGTGTTGTGGGTGATGGCGCTGGCGGGGGCGATCGACTGGGCGGGGCCGTTCGATGCGGTGACATGGCATGCCCATGCGATGCTGTTCGGCTATCCGCTGGCGGTGATCGCGGGGTTTTTGATGACGGCGGTGCCGAACTGGACCGGGCGGTTCCCGATCGTGGGCTGGCCGTTGCTATGGCTGGTGGCGCTGTGGCTGGCGGGGCGGGTGGTGACGACGCTGCCGCTGGGCCTGCCGCCGGTGGCGGTGGCGGCGGTTGATCTGGGCTTTGCGGTGGGGCTGGCGCTGGCCATCGGGCGCGAGATCGTGGCGGGGCGGAACTGGCGCAACCTGAAGGTGCTGGGGGTGCTGGCAGTGCAGATCGTCGCGGGCGGGCTGTTCCACTGGGAGGCGGCGCGCGGCGATTACGCGCCCGGCGGCATCGGCGCGCGGCTGGGGCTGGCGGCGGTGGTGGTGCTGATCGCGCTGATCGGGGGGCGCATCGTGCCCAGTTTCACGCGCAACTGGCTGGTCAAGCGGCGCGCCAAGGCCTTGCCCGCGCCGATGGGGCGGCTGGATGACGGGGCGATGGCGGTGACGATCCTTGCCGCGGGCCTGTGGGTGATCTGGCCCGATCAGGCGGTGACGGGGTTGGCCTGCCTGATCGCGGGGGCGGTGAACCTGCTGCGGCTGGCACGCTGGCAGGGGCAACAGACCGGGGCCGAGGCGCTGGTCTGGGTGCTGCATGCGGGGTTTGCCTTTGTGCCGCTGGGGTTTCTGGCGCTGGGGGCCGAGGCGCTGGGGCTGATCGCGATCGGGCCTGCGGCGCGCCATGTCTGGATGGCGGGCGCGGTCGGGGTGATGACGCTGGCGGTCATGAGCCGGGCGAGCCTTGGCCATGCGGGCTTACCGCTGGCGGCGGGGCGCGGGGTGGCGGTGCTGTATCTGGCGGTGATCGGATCGGTTCTGGCGCGGGTGGTGGCGGGGGTTCTGCCGGGGCAGGACTGGTTGTTGCATCTGGCTGGGACGGCTTGGGTCGCGGGCTTTGGCGGGTTTGCGGTGCTGTATTGGCCGATCCTGACCCGGCCGCGCGCCGACCGTCGGCGGCCGAACTGAGCGCGGATTGGATCGGGGGGCGCCATTGCCTGACGCGGCGATCCGGCGCATGATGGGCTATGCACACGCGTAGCGGCCTTCAGATGCGCCAGACCCGAAATCTGGCGATGACGCCCGAGCTTCGGGATGCGATCGGGCTTTTGCGCTGTTCGAACGCGGCGCTGGCGGATCGGATCGCGGAACTGGCGGCGGGGAACCCGCGGGTGGAAATCGTGCCGCCCGTGGCCGCGCAGCGCGATGCGGTGTGGCAGGCGCTGGAGGCGGCGCTGGACCGGCCCGGGGGCACGGTGCCGCGTCCGCCGCGCGGGGCGGGGATCGTCGGCGGCGCGGGGGATGCGACGGACCGGCTGGCTGCGGCGCCGGCGGGGCTGGCCGATCATGCGCGCCGTGAAGTCGGGCTGATCCTGCGCGATCCGGTGGACCGGGCGATTGCGGAACATTTCATCAACGCGCTGGAACCGAGCGGCTGGCTGGGCGCCCCGCTGGCGGACATCGCCGCCGAGGCGGGCTGCACGCTGGCCCGGGCCGAGGCGGTTCTGGCGCAGATCCAGCAGGCAGAACCGGCGGGGCTGTTCGCGCGGTCGCTGGCGGAATGTCTGGCGTTGCAGGCGCGTGAGGCGGGGGTGATGACGCCCGCCTTCGCGGTGGTGCTGGACAATCTGGCGCTGCTGGCGCGGGGCGATCTTGCGGCGCTGGCGCGGCTGGCGGGCGGGGATGAGGCGCAGGTGCGTGATATTCTGGCGCAGATCCGGGGGTTCGACCCCAAGCCAGGCGCGCGGTTTGACCCCGATCCGCAGCCCCTGCGCGACCCCGATGTGACGGTGCGCCGGCGCGCCGATGGTTGGCTGGTGGAAATGACGCGATCGACGCTGCCCGGGGTGATGGTGCGCGATGCCGGGGCGGGTGCCGAGGATGAGGCGCTGCGCGCCGCGCGCTGGCTGGAACGCGCGGTGGCCCGGCGCAACGATACCGCGCTGCGCATCACGCAGGCGGTGGTTGAACGCCAGCGCGACTGGCTGGACCATGGCCCGGGGCGGTTGCAGCCGATGGCGCTGGCGGATCTGGCGGGGCCGACGGGGCTGCATGAAAGCACGATCAGCCGGGTGACGGCGGGGCTGTTGCTGGCGACGCCGCGCGGCATGGTGGCGCTGCGCGATCTGTTCGGGCCGGGCCTGCCGCTGCGCGAGGGCGGGGTGATCGCGGCGCGCGCGGTGCGCCACCGGATCGTGGCGCTGATCCGGGCCGAGGTGCGGGCGGCGCCGCTGTCGGATGGGGCGATCGCCGATCTGCTGGCGGCCGAGGGCATCGTTCTGGCGCGCCGCACGGTGGCGAAATACCGCGAAGCCGAGGGGATTGCGCCGGCCCCGGCGCGGCGCCGGGCCGCGCGGATCGCACCCCGCCGTTGACCGCCGCGGGTGCGCGGGATTTTCGCGCGCCCTGCGCGAAACCCGCGCTTTGCGCAGGCGGTGGTATCGGGGCGGGCGTTGCCTTGCCGGGGGGCGTCGTCACAAGACCCTGATTTCGGTGTGAAAATTGTGCCCGTCTACGGGATGGAAAATCAGGCATGATATTTGCATCCTGACTTATGTCCGACTTCAACGAGACTGCAGCGCAGAACTGCAACATCAACAGATCATCAGGGAGTATCTGCATGACCAGATTGAACAGACTTTTCCTGGCCTCGGCCCTTGCCTTTTCGGTGGCGGCCCCGGCGGTAATGGCGCAGGACCTGACCGTGGGTTTCACGCTGGATGCCGATACGCTGGACCCGGCCAACCACCGCAAGCGCGAAACCGAAACGCTGATCCGCAACATCTATGACGGGCTGCTGACCCGTGACGGCGACATGAAGGTGGTGCCCGAGATCGCGGAATCGATGACCCAGGTGTCGCCCACCGAATATGACTTCAAGATCCGTCAGGGCATCAAGTTCCACGATGGGTCCGACATGACGGTCGAGGATGTGAAATTCACGCTGGACCGGATCGTGCTGGAAGGTGGCATGGGCGGTGGCGTGACCAGCCCGCGCCAGGGCCTGATGGGGCCGGTCGACAAGGTCGATATCCTGGATGACAGCACCGTGCGCATCACCCTGAAAGAGCCCTGGCCGATCCTGCCCGCGATGCTGCCCAACCAGCAGATCGTGTCGAAGGCCTGGGTGGAAAAGGTCGGCAATGACGGGCTGGCGACGCAGCCCAACGGCACCGGGCCCTTCAAGCTGGCCGAATGGCGCAAGGGCGATGCGATCATCCTGGAGCGGTTCGACGATTACTATGGCGGTGCCGCCGATATCGCGCCGGTGGGCAAGGCCTGTGTGGATCGCGTGATCTTCAAGGTCATTCCCGAAAGCGCCAGCCGGGTCGCCGCGCTGTTGGCGGGGGATGTGGACATCATCAACGAACTGCCGCCCTTCTCGGTCGAGCAGGTGAAGAACAACCCCAACACCGATGTTCTGACGGTGAACGGCACGCGCAGCTTCTTCATTGCGATGAACATGCAGGGCGAATATTTCGATGATCCCAAGGTGCGCCAGGCCGCGGCCCATGCGATCGACAAGGATCTGATCATCGACCGCATCCTGGGCGGCAATGCCGCGCGCATCGAGGGCATCCTGTCGCCCGATGCCTTTGGCGCCAGCGAGCTGCCCGCCTATGCCTATGACCCCGAAAAGGCCAAGGCGCTGCTGGCCGAGGCGGGCTTCCCCGACGGGATCGATGTGACGATGGATGTGGAAGGCGCGTTCAAGGACATCGCCGAGGCGGTGGCCTCGCTGCTGACCAAGGCGGGGATCCGCACCAAGGTGGCGGTGGGCGAAAGCGCGCAGCTGACCGAGAAGTGGCGCACCCAGGGCAAGCCCAAGACCGGCGACATGTATTTCAGCAGCTGGGGCAACGGTTCGCTTGACCCGTTCGACATCTTCACGCCGACGCACCGCACCAATGACCGGGGCAATTCGGCCGGCTATGCCAACCCCGAACTGGACGCGCTGCTGGATGCCGCCGCGGTCGAGATGGATGCCGAGAAGCGCGCGGGCATGTATCGTGAGGCCGAGATGATGATCAACGCCGATCTGCCCTATGTCTATCTGTGGGTGCCGCAGGACATCTATGGCGTGTCCAAGCGCCTGAAGGGGTGGAAACCCAGCGCCGACAGCCGCATCAACCTGCATGATGCCTGCGTCGAGTGACCGGATCTGACCTGACCTGAAAAAGGAGGAACGGGCATGAGCCTTGGCAAGCTCCTGGAACGTATCTTGCAACTCGTGCCCGTTCTGCTGGGCGTCAGTCTGATCGTCTTCGTGATGATGGCACTGACGCCGGGCGATCCGGTGCAGATCATGATCGGCGACCAGTCGATCACACCGGAACAAGAGGCCGAATTGCGCCGTGGCCTGGGCCTGGACCGGCCCTTGGTGGAACGCTTCTTCGTGTTCATCGGCAATGCGGTGCAGTTCGACTTTGGGACCAGTTTCTATCACCGCCGCCCGGTGGGCGAGGTGATCGCCGAGCGGCTGCCCGCCACGATCGAGCTGAGCCTTGTGGCGCTGATCGTGGCGCTGGTCACCGCGATCCCGCTGGGGGTGCTGGCGGCGATCAAGAAGAATTCGATCTTTGACCGGCTGGCGACGGTGGGGTCCTTGCTGGGGGTGTCGCTGCCCGGCTTCTGGTTCGGCATCCTGCTGCTGATGCTGTTTGCGGTGCATCTGCAGATCCTGCCGGTATCGGGGCGGATCGGGTTTTCATCCGAAGTGCCAACCGTCACCGGCTTCCTGCTGATCGACACCTTGCTGGCCGGCAACCTGCGCGCCTTTGGCGATGCCTGCCGCCACATCCTTTTGCCGGCGATCACGCTGGGCCTGCCGATGACGGCGATCCTGATGCGGGTCACGCGGACCTCGATGCTGGAGGTGTTGCGCCAGGATTACGTGACCTTCGCCGATGCCAAGGGCCTGTCGCGTCGCCGCGTTCTGTTCCGCCATGCGCTGAAAAACGCGCTGATCCCCACCGTATCGGTGGCCGCGATCGAAACCGGAAGCCTGCTGGGCGGCAACATGATCGTGGAAACGGTCTTTGGCTGGCCCGGGCTGGGGCGGCTGGTGGTGGAAAGCATCTTCCTGCGCAACTACCCGCTCGTGCAGGCGGCGGTGCTGTTCTACGCGGTCACCTATGTGCTGCTGAATTTCGTCGCCGACATCCTCTACACCGTCCTGAACCCGAGGGTGAAGCTGTGAGCCTGACCGAAACCACCCCCCAAACCCACGCCGCGGACAGCCTGTTCCGCCGCAATCTGGCGATGTTCGCCGCCAACCGTCTGGCCATGGCAAGCGCGGTCGTGGTGGTGCTGTTCGTGGTGATGGCGATCTTTGCGCCCTGGATCGCGCCGCATGACCCCAACGAAACCGATCTGTTCCGCCGCCTGCAGCCGCCGGGCTGGGCGCCGGGGGGCGAGTGGGCCTATCTTCTGGGCTGCGATGCGCTGGGGCGCGATATCCTGTCGCGGATCATCTATGGCGCGCGGATTTCCATCTTTATCGGGCTGGCGGTGATCGTGGTGGCCACGATGATCGGCATCCTGGCGGGGCTGGCCTCGGGCTATCTGCGCGGCTGGGTCGATGTGGTGATTTCGCGGATCGTCGATATCCTGCTGGGCTTTCCCTATCTGATCTTTGCGATCGGCTTGATGGCGATGATGGGGCCGGGGCTGTGGAACATCATCCTGGCGCTGGCCTACAAGGAATGGGTGATCCCCGCCCGCGTCGTGCGCGGCGAGACGCTGGCCACGCGTGAGCTGGAATATGTCGAGGCGGCGCGCGCGCTTGGCGCCTCGCGCTGGCACATCATGCTGCGGGAAATCCTGCCCAACATCCTGTCGCCGGTGATCGTGGTGTCCACGATCCGCATGGCGCATGTGATCATCCTTGAGGCGTCGTTGTCCTTCCTTGGCCTTGGTGTGCAGCCGCCGACCGCGTCCTGGGGGTCGATGGTGGCCGATGGCCGCGCCTTCATCCTTGAGGCGTGGTGGGTGTCGACCTTCCCCGGCCTTGCGATCCTGCTGCTGGTGCTGGCGATCAATGTGGCCAGCCAGGGCCTGCGCGACGCCTTTGACCCGAGGTTTGCCGAATGACCCAGACATTGCTGGATGTGCGCGGGCTGCGCACCGTGTTTGAAACCCGCGCCGGTCGTGTGTGCGCCGTGGACGGGGTCGATGTGACCGTGCAGCGGGGCGAATGCCTGGGCGTGGTGGGCGAAAGCGGATCGGGGAAAAGCGTGACGTTTTCATCCGTGATGGGGCTGGTCAAAAGCCCCGGTCGGGTGGACGAGGGCACGATCAGCTTTGACGGGCGCGACCTGCGCGCGCTTAGCCCGGCCGAGATGCGCGCGGTGCGGGGCCGCGATATCGCGATGACGATGCAGGATGCGCTGACCGCGCTGAACCCGGCGCTGACCGTGGGCGAACAGATCGCCGAGGTGCTGGAGGCGCATGACGAAACCCTGCCCCCGCGCGGGGCCGCGCGGCGCGCCGCGATCCGGGCCAAGTCGGTGGAAATGCTGGGGCTGGTGGGTATTCCATCGGCGGAAAACCGGCTGCGGCAATATCCGCATGAATTTTCAGGCGGCATGCGGCAGCGGATCATGATCGCGATCGCGCTGGCCTGCCGGCCCAAGCTGTTGATTGCCGATGAACCCACGACCGCACTGGATGTGACAATTCAGGCGCAGGTGCTGGAGCTGATTTCCGACATCCGCGCCCGCCTGGGGATGAGCGTGGTGCTGATCACCCATGACCTTGGCGTGGTGGCCGAACATTGCGACCGGGTGATGGTGATGTATGCGGGGCAGGTGGTCGAGGAAGGCCCGACCGCGCAGGTGATCGGCGATCCGCAGCATCCCTATACGCAGGGGCTTCTGGCCTCGATCCCGCGGCCGGGGCTTCGCGGCCAGCCGATCCGCCCGATCGAGGGGCAGGTGCCCGACCTGATCGGCCTGGCGCCGCAATGCCGGTTCTATTCGCGCTGCACGCGGCGCACGGATGCCTGTCTGGCGCCGGTCGAGATGCGCGCGGCGGGGCCGAACCGGCGCGCGCGCTGCATCCTGATCGAGGAGGACCGGGCATGAGCCTTTTGACCGTCGAGAACCTGTCGAAACACTACGAAGGCCGGCGCAGTCTGGTCGAACGGTTGACCGGCGTGCCGCAAACCGTGGTGCGTGCGGTCAATGGCATCGACCTGACGGTGGAAAAGGGCGAGATCCTGGGCCTGATCGGGGAATCGGGCTGTGGCAAATCCACGCTGGGCCGGGCGATCCTGCGCCTGCATGAGCCGACCACCGGAAAGGTCACCTTTGACGGCACCGATGTGACGGCGCTGGATGCGGCCGGGTTGAAGGCGATGCGGCGGCGGATGCAGATCATCTTTCAGGACCCCTATGCCAGCCTGAACCCGCGCCGCACGGTGGCGCAGATCGTCGGCCTGCCGCTGAAGCTGCACGGGTTGGCGCAAACCGATGATGAGGCGCGCGCGATCGTCGCGCGGATCTGCGAACGGGTGGGCCTGAAGGCCAATCAGCTGGATCGCTATCCGCATCAGTTTTCCGGCGGCCAGCGCCAGCGCATCGGGATTGCGCGCGCGCTGGTGTCGAACCCGGAATTCATCGTCTGCGACGAGCCGGTTTCGGCGCTGGATGTGTCGATCCAGGCGCAGATCATCGCGCTGTTGCTGGAACTCAAGCGCGAGATGGGGCTGACCTATCTGTTCATCAGCCACGATATCTCGGTGATCGGTTACCTGGCCGACCGGGTCGCGGTGATGTATCTGGGCGAGATCGTGGAAATGGGCCCGGTCGAGGCGATCCTGGCCAATCCGCGCCATCCCTATACGCAAAGCCTGATGTCGGCGGTGCCCGAGGTGGACCATGCGGGCCGGCGCGCGCGGGTGCGGCTGGCGGGCGATCTGCCCTCGCCGCTGAACCCGCCGGCGGGGTGCAAGTTCCATACCCGCTGCCCGCTGGCGGTTGAGGCCTGCCGCAGCCGCGCGCCGGTGACCGAAACCGTCGGCCCCGGCCACAGCGCGGCCTGTCACCGGCTGGCGGAAAACCTGTCGCTGCTGGAAGGAACCCCAGCATGAGCGATCTGCTGGCGCTGGATCTGGCGGGATCGGCCTTTGAACGGGGCCGGGGGCAGGGGGTTGCGCGCGACCGCGCCGAACAGGTGCGCGCGGCGACCGTGGGGCGGGTGGCGACCGCCCGGGCCGAGGGGCTGATCGACGCGGATGCGCGGGATTATCTGGCGGCGCAATACGCCTTTCATGAAGCGGTCGACCCCGATGGCTTGGCCGAGATGGTTGGGATCGCTGCGGGGTTTGAGCTGGACCCGCAAGAGATGTTCGCGCATCTGCATCTGGGCACGCTGCGCGACCTGAAGGGTGGCGGGCGGTTGGAGGATGGCTGTTCGTCCTGGGCGGTGGGGCAGGGGCCCGATGGGCCGCTGGTGGTGAAAAACCGCGATTTTTTCGGCACGCATCTGGGGATCCAGACGGTGGCGCGGCATGAAGGCCCCGATGTGGCCACGGGCGCGATGCTGTGCCTTGGCAGCCTTGGCAGCCCCGGCGCCTATTCCAGCGGGATCAATGCGCGCGGGTTTGCGCTGGCCGATACGCAAGTGGCGGTGCGCACGCATCGCGTGGGCTGGTTGCGGTATTTCCTGATGGGGCGGCTGCTGGCGCGCTGCGCGACGGTGGCGCAGGCGCTGGATTTGATCCGCGCGCATCCCCATGCAGGCGGCGGCACGTTGGTGATGGCCGATGCCAGCGGCGCCACGGCGGCGGTGGAACTGGGTGCGGCGGGACCGCAGGTGACGCAAGGCCCGGTGGTCTGGCGCACCAATCATTACGTCAGCCCGGCGCTTGGCGCCGATACGCTGTTGCCGCAGGGCGATGTGATCGCGGGAAATTCCGGGCGTCGCTTTGCCCATCTGGCGGCAACCCTGCCCGGGCAGGACTGGGACGGGGCGGCGGCGCAGCGGCTGATGGCCACGCATGACCCGGCCCCGATCTGCCAGCATGGCGCCGATGACGGCACGATGACGATTGCCAGCGCGGTCTATTCCTGTGCGGCGCCGGGGCTGCTAGTCTGTCCGCAAAACCCCTGTTCGGGTGATTGGCGGCATCATCCGCTGACCGGCTAGGGGGGCGCATGGCGGCAGACACGGGACGGGGCATGGCGGATTACAAGCACGAGCTGGTCGGAACCCACCCCAGCGTCCTTGCCCTGCGCCGCCTGATCGAGCGTGTCGCCAAAAGCCCCGCGCGCACCGTGCTGATCTATGGCGAAACCGGCACCGGCAAGGGGCTGGTGGCGCGGATGATCCACCGCGCCTCGGCCCGGGCGGGGCGCGAGTTCATGGATATCAACTGTGCCGCGATCCCGGCCAGCCTGCTGGAATCGGAACTGTTCGGCCATGAAAAGGGCGCCTTCACCGGCGCGGTCGAACGCAAGCTGGGGCTGGTCGAGGCGGCCAACCACGGGTCGATCTTTCTGGATGAGATCCGTGAGATGGACCTGACCTTGCAGGCCAAGCTGTTGAGCCTGCTGGACACGCATCAGTTCCGCCGCGTGGGCGCGGTCAAGACCACCTCGGTCGATGTGCGATTCATCGCCGCGACCAACAAGGTGCTGTTGTCCGAGGTCGCATCGGGCAAGTTCCGCGAGGATCTGTATTACCGGCTGCAGGTGGTGGCGCTGAACATTCCGGCGCTGCGCGAACGCGCGTCGGATGTGATGACCTTGGCGCAGCATTTCATTACCCGCTACAACGCGCTTTACAAGCGCGAGGTGCGGGGGCTGGACCCCGAGACCGAGGCGATCTTTCGCGCCTATCCCTGGCCGGGCAATGTGCGCGAGCTGGAAAATCTGCTGGAGCGGATCTTCATCCTGGAAGATGACAATGTGATCGCGCCGCGCCATCTGCCCGACCGGATCATCCGCACCGTGCGCATGGGCGGGACGGGGTCCGGTGGCGCGCCCGCCATGCCCGCGCAGGCCGCCCCGCCCGATCTGGACGCAGGCTTTCACGAATTGACCGGCGCCTTTCAGCGCCAGTTGATCGAGGCGGCGCTGACGCGCAGTCAGGGCAACCTGCAGACCGCCGCCGAGGCGCTGCGGCTAAGCCGGCATGCGCTGCGCCACCAGATGATCAAGCTGGGTTTTCACCACGACTGATGTTGGCCCCCGGGCCGGACAGCGCGCAGCCAAGGGCCGCGCGAGATGCGCGCATTTTGCGCGCATTCCATCCAGATGCCGAGGGTGTTTGAAATAAGTTCATTTTTTCCAATGATTTACTGGCCGAAAAAACTGGAACGATTATTGCATTAGGGAAGGCAGGACATTGGCAAAACGAGGCAACCATGGCGTCGCTCAAGATCATCTGCCCGAACGGGCATCTCGGTTTCGCGCCCCTCAAGACGGGCAGCTTTCATCTTGGCGTCGCGGCGAAGCCCGATTTCATCGCCGCCGATTCCGGCAGTGACGATATCGGCCCGGTGCCGCTGGGCAACGACAGTTGCGCCAGCCCCAAGGCCTGGCAGGAACATGACCTGGAAGAAATGTTGCTGGCCGCGCGCAAGCTGGGCGTGCCGATGATGATCGGCTCGGCGGGCGATACCGGCACCAACAGCCGGGTGGACATGTATGTCCAGATCATTCGCGACATCGCCGCGCGCCACAACCTGGCGCCGTTCAAGCTGGGCTGGTTCTATTCCGAGGTGGACCGCGAATATGTCCGCGCCAAGATCCGCGGCGGATCGCCCGTGACCGGGCTGGACGCCCGCCCCGACCTGACCGAGGAAGAGCTGGACGCCACCTCGCGCATCGTGGCGATGGCCGGGGTGCATCCCTTCCTGAAGCTGCTGGACGAAGGCTGCGACGTCATCATCGGCGGGCGCTGTTCGGACAGCGCGATCTTTGCCGCGGCCGCGCTGCACAAGGGTTTCCCCGAGGCGCAAAGCTATTACCTGGGCAAGGTGCTGGAATGCGCGTCCTTCTGTGCCGAACCCTATGGCGCCAAGGAAACCGTGATGGGCGAGATCACCGCTGATCATGTCGAGGTGACCGCGATGTCGCCCGAACAGCGCTGCACCGTGGCCTCGGTCGCGGGGCATGCGATGTATGAACGGTCAAACCCGTTCCACGAATTCGTGGCCGGCGGGATGCTGGACATGACCCATTGCCACTATGACCAGGTGGCCGACAAGACCACCCGCGTGACGGGGATGGAATTCGTGCCCGCGCCGCAGTTCCGGGTCAAGCTGGAAGGGTCGGGCAAGGTCGGCGAACGCTTCGTGGGCATGGCGGGCATCCGCGACCCCTATACCATCGCCAATGTCGATGCGGTGATCGACTGGGCGCGCCAGCAGACCATCGAGCGTTTCGGCCCCGATGGCTGGGAACTGCACTACAACGTCTTTGGCCGCAACGGCGTGATGGGCGACATGGAGCCGCTGAAGGACAAGCCGGGACATGAGCTGTGCATCGTCGTCCAGGGCGTCGCCCCCACGCGCGAGATGGCCGAAGAGGTCTGCATGACCGGCACGCGCCAGCTGTTCTACGCGCGGCTGCCTGACGTGAAGGGCACCGCGGGCGGCGTGTCCTTTGTGCTGGATGAGGTGATGCAGGCCAGCCCCGCCTATCGCTGGACGCTGAACCACACCATGGCGGTCGATGACCCGATGGAGCTGTTCCCCACCCACACCGCGATGATCGGCTGAGGAGGCCCGCGATGACGCAGAACACCCGCAAGAAGCTGGCCGATCTGGCCAAGACGATCCGGTCCAAGAATGCCGGCACCGACAAGATCACTTTCGACATCATCTTCCGCGAAAAAGACACCTATGAAATGGTGAAGCGGTCGAAGGCGCTGACGCATGAAAGCGTCTGCCGGGTGCTGAATGTCGATCCGGCGCGGCTGACGGACTTCGTGGAATATGATCCGGCCTATGCGATCAAGTTCACGATCTTGCGCATCCGCCCCTCGGGCAGCGCGGGCGATGCCGACATCTTCGGCGCGCAGCAATATGCGCCCTTCCTGGATGTGGAAGTCGACGTGACCGCCTGATTTCGGCGCGGGCTACACGGTAAAATTGCGCCACCCCTCGGGCTTGCCCGCAGGGGTGGTTTTGCATCAATCGAACGGTTAGGTTCTACCGAAAAGACTCGGCCCTTGGTGCTGATCGGCTATCCTTAAAGCATTGGCTTTCAGGTTTCGATTCGCTTTTTTCTTGGGGGGCTGATGTGGCCGTAACCGGACGCATTCGCCGGATGGCGGGCCTGTTCGCGACCGCGTTTTTCCTTGTTTGGGGGCCGGGGGCGGGGGCGGCGACGCCGGATGGCTATACGATCAGCATCGGCGATGAGCTGGAGCTGGACATTCTTGACGACAGCGATCCGCCGCAGCGCTTTACGGTGGGGGGCGACGGACAGGTGCAACTGCCCTTCATCGGCGGTGTGCGGGTCGAAGCCGTCACGCTGGGGGCGGCGCGCGACCTGATCCGCGATACCTATGTCGCGCGCGAGATCTTTGTCACGCCAACGATTGAACTGTCGATCGCCAGTTTCCGGCCGGTCTTTGTGCTGGGCGATGTGCGCAGCCCCGGCAATTACGATTTTCAGCCTTTCTTGACGGCGGAACAGGCGGCGGGGCTGGCCGGTGGCGCGGCGGTTTCGGCCAATAATGAGGAACAGCGCGTTCTGGAACGGCGCAATCTGGCCGGAAGCCTGATCGGGATGACGGCCGATCTGGCGCGGCTGGCCACGCAATATGCCCGTGTGCAGGCGCAGCTGGCCAACCGGCAGGCGGTCAGCTGGTCCGATGTGCCCGAGGCGATCCGCGCCGATGTGGACCGCACCCTGTTTGACGAAATGAAACCCGCCGAGGATCAGATCATCGTGCTGGAGGATCAGAATTACACCGGGCGCCATCGGTTGCTAAGCGATGCGATCGTTGAGGCGGAAAAGCGCATCGCGCTGATCGAACAGCGCCAGAAGGTGCTGGGCGATGCGGTGGAACGCGGAAGGGCGGAACTTGCGCGCAACCGGGATCTGGTGGATCGCGGGCTGCGCACGATGTCGGTGGTGATCGACAAGGAACAGGAATTCGCGCGGCTGGAGGGGGAATTCCTGCGCCTGCGCGAGGAACAATCGGCGGCGCTGGTGCAGATCAACACCCTGCGCAGCGACCTGTCGCAGCTGAAGACGGACCGCGAAAAGGCGCTTTTGTCCGCCGCGCAGGGATTCTGGAGCGAGATCGCGCGGCTGCGGGCGAACCGGGCCTCGGTCGAGGATCGGTTGATGCTGCTGAGCCAGTGGATCAGCCGGTCCACCGGGCCCGAGGCCGAGTTGCTGGTGGACTATCAGGTGCGGCGGCGAACTTCGGCGGGGGTGCAGCAGATCGCGCTGGACCCGTTTGATGAACTGCTGCCGGGGGATTTGCTGATGGTGCGCATCAAGCCGCCCGAGGCCTTGGCGGACAAGGGGGTGGGTCCATGAAACGCGTGGTGCCGCCAAGGGATCTGGGCCCGGAACGCCCGTTCCATCATGGCCACGGACGGCAGGATGCGGGCCGCGCGGGCGGGATTGATCTGCTGTATCTGTTCGACATCCTGCGCAGCAATCTGGCGTTGGTGGGGCTGATCGCGGCGCTATGCATGGCGGCGATGTTCATTCATCTGCAGCGCACAACGCCGATCTATCGTGCCCATGCGCAGATCCTGATCGACACCCGGCAGGAACGTGTTTCGCCGGTGGAAGAGGTGGTGTCGAACCTGAATGTCAGCAATTCGGTGGTCGCGGGCGAGGTGCTGTCGATCCGCACCAATGTGCTGATTGGCAAGGTGGTGGACCGGCTGGATCTGGTCAATGATCCGCAGTTCGACCCGCGCCTGCCGCGCCCCGAAGGCGCGCTGGCATGGCTGAAACGGGTGGCGCGCGGCGGCGAGCCGTTCCATCAGGTCGCGCAGCGGATGCCGCCCGAGAGCCTGCGCGCGGCGGTGATCGACACGATCATGAAACGGCTGGCGGTGTCGCAGATGGGGCTGTCCTATGTGATCGGCCTGTCCTTTGACGCGCCCGATCCGCAGGTGGCGGCGCGCATCGCCAATGCGGTGGCCGAGGAATACATCCGCGCGCTTCTGGAAAAGAAGCAAGAGGCAACCTTGCGGGTGAACAGCTGGCTGTCCGAACGCATCCTGGAAATGAGCCAGCAGGTCGAGATCGCCGATTCCGCCGTGGTCGATTTCCGCACCCAGATGGTGGCCGCGGCGGGGGGCGGCGAGGAAACGACGAACCAGTTGCTGGCGGAACTGAACAGCCGGTTGGTCGCGACCAGCGCCGAACGCGCCGATGCCGAGGTGCGCTATGCCCAGATGGAACAGCTGGAGGCCGAGGCGGGCCTTGCCGCGGTGGCCGATGTGGTGACCTCGCCCCTGCTTGAAACCTTGCAGCGGCAGCGGTCCGAACTTGCGGCGCGGCAGGCGGAACTGGCCAGCACGCTGGGCCGGCGCCACCCCGAGATGATCCGCATCGGCGCGCAGATCGGCGATATCGACCGCAGCCTTGAGGCCGAGGTGCGCCGCCAGATCGAGGCGATGCGGTCCAATGTCTCGGTCACGCGCAACCGCGAACAGGCGTTGCAGGCGCAGATCCGCGAGGTATCTGACCGCGCCGATCAGATCGCGCAGGCCTCGGTCCGGCTGGATCAGCTGGAACGCACGGCGGCGGCGACGCGGTTGGTTTATGAAAACTTCCTGTCGCGGTTCAAGGAAACCAGCGCGCAGGGCGATTTCCAGTCGCCCGAGGCGCGCATCATCGGGCAGGCCAACGTGCCCTCGGTTCCGGCCGAGCCGCGCAAGACGCTGTCGATGATCGTGGCGGCGGTTGCGGGGCTGTGCCTTGGGGTCATCGTGGTCTTCCTGCGGTCGGCCTTTGTGGTGCCGGTGCGCACCACCGATGAGCTGCGCGAGGCCACGCATCTGCCCATTCTGGCGGTGCTGCCCCATGTCCGGCGCGCCGGGCGGCGGCATGGCTGGCTGCACCGGGAACTGGGCGGCGAGGCGCCCTCGGTCTTCATGGAGGGGATGCGATCGATCCGCACGCGGCTGTTCGATGTGCCGAAATCGCAGCGCCCGCGAGTCATTCTGGTGACATCGGCGCTGGCGGGCGAGGGCAAATCGTCGATCTGTTTCGCGCTGGCGCGGGCGCTGTCGGGGGTGGGCTCGAATGTGGCGCTGCTGGATGCCGATCTGCGCCGGTCGGACACGGTCGAGGCGCTGCGGCTGCCGTCTGACGGCCCCTGCCTGATCGATTATCTGGAAGGCAAGGCCAGCGTCACCGACATGACGGAACGGTCCGATCTTCTGAAATCCGCTGTGGTTGTGCCGCGGCGCCATACCAATGGGGCGGCAGATCTGATCGCCTCGGTTGAAATGCAGGGGCTGATCACGCGGCTGGCTGCGCGCCATGATGTGGTGATCGTGAATGCCCCGCCGGTCCTGCATCTGGCTGATGCGCTGCTTTTGGCCAAGCATGCCGATGTCACGCTGATGGCGGTGCAAAGCGGGCGCACGCCGGTCAAGGTTCTGGTGCGGATGCTGAACCGGCTGAATGAAGCGGGGGTGCATGTCGCGGGCACGGTGCTGACGCAGGTGCGGCGCAAGGATGTCGCGGCGCGCGAGGTCTATGGCTATTCCTACGAATATTGAGGGGCGCGCGCGATGCGGGTTGCGATCATCCATTACTGGCTTGTGGGGATGCGGGGCGGCGAGCGGGTGCTGGAGGAAATGCTGCGGCTGTATCCGCAGGCCGATATCTTTACCCATGTGGCGGATCCCGCCGCGCTGTCCGATCTGATCCGCGCGCGGCCCATCACCGAAACCCGCATCGCGCGGCTGCCCGGCGCGCGGCGGCATTACCAGAAATATCTGGGGTTCATGCCCCGCGCCCTGGAAGAGCTGGACCTGCGCGGCTATGACCTGATCCTGTCCAGTGAAAGCGGCCCGGCCAAGGGCATCCTGCCGCCGCCCGGGTCGGTGCATGTGTGCTATACCCATTCGCCGATGCGCTATGTCTGGGATCATTATCCCGACTATCGTGACCGGATAAGGGGCCGGCTGGGCCGGGCCTATTTCGCGCATCTGGCGCATCGGCTGCGGATCTGGGATGTCAGCACCGCCGCGCGGGTGGATCGCTTTGTCGCCAATTCGCGCTTCGTGGCCGATCGCATCTGGCGATATTATCACCGCGCGGCAGATGTGGTGCATCCGCCGGTCGATCTGGGCGCCTATCGCCCTGCGGCCCAGCCGCGCGCGCGGGACTATTACCTGTTCGTGTCCGAACTGGTTCGCTACAAGCGCGCCGATATCGTGATCGATGCGTTTCGCGGGCTGGACCGCAAGCTTCTGGTGGTGGGCAGCGGGGCGGAACGGGCGGCGCTGGAACGCGACCTGCCGGGCAATGTGACGCTGCTGGGGCGGGTGCCGTTCGAGGATCTGCCGGGGCTGTATCAAGGGGCGCGCGCGCTGATCTTTCCCGCCGAGGAGGATTTCGGCATTGTCCCGGTTGAGGCGATGGCCTGCGGCACGCCGGTTCTGGCCTATGGCCGGGGCGGCGCGCGTGACAGCGTGGTGCCGGGGCGCACCGGGTTCTTTTTCGATCAGCAAAGCCCGGCGGCGGTGCGCGCCGCCGTTCAGGACTTTGAATCCCGCGCGCCGCTGGATGCGGCTGCAATCGCGCGCCATGCCGAAGGCTTTGGCGCGGACCGGTTCCGCCGTGAACTGGCCACCGTGATCGAGGCCGCCTTGGCCGAGCGGTCCGGTCGTGACAGCGGCGGGGGGCCGGCATGGTAAGGGTCGATCTTTGGGCCTGGCCCTTGGCGCAACCGGCGGCGCGGCTGCGCCGGTTCCGGGCGCTGCTGTCGGCGGATGAGGTTGCGCGCGCGGACCGCTTTCTGCGCCCGTCTGATCGCGATGGCTTTGTCGCCGGGCGGGGCCGGTTGCGGGAAATTCTGGGCGGCTATCTGGGCCGTGCGCCGCAGGCCATCGGGTTTCGCTATAACGATTTCGGCCGACCCGAGGTTGATGGGGCGGGCGATCTTGCCTTCAACCTGAGCCATTCAGGCGGGCGCGCGGCGCTGGCGGTCAGTGATGGCGCGCAGCCGGGGCTGGACATCGAGGCGATCCGCCCGATTGAGGCGGCGGTGGCGCGGCATCATTTCTCGGACCGGGAATATGGCGCCTTGATGGGGCTGGCTGGGGCGGACTGGCTGGCGGGGTTCTATCGCTGCTGGACGCGCAAGGAAGCGGTGATCAAGGCGCTGGGGCAGGGGCTGTCGATGGATCTGAAGGCCTTTGATGTGACGCTGCGCGGTGATGAACCCGCCCGCCTGCAGCGCCTGACGGGGGGGCAGGTGCGCGATTGGACGCTGGTGCATCTGGCGCCGGGGCCGGGGCTGATCGGGGCGCTGGCGGTGGAAACGCGCGGGCGCGGGCTGCGGATCGTGCCGTGCGCGGGCTGGCCGGGGGCGGTCAGTCCAGACGTTCCAGGCAGTAGCCAAGGCTGCGGCTGGCGCCAAGCGCGGGATGGGTGGGGATCACATGGCTGAGCGAGGGGATATCCCACCGGTCCAGAATCCGATAGCCAAGCGCCGCGATCTCGGCCTCAAGGGCGGGGCGGTTGCGCATCTGATAGGGCACGCGCGCCGGGCCGATGCGTTCCAGCGTGGTGACCGACGCGCCTTCGCGGGTGGCGACCTTGTTCAGCACGATATGGCGGGGCGGTCCGGGCAGGCGGCCGATCAGATCGCCCAACGAGGCATCCATGTATTGCATCACCCCCGAGGCCAGCAACAGATCGGGTGTCGTGGTCGCGTCGGGGTCGGTGACAAAGCGGATCGCGGCGGGCAGGCCGCCCCGGTCCTGGCGGGCGCGGGCGGCACGGATGATCGCGGGCAGGTCGCAGACGCACCAGTCCCAGTCAGCCAGCGGCAGGAACGGGCCGAAGACAATGTATTTCGTGCCCATGTGGCCACCCATGTCCAGCACCCGCAATCCGGGGCGCTGCAGCCGGTCCAGCCAGAACAGCACCGGGTAATCCCACAGCTGCAGCTGGCACATCCGGTCAAAGGACACTTGGGCGACGGCGTCATGGTCATAGCCGCCGGGGGTGCGGGCGGGCAGGCTGGCCAGCGCGGTGGCGGGGTCTGGATAGGCGCCGATGAAGGCGGGCGCCAGCGGCGTTGTGGCCAGCGCGCGGTTCCACAGGGCGCGGGCGGGCAGGCCGATCTGCCCGCGCATCATGCCCAGCCCCGCCTTGACGCCTTGCCGGATGCCCATGGCGCGGCCCCCCCTGGTTCGGTTTCCGCACCAGTATTGGTCAGGACCGGCCCGCTTGGCAAAGACTTTCCCGTCCCGCCCAAGGCGCGGGTCGGCGTGGGGGGGCGGGCGCGATGAGCGTTTATCCCGCCTTCGGTGTTCTGCTTGCGCTGTGGCTTGTGGCGGTGCTGCGCGACCCGGACAACAGCCTGCGGGTGACGGTGGCCGCGCTGCCGATGGGGATGTTCGCGGCGCTGGCGATCGGGGGGTTGTCGGCGCTTGCGGCGCATGTGCTGGCGGGGTTGACCCTGGCGCTTGGCGTCTTGCGTTGGGTCGGTGACAGGCGGCGGGCGGGGCCGGTGCCCCTGTCGGGGGCGGGGCTGTTCGTCGTGCTGTTCGCGGCCTATGCGGCCTTTTCGGCCACGGTGCTGGTGCGGCTGTTCGCGGGCGATTTCCTGATCTTTCCGATGTCGGTCAGCCTGGCGGGCACGCCGGTCAGCGCCCTGTTCCCATCCACCATGTTCCCGCTGGCGCCAAACAATTCGAACCTGGCCCAGACGTTGTATATCACCCTGTCGGCGGGGGTCTTCATCGTGGCAAGCACAACATTCGCCCGCCGCGGCCCGCAGTTTGGCGAAACCGCGATGATCTGGGCGGCGGGGGTGAACCTGGTGCTGGGCGCGCTGGATCTGGTGCAGCTGGACAGTCTTCTGGCGGTGATCCGGACCGCCGATTACACGCTGAACAATGAACATACGATGGGCGGCTTTGCCCGGGTGATCGGCGGGTTTGCCGAAGCGTCGAGCTTTGGCGCGGCCTCGGCGGCGCTGGCGGGCTATTTCGCGATGTCGTTCCTGATCGGGCGGCGGGCGCGCGACGGGATGCTGGCGCTGGCCTGTCTGGGGGGGGCGCTGGCTTCCTTGTCATCGTCGGGGCTGGTGGCGCTGGCGGCGGCGGGGCTGGCGATTGCCTGGCACGCGCGCAGCTATCTGGGCGCGGGCATGAGCCGTGCCTTTGGTCATGGGCTGGTGATCTGTCTGGCGGCCCTGGCCGCGGGGTTCAGCCTGGCGCTGCTGTCGCCGGCGGTATCCGCGCTGGCGGGCGATCTGGTGGACCGGCTGATCCTGTCCAAGGGGGACAGTGCCTCGGGGCTGGAGCGGGGGGCCTGGGCGCGTGCGGGGTTTGACGCTTTTGTGCAGACCTGGGGGCTTGGCGCGGGGGCGGGGTCGCTGCGGGCCAATGGGTTGATTTCGGTGCTGCTGAGCAATGTGGGCCTGCCGGGGGCGGTGTTGTTTCTGGGGTTTGTCTGGGCCTCGATCGGGCCGCTGGCGGTGCCTGCGGGGAATGAGGCGCGCCGGGTGTTTCTGGCGGCGCGGGTTTCGGCGCTGACGCTTCTGTCAGCGATGCTGATCGCGGGCACCACGCCCGACCCGACGCTGCATCTGGTCACGGTGCTGGCGATGGCGGCGGCGGTGCGGCAGGGCGCACCGGCGCGCGCGGCGCAGGCCCCGGGCCGGCTTGCGCCAACGATGCCGGGGCCGCGGGCATGAGCGGGGCAATGCGCGGCGGGGTCCTGACGGCGGTATCGCGGGTCTTCTCGCATGGCGCGCAGTTCCTGATCTTTCTCTACGCCGCCAAGATCATGGCGCCGGCCGAATTCGGCGTCTTTGCGATCGTGTCGGCCTGGTCGATGCTGCTGGCCTTGGTCGCCGGGGCGGGGTGGCCGGAATATGTGATGCAATGGCAAGGGCCGGTGGCGGGCCTGCGCCGGGTGCTGACGCTGGCGCTGATCGGCGGCGCGGTGCTGACGGGCATTGCACTGGGGTTCAGCCTGCTGGTGCCGCTGGTCACGTCCAATCCGCAGGTGGCACCGCTGATGCAGCTGTTCGCGCTGACGATCCTGCTGGCAAGCGCGGGCAATACGGTGGCCGGGATCATGAACTGGCAGGACCGGCTGTCCGCCGCGGCGCTGATCGCCATCACCGCCGATCTGGTGCATCTGGTGGTGTCGGTCGTGGCGCTGCGGGCCGGATATGGGGTCTTTGCGCTGGCTCTCGGGCGGATCGCGGGCACCTTCGTGTGGCTTGCGCTGGGGCTGGCGGTGGTGCGCCTGGCGCCCGCGCCCTGGGTGCCGCGCGACGACCTGCGGGCGGCGCTGCGGTTCTGGGCGCGGATCGTTGTCGTTCGGCTGATGACCAATCTGCGCGTCCACACCGCGACCTTCATTGTCGGCGGAGCCTTTGGTGCGGCGGCGGCGGGCTATTACCGCGTGGGCGAGCGTCTGTCGCTGGTCTTGAGCGAGGTGCTGGGCGAGCCCACCCGCGTCCTGGCCTGGAGCCTGTTTCGCCGCAGCCGCGATGCGGTGGGCGGAACCACCGGCTTTCGCGCGCGTGCCAATCGGTTCTTCCCCGCGCTGCTGGCGATTTCGGTGCCCCTGTTCGCCTGCCTGGCCCTGTTTGCCGAGGATGTGACGGTGGGCCTGTTGGGGGAGCAATGGCGCCCGGCGGTGCCGGTGGTGCAGGTGCTGGCGTTGGCGCAGGCGCTGTTCGCCACCGGCTTTGCGCTGGAGCCGGTCCTGTCGTTGGCCGGGGCGGTGCGGGTGATGCCGGTGGTGGTGGGGCTGAATGCCTCGGTCGGGATCGGGCTGATCCTGATCGCGGCGCCCTATGGCATGGTTGCCACCGCTTGGGCGCAGGTGGCGGCAGGCGCGGTGGCCTTTGTCATCAATGCCCGCGTGCTGGGCCATTACGCCGGCATCAGCTGGCGGGCCATTCTGGCACGGTCCTGGCGCGGATTTTTGGCTGCGGCGGTCGCATTTGGCGCGGCCCTGGCGCTGCGCGGGGCCTTCCCGCTGGACGGGGTTCAGGCGCTGTTGCGCGCGGTTGCCGGATCGGTGGTTCTGGTCGGCGTTTACGCCGGTGTGCTGCTGGCGCTGGATGGCCAGTTGCGCCGGACGCTGCGCCGGGCGCGGCGCCCGATCGCCTGAGCGGGTGTGCCGGGGCGAATGGATTCCCGGCATGGCTGTATTTCGGATTGACCATTTGGGCAGGGTTATTTTCGAAGGGAAAAAGAATAGAATACCAAAGGATAGGGTCGCTTTTATTTGGCGCCTCGATTCGGGTGAATTCTCGCGCCGTATTCGGACATATTCGGTTTCAGGTTTGGTGAGGGGCTATGCGCATTGGTGTAGATACAAAGAAATATGCCGCATCAGCGACTGAAAACACGTCTTTTCGCGCTGTGGTTGAATGCGGTAAATTGAATGGGTCTGCCGCTGCGCTTAAAATCGTTTTCGACAAGGTCTTTTCCATTCTGGCGCTTATGTTCTTTGCGCCCTTCCTGTTGCTGATTTCGGGCGCGATCCTGCTGACCGAAGGCGGGCCGGTGTTTTTCCGGCACCAGCGCGTCGGCCACAATGGCAAAAGCTTCGGGTGCCTGAAGTTCCGCACGATGGCGGTCGATGCCGAGGCGCGGCTGCAGCGCATCCTGGAAAGCGATCCGGTCGCGCGTGCGGAATGGGAGGCGACCCAGAAGCTGGAGAACGATCCGCGGATCACCTGCCTGGGTGCGTTTCTGCGCAAGACCAGCCTGGATGAGCTGCCGCAATTCTGGAACGTGATCCGGGGCGAGATGTCGGTGGTGGGGCCCCGGCCGATCGTCGCCGATGAGGCGCGGCGCTATGGCGATCATCTTGAACATTATCTGTCGTTGCGCCCCGGTGTGACCGGGCTGTGGCAGGTGATGGGCCGCAGCAGCACGACCTATGACGACCGGGTCCGGATGGACGTGCATTATGCCCGCTATCGCAGCTTTTGGATGGATCTGTGGATCATCCTGCGCACGATCCGCGTGATGCTGAACGGCAACGGCGCCTGTTAGGCCGGGCGTGTCTTTGATTACAGGAGGCTGGCGCCGATGATCCCCGTCCAGACCACGCCGCAGCCCAGGATCACGATCCGGTTCAGCGTCGGCCCGGATTGCCGGCAGAACCATTCACGCGCGGTCCGCAGCGGTGACGGGCGGTGGGCGGTCTGGCCAAGGGTGACGGTGCGTTCTTGTGACATGCCTGCAGGCCTTCTTGTCGTTTTGAGGCTTTTCCCGACGATGCTGTCGGGTTGGCGCCGAATCAAGCGAAAAACGCTATCAGATGTAGGATCGCGCGGAATCGTGCCCAAAATGTGGCAGGTGGCCCCATGCGCGTCGTGATCGCCATTCCCACCACGGGGCGGCGCGCGGTTGTGGCGCGCACGATCCGCGACATTGCCTGCCAGACGCGGCGGCCCGATCTGGTGATCGTGGTCTTTGCCCGCGAAGGTGACATCGACCCCGCGGCGCTGACCGGGTTGCCGGTCAGGCTTGTGCTGCAGCGCTCGGACATCGGGCTGACACGGCAGCGCAACCGCGCGCTGGAGATCGCGGCGCAAGGCGCCGGGCCGGGCGATGTGCTGCTGTTTCTGGACGATGATTTCCTGATGGCGCGTGATTATCTGGCGCGGCTCGAGGCGCTGTTTCGCGATCATTCCGATATTGTGATGGCAACGGGCGCGGTGCTGGCCGATGGCATCCACGGCCCCGGACTGGACGCCGATGGCGCGCGCGCGCGGCTGGATGCGCTTTCCCCGCAGGCGGGGCCGGGCGATCTGGTCGCGGTCTATAACGGCTATGGCTGCAACATGGCGATCCGGCTGCGCGATGTGCTGGCGCGGGGGCTGCGGTTCGATCCGCGGCTGCCACTTTATGGCTGGCTGGAGGATGTGGATTTTTCACGCCAACTGGCGCAATGCGGGCGGATCGTGCGGGCCGATGCGCTGCGCGGCATCCATCTGGGCACCAAGACGGGGCGCAGCAGTGGCCTGCGGCTGGGCTATTCGCAGATCGCCAATCCGCTGTATCTGCGCGCCAAGCGCACCATGCGCCCGCGCCGCGCCTTTGCGATCATGGCGCGTAACCTGTTGGCGAACTTGGTTCTTTCGCTTCGACCTGAGCCTGAGGTTGACCGCCGTGGACGGCTGCGCGGCAACCTGCGGGCGCTGGCCGATCTGATGCGCGGGCGACTGCGCCCCGACCGCGTGGCGGATTTCGAATGACCCCGGCGGCGCCGTCGCGCGTGGTCATCCTGACCGATTTCGCGTCGGCGCGCGGGGGGGCGTCGGGGCTTGCGCTGCTGCAGGCGCGGCTGTTGCTGCAAGCCGGGATTGCGGTGACGATCTTTGCCGGCGACAGCGGCGATCAGGCCCCGGCGGGGGCGGAGCTGATCGCGCTTGGCGGGCGGCGGCTGTTGGATCAGGGGGCGCTGTCCGCGGCGGTCAGCGGGCTTTGGAATGACGCGGCGCGGCGGGCCCTGGCGGATTGGATCGCGCGCCATGACGATGCGCGCACGATCTATCACCTGCATGGCTTTCATCAGACCCTGTCGCCTGCGGTGCTGGCGCCGCTGGCGCGCTGTGCGGCGCGCACGGTGCTGCATGCGCATGATTATTTTCTGGCCTGTCCCAGTGGCAGTTTCTTTGATTTCCGCGCGGGGACAACCTGCAACCGGCGGGCGCTGTCACCGGGCTGTGTGGCGCGCCATTGCGACAAGCGCAGCTATCCGCAAAAGCTATGGCGCGTGGCGCGGCAGCTGATCCAGAACCACGGCACTGCGCGCCTGTCCGGGGCGGCGACGACGGTGCTGATCCATGCGGATATGGCGCCGCGTCTGCGGTTGCCGGGTCGGGTGGTGACGATCGCAAACCCGGTCGAGCCGCTTTTGGCGCAGTCTGTGGACCCGCGATCAGCGCGCGAATTTCTGTATGTGGGCGACATGCACGCCTACAAGGGCGTCTTCGTTCTGGCACAGGCCGCGCGGCGGGCGGGTGTTGCCCTGCGCTTTGTGGGCGATGGGGTGGACCGGGCGCGGATGCAGGCCGATTATCCCGAATATCCCTGCACGGGCTGGGCGGAGAGGGCCGGGATTGCCCGCGCGATGGCCGCCGCCCGCGCCGTGATTTCGCCCACCCTTGGGCCAGAGCCCTTCGGACTTGTGCCGGTTGAGGCGCTGCAAGCAGGGGTGCCGGTGGTCCTGTCGGACAGTATGTTGCTGGCGGCAGGCATCTGCCGGGCCGGTGCGGGTCTGGCGTTTCGGGCGGGGGATGCGGGCGATCTGGCCGCGGTCCTGCACCGGCTGTCGCAAGACGATGCCCTGATTGGCGCCTTGGCCGCGCGCGCGCCCGCCGCGGCGGCGCAGATCGCGCTGACGCCCGGGGCCTGGGCCGAGGCATTGCAGCGGCTTTACCACGGCATTCTGGCGCCGCAGACCCGGGCTGTGGCGGGGCCGCAACTTTACCCGATTGGCCGGCGCGCGCGGTAAGCGCCTTCCTGCCCATGCGCGCTGTGCGGTGCGCGGACCCCCGTGCATCCCGCGCAAATCATGCTAGATAACGCCGCATGACGCCTGATCCGCATTCAACCGGGCTCCGGCCCGCCGACGCCCCACCCGGCCCCCGCCGGGGCTGCGCCACCGATGGCATCCGCCGCACCACGCTGCGCCGGATCGTGATCGGCGGCTGCCTGCTGGTCTGGCTGGGCATTCTGGGCGTCTTTGTGGTGTAGATCGGCGGCGGCGCCGGGATTCAACCTGTTGTGGCCCGCCTGGCCCGAACCACCGCAATTCGTGTGAAAGTCGACATATTCTGAATTGCGGCGTTAATCTTATATATATGGCTGCGAGTTTTTCGCAAGCTAATGGATATTCGATTTCGCATTGTGCAGGAATACGAGATTCATCGACCGCCAGTTGAATCCGCTTTGATCCAATCGCGCGCAATTAAAACAGAGTCGCTTAATAGCCGGAATTGCCGTATCGTTTCTGCAATCATTGTCAGAAATAAGTCGTGAATTGACGGGAATCATTCGACTGTCGGGTCTTTCGCCCGGCATTGGGTGGAATTACGCCTAATGCACAATCGTCAGATCCGCCCGGTCTTCACGGCGCAAAGGCTGGGGGGTGCGGATGCAACAGCATGAGGTTGCCCGACTTGAGGCGCTGAATTTCGATCCCGCGCTTGGACTTTATGATTGTTTCGCCCGGGTCTGTGCGATCATTCCAGATCATCCCGCGCTTGTGTCTGGCGACCGCGCGCTCAGCTATGCCGAAACCGCCCGCGCGGCGGGGGCCATTGCGGTGGCCCTGATCGCGGCGGGGGTGGCGCCGGGGGACAGGGTTGCTATCGTGTCGTCCCGCGCGATCGAGGTGCAGCTGGCGATGCTGGGCATCTTGCGGGCGGGCGCGGCCTATGTGCCGCTGGACCCGGGCTATGCGCGCGAACAGATCGCCTTCATTCTGTCGGATGCGGCGCCTGCGGCGATCCTGTGTCCCGGGGCGCTGCGCGATCTTGTCGTGCCGCTCGCGGGACCGGGCGTTCCGGTGCTGGACATAGACGATTGCATCGCCCGGCCCGTGCCGGACGATCAGGTCTGGCCGCAGGCAACCGGCCGCGATGTGGGCTATGTCATCTATACCTCGGGCTCGACGGGGCGGCCAAAGGGCGTGGTCGTGGCGCAGCGCGCGATTGCGCGGATCGGCTTTGATCAGCCGCTGGGCCAGGTGCTGCCCGGCGATGTGTCGTTGCATTCCTCGACCATCGCCTGTGACGGCGCCTGTCAGGAATTCTGGCCCGCGCTTCTGGTGGGGGGCACGGTGGCGATCGTGGCGGTGGCCAAGCCGTCGCTGGACGATCTGGTTGCGGCGATCACGCGCCATCGGGTCACCGTCGCGCTGTTTTACACGGGTGTCTTTCATCTGTTGGCCGAACACCGCCCCGAGGCCTTTTCCGGCATGCGTCTGGTCTTTGCCGGGGGGGATGTGGTCGCCCCGGGGCATGCCCGCCGGGTCAAGGATCTGTATCCCGATCTGTGCCTGTGCAACCTCTATGGCCCGACCGAAGGCACCGTGTTCTGCACCACGCATCAGATCACGGCCGCCGATCTTCAGGGCGGGCCGCTTCCGATTGGCCGGCCCGAGGCGCATACTGACTGCTTCGTTCTGGATGAGGCGCTGCAGGATCTGGGCCCGGGGCAGGTGGGCCAGCTTGCCCTTGCCGGGATTGGCGTGGCCGATGGCTATCTGAACCTGCCGGACCAGACCGCGCAGCGCTTTGTGCCCGATCCGCGGCCGGGCCATGTGGGGCGGGTTTATCTGACCGGCGATCTGGTGCGTCAGCGCGCCGATGGGGTGTTTGAATTCCTTGGCCGGGTGGATCGGCAGGTCAAGATCGGCGGGCGGCGGATCGAGCTGGATGAGGTCGAGCATGTGATGCGCAAGCTGCCCGGCCTTGCCAATGCGGCGGTCGAGGTGATTGCCCCCGCCGGGGCCGACCGGCGCATCGCGGCCTTTGTCAAGCCAGCGGGCGCGATGCCGGGCGATGAACGGGCCTTCGTGCGGGACCTGATGGCGCAGCTGAACGCGGTGCTGCCCGAGGGCATGTTGCCGCGTTTCACGATGGTTTTGCCCGATCTGCCGCTGACCAATGCCAACAAGATCGACCGCAAGACGCTGGTCGCCCTGGCCCAGACGCGCCTTGCGTCCGAGGCGGGGGCCGGGCCTGCGCCCGATGCGGGCGACATGGGGCCTGCGCGGATGACGGCGATCATCACCGAGATCTGGCAGCAGATCCTTGGGCCTGGCCCGATCAGCCCCGAGGCCACGTTCTTTGAGGCGGGGGGAACCTCGTTGCAGCTGATGCGCGCCCATGCGGCGCTGGAATCGTGGTTGGGGCTGCGGTTCGACATCACCTTGCTGTTCGAAACGGCGCGGCTGCGCGATCTGGCGCTGCGGCTGGCCGACCTGGCGGCACAGGCGCCCAAGGCCGCGGCAGGCGCCGTTGCCGCGCCCGCCCGTGCCGCCCGCCCCGATCTGCCCCCGGGCGCGATTGCCATCATCGGGCTTTCGGGGCGCTTTCCGGGGGCCGACGGGTTGGACCAATTCTGGCGGCACATCCGCGCGGGTGACAACCTGATCCCGCGGTTCCGCCCCGATGAGATCGAGGACAGCTATACCCCCGACCAGCGCGCCGCGCCCAATTATGTGCCCGCCCGCCCGTGGCTGCCCGATGCCGAAATGTTCGATGCCCCCTTCTTTGGCATGTATCCGCGCGAAGCGGCGGTGGCCGATCCGCAGGGCCGTGTCTTTCTGGAAGTCGCCTATGAGGCCTTGGAGGATGCGGGCCATGATCCGCGCCGCTTTGACGGTGGCATCGGGGTTTTCGCGGGCGCCTCGCTTTCCACCTATCTGTTGCATAACCTGCTGGCCGATCGGGCCGCGTCCGACGATTTGACCTCGGGGTTTCAGGTCGGGAATTACAATGAACTGACCGGCAATGTCACCGACAGCGTGGCGACACGGGTGGCCTACAAGCTGGGGCTGACGGGCCCTGCCTTTTCCATCGGCACGGCCTGTTCGACCTCATTGACCGCGATTGCGCAGGCGGTGGTGAACCTGCGCGCGCGAGCCTGCGATATGGCGATTGCGGGCGGGGTGTCGATCACCTTCCCGCAACGGCGCGGGTATTTCTGCCTGGAAGGCGGGATGGTGTCGCCCGACGGGGTGTGCCGGCCCTTTGACAAGGATGCGGGTGGCACCGTCTTTGGCCATGGCGCGGGGGCGGTGGTGCTGCGCCGGCTGGAAGATGCGCTGGCCGATGGCGACCAGATCTATGCCGTGATCCGGGGCGTGGGCATCAACAACGACGGGGCAGACAAGATCGCCTATACCGCGCCGTCGGTCACCGGGCAAAGCCGCGCCATCCGCATGGCCTATGCCGATGCGGGTTATGGGCCCGAAACGGTCAGCTATGTCGAATGCCACGGCACCGCGACCCCCCTGGGCGACCCGATCGAGCTGCGCAGCCTGACGCTGGCCTTCGGGCCGGGGCAGGGGCCGGGCAGCTGTGCCATCGGCTCGGTCAAGGGTAATATCGGCCATCTGGATGCGGCGGCCGGGGTGATGGGCGTGATCAAGACCGCGCTGATGTTTCGCCATGGCGAAATCCCGGTGGTGGCGAATTTCCGTGCGCTCAACCCCAAGATCGACCTGTCGGATGCACCCTTCCGCGTGCCGGAACGCACCGAGGCCTGGGCCAGCGCAGGCCCACGCCGTGCCGGGGTCAGTTCGTTCGGCGTGGGTGGCACCAATGTGCATCTGACGCTGGAAGAACCGCCCCCCCGCCTCGATCCACCCCGCCCCGATACCGTGCAGATCCTGCCCCTGGCCGCGAAATCGCCCGAGGCGTTGGCCGCGATGCATGACAGGCTGGCCACCGCGTTGGCGGCGGCGGATGCCCCGGCGCTGTGCGATGTGGCCTTCACCCTGCAAGAGGGGCGCGCGGCCTATCCCTGGCGCAGCGCGATTGCCGCGCGCGACCTGGCCGGTGCGGTTGCCGCACTGCGCAAGGCCCCGGCGGTGCGCCGCCCCGCCCCCGATGCGGCCCCGGCGGTCGCCTTGATGTTCCCCGGTCAGGGGTCGCAATACCCCGGCATGGGCAGCGGGCTTTACCGCAGCGAACCCGAATTCGCGCGCTGGATCGATCAGGGGGCCGAGATCCTGGAACCGATCCTGGGGCTGAACCTGAACAGCCTGCTATGCTTTGCCGAACCCTCGGATGTCGATGCGGCGCGGGCGCTGCGTGACACCCGCCTGACCCAGCCGACGCTGTTTCTGACGCAATATGCCTGCGCGCAGCTGTGGCTGGCGCGGGGGGTGCGGCCCGCCGCGATGATCGGCCATTCGGTGGGCGAATTCGCGGCCGCCGCACTGTCCGGGGTGATGGATTTCGAAACCGGCCTGCGCATCATCGCGGCGCGCGGTCAGCTGATGCAGGATCAGCCCGGGGGGGCGATGCTGTCGGTGCGCGCCAGCCTGGACGATCTGGCCCCGCATCTGGATGGCAGTGTCGATCTGGCCGCGCGCAATGCCCCGCAGCTGAACGTGCTGGCCGGCAGCCATGAGGCGATCGCGGCCATGGCCGACCGGCTGCAGGCCGCAGGTCTTGCCTGCAGCACGCTGCACACCTCGCATGCGTTTCATTCGCGCATGATGGACCAGGTTTGCGATGCGCTGGCGCGCCAGATCGCGGGCGTCACGCTGCATGCGCCGCAGATCCCCTGGGTCAGCTGCGTCAGCGGCACCTGGATCACCGAGGCCGAGGCCCGCGACCCGGCCTATTGGGCCGGTCAGGCGCGCCGTGCGGTGAATTTTGCCGATGCTATTGCCACCCTGGCCGCGTCCCGGCCCACGGTCTTGCTGGAAACCGGGGCGGGGGGCGTGCTGTCGGCCTTTGCCGCGCAGGCGCTGACGCGCGATGGCCATGCCGGGATCGTGCAGTCCCTGCCCGATCACACCCGCCCCGTATCGGATGAAGAGGCCATGGCGCGGGCCTTCGGGCGGCTGTGGGCCTTGGGCGTCGCGGTGGATTGGGCGCGCGCGGGTCCGCGCGGGGCACGGCGCGTGTCGCTGCCCGCCTATCCGTTCCAGCGCAAACGCCACTGGGTCGATCCGCCCGCCGCCTCGGCCCATCCCGTCGCACTCGTGCAAGCCGATGCCCAGCCCCTGGCTGTAACCGAAAGCCCTGCCATGACCATGACATCCGCCCCCGCCGCCGCCAATCCCGCCCCGCGCAAGCCGCGCCTTGTGGCCGAGCTTCTGGCGATGCTGTCCGACCTGTCGGGCGAGGATCTTGCCCCCGAGGATGCGGGCGCAAGTTTCCTGGAACTGGGGTTCGACTCGTTGTTCCTGGGCCAGTTCACGCAGCGGCTGGCCAGCGTCTACAAGACCAGCCTGACCTTCCGCCAGCTTCTGTCGGATTATCCCAGCGCCGAGGCCTTGGCCGATCACCTGGACCAGACCCTGCCGCCCGAGGTGGCCGCGCCCGCCCCGGCGTTGGCCCCGGGGGTGCCCGCCCCGGCGTTGGCGCAGACCGCCCCAGTCGCGGTGGCACCGCTGCCGCCGCCCGCCACTGGTCTGGCGCAGGTCGTGCAGGCCCAGATGCAGACGATGCAGGCGATCTTTGCCCAGCAGCTGGCCGCCCTTGGCGCGGCGCCCGGGGCCCAGGCCGCGCTGCCCGCCCCGGCCTCGCTGGCCGCCCCATCGCGACAGCTGGCGCCCGCGGCGGCGGACCCCACCCCCGCGGATGCGCCTGCGCCGGCCCGGCAGGGCTTTGCCATCGGGCGGGCGACCAATGCCGGTGGCGGCGATCTGACCCCGGCGCAGCTGACCTTTGCGCGCGATCTGGCCCAGGCCTACAGCGCGCGGTTCCCCAAATCCAAGGCCTATACCCAGCGCTACCGCCCGGCTCTGGCCGATCCGCGGACCGTGGCGGGGTTCCGGGCCGAGTGGAAAGAGATGGTCTTTCCGGTGGTGGCAGACCGGTCCAAGGGGTCGCGGCTGTGGGACATTGACGGCAATGAATTCATCGATTTCGTCAATGGCTTCGGTCAGACCGCCTTTGGCCATTCGCCCGATTTCGTGATTGAGGCGATCAACCGCCAGATGGCGCGCGGCTTTGCCATCGGCCCGCAAAGCGATCTGGCCGGGCCGCTGGCCGAACGGCTGACGTCCTTCTTGGGCCATGACCGGGTTACCTTCTGCAACACCGGGTCCGAGGCGGTGATGGCCGCGATGCGGCTGGCGCGGGCGGTGACCGGGCGCGACCGGATCGTGGTCTTTGGCAATGATTATCACGGCCAGTTCGATGAGGTTCTGGTGAAGGGCAAGGGCCGGGGCGGTGTGCCCGCGGCGCTGCCCATAGCGCCGGGGATTCCGCGCAGCGGGCTGGGCAACATGGTTGTGCTGCCCTATGGCGCGCCCGAAAGCCTGGACTGGCTGCGCGCCAACGCATCCGAAATCGCCGCCGTCATCGTCGAGCCGGTGCAAAGCCGACACCCCGAACTGCGCCCGGCAGAGTTTGTCCGCGCGCTGCGCGCCCTGACCCAGGACAGTGGCGCAGCCCTGGTGATGGATGAGGTGGTGACCGGCTTTCGCGTCGGGCCGCGCGGGATGCAGGGCGAATGGGGCATCGAGGCGGACATGGCCACCTATGGCAAGGTCGTGGGCGGGGGCATGCCGATCGGGCTTCTGGCGGGCAAGCGGCGGTTTATGGATGCGCTGGACGGGGGCGAATGGGCCTTTGGCGACGCATCCGGCCCGCAGACCGCGCCGACCTTCTTTGCCGGCACCTTCGTGCGTCATCCGCTGGTTCTGGCCGCCGTCGGCGCGACGCTGGACCATATCGAGGCGCAGGGCGATGACCTGTGGCGCCGGGTGGCCGCGCGCACCGGCCAGCTGGTTGACGAAATGAACGCGCATCTGGCGGCCCGCGGCCTGCCGCGCGCGGTCGAGGGGTATTCCAGCTGGTTCATCATGAACCTGACCGATCTGGACCCCAATGCCACGCTGATCTTTCCGCTGATGCGGATGAAAGGGGTCCATGTGCAGGTGGGCTATGCCGGGATGGGCACCACCGCCCATTCCGAGGCGGATTTCCGGGCCTGTGCCGAGGCCTTCGCCCAATCGCTGGATGACTTGCGCGCGGTGGGCATTCTGGCCGATCAGGGCGGCGCGGCGGCGGTGTCTGCCCCCCCAGCCGCGCCCGTGGCCCCGCGCCGCGACATCCCCCTGACCGAGGCGCAGCGCGAGATCTGGATGACCAGCCAGCTGTCGGATGAGGCGTCTTGCAGCTTCAACGAAAGCGCCTCGTTGGTGTTGCAGGGCGATCTGGACGTTGCGGCGCTGGAACGTGCGCTTGCCCGTGTGATTGCGCGCCACGACGGTCTGCGCCAGCGCTTTGCCCGCACCGGCGCGACCTTTGACATCCTTGATCCCTTCCCCCCCGCGCTGCCCCTGCAGGACATCAGCGGTGTGCCGGATCCGCAGGACGCCTTGCGCGCGCTGCTGGCCCGGGACGCGGCCACACCCATCGATCTGGTGCAAGGCCCGCCGCTGCGGATGATGCTGGTGCGGCGGGGCCCGCGTGATCATGTGTTGGTGGTGACCGCGCATCACATCGTCTGCGACGGTTGGTCCTATAACGTGGTATTCACCGATTTGGCGGCGCTTTACACCGAAGAGACGGGCGGCCCCGCAGCCGACCTGCCACCGGCACCCTCATTCGCGGCTCATGCTGCGGCCAGTGCATCGACCCGCCCGCGCGCGGAAACGATTGACCATTGGCGCAGGGTCTATGCCGATCTGCCGGATCTGCCCGCGCTGCCGACCGACCGGCCCCGTGGCGCGGTCAAATCCTACGCCGGGGCCACGGTCACCGCGCAGATCCCCGAAGGCGTGATGCGCGGGGCGCGCAAGGCGGGCGCCAAACAGGGCTGCACCCTGTTTACGACGCTGTTTGCAGCCGTTCAGACCGTTATCTCCCGCCTTAGCGGGTCGGATGACGTGGTTCTTGGGGTTCCTACAGGCGGACAGGCTTTGCTGCCCAACCCCGATCTGGTCGGGCATTGCGTGAATTTCCTGCCGATCCGCGCGCCGATCGATCGCCGCGCGCCGATGGCGCAGCATCTGGCCCGGGTGCGCGATGCGGTGATGGCTGCCTTTGACCATCAGGATTGCACGTATGGCACGCTGGTGCGTGAACTGGGGATCGAACGCTCGTTGGGCCGGTTGCCGCTGACCGAGGTGCAGTTCAACCTGGAAAAGCTGGCCGAGGGCATGGCGATGGGCGGGCTGCAGGTGTCCACCCATGCCAACCCCAAGACGGCGGTGAATTTCGATCTGTTCTTCAACGTGGTCGAACGCCGCGACGGGCTGCGGGTCGATGTGGATTACAACTCCGATCTGTATGATGAGGCCACGGTCCTGCGCTGGCTGGGTCACCTGGAAACCCTGTTGGCCGAGATGGCGGCCGATGCCGACCGACCCGTGGGCACGATCCCGTTGCTGCGTCAGTCCGAAACCGACTGGCTGGCCGAGGGGCTGAACGCCACCGCGGCGCCGATCCCCGACGGCACGCTGCATGGCCTGATCGATGCTGTGGCGCGCGCGATGCCAGACCGCATCGCGATCGAGGATGCGGGCGGGCAGATGCGCTATGCCGATCTGCTGGCCCGCGCCGATGCCGTGGCTGCGGCGGTGCAGCGGCTGTTGCCCGCGCCCGGCGGTCGGGTGGCAGTTTCGGTCGCGCGCGGGGCCGATTGCGTTGCGGCGATGCTGGGGGTGCTGAAGGCGGGCCATGCCTATGTGCCGCTGGACCCGCTGCAGCCGCCTGCCCGGCTGGCGGCGGTGATCGGCGCGGCGCGCGCCGATGTGGTGATCCACGATGGCGCGGGCGCGCCCGATCCTGCGGCGGGCCGACCCTGCATCGCGCTGGCCGATCTGGCCTTGGGCGCGCGGCCCGCGCCCGTGGTCGATGATCCGGCGGCCACGGCCTATGTCATCTTCACCTCGGGGTCCACCGGCGTGCCGAAGGGGGTAGAGATCGGCCACCGCGCGGTGGTGAACCTGTTGCAATCCATGCTGCGCGAACCGGGCCTTGGTCGTGATGATGTGATGCTGGCGGTCACCACCACCAGCTTTGACATCGCCGCGCTGGAACTGTTCGGCCCGCTTTTGTGCGGGGCCAGGGTGGTGATCGCCCCGGCCGAGGATGTGCTGGACGGCTTTCGTCTGGTCGCGCGGCTGGCGCAGGGCGATATCACCCATATGCAGGCCACGCCCACGCTGTGGATGATGCTGCTGGAGGCGGGGCTGACCCCGCATCCGGGGCTGACCATGTGGTGCGGGGGCGAACCTTTGCCCGCCGATCTGGCCGGGCGGCTGCTGGCCGGGGGCGGGGCGCTGTGGAACCTGTATGGCCCCACCGAGACCACGATCTGGTCGGCGGTGGACCGGGTCGCCCCGGACGGGCGCATCAGCATCGGCCATCCGATCGCCAATACCGAATTGCATGTGCTGGGTCCGCTGGATGAGCTGGTCCCCCCAGGCGCGGTGGGCGAGCTGAACATCGGCGGCGCGGGGCTGGCGCGGGGCTATTTCGACCGCCCCGACCTGACCGCCGAGGCCTTCCGCGAGGTGGTGGTCAACGGCCGGGCGCGGCGGCTTTATCGCAGCGGCGATCTGGCGCGGCGGCTGGCGGATGGGCGGATCGAGCTTTTGGGTCGGCAGGACGGGCAGATCAAGCTGCGCGGTTTCCGGATCGAGTTGGGCGAGGTCGAGGCGGCGCTGCGCGCCATCGACGGGATCGCGGCGGCGGCGGTGGCGCTGCGGCCCGCGCCCCAGGGCGGTGATCTGCTGGTCGGCTATCTAGTGCGCGACCGCGACCATGCCGATCCGGTCGATCCTGCGCCGATCCTGGCCGCGCAGTTGCCCGGCTATATGGTGCCCACCGCCTGGGTCAGCCTGAGCGATCTGCCAAAGACGGCCAATGGCAAGCTGGACCGCAAGGCCCTGCCCGCGCCCGAGGCGCAGGCCGTCGTCACCCCGCTGCGCACCCCGGCGGCCACCCCCACCGAACAGGCGCTGGCCGCGATCTGGCAAGAGGTTCTGGGCCTGGACGAGATCAGCACCACCGATACGCTTTATGCCCTTGGCGCGGATTCGCTGACGGTGTTCCGCATCGCGGCGCGGATGATTGATGCGGGCCTGAACCTTGAGGCGCGCGACCTGCTGCGCCATCCCACGATCCGCGATCTGGCCGCCCATGCCGATGCCCGGGGCACCGATGATCCCGGCCCGGCCCGCCCGTCGCTGCGCGCCTTCCGGGGCGGGGCGCGCAGGAACGCGGTCTGACGGGGCGCGTCAGGGCAGGGGCCCCACAATGCTGATCCGGCGGCGCAGGGCGCCGTCGCCATTCGGGCCGGCGGGGGCGGCCTCAAACTCCAGCCGGTCGCCGGGGGCCAGGGTCAGCTCCAGCGCTGTGACGGCAAATGGGTCCGGTCCGGTCTGGCCCTGCGCGACCAGGCCGCCGTTGTGGCGGATCTCGATCCGCGACGGCTCGGCCCCCGGGGCGGCCTGCCATTTTGCGGTCACGCGATAGCGCCCGGCATCGGTGGCGCGAAAGCGTTCGACGGCGTGAAAGGGGCCATCGGCAAAACGGGCGGTGGTGATCCAGTCATCGGTGATGCGCAGCGGATCAAGGTCCGGCGCCCCGCGATAGGACCCCCACTGCCCGTCGATGATTTCCAGCGGCGTCAGGCCCAGCCCGGGACGGCGCGCGAAATAGGACCATGGCGGGGTGCCGAACTGATAAATCGCATCGGCGACGGCCGGGGTCTGGTCCACGCGCAGGTCAAGCCCATCGCCCAGCACCACGACCGGATCATCGCCCAGCCGGTCGGGGGGCGGCACGGGCTGGCCCGCGGCGTCCAGAAATTCCGCCGGGCCGTTGACCCGCAGCACCCCGCCCGTGCCCCAGACCACGAAGGCCCGCCCCTCGGTGCCGAATTCATAGATCCGCGCGGTTCGGGTGGGGCTGCGATCGCGCGGCCGGCCCTGCGGCAAAAGCCGGTCCTGCAGCAGGCGAAAGGCGGCGGCGGCAGGCTTTTCCTGGCCGTCGGTCGCCAGCAGGCCCATGTTCGGCCACCAGGGTTCATCCACCAGCGCATACCAATAGGCATCCTGCACCCCCGCCGCCCCCATGATCGCCACCATCTTCAGCATATGGGCGGGCGATTGGCCCGGATCCTCGACCCATTTGCCGAATTCGGTGACGATGATCGGCTTCTCGCCACCCATCTCGCGCATCAGCGCGCGCAGGCGGGCCAGTTCCAGATCCAGCGTTTCAGGGTGTTCGCGGTAGGGATGGACCGAGATCGCATCGCAATGCTCCAGCGTGCCGTGGCGAAAGGTGTCACGCAGAAAGCCAAGCGCCAGCGTGTTGACCCCGGTGCAGACGATGGGCGGGCGGTCGTCGGGGCCCAGCCGGGCGGCCAGCGTGCCCGCCATGCGGGCAAAGGCGCGGGCGGGGGCGGCGGCAAAGGGTCCATGCAGGAATTCGCGTGAATTGACCTCATTTCCCAGTTCCAGCTGATGGATCGTGCCGGAATAGCGCGCCAGCATCGCGGCCAGAAACTCGGCATAGGCGGCGCGGCCCGCGCCTGTGTGGGGCGTCTGGCCCGCGTCATGGGCGGGGTGGCCATCCAGTGTGACGATCTGCACCTGAAGGCCGCGCGCCGCGATGGCCTGCATGTAGACATCCGCGCGGGCGAAATCATATTGGCCGGGCGCGGGTTCGGCATCGGCCCAGGCGATTTCGTCGCGCAGCATCTGCGCGCCCAGATCCGCCGCCCGGTCGATCAGCGCAGGTGACCAGCCCTGTTCGAAATGCGTCTGCACGCCCAGCCGGAAGGGCGCATCCTGCGAAAGGGCGGGGCTAGACAGAAGCGACAGGCCAATCAGCACACCTGCCCGTTTCATGGGCTGAACCAGTCGAACACATGCCGCCCGCCTGCCACCGACAGGTGGTGCAGGCCCCCGGCACCGGGGCGGTCGGCGGGGGTGAAGCGGCGCACCAGCCTTTCGCGATAGCCCTGAAGGTCCAGCCGCTCGATCTCCATCAGGTTCAGGCCATAGCCATAGACGCCGTGGGCATTGATCTGCGAGGGGCGGATAAGCCGGCCATCCTGCACGATGACCGATCCGGCGTTGCGCGCGACCGGGCTGCCCATCACCACCGGGTTCAGCGGATGCGGAACGATCCGGCGCAGATCGGGCCCGTCGACCGCGAACAGATGCAGGCTGCTGGAATGTTCCTGATACAGGGCATGATCGGACAGGTTGGTGAACAACCACCATTGCCCGGCATGCAGCAAAAGCGTGGAATCGGCCAGATACTGGCCCTGAAACGCGGTGGCATGCAGGGTCCAGCGCAGGGGGAAATCGGTGGCGCGCCAGATTTCAAGCCTGCGGTTGCCCTGGGTTTCGGGCAGCATGTAGATCGCGCCGCCCGTCGCAAAGACCTGCGGGAAGGACAGGTGATAGTCGCACCGCAGCGCCGGGCCAAGCGGCACAAGGCGGTCGCCATCCAGGCGCGCGGCCTCGATCCAGCCGCGGCCATTGTCGCGGTCCTGCGCCTCGTAGAACAGATGCAGGGCGCCCGCGTGGTCGAACAGGAACGGATCGGCCATGGAAAACTGCTGCCGCGGCAGGTCGATCGCGCGCGCCGGATTCAGCGCCAGCGCATCGCCCGTGCCGATCGCCAGCCGCCAGTGGGCGCGCCCCCGGTGCAGCCCCTCGCGCAGGCGGTCGTCCAGGCGCCGGGCCAGCCCTTTTGACACCCGGGCCGCGTAATTGGCCAGTGCCAGCCGTGCCGGGGCGGCCAGCGGCGGGGCGGTTTGTGCGGGCATCGGCGCGGGGGCCTGCGCCTGGTGGGCCAGCGCGCGCAGCAGGAACAGGGCGGCCTTCTCGCGCAGGAATTCGGCGGTCAACCCGGCCAGCAGCTTGGGGTTGAAATCGGCGCGATCCAGAACCACCTGACCCGGCCTGTCCGCGCGGCGCGCGCGGATTTCAATGGGGATGGCGCCGTCGGTGCAGGCGTCAGGCGCAAGCAGCAGCCAGTCGGGGATGGCGCCTTCGACCCCGCCTGCCGCCAGCGACCATTCGCCCAGGCCCGCCAAGGGCAACTGATCGGGGGCAAGGCGAAAGCGGTCCAGCGCCAGCGCCAGATCGGCGCGCGCCCCCGCGCTCGCGTCGCCGCCAAGGTCGGCGAGGGATGTGACGTATTGCCATGCGGCATCTGCAGGGTAGTGCGGGGTGATGAATCGGCTCAGCGCGCGTTCGGCGCGCATCGTGGCGCGAACAAGGCGCGGGGGGGTAACGGGGGCGGCATTGGCCCGGCCCGTGATCCTGCCCGCCAGAATCAGGCGCGGATCGGCCAGGATGCGGTCAATGACCAGCGCCTGCCAGCCCTGCGGCAGCCAGCCCGGCCCCGTTACCAGCGCAATCCGTAGCGGGGTGGCAGCGTCAGCCATCGCCGGATGCGCGCGCGCGGGTCGATGATCCGGCGATGTCCCTTGCCACCGTCATGGCGCGTTCCCTTCCCGTGACGCATCGGCGGGCCGCGCGGGCGCCCTTGCGTGGTGGGTGCGGCCCAGGGGCCGCCATAGGGGAAGTGTTTGCGGGGCCGGGGCGCGAGTCAATGAAATCCTTGCGCGCCGGGCCTGTTTGCGGGCTGCCCTTGCCGCCCGGGCCGTCAGCCCGCGCTGGGTTGCAGGCGGCCGATGCCCTGTGCGCGGCGGCCCCGGCGCGTCTGATAGCGGCCATAGCCCAGATCGGCGCTTTCAATCTCGGTCGCGCGGCCCGACACGATATCGGCCAGCACCCGGCCGGATCCTGCCGCCATCGTCCAGCCCAATGTGCCATGCCCGGTATTCAGGAACAGGTTCGGCACCGGCGTCGCGCCCACCACCGGGGTACCATCGGGCGTCATCGGGCGCAGCCCCGTCCAGAAGGTCGCCTGTGACTGATCGCCCGCGCCGCCGAACAGATCCTCAACCGAATGCACCAGCGTGCGGCGGCGCTTGTCCTTCAGCGACAGATCGAAGCCCGCGATTTCGGCCATACCACCCACGCGGATGCGGTCGCCCAGCCGGGTGATCGCGATCTTGTGGGTTTCGTCCATCACCGTGGACAGGGGCGCGCGGTCCTTGTCCACGATCGGGACGGTGATCGAATAGCCCTTGACCGGATAGACCGGCAGTTTCATCCCCAAGGGCGCGACCAGCGCGGGCGAATAGCTGCCCATCGCCACGACAAAGGCATCGGCCGTGACCTCGCCTTCGGATGTGCCGACCGAAAGGATCCGCCCGCCCGAAAGGTTCAGCCGCCGGATCGTCACGCCATGGCGGAACTGCACGCCAAGCGCGCGGGCCTTTTCGGCCAGACCTTGGGTGAACTTGAAGCAATCGCCGGTTTCATCCCTGGGCAGGCGCAACCCGCCCACGATCTTGTCGCGCGCATTGGCCAGCCCCGGTTCGGCGGCAAGGCAGCCGGCGGTATCCAACACCTCAAAGGGGACGCCGCCCTGGCGCAGCACCTCTATATCCTTGGCCGCGCCGTCCATCTGTTTCTGGGTGCGGAACAGTTGCAGCGTGCCCTGCTGGCGTTCGTCAAAGCGCAGCCCCGTTTCTTGGCGCAGCGCGGTCAGGCAATCGCGCGAATATTCCGCAAGACGCACCATGCGCGCCTTGTTCACCGCATAGGCGCGGCTGGTGCAATTGCCCAGCATCTGCACCATCCAGCGAATCTTTTGCGGGTCGGGGCGCGGCTGCACGATCAGTGGGGCGTGTTCCATGAACATCCACTTGATCGCCTTGAGCGGGATGCCCGGCGCGGCCCAGGGCGCGGAATAGCCGGGGCTGATTTCGCCGGCATTGGCAAATGAGGTTTCCAGCGCCGCCTCGGGCTGGCGGTCGATCACCGTCACCTCATGCCCGGCGCGGGCCAGATACCAGGCCGAGGTCACCCCGATCACACCGGACCCAAGCACCACAATCTTCATGTCGTATCCCCCCTGATTGGCCCCCTGATTGGCCCGACAAGGCCTGCGTCAAAGTGTAGCGGATCGGCGGGAAAGGTTCTGGCAAAGATGGGCGCAGTTTGCGCCATTGGCGCAAGAAACGGCGAAAAAAGATTTAGATAGCCAAGAAATCTTCGACAATTGCGCGCTATCGTCGAAGATCGCCGCGGTGCGATGGCGCGCGGGAATCGCCTGTCAGCGGTTCAGAAGGCGGCCAAGCACTTCGGGTTTCAGGATGTCATCGCCGCAGCGCACCGGGCCCATCAGGGGTTTGCAGTCGTCATAAAGCGCGCGCAGGGTCGCCCGGGTCGCCAGCCCGTTGATGGGCCCGCTATAACGCCCCTCGGCCTGAAGGCGCGTCTGCAGCAGGTAGATTGCGAAATTATCATTGGCCCAGGCCAGTTCCGGGCCAAAGCCGCCCGCCAGCAGGTCCGGCTTGGCGGCAAGGCGCGCGGCCAGCACCTCATAGGCGGGGATCGTCTTGACCCGGGCCGCGTCGATGCTGAAGCGCAGGCGTTCGATTTCCGGCGCGCTCAGCAGGTTGGCGAAACGGTCAAGATAGGCCAGCGCGCGGTCGGGTTCCTTGCGGATGTTGTAGCGGTTGCCATTGCGCACCAGGCCGATCAGATAAAGCAGCGCGTCCTTGTTTCCGGCCTCGGCGGCCCGTTCCAGACCGGCAAGCGTTTCGGGGCCGCTGGCGACCATGCTGATGCCCCAGGTGCGGCGCTGCGCCTCCAGCACCTCGATCCGGCCTTCGCCAGCGGCGCGGGCCTGCTGGGCGAAGCCGTCGAATTTCTGGCGCGAACCTTCGCCCAGAAACCCATACATCGCGCCTTCTGCCAGGGTGACCCAGGCCGTGCCGCGGCCCAGTTCACCGGCGCGGCGCAAATAGGCCTCGGCCGCGGCCGGGTCGCGCTGGCGCCACATCAGCGTTGCGCCGAAACGTTCCAGCCCCGCGCCGTCGCCCGCTGCGGCGGCCTGTTCGAACAACTCCAGCGCGCGGGATTCATCCTTGGGCAGGCCGGTGCCATGCAGCAGCAGAGCCCCCAGAGTAACCTGCGCCTGCGTATCCCCCGCCGCAGCGCTCTGTTCCAGAAGGGCCTGCCCGGCGGTGGCATCGGCGGGTAGAACCCAGCCGCCGATCAACTGCTCGCCCAGCACGCGCCGCGCCTCGGCATCGCCGGCGCTGGCGGCCTGATCCAGCAGGGTCTGTGCGCGCGTCGGATCGGCGGCCAGCCCCGTGCCCCACAAAAGCGCCTTGCCCAGGTTGCGCTGCGCGGCCGCATTTCCGTCGGCGGCGGCCTCTTGCAGCAGCCGGGTGCCTTTGGCGCTATCGGCCTGGGTGTAATAGCCATCCAGCAGGATCTTGCCGAGAGCGGCCTTGGCCGCGATATCGCCCGCGCTTGCGGCCTGATCCAGCAAAGACAGGCCCGCGGGAACATCCTGCGCAACATCGCCAAGGCCATAGATCAGCGCCTCGCCCCGCGTGCGCAGCGCTGCGGCATCCGGGGTCGCGGTTTGTGTCGCCGCGGCATCCTGCGCAAACGCGGGGGTAATGGCGCCCCCGGCGATCGCGGTGCCCAGAAACAGCGCGGCACACACGCCCGTTGCGCGAAAGGTTCCCTTGGGTGTCATGGACGCATTCCTTTGGTGCGAAGCGTGCCGCGCAAGCGCGACTGGCACGGATCTGTCGTTCCCCAACAGCAAAGACCCCGCCACGCACGCTGTCAAGGGTGGCGCGGTCCGGGGCCGGTCTGGCCCCTGCGCTGAAATCGGCGCCGTTTGATCTATGTCATGGTTGCTTATGAATGATAAATGTCAATCAAGGGTCAGGGAGATTCGCTTGCCGGGGACCAACATGACGGAACAGACCTTTGCCGCGCTGCGCGATGTGCCAGCCTTTGCCAAGTTGCCTGACGCCTGTATCGCGCGCCTTGCGCGCACGGCGCAGCTGCGCAACCACGACCGCGGCGCCACCATTTTCCTGCAGGGCGAAAGGGCGAATGCGCTGCGCTTTGTCCTTGGGGGCTGGGTCAAGCTGTATCGCGTGGCGCCCTGTGGAAATGAGGCGATCATCCGTTTGGCGCCACGTTTGCGCAGCCTGGATGAAATGGCGGCGGTGCGCGGGGCGGGCCACAGCCTGTCGGCGCAGGCGGTGACCGATGTCCGCGTCCTGTCGCTGGACGCCGGGGCGATGCGGGCCTTGGCGGCAACCGAACCGTGCCTGGCCTTCGCGTTGCTGGCGGTGGCGGCGGATAATGCCGATGCGCTGGCCGATGATCTGGAGCGGCTGAAGGTGCGCAACGGGGCGCAGCGCCTGGCGTTGTTTCTGATTGATCTCAGTCAATCCATGCGCGGAGAGACGGTGGTCCAATTACCTTATGAGAAGCAGGTGATTGCCGGGGGCCTTGGGTTGAAGCCCGAAAGCCTCAGCCGGGCTTTTGGCCGCCTGCGCCGGCATGGCGTCTCGATGGCGCAATCGGCGGTGCGCATTGATGATGTCGCGCGGCTGCGCGATTTCGCCGAGGAAGACCCGGCGCTGTCCTGGGCGTGATCGGTCGCGTGATGCCGGGCCGGGGCGCCTAGGGCGCCGGATTAACCCGCGTGGGCGGCGGCAGGCTGACGCCCGCGGTTGCACCGCCCGGATCGGGCCCGTCGATAAGGCGATCAGGCGGGGCCACGGCGGCCAGCGCGGCGCGGTCGGTGATGGTGACCTGCTGGCCACGCAGCGTGACGCCGTTGCCTTCCAGCCCGCGCAGGGTGCGCGACAGGTTTTCCGGCGTCATCCCCAGGTAAGACGCGATCAGCCGCTTTTCGACGCCAAGGATGAAGCTGTCGGCATTTTCCGCCATGCGCGACTGTTTCAGCAGATAAGCGGCCACCCGCTCGCGCGAGTTGCGCAGCTTCAGGCCCTTGGCATGGCGCACCACCGCGCGATAGGCCCCCGCCAGTTCGTTGATGGTCGAGACCGCGAATTCCGGATCGCGCCGGAAGATCGCGCGCAGATCCGAGGCCGGCACCAGCAACACGCGCGACCGTTCCAACGTGCGCGCCGACATCAGATAGGGCGCATCCTTGATGCAGGCGGCCAGGATGAAGGTGCCCACCGGCTGCACCACGGCCATGGTGCAGCGGTTGTCGCCCCAGTCGGCATGAAGCTCGACCGCGCCTTCCAGCACGATATGCAGGAAATCGGCCGGATCGCCCTGCCGGATCAGTTCCAGCCCCGCCGGAAACAGCTGCGCGTAGGACCCCTGCATGAGTTGTTCGAAATTTGCATGCAGCATGTCGCGAAACAGCGGCAGGCGGCGGACTTCGGGCAGATCTTCGGCACGCATGGAACAACCTTCACTTGAAACATTGCGGTGTTTTGGGTGCCTGATTGATGAATGTCAATCTGGTCTTCCGCGGCGGTCTGACGCGGGGGGCTGAATGGTGGTCAAACCGCGGTTTCGGCGGGCCCACTTGCCTAAAGTCAAGGAGGCGCGCCGGCGCCTGCGGCATGGCTGCGGGCATGAAACCGTTGCGTTGCCCCCTTTTGCTGACCGTGCTGCTGGTCCTGGCCCTTGCCTTGGGCGGGTTCAGCCGTGGCATGGCCGAAGGCGCGGGGGCGGCGCGGGCGCAGATGGTTGAAATGGTGATCTGCACCGATATGGGCGCCCAGACCGTTTTGATCGATCGCAATGGCACCACCCGCCCCGCCGAGGATTGTGACCTGACCTTCTGCCCCGACTGCATGCAGGCCGGGGCCGTGGCGCTTGGTCTGTCATCGCCCGATCCGCTGCAGGTGCGCGGCTTTGGCCGGGCCCTGCGTCCCGCATCGCATCAGGCGCCCATCCTGCGCCGCGTCCGTCTGGCGCAAGCCCGTGCGCCCCCACTGCAGAAAGCCTGATTGATGACCGCAAATGCCTTGAAAGTTCTGCATTTCCCCATCCGCAGTTTCGCGCGCGCCGCGGCCCTTTTGGCCCTTGTCGCCGGCCTGCTCTGCGCCCTGCTGCTGACGGCCCCTGCCGCCGCCCAATCCCCCCATCTGCCACGTTTTCTGACCGAGGTTCCCGCAGGCACCCTTGTCGCGGGCGCCGATGCCTATGGTCCGCTGCGTGACGATTTGCCCGTCGCCCCCGTAATGAAGGGCGGCAACCGGATCGGCTGGGCCTTCATCACTTCGGATTTCGTGGGCACCACGGGCTATTCGGGCAAGCCGATCCATACGATGGTGGCGGTGGACGATGCCGCCCGCGTCATCGGCCTGCAGTTGGTGAAACATTCCGAACCGATCGTTCTGATCGGTATTCCTGACAGCAAGATCAAGGCGCTGGTCGAGGATTACGTTGGCCTGGACCTTGTGGCCGAGGCGGAATCCGGCGGGTCCGCGCATGAGCTGAACATCATTTCCGGCGCGACGGTCACGATCATGGTGATCGACGATTCCATCGTGCGTTCTGGCCTGCGGGTGGCGCGCGCGCTGGGGTTGGGGGGGCTTGCGGCGCAGGCCCCGGCCAGCGGCCCGCAGGTCGAGATCAACCCCGATGCGCAGGCCGCCGGTGACTGGTTCACGCTGGAAGGCGATGGCACGCTGCGTCGGCTGTCGCTGGATGTGGGGCAGGTGAACGCGGCCTTTGAGCTGCTGGACGATCCGCGCGCCGCCGCCCGGCCCGTTCAGGCCGCGCCCGAAACCACCTTCATCGAGATGCAGCTGGCGCTGGTGTCGGTTCCCGCCGTGGGCCGCGCGCTGCTGGGCGAGGCGGAACAGGCCAATCTGCAGGCCTGGCTGGCCGAGGGCGAACATGCGATCATGGTGGCGGGCCGGGGGCTGTATTCCTTCAAGGGCTCGGGCTATGTGCGCGGCGGCATCTTTGACCGGATCGTGCTGATCCAGGATGATGTCTCGGTGCGGTTTCGTGACCGTGGCCACCGGCGCCTGCTGGGCATTGCCGCCGAAGGCGCGCCGGAATTCACCGAGCTTGACCTGTTCAAGATCCCCGCCGATGCGGGCTTTGACCCGACCAAGCCGTTCCGTCTGCAACTGCTGGTGCAGCGTGATGTGGCGGCGATTGAACGGGCCTTTACCACCTTCGATCTGGGCTATCAGCTGCCCGCGCCCTATCTGCGCACGCTGACCCCGCCGCCCGCCGCGGCCCCCGCCGCCGCCGGTGCCGATGCGGTTGCCGATCGCGACGAATCCGCCGCGCAAAGCGCGCTGTGGCGCAAGATCTGGAACGACAAGCGCGTCGAGATCGCGGGTTTGGGCGCGATGCTGGTGGTGCTGACGCTGGCCTTCTTCTTCCAGGGCTTCCTGACGCGGTCGGACCGTGCCACCGCCTGGTTCCGCTATGGCTTTCTGACCGTGACGCTGGTGTTTCTGGGCTGGTATGCCAATGCGCAGCTGTCGGTCGTGAACCTGATGGCGCTGTTCGGCGCGCTGACCACGGATTTCAGCTGGCAGGCGTTCCTGCTGGACCCGCTGACCTTCATCCTGTGGTTTGCGGTGGCCGCCGCGCTGATCTTCTGGGGGCGGGGGGCCTATTGCGGCTGGCTGTGCCCCTTTGGCGCGCTGCAGGAACTGTCGAACCGCATCGCGCGGCGTCTGGGCGTGCCGCAATGGACGCTGCCCTGGGGCCTGCATGAACGGCTTTGGCCGCTGAAATACATGATCTTCCTGGGGCTGTTCGGGGTGTCGCTGGCCTCGATCGAGCAGGCCGAGCATCTGGCCGAGGTCGAACCCTTCAAGACCGCTATCGTGCTGAAATTCATGCGCGCCTGGCCCTTCGTGGCCTATGCGGCGGCGCTTTTGATGGCGGGGCTGTTCGTCGAACGCTTCTATTGCCGCTATCTGTGCCCGCTGGGGGCGGCCTTGGCCATTCCGGCGCGGCTGCGGATGTTTGACTGGCTGAAGCGCTACAAGGACTGCGGCAACCCCTGCCAGACCTGTGCCAATGAATGCATGGTCCAGGCGATCCATCCGACCGGGGAAATCAACCCCAACGAATGCCTCAACTGCATGCACTGTCAGGTGCTGTATCAGTCGAAAACGAAATGCCCCGTGGTGATCCGCAAGGAAAAGCGGCGCGCGGCGGTGGGGACCCCGGACCTTGGCGGCGCCAAGCGGGCCGCGGGCGAACTTGTGAACCATCCCAACATGAGAGGACAGACCGATGTCTGACAAGACACAGACGACAGGGATCAGCCGTCGCGGCCTTCTGGGCGCAACGGCGGGGGGCGCCGCGCTTGCGGGCGCGGTGGGCGGCGGCCGCCTGGGCCTTTGGGGCGGCGCTGCTGCCCTGGGCGGGGCGGCGACGCTGGCCGGTGCGGGCGCGGCCCATGCGGCGGGCGATTTCAACGTGGCGCCGGGCCAGCTGGATGAATATTACGGCTTCTGGTCGTCAGGGCAGACGGGCGAGCTGCGGATTCTGGGCGTGCCGTCGATGCGTGAACTGATGCGCGTGCCGGTGTTCAACCGCTGTTCGGCCACCGGCTGGGGCCAGACGGATGAATCGATCCGCATCCATCAGCGCACCATGAGCGACAAGACCAAAGCCTATCTGGCCGCCAACGGCAAGAAGATCCACGACAACGGCGACCTGCACCACGTCCACATGTCCTATACCGAGGGCAAGTATGACGGGCAGTACCTGTTCATGAACGACAAGGCCAACACCCGCGTGGCCCGTGTGCGCTGTGACGTGATGAAGACCGACGCGATCCTGGAAATCCCGAATGCCAAGGGCATCCACGGCATGCGCCCGCAGAAATGGCCGCGCTCGAACTATATCTTCTGCAATGGCGAGGATGAGGCGCCGCTGGTCAATGACGGGTCCACGATGACCGATCCTTCGACCTATGTGAACATCTTCACCGCGGTCGACACCGACAAGTTCGACGTGGCCTGGCAGGTGATCGTCTCGGGCAACCTGGACAATTGCGATGCGGATTATGAAGGCAAATGGGCCTTCTCGACTTCGTACAACTCGGAAATGGGGATGACGCTGGCTGACATGACGGCCAGCGAAATGGACCACGTCGTGGTCTTCAACATCGCCGAGATTGAAAAGGCAGTCGCCGCGGGCGAGGGCCAGGAACTGAACGGCGTGCGCGTGCTGGACGGCCGGAAAGAAGCCAACAGCCAGTTCACCCGCTATATCCCGATCGCCAACAACCCGCACGGCTGCAACATGGCGCCCGACAAGAAGCACCTGTGCATCGGCGGCAAGCTGTCGCCTACGGTGTCGGTCATCGACGTGACCAAACTGGACGCGGTGTTCGATGGTGCCGATCCGCGGTCGGCCGTGGTGGCCGAGCCGGAGCTTGGCCTTGGGCCGCTGCACACCGCCTTTGACGGGCAGGGCAATGCCTACACCTCGTTGTTCCTGGACAGCCAGGTGGTGAAGTGGAACATCGAGGCCGCGGTCAAGGCCTATGCGGGCGAGACTGTCGACCCGATCCTGGAAAAGGTCGACGTGCATTACCAGCCGGGCCACATCAAGACCTCGCATGGCGAGACGCTGGAGGCCGACGGCAAGTGGATGGTGGTGCTGTGCAAGTTCTCGAAAGACCGTTTCCTGAACGTCGGCCCGCTGAAGCCCGAGAACGACCAGTTGTTCGACATCACGGGCGACAAGATGGTGCTGGTGCACGACGGCCCGACCTTTGCCGAGCCCCATGATGCGATCGCGGTGCATGCCTCGAAGATGACCAATATCCGTTCGGCCTGGGACCGGCAGGACCCGATGTGGGCCGAAACCCGGGCGCAGGCCGAAGCCGATGGCGTCAACCTGGACGACTGGCAGGAAAGCGTGATCCGCGATGGCAACAAGGTCCGGGTCTACATGTCCAGCCAGGCGCCGAATTTCAGCCTGGAAACCTTTACCGTGAAAGAGGGCGATGAGGTCACGGTGATCGTCACCAATCTGGATGACATCGACGACCTGACGCATGGCTTTACCATGGGCAACCACGGCGTCGCGATGGAGGTGGGGCCGCAGCAGACCTCATCCGTGACCTTCGTGGCGGCGCAGCCCGGTGTCTTCTGGTATTATTGCCAGTGGTTCTGCCATGCGCTGCACATGGAAATGCGCGGCCGGATGTTCGTGGAACCGAAAGGCGCGTGATCATGAACCGCGGTCTGCCCCTGATCCTTGCCCTGATCCTTGCGCTGCCCGCCGTGGCGGCCGAGGGACGGCGCGTGGCGCCGGGGGCGGGCACCTTGCAAGCGGCCATCGCCGGGGCGACCCCCGGCGATGTGCTGATCCTGCCCGAAGGCCGGTTCGAAGGCCCCGTCACCATCGACCGGTCGCTGACGGTGCAGGGCAGCCCCGGCAGCGTGATCGACGGGCTGGGGCAGGGCACGGTGATCACCATCACCGCCGATGACGTGACGATCCGCGGCCTGACCGTGATCGGATCGGGCCACGACAACCAGGCGCTGGATTCCGCGATCAAGATCGTCAAGGGTGCCGACCGCGCCCTGATCGAGGGCAACACCCTGACCGGCAACATGCATGGTGTCGATGTGCATGGCGGTCTTGATGCGGTGGTGCGCGCCAATACCATCACCGGCACCCGCAATCCGCGCATGAACGAACGCGGCAACGGCGTCTACATCTGGAACGCGCCCGGCACCGTGGTCGAGGGCAACACGATCCGCTATGGCCGCGACGGGATCTTTTCCAACACCTCGAAGGACGGCACCTACCGGGGCAACCTGTTCCGCGACCTGCGCTTCGCGGTACATTACATGTATACCCACAACTCGGAAATCTCGGGCAATGTCAGCATCGGCAACCACCTGGGCTTTGCGATCATGTTTTCAAACCGGGTGGTGGTGAAAGACAACCTGAGCCTGGGCGACCGCAGCCACGGGGTCATGCTGAACTATGCCAACAACGCCGAGGTCGCAGGCAATCTGGTGCGCGGCGGGGCCGAGAAATGCACCTTCATCTACAATGCCCACAAGAACCTGATCTATGACAACCGCTTTGAGGGGTGTTCGATCGGCATCCATTTCACCGCCGGGTCGGAACGCAACGTGCTGACCGGCAATGCCTTCATCGGCAACCAGACGCAGGTGAAATACGTCGGCACCCGCGACATTGAATGGAGCTTTGAGGGCCGGGGCAACTACTGGTCGGACCATCCGGTGTTTGACCTGGACGGCGACGGCATCGCCGACAGCGCCTTTCGTCCCAATGACCTGATGGACCATATCCTGTGGTCGCAGCCGGCCGCCTCGCTGCTGTTGGGGGCGCCCGCGGTGCAGCTGATCCGCTGGTCGCAGGCCAGCTTCCCCGCGACCCTGCCCGGCGGCGTGCTGGACAGCCACCCCCTGACCGCGCCGATCGCGATTGCGGTCCCCCAAGATATCGCCCGGATCGAGGCCGACACTGCCCCCGCCTGGCGCAATGGTATGACAGATGACACAGACATTGACCCTCTCACAGCTCACTAAGACCTATGACGGCGTGACGGCGCTGCGGGATGTAAGCCTTTCCTTGGCCTCCGGCGAACGGGTGGCGCTGCTGGGTCACAACGGCGCGGGCAAATCGACGATGATGAAGATCATCCTGGGCCTGATCCCCTACGATGGCGGCAATGTGGTGGTGACCGGCGCCGCCCCCGGCAGCGCCGAGGCGCGCCGCCGCGTGGCCTATCTGCCCGAAAACGTGGCCTTTCACCCCGCGCTCACGGGGCTGGAACAGATCCGCCACTATCTGCGCCTGCGGGGGCAGGATGCCGGTGCCGCGATGGGCCTGCTGGAACGTGTGGGCCTGGCCCATGCCGCCACCCGCCGGATCGGCACCTATTCCAAGGGCATGCGCCAGCGCGTGGGGCTGGCCCAGGCGCTGATCGGGCATCCGGCGCTTCTGGTGCTGGATGAACCGACCTCGGGCCTTGATCCGGTGTCGCGGCGCGATTTCTACGCGCTGCTGGATGGGCTGGCGGCCGAGGGCGCCTCGATCCTTCTGTCCAGCCACGCCCTGACCGAGGTTGAGGCGCGCACTGACCGGATCGTCATCCTGTCGAAAGGCGTGATGGTGGCCGAGGGGCGGCTGTCGGACCTGCGGCGTGGGGCGGCGCTGCCGGTGGCGATGCAGATCACCGCGCGCCCCGGGCAGGGTGACGCGCTGGCGCGTGCGCTTCCCGGCGCCGTGGCGCAGGGGGACACGCTGCATCTGGCCTGCGATCAGGACGCCAAGCTGCCGACGCTGGCGCGGATCAGCGGTCTGGGCGATCTGGTTGCCGATCTTGAGGTGCTGCCCCCCAGCCTTGAGGATATTTACAGCCATTTCAGCCGGAGGGACGGGCAATGAACCGCATCCTGGCAACCGCCGCCACTGAATTCCGCATTGCGCTGCGCAACCGCTGGGTGACGATTGCGGTGGTGATGATGGCGCTGTTTTCCCTTGTTCTGTCGGCGGCGGGGTCTGCCCCCACCGGCGCGCTTGGCGCCGACCGGCTGTCGGTGACGGTGGCCAGCCTGACCTCGCTTGCGGTCTATCTGGTGCCGCTGGTGGCGCTTCTGATGTCTTTCGACGCGGTCGCGGGCGAGGTGGAACGCGGCACGTTGCCCCTGCTGCTAACCTATCCGGTTGCCCGGGCCGAGGTGTTAATGGGCAAGCTGGTCGCCCATGTCGGCATTCTGGCGCTGGCGGTTGGCGTGGGCTATGCGATTGCCGCGATCGCCGCCGCCGTGGTCGATCCACGCGCGCTGGAAGGGGCGCCGGCGCTGTGGCGGCTGATGTGGTCCTCGGTCCTTTTGGGGGCGACGTTCCTGGGCGCGGGTTATGCGCTTTCGGCGGTTTCGCGCAGGCCCTCGGGGGCGGCGGGGCTGGCGATCGGGCTGTGGCTGGTGCTGATCGTCCTTTATGATCTGGGGCTGCTGGCGGCAATCGTGGCCGATGGGGGCGGCGCCTTTACCACCCGGGTTTTCCCCTGGCTGCTGCTGGCCAATCCGGCCGACGCCTTCCGGCTTTACAACCTGTCGGCTTCAGAGGCGACGGCCGCCGCCGCGGGCCTTGCGGGGGCTGCGAACACGATCCCCGCCTGGCAGGCGCTGGTGTCCATCCTGCTGTGGCCATTGCTGGCGCTGGGGCTCGCCATCGCCGCCTTTCGAAAGGTGACGCCATGAAACACGCTGTCCTGATCGCGCTGATGCTGGCGCTGGCCGCCTGCCGCGAGGAGAACGCAAGCCAGCCGCAGCCGGTGACGATGACCGAGGAAGCCGTGGGTCATTATTGCCAGATGCACCTGCTGGAACATCCCGGCCCCAAGGCGCAGGTGCATCTGACGGGCCAGCCGCATCCGCTGTTCTTTTCCCAGGTGCGCGATGCCATCGCCTATCAGCGTATGCCGGAACAAAGCCACCTGATCGCGGCGATCTTTGTCAATGACATGGCCGTGGCGCCCAGCTGGCAGATGACCGGCGCGGACAACTGGATATCCGCGGCTGCGGCGTTTTACGTCGTCGGATCGGATGCGGTTGGGGGGATGGAGGCGCCCGAACTGGTGCCCTTTGCCCGCGCCGCCGACGCCGATGCCTTTGCCGCCGAACGCGGCGGCCAGGTGTTGCAGCTGGTCGATATCCCCGATGCCGAGGTGCTGGCCCCTGTTGCGGTCGGCGATGAAGACACCGATGCCCGCGGGGCCGAGGCGGATTTTGCCGCACGGCTTCGCAAACTGTCGCAGGAAAGGCAGGATTGACATGACCACCACCCGCCGCAGGTTTCTGACAATTGCCGCCGCTGCCGCCGTTGTCGCGGGCAGGCCAGCCGCCGCCGCGCCGCTGCATCGCTGGCGGGGCCAGGCGCTTGGTGCGCAGGCCTCGATCATACTGGCCCATCCGCAGGCCGAGCGGATCACCGCTATGGCCCTGGCCGAGATTGCCCGGCTGGAGGAGATCTTCAGCCTCTACCGCCCGCATTCGGCGATCAGCCGACTGAACGCCACCGGCCTGTTGCAGGCACCGCCCTTCGAATTGCTGGAATGCCTTGGCCTGGCCGGCGCGGTGCACAGTGCGACGGGCGGTCTGTTCGACCCGACCGTGCAGCCGCTTTGGGCCGCCTGGGCCAGCGCGCAGGCCCACGGCGGCGCGCCCGATGCGGCGGCGCTGGCCACGGCGCGCGCGGCGATCGGCTGGGGCCGGGTGCGGCTGGACGCCGCCGCGATCACGCTGGACCCCGGCATGGCGCTGACGTTGAACGGCATCGCGCAGGGCTATGTCGCCGACCGTATCGCCGATTTGCTGGCGGGCGAGGGGCTGACGGATGTGCTGATCGACACGGGTGAGATGCGCGCGCTTGGCGGGCATCCTGACGGGGGCGCGTGGGATGTGGGCCTGCGCGCGGGCGATGCGCTTTTGCCTCGGCGCGTCGAGCTGCGCGACCGGGCGCTGGCAAGTTCGGCCCCGCTGGGCACCGTGTTTGATGCGGGCGGGCAACTGGGTCACATTCTTGATCCCCGAACTGCAGAGCCCGCGCCAGAGCGCTGGTCGCTGGTGTCTGTCGCCGCGCCACGGGCCGCGCTGGCGGATGCGCTGTCAACGGCGTTTTGCCTGATGGAGCGTCCCGCGATCTCCGCGGCGCTGGCGCGGTTCCCCCAGGCGGAGCTGGTCGCGCTGGTCTGATCGCCGGGCGATCGTTTGGACCGGCGCGGGGGGCTGTCTGCCCCCCTCTTGGCCATTCGGCCAATTCACCCCCCGAGGATATTTTGCCAAAGCCGAAGCACCCGCGCGCTGCGGGGTCTACCCTTTGGGATGCGGGTTGCGCATATTGCGGGCAGCGACAGGAGGTCTTGATGCGCATTCTGGTTTTCAACGCGGGCAGTTCCACACTCAAATTCGCGCTCTTCGACATGGCCTGTAATGAGGCCGAGCTTGTCCGGGGCACGTTTGAGCGGTTTTCGCCCGAGGGCTGCAGCCTGAGCCTGCGTTCGGCCGAGGGGCGCAGCGAGCGCGCCCTGCCGCTGTCCGATATCGCCGCGGCGATCGGGGCGGTGCCGGGCCTTCTGACGGATCTGGGGTTGGATGGGATCGATGCGGTCGGGCATCGCGTGGCGCATGGTGGGCCACAATATGCCGGGCCGGTCGCGATTGATGACACCGTGTTGCAGGCGCTGGATGCGCTGGTGCCGCTTGCGCCCTTGCACAACCCGGCCAACCTGCAGGCGGTGCGACTGGCGCGCGCGACCTGGCCCGATTTGCCGCAGGTGGCGGTGTTTGACACATCGTTCCATCTAACCAATCCGGCGTTCGTGACCACCTATGCGGTGCCCGAGGCCTGGCGGGGGGCGGGGCTGCGGCGGTTCGGCTTTCACGGCACCTCGCACAAATACGTGGCGTTGCGCGCCGCGCAGGTGATCGGCCAGCCGATCGAAAGGTTGCAGATCATTTCCTGCCATCTGGGCAATGGCGCCTCGGTCTGCGCGATCAACCGCGGCCGCAGCATGGACAGTTCGATGGGCCTGACGCCGCTGGAGGGGCTGGTGATGGGCACGCGTTCGGGGGATATCGACCCCGGCGCCTTTGGCTATCTGCACCGTGAGCTTGGCCTGTCTATCCCCGAGATCGAGGCGGCGCTTTACAAGGACAGCGGGTTGAAGGCGCTGACCGGCAGTTCGGACATGCGCGATGTGGAACATCGTGCAGCCGAAGGCGACCATGCCGCGCAGCTTGCGATCGAGATCTATGCTTATCGCGCGCGCAAATACATCGGCGCCTATGCGGCGGCGATGGGGGGGCTTGATGCCTTGGTCTTTACCGGCGGCATCGGCGAGAATTCGGCTTCGATGCGCAGGCGGATCTGCGATGGGCTCGAATTCATGGGCGTCACGCTGGATCACGACCGTAACCAGCATGTCGATCTGGCCGACCGCGCCGCGCCCGAGCTGCAGGCCTGGGGCGGGCGGGTGCGGGTGATCGTGACCGAGACGGCCGAGCAGTTGCAGATCGCGCGTGAAACCGCCGCCGCGCTGGCCGCGCCCGCCCGCCCCGCGCTGGCCCTGCCGGTGGCGGTTTCGGCGCGCCATGTGCATCTGTGCCAGGCCGATGTTGAGGCGTTGTTCGGGCCGGGGGCCACGCTGACCCCGGAATTCGACCTGCGCCAGCCGGGGAATTTTGCGGCCGTGGAAAAGGTGCGGGTCGAGGGGCCGCGCGGCGGCTTTGATCATGTGCGCATTCTGGGGCCGACGCGCGGGCGCACCCAGGTCGAGGTGTCGCGCACGGATACGTTCGCGCTGGGGGTGCAGGCGCCGGTGCGGTTGTCGGGCGATTTGGCGGGCACGCCGAAGGTGCGGCTGATCGGGCCTGCGGGCACGGTGGAAACCGACGGGTTGATCATCGCGGCGCGCCATATCCACATGAACCCGGCGGATGCGCGGCGCTGGGGCGTCGCGGACGGGCAAGAGGTTGAGGTGCGTGTCACCGGCACCGGGCGCGGGGTTTCCTTTGCGCGCACCATCGTTCGCACCCAGCCCGATGCCTTCACCGAAATGCATATCGACACCGATGAGGCAAATGCCGCGGGCATCGTCGCGGCGGCGGAAGGCACGCTGATCCCGGCGGCGGAATAGGGTGCTATGCCAGCCGGGTCACGGCAAGGACGACCGTGCCGGTTGCGGCTGCGGCCAGCGTGCTGGCCAGAAGCGGCAGCCAGAAGCGGACGGGCCCGGCCAGAACCGCCAGGGACAGCCGCCCCAGCGCGTTGCCGACCAGTGCCACCAGGATCGCGGTGCCGATGATCGGCAGGCCGATCGTGGGGCTGGTGATGCGCAGCGCGCTGAGAACTGCGACATCGACATCGAACAGGCCCGACAGGGCCGATGTCGCGGTCAGGCTGCTGGCGCCGAACCGGCCCACAAGCGCCGCGCTGGCCGTTGCGACAAGCGCGAACAACGCCGCAAAGACCAGAAGCGCGCGCAGTTCAAACGGGTTGCGCGGGGGGGCGGGCGCCGCGCCCGCGCCGGTGCCGCGCAGCAACATGGCCAGACCCGCGGCCCCCAGAACACCGGCGGCGCATAGGGCGGGCGCCACGATCTGGGGCAGGATTTCGGGCCGCAGAAGCGTAGCCACGCCAATCACGCGCAGGATTGAAACCATGCCCGCCAGCGCCGCCGCCCCGGCCAGCGGGCGGGGCTGGGCGGTGTCCTTCGCCATGCGGGCCAGCGCCACCGTGACCGCGGTGGATGAGGCCAGCGCGCCTGCCAGCGCGCTGACCAGAAAGCCCCGTGTCGCGCCCAGCACCCGCACGGCGATATAGCCCGCATAGGAAATCGTCGCGATCAGCACCGTGAAGAACCAGACTTCCCAGGGGTTCAGACCACCCCAGGGGTCAACCGCCCGGTTGGGCAGGATCGGCAGAACGATCGTGGTCATCACCGCCAGCACCAGGGCCGAGCGCAGTTCAACCCAGCTTAGCCGGCGCAGGGCGGCGTGCAGCATTTCACGGCTGGCCAGGATCGCGGCCAGCGCCGCGCCCCCGGCGGCGGCGACGCGGTAATCGCCGCTGACCGCCAGCGCGCCCAGACCAAAGACCCCCAGCCCCGCCATTACCCCTGTGACGCTGAAGTTTCCGTCGTGGCGGGCTTCTTGCAGCTGAAACAGGCCGAACAGCGCCGCCACACCCAGAAAGCCTGCGGCAAACACAAGGGGCGCGGCCATTTCGGCGGCAAGGGCCGCAAAGATGCCGCCCAGAAGGCCGAAGATGCCGAAGGTGCGCAGGCCTGCGGTGCGGCTGCCGGCAGGTTCCTCACGTTCACGCCAGCCGCGTTCAAGCCCGACCAGAAGCCCGATGGCAAGCGCCACGCCAAGCTGGAAAAACAGATCCTGCATCAAGCCCCCGTTCCTGGCCCTTGGTGTGGGTCAGCCAATCATGCCTTAGTGCGCGGCGGGGGGGAAGCCATGGGCGTTGCGGCGCAGACCTGCACGAAAAGACAAGTATCAGAATGAAAAGAAGCAACCTATCTTAATAGGAGTTAACCTATTGAAATAAAATAAAAGATGAACAATACGCGTCGGAAGTCAGAATTGTTTCCTGATATCGCGCCAAGTGGCGGGCGGCGCTTGATGCCGCATGCGCGCATCTGCCCTCGGGGCGGTACGGCGGGGTGGGTGTTGCGCTGGCCTTGCACGGTTTTGCAGACGCTATGGTTCAGCCTGCCGGGCGAACAGCGTTGGCTTGTGATCGGGCTTTTGATCTATTTTCTGGCCTTTGCGCCGGTCCAGCCGGGCTGACGGACGCCCAGCGTCCGTCAGTCGGGGCCCCTGCCCCCCCGGCGCAGCAGGCGCGCCGCGATTGGGGCGCCAAGGATGACCAGTACGATCCGTGTCAGGTGATGGGCGACGACATAGCCAAGATCCGCCCCGGCCACGATGGCCAGAACCGTCATTTCCGCCTGACCCCCGGGGGCAAAGGCCAGGAACCCCTCGACAGGTTTTGACAGGCCGGTCAGCACCACAAGCTCGGTGAAGATTGCGGCCAAGACCGCCAGCAGGATTACGAAGGCCACGCCCTTGGCCACGATGTCGCGCAGGTCGCGCAGCGTGACGCCGACGTAATGCACGCCGATCCCCATGCCGATGAACAACTGCGCGACCAGGATCGCCTCTTTTGGCGGGCGCATGTGGATCAGGCCGCCAAGGCTTAGGACCGCGGTCACCAGCATCGGGCCCAGGATCGCCGCGCCGAACAGGCCGATGCGTTCGCCGCCCTTCCAGCCGATCGCCGCCGCGCCGACCATCAGCGCCAGTTCCTGCAGCGGGATCTCCGATACTGGCAGGCCGACCGGGTTGGTCAGGGCGACCCCGTAAAAGGTGGTCAGGACAATCGGCGCCAGCGTGACCAGGATCAGGATGCGTGTGGCATGGATCAGCGACAGGGCCCGCACATCGCCCCCCGCCTCTTGCCCGAAGACGACCATATCCTGCAGCCCGCCGGGCATGGCGGCGTAATAGGACGTGGTCGCGTCAAAACCCATCCGGCGAAAGAAGGGCACGCCCACCAGCGCGATCAGCAGAATATAGGCCGGGATCAGGGCCAGCGACACCGCCATGGCCGGCAGCTGGCCGATCAGCGCAGGCGTGATCGACGCGCCCACCGCCACGCCCAGAACCGTGCGGGCCGCAGCCGATACCGGCCCCATGCCCTGCAGCCGCATCCCGGCAAGGGCCGCGATCAGGCAGGCCGCCATCGGCCCGAACAGGAAAGGCAATGGCAGATCGAGAAACTGGAACAGCGCCGCCCCGCCCAGTGCTAGGATCAGCGTGGTCATGCGGCGGCGGGTGATGAAGCGCATCTGTGATCTCGGGGTTTGGGTGGTTGACGGGACAGTTGACGGGTTCTGTATCCAACTGTATACATCCGGCGACAATCCTCAAGGGTCTTTGCGCATGACCACCGATGAAATCGACTCTGACGGGCCGCAGGGGCAGGGCGCCTACCGCCGCCTTCTGGAAGAAATCCGCCGGGGCGACCTGCCGCCCGGCGCCCGCCTGCGCGAGATCGAGCTGGCCGAACGTCTGGGCATTTCCCGCACCCCCGTGCGCGAAGCGATTCGTCAGCTGGAAAGCGACGGGCTGGTGGTGCATCTGCCGCGGCAGGGGGCCACGGTGCGCAGCCTTGATTACCCCGAGATCATGGAACTTTATGAAATGCGCGCGGTGCTGGAAGGCACGGCGGCGCGGTTTGCGGCGCGGGCGGCCTCTGATGTCGAACTGGCCGAACTGCGGGCCTTGAATGAGGAAATGGCGCGCGCCGGGCATGGCCGGCACGCCTATGAACTGAACCGCCAGTTTCACCTGACGCTGCTGGATGCGGCCAAGAACCGGTTTCTGGTCAAGGCCACCAATGCGATTCAGAAGACTCTGCTGATCCTGGGGCCGACAACCCTGGTTGAGCCGCAGCGCGCCGAACAGGCGGCGCTGGAACATGCCCGCATTCTGGACGCGCTGGAGGCCCGCGACGGGGCCCGTGCCGAGACCGAGATGCGCAGCCATATCGAGGCCGCCCAGGGCGCCCGGCTGCGCGCGCTGCGCGGCCGTGACCGGCCATTGCATGAGACATGACACCATTCACCGCCAGACAATCCAGCCATACCACCACCGGAGCAAGACATGCCAGAAACCGCAACACCACCCCTGACGGGGCCTTGGGATGTGATCGTCGTGGGGGGCGGCAACGCGGCCCTGTGCGCCGCGATCACCGCCGCCGAAGCGGGCGCGCGGGTGCTAATCCTTGAAGGCGCGCCCAAGACCTATCGCGGCGGCAACAGCCGCCACACGCGCAACTTCCGCTGCATGCATCGCGGGCCGATGTCGGTGCTGACCGGCGCCTATGAGGAAGAGGAATATTTCCACGACCTGATGCTGGTCACCAAGGGCAAGACCGATGAGGCGCTGGCCCGCATGACCATCCGCAATTCCGAGGAATGCCTGCCCTGGATGGAGGCGCATGGCGTGCGCTTTCAGCCCTCGCTTTCGGGCACGCTAAGCCTGTCGCGCACCAATGCCTTCTTCCTGGGCGGGGGCAAGGCGCTGGTGAACGCCTATTACAATACCGCCGAGGATCTGGGCATCACCGTGGTCTATGAGGCGCAGGTCAGCCATATCGGCCTTGAGGGTGATCGCTTCACCCATGTCGAGGTGTCCATCGCAGGCGGGCCGGTGCAGACGGTGCCGGGGCGCGCGGTGGTGCTGGCCTCGGGCGGGTTCCAGTCGGATATCGAATGGCTGACGCGGGCCTGGGGGCCGGCGGCGGCGAACTTCCTGATCCGCGGCACACCCTACAACATGGGTGTTGTGCTGAAGGACATGCTGGATCAGGGCAGCGATTCCGTGGGCGACCCGACGCAGTGCCATGCCGTGGCGATCGACGGACGGGCACCGAAATATGATGGCGGCATCGTCACCCGGCTGGATTGCGTGCCGTTTTCCATCGTGGTCAACCGCGACGGCGACCGGTTCTATGACGAGGGCGAGGATGTCTGGCCCAAGCGTTACGCGATCTGGGGCCGTCTGGTCGCGGGCCAGCCCGATCAGGTGGGCTATGCGATCATCGACGCGAAATCCTATGACCTGTTCATGCCCTCGGTCTTTCCGCCCAACAAGGCCGACACGATCGAGGATCTGGGCCGCCAGATGGGCCTTGACGGGGAAAAGCTGGCCCGCACCGTGGCCGAGTTCAACGCCGGCTGCCGCCCCGGCACCTTCCACCCGACCGAACTGGACGGGCTGGCGACCGAAGGTGTCACGCCCGCCAAAACCAACTGGGCCCGCCCGCTGGATACGCCGCCCTATTACGGCTATCAGCTGCGCCCCGGCGTGACCTTCACCTATCTGGGGCTGAAGGTGTCGGAAGATGCGCGCGTGCATACCGCGCGCGGCCCGCTGGCCAATGTCTGGGCTGCGGGGGAAATCATGGCCGGGTCGATCCTTGGCCAAGGCTATCTTGCCGGTTTCGGCATGACCATCGGAACCGTTTTCGGACGCATCGCAGGCCGGGAGGCTGCCGCCCATGTCGCTTGATACCCCCAACCTCATTCAGGAAGCCCGCCGGCAGATCGAGATCTGCAACGCCTGCCGCTATTGCGAGGGGTTCTGTTCGGTCTTTCCCGCGATGACGCGGCAAAAGGCCTTTGCCGATGGCGACATTACCCATCTGGCGAACCTGTGCCACAATTGCCGGGGGTGTTACTACTCCTGCCAGTATACCCCCCCGCATGAATTCGCGCTGAACCTGCCCGCGGCCCTGGCCGAGGTGCGTCAGGACAGTTGGGAACGTCTGGTCTGGCCGCAGCCGCTGGCGCGGGCGTTCCACGACAGCGGGGTCAAGATCGCCGCGGTGCTGGTGCTGGGCTTTGCCGCGCTGTTCGCCGCGCTGGCCGCGCTGCGCCCCGAGGGCGGCGAAGGGTTCTATGCCCATCTGGCGCATAACGCGATGGTGGCGATCTTTGCGCCCGCCTTCCTTGTGCCGCTGCTGGGCGTGGCGATCGGCCTGCGCCGCTATTGGACCGAGGTCGCGGCGGGGCCGTTCCGGCTGCGCCATCTGATCGGTGCGGTGAAACAGGCCGCGGTGCTGCGCGACCTGAGCGGCGGGCAGGGCCAGGGCTGCAACTTTGAAAAAGAGGATCGCTATTCCGCGGCACGCCGGCATCTGCACCAGGCGGTGCTGTATGGCTTTCTGCTGTGCTTTGCCGCGACCTCGGTCGCGACGCTGATGCATTATCTGCTGGATATGCCCGCGCCCTATTCGTTGTTCAGCCTGCCGAAACTGTTGGGCGTGCCGGGTGGTATCCTGCTGGTGATCGGCACGGTGGGTCTGGGCTGGCTCAAGACCAAGGCGGACCCGAAACTGGGCGCGGTGCGCGTCTGGGGCGGTGAGATGGCCTTTGTCGGGTTGCTGGGCTTTGTCGGGGCCTCGGGGCTGGCGCTTTATGCGGCCACGGGGACGGGCGCGGTGGCGCCGCTGTTGGCGCTGCATCTTGGGGCGGTGCTGGCCTTCTTCCTGCTGCTGCCCTTCACCAAGATGGTGCACGGCTTCTTCCGCCTGACCGCGCTTGTGGCCGAGGAACAGAAACAGGGACGCTGATCGGCCCCGTTGCAGTCCGGGGCGGGCTTGCGTAAGCTCGCCCCAGGAAACAGGATCAGGACCCCCGGCGTGAGCGAACGCGCCTCTCCCTTCGCGCCGTTTCGGCATGGCGCCTTCCGGATGCTCTGGTCGGCGACGCTCATTTCCAATTTCGGGGGTCTGGTTCAGGCGGTGGGCGCGGCCTGGGCGATGACCACGCTGACCAGCTCGCCCACGCTGATCGCACTGGTGCAGGCGTCCAACACCCTGCCGATCATGCTGTTCGCGCTGGCAGCGGGCGCGCTGGCCGACAATATGGACCGCCGCCGCATCATGCTGGCGGCGCAGGCGCTGATGGCGGTGGCATCTGTGGGGCTGGTGGTGGTCACGGCCCTTGGCGGGCTGACGCCCTGGGTGTTGCTGGGGTTCACCTTCCTGATCGGGATGGGCACGGCGCTGAACAACCCGTCCTGGCAGGCGTCGGTCGGCGATCTGGTGCCGCGGCCGGAAATTCCGGCGGCGGTGACGCTGGGCTCGGTCGGGTTCAACCTGATGCGAAGCGTGGGGCCGGCGGCGGGCGGGATCATCGTGGCGGTCTTTGGCGCGGCGGCGGCCTTTGCGGTCAATGCGCTCAGCTATCTGCCGCTGCTGGCCGCGCTGATCCGCTGGCGCCCGCAACTGCGCCCGCGCACCACCAAGCCCGAACCCTTCCTGCCCGCGATCGGCGCCGGGCTGCGCTATGTCGCTCTGTCGCCCAATCTGGTGCGGGTGATGGCGCGCGGGGCCCTGTTTGGCCTGTCGGCGGTGGCGGTGCAGGCGCTTTTGCCGCTGATCGCGCGCGATCTGGTGGGGGGCGGGTCGTTCACCTTCGGCACGATGCTGGGGGCCTTTGGCCTGGGCGCGATCGGCGGGGCCTTCCTGAACCCGCGCCTGCGTGAGCGGTTCAACAACGAACGCATCGTGCAGATCGCCTTTGCCCTGTTCGCCGCCGCCGCGGTGGTGCTGGCGCAAAGCCGCAGTGTCTGGATTTCCGGGCTGGCGATGCTGCCGGCGGGGGCAGCCTGGGTGATGGCGCTGTCGCTGTTCAACGTGTCGGTGCAGTTGAACACGCCACGCTGGGTGGTGGGCCGGGCGCTGTCGTTGTATCAGACGGCAACCTTTGGCGGCATGGCTGCGGGCAGTTGGATCTGGGGCGCGGTCGCCACCTCGGCGGGGGTCGAGGCCGCGCTGATGGCCGCTGCCGGGGTTCTGCTGTTTGGCGCGGTGGTGGGGTTCATTGTCGCGATCCCGGATTTCGGTACCCTGGACCTGGACCCCGCCAACCGTTTCCGTGAACCGATGTTGCGGCTGGATCTGCGGGGCCGGTCGGGACCGATCATGGTCATGGTCGATTTCGTGATCGACAAGAAGGACGTGCCCGAGTTCTTGCGCCTGATGGCGGAACGCCGCCAGATCCGGCGCCGCGACGGCGCGCGCAACTGGGCGCTGCTGCGCGATCTGGAACAGCCCGAAATCTGGAGCGAAAGCTACCATGTCGCCACATGGGACGAATACCTGCGCCACAACCAGCGCCGCACCAAGGCCGATATCGAGGTGTCCGAGCGGCTGCATGCGCTGCATCGCGGGGCGACGGCGCCGCGTGTGCACCGGATGATTGAACGGCACACGATCTCGCCTGCGGATGATATTCCGCTGCGCCCCGATCACGACATCGTCTGACGGTCGCGGTTATTTGCGGTAATAGTCGCGGAACCAGGCGACAAAGCGGGCGATGCCGTCGCGCACGTCGGTCTGTGGGCGGTAGCCGGTCAACCGCTGCAGCAGGCTTGCATCGGCCCAGGTGGCGGGCACGTCGCCCTTTTGCATCGGCATGAAATTGCGGATCGCGGTCTTGCCAAGGGCCTGTTCGATCGCCTCAACGAAATCCATCAGGCGCACCTTGTCGGAATTGCCGATGTTGACGATCCGGTAGGGCGCGACCGGCGACAGGCTATCCCCGGGGGCGATGTCGGCGGCGCTTGCGGGGCATTGGGGCACCGCGTCGATCAGCAGGCGGATGCCGCGGACCAGATCCTCGACATAGGTGAAATCGCGATACATTTCGCCGTTGTTGTAGATGTCGATGGGGCGGCCTTCCAGGATCGCCTCGGTGAATTTGAACAGGGCCATGTCGGGCCGACCCCAGGGGCCATAGACGGTGAAGAACCGGAACATCGTGGTCGGCAGGTTCCACAGATGCGCATAGGCATGGGCCATGCTTTCATTGGCCTTTTTCGTCGCGGCATAGATCGTCAGCTGGGTGTCGGCCTTGTCGGTTTCGGCGAAGGGCATGGTTTCATTCGCACCATAGACCGATGAGGTCGAGGCGATCAGCAGATGCCCCACCCCCAGCCGCCGCGCGGCCTCGATCACGGTGAAGGTGCCGATGACGTTGGAATCCAGATAAGCGCGGGGGTTCTCCAGCGAATAGCGCACCCCGGCCTGTGCCGCCAGATGCACAATGATTTCGGGCGCGAAATCATCGGCCACGCGGTCGAACAGGGCCTGATCCTCCAGCATGCCTTCGGTGGCGGTGAAATTGGGGTTTTGCAGCAGGATGGCGTGGCGGCGCTGCTTCAGCGCAACATCGTAGTAATCGGTCATCCCGTCATAGCCATGCACGCACCAGCCTTCGGCCAGCAGCAGCCGGGCCAGGTGGAAGCCGATGAAGCCGGCGGTGCCGGTGATCAGGACGCGTTTCACGGGATACTCCTTGCACATGGCCGCCCGGGCGGGCCGGTTTACGCCGCCCATAGCATCCGCGGGCGCGGCATGGCCAGCGCTATGCGCCGATCAGCGCGCGCAGTTGGTTGACCCCGGCGATCACCCGCGCGGCATCGCCCCGGGATTCCACATTCAGCCGCAACAGCGGTTCCGTGTTCGAGGCACGCAGGTTGAAACGCCAATCCGGGAAGGACAGGCTTAGCCCATCGGTGCGGTCGATGTCGGTGGCCTCGGGCGCCAGCGCGGTTTCGACCCGTGCCAGCGCTGCGGTGGCGTCGGCCAGGCGGAAATTGATCTCGCCCGAGGACGGGAAGGCGGCGCGCCGTTCGGCCAGGATATCCGCCAGCGGCTGGCCCCGGCGACAGATCAGTTCGGCGACCAGAAGCCAGGGGATCATGCCGCTGTCGCAGCACATGAAATCGCGGAAATAGTGATGCGCCGACATTTCCCCGCCATAGACCGCGCCGGTGTCGCGCAGGGCCTGTTTCAGGAAGGCATGGCCGGTGCGCGCGGCGATGGCCTGCCCGCCCGCGCGGGTCACGACATCGCGGGTGTTCCAGATGACGCGCGGGTCATGCACGATCCTTGCCCCCGGTTCGCGGGCCAGAAAGGCCTCGGCCAGAAGGCCCACGACATATTCGCCCGCGACAAAGGCGCCGGTGTGATCGAAGAGAAAACAGCGGTCGAAATCACCATCCCAGGCAATGCCCAGATCGGCACCCGCAGCCACGACCGCGCTTGCGGTGGCGGGTTGGTTTTCCGGCAGAAGTGGGTTCGGGATGCCGTTGGGAAAGCGGCCATCGGGGGTGTGGTTGATCCGTTCAAACCGAAGTGGCGCGCCCCGGGCCAGCAGGGCTGCGGCGATCGCGTCAAAGGTAGGGCCGGCGGCCCCGTTACCCGCGTTCACCAAAATGGTCATCGGGCGCAGCGCCGCCAGATCGACAAAGGACAAAACGCGGTCCACATAGGCCGCGCGCACCTGCGCCGCAGGGGTGATGCGCCCGCCGGGCCTCTCCGGGCCAAAGGCGCCGCTTTCGGCCAGCGCGCGGATCGCGTTCAGCCCGGTGTCGGCGCCGATCGGGGCGGACCCGGCGCGCACCATCTTCATGCCGTTGTAATCCATCGGATTGTGCGAGGCGGTGACCGTGATCCCGCCATCTGCGCCCAGATGGGTGGTGGCGAAATACATCTCTTCGGTGCCGGACAGGCCAAGATCCAGCACCTCGGCCCCGGCGTCCATCAGCCCCTGTGCCACCGCCCCGGCCAGCGCGGCCGATGAGGCCCGGCAGTCGCGGCCCAGCACGACACGGCGCGCGCCCAGCACCTGGGCAAAGGCGCGGCCGATGCGATGGGCGATGCGTTCGTTCAGCTCGTCCCCAAGCCGCCCGCGCACGTCATAGGTCTTGAAACAGGTCAGCGGTTCAGCTGCGGGCATAGATGTCCTCATAGCGGATGATGTCATCCTCGCCCAGATAGCTGCCGGTCTGCACCTCGATCAGCACCATCGGCAGCTTGCCGGGGTTTTCCATCCGGTGCACCGCGCCAAGGGGCACATAGACCGACTGGTTTTCGGTGACGAGCTGCACCTGATCGCCGATCGTCACCTTTGCGGTGCCCTGCACCACGATCCAGTGTTCCGAGCGGTGGACATGGCTTTGCAGGCTGAGCGCCGCGCCCGGATGCACGACGATGCGCTTGACCTGAAACCGGTCGCCGATCACCAGGCTTTCGAACCAGCCCCAGGGCCTGTGGTCGCGCGGGAAGGCGGTGGCCTGGGTCGCATCGCGCGCCTTCAGGGCGGTCACCGCCTCTTTCACGCGCTGGCTGTCGGCGCGTCGGGCGACCAGCACCGCATCGGGCATGGCCACCGCGATCATGTCCTGCAAGCCGATGCCGACCAGTTCCACGCCCTCGGCCTCGGATCGCAGCAGGCTGCCGGTGCAGTCGATCGCGGTTGCGTGGTCGGAACACACGTTGCCCGCGCCATCGGGGCCGGATTCCTGCCAGACCGCCTCCCATCCGCCAAGATCGGACCAGCCTGCATCATAGGGCATGACCACCAGGTTTTCGGCCTTTTCCATGATCGCATAGTCGATCGACACATCGCGCAGCCCGGTCCAGGGCGTCGGGGCCAGCCGGGTAAAGCCCAGATCGGTGCGCGCGCCGGCAACGGCCTTTGCTGTTCCGGCCAGCAGGTCGGGTTCGTGGCGGCGAAAGGCCGCCAGCAAGGTGTCGGCGCTGAACAGGAAGATGCCGGCGTTCCACAGGAAGCTGCCAGCCGCGATCATCCGGGCGGCGCGGGCGGCATCGGGTTTTTCGACAAAGCGCGCCAGCGGTTGGGGCGTGGCGGCCCCGCTGTCGGCCCCGGGGGCCAGTTCCAGATAGCCGTAGCCGGTTTCCGGCCGGGTGGGGCTGATGCCGAAGGTGACCAGCTGGCCGGCGCGGGCGGCGGGGGCGGTGGCAGCCACCGCGGCCTGGAAGGCGGCGGTGTCGGGGATGACATGATCCGACGGCGCCACCAGCATAAGCGCCTTGGGATCCTGCCGTTCCAGCCAAAGCGCCGCGGCCAGGATCGCGGGGGCGGTATTGCGACCCTCGGGCTCGATCAGGATGGCGGCGGGGGCCAGCTGCACGGCGGCCAGTTGTTCGGTCACGATGAAGCGGAACGGATCGGCGGTCACCACGACGGGCGGGGCGAAGGCGGGGCCCACCATCCGCCGCGCGGAGGCCTGGAAAAGGCTGTGATCGCCCATCAGGCGGGAAAACTGTTTCGGATAGCTTTGCCGGGACAAGGGCCAAAGCCGCGTGCCCGAACCGCCGCACAGAATGACCGGGTGGATCGTCGGGAAATGGGTCATGGGTGATACTCGGATACAACTGAAAATGATGGGCGGCGGAGGCGCGGGCGCGTCTTCCCGCCCGGGTGGGACAACCTATTAACCCTTAGCATAGCAGGCGTTCCCGCCTTTCGCCTATTGTCTTTCACATCCCTTGCTGCGGTGTGCAGGCGGCCCGCTAAACGGTTCTTAACGGCTTGCTGCTTTGGTGGGGACAGCGGGGATGTGGGGTCTGCGCGGAATCCGGTCAGAACGAACGGGCATCACCATTGGGGGTGGTCCATGCTGCGGTCTTCGCGCCACAGCCGCCGTGTGCGCATTGCGCTGCGGGCGGCGCGTCATCTTACGGTCGGGCTGTGGTTGGCCCTGCTGCTTGGCCTTGCCCGGCCCGATGCGGCCTGCGCCGCGCCGATGGTTCAGACCGTCCGCGACGATCCCGGCGGCGCCATAGCGGACCGGGTGACGATGATCCGTGACCTGCGCGCGCGCGGTGCCCGGGTGCGTATCGTGGGCGGCTGCTGGTCGGCCTGCACGATGTTCCTGGCGCTGCCGGGCACCTGCGTTGCGCGCGCCGCGCGGTTGGGGTTTCACGGCCCCGGATCGCCCCGTCCCGGCCTTGCGCTGCGCCCCGACGCCTTCGAACGCTGGTCGCGGATCGTTGCGGACCATTATCCCGAACCGTTGCGCGGCTGGTATCTGCGCGAGGCGCGCCACATCCTTGTGGGCTTCGCCGAGTTGCGCGGGACCGAGCTGATCCGTCTGGGCATCCCCGAATGCCGTGATTAGGGCCACCGCCTCTTACCCGGCCGAGGCTGCGATGCCGGTCGTCAGGTCGATCGCTGCGGCATTGCCGGCCGCGATCTTCTGCGCCACTTCGGCGATGGCACGGGCCTGCGTCGGGTCGGTGCTGGCGGCGGCAACGGCCTCAAGCGCCGCGGCATAGTCGGCGGCGGCAGCGGCGGGGGCGGTTTGGGCGGCCTGCACCAGCATTGCCGCCAGGATCGCCAGTTGCGAATTCATCGCGGGCTGGGTCAGGCCCTGGGCTTGCAGCGCCGCAACCGAGACGCGCACCGCGCCAACACAATCACCCGCCGCGCAACCAGCGCTGATCGCGCGCGCGTCGAACAGCGTCTGTTGCGCCCCGACAGCCGCCGGCGACAGGCATGTGATCGACAGAAGGGTGGCAAGAAGATGGCGGCGCATACAGAAACCCCTTTAAACCTATGATTGCATTACCCTAAGCATGGCCCGGGGTGAGATGCAACATTCCTTCGCGTTACGGATCGGGGCTTTGCGCCCGTCGCGTTGCATGGTGGCAACGCACAATACGGCTTTTTTTATTGGGACTTGTGGCGTTTCCATTTTCATGATCGACACAGAAAAAGCGCCTAGCCCCGCGGAAACGGACCACAGGATCGGACCCTGCGCATGTCATTTTCGGCAGTGATGCCCTTGCCGATAGCTCGCCTTATGATTGTTTCTGCGGCTTTGGCCGTGGCGCTGGCGGCTGCGGCGATGCTGCCACGGGAATACCGGGCGGCGATGCTTGGGCAAAGGGGGCCGGCGGCGCAGGTCGAACAGGTGTTGACGGGCCCGCACACAGGCCCCGTTCATCCAGCGCTTTCGCTGCGCGGGCAACGGGCGCAGCTGGAGGCCTGTGATCGGGCCTTGCGCGGGCCCTTTGCCGCGCTGCAAACGGACGACCGGCGCGCCCTGCTGGCCCGGCGTTGCGCGGATCTGGCGGGGGCCATTCTGGCGCGTGCGCCGACGCTTGGCCTGGCGCATCTGGTGCGGGCCGAGGCGGCGCTGGCCAGGGCCGATCCTGCAGGGTTTTCACAGGCCATAACCCTTGCGCAGCGCACCGCCCCGGGCGAGGGCTGGCTTGCGGCGCGGCGGCTGGATCTGGCCCTGCCGGTCTGGGCCGATCTGTCGGAAAAGGCACGCGGCGCGGTCGGCGCGGATGCGGCGCTGCTGATCGCCGCGCCGCGCTATCGCGGGGCCATGGCGCAGCGTTGGCACACCGATCCGCCGATCCGCCCCGTTCTGGTATCTGTGGCCGAGACTTTGCCGCCCGTGGCGCAGCGCGCCTTTCTGCATGCGGTGAAGGGTGCGGGGGAAGGGGCGGGCCGATGATCGCGGGCGGGCGCATGACACAAGCGCGGATGGGGTTTGCTGACGGGGTGCTGGTGGCGCTTGTGCTGGTTACCCCGCTTGCCGCTGGCGGGAACCGGGCGCCGGTCTGGTTGATCGGCGCGGTGCTGGCCTGCGCCGTGGCGGGGCTTCATGTGGCGCGCGGGGGCGGCTTTGGGCGGGTTGCGACCCTGCGGCCGGTTTTGGTACCGATCCTTTTGTTTCTGGCCTTTGCGGGGTTTCAGATCCTGCCGGTCGCGGGGGCGCTGCCGCAGGCCGTTGTGGCCCTTCCCGAAACCGGGGTGGCGGCCGCCGCGACGATCAGCCTTGCGCCGGGGGCGGGGCAACCGGCGATCCTGCGCATCGCGGGCAGTCTGGCGCTGTTCGCGATGCTGACCCAGGCCGCCGCGCGCCCCGACCATGCGCGCCGGATCGGTTGGGTGATCTATGCCGGTGTGGTCGCGCATGCCCTTTGGGGGTTGCTGTCGCTGACGCTGTTTGGCGACCAGTTCCCCTGGGGGGAAAAGCAGTTCTATCGCGGCGCGGTCACCGGCACCTTTGTCAGCCGCAATGCGTTTGCCACCTTTCTGGGCATGGGGGCGACGCTGGGTCTTGCGCTTTTGCTGGGCGGGCGCGGGCGAAGCCTGCGGGGCCATTGGCTGGCGCCGTCGGGCGTCACCGGGGCGGCGCTTTGGGCGACGCTGGGGATCGTGCTTCTGGCGTTGCTGGGCACACAGTCGCGGATGGGTCTGGTGGCGACGGTGGCGGGGCTTGCGCTGGTGACGCTGGCGATGCCGGGGGGGCTTGGGCGTGGAACAGGCTGGGCCGGGCTTGCCGGGTTCGCGCTGGTGCTGCTTGTGGCCGGGGCAGGGCTGGCGGATCGCGCGATCCTGACGGTCGGGGATGCGGCCCACCGACTGGAACTGTGGCGCCAGGTGGCCACGATGATCTGGGCGCGGCCCTGGACGGGCTATGGCCTTGATGCCTTTGCCCCGGCCTTTGAGCTGCACCACCGCCCGTCGCTGGAGCCGGGGCTGATCTGGGATCACGCCCATTCGGTCTATCTGGCGCTTTGGGCCGAGATGGGGCTGATCGCGGGGTCATTGCCGCCGCTTGCGGGGCTGTTGGCGGCGCGGCGGCTTGTCCGTCTGCGCCGTGCCCGCCCGGCGGACAGCCTGCTGCCCGTGGCGGGGCTTAGCGCGCTATGCGTGGCGGCGGTTCATTCGCTGGCCGATGTCAGCCTGGAGGTTCAGGGCAACGTTCTGCTGTTGCTGTCGATCCTGGCGCTTGGGCTGGCGCGTCGCCTGCCCGAAGAACGTGCCCGGGTCGCGGGGGCGGCGGCATGAACCTGGCGGCGATCCTGCGGCGGGTCTGGTCCGGGGGCGTGGTGCCAGCTGGTGAGCACGCGCCCGGGCTTGACCTGCCTGGGCCCTTTCCACCGATTTATGCGGTGGGCGACATCCACGGCGAGGCGGCATTATACCGTCAGCTGGAACGGCGCATTCTGACCGACCGGGCCGCGCGCTTTGGCAACAAGCCTGCACTGGTGGTGATCCTGGGCGACATGATCGACCGCGGCCCCGACAGCGCGGGGCTGATCGATTTTCTGCTGGCCCCCGCGCCGCCGGGGCTGCGCCGACTATGCCTGATGGGCAACCACGAACAGATGGCGCTGGACTTTCTGACAGCCCCCGATCCGCGGGCGGCATGGCTGGACCATGGCGGGGCGCAGACGTTGGCATCCTATGGCATTGCGCCCGATCCGCGGCATGGCTACCGCATGCCTGCGCGGCGCCTGGCGGCGCTTGTGGCCGCGCATGTGCCCCCGGCGCATCTGGCCTTTCTGCGTGGCCTGCCGGGCTGGCTTTGGGCGGGGCATTTCTTTTGCCATGCGGGCACCGCCCCCGACCGACCGCTGAAAGGCCAGACGCTGGACACGTTGCTGTGGTCGCGCGGGTTTGACGACCCGGCGCTGCCCGCGCCTGCGGGTCTTGGCGGCGCGCTGGTGGTGCATGGCCACATGCCGCAGCCCCGCGCGATGCAGCGCGGCTGGCGCATCAATGTGGACAGCGGCGCCTATGCCACAGGCCGGCTAAGCGCGGTGCGCCTGTTCCCCGGTGACGAACCCGCTTTCCTGATTGCCGAACATGGCCCCGCCCCTGCGTTCAGTTGCGCGTAACCGGCCGCCCCGCCGCCACCTTTTAAAGAGTTGACCCGATGACCAGTGATCCGCTTGACCTGAAATCCATCGTCTTTCTGCTGCGCCGGCAGCTGCGCCTGATCCTGGCGTCGGTCTTTCTGATGCTGGCGCTGGCGCTGGTCTATGTGGTGCTGGTCCGGCCGATCTATACCGCGACCGCGCTGGTGATGGTCGATCCGGCGCCGAAATCGCTGCTTTATGGCGAGGATACCGCGCGTTCAGCCTCGGGCGAGAATGCGCGTGTGGACAGCGAGGTCGAGATCCTGCGTTCGCCCACGGTGGCGCTGGCGGTGGTGCGCGACCAGAACCTGATCGCCGATGCGGAATTCGGGCCGGGTCTGTCGCTGGCGGATCGGTTCCGCGCGGCCCTGGGCTTTGAAAGCGCGCTGGAAATCAGCGGCGAGGTGCTGGTCAAGGGGGTGCTGGATCGCTTCATGCAAGCCACATCCGTCCGGCGGCGGGGGCTGACGCATGTGATCGCGGTGTCGGTTGCTTCGGTCGATGCGGATCGGGCGGCGGCGCTGAGCAATGCCCTGGCCGAGGCCTATATTCAGGCACAGCTGGCCAGCAAGGTGTCGGGATCACTGGGGTCGCGTGACATGTTGCAGGGCCAGGTTGCGGCCGCGCAAACCGCGCTGACCGGATCAGAGGCCGCGATCGACCGCTATATCGAAGAAAACCTGGACCGGATCGAAACCGAAACCGGTCTGGCCGATATTGCCGCGTTGCGCGCGGATCTGCGCGCGATGGATGCGCGGCGGCTGGAGGCCGATCTGCGCGGGCGTGAAGCCGCGCGCGCGCTGGAGCGTGAGGATTGGGCGGCGCTGACGGCGCGGCTTGGCACCGAGGCGCTGGCCCAGCTTCAGGCGGAACGCGAGGCGCTTCAGCGCCGGCTGGGCGGGGCTGATCCGGGATCGGCGGCGGAAATCGACCTGCGGGGGGCGCTGGCGGCCCTGGCGGTGGATCAGGAACGCGCCGCCGCCGAGGCCATTGCCGCGCTGCAGGCCGAGGGCACGGCACTTGCCGCGACCATGCGCGAGTCGCGCGGCGCGCTGCGCGAGGCGCTTCTGGCGGGGGAATTGCCGCCGCAGGTGCTAAGCGAGCTGTATCAATTGCAGCAAGAGGCGACGATCGCGCGCGGGCAGTATCAGACGCTGTTGTCGCGCATGCGCGAGCTGGAGGTTCTGGCAGCGGTGCAGATGGCCGATAGCCGCATCGTCTCGCCCGCGCTGTCGCCTGCGCGGCCGTCCCATCCGAACCGGGCGCTGGTTCTGGGCTTCGGGCTTGTGGCTGGCTTGGGTCTGGGGATCGGGCTGGCGTTTCTGAATGAATATTACGTCGGTGGCATCACGTCCGAACATCAGCTGCGTGAGGTGATGCGGGTAAAGGTCGCGACCGCGCTGCCGCTTGTGGCGCCGCGCGGCGAGGCAGGGGCCGCGATCGCCGATACCGTGGTGACCGCGCCCCTTGGCGTCTATGCCGAGGCGGTGCGGCGGCTGCGGGCCTCGCTGGAACATGCGCTGGGGCGCAGGCGGGGGGCCGGGGGGCAGGGCGATTGCATCCTTGTCACGTCGGCCAATCCGGCCGAGGGCAAATCGACCACGGCGCTGGCGCTGGCGCGGGCCTTTGCCGCCAGCGGGCGCAGCGTGATCCTGATCGATGCCGACCTGCGCCGGCCCGGCCTGCACCGGGTGGCAGGCATTGATCCCGCGCGGGGCATGATCGATTACCTGACTGACCCCGGCGCCGAACAGGAGACCGCCAGCTTTCTGGTTCAAGACCCGCTGTCACAGGCGCTGCTGATGCCGGGGCGGGGGCGGGCGCATCGGGAAACCGATCAGCTTCTGGGCGCGCCGATCTTTGCCCGGCTGGTCGCGGCCGCGCGCAGCGAATTCGACATTGTCATCCTGGATGCGCCGCCGGTTCTGCCGGTGGTGGACGCGCGCTATCTTGCGCCCTTTGCTGATGCGGTGGTGATGGTGGTGCAGTTTGCACAGACCGGGCAGGGCGATCTGCGCGACGCGCTGCAGGTGCTGTCCGAGGTCACGCCCGAACGGGCCGAGGTGCTGTGCGCGCTTAACCGTGAACCGGAACGCAAGGGCGGCTATCATTACGCGGGCTATTATGGCGGCTGAGGCGGCGTACGCTGCCTAGCGCGGGCGTTAACGCATTGGAAATAGGGTGCCGGGATCACAAATGATGGAGTGTCCCATGCAAGACCCGTTCAAGAACCGCGCACTGTCCCTGTCTGGTCCCGCCAGCGACATCCTGCCGGTGACGCCCAGCGACACCGCCGACCTGCCCGAGGTGGCCGCCGCCCTGTTCATCCAGACCGCGGGCGCGCTGACCGTGACCACCGTGCGCGGCCATGTCCGCACCCTGTCGGTGCCCGAGATGAGCATCCTGCCGGTGGGCGTGCGCCGGGTGCATGCCAGCGGAACCACCGCCGATGGCATCCATGCGCTGCTGGTCTGACCATGCCGGGGTTCGATTTCCGGCTAAGCCGCCCCGGCCCGGGGCTGGGGTGCAGTTTGGCGCGCCGCGCCGGGGTGCACGTCTTTGACCTGACGCAGGGCAGCCTGCCTGCGGGGCTGGCGCTGACGCGGGCCAGTCCGGGCAGCGCCTTTGCGCCCGCTGGGGCGCTTGTGTCGCTTGGCGCCGATGCGCCGCGGTTTGACCATGACCCGGCCAGTGGCGCCCTGCGCGGGCTGTTGCTGGAAGCTGCGGCCACCAATCTGGTGCCACAGTCGATCGCCACGGTGCCCGGCTGGATCGCGGACAGCTGCAGCCCCCAGCCACTTGCGCTGAATGCACTGGGGCGGTTTGCGGGGGTCAGCGTGCCGTCATCGGGTGTGATCTGGGCGCGGCTGAAGGCCAATGTCACGCTGGCGGCGGGCACCAGCTACGCGGTCACTTGCTTTCTGCGCGCCGGAAGTTCGGGCGCGGCGCGGGTGGTGATCTCGGGCGCGGGGGGGGAAACGCATGTGGCCGGCCCGGTCGGGGCACTGGTGGCCACCCGCGGCGATCTGGGCAGCTGTTCCGACATCCGGCAGACCCTGCTGGCCGACGGGCTGACCTGGCGGGTCAGTTTTGTCTTTGCCTCGGCCGTGGCGGGGGCCTGTCACCTTGGGCTTGGGCCCGCCAGTGCGACGGCGGGGGCCGATGTGACCCTGCTGGCGATGCAGATGGAGACGGGGACCACCCCCACCAGCTTCATCGAGACGCAGGCGGCCCCCGGCACCCGCGCGCGGGACCGGCTGGTCCTGACTGGCCTGAACGGCCTGCATGATCTGGTGCTGGACTATGTGGGGGGCGCATCGGCCACGATCACCGGCGCGCTGCTTGCCCCGGGATATGAGCTGACGCCAAGCCTGCCGCATCTGCGCAGGATCACCGCGATCCGCCGCTGAAAAGACGGCCTGCCCCTTGCGGGCGGGCCGTGTCCCGCAGCACCGTTTCATAGGCGGTCAGGATCGCGTCCCATTCAAAGGACGCCGCATGGCGCGCGCGTGCCGCTTTGCGCGCCGTGGCCACCGCCGCATCATCGGTCAGCGCCCGGACCATGCAGGCCCGCGCCCCGGCCGCATCCGCGAAATAGAACTGCCCCGGCCCCGCAACCCAGCGGTTGAAGCGGTTGTCATGGGCAATCACCGCCGTGCCCGCGCCGAGTGCCTCGACCAGGGATGGATTCGTGCCGCCCACCTGATGGCCATGCAGATAGGCGCGCGCGTGAAAGCGCAGTGCGGCAACGCGGTCGGGGTCATAGATCGCGCCGGGAAAGATAACATCCGGCCCGGCGGCGGCGCGCACCGCGGCGTGATAGGCATTGCCGTCCTGGGTCCGGCCCAACACCACGCATTTCGCCCCGCTGCTGTCGCCAAGGCCGCTGAAGGCGCGGACAAGCTCTAGGATGGAATTCTCCGGCTCAATCCGGGCAATCGAGACGACATAGCGCCCGGGAACAAGCCCCATCTCGTGCAGCGGCTGTTGCGGGGCGCTTGTGATGGCATCCGCGCCATAGGGGATCATCACCGGAACCTTGCGGCAGCGCCAGCGCAGGTGGCGCGCGATTTCGGGGTGGTCGGCCACGGCGGTGTGGCAGATGTTGGCGCCAGCGATTTCATTGACGAAGAACCAGATCTTTGCCGCCAGCGACCATTTGGCGCGGCGCCATTCGATCCCGTCCATGTTCATCACGATGCGCCGGCCCCGGACCCGCTGGAGGATGTTGAACAGCGCCGTATTGTAGCCCAGGATCAGATCGACTGCAGAGTCCGTGCGGGGCTGCGTCAGCAGATGGCGCAGGCAGGCCAGGTCGAATTCCATCGTGCCGGCCGGGCCGCTGCGGCGGGGGCGCAGGTGCACCCGGGTGACGCCCTGCCAGAGGTCGGTCCAGGGGCCGGGCGGACCGTCGTCGTCCTGGCAATAGACGGTGACCGAATGGCCCCGCGCGACCAACCAGGGGGCAAGGCGGGCGGCAAAGGTTTCAAACCCGCCATGGGCCGCCGGGATGCCGCGGATGCCCAGAATGTTAACCTGCATCGGGTGACCCTTCGGCAGGGCCGATCGGCGCGATGGAAAGTGCCAAGACCATCAACAACAGCATCACGGTCATGGTCTGCCCCACAAGGCTGGTGCTAAGCGTGATCGTCAGCAAAAATCCAAGCCCCAGTGCGCCCAGAAGCGCGCGAATGCCACGCGCGTTCGGGTCGCTCTGCGGAACATGGCGCCGCATCCGGCCAAGGCCCGTTACCACCAGCACCACCGCGATCAGGCCGGGGGCACCCAGCTCGACCAGCGCTTCAAGGAACAGGTTGTGCATCTGTAGCCCAAAGGCGCTGACCACGATGGCCTGGCCGGGCCCGTGCCCCGTCAGCGGCTGTTCCAGCGCCAGACGCAGCCCCATCGCCCAGTTTGCGATGCGCCAGGACAGGGAATTGTCGACATAGCGGAAATCATAGGTGCTGGCGGAAAAGTCGTAATGATCCAGAAAGAACGACAGGCTTGCCAGATCGTCGAACCGGCCCGAGGCCAGCGCCAGAAGCACCCCGGCCCCTGCCACGGGCGGCAGTAGCGTCACGCGTAGCGCGGGGCGCGATCTGGACCAGACCGTCAACAGCACGACCAGTAGCAACACCACCCAGGCGGTGCGCGCAAAGCTCAGGTAAAGCGCTGCGCCGCCCAGCAGATATATCGCGACCATCCCGGCACCCAGCCGCGCCCCCGCCCGCAAACGCGCGATTTCCAGCCCCACCAGCGCCACCACCAGCTGCAGCCCGAAGGACACCGGATGCACATCGGGCCCGAAGGCGCGCAGATAGGTGGACCGCCCCGCCTCGGCAAAGCCGGTGCCCGAGGCGGTCTGATACAAGGCCAGCGCCGCCCCGGTCAGGATGAACACCCCCAGGAACCGGCGCACCGCCGCCAGAACCGCCGGGCCGCGCAGATGCAGCGCCAATCCGTTCAGCATGGCGCCGTAAAGCACCAGCAGGACAACTTGCGTTGCCGCCAGATCCGGCATCGCCAGGGGCGGCGCGAAGGCCAACGAAAGTGCGCAGGCGACCAGCCACAGCGCGAACCCCAGCAGCGCCAGCGCCGTGGGCCGCGCGATGCGCGGATCGACCAGAAACACCAAGGCCGCCGCCCCGGCCAACGCCAGCGTCACGAACCGCGCGCCATCGGGCAGGCCAAGCGCCGCCGCCGCGCCGCTGAACAGGCGCAGATACAACAGCCCCAGCAGCAATCGCATCGCATTGGGTAGCGGCGGGGCCATGTCCTGCGCATGGGGCGTGGCGCCGATCATTCCGACACCTTTTCGACGTTGACCCCAAGGCGGGCATAAAGCGCGCGCATCGCCGCGAAATAGCGCGCGGGCGCAAAATCCCCTATCGCCAGCGCGTGGCCCGCCGCCCCGCGTGCGCGCAGGTCGGAATCTGGCGCCCCTGCAACCTGCTGCAGGCAGGCGGCCAAGGCATCGGCATCGCCCGGCGCAAACAGCCAGCCGCAGGGCACGGCCCCGGGTGGTGTCACCAGTTCGGGGATGCCGCCGATCGCGGCGCCGATCACGGGGCGGTGCAGCTGATAGGCCTCGAGCACCGACATCGGGGCGTTTTCATACCATTCCGACGGCAGCACCACCGCCCGTGCACGCCCGACCCGGGCCCAAAGCGCCGCGCCCCCCAACCGGCCCAGAAAGCGGATGGGGGCGCCGGTTTGCGCTGCGGCTGCGCGCAAGGCGCCCTCAATCGGGCCGCTGCCGGCGATATCGACCGGCACCCCGGCGCGGGCCGCGGCCTTGATCAGTGTGAACAGGCCCTTTTCCTCGGACAGCCGTCCGAAATACAGGATGTTGCCGTCATGTGCGCCCGCGTGGCGGGGGGCCAGCGGCCTTGTGAAATTCGGGATATGGCTGATCCGGTCTGCGGGAAAGCCCCAGTCGATCAGCTTGTCGCGGTAGAACCGGCTTGGGGCGACGACATGGGCCACATGGTCATAGCTGCCCAGCAGGCGGTGCAGCCAGGCCTCGGCGGCGACGATGGCGCTGGCGGCGGCGGACCCCTTGATGCAGCGCTGGCGGACCACGTTGACCAGCGACCCGGATTTGCAGCGTTCACACAGGCCACCGGCATTCATCATCTTGTAGGCCGGGCAGGCCAGCTTCAGGTCATGCGCGGTCAGCACCACGGGGACGCGCGCGGCGGCCAGATCGGCAAAGACCGCGGGCGTCAGGTGGTGATAGATGCAATGGACATGCGCCACATCAAAGCGCTGCCGCGCCAAAAGCGCGCGCAACTGCCCCCGCGCCTGCCCGTTGTAGATGGTGCGCCAGGCGGTGCGCAGCCGGGCGATGCCCCGCCCGGGGAATTCGAAATCCACCAGATCGGCGAAATGCGCGGCATCCGGCGTGTGCAGATTGCGCGGGTGATGCATGGCAAAGAAGCTCGTGTCCCAGCCGTTTTGCGCGAACAGATCCGCATGGTCGAAATAGACCACATCCGACCCGCCCCGGCGGTAATGGTAGGAATTGAGCGACAAAAGCCGCGGCACCGCTTAGCCCCCCGCGCGCGGGCGCACGCGCCCGATGCTGTGGCCATAGCCCATGGCGGCCAGTGTTTCGATGAAGGGCGCGACCAGGGCAGGCATCAGGTCCAGATCGCCATGCGGCCGGGCGGGCGACAGGATGGTGCGGGCGTAATCCAGCATCACCGGATCGGGGCGCAGGCCGCAATGATCCAGCATCCGGGCGATCACCGGCGCGGGGGTGGCGCAAAGATCCTCATAGCGGATGGCCAGCGTGTCGGGGTGTTCGGCGGCCGCGCGCCGCGCTTCGCGCATGGACACGATCCATTCTACCGCCGCGCGGTCGCGATGATCGGTCACCGCGCGCAACAGCGGCTGAAGCGGCGCCAGATCGGGATGTTCTGGCACGATCTGATCCACGATCATCTGCCACTTGCGTCCCGCGCGGCCCCACCAGTCGTGCCGGTCCAGCCCGACGGTTGCACCCTTGCGCGCCGACCAGCCGGTGACCGAGGCGCAGGTATCCACCCCATCGCGCAGGATGGCGATGAACCGCGCCTGCGGGAAGAGCGCGCGCGCAAAGCCGGTGCGAAACACCAGCTCGGGGTATTTGTCCACGATCCGGCGCCCGCGACCCCAGGCCAGCGCCCAGGCCTGCACCTGCGCGATCCGGCGGGCGATGGCGGGCGCGGCGTCGGCGGGGCCAAGCCGCATCCGGGCGCGCGCGCGGGAATAGCTGCCGATGATGTCCTCGCCGCCATGGGCGAAATGCCACATCGCCTTGGGCTCATTCAGAAAGACCGTATCGCGATGCAGCGCGAACAGCTTGCCCAGAACGGTCGTGCCCGACCGGCCGGTGCCGATGATGAAGATCGGCGCGCCTGCCTTGACGGGCGCGGGCAGGATCTGTGCCGCGCGAAACAGCGCAAAGACCAGCGGGTTGATCCAGCGGCCGCGCGTGGTCAGCGGGCGCCCCTCGATCAACGCCCAGGCGATGATCCGCCCCGGAACCTTGCCGCGCCGCAGCCGCCACATCGGTGCATCTATCTGGGCTGGCATGGTACCGCCTGTGCAATCGGGTTTCGTCCAAGCGCGCCCAGGACATCGACCCGAAGGCCAAGCCGGATACGTGCGGTCCGCCAGAACAGCCACTTGCGCGCGCTGACGGAGATCAGGACCCCCGCGGCGATCCCGGTGGCCCCGTGCAACAGGCCAAGCCCCAGCATCAGGCCGACCCCGCCCAGCGTGGTGATCAGGCTGATGCGCAACGCCGCGCGGTCCTGCCCGCACATGTTCAGCACCAGGTCCGCCGGACCGAAGACGGTGTTCATCACCGCCGCTGCCAAAAGCAGCCAAAGCACCCCCTGCGCCGCGACAAAGGCCGTGCCGAACAGCGTCAGCACCGGCCCCGCAAGCGCGGCCAGCACCAGCGCCAGCGCCAATGTCGGGACAAAGGCCTGCAGGCTTGCGGCTGCGGCGGTGCGCGCAAGCGCGTCCCGGCGGTCCGCGCCATGCAGTTCCGACAGGACCGGGCCGGTCACGATGTTCCAACTGTTCTGAAAGAAGCCCGGGGCCTGCGCGATCCGGTTCGCCGCGAAGTAAAGGCCAGCCGGTCCCGGCCCCAGCAGCGCCGCGGCCAGAATGACATCGATATTGGCAAAGGCGACCGCCGCCATCGATACCCCCCAAAGCGGGCCACGCGCGCGCCGCCAGTCGTCATCCGCCGGTGTGGCGCGCATCGCCTGGCGCAGGGCGCGCAAGGACGGCAGCCCCCGGCGCCGCAGCGAGGCCGCCAGCGCCAGGATCAGCCCCGCCAGAACCGCGATCAGGATCGCCAGGACCGTGCCAAGGGGCAGGGGCCTTGCCCCCGTAAGCCCCGCGGCCACCAGCGCCAGAATCACCGAGATCAGCCGCCACAGCACATCCTTGGGCAGGATCGCCAGTGTGATCAATCGATGCGCGCGGGCCAGATGGGCCTGAAAATCGATCACTCCGACCAGGGGCACGATCAGAAGACCGAAGGCCAGCAGCGGCCCACGCTGGACCTGCCCAAACGCATCGGCCAGCATCACCGCCCCGGCCAGAAGGACCCAAAGCACCAGATTGCCCGCCGCCGCCGTCAGCCCCGCCCGCGCCGCCAGTGCCGTGGCGGCGTCGCTTTGTCCGCGCGCCAGAAGTGGCGGCACAAAGCGCAACAGCGCCAGTTGCTGGCCCGCCGAGGCCGCGATCGACAGGAACAGGCTGGCCGCCATCAGCGTGGCCAGAATGCCGAAATCCGCGGGCGACAGCAGCCGCGCCATCGCGATGACGAAGACATAGGTCATCGCCGCGCCCGCCACGCGCAGGCCAAGCGCGGTCGCGGCCGCGCGGCTCAGGCCCGGCACGGGCTGCGGCCCCTGATGTTCTGGCGGTCCACGCGTCGCACCTGCACCCTTGCCCCAATTAACCGAAACGAGGAATACAACCCAGGAGTGCGCAGCTCAAGCCCGGTTCATGCCTTGCGGGCCTGTGATCGGGCGAGGGCACAGTTTCGCCGCATTTCCGTGTCTGCCGTGCAACACACGTCAAAGTTGTGCATGCTTCCGCCCCGCCAGTCGCGAAACCGCGCCTGGATCGTTGACTTTGAACGCCGCCATTCGCAGACATTCGGCAGATCCTGGTTAGCAAGTGATGAAGATCAGGGCCGGTCCGTGTTCGGTTGATGGTTTGAAAGGGTGCGTCTTGAAGGTGACAATCCGGCCCGACGAGATTGCCTGCGATGGCCCGTTCGCAGCCGGGGCGGTGGTGCGCAACCGCTATACCGGCGCGCCACAGCGTATGCTTGATCTGCTTCTGGTCCTGATCATGGTGCCCGCCCTGGTGCCGGTCATCGCGGTTCTGTGCCTGCTGGTGCGCCTTGATGGGGGGCCGTGCCTGTTCGCGCAGCCACGGGTCGGGCGCGATGGGCGGCTGTTTCGCTGCTGGAAGCTGCGATCCATGGCCGTGGATGCCGAGGATCGCCTGCGCGATCTGTGTGCCCGCGATCCGGCGATCGCCCGGGAATGGCAGGCCCATCAAAAGCTGCGCAACGACCCGCGCATCACGCGCATCGGGGCATTCCTGCGCAAAAGTTCGCTGGATGAACTGCCGCAGATCTTCAACATCCTGTCCGGCGACATGAGCTTTGTGGGCCCGCGCCCCTTCACGCCCGATCAGCAACCGATGTATGAGGCGGCGGGCGGGCGCGCCTATTTCCGGATGCGGCCCGGGGTGACCGGGTTGTGGCAACTGGAGGGGCGCGGCACCACGCTGTTCATCGACCGCGTGCGCTATGATGAGGCCTATTACCGCCGTGCTTCGCTGCGCACCGATCTGATGCTGATCGCGCGCACGGGGCTTGCGGTGGTGAAGATGACGGGTCAGTAGAGGGCGGCTTCCGTCCCGCGCGCGGTCATGCCAGACTGCGCCAAAGGGGATGGAATGCGGATCGCGACCTTCAACGTGCAGAACCTGCGGCTGCGGCGGCGCGATGGGGCGCCCGCGCTGGATGGCGCGCGGGACCGCGACGTGCCCGAGGATACCGGCCCCGGCGCCGAGGCGCTTGACCCGCTGGACCGGCAGCTGACGGCCGCCGTTCTGCGCGATGCCGATGCCGATGTCGTGGCCCTGCAAGAGGTGTTCGATCAGGCGACACTGGATCATTTTCACGATCGTTTCCTGCGGCCTGCGGGGGCTGGGCACTATCCGTATCGGGTCTGCCTGCCGGGCAATGACGGCAGCGGGCTGGATGTGGCGGTGATGTCGCGCCGCCCGCTGGATGCGGTGATCAGCCATGCCGATCTGACGCCGCGCATGGCGGGGCTGGCACCCGGGCCACTTGATCCCGATCTGCCGATTTTCCGCCGCGATTGCCTGGAGGTGTCGGTCGCGGGGCTGTGGCTTTACATCTGCCATTTCAAGGCGCCCTGGCCCGATGCCGAAGCCGCCTGGCCCATCCGTCGGCTAGAGGCGCAGGCGGTGGGCTGGTTGATTTCGCGCCGCTTCGCCCGGCCCGAGCGGGGACTTTGGCTGGTGCTGGGGGATCTGAACGAACCGGCGGCAGACCCGCCGGGCCGCCCGCGCGCGGCCGCCCCGCTGCAGGCGATGGCGGTGGATCTGCTGGAACGGCGCGCGCAGGGCGACCGCTGGTCGTTCAGCGCGCCCGAAGGCGGGCCGCTGTCGCGCCCGGACTCGTTTCTGGCCTCGGCCGCGCTGGCGGCGCGCTGGCCCGCCGCCTGCCCCGAGGTGATCCGCACCGGGCTGTCGCATGAGGTGACCCCCTATCGCGGGCCGCGGCTTGCGGGGGTTGGCCAGCACCGGCCACATGCCTCGGACCACGCGGCGCTGGTGCTTGATCTGCCCGGGTTGTGACGGGGGCGGGCTATCCCGCGATCCGCGCCAGCAGGGGCGCATCGGTGACGCACAGCTGATAGGGGTCCAGCAGGCGGATCGCGCCCCGCGTCCCCAGCTCATGCAGGCTGCGGCTTAGCGTTTCGGGCCGGGTGCCCAAATGCAGCGCCAGCTGCGCCCGGGTCAGCGGCAGGCGCAGCGGCCCCGCCGTTCCGCTGCGCCGCGCCAGGATCATCACGAAGGCCGCGACCCGTTCGGTCACGCGCCGCCGACCAATCACCTGCAACCAGTCGCCGGTGCGGTCCATCACCTCAAGCAGATGCGCGCTCAGCCGCTGATCGGCCTCGGGATCCTGTTCGATCACGGCTTCCAGATCGGCGCGCGGAATGGTCAGCAGGCGCGCATCGCTCAGCGCCTCGATCCGGCATGTGGCGGGGCTTTCATAGGGGTGCCCGCAGATGTCACGCGCCATCAGAACGCCGATCAGATGCGCCCGCCCGTTTTCCGCGCGCTGCATCAGGCCCAGCGTGCCTTCCAGCACCTCGGCCACCTCGGTCAGATCGGTGCCGGGGCGGGCCAGCACGGTTCCGGCGGGCACGACCCGTTCGCACAGCCGCGCCGTCAGCCACGCCCGCGTCTCCGGCGCGACAGTGGCCAGAAGCCCACCCAGGACCGAGCCCGCGCAAGGCACGCGGGGTTGGGAACAATCCGCCATGACATCTCCTCCGTCGTGCCGCAAAAGCCGGGACAGCCAGAAAGATTCGGGCAATTATCGGACCATAGCCGGAAATCCGCCACCGGTCATCGGTGTTGCGCGTCCGGCCTGCGGCCTTCGGGCTTGTCGGCAACACGGGGGCTGTGGTTCAATTCGGGGCCGGGTGGTGTGATCCATCACCGGCGCCGGTTTAGTGCCCGGCGTGCGAGTGCCGAACCTGTTCCGCCTTATTCGCGCCGCGAATGGCGCTTGACGGGGGTGGCCAATGGCCCACGATCGACTTGTCCCGAGCGCGCGCGATCTGCATGGCGCCAGCCGGTGCCAGCCCTGTCCCAGCCGCCGCACGGGGATCTGCGGGGCGATGGGGCCGGGGCCGTTCGCGATCCTGGGCCCGCTGGCGCGTTTTGTGACCCTGCCGCGCGATCACCTGCTGATTGACGAAGACGCGCCCGCCGCCGCGGTCTGGATCGTCCGGCGCGGGGTGCTGCGGGTTCAGCGCTACGGGGCCGATGGCCGGCGCCAGATCATGGGCCTGTTCCTGCCCGGCGAGGTGACCGAGAAGCTGTCGACCGATCGCGCCGGCAGTTGTGTGGAAACCGCCACGGCGGTGGAACTGTGCCGACTGGACCGGCGCGCCTTTGCCGAGGTGCTGGCGCGCGAGCCGGGGTTGCGCCGGGCGCTGACGCAACAACGCCTGGCCCGGCTGGGGCGGATGCGCTGGATGATCTGGGCGCTTGGGGCGCTGCGCCCCGATGAACGGATCTGCGCCTTTCTGGCCCTTGCGACGCGGTTCTTGCCGGTGCAGCCGCTGCCTGATGGCACGCTGGCGCTGAGCGTATCATTGCCCCGGCCCGACATTGCCGACCTGCTGGGCACCTCGGCGGAAACCTATAGCCGGGTGACCCACCGCTTGCAGGACGCGGAGGTGATCGAAATCCTTGATCCGGAACATTTCCGTATCCGGTCGCTTGACGCGCTGATCCGCAAGGGATGCGCCGAACAGGCGTTCTGGACGCTGCCTTTCCCCGACCTGGGGGGCGCAGGCATGGCTTTCGACACGGTGGTTCAGCCGGTCTGAGCTTGCGCCATCTGGGCCTGCGCCATTGACGGCCCCGCGCGGATGCCTAGTGTTCGGGCAAGCCTGAAGAAAGGATTTCCCATGACTGCGCCTGACCTGGACCCCGCGAAACTTGACCGTCTGGCCGAGGTGGCCGTGCGTGTGGGGCTTAACCTGCAACCCGGGCAGGATCTGATCCTGACCGCGCCGGTCGCCGCCCTGCCGCTGGTGCGCCGGATCGCGGCGGCGGCCTATCGCGCGGGCGCGGGGGTCGTCACGCCGCTTTTGTCGGATGAAGAGGTGACGCTGGCCCGCTTTGCCAACGCCGATGACGCCAGTTTCGACCGCGCGCCGGGCTGGCTTTATGCCGGCATGGCCGAGGCCTTTGGCGCGGGTGCGGCGCGCATGGCGATCGTGGGCGAAGATCCGATGTTGCTGGCGGGGCAGGATCCGGCCCGGGTGGCGCGCGCGGGCAAGGCCAATGCGGTGGCCTACAAACCCGCGCTGGAAAAGATTTCCAATTTCGACATCAACTGGACCATCGCGGCCTATCCAACGCCATCCTGGGCGGCGCGCGTCTTTCCCGACCTGCCCACCGATCAGGCGGTGGCGCGGCTGGCCGATGCGATCTTTGCCGCCTCGCGGCTGGATGGGGCGGACCCGGTGGCGGATTGGGCCGCGCATAACGCAGCACTTGGCGCACGTACCGCATGGCTGAACGGCCAGCGCTTTGCCGCGCTGCATTTCCGCGGGCCCGGCACCGATCTTACGGTGGGGCTTGCCGATGGGCATGAATGGCACGGGGGCGCGTCGGTTGCGCAGAACGGTGTGCTTTGCAACCCCAACATCCCCACCGAAGAGGTCTTTACCACCCCCCATGCCCGGCGGGTCGAGGGCTATGTCCGGGCGTCCAAGCCGCTGTCGCATCAGGGCAGCCTGATCGACGGGATCGAGGTGCGCTTTGCCGAAGGCCGCATCACCGAGGCCCGCGCCACACGCGGCGAGGCGGTGTTGCAAAAGCTGCTGGATACCGACGAAGGCGCCCGGCGCCTGGGCGAGGTGGCGTTGGTGCCGCACAGCTCCCCGATCTCGCAATCGGGGCTGTTGTTCTACAACACGCTGTTCGATGAAAACGCCGCCTGTCACATCGCGCTTGGCCAGTGCTATTCCAAGTGCTTCGTCAATGGCGCGGATCTCGACGCCGATCAGATCGCCGCGCGGGGGGGCAATTCCAGCCTGATCCATGTCGACTGGATGATTGGATCGGCCGAAACCGAGATTGACGGCCTGACCGCCGATGGCACCCGCGTGCCGGTGTTCCGCGCCGGGGAATGGGCCTGACCCGGCGGGCGGGATCAGGCAGCGGGCCTATGCCGGGGCGATGTCCACGGCATAGGGCCCCTTGTCGCCATCCATCTCGCGAAAGCGCAGCCGGTCGCCCAGCGAAAGCTGGTCCCAGTCGCCGGTGACCAGACTGTCTTTCTGAAAATAGACCTCTTGCCCGTCGTCGCCGCGCAGATAGCCAAAGCCAAGGGCGTCGATTTCCACGATTTCACCGTGCAGCACCGCGGGATGGGCCTTGACCGCCTGCGGGTCCATGCGCTGGCGGGTTTTCTTCAGCCGTTCTTCCAGCGCGCCAAAGGCCCGGTTGATCGCAAGGGTCAGGTCGTCGTCGGCATGACCCTGCCGCACGGATTTGGCGACATCCACATCCGGCCCCGGCAGGTCCAGATGGATGCGCACATCCACGCCGCGCGCGGTGTGGCGGCGGTTTTGTGGCGCCGAGATCACCACCCGCGCGCCGATCAGGCCGGGGCAGAATTGTTCGACTGCGGCCAGACGCTTGTGAACCAGATCCTCCATCGCGTCGGATCGGTCCAGATTGTGCCAGCTGATGACGGGCTGTCGTTGCATGTTATCCCCCTGCTTTGTCGGTATCAGGATGCCAGCGCGGCGGGGCTTCTCATTGACCGTCGTCAATGACCGGGCCCGTTTCGGGGCGCAGCATCGCGCCGCGCGGCTGTCGCGCCGGGGGGATGTGGAATGAAGATCACCGGGCTGGAAACCATTGACCACGCGCCGCAGGTGGTCGCCGAATGGCTGAACTTTCTGCAAGACGCCCTGGGCTGGAACGAACGGGGCCGCGCCTACATGCTGTTGCGCGAAACGCTGCATGCCTTGCGCGACTATCTGACCGTGGCCGAGGCGGCGGATCTGGGCGCGCAATTGCCGGTGCTGATCCGCGGCATCTATTATGAGGGTTGGGTGCCGGATCGCACCCCCGTCCACCCCCGATCACGCGAGGATTTCCTGACGCGGGTGGGCGGCGCCTTCAAGGTGACCCCGCTTTACGACCCCGAGGTCGCGGTTGCCGCGGTCTTTGATCTGCTGCGGATCAAGACCTCGCAGGGTGAGATTGACCAGGTCACAAGCGCCTTGCGCAAATCGCTGCGTGATCTTTGGCACTGACGGCGGCGCGTGTCAGCCGCCCTTTAGGTATTGCATCAGATAGATTTCATCCCCCGGATCGACGGGCGACAGCAGGTCGGTGACGATCACCCCGTTCACCGAAACCGACACGCCCGCCCGGATATAGGGCGCAAGACCCGGATGCGCCGCGACCAGCGCCTCCAGCATCTGTTGCAGCGTTTCGGCCTGAACGCTCACCACTGTCTGCCCATCCGTCACCCGGCGCAGGCCCGACCACAAATTGACCTCAACCACCGCGCTGCGCCCTGATCGCGGCCAGCACCTTGGGCGGTGACATCGGCAGGCTGCGCAGCCGCGCGCCGGTGGCCGCAGCGATCGCATTGGCCAGCGCCGGAAGGGGCGGCGTGATCCCGGTTTCACCCACGCCGCGCACACCATAGGGGTGGCCGGGGTTCGGCACCTCGACGATGACCGTGTCGATCATCGGCAGGTCCGAGGCGACGGGAACCCGGTAATCCAGAAACACCGGGTTCAGCAGCCGGCCTTCGGCGTCATGGATGTATTCCTCATTCAGGGCCCAGCCGATGCCCTGCGCGGCGCCGCCCTGATACTGCCCCTCGACATAGGCGGGATGGATCGCGCGGCCTGCATCCTGCACGACCAGATAGCGCAGAACCGTGGTGCGGCCGGTTTCGGGGTCAACCTCGACATCGACCACATGCACGCCAAAGCTTGCGCCGACGCCGCCCGCCGTCACCTCATGATGGCCCGAGATCGGCCCGCCGGTCGATCCCATCCGGGCCGCGATTTCCGCAATGGGCATCGGGGGGAACTTGCCGGCATTGGGACCGGCGGGCACGGCGGCGCCGTCTTGCCAGTCGACGGCCTCGGGGTCGATCCCCCAGGCGGCAGCGGCGCGGCGGCACATTTCGGCGATCGCGTGGCGCGCGGCGATGACCGCGGCCTTGCCGCTGGCAAAGGTCGCGCGGCTGCCGTGGGTGGGTTCATTCACCCCAAGCGCGCCGGTTTCCACCACGTTGACGCGCACGTTTTCGTAAGCAATCCCCAAAGTCTCGGCCGTCATCAACGCGATCGACGCGCGGCTTCCGCCGATATCGGGCGTGCCGACCGAGACGGTCACCGTGCCATCTTCGCCGATCGCCAGCGAGACCGAGGTTTCGCCGCCGTGGTTGAACCAGAACCCCGCCGCGACACCGCGCCCCTGGTTGGGGCCCAGCGGCACCGACAGGTTCGGATGCGCCTGCGCCGCCTGCAGCGATTGCACAAGCCCGATCGGCCCGTAGGTCGGCCCATAGCTGGATTTCGTGCCTTCGCGCACGGCATTCTTCAGCCGCACCTCCAAAGGATCAAGGCCAAGTTCGCGGCACATCTCATCGATCAGGCTTTCGACCGCAAAGGCCGCCATCGGTGATCCGGGCGCGCGATAGGCCGCGCATTTCGGCCGGTTGGTCAGCACGTCATAGCCCACATGCGCCACCGCCGGGATCGCATAGCTGGCAAAGGCGCAGTAAAGCGCGCTGCTGACCGGGGCGCCGGGGAAGGCACCGCCCTGCATGCGAAATTCGGCCTGTCCGGCGGTCAGCGTGCCATCCTTTTTCATCCCGATCCGGACCTTCATCGCGGCCGAGGCGGTGGGCCCGGTGGCGCGGAACACCTCGGCCCGGCTCATGACCATCTTGACCGGGCGCCCGCCGGCCTTGCGTGACAGCGCCAGCGCCAGCGGCTCGATGAAGATCGTGGTCTTGCCGCCAAACCCGCCGCCGATTTCGGACGGCGTGACCCGCAGCTGCGCGGCCTCAATGCCCAGAACGGCGGCGGCCATCCGGCGGATGTACCAGTGCCCCTGGGTGCAGACCCACATCTCGCCCTTGCCATCGGCGCCCAGCTGCCCCAGGCAGGCATGGGGTTCGATATAGCCCTGATGGGTCGCCTCGGTCGTGTAGGATTGTTCGCGGACCAGGTCGGCGGCGGCAAAGCCCGCCTCAAGATCGCCATGGCCAAAATCGATGTATTTCACGACATTGGGATGCAGGCCTTCGGGCACGGAATGGTCCGCCGCGCCGGGGCGGATCGCGGGGGCGTCGGGCCGCATCGCGGCATCGACATCGGTTACATGGGGCAGGATTTCATAGTCCACCGCAATCAGGCGCAGGGCATCCTGCGCGATCAGCCGCGAGGTCGCCGCCACCGCCGCGACCGCATGCCCATCATAGAGCGCGACCTCGCCCGCGATGGTGTTTTCCTGCAGGTTCCAGTCCTCGCCGGTCAGGCCGGTGGGAAAATCGGCGCGGGTCACCACCGCCTTGACGCCCGGCAGGGCCAGCGCCTTGCTGGCATCGATCCGCAGGATGCGGGCATGGGCATGGGGCGAGCGCAGCACCGCGCCGTGCAACATCCCGGGGGCCGAAACATCGGCGCCATAGCGCGCCCGCCCCGTCACCTTGTCCAGCCCGTCGGGGCGGTCGGGGCGGGTGCCGATCAGGCGATAGGTCCGCTGGATTTCGTCCTTGGCCATCACGCAGCCCCCCGCAGTTCCGCCGCCGCATCCATCACGGCGCGGATGATCTTGTCATAGCCGGTGCAGCGGCACAGGTTTCCGGCCAGCCAATAGCGCACCTCTTGTTCGGTGGGGTCCGGGTTCTGATCCAGCAGCGCCCTGGCGGCGACCAGAATGCCCGGCGTGCAGAACCCGCATTGCAGCGCGGCATGTTCGATGAACTTGCGCTGCAGCGGGTGCAGATCGCCCCCCGTCGCCATGCCCTCGATCGTGTCGATGGACCGGCCCTCGGCCTCGACGCCCAGCACCAGGCACGAACAGACCAGAACGCCATCCATCTGCACCGAACAGGCCCCGCAATCGCCCGTGCCGCAGCCCTCTTTTGATCCGGTCAGGCCCAGATGGTCGCGCAGGCAATCCAGCAGGGTTTCGCGCGGATCGGCCAGAAATTCGACCGGGTCGCCATTCACGGTGGCGGTCACGTGGATCCTGGTCATTTGTCCTCTCCTTGCTGGATGCCGGTCCGGGCCTGCACGCGGTCATAGGCGATGCGCGCCGCGCGGCGCACCAGAACGCCGGTGATTTCCTTGCGGAAATCGGCGGTGCCGCGTTTGTCGCTGATCGGGTTTGCCGCCGCGGTGGCGGCGGTCGCCAGTGCCGTCAGCGCGGCGTCATCAAGCGGGGTGCCGATGATCGCAGCGGCGGCGGCATCTGCCAGCAGCACCGTGGGCGCCACCGCGCCAAGCGCGATGCGGGCCGCCGCGATCCGCTCGCCGTCCAGCCGCAGGTTCACGGCCACGCCCACCACCGCAATGTCCATTTCCGTGCGCGGGGTAAAGCGCAGGTAGGCATCGCCCGCCTGCGCCCCCCGCGGGGGCAGGGTGATGGCGGTGATGATTTCGCCGGGACGCAGCGTGGTGCGGCCGGGGCCCGTCGGAACTTCTTCCACCGCAAGGCTGCGCGGCCCGCCCGGGCCAAGGATGTCCACCCGCGCGCCCGCCGCCACAAGGCCGGGCACCGAATCCGCGGCGGGCGAGCCGTTGCACAGGTTGCCCACAGGCGTTGCGCGGCCCTGCACCTGGGTCGATCCGACAAGCTGCATCCCTTCAACAACACCGGGCCAGTCGCGCACCAGATCGGCGTGGCGGCCCATCTGCGCGCCCGTCACCGCAATGCCGATGCGCCAGCCGCCATCGGCGGTGCGCACAATCTCGGCCACGCCGGGGATGTGCTTGAGATCGATCAGATCGTCCGGGGTCACAAGCCCCGCGCGCAGCTGCACCAGAACGTCGGTGCCGCCGGCCAGAAACCGCGTCGTTCCGCCCGAACCTGCGGCAATCGCCACCGCATCTTCAAAGCTTTCGGGTCTGTGATAGCGCATTCTGCCCCCCTGGTCCTGTGCCGCCGCGCCGCGCCCGGCCCGCGATGGGCCGACCCTGCGGGAAATCCTGGCCGAGCCTCATGATACATTACGGTGGCCCCACCGCCACCGGCTTTGCGCCATGCCGCCCGACCCGCCACGGAAATGACGAAATACATCGAAATGAGAGTGTCATTCCTGCAATAGATGCCAAAAGATGCCAAATTCCGTAGCTCTCATTGTGGACAGCCGGGCAATTTCGCGCAACAGTTCGATTTCATTAATCAGGGTGAAAAGATGCGTGTTACGGGCCTGATCCTTGCGATGTCGATGCTGGCAAGCTGCACCGAAGGCGGTTTTGGCGACTTCTCGTCTTTCGGCGACCCGGCTTCAACCGTGGCTGACACTGCATCGCGTGGCGACTATTTCCCCAACGACCAGCTGATCGTGACCGCCAAGACCCAGTTCCAGAACGGCCATTACGGCAAGGCGCACACATCCTCGAAACGCGCGGTCGAGGTGGCGTCAAACGATCCGCAGGCGCTGCTGATCTATGCGGCATCGCTGGACCGCCTGCGCCGGTTTGATCAGGCCGATGTGGCCTATCGCAAGCTGCAGCCGATCATCGGCAACCGGATCGAGTTCCACAACAATTACGGCTATTCGCAGCTGCTGCGCGGCAATCTGCAGCTTGCGCGCAAGCATTTCCTGATCGCCTATGAGATGGACCCCGCCAACGAGACGGTGGCGAACAACCTGGAACTGCTGCGCAATTCATCAACCTATCAGCGCCGCAGCCGTGGCGATCTGCAGGGGATCTGACGCCCGGCGGTCGCGCGGTCGCAGGGCTTGGCCGGGATGATCCATGATGGTCTGATGCTGCTGGCGCTGGCCGGGTTCGCGGCGCTGGCGGTGATCGATTTCTGGACGCTGCGGATCCGGAACCTTCACGTGCTGGGGATGATCGGTCTTGCCGTCGCGGTTCTGGCGTTGCGCAGTCGCGATGTTCTGGTGTCGGACCTTGCGGCGGGGGTCTTGCTGTTCGGGCTTGGTTTCGTATTCTGGCTCTTGGGGATGATGGGGGCGGGGGATGCGAAACTGTATCTGCCGCTTGGGGTGCTGATCGGGTGGTCGGGGCTTGCGGTCTTTGCGCTGCTGTTGCTGCCCGTGTCGTTGCTGGTGCTCATCCTGATAAGAACGGGCGGGCGCTGGCTGCCTGCGGGGCGGGTGGCCGCGCGGGTGGCTGACTTGTCGCACAGCCGGCGCATCCCCTATGGCCTGCCGATGGCGCTTGCGGCGATGGGGGCAATCATTTCGCGCTGGCTGTGACGCCGTGGCCCTTGCGCCAAAGCGGTATAGGCCCATACTTTTGGAAACAAACTGGCATGTGGCCCGCGCGGCAGGCAATCTTTGCCGCAGCGGGCGGCGGGCAAAAACCGCGGAGACCGGAAGATGACGGGACGATTTTTCAGGAACGAAAGCGGTTATGCGCTGGCGCTCACATTGATCATGCTGCCGGCATTCATGGGGCTTGCGCTTTTGATCATTGATCTTGGGCGGGGCAACAATGCCCATTCCGATCATGCTGCGGCGGCGGATGCGCTGGCCCTTGCCGGTGCGCGCGAACTGGACGGGGGCGTTGATGCCATCGTGCGTGCCAAGGCCGCGATGGAAGAGATCACCAATTCGGTCAGCTTTCTTGGTATCGTCGGCGACGATGTCCACATCGATCTGGCCTATTCGGCCGAGACGGGGGGGGACTTCCGTGTCGAATTCCTGACCGCGATCCCTGTCAGCGACGACCTGCCGCTTGACCCAAACACGTTCATCGCGCCGGAAAATCATGACACGGGCGGCGCGAATGCGCGCTATGTCTATGTCTATTCTGAATCCCGGCCCCTGCATTCCTTCTTTGTCCGTGCGATGACAAACTTCATCCCCTGGCTTGAGAACGAGGATCCCGATGTGCGCGTGGGTGCCTCGGCGGTGGCGACCTATCGCACGGCGGCCTGCGATGTGACCCCGCTGTTCATCTGCAACCCGTTCGAGAAAGAGCCCGAGGGGTCCGACCTGCAAAGCGCCTTTGCGCGCGGCGATCTGCATGCGCGGCTGATCAAGCTGCACCCGCCGGGCAACAGCACCGCCAAGCCCGGCAATTTCGGGTTCCTTCAGGTGCGCGGCGCGAATGATGATTCCAACGCAAGCGCGAATACCATCCGCGATGTCTTTGCCGGCGGGCATAACCCCACCTGCTATGACAATTCGATCGTGACGACCAAGCCCGGTGCGGCGGTCAGCATCTCGCAGGGTCTGAACGTGCGGTTCGACATTTACGACGGGCCGTTCAACAGCCGGAAGGCTGAATTCCCGTCGGCTGCTAATGTGCGAAAGGGCTATTTCGGCAACAGCGATTGCAACACGTCGCTGACCTCTGACCCGGCGTTTCTGGCGGTCAAGGCCTTCCCCGACAATTCGATCATGGCGGCGCCCAACCAGGGTGTGCCGGGGGCTTCGATCGGTTCTGGCGCCTGGGATGTGGAGAATTACTGGGAAAAGAACCATGCCTCGCCCCCGCGACCTGCGCTGACCTCCGAAGAGCGTGAGGAGATGAGCACATTCACGAACCTGCGTGATGCCAGCGGCAAGGTCGTGCCGTCGCGCTATGACGTCTATCGGTATGAGATCGAGCAGAACCTGATCGCGGACAAGTCCGTCGCTGTTGGCGGGCGAACCGAAAGCGGTTTCCCGCAATGCAGCAACCCCGACCCTGTCGATCTGCCCACAGACCCGCTGGATGACCCGCGCGTGATGTTTGCGGCCATCGTCGATTGCCTGGCGCATGGCGGCAATGGTGTGACGGACTTTCCGGTCAATTCCTTTGCCAGCATCTTCATGGTCAACCCGATGCAGCAACAGGGCACGGGTGATGGCACCATCGACGTCGAGATCATCGATATCACCGGCAATGGTGGCAATGGGACGCTGGATGCCTTTGTCCGGGATGAGGCGGTTCTGGTGCGGTAGGGGGCGAATCAAAAGCGTCCCCAGGGTTGTAAATTGGATTCAATCTGCAATCATCGTTTGAATGTGATCTTTTGATGTAGGGCGAGTAAAAAGTATTACATACAACCCCTAATTGTGATTGCGCGATCAGCGTTCCGTTTTCGGGAACAGTGATGCTGAAAATGCCACAAAGTTGCCGTGACATTTCGGCAAATAGGGCGGGGCTTCATATGGGCCGTGGTCTCAAACTGATTTTTTGCTTAAGATTTATTTAAGGCTCGAAAGGGCGGGCGGTGGTCTTTCGGATAGGCCGTCATCCTGACCTTCCGGCTTGGGGGCGTTCGGCAATACGCCGGATGGCGATTGACCGAATGAATTAAAGGAAACGAGGATAGACATGATCAAACTCATCACACTCGCGTCGCTGCACCTGCGTCACTTCAAGAAGGACGAGGACGGTCTGGCGCTGACGGAATATCTAATCCTTCTGGGTCTGCTGACTGGCGTGGTAATTGCTGCCGTCACAATCTTCGGGACCGGCTTGGGGGCTGCTTGGGATACTTGGGCGACGTGGCTCGGTGCGGAAGGTGAGCCACTTAGCTATCCTGCGGGAGAAGAATAAGGCAGCTCTAATTGTTGCAAACCTAACACCCTTTCCGCCTCCGGATCGCTTCCGGGGGCGGGACCCCCTCAAAAGGGTTGATTTCCGATCCTTTTGCAGGAAACGTCAACTTGAGAACAAGTGGCCCGCGGTGGGCGCTTGCGCAGGGCCCGGCGGGCCGCGCCAGTGCCGCTGAAATCGGGCGACATCGGGGCAAGCAGGATACCGGATATATGCGCGGAACCACCGTCATCAGCCTGATCGTCGCGATCGTCCTGGGCCTTATTGCCGTGTTCGCCGCGCGGGGCTGGCTGACCGAACAGCGCGAACGGATCTTTGCCGAGGCCGTGCAAACGGGTGATGAAACCCCCAAGGATGTGATCGTGGTCGCCGCCAAGCCGCTGCGCTTTGGCGAACGGCTGACGCCGGACAAGCTTGACACGATCGTCTGGCCCGCCGACCGCAAGCCGCCGGGGGCGTTTACGGCCATTCCGCCGCTGGTTGGAACCAGCGATGAAAACGCCCGGTTCGTGCTGGAATCGATGGAGGAGGGCGAGCCGGTCCTGACGTCCAAGGTCACCAACCCCGGGCAGCGGGCAAAGCTGTCCACGGCGCTGACGCCGGGGATGAAGGCGGTGTCGATCCGGGTGAACGATGTGCTGGGCGTGGCGGGCTTTGTCCTGCCCGGCGACCGGGTGGATGTGCTGCTGACGCGCAGCGGTGGCAATGACGGCGGGGCCTTTGTCGATGTGCTGCTGCAGGGCGTGAAGGTGCTGGCCATCGACCAGATCGCCGATGACCGCAAGGATCAGCCCAGCGTCGTGCGCACCGTGACGTTTGAGGTGTCGACCCCCGAGGCGCAAAAGCTGACGCTGGCGGCATCGGTGGGCACGCTGTCGCTGGCGCTGCGCAATGCGGTGTCGACAGAAATCGAGATGCCCGAACGGGTGACCGCGATCGATTTGGGTGAGCCCGAGCTGGCCCGCAGCATGGCCGCCCAGGTGGAACAGTCACAGCTGGAGGCGCAGATCGCCACGCTGCAGGACATGCTGCGCCAGGTGGGCACCGAGGTGACCGACCGTCTGGCGACCGTGGAACAGAACATCCAGGCGCGCGGCGAAGATGGGCCCGCGCCGGACCCCGTGATCGTGGAACGCGTGGTCGAGGTGCCGGTGACGCCGCCGCCGCCCGCCTATTCGACGATCGGTGTGCTGCATGCGGGGCAGCGGGTGGAATACAAGGTCAAGGCGAACGCCGGCAACTGACAAGCAAGCGGGATCGGAGCAGGGCAGATGGCGATACGGATGGAAGCGGCACGTGCAGGCTGGATCAGGGGGGTGGCCTGCCTGATGCTTCTGGCGTTGGGGATGGCGTTGCTGCCGGCCAGCAAGGCCGCGGCGCAGGATCGTTATGTCGTGCTGGGCGAGGGCGGCCAGCGCGAGCCGATCGTTCTTAGCCCGGGGTTCACGCTGACCGTGGAAACCGACAAGGCCTTTACCGACATTCTGGTGGGCAACCCGGATGTCGCCGCGGTCTTTCCGCTGACCGACAAGACCTTTTACGTCGAAGGCAACCAGTCGGGCGCGACCAATGTCACCTTCTTTGATGCCGACAAGCGGCAGATGGGTGTGATCGTCCTGCGCGTGCGGGTCGATTTCGGTGAATTGCAGCGCGCCATCGACCGTGCCGTGCCCTCGGCTGCGGTGACGGTGACCAATGTGAACAACCGGGTGCGGCTGTCGGGATCGGTGCGCGACACTGTGGATAAGCGCCGGATCCTGGAAATTGCGCAGCAATATACCGAAAACCCGGTGGTCGATGCGATCCGCGTCACCGATCCGCAGCAGGTGCAGCTGGATGTGCGCATCCTGGAGGTCAGCCGCAATGCCGGGCGCCTGCTGGGCGTGAACCTGATCGCCAGCGAAAACGGCGTGATCCGCGGCACCACCAGCGGCAATGCCGGGCAGAATGCGGTGCCCTTTGGCAACTTCATCGGCAACCTGCTGGAAGTCGCCGGGATGGAAATCGACGTCATCATCAACACGCTGGAAGACAAGGGTCTGGCGCGGCGGCTGGCGAACCCGACGCTGGTGACCTCGAACGGGATCGAGGCGAATTTCGTGGTGGGCGGCGAGGTTCCGATCACCACGGCGGTCACCGCCGAGAACGGCGCGATCGCGACCGAAACGGATTACCGGGAATATGGGGTGCGGTTGAACTTCCGCCCCCAGATCCTGGACGATTCACTGATCAGCCTGCGCATCCGCCCCGAGGTCAGCGACATCGACACCTCGGTTTCGGTCAACGGTCAGCCGGCCTTCATCTCGCGCAAGGCCGATACGACAGTAAGCCTGCGCGACGGGCAAAGCTTTGCGATCGCGGGGCTGTTGCAGGTGGATAACGAACGCAACGTGCGCCAGGTGCCCTGGATCGGCCAGATCCCGGTGCTGGGTACGCTGTTCCGGTCTACCGCTTTCCAGAAGAATGAAACCGATCTGGTGATCCTGGTCACGCCGCGTCTGGTGCAGCCGGGAACGCCGAACCAGCCGCTGTCCTCGCCGCTGGACAATGCGCGGTCGTCCAATGACGTCGAGCTGTTCCTGCTGGGCATGCTTGAGGTGAACAAGAACATGATCCGGGCCTTCGAAGAGGGCAACGGTGTCATCGGCCCCTTCGGCCACATGATCGATCTGGAGTTCGACGATGCGCTTATTGTCAAGAAATAAGGGCCTTGTGCTGGCCCTGTCGCTGGCGGCGCTGTCGGGCTGTGCCGATTACATGACGCGGCGCGATTCAATTACGCTTGGTGCGGGCGATGCGCCCGAAGGGAACACGGCGATCCACACGATCAACCCGTTCCCGCCGCAGGCCGCAAACCCGAACCTTGGCGGGTAAGGCCGGGCATGGGTCCGTCGGGTTGGTCTGGTGGGTCGGTATGGCGGATCTGAACTGTAACAGGCGGGCGCGGTCCCGCCACATTGGGGTTGTGCGCAGTGCTGCGACGGTTTCGACATATGCTGCGGGGGTTCGCGTCTGATCGCGACGGCTCGGTGCTGGTCGAAACATTGATCGCGGTGCCGGTGGTGACATTGTTCACGATCGCAGTCTTGGAAACCGGGAATATGTTCTGGCAACGCCAGTTGTTTCAGACTGGCGTAAGAGATGCAGCGCGATATATGTCGAGGTGCAGGCCTGTAACCCTTGAGTTTATGGCGACTTGTCGCATCAATATAGCGCGAGATATTGCGTTCTATGGGAAGCCAAATCCGGGTCCAGATGATCCGCCCCGTGTGCGTGGGTGGGGACGGAACCCGTCCGAAGAGCTTGTCATACGATACATTGAGGCGTCGACCGTCAAGCTGTTGGAAGACCCATGGGTGCTTGACGAACGTGAGCGTGTTTCGGCCGAGGCCGCGATCGAGGTCGAAGGAAAGTTTTCTTACAGGGATTCACCCCTGTTGAATATTGGTGAAGCGATCGCAAACAAATATCGGTCGCTCGCTGGCCAGGAAGAGCGAGAAATCAAAATCTCTCCTTTGACGATCACCTACACCCATACCGAAAGGTACATCGGATGGTAGGGGTGCTGCGACGCTTTCGCCGGGATGAACGTGGCCTCAGCCTGACCGAGGCGCTGCTGACCTTGCCGATCATGCTGTTGATGATCGCGGCCTTTGTTGAATTCGGCTTTGTCATCTTTCAGTGGAACCAAACCGCCAAGGCGATGCAGCTGGGGGCAAGATTTCTGGCGGTGTCGGACCCGATCCACCCGGATTTCGCGGACCTTAATGTTTATCCCAGCGGGTCCGAGCCCGGCGATCCGGTGCCGGAAGGCGATTTCACATCGTTTAGTTGCGGCGCAGGGGCCGAGCCCTGTAGGCCCGGACCGGATCACATGGACCGGCTGATCACGCGGATGCAAGCGTTCAACCCCCGGATCCGGGCCGACAATGTCGTCGTCACCTATACCCGCACGGGTCTTGGCTATGTTGGCCGCCCCGACGGCCCGGTTGTTACCGTCACCGTCGAAACGGATGGCCTTTACTTTGACCTGCCGCTGCTCGGTGCGCTTCTGCGGTGGGGCGACAATCCGGGGATCGAGGTGCCAGCCAATCCCGTGACTGTGACGGGTGAAGATTTGAATAGTGGGCGATAAGCAGATGAACGCAATCGAAACCGATCTGTCGCAGATGCCTCGGAATTCGCGCAAGAATGTCGTCCTTGTGGTGGATTCCGGGGAAAGCACCGCGCAGGAAATTGCCCGGATGGTGGACCGGTTGCCGAACTTCGCCGCGCGTCTGGCCCCGGTCGATGCCCTGCGCAAGCCCGGCGGCATTGCCACGCCGGCAGTGATCGTCTTTGACTTCGGGCAGATCGGCGAAGAACAGCTGGAACAGATCGCCGCCGTGCGGTCGAATTTCGAACCGGTTCCTGTTGTCGTCGTGTCCGAGGCGCTGAATGACGAACAGGTCCGTAAACTTCTGAAGCTGAAGGTCAGCGACTGGCTGCGCCACCCCCTGCACCCCGAAGAATTGCTGACCGCGCTGCAGGTGGGCGTGCGCCAGAACAAGCAGACCCAGAACCGGGTTCACGCCGTGATCTCGGCGGTGGGCGGGGCGGGCGCGACCTCGGTTGCGATTTCGCTGGCCGATATCCTGGCCCAGAAGACCGCCCGCCAGGACCAATTGGTCGCCCTGTTCGATCTGGATTTTTCGACCGGATCCTGTGGCTATTACCTGAACCTGCGGTCGAACTTTGCGCTGGAAAGCGCCCTTTCGCAGCCCTCGCGGATCGATGCGGAATTCGTGCGGCTGCTGGAACAGCGCCATCCGGCCGGCTTTTACGTCTATTCCTTCCGCAACCGCGACACGGTCACGCATCTGAACTGTTATGAACTTGTCCTGCGCTTGCTGGATGCGGTCAGCTTTCAGCACAGCCATACCGTGCTGGACATTCCCTATTACGAAACCGACTGGCGCCAGGATGTTTTGGCGGCGGTGAATTCGGTCACGATCGTGTCGGATATCACCTTGCCCTCGATCAACCAGACGCTGGAAATCCTGAAGTCGCTGAACGGCACGCCGGCGGCCGACAAGCAGATCAACATCCTGCTGAACAAGCAAAAAAGCACGCTGTTCGGTGGCGGTCGATTCAAGACCGCCAAGCTGAAGGCGCTGTTCGGCGAAACGCCCTTTCATTTCCTGCCCGAGGATGAGGCGGATCTGGCCGATGCGATGGACCGGGGCATTCTGCCCAGCGAGGTGAATTCCAGCGGTAAATTCGTCAAGGCGCTGCGCAAGTTCGCGCAAGCGACGCTTCTGGCCGAACGGGTCGAGGTGAAATGATGCCCGCCCGCGCCCTTCGCCGCCGGTTTTTCCTGATCGCGGGCCTTGCCATCGCCGCGGCGCCTGTGCTTGCGGAACCGCGGCCGCTGAAGTCGGTGCCGCGTGATCATGGCCAGGTGACGCGGCAGATCGTCGATCTCGACAGCCGTGAAAAGCCGGGCACAATCATCATTTCCAACTCCGCGCGCAGCCTGCATGTGGTGTTGGGCAAGGGCAAGGCGGCGCGCTATGACATCAGCGTCGGGCGCGACGGGTTCACCTGGACCGGGGAAACCTATGTCGGGCGCAAGGCGGAATGGCCCGAATGGCGCCCCCCGGCCGAAATGCGCAAGCGTGACCCGTCGTTGCCGGGCTATGTGCCGCCCGGGCCCTATAACCCGCTGGGCGCGCGGGCGCTGTATCTGTATCGCGCGGGTGGCGACACGCTTTATCGCATTCACGGCACCAACAATGCCCCATCCGTGGGCAATTTCGAAACCTCGGGCTGTTTCCGCCTGTCCAATGCCGATGTCATCGAACTGTTCGGCAAGGTCGCAGTGGGAACCAAGGTCATCGTAAGGAATTAGGGGGAAGCAGATGGTCGGCCGATTTTTCCGCACGAGCGACAAGCCCGCACCGCCCGCGCCCGGCGCGGCGGAAACGGTCGATCTTGCCCGCCCCATGCCGCCAAAACCGGCCGAGGTTGTTGATGCCGGGATGCCGGACATGGTTGCCGAACGGGTCAATCTGCACCGCTACCTGCTGGACAAGATCAACCTTTCGGTTCTTGATGCCATGGGGGATGGCGAAATCCTGAATGAATTGCGCCCCTTGGTGCGCGATTATGCCAGGATGCAAAGCCTGCCGCTGAATGCGCGGGAACTGGAAGATCTGCTGGCCGATATCGCCGATGAGATGCTGGGCCTTGGCCCGATCGAACCGCTGCTGAAGGATGATACGATTTCCGACGTGCTGGTGGTCGGCCCGCAGACCGTTTACATCGAACGGCGCGGCAAGCTGGAAAAGACCGGCGTGCGCTTCAAGGATGAGGCGCATCTTTTGCGCATCATCAACAAGATCGTGGCCGCCGTCGGACGAAGGGTCGATGAATCCTCGCCCCTGGTCGATGCGCGTCTGCCCGATGGGTCACGGGTGAACGCCGCGATCCGCCCGGTGGCGGTGGATGGGCCGCAGGTGTCGATCCGCAAGTTTTCAAAGCGGCCGTTTCAACTGTCGACGCTGGTGGCCAATGGTGCCTTGCCGCAAGGGATGGCACAGCTTCTGGCGATGGCGGTCGAGGGCAAGGTTTCCATCGTCGTGTCGGGGGGCACCGGCTCGGGCAAGACGACGATGCTGAACGCGCTGTCATCCTTCATCCCGCATGAAGAACGTCTGGTCACGATCGAGGATGCCGCCGAACTGCAGCTGCAGCAGCCCCATGTGGTGCGCCTGGAAACGCGCCCCCCCACGCTGGAAGGCCGCAATGAGATCACCCAGCGCGATCTGGTCAAGAACGCGCTGCGGATGCGTCCCGACCGGATCATCGTAGGCGAGGTCCGCGGCGGCGAAGCCTTTGACATGCTGCAGGCGATGAACACGGGCCACGAAGGGTCGATGACCACGATCCACGCGAACAACCCGCGCGATGCGCTATCGCGGATGGAACAGATGGTGGGCATGGCGGGGATGCCGATGTCGCAGCTGTCGATCCGGTCGCAGATCGCCTCGGCCATCCATCTGATCGTACAGCTGTCGCGGATGCGCGACGGGACACGGCGGGTCACCTCGATCGCGGAACTGACCGGGATGGAGGGCGAGGTGATCCAGCTGCAAGAGATCGTGAAATTCAATCGTCTGGGCGTGGAAGAAGATGGCCGCGTGATCGGCGAATTCCGCGCAACCGGCATCCGGCCACGCTTCCTGCAGGATGTTGCCACCATCGGGCTGAAGATCGACATGAAGATCTTTGACCCGACCTATAAGCTGTAAGGGCGCGCGATGAATCTGGTCCTGTTCTACGGTCTGGTCTTTGGCGCGGTGCTTCTGCTGGTCGACGCGACCCTGCGCATGGTGCTGGCGGGGCGGCGGCGCACCAAGGAAATCAATGAACGACTTGTGCGGCTGCGCGACGGCGCCGATCAAAGCGTTGCCTATAACAAGCTGCTCAAGGACCGCTGGGCGGGGGGCGGCGACAGCGGCTATGATTCCATCGACTGGTTCATCCGCATCTATCGCCAATCCGGCCTGCACCTGACGCAGGAACGCCGGCTTGCCTATGTGATCGGCATTTTCACCCTGTCCTGGATGCTGTCGTTCCTCCTGATCCCGGGGGTCATTGCCCAGATCCTGCTGGGGGCCTTTCTGGCCGCTGCGATGATCGTGCTGATCCTGCTGCGGCTGCGCGCGCGCCGCATCGCGCGCTTTGTCGTGCAGATCCCGCCTGCGGTCGACATCATCGTGCGGTCGCTGAATGCGGGCCATCCGATCGGCACCGCGATTGCGCTGGTCTCGCGTGAGATGCCCGACCCGATCGGCAGCGAATTCGGCATTCTCAGCGATCAGCTGACCTTTGGCGCTGAACTGGATGCCGCCATGATGAGCATGGTGGAGCGCGTCGGCGCCGAGGAACTGAACCTGCTGGCGGTCACGATCAGCGTGCAGCGCGGCACCGGGGGCAGCCTGTCCGAGATCCTTGGCAACCTGTCCAAGATGGTCCGCGACCGCGGCATTCTGCGCGCCAAGATCAAGGCAATCTCGGCCGAGGGCCGCATTACCGCCGTGATCATGGCGGCCTTCCCGTTCCTTTTGTTCTTCATGATCCGGGGCTTGGTGCCCAGCTATTTCGACCCGGTCTGGGAAAGCGGCAACGGCACTGTGGTCGTTGTGGGCGTTCTTGTCTGGATGTCGATTGGAGTCGCCATCCTGTATCGCCTTGTCAAATTCGACTTCTGAACCGGAGCGCCCATGCAGCCGATCACCGATATCCTGATCCTGGTGGCGATCTTCGTCTCGGTCCTGTTGCTCAGCTTCACGATCCTGTCCGGGCTTGGCCGATCGCGCCAGATCGCGCGCAATCTGGAACGGGCGTCCGATATCGCGGATCGCGAGGACAGCCGGATCGATGCCGCCTTCGCCAATGAAAACCCGTTCATCGGCCATTATTATGAGGTCATCCGAAAGAACGACCCCGAAAGCCTTGACATGCGGCTGATCCGGGCGGGCTTTCTGGGCCGCAATGCGCGGCGGGTCTATAACATCATCCGGCTGCTGGTCACCGCAGCCAGCTTTGTCTCGACATGGTTTGTGCTGCTGGGGGTGGCGCCTACGGTTGCGCCGCTGCTTCTGGGCATGTTTTCGATGCTGGTGGCCGGGATCGCCTTCATCTTGGTCAACGCGGTCCTTGACCGTCTGGCCGCGCGCCGCCAGGTCGAATTCCGGCGCCTGTTCCCCGATTTCATGGATCTTCTGATCGTTTGCGTCGATGCGGGGCTTAGCATCGAGGCGGCCATCGACCGGGTGGCGCGCGAATTCATGCGCACCAAGCCCGCCTTCGGCTTTCACCTGTCGATCATCAGCCTAGAGGTCCGCGCCGGCCGCCCCCTGCATGAGGCGTTGAACAACTTTTCCACCCGCGTCGGTGTCGAAGAGGCGCGCACCCTGTCCACGATGTTCCGCCAGTCGCAGGAACTGGGCGCCAGCATCGTCAAGACCCTGCGCGTCTTTGGCCAGGAAATGCGTGAACTGCGCCTGATCCGGGCCGAGGAACTGGCCAATGCCCTGCCGGTCAAGATGCTTCTGCCGCTGGCGGGCTTCCTGTTCCCGGTCAACCTTGTGATCGTGCTGGTGCCGATCATGATGCAGATCCTGCGGATGTTCATCAACATCGCGCCGACCGGCTGACCCGGCATCGCCGCAAGCGGGGGGCAAGGCGTGGTCAGCGCGCGCCCCAGGTGTCGGTCAGCCGATAGCCTTCGGGCCAGGGGTCCGACGGGTCGAGCATGTTCTGATGGATGCCGGTGATCCAGCCGCGGCCGGAAATCTCGGGCAGGATCGCGGGGCGGTCGCCCACCATCGTTGTGCCCAGGATGCGCCCCGCGAAGGTCGACCCGATCAGCGAGACGGCGGTCAGCCGATCCTGCGGCCCCATCTGGCCGCGCGCATGCAGCACCGCCATGCGCGCCGACAGCGCCGTGCCCGTGGGCGAACGGTCGACCTTGCCGGGCTGGATCGCCACCGCGGCACCGGTGCGCAATTCGTTCCCCTGCCGGCTGACCGGCCCGGCGAAAAGGCAAAAGGAAAAATGCCGCCAGTCGGGGTTTTCGGGATGGTGAAAGCCCAGCTGCTCGGTTGCGGCATTGGTGATCTTGACGCCCAGCTTGGCAATGTCATGCGCCTCATCCGCGGTCAGGGCGAACCCCAGCGCTTGCGCATCGACGAAAACGAAACTGTCGCCGCCATAGGCGGTATCGACCCGCAATGTGCCCAGACCCGGCACCTCAAGCGTTGCATCCAGCTGCGCGGCAAAGCTGGGCAGGTTCTGCACAAAGATCCGCTCGGCCTTGCCATTGCGGCATTCGGCGCGCACCCGCACCAGCCCGCCGGGGGCCTCCAGCGTGATCAGCGTCTCGGGCTCGGTCATCGGCAGGATGCCGCTGTCCAGCAGAACGGTCGCCACGCAGATCGAATTCGACCCTGACATCGGCGGGGTATCTTCGGGTTCCATGATGATGAAGGCGGCGTCGGCCTGGGGATGCTTTGGCGGCACCAGCAGGTTCACGTGACGAAAAACGCCGCCGCGCGGTTCGTTCAGCACGAAATTGCGCAGCCGCCGATCGCGCGCGATCCAGCGTGACTGGTCCCAAAGCGTGTCGCCCGGTGGCGGGGTGACGCCGCCGACGATGACATCGCCGACCTCGCCCTCGGCATGGGCGGAAATCACATGGATGGTCTTGGTTGAACGCATCGCAACCTCAGGCAAGCCAGGGGGGAAGGGTCTGCGGGGCTCGGCCGGTCACGGCCGCCTCGGCACAGGCCGAAAGGCCGCCAAAGCGCACCGCGCGCCCCGACAGGCCGGGGCCGTAATGGGCATATTTGCCCGAATTGGTCATCAGCGCGCGGGTGCCGGGGGGAAAGACCGGCTCGGATATGGAACACCAGCATAGATCGGGCAGCACCTGCACCCCGGCATCGTGCAGCCTTGCCAGCGTGCCATCGGCGCGGGCTTGGTCGATCACCGCGCGCCCGGCGGTGACGATGGTGGCCACCGTCACATGCCGCCCGGCCAGCGCATCGGCCAGCGCCCGGCATTCCCGGATCGAGGCATGGGGGCTGCCGATCGCGACCAGTTCAACCGTCTCGGGACCATCGTTCAGGGTGCGCCAGCCCGCCGCCATATCGGCGCGTGTGATCCGCGCGTGGTCAGCATCGGGGGCGATGCGATCGGCCTCGGGGGTGATGCCTTCGACATGCAGCATCGGCGCGGCCGAGGTGGTGCCAAAGGCCGCGCACAGCGCCTTAAGCGCCTCGGGGCCGGGGTTTGCGGCGGCCAGACCGCGCAGCACCGGGATGCGGTCGGGCGCGGCCCGGCCGGCCAGCCATCCGATCAGCGGCCAGAAGGCATCGTCAATCCCTGCGGGCAGATCGACGTCAATGATCCGGCGCGCCTGGCGATGTTCATCCAGATAGACCCCGGCCAAAGGCGCGCGCCCGGTGATGGCGATGCACAGGTCCAGGAAATCCGGATGCTTGGCGGTGCGCGCGCCCAGCACGCTGTTGGCATAGATGACCGCGTTCGATTCCGCCCAGGCAATCGCCTCACCCTGCTGCGGCGCGCTGTCCAGCAGATAGGGCGAACAGGTGAAGGTCGGTTGACAGCCCATGCGGACATAGGCATCCGCCAGCCGTTGCGCGGGGCCGCCAAAGGCGGGCGGCACACCCTGCGAGCGCCAGTTGGCATGATCGACCGAAATCGCGTTCATCGTGGTGGGGATGCGGACGCGCGCGCCCATATCCGCCATTTTCTGCGCGAATGTCAGGTTCGCGGGGCTGGCATAGATACAGCCGTCGATATGCCCCTGCGTCACATCGATCAGCCGTGCAGCCCCCTGATTGGCGGCCATCGCGCACAGGATGCGCATGGCTTGGGCGGTGGCCTCGCCCTCGGCGCCCTCCAGCATCGCGCGGTCGTGGTCGGTCAGATCCAGCGCGGCGGTGGCGGGGGGGGGGACCGGGATTGTCAGGCCATCGGCGGTGATTGCGGTCTCGGTGATGCGGGCGGATTGCGCCTGTGCCAGCGCGGCAAAGGCATCGGGCGTCAACCGTAGCACCGGCAGGGGCTTGCCGAACATCTCGGCCCCGATCATCGCGCCCAGGGTCACGACATCCTCGGGTTCGGCAAAGACCAGTGCCGCGGGCGCATGGCCGTTTAGCACCATGTCCAGCAACACCCCCGATCCGGTGCAGGACCCGCGTGTGCCCGGCATCACCAGAATGCGCCTCGCAAGGCTTTGCCCCGCCAGCGGGTGATGCACGTCGATCACCCGCCCCGTGGCCGGATCAACCCCGCCCCAGAAGCTGAGCGGTTCGGCACAGGCAAGAACCGCGCCTTCGGCCGTGCCCGGCAGGATCGCTTGCGCCCGGCCCGTCATGTGACCACGAACCCATGCGCAAAGGGGTCGCGGTCGTCGATGAAGATGGTGTTGTAGCCGGTCATCCGCGCCCAGCCCGCGATTGACGGGATGATGGCCGCGCGCCCGGCCACATCGGCCGCGCCCTCGACCCGGCCCTTGAAGATCGAGCCGATGATGGATTCGTGCCAGAATTCATCGCCAACCGCCAACTTGCCCTTGGCCGCCAGCTGCGCCATCCGCGCCGAGGTGCCGGTGCCGCAGGGCGATCGGTCAATCGCCTTGTCGCCGTAAAACACCGCATTGCGCGCATGCGCGCCCGGGACCGTGGGGGCGCCTGTCCACTGGATATGGCTAAGCCCGTTGATCGCGGGGTGTTCGGGGTGGATGAATTCGTATTTCGCGTTCAGCGCCGCGCGCAGTTTGGGGGAAAAGCCGATCAGCTCGCCCGCGGTGAAATCGGCCATGTCGCGGAAGTTCTTCTGCGGCTCGACAATGGCATAGAAATTGCCGCCATAGGCGACATCCACCACGATCTCGCCCAGGCCCTCGACCTCGGCGGTCAGCCCCTCGGCGTAAAGGAACGAGGGGACGTTGGTCAGCCGCACCTCTTCGACGAACCGGCCTTCCTGGCGGTATTCGATATCGACCTTGCCGGCGGGTGCCTCGATCGACAGGCGGCCCGGTTCGCGCGGCGTGATCAGGCCGTTTTCAATGCCCATGGTGATGGTGCCGATGGTGCCATGCCCGCACATCGGCAAACAGCCCGAGGTTTCGATGAACAGCACCGCCACATCACAATCGGCGCGGGTGGGCGGGTAAAGGATCGAGCCCGACATCATGTCATGGCCGCGGGGTTCGAACATCAGCCCGGTGCGGATCCAGTCGAAGTCGCGCAGGAAATGGGCACGCCGTTCCAGCATGTCGGCGCCCTGCAGCCGGGGACCGCCGCCCGCGACCAGCCGGACGGGGTTGCCGCAGGTATGCCCGTCAATGCACGAAAAGGTGTGGCTGGCCATGAAGTCCTCAGAAACGTTGGGGCGAGAAGGGGGTCAGGTCGATGGCGGGGGCAGCCCCCGTCACCAGATCGGCGACCAGCCGCGCGGTGCCGGCCGATTGCGTCAGGCCCAGATGGCCATGGCCGAAGGCATAGGTCACGCGCGGTGTGGCGCGGGCGGTGCCGATGGCGGGCAGGCTGTCGGGCAGCGACGGGCGAAATCCCATCCATTGCACCCCGCCCGTGGGCTTCAGCCCCGGCAGGAAAGCCTGGGCCTTCTTCAGCATCGCCTCGGACCGGCGGAAATTCGGCGGCAGGGTCAGACCGCCCAGTTCGACCGCCCCGCCGACGCGGATGCCGGTGGACAGGCGTGTGACCACGAAGCCATGCCCACCAAAGGTGATCTGCGTGCGCAGGTCAAAGGCATCTTCGGGCAGCGTGGTGTTATAGCCGCGTTCGGTTTCCAGCGGGATGCGGTCGCCAAGGCCGCGGGCCAGAAGGTGCGAATGCGCCCCCGCGGCCACAACCACATGGCCCGCGCGGCGCGTTTCCCCACCCGCCAGCGCCAGCGTGACGCCTTGGGCATCGGGGGTCAGCGCCGTGGCCTCGGCCCGGGCGATCTCGCCGCCTTGTGCGCGGAACCGATCGGCCAGCGCCAGCGTGTAAAGCTTGGGGTCGGCGATCGAATACCAGCCCGGGGTGAAGGTGCCGCGGATGAAACGCGGGGACAGGCCGGGCTGCAGGTCCGCCATTTCCGCAGGCGACATGTGCTGAAACTCAATCCCGTGATCGGTGCGCGCCTGCCAGCCGGGCAGCGCGGCGCGAAATTCGGCATCGGATTCATAGACCTGCAGATTGCCTTCCTTGCGCAGCATCGGCAGGGTGCCGGTGGCGGCCAGAAAGGGCTCCAGCTCGGCTTTGGACAGATCCATCAGCGCGGTCTGGGCGATGGTGGATTGGGCCACGCGCGCGGGCGAACAGGCGCGCCAGAACCGAAACATCCACGGCGCGATCCGCAGCGCATAGGCTGGCGGCACGCTCAGCGGGCCAAGCGGGTCCAGCAACCATTTCGGCGCCTTGCGCAAAATGCCGGGCGAGGCCAGCGGCAGGATGTCGGTGAAGGCAAAGGCCCCCGCATTGCCGGCCGAGGCGCCCGCGGCGGGGCCTTCGCGGTCCAGCACCGTCACGCCAAGGCCGCGCGCCTGCAGCGCCAGCGCGGCAGACAGGCCCACCACACCGGCGCCGATCACGATCACATCGGGTTGGGTTTTCATCATGCCCTCAATGCGTGGCGGCCAAGAATTTTTGCAGCTCGGGGTCTTTCGGCGCGCCGAAAAGATCCTCGGGCGGGGCGATTTCGGCCATCACGCCCTTGTGGAAGAACGCCACCCGGTCGGACACTTCGCGCGCGAATTTCATTTCATGTGTGACGCAGATCATCGTCATGCCTTCCGAGGCCAGCATCCGCAGCGTATCCAGAACCTCGCCCACCAGCTGGGGGTCAAGCGCCGATGTGACCTCATCGAACAGCATGTAATCGGGCGACATGGCCAGCGCGCGGGCAATCGCCATGCGCTGCTGCTGGCCACCCGACAGACGCCCGGGATAGACCTTCAGCTTGTCGCCCAGACCCACGTGGTTCAGCTGGCGCACCGCCTCGGCCTCGGCCTCGGCCTTGGACCGCTTCAGAACCTTGACCTGGGCCAGCATCACGTTTTCCAGCACGGTCAGATGCGGAAAGGCGTTCCATTGCTGAAACACGATGCCGATCTTGCGGCGCAGCTTGTTCAGGTCGGTGGTCTTGGCATGGACCTCGACCCCGTCCACCAGGATGCGCCCGGAATCGATGGGTTCCAGCCCGTTGATGCAGGTCAGCAGCGTCGATTTGCCCGACCCCGACCCGCCGATGACGGTCAGCACCTCGCCCTTCTGGACGGTCAGGTTGATACCCTTGAGAACCTCGAGCGAGCCAAAGGATTTGCGGACATTCTCGATCTCAATCATTGGACCACCGTTTTTCGAGATAGCCGCCGAACCGGGCGACCGGGAAGGAGATGAGGAAGTAGAACAGACCGCAGATCAGCAGCAGGAACAGCGGTTCTTGCAGGCGGGTGATCAGGATCTGGGTGGATTTCAGCAGCTCGACGACCTGAACGATATAGACCAGCGCGGAATCCTTCATCACGCCAAGCGCCAGCCCGATCCAGGACGGCAGCGCCACACGGGTGGCCAGCGGCAGCACGATGTTGCGCATGTCCTGGCCCCAGGTCATGCCCAGCGAACGCGCGGCGCGGCGCAGGGTCTGGGGCACGGCCTCGATCCCGCCACGCACGATTTCGGCGCAATAGGCGGCGGTATAGAGCGACAGCACCCCGCAGGCGACGGCAAAGCCCGAGATCCGGATGCCCAGGACCATCGTGACGAAGGCATTGGCCAGAACCAGCTGGATCAGCAACGGGATCGACCGGAAGATATCCAGCACGAAGGTCAGCGGCGCGGCCCACCACGGCCCCACCTGATAGCGGATCACGCCAAAGATGATGCCCAGGATCGTGCCGAAGACCACCGAGATCGCGGTGACGATCAGCGTCATCCCGGCGCCCTTGGCCAGGAACATCAGGTCATTGGCGGTCAGTGCGGTATCAAACATCGCGCGCCCCCGTCAGTAACGGAACAGCCGGGCCGCAAGCAGGCGGGCCGAAAGGGTGATGGCCTTGGTGATCAGGTAGAAGATCACCGCGGCAATGGCGAAGAGTTCGAACGTGCGGAAGCTGCGCGCGTTCAGGTCACTGGTGACGCCGTAAAGATCGGTGTTCATCGCCACCACCGCCCCAAGCGAGGTCATCAGGATCGCCCAGACCATCTGGTTGGTCATCGGCAGGAAAGAAATCCGGAACATCTGCGGCATGACCACGCTGGTAAAGGCCTGGCCCGCGCTCATGCCCAAGGACCGGGCGGCGCGGGTCTGGGTATCGGGGATCGCCTTCAGCGCGCCGCGGAAATTCTCGGACAGGTAGCCTGCATTGTTGAAGGCGATACCCACCAGCAGCGACATGTAGGGGGACAGATGGATGCCGAAACTGCCCAGCCCGAAATGCACCATATAGATCTGAAACAGCGCGGGGGTGTTGCGGGCGATTTCCACCCAGGTGGTGGCAACGGCTTTCAACATACGGTTGCCAGACAGCCGGAACACCGTCAGCGCGACCGCGATGGAAATGCCGATGACCATCGACAGGATCGCGATCTCCATGGTGACAAGCGCGCCTTCCAGCATTTGTGGAAGCGAATTCAGCGCCTGGTTCCAGCGAAAATTATAATTGAACATGGGCCGCCTCGTGTCTGGGACCGCAGCGGCGACGCGGGGGGCACCCCCCGCATCGCATCAAGGCGTTGGTATCAGCGGTAGACGCCCTGGATCGTCAGGTTGGCGGGTTCACCCTCGCCGACCCATTTCTTGTAAAGCTCGGCATAGCGGCCGGTGCGAACCTGCTGGTTGATGAACAGGTTCATGTAGTTGATCAGGCCATATTCCTCGCGCAGCGTGATCAGCGCCACATAGTCCGGAACCATCGGCGCCTTGTCGACGATCTTGATGCCGGGGAAGTTGCCCGATGCGACATTGGCCTCGGCCACCTCGACGGTCGAGACGGTGGCATCCAGCTGGCCCTGGCTCAGCGCCAGGAACACGTCGGCCTGGTTCTGATACGGGCGGAACTGGCCTTCGCCCCATTCCTTCACCCGCTCTTCCAGCCAGATCGCCTCATAGGTGCCGGCGGTGGCGCCCACGGTCTTGCCCTTCATGCCTTCCCAATCGGCCATGTCGGCCTTTTCATTCGCCACGACGGCGTTTTCGAAGGCGTAGTAGGGAATGGTGAAGCCCACGGTCTTGGCCCGTTCCAGCGTGTCCGAGGTGGACGCGACGGCCACATCGACCTGGCCCGACATCAGCGCCGGGATGCGTTCGGGGAAGGTGGTTTCCACGATTTCGGCCTTGACGCCAAGGGCGGCGGCCAGATCGTTGCAGTAATCGACGTCAAAGCCGATCGGGTTGTTGCTGGCATCGCGCGACCCCATCGGCGGGAAATCCAGCACAACCGCGCAGCGCAGCGTGCCCGATGAAATGATGTCGTCCAGCTTGTCGGCCTGCGCGGGCATCGCGGCGGCGGTGGCGGCCAGAAGGCCGGCGGCAAAGATCGATTTTTTCATGTGTCACTCCCTGTGTGTGTGATCTTGATTCCTTTGTTTTGAACTATCCGGCCAGCAAGGCAACAAATCAATCAGAAAATACATTGAGTATACAGGTAGTATTCAATTTGCATGAAGATTGCCGGCGGACTGCCCTTCCCCGGGGGGAAGGGCCGGGGGTCAGGCGCCGAAATCGGCGGGCAGCAGGGCTGCAGGGATGTTCTGATAGCTGACGGGGCGCAGGAAGCGCCGGATCGACAGCGTCCCGACCGAGGTGGCGCCGAAATTCGTGCTGGCCGGATAGGGACCGCCATGCACCATCGCGTCGCAGACCTCGACCCCGGTGGGGTAGCCATTGGCCAGCACGCGGCCCGCCTTGCGTTCCAGCACCGGCATCAGCCGGCGCGCCAGATCGGTATCGCCCGCATCCAGATGCAGCGTCGCGGTCAGCTGACCCTGCAGGCTTTGGGCGATGGCCAGCATCTCCTCGGGATCGGCGGCGGTGACGATCAGGCCCAGCGGGCCAAAGACCTCTTCGGACAGGCTGTGATCGGCCAGCCAGTCTGCGCCGCGCACCTGAAACAGCTGCGGCGTGGCTTGGCGCCGGTCACAGACCTGCGTCAGCAGGGATTGCACCCCGCGCGCACCCGCCACGCGGTCGCGGCCTTGCAGATAGGCGCTGGCGATGCCCTCGGTCAGCATCACCTGTGCCCCCACCGCATGCAGGGCGGCCAGCGTGGCCTGTGCCAGCGCGGTGGCCTGATCCTGCATCACCACCGCGATGCCTGGATTGGTGCAGAACTGTCCCGCGCCCATCGTCAGGCTGCCCGCCCAGCCCTGGGCGATCTGATCGCCGCGCGCGGCCATGGCCGCCGGCAGCAGGAACATCGGGTTGACGGACCCCAGTTCGCCAAAGAACGGGATCGGTTCGGCCCGCGCGGCGCACAGGTCGAACAGCGCCCGTCCCCCGGCCAGCGATCCGGTGAACCCGACCGCCTTGATCAGCGGATGGGTGACCACCGCCTCGCCGACCTGCCGGTTGCCGCCCTGGATCAGGCTGAAGACGCCGGGGTGAATGCCACAGGCGGTGATGGCCGCAAGGATCGCCTCGGCCACGATCTCGGCCGTGCCGGGATGGGCGGAATGGCCCTTGACCACCACCGGGCAGCCCGCCGCCAGCGCCGCCGCCGTGTCGCCCCCCGCGGTCGAAAACGCCAACGGGAAGTTGGACGCGCCGAACACCGCCACCGGGCCGATGGGCCGCTGGATCATGCGGATTTCGGGGCGGGGCAGGGGTTGGCGGTCGGGCAGGGCCGCGTCATGGCGCCGGTCAAGGTAATCGCCCGCCTCGATATGATCGGCAAACAGCCGCAGCTGGCCCGTCGTGCGCCCGCGTTCGCCGTTCAGCCGCGCCTCGGGCAGGCCGGTTTCCTGACAGCCGATTTCGGTGATGGTCTCGGCGCGGGCCTCGATCTCATCGGCGATGCGGCGCAGTAGGCGTGCGCGTTCGCCCCGCGACGACCAGCCAAAGGACCAGAACGCCGCCTCCGCCGCCCGCGCCGCCTGATCGACCAGCGCCACCGTGCCCACCGCAAAGCTGTGGGCTGGCCCATGCGCGGGGGTCGAGGTGAAGCTGGCATCGCCCGCGACCCAGTTGCCTGCGATCAGATGCTTGCCATGGGGGGTGAAGGTCATCAGCCTGTCCTTTCGGTCTGTTTCGTGGTGCGGCACCTGCGTTGGAAGCGGGCCAGCGCGCTTGAAATTTTGTATACTTTCTGTATGCAGATAGTCAAGATTTCGAACCCGCGTGCCAGACAGGAGCCAGCCCCATGACCCAGACCTTTTCCATCGAGGCCCTTCAAACCCGTGTAGAAGCGATCTTTCAGCGCGCGGGCATGAACGCGGTGCAGGCCGGCGCGCTGGCGCGGGTCATCACGGCGGGGGAACGGGACGGCTGCAAATCGCATGGCATTTACCGTATCGAGGGCGCCCTGCGCACGCTGAAGGCGGGCAAGGTGCGGGGCGATGCGCTGCCGGTGCTGCAGCCGGGTGCGGGCGGTGCCATCGTGCGGGTCGATGCGCAGCGCGGGTTTTCCAACCCGGCGTTTGAACTGGGCCTGCCGGTGGTGGTGGACCGGGCGCGCGATCTGGGGCTGGCGGCGTTGGTGGTGAATGATTGCACCCATTTCGCCGCCCTGTGGCCCGAGGTCGAGGCGCTGACCGCGCAGGGGCTGGCGGCGCTGGTGATGTGCCCCAGCTACGCCACCGTCGCGCCCACCGGCGGTAACCAACCGCTGCTGGGCACCAACCCCCTTGCCTTTGGCTGGCCGCGTTCGGGCCGCGACCCCTATGTGTTCGATTTCGCCACATCGGTTGCCGCGCGGGGCGAGATCGAGTTGCACCGCCGCGCCGGCAAGCCCCTGCCCGAGGGTTGGGCGATCGACGCGCAAGGCGCGCCCACCACCGACCCCGAGGCCGCGCTGGCCGGTGCGATGCTTCCCTTTGGTGGGCACAAGGGTTCGGCCATCGGCACGATGATTGAATTGCTGGCGGGCGTGATGATCGGCGATCTGACCAGTCCCGAGGTCCTGGATTTCCTGGGCAGCACGACGCTGGCGCCGGTGCATGGCGAATTGATCCTGGCGTTGTCGCCGGAAAAATTTGCGGCCGGCCGCCCGGGTGACCCCTTCGCGCGGGCCGAAACCCTGTTTGCCGCGATCAAGGGGCAGGGCGCGCGGCTGCCATCCGAGCGCCGCTTTGCCGCCCGCGCCCAGGCCGTGGCCCAGGGCATCACGCTGAGCGCCGCCGAGGTGGACCAGCTTGATCGCCTGCTGGACCAGGGGCTGGACGCCATCGCCTGAGCCAAAGAAAACGGCCCTCCCGCAGGGGGAGGGCCGATGGTGTTGCGCAGGTGGCCGTGATCAGACCTTGCAGGCCTGCACCGCGCCGGGAAGGGTGCTCCAGCTGGCATACCAGGTCTTGAACTGGGCAAACTGCGTCTCGGCCCAGGCGCGCTGGCTGGGGGTCAGCTCATCGGTCGGGTTGAAATGCAGCGCATATTCGGCATCGCCCTGCAGCACCATCAGGTGCTTGTAATACAGCACCAGATCATAGCCTTCATCCCAAGATGACAGAACCTCCAGCGCCTCGCCCAGTTCGCGGGCGCGGATGCGGGCATCTACATCGCCAGCGGCGGCGGCCTTGGCCAGGGCCACGAAATGCAGGATCTCTTTCGGGATCACATTGCCGATGCCGGTGATCGTGCCGGTCGCCCCGCATTTGACATAGCCGTGGTAGACGCCGGTATCGACGCCGGCCATCAGGATCACGCCGTCATCCGCGCTGGTGATATGTTCGGCCGCATAGGTCATCGCCTTGGCGCCGCCGAATTCCTTGAAGCCCACCAGATTGGGGTGTTCGGCGCGCAGGGCAAAGAACAGGTCGGCCTTGGTTTCAAACCCGTAATAGGGGCTGTTGTAGATCACTGCCGGAAGGTCGGGCGCCGCGGCCAGGACCGCCTTGAAGTGGTGGCGCTGCGCCACAGGCGCGCCGCCGCGCGACAGAACCCGCGGGATCACCATCAGCCCCGCCGCGCCGATCTTCTGGGCATGGGCGGCATGGGCCACGGCGGCGGCGGAATTCACCGCACCCGTCCCCACGATGACCGGGATGCCGGCTTTCACCAGCCGTTCGACCCCTTCCATCCGCTGCGCATCGGTCAGCAGCGGCCAGTCGCCCATCGACCCGCAATAGACAACGGCGGACATGCCGGCGGCGATCAGGTCCTGCGCCTTGCGCACCAGCGCGTCGAAATCGGGTGTGCGGTCGGCCTTGCAGGGCGTCATCAGCGCGGGGATGACGCCGGTGAAAATCGCGGTGTCCATCGGGAAACTCCTCATGATCCGGGTGCGGCAGCGGCGGAAAACCGGCAGGGCGCCGATTCCTGAGGTCATAATACCTTTTGCATTTTATTTGTCGACAAGAAATCGCGCAGGCTACAACGCGACATTCATCCGTTGGTCGCGGGCAAAGAATTGCTGGACCTGGCGCACGATCTGGTCGGCATGGGCGCGGGCCAGCCGGTCGCACAGGTCCACATCGCGCGCGGCGATGGCGGCGATGATAGCTTCGTGTTCATCGACATATTCGCGCGGCAGCCGGTCATCGAAGGACTGGTAATACAGCCGCAGGATGCGCCGCCCCTCATCCAGCAGGCGCAGGGTCAGCGTGGTGAAATAGGGGTTGCGCCCGGCCTCGGCGATGGCGGCGTGCAGATCGCGGTTGATTGCCACCATCGCCAGCGCATCCTGGGCATCGACCGCGGCGGCATAGCTGACCTGCAGGGCGCGGATACGGTCCAGATCCTCGGGGCGGTGGTATTGCGCGGCCAGCCGGGTGGTGACGCGATACATCAGTGTGATCGCGTCAAAGAAGGTGTGCAGGTTCACGAAATCGATGTTCGACACCATGGCAGAGCGGTTGGGCAGCGTTTCCACCAGCCCCTCGCCCGCCAGCCGCACCAGCGCTTCGCGGATCGGTGTGCGCGACATGCCAAAGCGTTCGGCCAGATGAACCTCATCGATCGGGCTGCCCGGCGGCAGTTTCAGATCAAGGATTTCATCGCGCAGCAATTCATACACCCGCTTGACGCCCGAGCCGCGCTTGCGTTCCTGAAGGGCTTCGTGCTCGGGCTCGGCCATGTCGCGGACTCCTGTAGTCTCAAGGCATCTTGTCGACAAATAGAATACTGCACGGTTGTGCGCGCATCAACAGGTTCGCGGCCCGCCGGGCGTCAGGGCTGCCGCGCGTCGCGGCGCAGGGCGGGCAGGCCGACGCCGGTGGTCTGGAACCCGCCGTCCGAGGCGATGGTCTGGCCGGTGACATAGCTGGCCTTGTCCGAGCAGAGGAAGGTGATCACGCTGGCAATCTCATCCTCGCTGCCATAGCGGTTCAGCGGGATCGCATCGTGATAGGCGTCGATGATGTCTTGCGAATGCACGGCCATCGCCAGTTTCGTGCGCACCGGGCCGGGGGCCACGCAATTGGCGCGGATGCCGTATTCGCCCAGCTCTGCCGCCTGCTGTTGCGTCAGATGGATCACCGCCGCCTTCGAGGTGCCATAGGCCACCCGCAGGGTCGAGGCGCGCAGCCCCGAGATCGAGGCGATGTTCACGATCGCGCCCCGCGTCTGGCGCAGATGCGGGATCGCGGCTTGCGAACACAGGAAGACGCCATCCAGGTTGGTGGCCATCACCTCGCGCCAGCGGGCGAAGGTGGTGTCTTCGATCGGGCCGAAATCGGCGACCCCGGCATTGTTGACCAGCGCGTCGATCCGGCCCAGGTGGCCGGCGCATTGATCCATCATCGCCGCGACCTGATCGGGCTGCGAGACGTCGCAGATAACCGGCAGGACGCCGTCCAGCTGGCCCGCCTCATGCAAAAGCGCCTCGGCGTCGCGGTCGATCATGGCGACGCGCCGGCCCTCGGCCAGGAACTGCTTTGTGGTGGCAAGCCCGATGCCGCGGGCGGCGCCGGTGACGATGGCGGTTTTGTCGGTCATGAAGGATACCCCTGTTGGGTGTGGCGCGGGCGATCAGCGCGGGCCAAGCACCACCAGCGAAAGTTGCGGAACAAGCGCGATCAGCGCCAGCCCTGCCAATGAGACGATAAGGAACGGCACCGCCCCGCGCGCGATCCGCTCGATCGGCAGGCGGGTGATGTTGGCAGCCACGAACAGGTTGATGCCCACCGGCGGCGTGATCAGGCCGATGGCCAGGTTGACCATCACCAGAACCCCGAACCAGACCGGATCCCAGCCCAGTTCGCGCATCACCGGCAGGAAGATCGGAAGCGAGATGAACATTACCGTGACCGGGTCCATGAACATGCCCGCGACCAGCAGGATCAGCATGATTACCAGCAGGATCACCAGACCATTTTCGCTTAGCCCCAGCAGGGCGCCGGAATACTGGCCGATCAGATCCTCGACCGTGACGACCCAGCCGAACAGGCTTGCATAGGCCACGACCAGCATCACCGTGGCCGATGAGGCCGCGGCATTGGCCAGGCTGTCGTAAAGCCCGCGCAGGGTCAGCGTGCGATGGGCCAGCCCGCCCACGGCCAGCGCATAGACGGTGGCGACCAGCGCGGCCTCGGTCGGGGTGAAGATGCCCGAATAGATGCCGCCCAGGATGACCACCGGCGTCATCAGGCCCCAGAAGCTGTCCTTGAACGACAGCCACAGCCGCACCGGATAGGGCTTGTCCGCGTGGGGCATCGGGAACAGCGCGGCCAGCGCCGCCCCGCCGCGGGGCTTTGCGAAGGGCAGCGTCAGCAGCATCATCGCCCCCATTGCCAGCCCCGGCAGGATCGCCGCCAGAAACAGCTGCGAGATCGAGGTTTCCGCGATCACCCCGTAAATCACCAGCCCGATCGAGGGCGGAATCACGATCGACAGCGCCGCCCCGGTGCAGACCAGGCCCGCCGCATAGGCGCGGGGATAGCCGTCTTCCTCCATCCCCTTGATGATCATCGGGCCGATTGCGGCCACCGAGGCCGGGCCCGATCCGCTGACCGCGCCCCAGAACAGGCAGACCACCGTGCCCACCACCCCCATGCCGCCCGGCGTGGGCCCGATCAGCACCCGGAAGAACCGGATCATCCGTTCGGCAATGCCCAGCGATCCCATCAGCGTGCCCGCCAGGATGAAGAAGGGAATCGCCAGCAGCGAGAATTTCGAAACCCCCGTGGCGATCAGATCGCCCGCCAGGTCCAGCCCGAAGCCGATCTGCCACATTGCATAGATCGCCGACAGGCCCAGCGAAAAGGCCACCGGCACGCGCAGCGCGATCAGGATGAAGAACAGGATGATCATCTCGGTGCCCGCGGGCAGGCCGGGAAACAGGTCAGACATCGGGGATCACCTCATGCTGCGGGGCGCCGCACAGCACCGAAACCGCATGCTGCAGATAGCGCACCAGCACCAGCGCAAAGCCGAAGGGCACCGCGATCTGATAATACCAGGCGGGGATCCCCAGCCCATAGGACCGCATCCCGTTGGACATCAGATTGGCAACCGATTGCCACGAAAACCACGCCGACAGCGCCAGAAGCGCGACCGACAGCAGAACCGACAGGATGAAGACCGCCCGTTGCAGCGGGCGCGGCAGCAGGTCATGCACCAGCGTCACCGCCAGATGTTCGCCCCGCCGCGCCGCCACCGCCGCGCCGAACACGGTCAGCAGCAGGAAGCCGTTGGTCAACAGCTCTTCGGTGACGGCCAGGGAATAGTTCGTGCCGTAGCGCACCACGACATTGGCAAAGCCCAGCAAGGTCATCGCCAGAAAGAGCACCGCGCAGATGATCTTTTCGGCCTCGCGCAGGATGAACGCCATCACGCCTCCCCCGGGGTTGAAACCAGACCGGCGCGCCTGTTGCGGGCGCGCCGGGCCAAAGGCTTAGTTGGCGGCCGCGATCGCGTGCTGGAAGGCGCCGACGATTTCCGGGCCGACCTTGGCCGCCCAGGTGTCGAACGCGCTTTGGGTCGCGGCCTTGAAGGCGGCCAGTTCCTCGGCGGTGGGTTCATAGACCTCCATGCCCTTTTCGCGCAGGAAGTCGATGCCGCTGGCAGTCGCCTCGCGCGAGATGTCGCGCTGATAGCTCATGGCTTCCTGGGCGGCGGCGCGCAGCTTGGCCTGGGTTTCGGCATCATAGCTGTCCCACTTCTGCTGGCTGATGCCGATGAAGATGGGGTCGTAGGAATAATGCCAGGTGGTCAGGTATTTCTGCACCTCATAGACCTGCTGCGGGATGATGACCGCGCCGATCGGGTTTTCCTGGCCATCGACCACGCCCTGCTGCAGCGCGGTGATGGTTTCGCCCCACTGCATCTGCTGGGGGTTGGCACCAAGCGCGTTCATCACGTCGATATACATCGGCCCCGCGACGCGCATGTTCAGCCCCTTCATGTCGTCGGGCGAGGTGACGGGGCGGATGTTGTTGGTGACTTCGCGAAAGCCGTTTTCGCCCCAGGCCAGAACGACGATGCCCTTTTCGGCCAGGATGCCCGCCATCATTTCGCCGGGTGCGCCCTGGGTGGTGGCATCGACCTGTTCGTAATTGGCATAGAGGTAGGGCAACGAGAACACGGCCATTTCCGGCACCAGCGGCGTCACGTTGATCGCCGAGGTCACCACCAGATCCAGCGCACCGCGACCGACCATTTCGGCCTGGCGCATCTGGTCGCCGCCCGAAAGCTGGGCATTGGGGAACACGCGCACCTCGATGTCGCCGCCGGTCGCGCCCGCGATCAGTTCGGCGAATTTCTCGGCGCCCTTGTGCCAGGTGGTGGTGTCGCCGGTGTTATGCGACAGGCGCAGCGTCTCGGCGCCGGCGGTGCCGGCCATCAGCGCGCCGGCCAGAATCGACGCGAGGGCAGTCCTGCCGAAAATCGCGAATGTCATGTCTTCCTCCCAAGCAGGTGGCCCTTGCGGGCCGGTCATGGTGCTGCCTCCTGCAGCATTGTTGATCCATATATTGGAATGAAAAATCGGACAAGAAAAATAAAACCTTGCAAAAGGGTCGCAAAAGTCAAAAATCAGTTTGAAAGCTTTATCGCATATGGCCTGGCGGGGCTGGATTGTGGTCCACAATATGGAACGTATGGAAATGGTATCCTCGGCAAACCTGGGCGGTGCCCAGACGGTGGACCGTGCGCTTGCCCTGCTGAGCGCGGTTGGCCGGGGGGGTGTGGCGGGTGTGACGCTGGGCGATCTGGTGGCGCAAAGCGGGTTGAACAAGCCTACCGTGCGGCGTCTGCTGCTGGCGCTGATGCGCGGCGGCATGGTCGAACAAAACCCCGATACGCGGCGCTATTTTCTGGGCGAAGAGGCCTATATTCTGGGCACGTTCGCCGCACAACGCCATGGAATTCTGGAACATTCCTCTGCCGTGCTGGCGCGGCTTGCCCGCGAAACCGGGGATGCGGCCTTCATTTCCGTCCGGCAGGGGTATTCGGCGCTGTGCCTGCACCGCGAAGAGGGCAGCTATCCGATCCGGACCCATGCGCTGATGGCGGGGCAGTTGCACCCCCTGGGCGTGGGGGCGGGGTCGCTGGCGATGCTGGCCGCCCTGCCCGATGCCGAGGTCGAGGCCGCGCTGGAGGCCAATGCCGCGCAGCTGGCCGGCAGCTATGCCGCGTTGCCCCCCGATCTGATCCGCGAACATGTGCGGGTCACGCGCCAGAATGGTCACGCGCTGAACCCCGGGCTGCTTTACCCCGATTCCTGGGGCTTGGGGTTGGCGCTGCGCTGGCCCGATGGCGCGCTGGCCGGTGCGCTGTCGCTGGCCGCGATCGAAAGCCGGATGCAGCGCCCGCGCCGCGATGACCTGCTGTCCCGGCTGCGTGCCGGGGCGGCCGAGATCGAAAAATCCCTGGCCCGGCTTTACGCCCTGCGCCGGGGCACATCTGACAGGAGAACCGCATGAACGAAGCCCAGATCGTCGGCTGGGGGCATACCGCCTTTGGCAAATCCGACCTGCCCGATACCGAGGCCCTGATGGCCGCCGCCGTGTCCGAGGCGCTGGCCCATGCCGGCATCACCCCCGCGGATGTGGATGGCCTGTTCGTGGGCGTCTTCAACAACGGCTTTTCCCCGCAGGATTTTCAGGGCGCTTTGGTGGCGATGGGGGATGACCGCTTTGCCCACACGCCCGCCACGCGCTATGAAAACGCCTGCGCCACCGGATCGGCGGCGCTGCATGGGGCGATGGATTTCATCGCCGCCGGCCGCGGCAAGATCGCGCTGGTGATCGGTGCGGAAAAGATGACCGCCACCCCCACCGCCGAGGTGGGCGACATCCTGCTGGGCGCAAGCTATCGCAAGGAGGAGGCGCAGGTCGAAGGCGGCTTTGCCGGCCTGTTTGGCCAGATCGCGGGCAGCTATTTCCAGCGCCACGGCGACCAGTCCGAGGCGCTGGCGATGATCGCGGCCAAGAACCATGCCAATGGCATGGCCAACCCGCTGGCCCATATGCGCAAGGATTTCGGCAAGGAATTCTGCAACACCGTGTCGGAAAAAAACCCGATCGTGGCGGGCCCGCTGCGCCGGACCGATTGTTCGCTGGTGTCGGACGGCGCGGCGGTTCTGGTGCTGGCCGATCCCGAAACCGCGGCCGGGATGAACCGCGCCATCGCCTTCCGCGCGCGGGCGCATGCCAATGAGATGATGGCGCTGTCGCGCCGCGACGTGCTGGAATTCGCCGGCGCCCGGCGCGCCTGGGCGCAGGCGCTGGAACGTGCGGGGGTGGGCCTGGGCGATCTGTCGCTGGTGGAAACGCATGATTGCTTCACCATCGCCGAATTGCTGGAATATGAGGCGATGGGCCTGGCCGAACGCGGGCAGGGCGCGCGCGTCATCCGCGAAGGTATCACCGCGAAGGGCGGAAAGCTGCCGGTCAATCCCTCGGGCGGGCTGAAGGCCAAGGGGCATCCGATCGGCGCCACGGGCGTGTCGATGCATGTCATGGCCGCGATGCAGCTGATGGGCGAGGCCGGTGGCATGCAGATCCCCGGCGCCACGATGGCGGGCGTGTTCAACATGGGCGGCGCTGCGGTCACGAATTACGTCTCGATCCTGGAACGCGTGAAATGACGATCGACCTTTCCAACGGGATCGCGCCCGTTTCGACGCGGGTGATGAACCTGTCGCAGTTCCTGACCGAAGCCGCCCGGCGACACCCCGACGAGATCGGCTTTGTCTGGGGCGAGCGCAGCTGGACCTGGGCCGAGATCGAGGCCCGTTCCGCCGCCTTCGCCGCCGCCCTGGTCGATCGATTTGGCCTTGGCAAGGGCGACCGGCTTCTGGTGCAATCGGCCAACAACAACCAGATGTTCGAAGCGATGTTCGCCTGTTGGCGGATCGGCGCGGTCTGGGTGCCGGCCAATTTCCGCCAATCGCCCGAGGATATCGCCTGGCTTGCGCAAAATTCGCAGGCGCGCGGCCTGCTGCACGGGGCCGAGTTTGCCGATCATGCCGCTGCCTGCGCCGATCTGGGCTTTCGCATTTCGATCGGCGGGCAGGGGGCGGCGGATTATGACAGCCTGGTGGCCGAATACATGGGCCAGGCCGCGCCCGCCGTGGCGGTGGCGCGCGATGATCCGGCGTGGTTCTTCTTCACCTCGGGCACGACGGGGCGGCCCAAGGCGGCGGTGTTGACGCATGGGCAGCTGGCCTTCGTGATCACCAACCATCTGTGCGACCTGATGCCGGGGACCGGGCCGGGGGATGCCTCGATCGTGGTGGCGCCGCTGTCGCATGGCGCGGGCATCCATCAGCTGGCGCAGGTCGCCCATGGCGCCAAGACCATCCTGCCGGGGGGGGTGAAATTCGACCCGGCCGAGGTCTGGCGGCTGGTCGAAAAATGGAAGGTCACCAATGCCTTCACCGTGCCCACGATCGTCAAGCTGCTGGTCGAACACCCGTCGGTGGCGGATCACGACCATTCCAGCCTGCGCTATGTGATCTATGCCGGGGCGCCGATGTATCGCGCCGATCAGATCCGCGCGTTGCAGGTTCTGGGCCCGAAGCTGGTGCAGTATTTCGGCCTGGGCGAGGTGACCGGCAATATCACCGTTCTGCCGCCCGCGCATCACCATCTGGACGATGGCGCCATGCGCATCGGCACCTGCGGGTTTGCCCGCACCGGGATGCAGGTGCAGATCCAGGATGCCCAGGGCAACGAATGTCCCCCCGGCGAGACGGGTGAGATCGCGGTGATCGGTCCGGCGGTCTTTGCGGGCTATTTCAACAACCCCGAAGCCAATGCCAAAAGCTTTCGCAACGGCTGGTTCCTGACCGGCGATCTGGGGCATATGGATGCGCAGGGCTTTGTCTATCTGACGGGGCGGGCGTCGGACATGTATATCTCGGGCGGCTCCAACATCTACCCGCGCGAGATCGAGGAAAAGATCCTGCAGCATCCCGACATTTCCGAGGTCGCCGTGCTGGGCGTGCCCGACCCGCTATGGGGTGAGGTCGGCGTGGCGGTCTGTGTGGCCCGTGCGGGTGCGGCCTGCGACGGTGCGGCGCTGCTGGCCTGGCTTGAGGGCAGGATCGCGCGCTACAAGATGCCGCGTCAGGTGGTCTTCTGGGATGAGATGCCGAAATCGGCCTATGGCAAGATCACCAAGAAGATGATCCGCGAGGAGCTTGCCGCGCGCGGCGACATCGCGCCCGCGGACAACGCGGGATGATCGCGCCGCGCAGTCTTGCCCACCCCGGGCCGCGCGATCCGGCGCGTTTTGCCGCGCTGCCCTGCCGGGCCGAGCCGGTGACGCTGCGGATTGCAGCGGGCCTGCCGTTTGACCGCGCGGTCACCGACGCCTTTGCCCGCGCCGGGTTCACGGCCGGGTATCTGCGCCTGCGCGGGGCGCATTTCCAGCACCTGTCCTACGTCGTGCCCGGCCCCGCGCCGGGCGATGGCCGGGCCGCCTGGTATCGCGCCGCGCCAGTGTTGCATGACGCCCGGGTTCAGGATGCGGGGCTGCATCTGGGCAGCCGGGCGGGCGCGGCCTTTCAGCATTGCCACGGTCTGTGGTCGGCGGATGGGGCGCTGCACATGGGCCACATGCTGCTGCCAGATACGGCGCTGGCCGAGGATCTTGTGGCCGAAGGCTGGGGCTTGCGCGGGGCGGGCCTGTCGGTGAAGCCCGACCCGGAAACCGGCTTTGACCTGTTCGCCCCGCAAGCGGCGGGGGGCGCAGGTGCCGCCAATGCCGTGCTGTGCACGTTGCGCCCGAACGAAGACCCCCATGCCCTGCTGGCGCGGATCGCCGAAGGGGCGGGGATGCCCGAGGCCCGGATCGAGGGCATCGGCAGCCTTGTCGAGACCCGATTTGGCGACGCCCGGCTGGATAGCTACGCCACCGAGATCCTGGTGCGCGCGGGACGGTTGGCAGGGGGGCAGGTGCACCTTGACGTCGCCTCGGTCGGCTTTGACGGCAGACCCCTTTGCGGGGTGCTGAAGGCGGGGGAAAACCGCATCTGCATCACTGCCGAGATCCTTTTGATCGGCAGCTAAGGTCGCGGCGGTCTCTGGACAGGATTCCTGACTAACTGCCTGGTGATGGCGGTGCGTCATCGCGATGTTCAGGCCGCAGATCGTGTTGGCTTTCGCTCAGTGCCTTGTGCGTGCGGCACGCCCCAGCCCGAGGTCGCTCAGAATTGCGTAGAACGCAGGCAGGACCAGTAGCACAAGCACGGTCGAGGTCAGCAGCCCGAAGACCACCGAGATGACCAGCGGTTTCAGCGTCTGTGCCTGGGTCGAAGTCTCGGCCAGAAGCGGCGCCATCCCCAGGATCGTGGTGGAAACCGACACAAAGATCGGGCGGAACCGCGATCGCACGGCCGCGCCCGCGGCCTGTGTCACGCCCAGCCCCGCCGTCATCCGTTCCCGGATCACCTCGACCAGAAGGATGGCGTTGTTCACGACGATCCCGGCCAAAGAGGCCGCGCCAACAAGCGACGGCATCGAGATATTGTAGCCCATCAGCACATGGCCCCAGATCACCCCCAGAAAGGCCAGGGGAATGGTCAGCATCACGATCAGCGGTTCGACATAGCTGCGGAACTGGAACGACAGGATCAGATAGACCCCAACGATCCCGATCAGGAACCCGCGCAGGATTGAGCCGACGGTTTCGGCGGAATTGGCGGCCTGGCCTGCGACCTCATGGGTCAGGCCCGGGTGGCGGGCGGCCAGATCGGGCAGAAAGCCAGTTTCAAGGCGTGCGGTGATCGCATCGGCATTGCCGATCCGGCCATCGACATCGGCCTGCACCGTCAACGTGCGCAGCCCGTCGCGCCGGGTTATGCTGGACCAGCCGCGCGCCTCACGCACATTTACAACGGTATCCAGCGGCACCGCCGTGCCGTCGGGCAGCGCGATGGTAAAGTTTTCCAGATCGGCGCGGGCATCGCGGTCGCCCTCGGCCAGAAGAACCTGCACTTCAAAGGGCAGGTCGCCCTGGCGCACATCGGCCAGTTGCGTGCCCAGATAGGCGGCCCGCAATTGCCCCGCCACATCGGCGGCCGTCAGCCCCAGCGTGCGCGCGCCCGGCGCCAGCTGCAGGCGCAGTTCGGGCTTGCCGGGGCGCAGGTCCAGCATCGCATTGCGCACACCCCGATAGGTTTCCAATTCGGCCAGCGTCGCGCGCCCGGCGGCTTCCAGCGTGGCAAGGTCGGGGTGCGACAGGCGCAGTTCCACCGCGATGCCCTGCGGGCCGATGCCGGGTTCCATCAGGATCAGCGAGGATACGCCGGGCAGGGGGCCGATTTCATCGCGCCATTGGGCGATCAGCTCATCCAGCGTCGTGGCGCGGGTTTCCGCTGACAGCAGGTCGGCCGAGACGGTGGCCAGATGCGGCCCCGTTTCCCCCACCGAGGCATTGCGGCCCAGCCGCGTGATGGTGCGCAGCACCAGCGTCTGCGCGCCGGGTTGGGCGGGGCTCAGGCGGTTATTGACGCGGGCCAGAGCGGCCTCGACCTGTGCCACGGCGTCGTTTGTGCGGGCCAGCGGCGTGCCCGCGGGCAGCAGGATGCGCGCTTCCAGCACATCGCCGTCAATGTCGGGCATCGCCTCGCGCTTGACCAATCCGCCGCCAAGGGCGCCAACCGTTGCGATCAGCGCGCCCATAGACAGCCCCAGCACCAGCCAGCGGGCGCGGATCGCCGCATCGGCCAGCCGCCCGACGCCACGGTCGCGCAGCGCGGCAAAGCCCCGATCAAACGCCGCGCGGAACCGCGAGGGCGATCTGTCCCTACCCGAAAGTCCGCCTTTCAGGTGATGGGGCAGGATCAGGAAGGCCTCGATCAGGCTTGCGGCCAACGCGGCCAGCAGGACCAGTGGCAGCACCTCCAGCACCGCGCCCAGTTCGCCCGACAGGAAGGACAGCGGGACAAAGACCGCAACCGTCGTCAGGAATGAGGACGCCACCCCCGGCGCAACGGCCAGAACACCGGCGGTGACGCTTTCAACGCTGACGCCCTTGGCCGCGTGAACGGCGATGGAATCCGATAGGACTATGGAATCATCCATCACGATGCCGATCGCCATCAGAAGGGCCACCAGCGTCATCATGTTCAGACTGAGCCCCGTGACCGACATCCACAGGAAAGCGCCCAGAAACGCCACCGGAAGGCCCATCGCCGCCCAGATCGCAAAGGCGGGGCGGAAAAACAGGCTCATGACCGCGACCACCAGCAACAGGCCGATGATGCCGTTTTCCACCAGCATGGCCAGCCGGTCACGGATGATCGAGGTGACGTCCTGGACGACCTGAACCGATACGCTGTCGGGCAGGCGGGCCGTTTCCGCCACCACCACCGCCTTCACCGCATCCAGCGCGCGCAGGGCATCCGCCTCAAGCGGCTTGTGGATTTCCAGGATGATGGCGGGGGCCCCGTTCAGGCGGGCCTGTTCCTCGGGGGGTTCATGGGTTTCGATGATCTGCGCGACGTCGCCCAGGGTCAGCACGGCGCCATCGGGTCGGGTCAGAACGGGCAGGGCGGCCAGCATCCGCACCGTGCGGGCCTCGGCGGTGAAACGCAGGGTCAGATCCTGCGCGGCGGTTTCCAGCCGCCCCGCGGGCAGGTCCAGGCTTTGCGCGCCGATCACCTGTGCAAGCCCCGCCGCCGTCAGCCCGTGTTGGGCCAGAACCGCGCGGTCGGGCAGCACCGAAAGCGTGCGCGCCCCCAGCCCCGCCCGGTTCACCCGTGCCACATCGGGCAGCGCCGCCAGCCGGTCGGCCAGGCCATCGGCGTAAAGATCAAGCTCGGACAGGGGCAGATCGCCCGATACCGCGACCGAGGTGACCAGATCGGTGCGGTGCAATTCGCGCACCGTCGCCGGATCGGCACGGTCGGGGAAGGTATCGATTGCGGCTACTTCGGTGCGCAGTTCGGCCACGAAGCGGTTGGCATCGCCCGCAGGTTTCATGGTGGCGACGGCGCGGGCGCGGTTGTCCTGCGCGGTGCAGGAAAAGCTGTCCAGTGCTTCGACCCCCTGCACCGCGTCCCACAAGGGCGCGCAGATGCCGGTTTCCACATCCTCGGCCGCCGCGCCGCGATAGGTGACGACAATCTCGGCTTCGGCGGGGCGGAAATCGGGGAAGGTTTCGCGCAAAAGCGTTGGCGCGGCAAAGCTGCCCGCGGCGATGAACACCAGAAGCAGAAGATTGGCCGCCGTGGGATGCCCTGTGAACCAGCGGATCATGGCGCGGGCTCAACCGGCACGGGCCGCAGCGGCATGCCGGGCAGGGCGGGCGCGATGTCATCCAGCACCAGACGGTCGCCGGGGGCAAGACCGTCGCGGATCACCACCAGCCCATCCTGCCGGAAGGCCGGGGTGACGGGACGGATCTCAAGCCGGTCGTCAGCGGTGACCAGATAGACGGCATCGCCGTGCAAGGCGGCCTCGGGGATGACAACCGCGTCGCGAACGGGCGCGCCGGTCAGGGTCACCTGAACCTGCATGTTCGGCACCAATGGCAGGCGCAGGGGCGGGGCGGCATCGGCATAAGGGTTGGCCACGCTGACCACGACCGGCACGCTGCGCGCCTTGGGGTCAAGCGCGCCTTCGACGCGGGACACCTGGGCCTGCCAGATCTGGGATGGGTCCGACAACGGATGCAGCTCTGCGCCTATTCGCGATGCGGGGCCTTGGCGGATTGCCGCCAAAGGGTCAGCTGGCCGGTCGATCGGGAACAACAGCCGCTGGAAGGCGGGCAGGGGCACCTGCACCACCACTTCGGCCCGGTCCAGCCCGTCGCCCTGCACCAGAACCTGGCCGATGGCGACCGGCTGGAACAGATCCACCGCGATGCTGGTCACGCGCAGATCAAAGGGGGCGGTCAGCACGGTCTGATCGCGGTCGCGGCGGGCGCGGGCCAGTGTGGCCGTGGTCCGGGCCTGTTGGGCGGTAATGCGGGCCTGCCGCGACGGGATCAGGGCCAGACTGTTTTGCAATTCGGTCACGGTTCGGCGGGTTTGCAGTACCGCCTTTTCGGCCTCATCTGCGCGGGTTTGCGGGTTCACCCCTTGGGCGACCAGCCCCCGGATGCGGGCCAGATCGGCCTCGGCCAGGGTCAGCCGCTCGGTTTCAAGCGTCAGCACGCGGTCGGTATTTTCGGCCTCGGCCACGATCTGTGCGGCTTCGGCCTGCAGCGCCATCAGGTCCGCCTCGGCCTGCGCGATGGCAAGATCGTAATCGGCCGGATCGATGCGCAGCACCTCGGTGCCCGCCGGGATCAATTGCCCCTCTTCCAGATCGGGGTGGCGCCAGATCACTTGCCCGCGCACCTCGGCCACGGCGGTCCAGCCCTGCGCGGCGCGGACCGCGCCCCAGCCATGCGCCACCGGGCGGATATCCTGCGCGGCAACAGGCGCCACGCGGACCGCAAGGCCGGGCATCGTGCCGCTTTCCTGCGCGGGGCCGGGGGCGGTCGTGATCATCCAGGCCGCGATCGCGGCGCCAAGCGCGATGGGGGGCAGGGCCAGAAGGGCGGACAGGCGGGGCATGGAAGGCTCCTCAGCCGAATCGGCTTGATTTTTACCAGTATAATGTTAGTGGTTGATTACTTACAAGAGGTTGCCATGATCCGTCGCAAACCCGCCGAAGACCGCAAGGCCGACATTGTCGAGGCGCTTTTGCGCCTGGCCGACCGGATCGGACCGGATCGCCTGACCACGAACGACATCGCGCGAGAGGTCGGGGTGACACAGGCCGCGATTTTCCGGCACTTTCCGACGAAAGCGGATCTGTGGTCCAGCGTGGGCGAGGTGATCGCCGAACGCCTGCATCTGGCTTGGGATCAGGCGCTGGCTGGACGTGGTGCGCCGCAGGACCAGTTGCGTGGCCTGATCGCGGCCCAGCTGCGCCAGATCGAGGCCTGTCCAGCGCTGCCCGCGATCCTGCATTCACGCGAATTGAACGTCGACAACGCCTTTCTGCGGGACCGCTTTCGCGGGCTTTTGGCGCAGTATCAGGCGCATCTTGTCGCCTGTCTGGAGGACATGGGCAAAGAGGGCGCGATCCGTGCAGACATAGCTGCGCAGGATGCCGCGATCCTTTTGACGTCGCTGGTGCAGGGCATTGCCATCCGCTGGGGGCTTGGCGCGCACGGATTTTCGCTTGAGGCCGAGGGGCTGCGGCTGCTTGACCTTCAGCTGTCCCTGCTGGCTGGCAAGCCCGGGTAAGACGCAAAGGGCTGAAAAGGCGGGCTTTGCCGTCGGCATCACGCTTGGCGCGCCGGTCTTGATGCGTTCGGGTTTCAGCCGTCGGTGGATGGGCCGGGCGTCTGCGGGCGCGCGGCACCCAGATCCGGGTTGGAGTCGATCAGCGGCGCGGCATCGGCTTCGGCATCCAGCATGTCGGCCACGCGCATCAGGCTGGCGATGATCATCTGCTGTTCCCAATCCTTCAGCTTGTCGAATTCCGCTGCGAATTTCGCCTGAATGCCGTCGGGTGCGATATGCAGGGCCTGATCGCCGGCCTCGCTGAGCGATAGCCAGGTCTGCCGGCGATCGGCGGCGCCGGGGCGGCGGCGTAACAACCCGCGGGCTTCCAGCTTTTTGATCATCACGGTGGCGGTGGCCTGGGTGATGCCCAGGCGATGCGCCAGATCGCTGGCCGTCCGTTCCGCCCCGCCTTCCAGCTGCTGCAGCAGCACCAGTTGCGCCGGCGTCAGGCCAGTTCTGGCCATAAGCGATCTGGCCTGGGATTCCGCGCTGCGAAGGATGCGGCGCATCGCGGAAAATGCGGATTTCGTGGTGCTTTGCATCTGGGCCTCGGGAAGTCTGTGCCCGATCTTTCTACAGCCAGTTCCGGGTTTTCCCAAGTGGCGACTGACGCGGTGAATATTAGCGCAAGCTAAGGATATGCGGATATCTGATGCTGGGAAGGGTGCGCCATTGCCCAGAATTATCTTAAAATATCCCCTAATATGGCGTTCCGTCAGCTGAAGAGACGCTAAGGCGCCCTGCGGTTGACATAAAGTCGCTTAGTTAATACTAAGCATATCCGATATTAAATGCGTCCTTGCCCCAGCTTTGCCCGTATCGGGCACAGGGGCCCGTGCCCGTTGCGGGCGGGGGGATGCGCGACAGAAAGGATCACCCATGCTGCCCTCTATTGCCGTTACGTTCCGCGGTGTTGCCGCTGCCTCGATCGCCGTTGTCCTGACCGCCTCGACCGCGCTGGCGGGGCCGTTGCTGGATCGCATCGAAGCCGGTGAGCCGATCCGCATCGGCTTTGCCAATGAGGCGCCCTTTGCCTATCCCGGCGACGATGGCGCGCCGATGGGCTTTGTGAACGCCTATGCGCTGGAGCTGTTGGCCGAGATGGGCCATGACAACATCGAGGTGGTCGTGACCGATTGGGGCGGGCTGATCCCGGCGCTGAATGCGGGGCGGGTTGATATCGTCACCGGGGGGCTGAACATCCTGAAATCGCGCTGTGACAGCATTGCCTTTTCCGAACCGATGCTGATGGCGGGGGACGCCTTCATCGTTCCGACGGGCAACCCCAAGGGCCTGAACACCTATGAGGATCTGGCCCAGAAGGACGCCATGCTGGTGACGGGTGCCGGCTATTCCAACATCGAGGCCGCGCGCAACGCCGGCGTTGCCGATGGCAAGATCATGCAGGTGCCCGGCCCGTCCGAAATCCTGGCTGCCGTGGTGGCAGGCCGGGGCGACGCGGGGGGGCTGGCGCATTTCACCGCGATCACGATGGCCGGGGAACACGACGGTGTGGATGTATCCGACGTGACGCAGATGCCGGAAACGACGATGAACTGGGCCTCGATCGGGTTCCGCAAGACTGACCAGGACTTTGTCGAGCAGTTCAACGCGGCGCAGCAAGACTATCTTGGCAGCGACAAGATGATGGCGACCGTGGCCCAATATGGATATGGGCCCGAACACCTGCCGACCGGGCAGACGGCGGCCTGGGTCTGCGAAAACCGCTGATCCCCGCGTGGCGCGGGTGGCCGGTGTCCGGCCCCCGCCGCTGATCGCCTGATCCGAACAAAAGGTGGGAAAACCCCTTCGTGTCCTATTCCGATTTTCTGGTGATCCATGGCCCGCGCCTTCTGGGCGGCACATGGATCACCGTGCAACAGACCGTTCTGGCGGCGGTCTTGGCGGTGCTGATCGCGTTGCTGTTCGGCCTGTTGAAGATTTCGCCGCTGCGGCCGGTTCGCGCCCTGGCGAGCGTTTACATCGAGGTGTTTCGCGGCACCTCGCTTCTGGTGCAGCTGTACTGGATCTTTTTCGTCCTGCCCCTGTTCGGCATCACCATCGACAAGTTCACCGCCGGCTTCGTGGCCGTGGGGCTGAACCTGGGGGCCTATGGCGCCGAGGTCGTGCGCGGCGCGATCCAGTCGGTTCCGCGCGGCCAGTGGGAAGCGGCGCTGGCGCTGAACCTGTCGCCCGCGCGCCGGATGTGGCGCATCATTCTGCCGCAGGCGCTGGTGAACATGCTGCCCGCCTGGGGCAATCTGATGATCGAGGTGCTCAAGGGAACGGCGCTGGTTGCGATGATCTCGGTCGCCGATCTGATGTTCGAGGCGCGCCAGATCAACGGCAGCACCTATCTGTCGGCACAGGTCTTTGGCACCGCGCTGGTCATCTATTACCTGCTGGGCCGGCTGGGCGTCACGCCGCTGATGCGCTGGCTGGAAAAGACCGTCGCGCGCCGCATGGGTAGGGTCTGAGCGATGGAATGGAAATGGGATTTCACCCTGCAGATCCTGCCCCGCCTGATCGAGGCCACCGGGGCAACGCTGATGGCGGCGGCATTTGGCTATCTGATTGCGATGGTTCTGGGGCTGGGCCTGGCCCTGGCGCAGCGCACACCCTATGGCGCGCTGACGCGGGTGGTGCGCGAAGGTGTGGAATTCATCCGCTCAACCCCCCTAATCCTGCAGATCTTCTTTGTCTTTTACGTCGCGCCGCAGTTTGGCGTTACCCTGTCGCCCTGGGTTGCGGGGATGCTGGCAATCGGCCTGCATTACGCGGCCTATCTGTCCGAAGTCTATCGCGGCGGATTGGAAAGCGTCGACCGGGGCCAGTGGGAGGCCGCCACATCGCTCAACCTGGGCACGGCGCATGCCTACCGGCGGATCATCCTGCCGCAGGCCTTGCCGAATGCCATTCCCGGCATGGGCAATTATCTGGTGGGGATCTTGAAGGATACGCCGATGTTGTCGGTGATCGGCGTGGGCGAGCTGATGCACACCGCCAATGCCATCGGCGCTGAAACCTACCGCTTTCTTGAACCCTTCACGCTGGTCGGCCTGATTTTCCTGACCATTTCCCTGCCGCTGGCCGAACTGGTCCGGCGGGCGGAAACACGGCTGCGGCGCAAACTTGGACTTGTGAAATGACCCAGGACCTTACCGGATACCCCCTTGCCCTGACCGGCCCCGACCGACCGATGGTCCGCTTTGCGGGCGTGTCCAAAAGCTATGGCGACCTGCAGGTGCTGGACCGGCTGGACCTGGAGGTGGCCGAGGGCGAGATGGTCACCATCATCGGCCCGTCGGGATCGGGCAAGACCACGGTCTTGCGCATGTTGATGACACTGGAAACGATCGACGAGGGCGTGATCTATGTCGACGGCAACCCGCTGACCCACATGCCCCGGGGCGACGTTCTTGTCCGCGCCGATCGTCACCACCTGCGTCGCGAACGCGCCAACATCGGCATGTGTTTCCAGCACTTCAACCTGTTTCCGCACATGACCGCGCTGGAAAATTGCACCGAGGGGCCGATCCATGTGCTGGGCCTCACCAAAGCCGAAGCTCGGGACCGAGCAGAGGAATTGCTGGAAATGGTTGGCATGATCGACAAACGCGACGAATTTCCCGCGCGCCTTTCGGGCGGGCAGAAACAGCGTGTGGCGATTGCCCGCGCGCTGGCCATGCGCCCCAAGGTGATGCTGTTCGACGAAGTGACCTCGGCGCTTGACCCCGAGGTCACCGGCGAGGTCACCGAGGTCATCCGCAAGCTGGTCGCACAGCACAATCTGACAATGCTGATGGTGACGCATCAGATGGGCTTTGCACGCGACATCTCGGACCGGATCTGTTTTTTCCACAACGGCCGGATCGAGGAACAGGGCCCGCCGCAAGACCTGTTCGGAAATCCACAATCGGAACGGACGCAACAGTTCCTGTCGGCCGTCAACGAAGCGATCTGAACCTGTGTCCGCGACAGACCTAGGTTTGGGTCTTTTAGCCCGGGGGCATGGACTTCGAGGCGATCTATCGCCAGTCGAACGCCTCGAAGCTGGCCCCAAGGCACAAAATGAAACCCCATTAGTTCGCCCTGAACAACCCGATCACGCCGCCACCGGGATCTGATTGCGGTCCTCGTCGCCCCTGCGAGCCGCGATGATCTGCGCGATCAGGCACACCAAAACCGCTCTCAGCCATTCCAGGATCTTGTGGATACTATGCCCGCAGCCGCAAAGCACCGCGAAGAGCGCGTCGCTGATCACGCCCTTCAGCGGGCTTCGGGCAAGGTGGCCGTCGGTCTTCATATGACCAATTTCTGGCTCGATCGCCGCGCGTTGTCGCAGATCGGCCGCCAAGGCCGGGGTCAGACCGCGCCGCGTGCCGCTGATCAGAACCTGAGACTTGTCGATGCCATGGCCGCGATAGCCGCGGTCGACCACCACCAGATCGGGCAGGCGCTCGGTCAGGATTTCCACCTGTTCGAGCGCGGCGCCCAGCATGTGGCCGTCATAAGGATTGCCCGCAAAGCTGCGCATGCCCACTACGAACCCCTCGTCGAGCGTCGTGGCGATGCTGACCTTGCAGCCGAATTCATACCGCACCCGCGCCTTGCCTTTCGAGATGCAATCGACCTCGGGCTCGTGCAGGGCATAGATCTTGTCGCGCCCTTTCGGCTCCTGGGTCAGGAGCCGCGAGACGAGGACAAGCCGGTCGAGGATCCGCTCGCGCAGAGGGCCTTGGGGAATATCGGGAAGCTGGCGGCGCAGGTCACGCAGCACCCGGCCTGTGTAGCCTTTCAACGTTCTTAGGGCTTTGCGCATGCGCTTGAACTGTTTTACATGGGCATAGTGGCCAACGCGCACCGCCAACCGTGGTGCAAGGCGGGCATAGCTCTGACGCGCCTCCACTACGGCCTCGACGGCCAGCGCCACCAGCTGCGCCCGCGCCCGCTCGTAAAGCCGGGCGTCGGTGGGATGGGCAATATTCTTTTCCATCACCGTCGTGTCGACCGCCACCCGCTTCAGGCTGCCCGCCTCGATCGCACCGGCTTTCTGCCCGGCGAGGATCGTCTGCGGCAGCATCCATTCGACACCTTCTTCGCCGAGGCGCTGGCGCCAGCGGGTCAGCGACGAAGGATCGATCGGCGGGCGATGCTGGAGATGGGGTGGATGCCGCTCTCACCCTGATGGCATCGCGATGTGCCATACTCGTGGTGTCGAAGCACAAGCTGAAGGAGAGGGCATCCATGGAAGAAGTTAGCATCATCGGGGTCGATCTGGCAAAGAACGTGTTCCAGCTGCACGGGGCGGGAGCGGATGGGGCGGTCGTTTTCCGCAAGAAGCTGTCGCGACTGCAATTTGCGCGATTCATGACGGACCATCCCGCATGCGACGTGGCGATGGAGGCTTGCCCAAGCGCTCATCACTGGGCACGGGAACTGACCGCCCACGGGCACCGTGTCCGGCTGATCGCGCCCCATTACGTCAAGCCGTTCATCAAGCGCCAAAAGAACGACGCCGCCGACGCAGAAGCAATCGCCAAGGCGGCGACGCGTCCGACCATGCGATTTGTCGAACCCAAGACCGAAGAACAGCAGGCCCGGGCGGTGGCATTTCGCGCTCGCGAGCAGATTGTGAAGCAGCGGACGGAGGCGATCAACGCCCTGCGCGCGTACCTCTATGAACTCGGGCACGTGGCGCCGGAAGGGGTCGGATACATCCCGCGGTTGGCGAAGGTGGTCGATGATCCGGGTTCGGGCCTGCCTGACCTGGCGCGGGACATCTGCCGCATGGTTCTGGAACAGATCGATCTGTTGTCGTCCCGCCTCGCCGCAGTTTCGGCAAAGCTCGCCGCCGCGTCCAGGGCGTCCGCCATGCCCCGGCAATTACAGACCATGCCGGGTGTCGGACCGATCACCGCGCTCGCGGTCGAAACCTGCGCGCCGCCGATGGACCAGTTCCGGCGTGGCCGCGATTTTGCCGCTTGGCTCGGGTTGGTGCCGCGGCAACATTCTTCTGGCGGAAAACAGAGGCTGGGGAAAAGATCGAAGATGGGGCAGCGGGACATCCGGGAGCAACGCGCGAAAGTTGGTGATGCCCTGAGGGGCGGCATATCATGGCGGTGTTCAGACGCCGTCAATTCTCTGCCGAGAAAGGGATATGCCACATGTCAGAGACTACCATCACCCAACTTCCCGATCCATCTGGATTTAGCGCCGACGCGCTTACGGATGTCATTCGCGCGGGCGCGCGCCAGTTGATCGAGCAGGCGATCCACGCGGAGCTGGCGACGCTCATGGTGACCTTTTCCAAAGAGAGACTTGAGGACGGACGGGCGCGTCTGGTTCGTCATGGTCACCTGCCGGAGCGTGAGGTGATGACCGGCATTGGTCCGGTGTCGGTGACGGTGCCGCGCGTGCGGGACCGGGCCCCTGGTGAAGACAAGATTACTTTCACGCCCAGCATCCTGCCCCGCTATTTGCGCAAGGCGAAATCGGTCGAGGATCTGCTGCCGTGGCTTTACCTGAAGGGCGTGTCCCGGGGTGATTTCACCGAGGCGCTGGCGGCCTTGCTGGGCCCGAATGCCAAGGGTCTGTCGGCAAAGACCATCACGCGGCTGAAGGCCGGCTGGTGGACGGCCTATGAGGACTGGCAGAAGCGCGACCTTGGCGCGCGGCAGTTTCTCTACATCTGGGCTGATGGCG
>NZ_JAMJFX010000069.1 GCF_023544865.1 Phaeovulum molybdatiresistens | reverse complement strand
GAGGGACTTCGAACGGCAGGTCGCCGAGTTCCAGATCCGCGTCGCCGTGCTGAACGGCTTCACAGCGCTCGGAATACCCGTCACTGAAGCTGTGGGATGACTCTGTCCAGGGAAAGGGAAACCTCGGCCATCAGCTGATTTGTGCAACAGAGCCGGTGGGCATTACCGGCACCCCGCGCACCTGGACGGGGCGTGTCGTGTCGCTGGATGATTGGCGGCGGCTCTCAGAATGGGACCGGCACGGCAGCACCGGCAAGATATGGAACGGGCTAACCCGGCGATGGGTCAATCGGACCCATTGATTGAACGGCCATTTAGCAGCAGAAATTTTCTGCCCAAGAAAAAATTACATCAATCAAACAGGAAATCTCAAAGGAATTGACCTACCGGACAAAAGTTCTTTTTAATTTTTCGAGCTTCTCCAAAAAATTAGTCAATTTAGAAGGACGACTGACCGCCCGGCTTATCTCATCAAAAATTACATCGGCGACCTTGCCCGCACCACTCTTGTTTAGGTGATTGGCGTCGTAAAAATCATCCCAATTCAACTTACAACGCTCGCCAAGGTCAAGAAGGGTGACTCTTCGGTCGCGCTTCGAAAAATCCCGAACGGCGCCATTATAGATATTCAAACGCTCAACTTTTGTCTTGTAATACTTGTGCGTTTTGCTCCACTCACTTTCAGGGCATATTGGTTTTGCAATAAGGAATAGCTTTATCCCTGCGGCATGACACATAGCGGATACGCCAGACATCAATGTCACATAGTCCTCAGTGCACAGTTCAACAGAATCGTTCTTAAATTCAGGCGACGCTGGAACCAGGGGGGAATACCACGGGTGAGGCCGCCAATAGCTCCGCTTATCACGCCAGCAATCAGCATCGAAGGTACCAGCACACATCACAACGGCGACGGGTCGCATCGGCAGAATTTTAGCAACAAACGTGACCACTGAATTCAGGGTTGTGGATGCCGCATAACCGGCATTCATGAATTCGAGACGCCGTGAAAGCACAAGGGACAATTCATTCATCACATCGCAAATTCTAGCGCCTTGATCTACAAAGGCGTACTCGAAGAAGCTATCGCCAAGCAATACAACTCTTTTCGCCCCTTGAAGCTTTTCACAGTGTGAACTCTCTACAAAGCCATTTGCATCAACTTTAAACGTATATGGCCTAAAATCTATTGTTCCGTTAAATCCGAGAAACTCTGTGGGATCGGGCGACCTCTCGCGGATTGTCCCTGGGGCGTGCTCTTTCAGTCGAACATTTCTGGACATTGGAAACTACCAGTGCAAGTTTAACAGTTAATTGGTCTCTCACAGAGAAATTGTCTTGACCATGGCCCAACATCCATAAATTGCCTCCAACATGCAAGACAGCGAGGCAAGTCATCGTGCGCAGCTGGAACATCAACCAACATAAGCACTTAACAGGCCGCTGAAATAGTCCCGGCTCGACAGTGGTTTGAGAACATGATTCACCCTCGGCACGATAACGGCG
>NZ_JAMJFX010000068.1 GCF_023544865.1 Phaeovulum molybdatiresistens | reverse complement strand
CCGGCCGGCCCTGGGCCCGGCGCATCCAGTGGAAAGACCCATGCGGAATACCGAAAAGCTTCGCCAACTTGTCGCGGCGCGCACTGCGCTGACCGTGCCGGGGGCGCCCAATGCGCTGTTTGCGCGCGTGATTGAAGATCTGGGGTTCCAGGTCGTCTATGCCACTGGCGCGGGCATCGCCAACATGTCGCTGGGCGCGCCCGATGTGGGCCTGACCACCCTGACCGAGGTCGCCCAGACGGTGGCGATGATGGCCGATGCGGTGGACATTCCGATCATCGTCGATGCCGACACCGGCTTTGGCAACGCGGTGAACATGGTGCGCACCGTGCGCGTGCTGGAACGCGCGGGCGCGGCGGGGATCCAGATCGAGGATCAGGTATTCCCCAAGAAATGCGGCCATTTCAACGGCAAGGGCGTGATTTCCTGCGCCGAGATGGTGCAAAAGATCAAGGCCGCCGTCGATGCGCGCCAGGACCAGAACCTGCAGATCATCGCGCGCACCGATGCCCGCGCCGTCGAGGGGCTGGATGCCGCGCTGGAACGCGCCAGCGCCTATATCGCGGCGGGCGCCGACATCACCTTTGTCGAGGCGCCGCAAAGTTTTGACGAACTGGCCCGGATCGGGCGCGAACTGCCCGCGCCGCAGGTGGCCAATATCGTCTTTGGCGGCAAGACCCCCGATCCGGGGCGCGCGGTGCTGGCCGAAAACGGCTTTTCGCTGGTGCTTTATGCCAATGCCGCGCTGCAAGCGGCGCTTCACGCCTCGCGTGAGGTGCTCGAGGCGCTGCAGCAGGATGGCAACCTGAACCGGGTGGCGGACCGGCTGGCCTCATTCGAGGCGCGTCAGGCGGCGGTCGCGAAAGACCGCTGGGACGCGCTGGAAGCAAAATACAGACACGAAGGATAAGGGGGCCGACATGGCACGCATCTGGGACGGCATCATCAGCGAGGAAGAACAGCGCGCCTATGCGGCGGCGGGGTTCGGCAAGCCCACGGGTCTGGGCAAGCGCCCGGCGCTTTTGATCATCGACGTGCAATACCGCACGGTCGGCACCACGCCGCAGCCCTTCTGGGAATCGATCAAGGAATTCCCCACCTCTTGCGGGCAGGTGGGTTGGGACGCGGTGGCCAATATCAAGCGGCTGGTCACCATGTTCCGCGCCAAGGGCTGGCCGATCATGTATCCGCATGTCGCCCCCAAGGAACAATTCGACCAGGGCCGTCTGGCCGACAAGGTGCCCGCGCTGATGGGCGTGGCGGCCAAGGGCTATGAATTCGTGCCCGACATCGCGCCGCAGCCGGGTGACATCCTGCTGCCGAAGAAGCACCCCAGCGCGTTTTTCGGCACACCGCTGGTCAGCTATCTGATCGACGCGGGCGCGGATTCGCTGGTGGTCACGGGCTGCACGACCTCGGGCTGTGTGCGCGGGTCGGTGGTGGACGGCTTTGCCTACAACTTCCGCGTGACGGTGCCGGAAGATGCGGTCTACGACCGTTCGGCCACCTCGCATGCGGTGAACCTGTTCGACATGGCGTCCAAATATGCCGACGTCATGAGCACCGACGACACCCTGCGCGCGCTGGAAGCGATCGCCTGAACCCCGGGGAATGGACATGAGTGACGAAATCGACCTTCTG
>NZ_JAMJFX010000067.1 GCF_023544865.1 Phaeovulum molybdatiresistens | reverse complement strand
ATGAAACCCGCCATGCCCGCCTCCGCCCGACCTACGGAAGTTTACCACAGGGAGCAGTTTCCACACAGCCTCGGCCGTGAGTGCCGATGAACGCGACTGCAATATCCTGTTCAACACACTTGATCTTTGTTGAACACGTCTCCATGTTCAACGAAAGAAGATAGCGTTGAACATGACTCTTGATCGCCACTCTCCGACCGCACATGCCGCCTACCACGACCTGCTGCGCCTGCTCCTTGATGACAAGGTGTCCGACCTGCGCGGCACACCGACACGGGTCGAACGAGGTGGGCGGGCCTATTGGTATGACACCTACCGAGTCGGGACAGATGTGCGCAAAACCTACATCGGAGAAGAGACCGATGCGCTGCTGGCGCGGCTCGATCGCCATCAGGCGCTGAGAGCGGAGGCCGAAGCGCGGGCGAGTGAACGGGCGCGCCTCGTGCGAATCCTGCGTGCTGAGCGGTTCATGGGTATGGACGCCGCCACCGGCAGCCTGCTTGCGGCGATGGCGAAGGCAGGGGTGTTCCGCTTGGGGGGCACGGTCGTCGGCACCCACGCCTTCCGGCTTTACGAAGGAGAGCTGGGTCTGCGCTATCGCTTCGACGATCTGGCGCAGACCGGCGATGTCGACATCGCGAGCTTCGAACGTCTGTCGCTCGCGCTGGATGACCGGGCTGAGCCTCCGGTCGAGCAGGTGTTGTCCGACTTCGCCTTTGATCCGGTGCCCGCGCTGGACAACGCCCCGGCGTGGCGCTGGCGTCAGAGCAAGGGGGCGGCTCTGGTCGAGTTCCTGACACCGGCCTTCGGGGAAGAGGGGGTGCGACCGCTGGCCGCGCTCGGGGTTTCGGCGCAGGCCTTACACCACTTGAACTATCTGATCGCAGACCCGATCCCGGCCGCGGTGATCTATCGCTCGGGCGTTCTGGTGCAAATTCCGCGCCCCGAACGCTTCGCTATCCACAAGCTGATCGTTGCAGACCGGCGCAGCGCCCGTGACCGGATCAAGGCGGAGAAGGACCGCCGTCAGGCGCGTTTTCTGATCGAGGTGCTCTTGGAGGATCGTCCCGAAGACCTGCTGGAGGCCTACCACGATGCGCTGTCACGCGGTCCGAAATGGCGCGAGCGGATCGAAGCGAGTTTGCGGATCATGCCGGATATCGCCGGAAAGCTCGTCTGACCTTGTGTGGTTTCAGCAAAGCACTGGCGGCGTGAGTGGGGGGGGGGTGGATGTAACCTGAGTAGTTCACTCAGGTTATAATTCACTCAAAAAGGTAACATTTGCGGCCGAAAAGGTAACATCTTCGGTGCATTCGCTGACTGAAATGACAGTTGATGTTACGTTTCAGCGTCGATGTCACCTCAAAAAACCTTTATCCGACAGAGTGTTATGGAGAACTTAACCTAGATGATACATGAAATCCGTGTTTTTCAGATCTCCCGAACCGAACGCTCTGAAACGCAGCCCAAATCCGTGTGGCGTCGAGGCTCGACAACTGGAGACGGAGCAAACAGAGGTTCATGTATGACGATAGACGAGAACGGATCGCCGGTCATCATCGAATACAAGCGCACGTCGAGCGAGAACGTCATCAACCAGGGCCTGTTCTACCTCGACTGGCTGATGGACCATCGGGGCGATTTCGAGGTTCTGGTGATGAAGACGTTGGGGACGGAGGCCGCGAACACCATCGACTGGACTGCCCCGCGCCTCATTTGCATCGCCGCTGACTTGGTAATCCCCCCATTTCTAGCGGGGTGCATGCGTAGAATTCACGCGACCATCTTCAGTTTCTGGGCGGGTGTGATGCCGCCGATGCCCATGTTCGGGCGGTCGTTGTT
>NZ_JAMJFX010000066.1 GCF_023544865.1 Phaeovulum molybdatiresistens | reverse complement strand
TCCGTCTCACCATGTCCGATCTCCGTTGCCTTGGTCACGATCTTATCTTCGTGTCCACGAAACCGGCAGCAGGCCAGAGCGCCTTTTTAATGACGCGCAGGTCTTTGCCTACAAACCCGAGGTCCTGGCGCCGCCCAGCACGCAAACGGTGCGACGCCTGATGCTCTTTGCGCGCAGCCTTGAACAAGGTTGGAAGGACCTGGTCGCTGTCCTCACGCCCCGCGTCTCCCCGCACGACCCGGACCCTATGCGAAACAAGGCGTTACAACTGGCCGAGTTATTTCGTCTGGCATTCCTGTTCACCTTCGCCGCTGGGAAAGGAAACACCAAGGTCTCTGATGGCTTGTTCAAACAGGCCATACCAGAGTGGCTGCAGCAAGGACCGTTCAAATCCATTCTTCCGAATGCGACAGGCCAATTGCCACGTGCCGAAGAGGTCGCCGCCACTCTGACCGAGCGGATTCGCCTTATGAATCCTGACGCTGAGCTGCCGGATGTCTTCGGTGACAGCCGCATGGTTTCGGCAGCATCCGCTCGGCCGGAATGCACAATTGCGCAGGTCCGCACGCAGCTAAGAACGCTCCTGCAAAAAGGGTATGGCGCCTGGGAGTCCCAATCGCGCAACCGTGCCATTGAGGTTCGAAAAATACTCTCGCGACTGCGCGAGCACCAACACGCAGATCAGGTAAAGGCAGACATCCACTACCTTGCCGCGTTGGACGCTCTCGCACGTGGTGACCTTGATGATGCTGCAGTGCATCTCAAAGATGGCCTGACCGCCTGTGCCGCCGGGAATTTCGGATGGGTAGAGTCCGCGCTTGCAAGGCTCAGTTTCGGCCTGCAGGTCAGCGCCGCACCATTCAACAGAAACGAGTCCGAGAAATATTTTCGCATTTTCTCGCGCGCATTGGCTCCGGACGAGGCGCAGCGTTGGCGCCTCGGGCAGGCGCCGCTGGAATACACCATGCGATTGGCTGCAGTAGAGGCCGCCGAAAGTTTTCCACGGTCCTGCCGTCCATATCCAGGAGTCGCGCGGAGCCACCCCATGCAGGGATCCGTTGAAGTGTTTCAGGAGCTTGCGAAGCTCATGCTCTCAGGTGCAGACGAAAACGCAATTCGCGTATTCAAGAGAACGCACAAGCGGGCATTGAAGGCAAAACTTCGGGACGTGCGTGGAGACACGGTATTTACGATGCTGACGAAAATGATGCCGAATTTGGTGCGCGCCATGCAGGATATGACCCCATTCGATGGCATGCGCGGCTCCAACGACCTACCGACCGCTGCGGAACTGTCGGACCGCCTGCGCCAAACCTACCTGCGTTTCGTCAGACAACTTCCTGTGGATCATCTCTCGGCTCAGGACTACCTCGGTCAAACGGCGCTCATGTTTGCCGCCGAGCAGAAGGATAGAGAGCTGACGGCCTTACTCCTCGAAGTCGGGATCGAGACGGATCAGCAAGACACGCTCGGACGGACAGCTCTGCATTCTTCCATCCGATCCGGATCTTCTGCCTGCTTCGAGCTGTTGCTTGACCACGGTGCGAACCCTAAGATCCAGACTTGTGAGGGAAAGACCGCCCTCGTTATGGCAGCGGAATTCGGTCGGGCCCGGTTCGTCGGCAGGCTATTGTCAGAAGCGCGCGCCAAACCGGAAGGTCGGGAACTGCATGAGGCGCACACTCTCGCAGATCGCAACAGCAGAAATTACACAAGCGTTCTGGCCGCGTATCGCGAAGCGGGGGTTGCACTGGATTGCCGCGAGAAATTCGCCGATGTCGTCGATCTGCTCAAGGGAAGATTCAAGCGCACTGCATGAACTCGAAAAATAGTGAATTCCGTCGGAACCACAGTGCGCTTTCGAGATCGCTTCGGCTCAGACTTGAGATGCGCGGCGACCGTGCAGACCGACGCGACTGGCCACGATGGAACGTCTTACCAAGAGGCTGTCTGCCCCGTCGCTGCGCCGTGCCTGAACGGCCGCTTCGGAGGCATGCGCCGGGAGGGAGGGCCGACCGGCGGCAAAGGGCCGACAGCTGCCGATGATCATAGAGTGAGCGACTAACTCGCTGAAACGAGAAGCCTTGCGAGTTCGTCTGGCGCA
>NZ_JAMJFX010000065.1 GCF_023544865.1 Phaeovulum molybdatiresistens | reverse complement strand
TTCATCGGAATCTCCTCGTCCATCATGCCGAGAAAATTCTACCTTCGCATCCCCTTAACCACGGGGAGGATTACCCTACGAGAACGCGATACGAATCTGACACCCTGAAGCAGCCATTGTCTGCGAGCGGTGCGGATCGGGCTATCCGCCTGTGCCGCGGCCCCGGCATCCGCTGATGGCAATATTTCTGTACACAAATACGACAAGTTCATTGATCTGATAGCCCACCCTATGCATTCTTTAATTTACAATTAATAATACAAAAACTCGAAAATCGTCACGCAGCGTGAGGAGCGGACCAAACATGGCATTGTACGACAACCTTTTTGAACCTTTAAAAATCGGGGCGCTCGAAATCCCCAACCGCATCGTGCGCTCGGCCCACAGCGTCGCGCTGGGTGGTGAAGAGTTGATCGCCTACCACGAGGCGCGTGCAAGGGGAGGGGTCGGCATGTCAGTGCTACAGGCAACGAGCGTTGCCGCGGCAGAGCCGAGCCACATTCCGGCATTCAGTGACGACGTGCTACCTTTTTATGAGAGCATCTCCAAGCGGTTGCACAAACATGGCATGAAGGTCCTCTTGCAGCTCTATCACCGTGGCGCATCCGGACGGGTCGAGACCAACCTGCAAACCTTGCTGAGCGTGGGCGAGGTGCCCAATCCGCTGTTTAACATCACACCGATGCAGATCACCCGCACACGTATCCACGAATTGATCGCAGAATTCGCCTCCGCCGCACGTCGTTGTCGCGACGGTGGTCTCGACGGGATCGAACTTCACGCATCTTCGGGCTACCTGCTCCACGAATTTCTTTCTCCTGCGCTCAACCAGCGCACCGACGAATACGGGGGATCGTTCGAAAACAGGATGCGGCTGCTTGACGAGATCATCAACGCGGTACGCGCCGAGGTGGGCCCCGATTTCGCGCTCGGCGTACGAATTCCGAACGACGATTTCGTGCCCGGCGGCCTCGACCCGGAGGAAAACGCCAAGATCGCAGCGGCGCTTGACGGCAGGGTCGATTACATCGGCCTGCATATGAGTTCCTACTGGCGCTTCCACCGCTTCATGGCCCCCACCGACGACCCGCTCGGCACCGAAATGCCCGCAAACAACAAGGTGACCGTCGGCCTTAAGACGCCCACCATGGTGACTGGCCGGATTATGACTCTGGACCATGCCAGCGCGATCGTTCGGGATGGCCAAGGCGACATGGTGTCGATGGTACGGGCGCTCATTGCCGACCCGGAACTCGTCAATAAGGCCCGGCGACGCGAAGAACACCGGATCAAACCCTGCATCAGCACCAATATTGGTTGTGTCGGGCAGTATATGAGCAAGGGCGTCATGACCTGCGTCGTCAACCGCGCCGCGGCGCGGGAGCTTCATGTCGACGACGAAGGACGGACCGCAACGAAGCCGAAGAAAATCCTCGTCGTCGGCGGAGGCCCTGCCGGACTTGAGGCAGCACGACTAGCAGCCCTTCGCGGGCACGACGTCGAACTGCACGAGGCCGGCGCGCGACTCGGCGGGCAACTTCTCCTGGCCGCGAAAGCGCCGCACAGGGCAGATATCGGTCAGATCGTGGACTGGCAGATCAGCGAACTTGAAATCCTCGGTGTCGACGTCCAACTCAATTCACTCGTGGACGAGGCCATGATCGAGGCCAGCGAAGCTGATGAGATCATCCTCGCAACCGGCACGACACCACGCACTGATTTTCAAATCATGCTGCCGGCCGATGATATACCCGGTCACGACCTGCCGCATGTCTACACGAGCTGGGACGTGCTCGGGGCCGGACGCCCCGTTACGAAGGGAAAGCGCGCTGTTGTCTTTGACGACACTGGCACATTCGAGGCAATCTCGGTCGCCGACGTCCTGCTCGATTCCGGGTTTCAGGTAACGATGGTGAGCCGCTTCGAAAAGATTGGAGAGACACTGCCTTACACACCGGTAACGGTAGGTGCTGCCCGGGAACGACTAATGTCGAAAGACTTCGATTTCATCGGTGGGCACCACATCTTAGAAATCACGAAAGGTCAGGTCGATTTCGGCGTTCTATTCACCAAACGAGTTCGGTCAGTAGAGGCGGATACTGTCGTCATTGTCGGCTTCAATCAGCCCAACCGTTACCTGGTCGAAACGCTGGAGGCGCAAGGTCGCCGGATACATCTCGTCGGCAACGTATCAGGCCGCAGTGACCTTATGAGCGCGCTCCACAGCTCAGCGGAATGTATGGACGCATTGTAAAAATGTATGCGGCTTCCACGGCCCATTGATTGAGGTAAGAGAGACACAGGTCGCCAATGATCTGTCCTGACCATTCTCCGTGCCCATGAGCATCGGAGGTGTTGGGGCGGAAAAATGGGCGTCCATTTGGATGGGTGCTCGAGTGGTGATGGACTTGCCCGGGAAAAGTGGAAAGCACCAACTGAGGAACCAGGAGGTGTTCTATGAGAAATGGAAACAGACCGACGCCGGAGTTTCGGCGTGGTCGTGTCTCGGAAGTGGTGGAAATTTGAAGGCGGCGTAATCTCCGGGTGAACATCCACCCACCCACCCAACCGGCGGCGGCAACCGCCAGGGAGATCACGCGGGGGTAATCCCCCCATTTCTAGCGGGGTGCATCCGTAGAATTCACGCGACCATCTTCAGTTTCTGGGCGGGTGTGATG
>NZ_JAMJFX010000064.1 GCF_023544865.1 Phaeovulum molybdatiresistens | reverse complement strand
AGCCCCATGGAGTTCGAGGCACGCGCTATGCTAGCTTAACCTGCTGTCCACGAAACCGGTAGCAGGCCAGGGCTGCCCTCCTGACAGGGGGCCGCACGCGAAACTTGAAGACGGCGAGCCAGTCGGGCCGCACCGTCCAGGATCGCCCGAGCTTCACGGCTTCCAGCTGAATACGGCCGCGAGGTGTCGGGCATCCGGTGATGATCCAGTCGCGTATGGTCCGTGGCGAGCGCCGCAGGATCGTGGCGACCTCTTCTACCGTCAGATACCGGACGAAGCCCGCCTCCTCGGCCACCGTCCCGATCTGTTTCTGGCTTTCGTGTTCCATGCGTGCCCTCCCTGTTTCCGCGGCAGGAAGGAGATGGGCCCGGTGGGAGCCGGTTCAAAATTCCGGCGTCGTCTCCGCCAGAGCGTGCTGCAAGCCCCGGCAATCGCCGTCAATCAGACCGCGTCAGAAAGATTTTTGTCGGCGCATTGTCGGCACCCAAAAGCGACGAATTGTCATTCAAAAACAGTCAGATGCGTAGGTTTTTCGGCTCTTCTGCGGGGTCCTGTTTTCCGCCCACCGCCGAAAAAAGTCGTGTTTTCCGTTTCCCGCTTTTGACGACCGAACCCCTTTCCTAAGGGTAGACACGAAGGACCCTCAGGATGAAACCTACCCGCAAGAAACACGCAAAGACCCGCACACCGGTGCCGTCGCCGTATCTCGACCTTCTGTCTGTCAGCACGCCGAAGGGCCGACGGGCTCTGACAGACGACGAGCGCGAGACCCTGATCCTGATGCTTGCGCACAAGACGGCGGCGCCCGCCTTCGATCTCGATCGGCTCGCCCCCCAGGGCTCGTATCCGCGCGCGATGCTGCGGCATTTCGACGACACCGACATTTCCTTTGCGATGCCGCTGTTCCAGCTCGTCATGGTCGCCGCGTCTTGGCTGACCCAGAACGGGGCCTATCTCGACGTGCCTGGCACCAACCCGATCCGGCCCACGCTCTGGACGATTGGCCTGGCCGAGTCGGGCAGCGCCAAGACCCTCGCAACCGACAGGGTCTGGAAGATCCTGTCCACGCCCGAGGGCGGACCCGTCAATCGGCTGGGGATGGTGTCCTCGGACGCCCAATGGATCATCGACTTGGAGGAAGACAATGGCGCGTTCTGGTTTCAGGATGAGGTTGGCAAGTTCATTCGCGAGATGAACACCTCGACGAAGCTGTCCCGCCTGAAAGCGTGGATGCTGGAAACATACTCGTCGGCGGCGATTGGAAACCGGCTCAAGGGCGAAGAGAAGAAGCTGGTCATCGAGGATCCGCATTTCACGTTTCATGGGATGACCGTCTTTTCGACGTGGCCCCAAGACGTGAATGCAACCACGATGATGGACGGCTGGTGTCAAAGGATGAATTATTACGTCGCGCCAGCGCGGACCGACACGACGATGTTCGACCATTTCATCTATTTCGAAGGGGCCGACGTCGAAGTCCGGGAAGCAGCTCTGCGCGAAACTTGGAAGGCAATCTGTGCCCAGCCCGCCGCCTGCGGGGCCTACACGATGGCGCCGACTGCCTTGCCAGACTTGCGCGGCTGGTGGAAGTCGCTCGAGAAATCGTGGGGCGATTTCGCCCTTCCGGCGTCCTTCATGCGCCGGATCGGCTTCTCGGTCCTGCGATACATGGTCGTCATACAGTTCCTCCTGGGAAAATCACGGCTCGCGATCGATATGGAAACGGCGAGCATCGCGACGGCCTTTGCGGAATATCACATGGAAAGCGCCCTGCTGCTGGTGCAATCTTATGATAGAATTGCAGCAACTCACGTCAGCCGTATCGTTGAGATGCGAAACGACATGATCGAGAACGGCGATGCCCTGACCGCCCGCAACATCAGCCGTCGACTGAGCAAAGCCGCCCGCGCCGCGGTCAGCACTCCAATGATTCAAGAAATTCTCGCAGTCTTGGAGAAAGTCGAACAGGTCGGGCAAGAAGGGTTCTTGGCGGAGATCGGCGCCAAGGAAAAGTCCGAGATCATCACCGAAGGCTGGGCCAAGGATATCGACCGGATCAGGCTCAACGAGCGCAAACGCAATGAGCGCCGCTTGCGCGAGTTGCGCAAAGCTTACCGGGACCCTGTGCCCGCCTGCGCACAGGGGGCGGGTGAGGCATCGGCGGACAGCAACGTGATTGCGTTTCGAACTCCGGTCGATCCGCCGGATGATGAGTTCCAGCTATTGGGAGTCAATTGACCGACGGTAGCATCAAAACGGGCGTTGTTGCGAAACTCTCGCATGAGACGTGAGAGTCCCCTTGACCTTCGGTTTCAAACCACGGCCGATTTCCGCGGTTCCGCGGTTCCGCGGTTCCGCGGTTCCGCGGTTCCGCGGTTCCGCGGTTCCGCGGTTCCGCGGTTCCGAGGGCCGAGCACCGGTTCAAGTGCGATGCTGATCTGGATCACTGCGGTCTGGCAAGTCGGCTCTTTTTACGGCAATGCGTTCGCCGAAGGATTCGAGATGCCGGGACTGAACACATGTCGAAACTACAAGGAAAGCTTGCCTTGGTTCCCGGTGCCAGCCGAGGGGTCGGCAAGGGGATCGCGATCGCCTTTGCGAAGGACGGCATGACTGCGGTGATCGCCGTCTGAACGCTGGAACGTGGACCAGAGTCGGAGCACGGCGGGACCATCAGAGTCCAGTTTGCCGACCGGACCCCGCGCAACGCAGGCCGCAA
>NZ_JAMJFX010000063.1 GCF_023544865.1 Phaeovulum molybdatiresistens | reverse complement strand
TCACCATGTCCGATCTCCGTTGCCTTGGTCACGATCTTATCTTCGTGTCCACGAAACCGGCAGCAGGCCAGTCTGCCTGCTTCTCAACCAGTTCGATCAGCGCCATTCTCTCTTCGGTCATCGTCATCTCCGTTGTAGGTTCCAGGTCTCACAACCCAAACCTTCTCAGAAGATCGGCGGTGACCGCTAGCGTCACCCACGGCCGCGCGCTCCGCTACGCCAAGGGCTCCGCGCGCGGCCTCCTACACCACCACCGGGGACACTGCCTGCGAGACAAGATGCCCATTCGCGAGATCGCGCGGCGCACGGGCATATCGCGCAACACGATCAAGAAGTATCTACGCGAGGGGATCGTTGAGCCTGCGTTCCAGACACCAGCTCGTTCCAGCAAGCTTGACCCTTTTGCCAAGCAGCTGACAGCGTGGCTTACGTCCGACCAGCGCAAATCACGCAAAGAACGCCGGACGGCGAAGCTGATGCACGCCGATCTGGTGAAGCTGGGATATGATGGCTCCTACGAGCGCGTTGCGGCCTTCGTTCGGGAATGGAAAGGCGAACGGCAGCGGGCGCATCACACGACGGATCGTGGAACTTTCGTGCCGCTGGTGTTTGCATCAGGCGAAGCGTTCCAGTTCGACTGGAGCGAAGATTGGGCCTATGTCGGTGGCGAGCGGATCAAGCTGCAGGTCGCGCATATCAAGCTGTCGCACAGCCGCGCCTTTCTGGTGCGTGCCTATCTGCTGCAAACGCATGAGATGCTGTTCGATGCCCATTGGCATGCCTTCCGCGTCTTCGAAGGCGTGCCCGGTCGCGGTATCTACGACAATATGAAGACCGCCGTCGACAAGGTCGGAATAGGCAAGAAGCGCGATGTGAATGCGCGGTTCACGGCGATGACCAGTCATTATGTCTTCGATCCCGAGTTCTGCAATCCGGCAGCGGGCTGGGAGAAGGGGCAGGTCGAGAAGAATGTGCGCGATGCGCGCCATCGGATGTGGCAGCTGATGCCGGCCTTTCCGGATCTGGATGCGCTTAATGCTTGGCTGGAAGAACGCTGTAAGCTGCTGTGGGCTGAGACGGCTCATGGCACGTTGCCTGGAAGCATCGCCGATGTTTGGGAAGCCGAGAAGCCTGCGCTGATGCCGCTCCCCACAATGTTCGATGGCTTTGTCGAGGAAAGAAAGCGCGTCTCGCCGACCTGCCTGATCAGCTTTGATCGCACCCGTTATTCTGTGCCCGCCAGCTTTGCGAACCGCCCGGTGAGCCTGCGCATTTACCCTGAGCGGCTGGTGATTGTGGCCGAGGGGAACGTGATCTGCACGCATGAGCGCATCATCGACCGGTCGCATCGCCAGCCGGGGCGCGTGGTCTATGACTGGCGCCATTATCTGGCGGTGGTTCAGCGCAAACCCGGAGCGTTGCGTAATGGCGCCCCCTTCCTTGAGATGCCAGAACCCTTCCGGGTGTTGCAGGCAAAGATGCTGCGCCAGCCCGGCGGGGACCGCGAAATGGTCGATATCCTGTCCTTGGTGCTGCACCATGACGAACAGGCCGTGCTGTGCGCCGTGGAATTGGCACTGAAGGCGGGCGTGCCCACCAAAACCCATGTGTTGAACCTGCTCCACAGGCTGCTGGACGGCAAACCGACAGACCTGCCGGATGTGAACCCTCCAGCCGCCTTGTCGCTGAGCAAGGAGCCCGAGGCCAATGTCGCGCGCTATGATGGGCTGCGCACCCAGAAAGGAACCCGTCATGCGTCATGATCCCGCGGGTGCTGCACTGATCATCATGCTGCGCAGCCTCAAGATGCCGGGCATGGCGCAGGCTGTGCAGGATCTGCATGAACAAGGTGCACCCGCATTTGAAGCCGCCATGCCGATCCTGTCGCAGCTGCTCAAGGCCGAAATGGCCGAGCGTGAGGTGCGCTCGATCGCGTATCACATGAAGGCTGCCCGCTTCCCCGCATACGAGGACTTGTCCGCCTTCGACTTCGCGGCCAGTGAAATACGGGAAGCTCTGGTCCGCCAGCTCCATCGCTGTGAATTCCTGGATGTCGCTGAAAATGTGGTCCTGATCGGCGGTCCCGGCACGGGGAAATCCCATGTGGCCACAGCCCTCGGCATCCAGGCCATCGAGCACCATCGCAAACGCGTGCGCTTCTTCTCAACGGTCGAATTGGTTAACGCCCTGGAACAGGAAAAGGCTCAGGGCAAGGCTGGCAAGATCGCCGAGGCGCTGGTGAAAACTGACCTCGTGATCTTGGACGAGCTGGGATACCTGCCGTTCAGCGTCTCTGGCGGGGCCTTGCTCTTCCATCTTCTGAGCAAACTCTACGAGCGCACCAGCGTCATCATCACCACGAACTTGAGCTTCAGTGAATGGGCCTGCGTGTTTGGCGACGCCAAAATGACCACCGCCTTGCTAGATCGACTCACCCATCGATGCCACATTCTTGAAACCGGCAATGACAGCTATCGCTTCAAGGCCAGTTCCGAGACGGCAAAAAAGAAAAGGAAGGAGGCAGCAGTATTGACCCCGGAATAATACGCAGAACATAACAGACGGGTGGGTCAGATCTCGGTGACAATGCCGGGTCAATTCTCAGGGGCAATCAACATTCTTTGCCTTCATCGGTTTCGAGGACATTGATTCGATCGCCGAGGAGACGATCGACCCGCAACGCACGCTAGCGCGCGGGATATTCCTGACGCTTGCCATCACGACAGTCCTTTACCTCGGGGTGGTGCTGACGGTCCTGGCTTCGGGTCCGCTGGCAGAGGTCGCCAGCCACCCCGCCCCGCTGACGCTGGCCTTCACGCGCAACACCGGGTTGCCAGAGATCCTGCTGACGGCCATCGCCTCGTTGGCTACGCTGAATGGGGTGATCGTGCAGATCCTGATGGCCGGGCGGGTGCTGTTCGGACTTGCGCGCGAGGGCGAGCTGCCGCGCGGGCTTGGCAGGCTGTCGCCGCGCAGCGCAACCCCGGTGCGGGCCACGGCGCTGGCGGCCGGCCTGGCGCTTGGCCTGGCGCTGGCCTTTCCCATCCTGCGCTTGGCGGAATGGACATCTGGTATCACGCTGGGGGTCTTTGCGCTGGTGTGCCTGTCGCTTGCGCGGATCCATGCGCGGGGGGATCCGGCGCCGCCGGGGACCTTTCGCGTCTATCGCTGGGTTCCGGTGGCTGGCGCGCTGGCCTGCATCGCGCTGCTGATCGCAGGTTTTGCGGCCGGCGGCTAGCCCGACGCCGGCCCCGGCGCGATGCCCTGGCGGCCCGAAGGGAATGATGGATGTGCGATGCCGGCGAAAGTGTTACGACGTCAGCGCGAGCGACCGCTATAGCGAAATGTTACGGAGGCAATGCTGCAACAGTGACAGACCGCTTTCCGCCCCTCTGCATCGGTGACGATCGTTTGGACGCGCGCGGCCCATTGCGGACCTCAGGGATGGAAGCAATATCTGAGCTGGTGCCAGCCGAGGGGTTGGCAAGGGGATCGCGATCGCTTTTGACAAGGAAGGCATGACTGTGGTGATCACCGCCTGAACACTGGGGCGTGGACCAGAGTCGGAGCACGGCGGGACCATCAGAGTCCAGTTTGCCGACCGGACCCCGCGCAACGCAGGCCGCAA
>NZ_JAMJFX010000062.1 GCF_023544865.1 Phaeovulum molybdatiresistens | reverse complement strand
CGCTGCCTGAAAAAAACGAACCTTCAGATGCCCGGAGCGCACCGCCAGGGAATTTCCACAGCATTCGCGACACGACCCAATTGAAAATCATGTTTGCATAGACAGAGAGGAGCGCGCGCTGGTTCCGAGAGCCGTCCTCGTGGACTTTGGACCGCCCCCCATTTTTCGCATTCAGGCCGCGTGTCAACGCGCCCTGAAATGACTGGACCACAGGCAGAAGGCGCCATGATTGCTCACTCTGGCCCCTGCAATGGGCGGCGCGCTTGGCGATTTGTGATGTCAGACCAAAGTCGTCGACAGATGCGGATTGCCTCAACTTGACGCGGATCAAGTCGAAGAATTGCATAAGATGGTATGAATATGGCGACGGTGAATAGCCGTCTATTGCGAAGTGGAGGATCGCGACATGTTCTCGAAATTCGACAGACCCGTGCTTCTCGGCTTGAAGGCCACGGCAGCTGCCGTTCTGCTTTCGGCCGCTGCCGTTGGCGCATCAATGATATTGCCTGGCGATCTTGGCGCGGCTTTCGCCCAAGGGCAGGGGCAGGGGCAGGGGCAAGGCGGCCAAGGTGAGCATGGCGGCGGGCAAGGCGGTCAGGGTAGCCAGTCTGGGCAGGGCAATCAGGGCCAGGGCGCGGGGCAGGGCGGCCCGGATTCAAGTTCCGATGGCAAGGGTCCGCAGGCTGGCGGTCCGGCGGACAGCAGTGGCGGTGGCAAGCCGATTTGGGCGCAGGAAGGCATTCCCGAGGTGGAACTTGGCCGCCTGAGCGTCGCGCGTTCGCCGGATCAGGTTCTGGACCGCGCCCTCAATGAGGCGTTGTCCACGGTCAATGCGGATATCGTCGCGTTCTACAACCTGAGTCTTGATGACGCGCTGACAAAGCTTTCGACGGATTGGGACAATGTGACCATCTACGACTCGCCCCTGCAAAGCCTTGCGCTGCTGAAAGATGTGCTGGCGGATGGCGCCACGTCGCTGCCGGGCGTGACCAATGATGCCGACACCCTGGCGGCGATGTTCCTTGGCATTGCCTCGGACAAGAACCTGCCGGTCTCGACCGAGACGGTGATCGCGATCACCACGATCCTGGGCTATCCGGTGACCGGCACAGACGCCGAGGATCTGGCCGCGGATGCCGAGGCTATCCGCAGCGCTGTGCTGGAAGGCCACGGCTGATCCTTGCACGGGCCCCGAAGCTACCCGTTAAGGAAGAAACGGGCGCGCTTACGTTTCATCCAGGATTTCCAGGGGTGCCCGCGAAGGAAACTTCGCAGGCACTTTTCATGTGTTCGGTTATTCTGCAACAACATCTTGTGATCGGCTCTGTGGCGCCTGCAAAAATGACGTTGTCCAGCTTCCCATGACCCGGGTTCGTTTTCCGGAGTTGGTGGACCAGCAGGGGACCTCATGTGCGTTGTGTGCCGTGGATGAGCGCGACGATGATCGGCGCCGCATGTTCGCGCCGGGCAACAAGACGGTCACCGGGGCCATTGCCACGCACGGTCTTCTCGATCTGATACAGCAACGCAATCTGGCGCAGCATCTCCTCGGCGATGGGCGAGCCGTCGCTCTCGAAGCGTTTGATGAAGCGACGGCGGACATGGCTCCAGTAATTGACCAGCTGCCACGGCCCCTCCTTGCCCGTGATCTCGGTCAGTGCGTTGTAGGACTGGTAAGGGTATCGTCGTATTGGAGCAACCGATTGGTATTTAGTCAAAATTTGGATTCCCTTTGGTCGCACCAAAAAACTTTATGCTCGTAGGTTCAATGAACCTGCGCAAGCAGCTCACACTGAGCAATCCGTGCTTCTTGCTTCGCCAAATGAGACAAATTGAGCGAAAAAACAGATATTTAGGCGTCAGGCTTCCGGCTGTTAATCAATTGGTCGTAGGTTCGATCCCTACCGCCGGAGCCAGATCTCTTACAACCCTTTGCGATCAAACGAAAAAGCGGCCCCTTGGGGCCGCTTTTCGCATCTGGGCACAGACTCTGACACAGATCTCGGCACAACCTCGGCACAAAGCCGCCCGGAGTCCGAAGTCATGCCCAGGGTTGCCCTCACCTATCTCGAACGCCGGCCCTCGGGCTATTATTTCCGCCGCCGGATTCCGGCCCTGCCGCGGCCCGCCGCAGAGGCCGAAAAAAAATTTCAAAATTCTGCAAGATTCCGGTTTCTGTGTTTTTCGCTCCGAACCCAGTTCCTCCCCGAAGCGAAAAGGCTCGCCCGCAGGCTCACCGCCGCCAGCGATGCTCTCTTCGCCGCAAGGACGGAGCAGGACATGCCAATTTCGGCGGAAACCATGGTGGCCATTCTCAAGACGCTGCGGGATCAGGAGATCCGCGGCCATGAGCGCGCGCGTGCCATGGCGACCGCCCGGTCCGTCGAGGATGTGGCCCAGGCCCAGGCCCGTGAAGAGGCGATCCAGGACGCCCTGCGGGCCGCGGTCGCGTTGGGCCAGCGCGACACCGCTCTGCCGTTGCTCGAGACCGCGGCCAGCCGACTTGGTCTGGCCCTCGCCCCCGCGGACCCGGACCTGCAGGTCCTGGCCCATCACGCCACCCGCCTGCTGATCGAGATCAGCCAGGAGCGGGCCCGCCGCGAGGCCGGCGATTATGGTGCGACCTCGGTCCTTGCCGAGCTCGGCGGCCCTGCCGCAGCCGTCCCTGCAGCTGCGGAGACGCCCACCTTCCGCAGCCTGCGCGCCGCGCCGCCGGGCCAGGGTGGCAGGTGTCCATTGCGCCTTGGGCAGCAGGAACCCTCTGGCTGACAGCGAAGCCTCGCGGGACTTGGTGCCCGAGCCCTGGCGCGCCTTGATCCCGCTTCGCCGCAGCAGGGCCCGTTTTGCGTCCGCCTCGGTTGGTTCCTGGCTGTCGAGCCAGGCGATGAAGTCGGAAAGGCTCTGACCGTCGCGCGAGACCTGGCCGAGCGCCCAGGGGGCGATCCGGCTGTCGAATTCCGTCATCAGGCGCGAGATCACCGCATCGGCCACCTCATACCTGTCCCGGCCATCTGCGAAAGGAGGGGGGGCCGCGACAAACCCAAACTGCGCGAATTCCGGCTCTGTGGCGAGAACCCGAAGCAGCTTCGCGATCCGCCGGACATGCTTGCGTGCGACGGTCTCACCCTTCGGCGAGACATCAAGGCGATGATGGAAATAGGCCTCCAGCGTCGCGGTGGTGATCGCGGCGGGCGGGATCTCCTGATCATGAAGCCAGACCAGGAAGGACCCGGACAAGAGCTTCAGATCCTGCGGCAAGTTGCTGGCCTGGATTGCGGCATGAACCTCATTCATCAGCCCGCCGATATCGGCAATTCCCCGCACCCGGGCCCGGGGCAGGGCGACGTCAAGGGCGGTCATCACCTCGGCCTTGTAGGTCGCAAAACTCCTGGCACTCAAACCAAAGGTGGCGGGGTTGCTGCCAGCGAGATACGCCTGCACCTTCTGCCGATCCACCACCTCGAGCTCCGCCACCCAGCCCGCGGCGCGAAGCAGCCAGCGCAGCCTCTGCGCCAGACGCCGCGCCTTTCTCGCGTCGGACAGCTTCGCGGGAAGCCGGTCGATCAGCGTCGCGAATGTGATCCTGGCTGGCAGATCCTCGACCGGCAGCTCGCGCCCGATCGCCTGTGACAAGGCCTCGATCGCGGCCCTGCGTGGACGCAATCCGTCGAGGTGCAGGATGTTCGACACGGTCTTGGCGCCCAGCCCTGCGCGCAGCGACAGGCTGCGCATGCTTTCGCCGGTGATCTCCAGATGGTTTCTGATTTCGTCTTGCAGTTTCGACATGATCTTTTCTCCGATGCAGGGTCGGAGCTTCACTCGCCGTCGCCGAGGTCGAGTGTGGCCTGCTGCCGGTTTCGTGGACACGAAGATAAGATCGTGACCAAGGCAACGGAGATCGGACATGGTGAGACGGAA
>NZ_JAMJFX010000061.1 GCF_023544865.1 Phaeovulum molybdatiresistens | reverse complement strand
TTGCATCGCTCACGTCCTCACCGGCGTCGAATTTCTTGTCGAACTCAGTTGCCTTCATAGTAGCTGATCTCCTCTTTCCGGGCACGGCGCACCGAGATGATCCGCACCGCATCACCTCGCGGCGTCCAGACGGCAGCCCAGTGTTTGCCCTCGATCTTCCCAATCGAGATGAAGCGCGGTTCATCCTCGGTCTTGGCGGGCGCTTCGAGCATCCACGGGTCGTCCCAAAGGGCCTGTGCCTGATCGAAGTCGATGCCATGCTTCGACAGATTCGAGGCACTTTTGGCGGGATCATACTCAAAATCCATGCGTAATTATGGTATAGTAATTATCCATTTTCAAGCGTGGTTCTGCGCGATCACCGCCGCCAGCCCGGCCCTCCGATATTCGGAGATCTCCGGTCCGAGCTGGCTCCGCGCATCATTCCGACCGGCCCCCAAATGGCAGGGGCGGGATGGTGCGCAGCCGCCCCTCGGGCGGCTTCCGGCGGGAGGTCCAGGAGGGCGCAGCGCCTCCGGCCCAACGGCAATTAGCGGAGCGGCTCGGAGAGAATTGCCTAGTGGGTTGTCATTTGAAATGACAATTCTGTCGCTCTCCGCTATCACCGTCCCATGTTCAAGGCAGCGATCCGCGTCAACAAGTTCACCACCATCGCCCAGCTTCGCGGGGCGTCCCTCCATGCGCAGCGTCACGACGAGACCGGCAAGGCGCGGGTCCGGGACGATGCAGAACCCGGCTTTGGGCTTGCCTGGTCGAAGGCCGAGAACGACCGGGACTATCTCGCCGCCTTCAAGGCCCATAAGTCCGACATGGGAGCCGGCGAACGGAAAGGCGCGCCGCTCTGCTTGCAGGCCATCTGCGTGGTGTCGCCGGAATGGGTGGAAAAGGCCGGCAACCTGCACGACCCCGACAACCCGCATAACCGCCAGCTCTTCGACCAGGCAAAGGCATGGGCCGAGAGCTGGGGCGGCGAGGGATCGGTGATCGCCACCCGCCTCGATCTCGATGAGAAGGGCGGGGCCGTGGTCGATGTTCTGGTCTCTCCCGTCCGGGAAAGCCGGGGCAAGCCGGTGATCTCGACCAACAAGGCGCTGCGCGAGCTGAAAGAGGCCACGGGCGAGCGGAACGAATACTCCGCCTTGCAGACGTCCTGGGCCGACTGGTGCCGCGAGAATCTGGACAGCGAAATCGTGCGCGGCACCCGCAAGGAAATCACGCAGCGCCAGCACCTGTCGCCGGAAACCTATGGGGCGGTCATGGACAAGGCCCGTGAGAGCGTCAGAGCGCCCTCAGAGGGCCTGTGGGATGCCATCAGGGATGCAGACCTCTCAGAACGCCAGACAGAGGCCCTGAGCGGCCTCCTGGCGCTCAAGGGGGAGATTGCCCGCCACAGGGCCGAAGGAAGTGCCTACGAGCCTCCCAGGGGCGCTCTGACGCTGGATCGGGTTGGTGGGGACGCCAGCACCGATCCCTGGCCCTTCATTGAGGCGATCAGATCCGGGGCAGAACGGATCTATGACACGGCGCATCGTTGCGGTGTGGGACTCCGGGAAAATATGGGTGATCGGTATGAGGCCGGGCGCGATCTCTTCCCCAGCCTGTCCGACCGGATGCACTTGGCAGCGGTGGTGGCGAAGTGCGGGGCGTTCATGGCGAGGATGGAAGCTGCGGTGAAGAATATGCTTCGGCCTGATGTTCCCCAGATCGAGGACAGGACCTGCTGGCCACAAGAAGCATCGGCAGAGGTGGAGCGTCACGAGATGAACCTTGGCCTGACAGCTCCCGCGGTTCAGGAAGAAACCCAGTCAGAACGGGAAAACGATCTTACCGACCGTGCCAGCCGGGAACGGGATCGAGGGTCCAGCCACGGTCTCTGACCCCTAGTGTTAATAGTGTTACCTACGGAGTATGTTACGGGGCCGAAAATCACCCATAACCTACTGCTATCGAAACAGGAAACTATCCACAGGGTTCCGAAACTAACGAATCTGGGTTCCGAAACTAACGAATCTGGGTTCCGAAACTAACGAACGGATTTCGCCCCCAAAACGGGTCCTGATATAACGAACTTGACGAGCAGCCCGTTCCTAGCCGATGCTGGTTCTCGATATAACGAACTCAACCAGGCGAACGGATGCCGCTGCTCCCCGACAGACACCCCCAGAAGGACTTTTTCATCCTCGACATCTCCGATGTGGTGCCGAAGGACGACATGGCCTCGATGGAGCATCCGCTGTTCTCGCTCGCCACCAAGCCGGACATGCGCCACCTTGAATATCGCGGCGGTGACAACCGGCTGAAAATCGTGCCGTCCGGGGTCGGCCTGCCCACGATCTTCGACAAAGACATCCTGATTTTCTGCGTGAGCCAGCTCATGCACCGCAAGAACCGGGGCGAGAAGATCGGAAAGCGGGTTCGCTTCAGCGCCCGCGAGCTGATGGTTACCACCAACCGCAAGACGGGCGGGATCGAGTATCAGCGCTTGGAACAGGCATTCCAGAGGCTGATCGGCACCACCTTCCAGACCGACATTCAGACCGGGAACAAGCGCGAGACACGCTTTTTCAGCCTGCTGGAATCGGGCAGCGGGTTCGTCATGAAGGAAGAAGGCAAGTGGCGGCTCGACTACTGCGAGGTGATCCTGTCCGACTGGGTGATGCGCGCGATCGAGGGCGACGAGGTCGTGACGATCTCGAACGACTACTTTCGCCTGCGTCGTCCACTTGAGCGCCGCCTGTATGAGATCGGCCGCAAGCATTGCGGGGGCCAGCCGAAATGGCAGATCGGCCTCGCCAAGCTTCAGGAAAAGACCGGCAGCAATGCTCCTCTGAAAAAATTCCGGCTGAACATCCGCCAGATCATCGAGGACGATCACACGCCGTTCTATCGCATGGAGCTGACCGCCGAAGACCTGGTGATCTTTCGCCCGCGCTCACCGCAGAACGAACTCTTGCCCGAGATCAGGCTTCCGGGGTGGGCCGAGGACAAGGCGAGAACCATCGCCAGGGAGAAGGGCCGGGACTACTACGCCCTGCGTTCGGACTGGCTGGCATTCGCCAAGAGCGAAGCAGCCAAGGGCAACCCACCGAAGAACGCGGGCGCTGCTTTTGTGGCCTATTGCGGAAAGCAGGATAGCTTGCGTTAGCCGGGCCTAGCCCTGCCTCGATCAGGTGCCCTTGGCGTTGCGCCACGCAACGCGATACCCTGTTGCGCAACAGGCAAAAGCAACGAGGCGCAACGGCATGAAATATTCACTATCAGAGGCCGCAAAGGCCACCGGAAAGAACAAGACAACAATCCAGAGAGCGATCAAAAGCGGAAAGATATCAGCTAGTAAGGGCAATGGCGGCTCATATGAAATTGATCCGTCAGAGTTGCACCGGGTTTTTCCACCCACTGTTGCGCAACGCGATGCGCAACACATGCAAAGCAACGATACGCAACAGGCAAAATTTGCCCCCGAAAGCAGCTACATAGACCGTGTTGTTGAGCTGGAAAAAGAACTGGCGGTCGCCCATGAGAGAGCCAACGGTCTGGAAGCCCAGAAGGATCAGATGGCAGATACGATCAACGATCTACGGAAGCGCCTGGACAGCTCCGAAACCCGCGTGACGGCGCTTCTGGCCGACAACAGCCCAAAGCGCAGCTCTTGGTGGCCTTGGAAGCGATCCTGACCAAAGGCAGAAATACGGACAAAGCGGACATTGCTCCATAAAATAGCGAACGTGTTGGTCACGGTTGACGTCTATGACCGAGGAAACACGCCGAACAACAGCAAGCCGCTCGAAAGTATCACCGCGAATACCAAAAGCAGCTTCCGGTTAAAACTGTAGCTTTCGTGAGTGGGATCACGAAGGTCCCAGTGGTTAAACGGTTGCACGAAGAAATGTCTGTAGAAAGTGAAAACCATAAAGCTGAAAAAGGCTATGAGCCAGACGCCTTCCGCGACCACCCTTGCGTACCCAAAGGCATCTTGATTTACCATTCTCAGCCCTTCCTGACGTTAGGATATTTATGCATGTGCACCATTGTCATGCAAGGGCTCAAAGCCGTCATCCGGCCATGGGGTGGCCGAACCGCAAGCACCCACCGCCAAAGTCGATGAGCCTACTGGAGCCGTTCGGCAATCCATAGCTTGATCAACGATTGCCGCGTCACGCCCAGGTGCCGAGCCTGCTTGTCCAGGCCCTCCACGACCCACGCCGGAAAATCCACGTTCACACGCTTGGGCTGATCGTTCCGACGGCGCGCCTGGGACCAGTCGATTGCATCGCTCACGTCCTCACCGGCGTCGAATTTCTTGTCGAACTCAGTTGCCTTCATAGTAGCTGATCTCCTCTTT
>NZ_JAMJFX010000060.1:0-2500 GCF_023544865.1 Phaeovulum molybdatiresistens | reverse complement strand
CTTAAAAGGGCGCATGAGTTCGTGGGATCAGACCCGAAACCAGATGATCTAGCCATGAGCAGGATGAAGGTTGGGTAACACCAACTGGAGGTCCGAACCGACACCCGTTGAAAAGGGTCCGGATGACTTGTGGCTAGGGGTGAAAGGCCAATCAAATCTGGAGATAGCTGGTTCTCCGCGAAAGCTATTTAGGTAGCGCCTCGGACGAATACCTGCGGGGGTAGAGCACTGGATGGGTGATGGGGTCCCACAGACTTACTGAGCCTAACCAAACTCCGAATACCGCAGAGTACTATCCGGGAGACACACGGCGGGTGCTAACGTCCGTCGTGAAGAGGGAAACAACCCTGACCAACAGCTAAGGCCCCCAATTCGTGGCTAAGTGGGAAAGCATGTGGGATTTCCAAAACAACCAGGAGGTTGGCTTAGAAGCAGCCATCCTTTAAAGATAGCGTAACAGCTCACTGGTCTAATCAAGAGATCCTGCGGCGAAGATGTAACGGGGCTCAAGCCACGAGCCGAAGCTTTGGATGCACAGCAATGTGCGTGGTAGCGGAGCGTTCTGTGATATAGAACGCTGCCTCCTTACCTCCCTCGGGAGTATTGGAGGCAATGTTCTGACTGTGAAGCCGGGTCGTAAGGCAGCCGGTGGAGTGATCAGAAGCGAGAATGTTGACATGAGTAGCGACAAACAGGGTGAGAGACCCTGTCGCCGAAAGTCCAAGGGTTCCTGCTTAAAGCTAATCTGAGCAGGGTAAGCCGGCCCCTAAGGCGAGGCCGAAAGGCGTAGTCGATGGGAACCAGGTTAATATTCCTGGGCCAGGAGGAAGTGACGGATCCTTAGTGTTGTCAGATCTTATCGGATTGATCTGGCAGCTGCGGGGTCCCTGGAAATAGCCCTCCACAAGACCGTACCCGAAACCGACACAGGTGGACTGGTAGAGTATACCAAGGCGCTTGAGAGAACCACGTTTAAGGAACTCGGCAAAATGCCTCCGTAAGTTCGCGAGAAGGAGGCCCGGTTCGTAGGCAACTATGGGCCGGGGGCACAGACTAGGGGGTGGCGACTGTTTACTTAAAACACAGGGCTGTGCGAAGCCGTAAGGCGACGTATACAGTCTGACGCCTGCCCGGTGCTGGAAGGTTAAAAGGAGGGGTGCAAGCTCCGAATTGAAGCCCCAGTAAACGGCGGCCGTAACTATAACGGTCCTAAGGTAGCGAAATTCCTTGTCGGGTAAGTTCCGACCTGCACGAATGGCGTAACGATCTCCCCGCTGTCTCAAACGTGGACTCAGCGAAATTGAACTGTGTGTCAAGATGCACACTACCCGCGGTTAGACGGAAAGACCCCATGCACCTTTACTATAGCTTCGCACTGGCATCAGGATTGTGATGTGCAGGATAGGTGGTAGGCTTTGAAACCGGGACGCCAGTTCCGGCGGAGCCTCCCTTGAGATACCACCCTTCGCACTCTTGATGTCTAACCGCGGTCCGTTATCCGGATCCGGGACCCTGCGTGGTGGGTAGTTTGACTGGGGCGGTCGCCTCCCAAAGAGTAACGGAGGCGCGCGAAGGTTGGCTCAGAGCGGTCGGAAATCGCTCGTTGAGTGCAATGGCAGAAGCCAGCCTGACTGCAAGACTGACAAGTCGAGCAGAGACGAAAGTCGGCCATAGTGATCCGGTGGTCCCAAGTGGGAGGGCCATCGCTCAACGGATAAAAGGTACGCTGGGGATAACAGGCTGATGATGCCCAAGAGTCCATATCGACGGCATCGTTTGGCACCTCGATGTCGGCTCATCTCATCCTGGGGCTGGAGCAGGTCCCAAGGGTATGGCTGTTCGCCATTTAAAGAGGTACGTGAGCTGGGTTTAGAACGTCGTGAGACAGTTCGGTCCCTATCTGCCGTGGGTGTAGGATACTTGAGAAGAGTTGCCCCTAGTACGAGAGGACCGGGGTGAACGGACCACTGGTGGACCTGTTGTCGTGCCAACGGCAGTGCAGGGTAGCTATGTCCGGACAGGATAAACGCTGAAGGCATCTAAGCGTGAAGCCCCCTTCAAAACTAGGTATCCCTTGAGGGCCGTGGAAGACCACCACGTCGATAGGCCGGAGATGTAAGCGCAGCAATGCGTTCAGTTGACCGGTACTAATTGCCCGATTGGCTTGATTTGATCCAGTAGAAGAAAATCTTCCACTGAATAAAGCAAGTATACACAAATAACGTACTCGACTTGGACACTCGCTCCTTCCTCGGTTTGGTGGTCATAGCACGAGCAAAACACCCGGTCCCATTCCGAACCCGGCAGTTAAGTGCCGTCGCGCCAATGGTACTGCGTCTCAAGACGTGGGAGAGTAGGTCACCGCCAAACCTAGTAAGAAGCGACAAATTCTCTCTCAAACGATAACATAAACAAACAGTCGCGGGGTGGAGCAGCCCGGTAGCTCGTCAGGCTCATAACCTGAAGGTCGTAGGTTCAAATCCTACCCCCGCAACCAAAA
>NZ_JAMJFX010000005.1 GCF_023544865.1 Phaeovulum molybdatiresistens | reverse complement strand
GTCGAGCTGATCGCCCCGATCGCGATGGAAGAAAAACTGCGCTTCGCCATCCGCGAAGGCGGCCGCACCGTCGGCGCCGGCGTCGTGTCGAAAATCATCAAGTGATGGCGCGGACGGGCCATGTGGCCTGTCCTTGCTAGGAAATGGATTGGTGCGCCGAAAGGCGCGCCAATTGCTCTTGACAGGCCGGGCAATGCGCCGTAGGACGCGCGCCTGATCTCCAAGAGATTGCGGTTCGATGCAGGCGTCGCATGCGGCGGTGTCTGCCTCTCAACCTGAAAAGCCCTGCGAAAAGGGAATACCATGACTGGTCAAAACATTCGCATCCGGCTCAAGGCGTTCGATTACCGCGTGCTGGACGCCAGCACCCAGGAAATCGTGAACACCGCCAAGCGCACCGGTGCACAGGTTCGCGGCCCGATTCCGCTGCCGAACAAGATCGAGAAATTCACCGTTCTGCGTGGCCCGCACATCGACAAGAAGTCGCGCGACCAGTGGGAGATCCGTACGCACAAGCGTCTTCTCGACATCGTCGATCCGACCCCGCAAACCGTGGACGCGCTGATGAAGCTCGACCTGGCCGCCGGTGTCGACGTCGAGATCAAGGTCTGAGGAGGGGCTCATGCGTTCTGGTGTTATCGCCAAGAAGCTGGGCATGACCCGGCTGTTCCTTGAAGACGGCAAGCAGGTTCCTGTGACCGTTCTTCAGCTCGACAATCTGCAGGTCGTCGCGCAGCGCACCGCCGACAAGGATGGCTACACCGCCGTCCAGCTGGGCGCGGGCAATGCCAAGGCCAAGCGCACCACCGCCGCCCTGCGCGGCCATTTCGCCAAGGCGAACGTGGCCCCCAAGCGCAAGGTTGCGGAATTCCGCGTGTCGCCGGAAAACCTGATCGAAGTTGGCGCCGAGATCTCGGCCGAACACTACAATGCCGGTCAGTTCGTCGATATCGCCGGCACCTCGATCGGTAAGGGCTTCGCGGGCGTCATGAAGCGGCACAACTTCGGCGGTCTGCGGGCCTCGCACGGTGTGTCGATTTCGCACCGTTCGCACGGTTCGACCGGCCAGTGCCAGGACCCGGGCAAGGTGTTCAAGGGCAAGAAGATGGCTGGCCATCTGGGCGCCGTGCGTGTCACCACCCAGAACATCCAGGTCGTCAAGACCGATGCCGACCGTGGCCTGATCCTGGTCAAGGGCTCGGTTCCGGGCGCCAAGGGCGGCTGGGTCACGATCAAGGATGCGGTCAAGAAGCCGCTGCCGAAGGACGTTCCGATGCCTGCGGCCCTGAAGGGTTCGGCCTCGGCTGCTCCGGCGGAAGAAGTTGCCGCCGAAGGGGGTGAAGCATGAAACTCGATGTGATCAAGCTCGACGCCGGCAAGGCCGGTTCGATCGAACTGTCGGATGACATCTTCGGGCTGGAGCCGCGCGCGGACATCCTGCACCGCGTCGTGCGCTGGCAGCGTGCGAAGGCGCAGCAGGGCACCCACTCGGTTCTGACCAAGTCGGAAGTGTCCTACTCGACCAAGAAGATCTACCGCCAGAAGGGCACCGGTGGCGCACGTCACGGGTCCAAGAAGGCGCCGATCTTCCGTCACGGTGGTGTCTACAAGGGCCCGACCCCGCGCAGCCACGCCCACGACCTGCCCAAGAAGTTCCGGGCGCTGGGTCTGAAGCATGCGCTGTCGTCGAAGGCCGCGACCGGCAACCTGGTCGTTCTGGAAGACGTCGCGATGCCCGAAGCCAAGACCGCGATCCTTGCCAAAGCCGCGAAGGAACTGGGCTGGAAGCGCGTCCTGATCATCGACGGGGCCGACGTGAACGAGAACTTCGCCCGTGCCGCGCGCAACATCGAAGGCATCGATATCCTGCCGTCGATGGGCGCCAACGTCTATGACATCCTGAAGCGTGACACGCTGGTGATCACGAAGGCGGGTGTCGAAGCTCTGGAGGCTCGTCTGAAATGAGCGCGAAAGCTGAACATTACGACGTGATCGTCAAGCCGATCATCACCGAAAAGGCCACGATGGCGTCCGAAAACGGCGCGGTGGTGTTCCAGGTGGCGAAGGATGCCAACAAGCCGCAGATCAAGGAAGCGGTTGAGGCCCTGTTCGGCGTCAAGGTGAAGGCGGTCAACACCACCATCACCAAGGGCAAGGTCAAGCGCTTCCGCGGCCAGCTGGGCACGCGCAGCGACGTGAAAAAGGCCTATGTCACGCTGGAAGACGGAAACACTATCGACGTCTCCACCGGCCTCTGATAGAAGCCAAACGAATCTCGCGGCCCCGGGTTCCGGGGCCGTTGAGTTTTATGTTTCCGGGCAACCGGACGACATGAGCGGGGCGGCGCAAGCAACCCCATACGAAACGGACCTATGGTCCAAAGCAACGGAAGACAGAGAGCATGGCACTCAAGTCGTATAAGCCGACGACGCCTGGCCAGCGTGGGCTGGTTCTGATCGACCGTTCGGAGCTTTGGAAAGGCCGCCCCGTCAAAGCCCTCACTGAGGGTCTGACCAAGACGGGTGGCCGGAACAATACCGGGCGCGTCACCATGTGGCACAAGGGCGGTGGGGCGAAGCGCCTGTACCGCATCGTTGATTTCAAACGCCGCAAGTTCGATGTGGCCGCTACGGTCGAGCGGATCGAATACGATCCCAACCGCACCGCGTTCATCGCGCTGGTCAAATATGAAGATGGCGAGCAGGCCTATATCCTGGCTCCCCAGCGTCTTGCGGTTGGTGACAAGGTCGTCGCTGGCGCCAAGTGCGACATCAAGCCGGGCAACGCGATGCCGTTCTCGGGCATGCCGATCGGGACGATCGTCCACAACGTCGAGCTGAAGCCCGGCAAGGGCGGGCAGCTGGCGCGCGCCGCTGGCACCTATGCCCAGTTTGTCGGCCGCGATGGTGGCTACGCCCAGATCCGCCTGTCCTCGGGCGAGCTGCGCATGGTGCGTCAGGAATGCATGGCGACGGTGGGTGCGGTGTCGAATGCCGATCACTCGAACCAAAACCTCGGCAAGGCTGGCCGCAAGCGTCACATGGGCGTGCGTCCGACCGTTCGCGGTGTTGCCATGAACCCGATCGACCACCCGCACGGCGGTGGTGAGGGCCGGACCTCGGGTGGTCGTCACCCGGTGACGCCCTGGGGCAAGGGCACCAAGGGCAATCGGACCCGCAAGAACAAGTCGACGGACAAGTACATCGTCCGGTCGCGTCACGCTAAGAAGGGTCGTTAAGATATGGCACGTTCTGTTTGGAAAGGCCCTTTCGTTGACGCCTATCTGCTGAAGAAAGCGGAAAAAGCGCGCGCGTCGGGCAAAAGCGAAGTGATCAAGATCTGGTCGCGTCGTTCCACCATCCTGCCGCAGTTCGTCGGCCTCACCTTTGGGGTCTACAACGGTCAGAAACACATCCCGGTCAACGTGACCGAAGAGATGATCGGTCAGAAGTTCGGTGAATATTCGCCGACCCGGACCTATTACGGTCACGCTGCCGACAAGAAAGCCAAGAGGAAGTAAGCGCCATGGGTAAGGAACAGAATCCGCGCCGCGTGGCGGATAACGAGGCGATGGCGAAGACGCGCATGCTTCGCACCTCGCCGCAGAAACTCAACCTCGTTGCCGCGCTGATCCGTGGCAAGAAGGTCGACAAGGCTTTGGCCGATCTGACCTTTTCGAAGAAGCGGATCGCAGGCGATGTCAAGAAGTGCCTGCAGTCGGCAATCGCCAATGCGGAAAACAACCACGGTCTGGATGTCGACAACCTGGTGGTTGCGGAAGCCTGGGTCGGCAAGAACCTGGTGATGAAGCGCGGCCGTCCGCGGGCGCGTGGCCGGTTCGGCAAGATCATGAAGCCGTTTTCGGAAATCACCATCAAGGTGCGTCAAGTCGAGGAGCGTGCGTAATGGGACAGAAGGTTAACCCCATTGGGATGCGTCTCCAGGTCAACCGCACCTGGGACAGCCGCTGGTTCGCCGAATCGAAAGACTACGGCAACCTGCTCCTTGAAGACCTCAAGATGCGTGATTTCATTCACGAAGAGGCCAAGCAGGCCGGCATCAGCCGCGTGATCATCGAGCGTCCGCACAAGAAGTGCCGCGTGACCATTCATGCCGCGCGTCCGGGTGTGATCATCGGCAAGAAGGGCGCCGATATCGAAACCCTGCGCAAGAAGTTGGCGAACTTCACCAAATCGGAACTGCACCTGAACATCGTTGAGGTCCGCAAGCCCGAACTGGACGCCCAGCTGGTGGCCGAATCGATCGCGCAGCAGCTTGAGCGCCGCGTGTCCTTCCGTCGCGCCATGAAGCGTGCGGTTCAGAACGCGATGCGCATGGGTGCGCTTGGCATTCGTGTGAACGTTGCGGGCCGTCTGGGTGGCGCGGAAATCGCGCGTACCGAGTGGTATCGTGAAGGTCGCGTGCCGCTGCACACGCTGCGCGCCGACATCGATTACGCGCTGGACGAAGCCTCGACCCCCTATGGGATCATCGGGGTGAAAGTCTGGATCTTCAAAGGCGAGATCATGGAACATGATCCGCAAGCGCGCGACCGCAAGGCTGCCGAGGCCCAAGAAGGCCCGGCTCCGCGTGGCCCGCGCCGTGACGCCCGCTGAGGAGTAACAAAAGATGCTGCAACCGAAACGGACCAAGTTCCGCAAACAGCACAAGGGCCGCATTCACGGCGAAGCCAAAGGCGGCTTCAACCTGAACTTCGGGTCCTTTGCCCTCAAGGCGACCGAGCCTGAGCGCGTCACCGCGCGGCAGATCGAAGCGGCCCGCCGCGCGATCACCCGCCACATGAAGCGTCAGGGCCGGGTCTGGATCCGGGTGTTCCCGGATGTGCCGGTGTCCTCGAAACCCACCGAAGTCCGGATGGGTAAAGGTAAGGGCTCGGTCGATTTCTGGGCGGCTAAGGTCAAGCCGGGCCGAATCATGTTCGAGATCGACGGTGTCGCCGAATCCATCGCACGCGAAGCGCTGCGCCTTGGTGCGAACAAGCTGCCGGTCATGACGCGTATCGTCGCGCGCGAAGACTGGTAAGCAGACGCAAATGTACGCATTCCCCTGGGGACACCCCCGGGGGAATGCTTTTTCTTCCGGCTTGCCATTGCCAGCATGGAAAGCCGGTGATATACCGCGCCGATCCTGGAGACGGGATCGACATAACCCATCAGATTCAGGGTCACCCGCGAGGGGCCCTCTGATGCAAGAAAGGACCTGGGATGAACGCCCAAGAACTCAAGGCGAAGACGCCTGACCAGCTTCGTGACGAACTGGTCGCCCTGAAGAAGGAAGCCTTCAATCTTCGCTTCCAGCAGGCCACGGGTCAGCTTGAGAACACCGCCCGCATGCGTGCCGTTCGTCGTGACGTCGCCCGCATCAAGACGGTGCTGAACCAAAAAGCCGCTGAAGCCGCGAACTGAGGAGTTTCCCAGAATGCCCAAACGTATCCTGCAAGGCACCGTGACCTCGGACAAGAACGATCAAACGATCACGGTTCTTGTCGAACGCCGCTTCAAGCACCCGCTGCTGCAGAAAACCGTTCGTAAGTCCAAGAAATACCGGGCTCACGACGCCAACAACCAATTCAAGGTCGGCGATGCCGTTCGTATCGAGGAATGCGCGCCTATTTCGAAGACGAAACGCTGGACGGTTGTCGTCGAGGCCTGAGGCCCCGCGTCATCCGACAGTTTGTCGAAACCCTGGGGCCCTGACTGCATCAGGCGTCCCCAAAGGTCGGGAGAAACCAAATGATCCAGATGCAGACCAATCTGGATGTTGCTGACAACTCCGGCGCTCGCCGGGTGCAGTGCATCAAGGTCCTGGGTGGTTCGCACCGTCGCTATGCGTCGGTGGGCGACATCATTGTCGTTTCCGTTAAGGAAGCCATCCCGCGCGGCCGCGTGAAGAAAGGTGACGTCCGCAAGGCCGTCGTCGTGCGCACCGCCAAAGAAGTCCGTCGTGAAGACGGCACGTCGATCCGTTTCGACCGTAACGCCGCCGTCATCCTGAACAACCAGGGCGAACCGGTCGGCACCCGTATCTTCGGGCCGGTCGTGCGCGAGTTGCGCGCCAAGAACTTCATGAAGATCATCTCGCTCGCTCCGGAGGTGCTGTGATGGCTGCGAAGCTTCGCAAGGGCGACAAGGTCGTCGTGCTCGCCGGCAAGGACAAGGGCAAGCAGGGTGAGATCACCACTGTTCTCCCGCAAGAGAACAAGGCGATCGTCGATGGCGTGAACATGGCCATCCGTCACCAGCGTCAGACGCAGACCGTACAGGGCGGCCGCGTGGCGAAAGCCATGCCGATCGACCTGTCGAACCTTGCGCTGATGGACAAGGAAGGCAAGGCCACCCGCGTCGGCTTCCGCATGGAAGACGGCAAGAAGGTGCGTTTCGCCAAGACCACCGGGGAGGCCATCTGATGCTGGACCAAGCCACCTATACGCCGCGCCTGAAGGCGGTCTACAAGGATCAGATCCGGGCCGCGATGAAGGAAGAATTCGGCTACAAGAACGACATGCAGATCCCGCGTCTGGACAAGATCGTCCTGAACATGGGTGTCGGCGAAGCCGTGAAAGACACCAAGAAGGTCAAGCAGGCCGCCGAGGAGCTTTCGCAGATCGCCGGTCAGAAGGCCGTAATCACCAAGGCCAAGAAGTCGATCGCCGGCTTCCGCGTCCGTGAAGAAATGCCGCTGGGCTGCAAGGTCACGCTGCGCGGTGACCGGATGTATGAATTCCTCGATCGCCTGATCAACATCGCGCTGCCGCGCGTCCGCGACTTCCGCGGCGTCAAGGGCACCTCGTTCGATGGTCGTGGCAACTACGCGATGGGCCTGAAAGAGCAAATCGTGTTCCCGGAAATCGACTTCGACAAGGTCGATGAGGTTCTGGGCATGGACATCATCATCTGCACCACCGCTTCGAAAGACGCGGAAGCGAAGGCGCTGTTGAAGCATTTCAACATGCCGTTCAACAGCTGATCGCGGGAGAGAAGATATGGCAAAAGTCTCTATGGTCGAGCGCGAGAAGAAGCGCGCCAAACTGGTCAAGCAATACGCTGCCAAGCGCGCCGCGCTGAAGGAAGTGGTTGCCGACCAGTCCCGCCCGATGGAAGAGCGTTTCAAGGCGTCTCTGAAGCTCGCGGAACTTCCCCGTAACTCGTCGGCGACCCGGCTGCACAACCGTTGCCAGCTGACCGGCCGTCCCCACGCTTACTACCGTAAGCTCAAACTCTCGCGGATCATGCTGCGCGAACTGGCCTCGTTCGGCCAGATCCCCGGCATGGTGAAGTCGAGCTGGTAAGGAGATCGGGATATGTCGATGAACGATCCTCTCGGCGATATGCTGACCCGCATCCGCAACGCGCAGATGCGCGGCAAGTCCACTGTCCGTACGCCGGCGTCCAAGCTGCGCGCCTGGGTCCTGGATGTGCTGGCTTCGGAAGGCTATATTCGCGGGTATGAAAAGGTGACCGGGGCTGACGGCCATCCGGCGCTGGAAATCAGCCTGAAGTATTTCGAGGGCACCCCGGTGATCCGCGAACTCAAGCGCGTGTCGACCCCCGGCCGCCGCGTTTATGCTTCGGTCAAGGAAATTCCCTCGGTCCGCAACGGCCTTGGCGTTTCCATCGTCTCCACGCCGAAAGGCGTCATGTCGGACGCGGCTGCACGCACTGCCAATGTCGGCGGTGAAGTGCTCTGCACCGTGTTCTAAGGAGGGCAGGATGTCTCGGATTGGGAAGAAGCCCGTTGAACTGCCGAACGGCGTGACCGCCACGGTGTCCGGTCAGACGGTTGAAGTGAAGGGCCCGAAAGGGACCCGTTCGTTCACCGCGACCGACGACGTGACCATCGCGCTGGATGGCAATGTGGTCACCGTCACGCCGCGTGGCACTTCGAAGCGGGCCCGCCAGCAGTGGGGCATGGCCCGCTCGATGGTGGAGAACCTGGCAACCGGCGTTTCGCAGGGTTTCAAGAAAGAGCTTGAGATCCAGGGCGTTGGTTACCGTGCCGCGATGCAGGGCAACGTGCTGAAACTGTCGCTGGGCTATAGCCACGAAGTGAACTTCGAGGTTCCGGCTGGTGTGACCGTTACGGCACCGAAGCAGACCGAAATCGTTGTGGAAGGGATCGACCAGCAGCTTGTTGGTCAGGTCGCCGCGAACATCCGCGATTGGAAGCGCCCCGAGCCCTATAAGGGCAAAGGGATCCGCTACAAGGGCGAGTTCGTCTTCCGCAAGGAAGGCAAGAAGAAGTAAGGGGCGCAAAAATGGCGAACAACAAACGAGAGCTGTTCCTCAAGCGCCGCCTGCGCGTACGGAACAAGTTGCGGGCGATGGCCAATGGCCGTCTTCGCCTGTCTGTCCATCGGTCTTCGAAGAACATCAGCGTTCAGCTGATCGACGACGTCAAGGGCGTGACCCTTGCCGCGGCCTCGACCCTCGAAAAGGATCTGGGCGTCGTTGGCAAGAACAACGTCGAAGCAGCTGCCAAGGTGGGTGCGGCAATTGCCCAACGCGCCAAGAAGGCTGGTATCGAAGAGTGCTACTTTGACCGTGGCGGTTTCCTCTTTCATGGGAAGATCAAGGCTTTGGCCGATGCTGCCCGTGAAGGCGGCCTGAAGTTCTAAGGAGACGAAAATGGCAGAACGTGAACAACGCCGGGATCGTCGCGAGGACCGTCGCGAACGTGAGGAAACCCCGGAATTCGCCGATCGTCTCGTGGCGATCAACCGCGTGTCGAAAACCGTGAAGGGCGGCAAACGCTTTGGCTTTGCAGCGCTTGTGGTTGTCGGCGACCAGCGCGGGCGTGTGGGCTTCGGCAAGGGCAAGGCGAAGGAAGTGCCCGAGGCGATCCGCAAGGCGACCGAACAGGCCAAGCGCAGCTTGGTCCGTGTGCCGCTGCGCGATGGCCGCACCCTGCATCACGACATCGAGGGCCGTCATGGCGCTGGCAAGGTCGTGATGCGGACCGCGGTTCCCGGGACCGGGATCATCGCCGGTGGTCCGATGCGCGCCGTGTTCGAGATGCTGGGTGTTCAGGACGTCGTGGCGAAATCGCTCGGCTCGCAGAACCCCTACAACATGATCCGCGCCACCATCGACGGTTTGAAAAAGGAAGCCAGCCCCCGCAACGTCGCGCAGCGTCGTGGCAAGAAGGTCGCTGACATCCTGGGCAAGACCGCCGAAACGGCAGAAGCGTAAGGAGCTGAGGGCATGGCCAAGAAAACCATCGTCGTGAAGCAGATCGCTTCGCCCGCGCGCCGTCCCGCGGTGCAGGCTGCGACCCTGAAGGGTCTGGGTCTGGGCAAAATCAACCGCACCCGCGAGCTGGAGGATACCCCCTCGGTCCGCGGCATGGTTAACAAGATCCCGCATCTTGTTGCCATCGTCGAAGAGCGCGGCTGATCGCGTTGAACAATCAAGGGGCGCGCGGGCTTGATCCGCGCGCCCTTTCCTTTTATTAGACGCGGGTGGAATGCCCTGCGGCTTCCGTAACCAAGAAGAAATGCCGTGTTTGCCCCCTCCGTCGCTGGTGGGGCAGTTCCGGCCAAGGAGTAAGCGACATGAAACTGCATGAACTTCGCGACAACGAAGGCGCCGCCCGCAAGAAAAAGCGCGTTGCGCGCGGCCCGGGTTCGGGCAAGGGCAAGACCGCCGGTCGCGGTATCAAGGGTCAGAAATCCCGTTCGGGCGTGGCCATTGGCGGCTATGAAGGCGGTCAGATGCCGCTGTATCGCCGCCTGCCGAAGCGTGGCTTCACCAAGCCGAATGCCAAGTCCTTCGCGGTGATCAACCTGGGCCTGATTGAGAAATTCATCGCCGAAGGCAAGCTGGACGCGAAGGCCGAGATCAATGAGGACGCGCTGGTTGCCTCGGGTCTGGTGCGTCGCAAGCTGGACGGCGTGCGCGTCCTGGCGAAGGGCGAAATCACCTCGAAAGTCACCCTGAATGTGACCGGTGCATCGAAGGCGGCGATCGAAGCCGTTGAGAAGGCCGGTGGCAAACTGACGGTGGCTGCTGCCGCGGCTGAATAAGCGGTTGTGGGCGGCTCTCGCGCCGCTTACATAGGCAGAAGTTTTCCAAGCGCCGCCGACCGGGAAACGGTTCGGCGGCGCTGACATGAAAGAGACAGGGCAAATGGCATCTGCTGCAGAGCAAATGGCGGCGAACCTCAGCTGGGGCGCCCTTGGCAAGGCGACCGAGCTTCGCCAGCGAATCTTCTTCACGATCGGCTTGCTGATCATCTACCGGCTGGGAACCTATATCCCGGTGCCGGGGATCGATGCCGCCGCATTGCGAGAATTCATGGATGGCGCTGCGGCGGGGCTGGGGGGCATCCTGTCGATGTTCACCGGTGGTGCGCTTGGCCGGATGGGCATCTTCGCCCTTGGCATCATGCCCTATATCTCGGCCTCGATCATCGTTCAGTTGCTGACGGCCATGGTTCCCGCGCTGGAGCAACTGAAAAAGGAAGGCGAGCAGGGTCGCAAGAAGATCAACCAGATCACCCGCTATGGCACCGTGGCGCTGGCGCTGTTCCAGGCCTGGGGCCTTGCGGTCAGCCTTGAGGCGGGCGATCTCGCGCATGATCCTGGCATGTTCTTCAAGATGTCTGTGGTGATCACGCTGGTCGGCGGCACGATGTTCCTGATGTGGCTGGGCGAACAGATCACCGCCCGCGGCATCGGTAACGGGATTTCGCTGATTATCTTTGTGGGCATCGTCGCCGAAATTCCCGCCGCGCTGGCGCAGTTCTTTGCGCAAGGCCGCGCCGGTGCGATCTCGACCCCGGTGATCCTGGGCGTGATCGTCATGGTCGTCGCCGTGATCGGGTTTGTCGTGTTCATGGAACGCGCGCTGCGCAAGATCCACATTCAATATCCCCGGCGCCAGGTCGGGATGAAGATCTATGACGGCGGGTCCAGCCACCTGCCGATCAAGGTGAACCCCGCAGGCGTGATTCCGGCGATCTTTGCTTCGTCGCTGCTGCTGCTGCCCACGACGATCTCGACCTTCTCGGGCGCGCAGACGGGGCCGGTGATGTCCACGATCCTGGCCTATTTCGGGCCGGGTCAGCCGCTTTACCTGCTGTTCTTCACGGCGATGATCGTGTTCTTCGCCTATTTCTACACGGCGAACGTGTCTTTCAAATCTGATGAGGTCGCGGACAACCTCAAGAATCAGGGCGGGTTCATCCCGGGCATTCGTCCCGGCAAAAAAACCGAGGATTACCTTGATTATGTCGTGGCCCGCATTCTGGTGCTGGGGTCGGCCTATCTTGCGGCCGTCTGTCTGCTGCCCGAAATCCTGCGCGCGCAACTGGCGATCCCGTTCTATTTCGGCGGCACGTCGGTGCTGATCGTGGTGTCGGTGACGATGGACACGATCAATCAGGTGCAGTCGCACCTGCTGGCGCATCAGTACGAAGGGCTGATCGAGAAATCGCAACTTCGCGGCAAGAAGAAGTCTGGGGCAAAGAAAGCCCCGGCGCGTCGCTGATTCCGAAGGAAAGGGTCGTCGATGACCAACATCATTCTTCTGGGGCCGCCCGGCGCCGGCAAGGGCACGCAGGCGCGCAAACTGGTGGAAGAGCGGGGGATGATCCAGCTGTCCACCGGCGACATGCTGCGCGAGGCGATGGCCGCGGGCACCGAGATGGGCAAACGTGTCGCCGATGTCATGAGCCGGGGCGAGTTGGTTACCGATGAAATCGTCATCGGCCTGATCGAGGAAAAGATGGCCGGTGCTGATGGCGCGGGCTTCATCTTCGACGGCTTCCCCCGGACACTGCCGCAGGCCGATGCGCTTGGGAAATTGCTGGCGCGCAAGGGGCAAAAGCTTGATGCCGTGATCGAGATGCGGGTGGATGATGCGGCGCTTGTCGCGCGGATCACCGGCCGCTTCACCTGCGGCAATTGCGGCGAGGTGTATCACGATGTGACCAAGCCCACCGCCAAGCCCGGCGTCTGTGATTGCTGTGGGTCCACCGAACTGAAGCGGCGGGCCGATGACAATGAAGACAGTCTGAAGCAGCGCTTGATGGAATATTACAAGAAGACCTCGCCGCTGATCGGCTATTACTATGCCCTCGGCGACCTTTTCACGGTTGATGGACTTGCCGAGATCGGCGATGTCGCGGCCGAGATTTCGCGAATCCTGGATCAGGGGGACGCGTAAGCCGGGATGGTCTTGACCTTGGGGTGAAATCCCTCTAGGTCACGGCGTCTCGGAAGAGAATCGCGTTGGATTACGGGTTTTCCCGCCCGCCCGCGCGAAGAGCGGCCCGAAGCCATGCTGTCGGGCCTTCTGTTGTGAAAAAAGGTTCTGGGGTTACGGAACCGCAACGAAAAGGAATATACGCGTGGCACGTATTGCTGGCGTCAACATCCCGACGGGGAAACGCGTCCCCATCGCCCTGACCTACATCACCGGGATCGGGTCCCACGTCGCAGAACAGATCTGTGAAGCCGTAGGCATCGACCGCACCCGTCGCGTGAATGAGCTTTCGGATGCCGAAGTGCTTGCGATCCGCGAACATATCGACGCCAACTACACCGTCGAAGGCGACCTGCGCCGCGAAACGCAGATGAACATCAAGCGCCTGATGGACCTTGGCTGCTACCGTGGCCTGCGTCACCGCCGCAACCTGCCCGTCCGCGGTCAGCGGACCCACACCAACGCCCGCACCCGCAAGGGCCCGGCGAAGCCGATCGCCGGCAAGAAGAAGTAAGGGGAGGGTTGAGATATGGCTCGTGACAAGACCCGCATGAAGCGTAAGGAACGCAAGAACATCGCCACCGGCGTCGTTCATGTGAACTCTTCCTTCAACAACACCAAGATCCTGATCTCTGACGTTCAGGGCAACGCCATTTCCTGGTCGTCCTCGGGCACCATGGGCTTCAAGGGTTCGCGCAAGTCGACCCCCTATGCCGCCCAGATGGCCGCCGAAGACGCTGCCCGCAAGGCGCAGGAACACGGCATGAAGACCGTTGAGGTCGAGGTCCAGGGCCCCGGTTCGGGGCGTGAAAGCGCCCTGCGCGCGCTGGCGGCTGTCGGCCTCAGCATCACCTCGATCCGTGACGTGACGCCGATCGCGCACAACGGCTGCCGGCCGCCCAAGCGCCGCCGCGTCTGACAAACCGTTTCAGCCCCGGGCCGCGCCTTTCGCGCGGCCCGGGGTCTATTGGCATTTTTCCCTCGGGAGTCCCCAGCTTACGGACATGGGCTTGGGACAAGAATGGAGGCGAACGCATGATCCACAAGAATTGGTCCGAGCTGATCAAGCCGGCGCAGCTTGACGTGAAGCCGGGTTCCGACCCGCACCGTCAGGCCACCGTCGTCGCTGAACCGCTGGAACGCGGCTTTGGCTTGACGCTGGGCAACGCGCTGCGCCGCGTGCTGATGAGCTCGCTGCAGGGCGCGGCCATCACCTCGGTGCAGATCGACAACGTGCTGCACGAATTTTCCAGCGTCGCCGGCGTGCGTGAGGATGTCACCGACATCGTCCTGAACCTGAAGGGCGTTGCGCTGAAGATGGAAGTCGAAGGGCCCAAGCGCCTGTCGATCTCGGCCAAGGGGCCGGGCGTCGTCACTGCGGGCGACATTTCCGAATCGAACGGTATCGAGGTTCTGAACAAGGACCACGTGATCTGCCACCTCGACGAGGGCGCCGATTTCTTCTGCGAACTGACGGTCAACACCGGCAAGGGCTATGTCGCTGCCGACAAGAACCGCCCCGAAGATGCGCCCATCGGCCTGATCCCGATCGACGCGATCTATTCGCCGGTGAAAAAGGTCAGCTACGAAGTGCAGCCCACCCGCGAAGGTCAGGTGCTGGACTATGACAAGCTGACGATGAAGGTGGAAACCGACGGTTCGCTGACCCCGGAAGACGCCGTGGCCTATGCCGCGCGTATCCTTCAGGACCAGCTGTCGATCTTCGTCAACTTCGACGAGCCTGAAGCCGCCGGCAAGGGCGAGGCCGAAGAGGGACTGGAGTTCAATCCGCTGCTGCTCAAGAAGGTCGACGAACTGGAACTGTCGGTCCGTTCGGCCAACTGCCTCAAGAACGACAACATCGTCTACATCGGCGACCTCATCCAGAAGACCGAGGCCGAGATGCTGCGCACGCCGAACTTCGGCCGCAAGTCGCTCAACGAGATCAAGGAAGTGCTCTCGGGCATGGGTCTGCACCTTGGCATGGAAGTCGAGGATTGGCCGCCAGAGAACATCGAAGATCTGGCCAAGCGCTTCGAAGACCAGTTCTGATTGACAATTGCGGGGGCGGTCGGCTAGACGGCCCCCCAAAATGCCCGGAATGCCGGGGAACCCTGGGCATGGTGCCCCAACGACGCAGGCCCAACGCAGGCCCGCAACACAAAGCAAAACGCGACTAGGAGAATACCATGCGTCACGCTCGCGGTTATCGCCGCCTGAACCGTACCCACGAACACCGCAAGGCGCTGTTCGCCAACATGTCTGGCTCGCTCATCGAGCATGAGCAGATCAAGACCACCCTGCCCAAGGCCAAGGAACTGCGCCCGATCATCGAAAAGCTGATCACGCTGGCCAAGCGCGGCGACCTGCATGCCCGCCGTCAGGCAGCGGCACAGCTGAAGCAGGATCAGTATGTGGCCAAGCTGTTCGAAATTCTCGGCCCGCGCTACAAGGAACGTCAGGGCGGCTACGTCCGCATTCTGAAGGCCGGTTTCCGCTACGGCGACATGGCTCCGATGGCGATCATCGAATTCGTCGATCGTGATCGTGATGCCAAGGGTGCCGCCGACAAGGCCCGCCTTGAGGCCGAAGCTGCCGCCGAGTAAGTCAGGCTTCTACAGTTGCTTTGGAAACCCGCCCCTTGGGCGGGTTTTTTCTTTGGTGGCTACGGCAGGAAATTGCCGTTACGTCAGCCAAATCTTTGACATTGACGGGTTTCATGCGAACCTGTCTAAAAAGACATGTCCATTCAAAGCAGAATCGATTTGAAGCTGAAGGAACTGGCCCAACTCGCGCCGCGCGGGTATTCCGTTGGGCTTCATATCCGTTTCACAGCGCCCTTGATGATGTTCCAGACCTATGACCGGGCCTGGCTTGACCATTACACTGAGAATGGTTTTGTTCTGCGTGATCCGATGGTGGCCTGGGGCTTTTCCAGCACGGGCGCCTGCCGTTGGGATGATTCCGCCCTACCGGATCCGTTCCACCTGTTCCGCGAGGCGCGGAAGTACGGTCTGAATTATGGCGTCACGATTTCCTGCGGACCGATCCGGTCGCGCACGATCGCTAGCTTCGCCCATGGCGAGCGGAACTTTACAGACGCCGAGATCGAACGCCTGTCCGCGATTGTGTGGGAATTGCACACCATGACCGAACCGCCGGATGAACTTACGCCCGCACAGGTCGAGGCGTTGAAATGTATCGCGGGGGGCGACCGCCACGCGGCGGCGGCGGCGAAGCTGGGCATCTCCGAAAGTGCGCTGAAGGCGCGGCTGATTTCGGCCCGCGAACGGCTGATGGCGCGCACGACGGCAGAAGCGATCCAGCGCGCCAAGGATTACAGGCTGCTCTGAAACCCGGTTCCCTCCGCCAGGATTGACTTGACCACCAACCCTGCAGGAGGCTGACATGCAGACCACTACCCTTGCTTTCGACAACATCCACAACCATGGGGAGCTTTTCGCGAACATGCTTCGCGCGCGGCGCGAGCTGTTCATCGTGCATAACAAATGGAACCTGCCCGAAGCCCTGGGCATGGAATATGACCAATACGACACCCCGGCCAGCCGTTGGGTCGTGGTGCACGATGAATTCGGGCGCGTTCTGGCCGGAAACCGGCTGACGCCCACCACCACGAAATGTGGGATCTACACCTACATGATCCGCGATGCGCAACGCGGCCTGCTGGAGACAATTCCGTCAAACCTTCTGTATGACGAAGCGCCGGTTGCCGAACATGTCTGGGAAAGCTCGCGCCTGTTCGTGGCCCATGATGTGCCCGCCGCGCTGCGCCGCCGGGTGCATGCCAAGCTGGTGATGGAACTGGGCAATGCCGCGCGCCGCCTGGGGGCGACCTCATGCCTGACGCTGCTGAATGCCAACTGGCCGCGTTGGGCCGGGCGCGTGGGGGTTCACATGACCGCAATGGGGCCGGTCATGAACATCGACGGCATTGACAATCAGGTCGTGTCCATGGACTTTTCGCAGAACCTGCATTGAGACCAAGTGCCTTTGGCGTCACCGGTTTTTCGGTGGCGCCGCTGGCGATTGCTCAATTCAAGGTTGACGCGTCCCGAAGCAAACAGTCTAAAAGTATAATGATGGTGAGCAAAGAGATCAGCGCGCTCCTGGAGGAGTTGGATGCGATGGCGCCCTGCGGCTATTCCGCTGGGCTGCATATCCGTTTTGCCACACCGCTTCTGTTCCAAAGTTCTTATCCACAGGCTTGGCAGAAGCACTATAGCGACAACGCCTATTATCTGCGCGATCCGGTGGTGTTCTGGGGGATCGGCATCGCCGGCACCACACGCTGGAGCGCGATCCCCATGCCAGACCCCTTCAGTGTGATGAAGCAGGCGGCCGGGTTCGGTTTGAAATACGGCGCCACCTGTTCCTATGGCCCGATCACGTCGCGTTCGATCGTCGGCATCGCCCGGTCCGACCGCGAATTCACGGATGAGGAACTGGAAAAGCTCTCAGACATTACTGCGCGGCTGCACATCGCGGCCAAGCCGCCGTCTGAACTGACCGAGGCGCAGATCGAGGCTTTGAAATGTATTGCGAACGGGGACCGTCACACCGCTGCCGCCGCCAAGCTTGGGATTTCTGAAAGTGCTTTCAAGGCTAGATTGAAGTCTGCCCGCATCCGCCTGGAAGCGCGCACCACGTCCGAAGCGGTGCGGAAGGCGCGGGAATACCGGATGCTTTAGCGGTGTGGCGCCTCGTCTGAACGGTTTTTCAACCCCCAGAAGGAGGCACTACGATGGAAGTCACAACCCTTTCCTACACCAACCTGCACAACCATGGCGAGCTGTTCGCGAACATGTTTCGCGCGCGTCACCGCACCTTCATCCAGCAGGCGAAATGGGATCTGCCCGAAGCCGACGGGATGGAGTTCGACCAGTATGACACCCCCGCCAGCCGCTGGGTTGCGGTGCATGACCGGGGCGAGGTCCTGGCCGGCGTGCGCCTGACGCCCACCACCCACCGCTGTGGGATCTATTCCTACATGATCCGCGATGCGCAACGCGGCCTTCTGGCGTCGATCCCGTCGAACCTGTTGTTCGACGAGGCCCCGATTGCGCCCCATATCTGGGAAAGCTCGCGAGTTTTTGTGTCCGACCATGTGCCCGCGAACATGCGGCTGCGGGTGCAGATGCAGCTGATCCATGAAATGGTGATCTCGGCGCGCAGCTTTGGCGCCAGCATGGTGCTGGGCCTGATACCGGAACATTCGCCGCGGCTGGCCCGGCGGGTGGGGCTGGATTGCGTGGCGGCCGGGCCGGTGCTGGACATCGACGGATCGCGCAGCATCTGCGTGAACATCAACATGGCCACCAAGATGCACTAAGGCCGCGATGGCGGGGCTTTCCCGAAAGCTGCGGGGGCGGTAGGAAGGGGCATGCCGGATCTGTTCGACACCCCCGCGGCCCCGCCGCACCCCGAGGCACCGCGCCCCCTGGCGGATCGCATCCGCCCGCAACGCCTGTCCGAGGTGATCGGGCAGGCACATGTCCTTGGCCCGGAAGGCCCGCTGGGCGCGATGCTGGCCGCCGGTTCGCTGTCGTCGCTGATCCTGTGGGGGCCGCCGGGCGTGGGGAAAACCACGATCGCCCGGCTTCTGGCGCAGGAAAGCGACCGTGCCTTCGTGCAGATCAGTGCGATCTTCACCGGCGTGCCGGAACTGCGCAAGGTCTTCGACGCCGCCCGCCTGCGCCACGCGCAAGGCCGCGGCACGCTGCTGTTCGTCGATGAGATCCACCGTTTCAACAAGGCCCAGCAGGACAGCTTTCTGCCGCATATGGAGGATGGCACCATCCTTCTGGTCGGCGCCACCACCGAAAACCCCAGCTTTGAGCTGAACGCCGCGCTTTTGTCGCGCGCGCAGGTAATCGTGCTGGAACGGCTGAGCCTGGCCGATCTGGAACGGCTGGCGCAGCGGGCCGAACAGGCGCTTGGCCGGGCGCTGCCGCTGCAAGCCCCCGCGCGCGAGGCGTTGCTGGAAATGGCCGATGGCGATGGCCGCGCGCTGTTGAACCTGATCGAACAGGTCATGGCCTGGAAACTGGCCGCGCCGCTGACGACCGAGGCGCTGGGCCAGCGCCTGATGCGGCGCGCCGCAAAATACGACAAGTCGGGGGATGAGCATTACAACCTGATTTCGGCCCTGCACAAATCGGTGCGCGGATCGGACCCAGATGCCGCGCTGTATTGGTTCGCCCGGATGCTGGAAGGGGGCGAAGATCCGCGGTTCCTGGCCCGCCGCCTGACACGGATGGCGGTTGAAGATATCGGCCTGGCCGATCCGCAGGCGCAGACCCAATGCCTGCACGCCTGGGAAACCTATGAACGCCTTGGCAGCCCCGAGGGCGAACTGGCGCTGGCGCAGGCGGTGATCTACCTTGCGCTCGCGCCCAAATCGAACGCGGGCTACATGGCCTACAAGGCCGCCCGGGCCGAGGCGCGCCGCACCGGGTCGGAACCGCCCCCCAAACATATCCTGAACGCGCCTACAAAGCTGATGGCCGAACAGGGCTATGGCGAGGGCTATGCCTATGATCACGACGCCGAGGACGGTTTTTCGGGGCAGAACTATTTTCCCGAAACGATGCGCCGCCCGGTGCTGTATCAGCCCGTCGAGCGCGGATTTGAACGAGAGCTGAAAAAGCGTGTCGAATGGTTCGCACGCTTGCGTGACAAGCGCGGCGGTTGACTTTGCCGGCATGGCGGGCAAGAGAGGCGCGATGATCCAGACCCTCTTGTCCGTTGCCCTTGGTGGCGCTTTGGGCGCCAGCGCGCGCCATCTTGTAAACATCTCCGCACCGCGGGTGCTGGGGCAGGGGTTTCCCTATGCCACGATGGTTGTGAACGTGCTGGGCTCGGGGCTGATGGGGGTGCTGGTGGTGGTGCTGGCGCAAAAGGCGGGCACGCGGCTTTCGCCTTTCCTGCTGACGGGCGTTCTGGGGGGCTTTACGACCTTTTCGGCCTTTTCGCTGGATGCGGTTAGCCTGTGGGAACGGGGCGCGGGCGGTCTGGCTGCGGCCTATGTCGCGGGGTCGGTGATCTTGTCGCTGATCGCGCTTTTTGCCGGCATGACGCTGGCGCGGGGGTGGTTTGCATGAGCGGCGTTCAGATCCTGAAAGTGACCGAGGCCGAGGGCGAACAGCGCCTTGACCGCTGGTTGAAGCGGCGCTTTCCGCAGGTGACCCAAGGGGCGGTCGAAAAGATGTGCCGCACCGGCCAGCTGCGTGTGGATGGCGGGCGGGTGAAGGCCTCGACCCGTGTCGCGCCGGGGCAAGAGGTGCGTGTGCCGCCGCTGCCCAAGGCCGATCCTGCGCCGGGCGCCGGCAACGCGTTAGCCGCGCCCCGCACGCCCGGCATCAGCGCCGCGGATGAAAAGATGATCCAGGCCTGCGTGCTGTGGAAGGATGAACATATCATCGCGCTGAACAAGCCGCCGGGCCTTCCGTCGCAGGGCGGTTCGGGCCAAGGGGATCGGCATGTGGACGGGCTGACCGCCGCGCTGATGTTCGGCTACAAGGAACGCCCCAAGCTGGTGCATCGGCTGGACAAGGATACCTCGGGTGTGCTGCTGCTGGCGCGGACCGACCGGGTCGCGCGCGCCCTGTCCGAGGCATTCCGGCTGAAAACCACGCGCAAGATCTATTGGGCTGCGGTGGCCGGTGTGCCGAACCCGAAAATGGGCACCGTGCGCTTTGGCCTGGTCAAGGCGCCGGGGCATGGACGCGGTGGCGAGGGCGAAAAGATGATCTGCATCCACCCCTCCAAGATCGACCAGACCGAGGGCGCCAAGCGCGCCACCACCGATTATGCCGTGCTGGATGCCTTGGGCACGCGGGCGTCCTGGGTTGCGCTGGTGCCGATCACCGGGCGCACGCATCAGCTGCGCGCGCATATGGCCGAACTGGGCCATCCGATCGTGGGCGATGGGAAATACGGCGGATCAGGGCAGGAAAACCTGGGCGATGGCTGGGGCGCGCAACTGGGCGGGGAAATCAGCCGCAAGCTGCACCTGCACGCCCGCTCGATCAGCTTTGACCACCCGATCACGAAAAAGCGCATCACCCTGACCGCGCCGCTGCCCGATCACATGGCGCGCACCTGGAAAACGCTGGGCTGGTCCGCGGCCGACGTGCCCGCCGACCCCTTCGAGGATCTTTGATGAAGCTGTTCGTTTTTGACGTTGATGGCACCATTTCGGACAGCCAAGCGCATATCCTGCATGCGATGACGCTGGGGTTCGAGGCCGTTGGCCTGCCCGCCCCGAACCGTGAGGCGGTCTTGTCCATCGTCGGCCTGTCGCTGCCCCAGGCTGTGGCCGAGTTGGTCCCGGGCCTGCCGGTGGCGGATCAGGACCGCATCGTCGAGGGCTACAAGCAAAGCTATTTCACCAGCCGCGCCGCCCAGCCGGCCCCGCTGTATCCCGGCGCGCGCGACCTGCTTATGCGGCTGGCCGGGCGCGAGGGCGTAGTGCTGGGGGTGGCGACCGGGAAATCCCGCCGCGGGCTGAACGCGCTGATCAAGGCCCATGCGCTGGAGGGTGTCTTTGACACGCTGCAGGTGGCCGACGACCATCCGTCAAAGCCCCATCCCGAAATGCTGATGGCGGCGCTTGCCGAAACCGGGGTGGGCGCGCGCGATGCGGTGATGATCGGCGATACCAGTTTCGACATCGAAATGGGCCGCGCCGCAGGCACCGGCACCATTGGCGTGCGCTGGGGCTATCACCCCGTCGATCGCTTGATGGCTGCTGGCGCGGACCGCATCGTGGACAGTTTCGAGGCGCTGGAAGGTGCGCTCGATGCGATGCTTGAGGTGTTGGCATGAGCGGCTGGCGCGCAAAGCGGTTCTGGAAGGCGGCTTCGGTCGAGGACGCCGATGGCGGCTTTGCCGTGCAACTGGATGGCCGACCGCTGCGCACGCCGGCCAAGGCCGCGCTGGTCGTGCCGACGCGCGCCCTGGCCGTGGCGATTGCCGCCGAATGGGATGCGCAGGGCGATGACGTCGATCCGCGCACCATGCCCGTCACCCGCAGCGCGAATGCCGCGATCGACAAGGTCCGACCGCAACATGCCGAGGTTGCCGCCCTGATCGCGGATTACGGCGGCACCGATCTTTTGTGCTACCGCGCCGATGCGCCGCCCGCCCTGATCGCGCGTCAGGCCGCGGCTTGGGATCCGCTGCTGGATTGGGCCGCAAAGGCGTTGGGCGCGCGGCTGGTGGTGACGCAGGGCGTGATCCCGGTGGCGCAACCGGCGGCGGCGCTGGGCGTGTTGACGGATCATGTCACGGCGCTAAGCGAATTCGAACTGGCGGCGCTGCATGATCTGGTGTCGATCACCGGCTCGCTGGTGCTGGGGCTTGCGGTGACGCATGGCCGGATGTCGGCGGCAGAGGCCTGGGATATCGCCCGAATCGACGAAGCCTGGCAGATCGAACAATGGGGCGCCGATGAGGAAGCCGCCGAAGAAGCCGCGTTGAAGCGCGCGGCGCTGCTGGATGCGGAACGGTTCTGGCATCTGGCCCGTACCTGACGCAATAAAATTTCGCATGACTTGCCTTTTGCGTAAAACCCGGGCGCCGGCCCGGGCTTGACGTTGCGCAAACTGTTAGCGCCTGAAAGTTCACTTGACGTGGACTTTCCAAATGCCTCAAAGTTTCACCATTGGGGGTCAACCTCACAACACCGTCGGCCGGATCGGCCGACAGAACCACCCGCCAGGGGTGGCAACTCAGGAAGAGGTAAACATGAAAACATCGGTATTCCTCGGCACGCTGACCGCAGCCGGTCTGGCGGCCGGCATCGCATCCGCGGCCACGCTTGATGACGTGAAGGCGCGGGGCGAGCTGAACTGTGGCGTGAACACCGGGCTTGTCGGCTTTGCCGCGCCGGATGCGAACGGCAACTGGTCGGGCTTTGACGTGGCCGTCTGCAAGGCGGTTGCCGCCGCCGTTCTGGGCGATGGGTCCAAGGTGAAATATGTGCCGACCACCGGGCAGACGCGCTTTACCGCGCTGGCCTCGGGCGAGGTTGACATGCTGGCGCGCAATTCCACCTGGACCTTCTCGCGCGACACCGACCTGAAGCTCGATTTCATCGGGGTCAATTATTACGACGGCCAGGGCTTCATGGTCCGCAAGGATCTGGGCGTGTCCTCGGCCAAGGAACTGGACGGCGCCTCGATCTGCATCCAGACCGGCACCACTACGGAATTGAACCTGGCCGACTATTTCAAGGCCAATAACATGAGCTATCAGCCCATCGCGATCGATTCCAACGCCGAGGGTGAACAGCAGTATATCGCGGGCGCCTGTGACGCCTACACCACCGATGCCTCGGGGCTGGCTGCGACACGGGCCGCCTTTGCCGATCCGGACAACCACATCATCCTGCCCGAGATCATCTCAAAAGAGCCGCTGGGGCCGGCGGTGCGCCATGGCGACAGCGAATGGGGCGACATCGTGCGCTGGACGCTGAACGCGCTGATCGCGGCGGAAGAATACGGCGTGACCTCGGCCAACATCGAGGAACTGTCCAAGGGCACCCAGAACCCCGAAATCAACCGCCTTCTGGGCGTGGAAGGTGATCTGGGCAAGATGATCGGGCTGGACAACGACTGGGGCAAGCGCGCGATCCTGGCCGGCGGCAACTATGGCGAGATCTTCGCCGCGACCATCGGCGAATCCACCCCGATCGGTCTGGCCCGCGGCCTGAACGCGCAATGGACCCAGGGCGGGCTGCTTTACGCGCCGCCGTTCCGCTAAGCGCATGAACCGGGCGCGCGGCATTGCCTGCGCGCCCGAAACCACCAAGCTCCGAAGGGGCACCCCCGCAAGCGCAGGGCGCAAGCGCCCGAACGATACGGCCTAAGCCGAAAGCGCCCGGGATCAGGGGATGTAGAATGACCATCGCTTCCGAGCCGCCGAAAGCAGGCTTTCGGCTCAGCCAGCTTATCTATGACACACGCTACCGATCACTGACCATTCAGGTCATCGTCTTCATGTTGTTCATGGCAGGCGCGGCCTGGCTGGTGGACAATACGGTGCGCAATCTTCAGGTGCTGGGCAAGGATTTCAACTTCGGTTTCCTGTCGAACCGCGCCGGCTATGACATCGGGCAGATGCTGATCCCGTATACCAATGACAGCACGCACGGGCGCGCGCTGTTGGTGGGGCTGACCAACACGCTGTGGATTTCGTTTCTGGGCTGCGTGGCGGCCACGGTCATCGGGGTTTTCGTGGGTGTGCTGCGGCTGTCGCGCAACTGGCTGATCGCGCGGCTGATGACGGTCTATGTGGAAATCTTCCGCAATGTGCCGCTGCTTTTGTGGATTCTGGTGATCCTGGCGATCTTTACCGAAACCATGCCGGCACCCAATGCCTACAAGGTCGCCCCCGATACCGGCGTGGCCGGGCAAGAGATGCTGTTTGGCATGATCGCGCCGACCAATCGCTACACCGCGATCCCGGCGGTGGAGTTTGCCAATTCGCTGGGCGCGATCGCCACACCGCTGGCGCCACTGTCACTGAACTTCCTGCTGATCGTCGCGGTTCTGATCGGATCGGTGCTGGTCAACCGCAGGCTTCTGGCCCGTGCCCGCCGCATTCAGGAAGCCACCGGCGTGCGGCCCGTGACATGGTGGCAATCGCTGCTGGTGCTGGTGGTGCCAACCGCGGCGGTGCTGGTCGCGCTGGGTTTCCATCTCAGCGTGCCGGAACTGCGCGGGTTCAACTTTGCCGGCGGCACCAATGTGTCCAATTCTTTCGTGGTGCTTTGGCTGGCGCTGTCGCTTTATACCGGCGCCTTCATTGCGGAAATCGTCCGCGCGGGCATCATGGCAATTTCGCGCGGCCAGACCGAGGCGGCCTTTGCCCTGGGCCTGCGCCCGCGCCGCACCATGAGCCTGGTAATCCTGCCGCAGGCGCTGCGGGTGATCGTGCCGCCGCTGATTTCGCAATTCCTGAACCTGACCAAGAATTCCTCGCTGGCGATCGCGGTGGGCTACATGGACCTGCGCGGCACGCTGGGGGGCATCACGCTGAACCAGACGGGGCGCGAGCTGGAGGCGATCTTGCTGATGATGCTGATCTATCTGGCGATTTCGCTGACGATTTCGGGGGTGATGAACGTCTACAACGCCCGTGTGAAGCTGAAGGAGCGGTGAGATGAGCGAGACCCACGCCCAGACCGTCGCCTATGTCCGCGACACGATGCTGCCCGAACAGCCCCCGCCCGCATCCCAGGCCGGGGTGGTGCGGTGGCTGCGGGAAAACCTGTTTTCAGGCCCGCTGAATACGGTTCTGACGCTGGCGGGCGTCGCGACCATCTACTGGCTGGTCGGCCATTATTACGGCTGGTTCGCCCGATCCGTCTGGAATGCCGGGTCGCTGGCCGAATGCCGCCAGATCATCGCCGCCACTTGGGGCGAGGGGCTTTCGGGCGCCTGCTGGGCGGTGATCCGTGACCGCTGGCATCAGTATCTGTTCGGCTTTTACCCGCCCGCGCTGTACTGGCGCCCGGTGCTGGTCTTCGTGCTGCTGTTCGTGGCGTTGGCGCCGGTCCTGTTTTCCGCCTTTCCGCGCAGGATGCTGCTGTTTTCCGCAATCTACCCGGTGCTGGCGATCTGGCTTTTGTGGGGTGGCTCGCTCTGGCCCGAGGTGATGATCGTGCTGGGGGTCGTGCTGGGCTATCTGGCCCTGCGCCTGCTGGAACCGCGCTTGCCGGGTTTCGCCATCTTTGGTGCCATTGGCGTGGCGCTGGCCTTCTGGGCCTGGGGGGCGGGGCCGCTGGCCGATGCGCTGCGCGCGCTGGTGCCTGTGTCGCTGACGCCGGCGGCCTCGGACCGCTTTGGCGGGTTTCTTCTGGCGATCACGCTGGGGGTGGGGGGCATCGTGATGTCGCTGCCGCTGGGGATCATGCTGGCGCTGGGCCGGCAATCGGACATGTTCCTGGTCAAGGCGCTTTCGGTTTGCTTCATCGAGTTCATCCGGGGTGTGCCGCTGATCACGCTGCTGTTCGTGGCCTCCTTGTTGCTGAACTACTTCCTGCCGCCGGGCACGCAGTTCGACATCATCCTGCGGGTGATGATCCTGGTGACGCTGTTCGCCGCCGCCTATATCGCCGAGGTGGTGCGCGGCGGTCTGGCCGCCTTGCCCCGCGGCCAGTATGAGGCCGCCGACAGCCTGGGCCTGGATTACTGGAAGGCGCAGCGGCTGATCATCCTGCCGCAGGCGCTCAAGATCTCGATCCCCGGCATCGTGTCCACCTTCATCGGTATGTTCAAGGATACGACACTGGTGGTGTTCGTCGGCCTGTTCGACCCGCTGAAGGGCATTTCCGATTTCGTCCGCGCCGATTTCGCCTGGAAGGGGATCTACTGGGAACCCTACATCTTTGTCGGCGTCATCTTCTTCCTCTTGAACTTCGGCATGTCCCGATACTCGATGTATCTGGAAAACAGGCTGAAGCGCGATCATCGATAAGGAGTCCGCCATGACGGAACCGCAATTCGCCCGCGCCATCGACCGCAGCCACATGACGGTCAGCGATGAGGTGGCGATCCAGATCACCAACATGAACAAATGGTATGGCACCTTCCATGTGCTGCGCGACATCAACCTGACGGTGAACCGCGGCGAACGGATCGTCATCGCCGGGCCGTCGGGGTCGGGCAAATCGACGCTGATCCGTTGCATCAACCGCCTTGAGGAACATCAGGCCGGTCAGATCATCGTGGATGGCACCGAACTGACCTCGGATCTGAAGAACATCGACAAGGTCCGGTCCGAGGTGGGGATGGTGTTCCAGCACTTCAACCTGTTCCCGCATCTGACGATCCTGGAAAACTGCACGCTGGCGCCGATCTGGGTGCGCAAGGTGCCCAAGCGCGAGGCCGAGGAAACGGCGATGCATTTCCTGGAAAAGGTGAAGATCCCCGAACAGGCGCATAAATACCCCGGCCAGCTGTCGGGCGGCCAGCAGCAGCGCGTGGCAATTGCGCGATCCCTGTGCATGAAGCCGCGGATCATGCTGTTTGACGAACCGACCAGCGCGCTTGACCCGGAAATGATCAAAGAAGTGCTCGACACCATGATCGAGCTGGCCGAGGAGGGCATGACCATGCTGTGCGTCACCCATGAAATGGGCTTTGCCCAGGCGGTGGCGAACCGGGTGATATTCATGGATCAGGGCCAGATCGTCGAACAGAATGAGCCGCGGGAATTCTTCAACAACCCGAAATCCGAACGCACCAAACTGTTCCTGAGCCAGATCCTGGGGCACTGATCCCCGGCAACGAAGAACCCCGGCAACGAAAAACCCGCGCCTTCCGGCGCGGGTTCCGTCGCTGAAGGCCAGGCGGGTTACGCCTTGGGGCCAGCCTCCAGCGCATCCTCAAAGGTCCGCAGGCCGGTGCGCGGGGCCTGAACCAGAACCGCCATGTTGCCCGGCTTGTGCTGGTTGCGCAGCATCAGCATATGCGCCTGGGGAATTTCCGCCCAGGGGAAGACCTCGGACATGCAGGGGTCGATGCGGCGCTCGATCATCATGCGGTTGGCGGACGCGGCCTGTTTCAGATGCGCGAAATGCGAGCCCTGCAGGCGCTTTTGGTGCATCCACATGTAGCGCACGTCAAAGGTGCAGTTGAACCCGCTGGTCCCGGCGCAGATCACGACCATGCCGCCCTTCTTGCACACCAGCGCCGACACCGGGAAGGTCGCCTCGCCCGGGTGTTCAAAGACCATGTCGACCGACACGCCCTTGCCGGTGATGTCCCAGATCGCCTTGCCGAACTTGCGGGCCTCTTTCAGCCATTCGTTGTATTCGGGGCTGTTGACCTTGGGCAGCTGGCCCCAGCATTTGAATTCGTTGCGGTTGATGACGCCCTTGGCGCCCAGGCTCATGACAAAGTCGCGCTTGGTTTCATCGGAAATCACGCCGATCGCATTTGCGCCCGCCGCATTGATCAGCTGAATCGCGAACGAGCCAAGGCCGCCCGAGGCCCCCCAGACCAGCACGTTCTGGCCGGGCTTGAGGTCGTGGGGTTCATGGCCGAACAGCATCCGGTAGGCGGTGGCCAGCGTCAGCGTATAGCAGGCGCTTTCCTCCCAGGTCAGATGCTTGGGCCGCGGCATCAGCTGCTGGGCCTGCACGCGGGTGAATTGCGCGAATGACCCGTCAGGGGTTTCATAGCCCCAGATCCGCTGGCTGGGCGAGAACATGGGATCGCCGCCGTTGCATTCCTCGTCGTCGCCATCGTCCTGGTTGCAGTGGATCACGACCTCATCGCCGACCTTCCAGCGCTTGACCTTGTCGCCCACCTTCCACACGATGCCCGCGGCATCCGACCCTGCGATGTGATAGGGCTGCTTGTGCCCGTCGAACGGGCTGATCGGCACGCCAAGACCCGCCCAGACGCCATTGTAGTTGACGCCCGCGGCCATCACCAGAACCAGCACCTCATGGCTGTCGATTTCCCAGGTGTCGACGACTTCGACCTGAAAGGACGTGTCCGGCTCGCCGTGGCGCTCGCGGCGGATGGCCCAAGCGTACATCTTCTTGGGCACATGACCCAGGGGCGGCATCTCGCCGATTTCGTAAAGGTCTTTTTCCGGCGCATCGTAGGGCGCGATACCGGTGTTTTGGTCCAGTGCCATGGTCCAGTCTCCTTTGCAGTCGCCGCAGCGCAGAATCGGCGCCGGCCTGAGACCGAGATACTAACGGTCGCGCAATAATGCAATGGAGGAGGTGTTGTTTTTGTAATTTTATGACTTCGCGACCGCAGAAAACCGGGGCGGGGCCCCGGTTTTCCTCGCCGGGTGGCGATTATTCGAGCGTGAAGCTCTCGGTGGTGCAGGTATCAAGCCCCTCCTCGACCAGCACGTCGCCATCCTCGAACACGATCTTCATGTCGAACATGCAATAGTCCGACCCGTCGTTGAAATCGATCAAGACCGAATCGCCGGGGGGCAGGACATCAACGCCCAGAATGTCCTCTTCCCAATTCGTGGTGCCGGTGTTCGATCCGTAAAATTCCACGATCGTGTAACCGGTGTTGTTGATCACCTCGACCCGGCGATCCTTGGCCGAAGCCGGCAGTGCAAATGTAACAGCCATTACCGCTGCGGTCAGGGCCGTTGTCATACCAAAACGCATCTTCAGTGGTCCTACAAAAACCCGGCACAGCGCCGGGCAAATTGTTTTCCCTTGGGTCGCGCGCCAAGGCAAGAGCGGACCGGATGGCTGGTTACCTGCGCCGCAGCGCAGCGAATTGACAGCGACACATTCTTTCACCTAAATGCCAGGCAGCCGCAATATTGTTGCGATTTCAGGATTCGGAGGCCGCGATGACCGACACCAACATGCCCGCCAAGGAAAAGCCCTGGCTGTTCCGCACCTATGCCGGCCATTCCACCGCGGCCAAGTCGAACGAACTTTATCGGACCAACCTGTCCAAGGGGCAGACGGGCCTGTCCGTGGCCTTCGACCTGCCGACCCAGACCGGCTATGACAGCGACCATGTCCTGGCCCGGGGCGAGGTCGGCAAGGTCGGCGTGCCGGTCTGCCATCTGGGCGACATGCGCACCCTGTTTCGCGATATTCCGCTGGAACAGATGAATACCTCGATGACGATCAACGCCACCGCGCCCTGGCTTTTGTCGCTGTATATCGCCGTGGCCGAGGAACAGGGCGCCGATGTGTCGAAACTGCAAGGCACCGTGCAGAACGACATCATCAAGGAATATCTCTCGCGCGGGACGTATATCTGCCCGCCCAAGCCCAGCCTGCGGATGATCACCGACGTGGCGGCCTATACCGCGCAAAGCCTGCCCAAATGGAACCCGATGAACGTCTGTTCCTATCACCTGCAAGAGGCGGGGGCGACGCCGGAACAGGAACTGGCCTTCGCGCTGGCCACCGGCATCGCGGTGCTGGACGACCTCAAGACAAAGGTGCCCGCCGCCGATTTCCCGGCGATGGTGGGCCGCATCAGCTTTTTCGTGAACGCGGGCATCCGTTTCGTGACCGAGATGTGCAAGATGCGCGCCTTCACCGAGCTGTGGGACGAAATCTGCCGCGACCGCTACGGCATCGAGGAAGAAAAATTCCGTCGCTTCCGCTATGGCGTGCAGGTGAACTCGCTGGGCCTGACGGAACAGCAGCCGGAAAACAACGTCTACCGCATCCTGATCGAGATGCTGGCGGTGACCCTGTCCAAGAACGCCCGCGCCCGCGCCGTGCAGCTGCCCGCCTGGAACGAGGCGCTGGGCCTGCCGCGCCCCTGGGATCAGCAATGGTCGCTGCGGATGCAGCAGATCATGGCCTATGAAACCGACCTGCTGGAATATGGCGATCTGTTCGACGGCAACCCCGCCGTAACCGCCAAGGTCGAGGATCTGAAGCAAGGCGCGCGCCAGGAACTGGCAACGCTCGATTCCATGGGCGGTGCGATCGCGGCGATCGATTACATGAAATCACGCCTGGTGGAATCGAACGCCGCGCGCATCAACCGGATCGAGGCGAACGAAACCATTGTCGTCGGCGTGAACCGCTGGACCGAGGGCGAAGCCTCGCCCCTGACCGCGGGGGATGGCGGCATCATGGTCGTGGACCCCGCCGTCGAGGCCGATCAGATCGAGCGCCTGCGCGCCTGGCGCGACGCCCGCGACCAACGGGCCGTCGAGGCCGCGCTGGCCGCGCTGCGCGAGGCCGCGCAGTCGGGCGCCAACATCATGCCGCCATCCATTGCGGCGGCCAAGGCTGGGGTGACCACCGGCGAATGGGCGGGCGTGATGCGCCAGGTCCACGGTGAATACCGCGGGCCCACCGGCGTCAGCCGCGCGCCGTCGAACAAGACCGAAGGGCTGGACGACATCCGCGCCGCGGTCGATGCGGTTTCGGCCCGGCTGGGGCGGCGGCTCAAGTTCGTGGTCGGCAAGCCCGGGCTTGACGGCCATTCCAACGGCGCCGAACAGATCGCCTTCCGTGCCCGCGATTGCGGCATGGACATCACCTACGAAGGCATCCGCCTGACCCCCGAACAGATCGTGTCGCAAGCCCTGGACGATGCGGCCCATGTCGTCGGCCTGTCCATCCTGTCGGGCAGCCATCTGCCGCTGATCGAAGAGGTGATGGACCGGATGCGCCGCGCCGGGCTGGGTCATGTGCCGGTCGTCGTCGGCGGCATCATCCCCGATGAAGATGCTGCGAAGCTTTTGGGCTTTGGCGTCGCCCGCGTCTACACGCCCAAGGACTTTGAACTCAACCGCATCATGATGGATATCGTGGCGCTGGTCGACGCCGGGCCGCTTGCAGCCTGAACCGTCGGATCCGAGTATTTGGGCCAAGAAGAAGCCCCCTGTTCTTCTTGGCCCCAAATACTCCCGCCGGAGGCTTCCGCACGACCCATCGGCGCGGCGCTGCCTGCGGGCCCTTTCGCCTGCCACGGCCCGCCTGTAAGGTCGCGCCATGACCACCGCCCTAACCTTCTCCGATGATCAGGCCGAAGCCTGGGACCGTGTTGCCGAGGCGCTTTCGCAGGCCGGCGTCGACCTGCTGGAGGGGACGCTGGGCCCGGATAGCGGCGACAGTCGTGTGCTGGCGGTGATCGGCAAGGCCGGGTCGGGCAAGACCATGCTGCTGGCCGCCCTGTTCAAGGCGCTTGAGGCTGCCGGCGTGGACATCGTTTCGGGCGATTTCGAAGGCCGCAAGCGCAAGGACCGCCGCACGCTTGCGATTCTGGCGCCGACGAACAAGGCTGCCTCGGTGCTGCGTGGGCGTGGCGTTCCGGCCACGACGATCCACCGCATTCTTTATACCCCGCTTTACGACCCCGAATATGAACGCATCGCCGAATGGCTGGCGGGGCAGGGTGATCGGCCCAAGGTCGATCTTCTGGGCATTCAGGGCCTGACCGAAGAGGCGCTGGACCGGGCCCGCGCCTTTTATGAACAGGTCAAGTCGATCCCGGCTGCGCTGGCCTCGGCGGGGTTGCGCGGGTCGGATTTCATTCGCGGCTGGAAGCGGCGCGAAGACCCGCTGGACATTGGCTTCATCGACGAAGCCTCGATGCTGGACGAACGTCAGTTCGATGACCTGCGCGAGATCTTTTCGACCCTGATCCTGTTTGGCGATCCCGCGCAGCTGGCGCCGGTGAACCAGTCCGGGCAGATGATGTTCGAACGCCTGCCCGAGAAGAGCAAGCTGGTGCTGCACCGCATCCACCGCCAGGCCGAGGACAACCCGATCCTTGATCTGGCCCATGCCCTGGCCGATGAAAGCCTGACCTTCGAGGCCTTTGAGCGGATGATAGAACAGGCCGCGCGCCGCGATCCGCGCGTTGTCTGGGCCGAACGGGTCGAAAGCGATCTGATGGCGCGCAGCCCCGTTCTGGTCTGGCGCAACGCAACCCGCATCCGCCTGATCCAGGCCTTTCGCGCCGCCCATCACGCCCCCGCCGATCAGCTGCTGCCCGGCGAGCCCCTGATCTGTGACGGGATCGAGCTGCCGGTGAAGCATCGCAAGAAGCGCATCGACCTTGAGGCCCGCGGCCTGATCAAGGGGGCGCAGGTAATCTATCTGGGCCCCGGCAAGAAGCCCGGCTTTTCGCGCCTGCATGTGATGGGTGGGGAAGAGCCGCGGCTGTCGGCGGCCTCGATCATCAAGATCGAACTGCCTGATGAGGAAGAACCCTTCATCCCCTATGCCGCGCGCATGGGGGCGGCTTTCTTGCATGGCGCCGCGGTGACCATTCACAAGGCGCAGGGCTCGCAATGGGAAAACGTGCAGGTCTTTGCCCCCGATATCTATGCCGCCTTCCGCGCCGGGCGCAGCGAGGCCGGCATCCCGCTGTGGAAGCGCCTGGCCTATGTGGCGATCACGCGGGCCGAACATCGCTTGTTCTGGGTCACCCGCGCGCGGCTGGCCCGGCCCTCGGCGCCGCTTTCGACGGATGATCTGATCGGTGGTCCCGCGCCGCTTCGGCTGGAGGCCGAGGAAGACTGATCCTTCGGCTTTGCCCAAATATCCCCGCCGGAGGCTTACCCGCCCACCGCTTGCGCCCCGCTTGGGGCTGCGCTTAGGATGGCGCATCTTTGAAAGGCAGGCATCATGGCATTTGGCAAGAATATCCGCACCTGGTTTGACGGCACCTGGCATGAAGGCGACATCCCCGTGATGCGCGCGGCCGATCACGGCATCTGGCAGGGCTCTTCGGTCTTTGACGGGGCGCGGATGTTCGATGGCCTGGTGCCCGATCTTGCCGCCCATTGCGCCCGGGTGAACCGCTCGGCCGAGGCGTTGATGATCACGCCGACGGTCGACCCCGCGACGATGGTCGAGATCGCCCGCGAAGGTCTGCGCCGCTATGCCACCGGCGCGGCGGTTTATGTGCGCCCGATGTATTGGGCGATCCACGGGTCGGATCTGGGCGTGGCGCCGCTGGAAGGGGTGACGGGCTTTGCCCTGTGCCTGGAAGAGGTCGCCATGCCCGCGCCCGATGTGGCCACCACGCTGACCACGACGCAGTTCCGCCGTCCCGTGCTGGCCGACAATGTCTGCAATGCCAAGGCCGGTTGCCTTTACCCCAACAACGCGCGGATGCTGGTCGAGGCGCGGCGCAAGGGGTTCGGCAATGCCCTGGTGCAGGATGCGATGGGCAATGTCGCCGAAAGCGCGACGGCCAATGTCTTCATGGTCAAGGACGGTGTCGTCTTTACCCCGATCGCCAATGGCACCTTCCTGTCCGGCATCACCCGCGCGCGCCACATCGCCAACCTGCGCGCCGCTGGCGTCGAGGTGCATGAGACGGTCCTGACGCTGCAGGATTTCCGCACCGCGGATGAGGTCTTCCTGTCGGGCAATTTCGCCAAGGTTACGCCGGTGCAGGCCTTTGATGATGTGCGCTACGGCCCGGGGCCGATGACCGCGCGCGTGCGGCATCTCTATTGGGACTGGGCCGCGTCCGAGCCGCTGTGACCTGCACATGCCGGCTTGCCCACGCGGAACGGTTGCCAAACCCCGGCCCCTTCGGCCATGATCGCGCGGTCAAGGGGGGATAGGATGCGCAAGTTCCTGGTGGTGCTGGATGACACCCGCGAATGCCTGAATGCGATGCGCTTTGCGGCGATGCGCGCGGCACATACTGGCGGGGGGGTCACGATCCTGTCGGTGATCCCGCCCGAGGAATTCCAGCACTGGATCGGCGTGGCCGAAATCATGCGTGCCGAAGCCCGCGAACGGATCGAGGCGCATTTTGAGGTCTTTGCCAAATGGATGCGCGACAAGCAGGGCGTCGACCCGGATCTGATCATCCGTGAAGGCGAGCCCGTCACCGAAATCCTGGACGTGATTCGTGCCGATCCCGAGATCGGCGTTCTGGTCCTTGGGGCGGGCACCGACAAATCCGGGCCCGGGCCGCTGGTCACGCAGCTTAGCCGCAATTCGGGCAATCTGCCCTGTCCGGTGACCATCGTCCCGGGCGAAATGTCGAAAGAGCGGCTGGAGGCGATCACCTGATCGTCACGGGTTTAGAACGGTTCCAAACTTGACTATGGGGGGAGGCAGGCGCATATCTGTGCCCTGACCAAGGAGCGCGCCATGTTCATCCAGACCGAGTCCACGCCGAACCCCGCCACGTTGAAATTCCTGCCCGGCCAGACCGTGCTTGATGCTGGCACCGCCGATTTCCCTTCGGCCGAGGCGGCGACGAAATCGCCCTTGGCGCGTCGCATCTTTGCGGTTCCGGGTGTCACGGCTGTGTTCTTCGGGTCCGATTTCGTGACGGTGACCAAGGATGCCGCGACCGAATGGGACCATGCCAAGCCCGCCATTCTGGGCGCGATCATGGAACATTACCAATCCGGCGCCCCGGTGATGGAAGGTGAGGGAAAGGCCGCGGGCGGCCATGCCGAACATTCCGGCCCGGATGCGGCGATTGTCGCGCAGATCAAGGAACTGCTGGACACCCGCGTCCGCCCTGCTGTGGCGCAGGATGGCGGCGATATCACCTTCCACGGATTTGAACGCGGTGTCGTCTATCTGCACATGCAGGGCGCCTGCGCGGGCTGCCCGTCCTCGACCCTGACGCTGAAAATGGGGATCGAGAACCTGCTGCGCCACTACATCCCCGAGGTGACCGAGGTTCGCCCTGTTGCCGGCTGAACCGCTGATCCTGGGCTTTGACACATCGGCCGCGCATTGCGCGGCCGCTTTGCTTGCCGGCGACCGCCTGATCGCGGCCCAGCTGGAGGAAATGTCCAAGGGACAGGCCGAACGGCTGATGCCGATGATGGAAGAGATGCTGGCCGAGGCCGGGATCGGCTGGCGCGATCTTGCGGTGCTGGGCGTGGGGATTGGCCCGGGCAATTTCACCGGCGTGCGTATCGCAGTGGCCGCGGCGCGGGGTCTTGCGCTGGCGCTGGGCATTCCCGCGGTGGGCGTCAGCACGCTGGAGGCGCGGGCGCTGGGCCAGCCGCGCCCCATCGCGGTGATCGAGGATGCCCGGCGCGACATGGTCTATTGGCAGCATTTCACCGATGACGGCACCAGCCCGCCCGCGCTGGCCGCGCTGGCCGATCTGCCGGCGGTCCTGAAGGGGCAGGTGGTGACGGGGACCGCGGCGGCGATCGCGGCGGCGCATCTGCGCGGGGCGCATGTTCTGGGCCCGGTCATGCCCCTGGCCGAGGCGATCGCCCGCGAGGCCCTTTTGCGGCGCGGCGCGCCCGGTGCCCGCCCGGCGCCGCTTTATCTGCGCGGGGCGGATGCGGCGCCGCCGTCTGACCCGCCCCCGGTGATTCTTGGCTAGCATGACCCCCGACGATCTTGCCGCGCTGCATGCGCGCTGCTTTGTCACGCCGCGGCCCTGGACGGCGGCGGAATTCGCCGGCCTGCTGGCCGCGCCCGGTGCCTTTCTGCTGACCGAATCGTCGGGGGTTCTTCTGGGCCGCGTGATTGCGGGCGAGGCGGAATTGCTGACCGTCGCCGTCGATCCGCTGGCGCGTCGTCAGGGCAGCGGTCGCGCGCTTGTGGCGCAATTCGCCGCCGAGGCGCGCGCAAGGGGCGCACAAAGTGCGTTCCTGGAGGTGGCCGAGGGCAATGAACCGGCCCGTGCGCTTTACGCCGCCTGTGGCTGGCAGGCGGCCGGGCGGCGGCGCGGCTATTACCGCCATCCCGACGGCCGGGCCGAAGATGCGCTGGTGCTGACGCTGGCGCTTGACGGCGCGGGCGCCTGACCGGCTGGACAAATTTCGCCTAACAAGCGGGTGGCGCGGCAAAAATCGCGCTTGACCGCCCCGCCCGTCTCGGCCCTAATTCCAATGGTCCGCGGGTCTTTTGCCCGCCAACGGGCGCCCGCAGGGGTGCCGCACATCGACCGGGAGTAAGCGATGACCCTGATGAAACAGTTTCTTGGCGCGGCAGCCACGCTGGCGCTTTGCAGCGGCGCGGCCTTGGCCGATCCGGCGCTTGTCTATGATCTTGGCGGCAAATTTGATAAATCCTTCAACGAGGCGGCTTATAACGGCGCGCAGCGCTGGGTGCAGGAAACCGGCGGTTCCTACAAGGAACTGGAAATGCAATCCGAGGCGCAGCGTGAACAGGCCCTGCGCCGGTTGGCGGAATCGGGGTCGAATCCGATCGTGATGACCGGCTTTGCCTTTGGCGATGTTCTGAACACCGTCGCGCCGGATTACCCGGATACCAAATTCGCGATCATCGACATGGTCGTGGACCAGCCCAACGTGAAATCGGTCGTCTTCACCGAGGAACAGGGATCCTACCTGGTGGGCATGATGGCGGCGATGGCGTCGAAATCTGGCACCGTGGGCTTCATCGGCGGGATGGACATTCCGCTGATCCGTAAATTCGCCTGCGGCTATGTGCAGGGCGTCAAGGCCGCCAATCCCGATGCCAAGGTCATCCAGAACATGACCGGCACCACGCCCGCGGCCTGGAATGACCCGGTGAAGGGCGCCGAACTGACCAAGGCGCAGATCAGCCAGGGGGCCGATGTGGTCTATGCCGCAGCAGGCGGCACCGGCATCGGTGTGCTGCAGGCCGCCGCGGATGAGGGCATCCTGTCGATCGGCGTGGACAGCAACCAGAACCACCTGCACCCGGGCAAAGTGCTGACCTCGATGGTCAAGCGCGTCGACAACTCCGTCTATGAGGCGTTCATGGCCGGCACCGAGATGACGCTGGGCCTTGAGGTGATGGACCTTGCCAAGGAAGGCGTCGGCTATGCGCTGGATGACAACAATGCAGCGCTTGTGACCGATGACATGAAGGCCGCGCTGGACGAAGCCACCGCCCGCATCGTTTCCGGCGAGATCAAGGTTCATGATTACATGACCGACAACACCTGCCCGGTCGAGTGATCGCGGCATGGTCGTGACGCAATCCCCGGGGCGGCAGGAGACTGCCGCCCCCAGTGCCCCCGCAATCGAATTGCGGGGGATTTCCAAGTCTTTCGGTCCGGTTCAGGCCAACAAGAACATTTCGATCCGGGTGATGCCCGGTACGATCCACGGCATCATCGGCGAAAACGGCGCGGGCAAATCCACGCTGATGTCGATCCTGTACGGCTTCTACAAGGCCGACGCGGGCGAAATCGTGATCCACGGTCGTCCCGTGTCGATCCCCGACAGCCAGGCCGCGATCCGCGCCGGCATCGGCATGGTGTTCCAGCATTTCAAGCTGGTGCAGAATTTCACCGTTCTGGAAAACGTCATCCTTGGCGTGGAAGAGGGCGCGATGCTGCGCCCCTCGCTGGCCAAGGCGCGCAAGGTTCTGGCGCAACTGGCCGAGGAATATGAACTGGATGTCGATCCCGACGCGGTGGTCGAGGACCTTTCGGTCGGCCATCAGCAGCGCGTGGAAATCCTCAAGGCGCTGTATCGGCAGGCGGATATCCTGATCCTGGACGAACCGACCGGCGTGCTGACCCCGGCCGAGGCGGATCACCTGTTCCGTATCCTTGCCAACCTGCGCGAACAGGGCAAGACGATCATCCTGATCACCCACAAGCTGCGCGAGATCATGGAGATCACCGATACCGTCAGCGTGATGCGCCGGGGTGAAATGACGGCGACGGTCAAGACCGCCGAGTCCAGCCCCGAACAGCTGGCCGAACTGATGGTGGGCCGCAAGGTTCTGCTGCATGTGCCCAAGGGCCCCGCCAACCCCGGCAAGACCGTGCTTGAGGTCGAAAACCTGCGGGTCGTGGATGAAGACGGGGTCGAACGGCTGCGCGGCATCAACCTGACCATCCGCGCGGGCGAGGTGCTGGGCATCGCGGGCGTGGCGGGCAACGGCCAGTCGGATCTGCTGCGGGTGTTGGGCGGCTATGGCACGGCGACCGGGACCGTGCGGGTCAACGGGCAAGAGATCGACCTGACCGGCAAGCATTCCAACGGCCAGACCCGGCGCGCGCGCGGCATCGCCCATGTCCCCGAAGATCGCCAGTCGCTGGGCCTGATCATGGATTTCACGGCCTGGGAAAACGTGGCTTTCGGTTATCACAATGCGCCGGAATATCAGAAGAACGCGTTGTTGATGGATAACGCCGCGCTGCTGGCCGAAACGCAGGGCAAGATGGAACGCTTCGACGTGCGCCCGCCGATCCCGACACTGCCGGCCAAGTCCTTTTCCGGTGGCAATCAGCAAAAGATCGTCCTTGCGCGAGAGATCGAGCGCAACCCCGACCTGTTGTTGGTCGGCCAGCCCACGCGCGGCGTGGACATCGGCGCGATCGAGTTCATCCACCGCCGCATTGTCGAGTTGCGCGACGCGGGCAAGGCGGTGCTGCTGGTGTCAGTCGAGCTGGATGAGATCCTGGGCCTGTCGGACCGGATCGCGGTGATGTTCGACGGCCGCATCATGGGCGAACGCCTGCCCGACCAGACCGATGAACGCGAACTGGGCCTGATGATGGCCGGGGTGGTCAACTGATGGACAAGATGCCGAAATGGGCCGATCTGGCTCTGATCCCGCTGATCAATCTGGTGATCGCCTTCGTGATCTCGGGGCTGGTGATCCTGGCGATCGGCGAAGACCCGTTGCGCGCACTGGACGTGATGGTCACCGGCGCGCTGGGGTCGGCCTATGGCTGGGGTTACACGCTGTATTACGCCACCAATTTCATCTTTACCGGACTGGCCGTCGCGGTTGCCTTCCACGCCAGCCAGTTCAACATCGGCGGCGAGGGGCAGGCGACGCTGGGGGGGCTGGGCGTGGCGCTGGTCTGTCTTGCGCTGCCCTGGCCGCATTGGACGGTGGCGCTTCTGGCGGCATCCCTGGGCGCGGCGGTCTTTGGCGCGGCCTGGGCGGCGATACCGGCCTGGCTTCAGGCCCGGCGCGGCAGCCATATCGTGATCACCACGATCATGTTCAACTTCATCGGCGCGTCATTGCTGAATTACATCCTGGTCAATGTGCTGCGCCCCGTGGGCAGCATGGACCCGGCCTCGGCCCGCTTTCCCGAAGGGGCGAAACTGCCCTCGTTCCACGATCTGCCGCTGATCGGGGGCATGTTCCTGCGGTCCACCCCGGCCAATGTCACCTTCTTCATCGCGCTGGCGGCCTGCGTCTTTGTCTGGCTGCTGATCTGGCGCACGCGGCTGGGGTATGAGATCCGGGCCTTTGGCAAATCGGAACCGGCGGCGCGCTACGCGGGCATTTCGCCCTACAAGATTGTCATGGTTTCCATGCTGATTTCCGGCGCGCTGGCCGGGATGATGGCGATCAACAACGTCATGGGCGAGGCCGAGCGACTGGTTCTGAACGCGGTCGAAGGGGCGGGCTTCATCGGCATCGCGGTGGCGCTGATGGGGCGCAACCATCCGGTAGGGGTGCTGCTTGCCGCGATCCTGTTCGGGTTCCTCTATCAAGGCGGGGCGGAACTGGCGCTGGAAACCTCAATCCCGCGTGAGCTGATCACCGTGATCCAGGCGCTGGTGATCCTGTTCACCGGGGCTTTGGACAACATGGTCCGCCGCCCCGTTGCGCGGCTTTTCGTGAAACAGGGGGCGAAGTGATGGATTTTGCGACGCTGATCCAGATCCTCGATTCCACCGTGCGCCTTGGGGTGCCCCTGCTCCTGGCCTGTCTGGCGGGGCTGTATTCGGAACGCGCCGGGATCTTCGACATCGGGCTGGAAGGCAAGATGCTGATGTCGGCTTTCTTTTCCGGGGCGGTGGCGGCGGTCACCGGATCGGTCTGGCTGGGGCTGATGGCGGGTGTCGGCGGGGCGATGGCGTTGGCCGCGGTGCATGGGCTGGCCTCGATCACTTTCCGCGGTAATCAGCTGATTTCCGGGGTCGCGGTGAATTTCCTCGCCTCGGGGTTTACGGTGCTGATCGCGCAAAGTTGGTTTCAGCAGGGTGGTCGCACGCCGCAGCTGATGGGCGGCGGCCGGTTCGAACCGATCCACCTGCCGGGTGCCGAGGCGCTGCGTGATGTGCCGATCCTGGGCCCGATCTATCATGAACTGATCTCGGGGCACACGATCCTGGTCTATGTCGCCTTCGCGATGGTCCCGCTGACCTGGTGGGCGCTTTACCGCACGCGCTTTGGCCTGCGGCTGCGGGCGGTGGGGGAAAACCCGGCCGCCGTGGATACCGCGGGCATTTCGGTGGTGCGGCTGCGCTATACGGCCGTGGCGATCACCGGCTTTCTGACCGGGCTTGCCGGTGCCTATCTGGCCACCGGGCTTTCTGCTGGATTTGTGAAGGAAATGACCGCCGGACGCGGCTTTATCGCGCTGGCGGCGTTGATTTTCGCCAAGTGGAAGCCTTTGCCCGCGCTGGGCGCCACGATGCTGTTCGGCTTCCTTGAGGCGATCGCGAACCGTTACCAGAACCTTGATCTGGGCATCATCACCCTGCCGGTGCAGTTCATGCAGGCGCTGCCCTATATCCTGACCGTCGTCATCCTTGCCGGCTTCATCGGCAAGGCCATCCCGCCGCGCGCGGGCGGAGAGCCCTATGTCAAAGAGCGCTGAGCTTGCCCGTCTGATCCAATCCCGCGCCGGGGACGAACCGCCCCGGCTGGGGCTGATCCTTGGGTCCGGGCTGGGCCATCTGGCGGATCAGGTCCAGGGCGTGGCCATCCCCTATTCTGATCTGCCGGGTTTTCCGCAGACGGGCGTGTCGGGCCACAATCCGCGGCTGGTGATCGGTGATCTGGAAGGCGTGCGCGTGGCTGTCTTTGGCGGGCGGGCGCATTACTATGAACACGGCAACCCCGCCGAGATGCGCCTGCCGCTGGAAATTCTGCGCGATCTGGGCTGCGACAGCCTGTTGCTGACCAATGCCGCCGGGTCGCTGCGCGATGACATCCGGCCCGGCGGGTTGATGATGTTGAACGATCACATCGCCTTTGCCGGCACCAACCCCCTGATCGGCGAGCCGACCGATGCGCGCTTTGTGCCGATGACGGCGGCGCATGACGCGGGGCTGCGCGCGGGCCTGTCGGCGGCGGCACAGGCCGAAGGCGTGGACCTGCCCGAGGGGGTGTATTGCTGGTTTTCCGGCCCCTCGTTCGAAACCCCGGCAGAAATCCGCGCCGCGCGCATTCTGGGCGCCGATGCGGTCGGCATGTCCACCGTGCCCGAGGTGATCCTGGCTCGGTTCCTGGGCCTGCGGGTCGCGGCAGTGTCGGTGATCACCAACATGGGCGCGGGCATGGCGGATGAACAGATCAGCCATGACCAGACCAAGGCGGTGGCCCCGTTGGGCGCGGCGAAACTGGAAACCGTGCTGCGGCGCTATCTGCGCGATCTGTGACCGCATCGCGGCCCCGGGGGTTTGACTCTGCCCCCCCCGGAGGGCATGACTGAACCAACACCCCCCGCGCCGGACCTGCCATGCAGATCTATCTTCCCATCGCCGAGGTCGCCGTCAATGCCTTCACTGTGCTGGGGCTGGGCGGGCTTGTCGGGCTTTTGTCCGGCCTGTTCGGCGTCGGCGGCGGGTTCCTGATCACGCCCTTGCTGTTCTTCATCGGGATCCCGCCCATGGTGGCGGTGGCGACGGGGGCCAATCAGGTGGTGGCCTCATCCGTTTCGGGGGTGCTGGCGCAGTTCAAGCGCAAGGCTGTGGATGTGCCCATGGGCCTTGTGCTGCTGGTGGGGGGGCTTCTGGGATCGGCGCTGGGGGTCTGGGTGTTCAACATTCTGGCGCGGTTGGGCCAGATCGACCTGGCGGTGCAGCTGGCCTATGTGCTGCTGCTGGGGTCGATCGGGGTGCTGATGTTCCAGGAATCGCTGCGCGCGATGAACCGGGCGCGCAAGGCGACCAAGCCCGTGAAACGCCATCAGCACATCTGGGTGCACCGGCTTCCGTTCAAAATCAAATTTCGCGCCTCGGGGCTGTATATCTCGGTTATCCCGCCGATTCTGGTCGGGCTGGTGGTGGGGGTTCTGGCCGCGATCATGGGGGTGGGCGGCGGTTTTATCATGGTGCCGGCGATGATCTATCTGCTGGGGATGCCGACCAAGGTGGTGATCGGCACATCGCTGTTCCAGATCATCTTTACCGCGGCCTTCACCACGCTGTTGCATGCGATCACCAACCAGTCGGTCGATGTCATGCTGGCGCTGGTGCTGATCATCGGCGGGGTGGTGGGCGCGCAGATCGGGTCGCGCATGGGCGCGCGGCTGAAGGCGGAACAGCTGCGCATCCTGCTGGCGCTTCTGGTGCTGGCGGTGGCGGGCAAGATCGCGCTGGATCTGCTGCTGCGCCCGGCGGAACTGTATTCCCTGACGGCGGGGACCGGGGCATGATCCGCGCGCTGGCCCTGCTGCTGTGCCTGGCGCTTCCCGCCCGCGCCGAAGAGGTGGTGGCCGGGCTCAGCCGCGACAACATCGGTATCACGGCAAGCTTTGACGGGTCCGAAATCCTGATCTATGGCGCCGTCAAACGCTTTGAGGCGCTGCCCGAAGGCCCGCCCCTTGAGGTGATCGTGACGCTGGAAGGGCCCTCGGCCGGGGTCACCATCCGGCGCAAATCGCGCGAGGCGGGGATCTGGGTCAATACCGAATCCGTGGGCATCGCCGCTGCCCCCACCTTCTATGCGGTGGCGACCTCGGGCCCGATCGGCCAGATCCTGACCCCGGAAGAGGATGTGACCCAGCGCATTTCCGTGCCGCTGGCGGTGCGCGCCTTCGCCGGCCCGCTGGCGGTTGACGATACGCGCCCTTTCACCGAGGCGCTGGTCCGAATCCGTGAGGCCGAGGGGCTTTACAGCCTGGCCGAAGGCCATGTGACCCTGGTCGAGGATACGTTGTTCCGGGCCGATTTCCGCCTGCCCGCCAACCTGATCGAGGGTGATTACAAGACCCGCATCTTCTTGCTGCGCGGCGGCCGTGTCGTCGATCAGCACCGCGCCGCGATCTATGTGCGCAAGGTCGGGGTGGAACGCTGGCTTTATGTCACATCGCGCGAACAGCCCGCGCTGTACGGGCTGATCGCGCTGGTGCTGGCGGTGTTCGCCGGATGGGCGGCGGCGGCGGTGTTCCGGCTGATCCGGAACTAGCCGCGCCCGACATAGGGCATGTTGGTCGCCATCACCGTCATCTGCAACACATTCGCGCCGACCGGCAGGCTGGCCATGTGCAGCACCGATCGCGCGACATCGGCGGTTTCCATCATCGGCTCGGTGCGAATGGCGCCATCGGCCTGCAGGACGCCGGTTTCCATCCGCGCGGCCAGTTCGGTGCGCGCATTGCCCACGTCGATCTGGCCCGCGGCGATGTTGAAGGGCCGCCCGTCCAGCGCCAATGTTCGGGTCAGCCCGGTGATCGCATGTTTGGTTGTGCTGTAGCACACCGATCCGGGCCGCGGCGCGGTGGCCGCGATCGAGCCGTTGTTGATGATCCGCCCGCCCTGCGGCGCCTGTCGTCGCATCTGGGCAAAGGCCGCGCGGGCGCACAGGAACATGCCGGTCAGGTTGACCGCGACCGAATTGGTCCAGTCTTCCAGCGGGATTTCATCGATCAGCCCGCCCTTGGGGAAAACGCCTGCATTGTTGAACAGCACGTCGATCCGGCCAAAGCGCGCGACCGTGGCCGCAAAGGCCGCCTCGACGCTGGCCGGGTCGGTCACGTCGCAGCCATGCGCCAGCGCGTCCCGGCCTGCCGCGATTTCCTCCAGCAGGGATTGGCGCCGCGCCAGAAGCGCCACTTGCCACCCCGCAGCCAGCGCCGCCTCGGCCACCGCCCGCCCGATACCCGAGCTTGCGCCCGTGATCACCATCACCGCCATTGTGTCGCCCTTTCAGAATGCCTTGAAGGTCATCGTGGTCAGGGTTCGGTTGATCCCCGGAATGTCGAACAGCTTTTCGGTCAGGTAATGGCCGACGTCGGCCTCTTCGGGGATATAGACCTTGGCCAGCAGGTCATACTCCCCGCTGGTGGAATACAGTTCGCTGACCACTTCGCGGTCATAGATATCATTGGCGACCTGATAGGTCTTGCCGGGCTGGCAGCGGAACTGAACGAAAACGCAGCGCATCGGGGCCTCCATCGAATGTGGCGACAGACTAGGCCGGGGCGCGTGCGGGCGAAAGGGCCTTGTGCAGTGGCGCGCGGTGCCGGGCGATGATAAGGCTGGCCTATTGCAACAAACCGACCGTATCCATGCCGATCCCCGCGCCCATTCCGGCCCCGACTGTCCCGCGCCTTCTGGTCGTGGGGGGGACGGGGCGTCTGGGCAGGCTGTTGCGCCGGGCCTGGATGGCGCCCGGGGGGGCGGGGGCCTTGCGCGCGCTGCACCCCGTCTGGCAGGCCCGGGCCGAGGGGCAGGGCGGCGATATCCTGTTTGACCCGCTGACCGCGCCCGCGGCCTTTGCCCGTGCGGCGGCGGCGGCGGATGTCGTGCTCAACCTTGCCGGGGTGGTCAGCGGGACGGCCGATCAGCTTGCCGACAACCGTCGCCTTGCGCTGGCGGCGGCCGCGGCGGCGGCCGTGGCGGGCGTGCCCCTGCTGCAGGCGTCGTCGGCGGCGGTCTATGGCGCGCAGGCGGGCCGCTTGTCCGAGGATGGCCCCACCCAGCCCGCTGCCCCCTATGGCCAGGCCAAGCTTGCCGCCGAAGAGGCGCTTGAGGCGCTGGCGCCCGCGGATCGGGGCCCGGCCATCGTGCAGCTGCGCATCGGCAATGTCGCGGGCGCCGATGCCCTGCTGGGCAGGCCCGCGCCCGCCGAAGGACGCGTTCTGGACATCTTTCCCGATGGCCGCGCGCCCCGGCGCAGCTATATCGGCCCGCAGGCGCTGGCCGAGGCGTTGGCGCGGTTGGTGCGGCTGCTGGCGGGGGGGATCGCGGTGCCGGGGCGGATCAACCTGGCGCTGCCCGGCGCGGTCGGCATGGATGCGCTGCTGCGCGCGGCGGGTGCGACTTGGGCCCGGCGCCCCGCCCCCGCCGGGGCCATCCCCGAGGTGACGCTGGATGTGGCGCGCGCCCTGGCGCTTGACCTGATCCCCGAAACCCCGGCGCAAGCCGCCGCGATCGTGGCCGATCTTGCCACGCTGCCCCCGATGCAGGCCCCCCGATGACCCCCGCCAAACGCGCCTTTGATCTTGTGTTTGCCCTGCTGCTGCTGCCGGTTCTGGCGCCGGTTGTCGCGGCGGTGGGCCTGTGGATCCTGCTGGCCGATGGGCGCCCGGTCTTTTACCTGGCCGAACGCATGAAGGCGCCGGGGGAACCGTTCCTGTTGTGGAAGTTCCGCACGATGACCACGGTTGCCGCCGATGCGGGCGTGTCCGGCGGGGACAAATCGGCGCGGGTCACGCGGACGGGCCGGCTTCTGCGCCGCTATCGGCTGGATGAGCTGCCCCAGATCTGGAACATCCTGAAAGGGGACATGAGCTTTGTTGGCCCGCGCCCGCCCCTGCGCCAATATGTCGAGCGGTTTCCCGCGCTTTATGCCCAGGTGCTGCAAAGCCGTCCCGGCGTGACCGGGCTGGCCTCGCTGGTCTATCACCGGCATGAGGAACGCATCCTGGCGGCCTGCGCCACCGCGCAGGAAACCGATGCGGCCTATTGCCGGCGCTGCATTCCGGCGAAGGCACGGCTGGACCTGATCTACCAGAACCACCGATCGATCTGCTTCGACCTTGTGTTGATCGGCCGCACCGTGGCGCGTGTGCTGCGCTAAGTTTCGCTGCCCGGTTGAGAACATTCTTTTGTTCTCGCCACCTTTTATGTAAACCTTTTGCGAACAATGACGGACCATATTCCAGCCAGGTCACAGCGGTGCGCCGGACGGGCATGATAAAGACAGTGATATCCCTTAATCGCGTTCAGAAGAATGCGATCCTGTTGGTCCTTGACCTCAGCCTGGTGCCTGTGGCGCTGCTGCTGGCGCTTGCGCTGCAGTATTCGACGGTCTTTCCCGTGTCGCGGCTGATGGCCAACTGGCTGTTCATGCCGCTGCTGATGCTGGCGGCGCTGGCGCTGACGCAGGTGCTTGGCCTGCGAAAGGTGCGGCTGAAGGATTATCACATCGGAATGGTGCTGCGCTCGGGCTTGCTGGCGGCGGCCTTGGGGCTGTGTTCAGCGGCGCTTGGGGCGCTGGGGGGCAAGCCGTTTCCGATGGCGCTTCATGTCATCTTTGCGCTGGTTTATTTTGCCCTGTTCTCGGGCACGCGCCTGGCGCTTTTGCAGGTGCTGTTGTCGATCTATCGCCGGTCGCGCGCGGTGACACGGGTGGCGATTTATGGCGCCGGGCGCACCGGCATGGCGCTGGCATCGGCGCTGAAGTCCAAGCCCGACATCGTTGCCTATGCCTTCCTAGATGACAACGCGACCCTGCGCGGGTTGAACGTCTGTGGCCTGCCGGTTCACGCCGGGGTGCATGCCGAACGGGTGAAGGATCTGTACAAGCTGAACCGCGTGATCCTTGCGATGCCGTCGCTGTCGAAACACAAGCAGACCTATTTGTCGAAAAAGCTGGAAAGCCTGGGCCTTGAGGTGCAGACCCTGCCCGCCTTTGCCCAGCTGGTCGGCGGTGAGGCGCTGGTGGACAAGCTGTTGCCGGCGGGGCCGTCGGCGCTGCTGGCGCGCGATCCGCTGCATGATCTGATCGACATGGGCTGTGGCGAATACCGCGGTGCCTCGGTGCTGATTTCGGGGGCGGGGGGGTCGATCGGGCTGGAGCTGTGCCGCCAGATCATCCGCTGTCGCCCGGTGCGTCTGGTGCTGCTGGAACTGTCGGAACTGGCGCTTTACAATGCTGAGGCCGAGATGCGCGTTCTGGCCGAACAGGCCGGGGTCGAGATCGTGCCGGTGCTGGGTTCAATTGCCGATCCGCTGCTGGTGGACGGCGTTCTGCGCGCCCACAAGGTGCAGGTCGTGCTGCATGCCGCCGCCTACAAACATGTCCCCCTGGTCGAGGCGAACCCCAGGGCGGGGCTGGCCAACAACGTGCTTGGCACCGCGGTCCTGGCGCAGAAGGCGCGCGATGCCGGGGTGCGCCGGTTCGTTCTGGTGTCCTCCGACAAGGCGGTGCGACCGGGCAACGTGATGGGCGCGTCGAAACGGCTGGCTGAACTGATCGTGCAGGATCTGGCGCAGCGGTCGCGCGGCACGATCTTTTCCATCGTGCGGTTCGGCAATGTGCTGGGATCTTCGGGTTCGGTGATCCCGCTGTTTCAGGAACAGATCGCCCGCGGCGGCCCGGTCACCCTGACCGACGAAGGGGTGACGCGCTATTTCATGACCATCATGGAGGCTGCGCGCCTGGTGCTTCTGGCCGGTTCCTTCGCCGAAGGCGGCGAGGTCTTTGTGCTGGACATGGGCAAGCCGGTCTTCATCCGCGATCTGGCGCGCCAATTGATCGAGGCGGCAGGTTACAGTGTGCGCGATGCGGCCAATCCCGATGGTGATATCGAGATTGTGACCACCGGCCTGCGCCCGGGCGAAAAGCTGCATGAAGAGCTGATGGTGCGTAAAGGGGCCCAGACCACGGCGCACCCCAAGATCATCCGCGTGCGCGAAGATCACCTGTCGGAACTGGAAATGGCCGCGGCCTTGCGCGATCTGCGCGAGGCGATCGATACCGGCGACGAAGGCGCGGTTCTGGCCGCACTGGCCCGCGCCGTGCCCGATTACGTGCCCAGAGCCAGCCTGCCAGCGCCCCTCCGGAGCAGGTGGCCGACAGGTTGAAAGCCGCCGCCGCCCCGCCATCGCCTTAGTTCATCCTGAACAAAGGGCTCAGGCCGTTGTAACTGCCTGACACCGGACGTTTCGCATTTGTTGAGCAGCCCACAGGGCAGCAATCATCCTGGCAAGCCAAGCCCTGAGGTGTGCCAGGATCTTGCGGATGTTGTGGCCGCAGGCGTAGAGGACGGCAAAGAGCGCATCGCCGATCGTGCCTTTCAGCGGGCATCGTGACAGGCGGCCGTCGGTTTTCATGTGGCCGATTTCAGCCTCGATTGCGCTGCGGCGTCGGATGTCGGCAATCAGCTTGGGCGTCAAGCCGCGGCGGCTGCCGCTGATCGGGACGCGGGTCTTGTCTTCATCGTGCCCCCTGTAGCCACGATCTACGACAGCAAGATCGGGGCGCTGGTCGGTGAGGACCTCGACCTGACCCAGCGTTTCCTTGAGGGTGTGACCGTCGTATGGATTGCTCGGAAAGCTGCGCATGCCGACCACGAAGCCCTCGTCCAGGGTTGTCGCCACGCTGACCTTGCAGCCGAACTCATAGCGCACCCGGGCTTTGCCCTTGGAGATGCAGTCGACCTCGGGCTCATGCAGGGCGTAGATTTTGTCGCTGCCCTTGGGCTGCTGATGCAGGAGCTGCGAGACCAGAGCGAGTTTGGCGATGACCCGATCCCGCAGACCGCCTTCGGGGATGTCATCGAGGTGGCGGCGCAGATCGCGCATCACCCGGCCGGTATAGCCCTTGAGCTTTTTCAATGCCTTGCGCATGCGCTTGAATTGCTTGGCATGGGCGTAACGGCTCACCTGCAGCGTCAGTCGCGGGGCAAGGCGGGCATAGCTTTGCCGTAGATCCACCCCAGCCTCTTGCGCCAGCTCCACCAGCTGTTCCCGCGCCCGCTCGTAGAGGCGGGCGTCCGTTGGATGGGCGATGTTCTTTTCCATGACAGTCGTATCGACGGCGACACGCTTGGCGCTGCCCGCGCCGATCACACCGGACTTCTGACCGGCATGGATCGTTTGGGTCAGCATCCACTCCACGTCCTCTTCGCCGATGCGCTTGCGCCAACGGGTCAGAGACGAGGGATCGATCGGCAGCCGGTGCTGGAGTGAGGAGGATCAGAAAACAGTCCGGGGGACTGTTTTCCCGACGAACGTCTCCCCCGTGAAATGCTGGTAGTATGGGTTCTCGACCCAGCGGGCGACCACCGCTTCGTCGGACAGCCGGTAGGCGTGCTGGAGATAGAGCAGTCCCGCCACCAGCCGCGGTTCCGTCGCAGGCCGCCCCTTGTGGGACGGAAAGAACCCCGCCCACTCGCGCTCGAACACCTCCCAGTCGATTAGCGCCGCCAGCTTCACCAGTTCGTGCCGCGGGTCGATCATGTCGACCAATCGCGGCCGCAGCAGATCATCCTGTTCCGGGGGGCGCGGGCGATGCTTCATGCGCAGAACCGAAATTGCAGGGTTTCGCACCACATCATACAAAGCTCTGCAGGCCAAGGCCAGAAAAACTGCTAACTTCTTAAATGAAATCAGGGGCTTCAGGATTGTTCAGATCGAACGCCTTAGGCGCCGGGTGTGGCAAAGGGATCGTCCGGATAGCCCACACCGCACAGATAAAGCCCCTGCGGCGGGCAGACCGGCCCGCAGGCAGCCCGGTCGCGGGCGTTCAGCGCGGTTTTCACATCTTCGGGTGCCCAGGCCCCGGCGCCCACGCGTTCCAGCGTGCCCACGATCGAGCGCACCTGATTGTGCAGGAACGACCGCGCCCGCAGGTGAAAGCGGAACTCGCGTCCGTGGGGGATGTCCCGCTCCTCGATGCGGATTTCGTCCAGCGTCTTCAACGGCGAGGCTGCCTGACAGATCGACGACCGGAAGGTGGTGAAATCGTGGTGGCCCACCAGATGGGCGGCGCCTGCGCGCATCGCCTCGGCGGACAGCGGGTTCAGGACCTGCCAGACCAGCCCGCGGTCATGGGTGACGGGCGCGCGGCGTTGCACCAGCCGGAACAGATAGCGCCGTTCCGTCGCGGAAAACCGGGCGTGAAAGTCATCCTCGACCCGGGCGCAGGCCAGGATCGCCACGGGCGCGGGCTTAAGGTGATAATTCAGCGCCTCGGACAGGCGAAACGGATCCCAGTCCCGCGTCAGATCGGCATGGGCCACCTGCGCGGTGGCATGCACTCCCGCATCCGTGCGCCCGGCGGCGGCGATGGTATGGGGCCCGGGTTCCAGCCGGGCAAGCGCGGCCTCAACCGCGCCCTGAACCGAAGGCTGCACGGCTTGGCGCTGCCAGCCGGCAAAGGGGGCCCCGTCATATTCGATCTTGAATGCATATCTTGGCATGCCCCGCCCATAGCGCGGGCGCGTGCCCGGCTGCAATCCCCCGTGACGCGATGGCCGGGGCTTCGGGCGGGCCCACGGCCAAACGGGCCCTTTTCCCGGCGTCGCGGGCCGCTTATCTTGGGTCACGGGCAGCAAAGGCGGATACCTTGGGCATAGGCGATATTGCAGACGGGCTGGCGCGCGGGATCGAGGGGCTTGGCGCCACCGTGTCCGAGGCCCTGTTCGAGCCGGTCATCCGGCTGGGCGTCACCGGCCTGTCGCGGGCGGGCAAGACCGTCTTCATCACATCTTTGGTCGCCAATCTGTTGGACCGGGGGCGGATGCCGGCGCTGACGGCGGCGGCCAATGGGGCGATCCGGGCCGCCTATCTGCAGCCCCAGCCCGATGACACGGTGCCCCGGTTCGATTTTGAATCCCATCTTGCCGCGCTGACCGGCCCCGACCCGCACTGGCCCGAGGGCACCCGCGCGGTTTCCGAACTGCGCGTGTCGTTCCGGGTGCAGCCCTCGGGCATGATGGGCAATCTGCGCGGGGCACGGACGGTGCATCTGGATATCGTCGATTACCCCGGCGAATGGCTGTTGGATCTGTCGCTGATGGATCGGTCCTATGACGACTGGTCCGCCGATCTGCTGGCGCGCATGGCGGGGCGTCCGGGGGCCGAGGCGTTTCTGGCGCAGCTGGCCGGGGTTGATCGCGCCGCGGCGCATGATGAAACCGTCGCCCGTGCGCTGGCCGATGCCTTTGCCGCCCATCTTCAGGCGGCGCGCGCGGCGGGATATTCGGATTGCTCGCCCGGCCGCTTCTTGTTGCCCGGTGAACTGGCCGGATCGCCGGTTCTGACCTTTGCGCCCCTGCCGCCCGGCGAAAGCCCGCGCGGATCGCTGGGCCGCGAGATGGGCCGCAGGTTCGCAGCCTACAAGGCCCAGGTCGTGCGCCCCTTCTTTCGCGATCATTTCGCGCGGATCGACCGGCAGATCGTGCTGGTCGATGTGCTGGGGGCGATCCATGCCGGTCCCGCCGCGCTGGAGGATCTGCGTCGTTCCATGGCCGGGGTGCTGCGGGCCTTTCGCCCCGGAACTGCGGGCTGGCTGACAAGCCTTCTGGGCGGGCGCCGGGTGGAACGCATCCTGTTCGCGGCCACCAAGGCCGATCATCTGCATCATGCCCAGCATGCCCGGCTGACCGCGATCACCAGCGCGTTGTTGCGCGAGGCAAAGGATCGTGCCGATTTCGCCGGCGCGCGCACGATGGCGATGTCAATCGCGGCCCTGCGCGCCACGACCGAGGAAACCCTGCCCCATCAGGGCCGCAGCCTGGATGCGGTGCGCGGCACGCTGCTGGATGGGCGTCAGGCCGCCTTCTACCCCGGCGAACTGCCCGCCGATCCGGCGCAGCTTCTGGCGCCCGCGCGGGCGGGCGCAGACCGCTGGCTGGATGCGGATTACGCGATCATGTCTTTTGCCCCCGCGCGGCTGCAGCTGAAACCCGGCGAGGGGCCGCCGCATATCCGGCTGGACCGGGCCGCCGAATTCCTGATCGGGGACAGATTATGACCGACAAGACCGCCCCCGTCCTGATAGAGCTGGACACCCCCCCGCCCAGCCCCGCCGAAGCGCCCCCCCTGGATGAGCCGCCCTTGCACGACCCGCGCCCCGAAGGGCGGGCGATGCAGATCGCAGCGCGGCTGGCGGCGCGCCCGGCATCGCGTATCACGCGGTTTTTCTGGCGCGCGGCGGGGGCTTTGTTGGCCTTTGTCGCCTCGGTCGCGGCGTGGAATTTCGTGGTTGGTCTGTTTGTGGCGAACCCGGTGCTGGGCTGGGTCGGGACGGTTCTGATCGGGGCCTTCCTGCTGGCGGCGGTGCTGCTGGCGGGACGGGAATTGGCGGCCTTTGCCCGGCTTCGGCGGCTGGACCGGCTGCATCGCGCGGTTTCGGCGGCGACGGTGGCGGGCGATCTGGCGCAGGCGCGCCGTGTGGTGGCGGACCTGTCTGCGCTTTATGCCGCGCGCCCGGAACTGGATTGGTCGCGCGCGCGGTTGGCCGAGCGCGCCGCCGAGGCCGTCGATGCCGACACCCTTTTGCACAGCGCCGAGCGCGAACTGATGGGTCCGCTGGATGCCGCCGCCCGGCTGGAGGTTGAGGCCGCGGCGCGCACGGTGGCCACGGTCACCGCGTTGGTGCCGCTGGCGCTGGCCGATGTCTTTGCCGCGCTGGCGGCAAACCTGCGAATGATCCGGCGGATCGCAGAAATCTACGGCGGGCGGGCAGGCAGCTTTGGCAGCTGGCGGCTGGCGCGCACGGTGCTGACACATCTGGTGGCCACGGGCGCGGTCGCGGCGGGCGATGACCTTATCGAAACCTTGGCGGGCGGCGGCCTGTTGTCCAAGATTTCACGTCGCTTCGGCGAGGGCGTGGTGAATGGCGCGCTGACCGCCCGCGTCGGCATCGCCGCGCTTGAGGTGTGCCGCCCGATGCCCTTTGCCGCGCTGGAGAAACCGCGGGTGACGAACCTGATCAGCCGGGCGCTGACGGGGTTGTTCCCGAAGGCAAAGGCGGAATGACGGGCCTAACGCAGGACCGGGGCGGCACCGGGCGTGCGGCCCATATCCTCGACGCCCAGACGTAGGCCCTTGCCGATGCGATGGGCCAGCGCTGACCAGCTGGCGGCCGCCAGCGGGTCAAGTTCCCGCCGCAGCGTATCATCGAACAGGCCCAGCCAGACCGGGAAATGGCCCCCCTGCACATCGCCCGCGCGGCGGTGTGCCATCATCGGGCTGCCGTCATAGCCGGGCATGAACAGGATCGCGCCTTTCCAGAACCGGGCGATCCGGGCCTCATGCGCGGGCCAGTCGGTGACATGGGCGGCAAAGACCGGACCCAGCAGGTGATGGCTGCGCACACGGGCGTAAAAGGCGGTAACGACGGCCTCGATCTGGTCTTCGGTGATCTCGAAACGGGGCGGAGGGGCGGTCATGGCGGATCCTTTCACCCCCCAGATAGGCCCCGGCGCGCGCGGCGACAAGCGTCGCGCCGTCGCAGCCCGGCGCGCAGGTCTAGCTGCGCACCCCGGCGAAGCGCTGCTGCCATTCTTCCCGTTCTTCATCCGCGATCTTGCGGAACAGGACCTCGGGTGTTTCGAAGGTGTGGCCCGCAGGCAAGGCGGCCAGCGCCGCGGGCACGTCCACGGGCCAGCTGCGATCGTCGGTCTTCAGCGCGGCCAGCATCGTGGCGGCGGCATCGGGGATGAAGGGTTCGGACAGCACGGCATAGATGCGGATCAGGTTCAGCGCCAACCGCGTCTGCACCGCGGCCTGCGCCGGATCGGTCTTGAACACGGTCCAGGGTGCGGCCGATTGCAGGTATTCGTTGCCCGCCACCCAGATGGCGCGCAGCTCGGCCGCGGATTTGCGGACTTCCATCGCCTCCATATGCGCTTCATAGGCACGGATGCGCGTGGTCAATTCGGCGACCAGCGCCTGTTCCCGGTCGCCCATCACGCCGCCTTCGGGCAGCGCTTCGCCGTATTTTGAGCGGCAGAACTTGGTGATGCGGCTGACGAAGTTGCCCAGAACGTCGGCGAGGTCCTTGTTGACCGCCACCTGGAAGTTTTCCCAGGTGAATTCGCTGTCGCTGCTTTCCGGCGCGTGGGACAGAAGCCACCAGCGCCAGTAATCGGCGGGCAGGATCGACAGGGCCTGATCCATGAACACGCCGCGGCCCTGGCTGGTGGAAAACTGGCCGCCGTCATAGTTCAGGTAGTTGAAGGACTTGATGTAGTCGACCAGCTTCCACTGCGCCCCGTCGGCGCGGTTGGCGCCGATGATCGTGGCGGGGAAGGACAGGGTGTGGAAGGGCACGTTGTCCTTGCCCATGAACTCGGTATAGGTCACGTCGCCCGCGCCCGCATCGGTGCGCCACCAGCGCTGCCAGGCCTCGTCGCCCAGACCGTTCTTGTCTGCCCATTCGGCGGTGGCGGCCAGATATTCGATCGGCGCGTCGAACCAGACGTAGAAGACCTTGCCCTCCATCCCCGACCAGGGCGCGCCCGGAAACTGGGCGGGAACGCCCCATTCCAGATCGCGGGTGATGCCGCGGTCTTGCAGGCCGTCGCCATCGTTCAGCCATTTCTTCGCGATCGAGGTGGTCAGCACCGGCCAGTCGGTCTTGCTGTCGATCCAGGCCTCCAGATCGCCCTTCAGGCTGCGCTGTTTCAGGTAAAGGTGCTTGGTTTCGCGCACCTCAAGCCGGGTCGATCCGGAAATCGCCGAACGCGGATTGATCAGATCGGTCGGGTCCAGCTGCTTGGTGCAGTTTTCGCACTGATCCCCGCGGGCCTTTTCATAGCCGCAGTTGGGGCAGGTGCCCTCGATATAGCGGTCGGGCAGAAAGCGGTTGTCATCGACGGAAAACACTTGGGATTCGGTGACTTCCTCGATCAGGCCCTGTTCGCCCAGCGTCTTGGCGAAATATTGCGTCAGTTCGTGGTTGCGCGACGAAGACGACCGGCCGAAGTGATCGAAAGACAGCCGGAAGCCGCGCGCGATTTCGGCCTGCACATCGTGCATTTCGGCGCAGTATTCGGCCACGGGCTTGCCGGCCTTGGCGGCGGCCAGTTCGGCGGGCGTGCCATGTTCGTCGGTGGCGCAGATGAACATCACCTCATGCCCGCGCGCGCGCTGATAGCGGGCGAACAGATCGGCGGGCAGCTGCGACCCCACAAGGTTGCCCAGATGCTTGATGCCGTTGATGTAGGGAATCGCCGATGTGATGAGGTGCCGCGCCATGAGCCTACCTTTCGTCCCGTTTGGCGCGCGGTTTACAGGGGTTCCGGGGGCAAGGCCAGAGGGTTTGCCCCTCTGGCCGCGCCTTCATTTCGCGGTATAGCCGCCATCGACCAGATGATAGGACCCGGTGATGAAGCTGGCGCGGTCCGACAGCAGGAACAGCACCAGCGCGGATACTTCCTCGGGGGTGCCCAGCCGGTTCATCGCATGCTGGCTTTCAAGGGACTTCAGGGTGTCGGCATCAAGGCTGCCTTCGACCATCGGCGTGCGGATGAAACCTGGACCCACCGCATTCACCCGCACCCCATTCGCGGCATGTTCCATCGCGGCATTCTTGGTCATGCCAACGACGCCGTGCTTGGCCGCGACATAGGCGGGCGATCCGGCAAAGCCGACCATGCCCAGGATCGAGGCGATGTTGACCACCGCGCCGCCCCCGGCCTTTTCAATCGCGGGGATGCCAAAGCGCATGCCATAGAAGACGCCGTTCAGGTTGATGTCGATCACCTTTTTCCAGCCATCCAGCGGATAGTCCCCCGTCGGGGCGGATGGCCCGCCAATGCCGGCGTTGTTAACCATCAGGTGCAGCGCGCCGGTCTTTTCCACCGCCAGGTGCACCAGCGCCTCGACCGCGGCGGGGTCGGCGACGTCGCCGGCATGGGCAAAGGCGGTGCCGCCCGCAGCCGTGATCTGGTCCGCCACCTGGCCCGCATGGTCCTTGTTCAGATCGGATACGATCACGCTGGCGCCACCTTCGGCCAGTTCGCGTGCGATGGCCGCGCCGATGCCGGACCCGGCACCTGTCACGATCGCGGTCTTGCCGTCAAAGCGGATGTCCATTCGCCCCTCCTGTCGTTTCATCGGGTTCAGTCTGGCGCGGAATGGACAGTGGCGCAACGACATGTCTGAAATGTGACTGCCCTTGCCGCAGCCGGGCGCTTGGGCTAGCCAAGGGGCGTGCGGGCGTGGCGAAATGGTAGACGCATGGGACTTAAACTCCCTCGGGCGCAAGCCCATGCCGGTTCGAGTCCGGCCGCCCGCACCAAGCGCGCCGCATCGCGTGGCGCGGGCTTTGTCCCACAGGATGCTTGCCCCTCAGCGTCCCAGCCAATAAACCCTTGCCCGGACCGGACCGTAAGGGGAAGACATGGCACGCAGGGCAGACAGCGCGGTCGCGGACCGCCCGACAACCAAACGCATCGGTGCGCTGAAGGGGCTGGGCCCGTTCATCCTGCCCTATCGGGGCATCGCGCTGGCGGCGATGGGGGCGCTGGTTCTGACAGCCTCGATCAGCCTGATCCTGCCGCTGGCGGTGCGCCGGGTGGTCGATGGCTTTGGTCAGGGGGCCGAGCTGCTGGATCAGTATTTCCTGGCGGCGCTGATCATCGCGGGGCTTTTGGCGCTGGGCACGGGCCTGCGCTATTACCTGGTCACGCGGCTGGGCGAACGGGTCGTGGCCGATATCCGCAAGGCCGTCTTTGACCGCGTCCTGGGCATGAGCCCCGCGTTCTTTGAACGCATCCTGACCGGTGAGATCATCAGCCGGATCACCACCGATACCACGCTGATCCTGTCGGTGATCGGGTCATCCGTGTCGGTGGCGTTGCGCAACCTGCTGATCCTGATCGGGGGCATGGTGATGCTTCTGGCCACATCGGCCAAGCTGACGGGGCTTGTGCTGCTGGTGGTGCCTGCCGTTGTGGTGCCGATCGTCGTTCTGGGGCGCCGGTTGCGGGCGCTTTCGCGTGAAAACCAGGACTGGATCGCCAGTTCTTCGGGCTCGGCATCAGAGGCGCTGTTGTCGGCGCAGACCGTGCAGGCCTTTACCCATGAGGCCGAGACGCGGCACGCCTTTGGCGATGTGACCGAGAAATCCTTTGTCGCGGCGAAAAAACGCATCACGACGCGGGCGGTGATGACGGTGATCGTGATCTTCCTGGTCTTTGCCGGGGTGGTCGGCGTGCTGTGGGTCGGCGCGCGCGACGTGCGGCTGGGCCATATGAGCGTGGGTGAGCTGGTTCAGTTCGTGATCTACGCGGTCATGGTCGCCGGATCGGTCGGCGCCCTGTCGGAAATCTGGGGTGAGCTGCAGCGCGCCGCGGGGGCGACCGAGCGTCTGGTTGAACTGTTGGGGGCCGAGGATACGGTGCGCGACCCGGCCCATCCGCTGCCCCTGCCGATGCCTGCCAAGGGCGCCATCGGCTTTGAGGATGTGACCTTCCACTATCCGTCGCGCCCCGATGTTTCGGCGCTGGACCACGTCAGCCTGTCGATCGCGCCGGGCGAGACGGTGGCGCTGGTCGGCCCCTCGGGGGCGGGCAAGACCACGGTGATCCAGCTGATCCAGCGCTTCTGGGACCCCGAGACGGGCCGCGTCACCATCGATGGCCATGATCTGCGTGACATGGCGCGCGCCGATTTCCGCCGCGCCATCGCGCTGGTGCCGCAGGACCCGGTGATCTTTGCCGCCTCGGCGCGCGAAAACATCCGCTTCGGGCGCCCCGACGCCAGCGACCGTGAGGTTGAAGAGGCCGCCCGCGCCGCCCATGCGCATGATTTCCTGACCGCCCTGCCGCAGGGCTATGACACCTATGTCGGGGAACGCGGGGTCATGTTGTCGGGCGGGCAGAAACAACGCATCGCCATTGCCCGCGCGATTCTGCGCGACGCGCCGATCCTGCTGCTGGATGAGGCGACAAGCGCGCTGGATGCCGAATCCGAACGCGAGGTTCAGGCCGCGGTCGAACGGCTGGCGGTGGGGCGCACCACGGTGATCGTGGCGCACCGGCTGGCCACGGTGAAGAAGGCCGACCGCATCGTCGTCTTTGACGAAGGGCGTATCGTCGCGCAGGGCACCCATGATGCGCTGGTCGCCGAAGGTGGCCTTTACGCCCGGCTGGCGCGGCTGCAATTCACCCACGGCGCGGCCGGCTAAGCCCGCGGCCCGTGGCGCGCGCGTTTCGCAATGGCGCGCCCGGGCTTTTCCCTTGCGTCAGAAACCAACGTGACGTGACGTTTTGCGCCGCACTGTCCCTTGCCCGAACGGCGGGTTTCGTCCCATGCTGATCAAGAAGCCCGCAGAGGAACGGGCGACAGGGGAGGGCCCGATGCCGACTTTTGCATCCATCGCAGACCGTGACGCCGTTGAACGCGAAATGCCGTGGGAGGCGCGCGAGCGCCCCGCGACGATCTATCAGTTCCTGACCCGCGCCAAGGACGCCCATGGCAATCGTCCCGCACTGTCGTTCCAGATACTGTCCGGGCCGACCGACAAGGCCGAAACCCTGACCTGGCAGGCCCTGCATGGCCGGGTGACGCAGGCCGCGAACCTGCTGCGCAAGCTGGGCGTGGGGCCGGGCGACACGGTCGCCTATCTGCTGCCCAATTGCCTTGAAACCGCGGTCGTGTTGCTGGCTGGGGCGACGGCAGGGATTGTCAATCCGATCAATCCGCTGCTGGAGGCCGAACAGATCAGCGCGATCCTGCGGGAAACCAACGCCAAGGTGCTGGTGACACTGCGCGCCTTCCCCAAGACCGATGTGGCGCAAAAGGCTGCCGAGGCGGTGAAATTCGCGCCCAACGTCAAGACCGTTCTAGAGGTCGACCTGAACCGCTATCTGACCCCGCCCAAAAGCTGGATCGTGCCGCTGGTCCGCCCGAAGAACCCGGTGGAGCACAAGGCCGATGTATTCGATTTCAACGCCGAGGCGGCACGGATGCCCGCCGAGCGGCTGGCCTTTGACGACCCCGCCGTGGATCGGGTTGCGGCCTTCTTTCACACCGGCGGCACCACCGGCATGCCCAAGGTCGCGCAGCACAAATATTCCGGCATGATCTATAACGGCTGGCTGGGCGGCACACTGTTGTTCACCAGGGACGACGTGCTGATCTGCCCGCTGCCGCTGTTTCACGTCTTTGCGGCCTATCCGATCCTGATGTCGGCCATCGCCTCGGGCGCGCATGTGGTGTTCCCGACGCCGGCGGGCTATCGCGGGGATGGTGTCTTCGACAACTTCTGGAAGCTGGTCGAACGCTGGAAGGTCACCTTCCTGATTTCCGTGCCCACAGCTATCGCCGCGCTGATGCAGCGCCCGGTGAATGCCGACATCTCCAGCCTGCGGACGGCGATTTCGGGATCGGCGCCCCTGCCGATCGAACTTTACAACCGCTTCAAGGCCGCCACCGGGGTGGAAATCGCCGAAGGCTATGGCCTGACCGAGGCGACCTGTCTGGTGTCGGTGAACCCGGTGGATGGGCTGAAAAAGGTGGGATCGGTCGGCATCCCGCTGCCCTATACCCATGTGCGCATCCTGAAACGGACCAACGGCGATTTCATCGAATGCGGCGTCGATGAGGTGGGCGAGATCTGCGTGGCCAACCCCGGCGTCTTTGAAGGGTCCACCTATACCGAGGTGGACAAGAACCACGACCTGTTCGCCGAGGATCGGTTCCTGCGCACGGGTGATCTGGGTCGGATCGACCCGGATGGCTATCTGTGGATCACCGGCCGCGCCAAGGACCTGATCATTCGCGGGGGCCACAACATCGACCCCGCCGAGATCGAGGAAGCGATGCTGTCCCATCCCGCCGTGGCCTTTGCAGGGGCGATCGGCCAACCCGACAGCTTTGCCGGGGAATTGCCATGCTGCTATGTCGAACTGGTCGGCGGGGCCAGCGTGACCGAGGCCGAGCTGATGGACCATGCCCGCAAGCATATCCACGAACGCGCCGCGATCCCCAAGCATATCGAGGTTCTGCCGGAATTGCCCAAGACCGCGGTGGGCAAGATCTTCAAGCCTGATCTGCGCAAGCGCGCGATCATGCGGGTGCTGGACGCAACCCTGGCCGAGGCGGGCCTTGCCGCGCATGTCATCGGCGTGGTCGAGGATCGCAAGCGCGGGCTTGTGGCGCAGGTGGCCGCGCGCGGCACGGTCGATGAGGCAGCGTTGGCGCATAAACTAGGCGAATTCACCGTGCCCTGGGACTGGGCGCGCTGACCGCGTGACCCTGCGGATATGATTCGGCCGCGCGACCCGCGCGGCCGTTTCTTTTCAACCTGTGCGATAGAAGGGCGTGATCTGGTAAACAATGAACCCTTTTGGCGTCGATTGTTTACGCATCTACGCGCGAATTTTCGGCGACAACAATCAACCCTTGGTTGTCCAACTTTCTCCGCCAAAATGGCTTGGATTTGGCGCAGCGGCGCCATTTTTCCGACATTTCCGGGGTCAATCTTTGGCAACAGGTAGCGATTGTGGCGGTAAAGTACGAAACCTCGTCAGCCAAGGACGCACAGAATGACCAATTTCATCGAAAAAGCCCGCGCCGGTCGCATGAACGCGCTTGCAACCCTTGCTGCAACCCCGGTGGGTCATGCGCAAACCGCCCGCAATCGGGCACCCAGCCGCCACAACGTGGTCACTTTCGCCTCAAGCCGTGCGCGGCGGATGGATACGATCCTGACCTGATCCTTCCCGCATCGGGCCGTGAAAAAGGGCGCGTGGCAGACCCACGCGCCCTTTTCCTTATCGCGAGAACTTCTTGTATTTCACACGCTTGGGGTTCACCGCATCGGGGCCAAGGCGACGGATCTTGTCCTGTTCGTAATCCTCGAAGTTGCCCTCAAAGAATTCCACATGCGCCTCGCCCTCGAATGCCAGGATATGCGTGCACAGACGGTCCAGGAAGAAGCGATCGTGCGAGATGATGACCGCGCAGCCCGCGAAATCCTCGATCGCCGCTTCCAGCGCCTGCAGGGTTTCCACGTCCAGGTCGTTGGTCGGTTCGTCCAGCAGCAGAACGTTGCCGCCCGATTTCAGCAGCTTGGCCATGTGCACGCGGTTGCGTTCACCGCCCGACAGCAGGCCCACCTTTTTCTGCTGGTCCGCGCCCTTGAAGTTGAACGCACCCACATAGCTGCGGCTGTTCACCTGCGCGTCGCCCAGTTCGATCAGTTCCGCCCCGCCCGAGATTTCTTCCCAGACGTTCTTGTCGGGGTCCAGCGCGTCGCGCGACTGGTCGACATAGGCCAGCTTCACGGTGTCGCCGACGGTGACGGTGCCCGAATCGGGGGTTTCGTAGCCGGTGATCATCTTCAGCAGGGTCGATTTGCCCGCGCCGTTCGGGCCGATCACGCCCAGAATGCCGCCCGGCGGCAACGAGAAGCTGAGGTTCTCGATCAAGAGCTTGTCGCCCATGTGCTTGGTCAGGTTCTCGACCTCGATCACCTTGCCGCCCAGGCGTGGGCCGTTGGGGATGATGATCTGGGCCTTGCCCACCCGTTCCTTGACGCCCTCGTCGGCCATCTTTTCATAGGCCGAGATCCGGGCCTTGGATTTTGCCTGACGCGCCTTGGCGCCGGCACGGATCCATTCCAGTTCCTTTTCCAGAACCTTCTGCTTGGCCTTGTCCTCGCGGGCTTCCTGTTCCATCCGCTTGGCTTTCTGTTCCAGCCAGCTGGAATAGTTGCCCTCATACGGAATGCCGCGGCCGCGTTCCAGTTCCAGGATCCAGCTGGTGATGTCGTCCAGGAAATAGCGGTCGTGGGTCACGCACAGGATGGTGCCCTTGTATTCGATCAGGTGCTTTTGCAGCCAGGCGATGGTTTCCGCATCCAGGTGGTTGGTCGGTTCGTCCAGCAGCAGCATGTCGGGCGCTTCCAGCAACAGCTTGCACAGCGCGACGCGGCGGCGTTCCCCGCCTGACAGGGTGCTGACATTGGCGTCATCGGGCGGGCAGCGCAGGGCCTCCATCGCGACATCGACCTGGCTGTCCAGATCCCACAGGTTCTCGGCGTCGATTTCATCCTGCAGCTGGGCCATCTCTTCGGCGGTTTCGTCCGAATAGTTCATCGCCAGTTCGTTGTAGCGGTTCAGCTTGGCCTGCTTTTCGGCCACGCCCAGCATGACGTTGCCGCGCACGTCCAGGCTTTCGTCCAGCTGCGGTTCCTGCGGCAGATAGCCCACCTTGGCGCCCTTGGCGGCCCAGGCCTCGCCCGAAAAATCCTTGTCGATCCCGGCCATGATGCGCAGCAGGGTCGATTTCCCCGCGCCGTTGACGCCGACCACGCCGATCTTGACGCCCGGAAGGAAATTCAGGCGGATGTTTTCAAAGCATTTCTTGCCGCCCGGATAGGTCTTCGAAACACCATCCATGTGATAGACATACTGATAGGACGCCATTGGAAACCTCGCTCGGGCGGAAAGTCGTTTGCGCGCCTGTTTAGGGGATCAGGTCGCAAGAGGAAAGGGTTGCTCGCGCCCCGGTCGCGCCGAATCGCAGCGGGTTTGGTGCCGCGGTTCTGGTTGGGGCCGCATGTCGGGCTCTGGAGGCGGGTACCGGAATCGAACCGGTCTTCACGGATTTGCAATCCTTGACATTCTTTAACGATAACAGTAACTTAGAGGATTTTTGGTATCAGGACATATATCGAACGCAGGAAGAACCTGATACCCGAGAGGTTTGCGTTCCGGAAAAAGGCCGCGTTCAGATAATTGGTCATCTCTCGCGCCGAAGTTTCCGTCAGAAAAAGAAAGTCGCCGGAAGGGTTGCAGCCCTATCCGACGACACAAAAAAGTTCATTGCCTCATCCTACTACCAGAAACCCCAGAATCTCGCAAGCTCGGGGCAGGAGGTGCGGTCATGAGCCAGCACCTCATACATGGCGGCTTACCTGCTGACATGACACCCTACCGACTGAAGCAATTGCTATTGCAGGCAAGGGTCGCTCTTGGCCTGTCGAGCGGGGCGCTCAAGTATCTCGAATTCGCGATAGATAACTGCCAGCCGTCCGATTTCCAGCAGGGCAGGATTTGCGCCATCTGGTATTCACTGGAACGGCTTACGGCGGCATTTCGATTGTCGAAACGCCAGATCGGGAGGATCGAGGCTGAACTGGTTGATGCAGGCCTGATCAAACGCACTTACCCCGAACGCAAAAGCCGCTCTGGTGATCGCGTTGATGGTGTGATCAAGCGTGCAGCGGGCATCAACCTGGCCCCGCTTATCGAAAGGGCGGAGTACATTCGGCTGCTGGTCAGCCGTCAGATGCAGGCCGATGAAGACCGCGAGCGGTTGCGCGAGCATATTCAGGGCCTCTTTCGGCAGATACGTGATCTGGATAACGCCGATGCCGATGAGGCAGCGACCTGCATTCTGCCTCGCCGTCGACCCAACGAGCTGAGCGACATCAAAAAAATGCAGGAGGTTGCCGAGGCGCTGGAAGCCGTACTTGCAGATTTTTCGGCAGTTGGCGGTCAGCCAGAGATGACTGTCGAGTCAGACGAAAATGTCCGTCTCAATATGAATGAAGAAAAGAAAAACAAAACTCGTATCGCCGAGAAGCCGAGGGAAGGAAGCCGCTTGAGCACAAGTCCGGCCCATGCCCGGCTTTTGGCTGGAGCAAAGCTGGGTGAGTACATTGATCTGTATGCCTGTGGTGCTCCGCCGGACTGGCAGGCAGTCACGCGAGCGGCGCATGATCGGGCCTACGAACTGGGCGTCTCCAGCCGTTTGTGGAGAGAAAGATGCATACAGCTTGGCGAGGCGAGGACCGCGCTTTGCCTGATCGTGGCAGATCGAAATTCGCAGCGAGATGGGCCTTTTGGCAGGAAGAACGCAGCCGCTTCCTTCGCAGGGATGGCCCGACAAGAGGCCAGAAAGATTGCCGTTCTCGACGGCTTGGTCGGAGAGCTAACACATGCGTTGCTCCGGTCAGGAGGCAACCTATGAACTACCCTCGTTTGCATTCAGAGAAAGAGAGCAAGGTTACGCATGTGGCTACGCCACCTGCACCTTGCGAGGGAATGGACAGGCCCTTTCCCCTCGACCCCAAGCCCGGCGCAGAGCGCCATCGGTTTCTGGAATGAGTAAGCGAGAGACGACACAGCGTCCGGTGCGTGATCTGGTTTTGCGGGTGCGCTGCACCGAGGAGGAGCGTTTTGCGTGGCTGCGCAAAGCCCGCGCCCAAGAGCGATCTCTGTCCGACTATGCCCGCCATCTATTGTCCGGCGAGCCGATGCAGAGACGGGCGCGACCGCCAGAGGTCGATCCCATTCTGCTGGCGGCGGTTGGGCGTGCGGGCAACAATCTCAACCAGATCGCCCGTGCCATCAACACCGACCGAAAGGCGGGTCGCGCTATCGACCTGATCGCGGTGCGGACGCTGCTGATGGCAATGGATCGGCAGCTTGCCGAGATTGTCGCGGAGCACTCAAGATGATGGTGCGCTTCTTCACACATGGTGACGGCTCCGGAGGCGCGGCGGTGGACTACCTGCTGGCCGAGGAGGTCGCGGCTTATACCGAAGACCGAAATCGCATCGCGGGTCAGACCGTTCGCCGAGATGTGTTGCCGGAGGTGCTGTCAGGCGACCCCGACCTGACCCGCGCCCTGATCGACAGCAATACTCGGAAATGGCGCTACACCAGCGGCGTGGTGGCCTTCCACGTTGATGATGATCCCTGCGAAGCGGATCAGGCGGCTTTGATGGCCGATTTCGAGAAAGCCGCCTTTGCGGGTCTTGAGGGGGATCAGGCGAATATCCTCTGGGTGCGGCACCGGCATATGGGCAATGTCGAGCTACACTTTCTCATTCCGCGCGTCGAACTTCACGGCAACCGCTCGTTCAACCCCGCGCCACCGGGATCGGAGGCCTATTTCAACGCCTTCCGCGATTACTGGAATTCCCGCGCGGGCTGGGTCAGCCCGGAAGAACCTGCCCACAAGCGCATGGTGAAGCCGGTATTCGATTTCGGCGACCGGAAGCAGATCAAGGAAACAATCCAGACGCTGATCATACAGGGGGTCGAAGTCGGTGAGATCCGCAACCACGCCGATGTCCGCATCGCCTTGGCCGACCTGGACGGCCTGGAATTCAAACCGCTCTCTGAGAAGCAGCTTGAGAAACGCCGCAAGGCTGATGCCGAAGAAGCCCGAGGTGGCAAGCCCCGCAAGCGTGACACCCGCATCACCATGCGCGTCGCGGGCACCTCGGACAGCCAGAACACATTCCGCCTTGAAGACAGGATATTCCATGAAGACTGGACCGCAGATGAGTACTTTGCTGCAAAGCCTGCAAGCGAAGGTCGAGACGCAAACCCACGCGACCGAAGCCCAGACCCAGCAGATGTTGAACGGCTTCGAGCAGCATTTGTCGCAAGCGTTGAGCGCCGCGCAGCAAAAACTCATGCAAGATATGCGCGAGTTGCAAAAGCTGAGCGAGATGATCCACGACCGGACGGCCACCCAGGTCGAGGAACAGGGCCGCAAGATTCGGCAGGCGACAGCCGAGTTGGAAGCCAGCCGGAAGGAATGGCGCACGGTAACGTGGACGACCATGCTGCCGACCTATCTGGCCGGGGTCTTGCTGACCTTCTGGGTGCTCTTGTTGGCGGTGCAGCTGACCTTTCCCGAACCGCAGAACACGACACCCGAGCCGGGGTTGGCAATGTTCGGTCTCGAAGGGGTGAGGTTGAGCCGTGGCCCTGGCGGCTTGGGCCGGGTGCTGAGCCTGCCGCGCGGCGTCACGCTGGCCGATTGTCCGATCCCCAACCTGAACGGCGGAGAAGTCTGCGTCGAAACCGCAGCAACGAGGTAAACCATGTCCCACCTGCAACTGACGCCCTTCGAGACCGCATTACTGCGCGCTGTCGAAGAACTAAACACGACATTCGAGGCTGGTTTGAAGAGCGCCAGCGCCTCGCCGAGCGAGTTCGAGACTTTACATCGCGCATTCAATCGCTTCGCGACCGACTTGGAGAAACGCTTGACCGCTTTGGAGCGGCAACAGGCGGAATTGCGGCGGCTGTTGGAGGCTGGCTGACCCGGCGATCTGCGCAGCGGGAAGAAGTTGAGCAGAGCAAGCCGAAGCTACGAGGCTCGGCCCTCGGGTCGTTCTCGTATGGCCCAAAATTCTAGGCAAACGAAAGGACACAACCATGAAGACCGGAAAAAGCATCATCGACCAGATTCAGGACGCCTTGGGCGAAATGGAAGACACAGGTTTTCTGGATGATTTGTTTAACAACACCGAAATGGTAGGGGAAGAAGCCGAACCGCCCGCGCCAAGAAATACCTCGGAAACAGAGTAGGTAGGCTGAAACTTTCGGAGTTTTCGGGCGGCGGGCTTCAAATTCCAGCCAATCAGTCTTGTCGGTTCACGATACGGGCTTTGCCGTCTTTGGCGGCTGCCAGCAGGATGCCTTGTAGCCGCGCCGTGAATTTCGAACTGAACGCACCAAGCGGTGTGCGGTCCTCAAAGACATAGGAGCGCTCAAACACATCGCTGTTGAACTCGTCCAGCATGACCCAGCAGGGCTTTTCAGTGTCGAGGCCAGCACGTTTGGCCTCGATCTCAGGAACTTCAATAGCGATCCGCCCGTCCATGGGTGGCTGCCTTGTGATGGGAACAATAAACAGCAATGTGTTGCCGTCCGCCTTTGCAGTGGTGACGGCCATGCAGACCGGGCGAGGCTTGCGGCCTTCTGTTTCGCCCTGAATTTGCTGGCGCTTCCAAAGAAATGGATAGGTGAAGACGTCACCGGCGGCGGGCTTACGCATCTGGCGTCGCGCCACCGGCAAGGTCTCGCTCCAGAGCGGCGATCATCATGGCCTTCATCTCGGCGGGCATATCCTCCAAGGTGTGTGCCTGCTGATCCGTTGTGCCTGTCAGCGCCTCGTAGCGCTCAAGGCTCATCAGCACGAACCGTGGCTTGCGATGCTTGGTGATCGCCACCGGCGCGCGACTGGCCGCGTCGAGAATGTCACCCGTCTTGCGCGCCAGATCGGCGGCGGGAAAATTCTGAATGTCGGACATGGAACCCTCCTGATTTTCCGTAATATACGTATTTTTCGCATAATGTGCAAGAGTGGAGGGCTTAGCCCGATGCCAAGATATCTATTCTTAATCGGCAGTCCAGAGACTCCAAGGGTATGGCGTACAGAGCCAGCCCCACCTTCCCCTGCCATTTGGGGGGCGATGTCAGGCGGGGCCGGGTACCCAACGGGAGCCGGAAAATCTACATGAGCGAGACGCCAGGTATCGAGCGATTGTGGGGTTTCTGGCGGCTTCGATAGAGCGATAGGGCGATAGCGATATAGCACTATCGCCCTATACTTCCACGCTCAGACCTCCAGCACGAATGCCGGGTCAAACTCAACCTCTTCGCCCGGATATCCGCGCCCGTTCATGACGAAGCGGATGGGGCCGTGCTTGCCTTTGCCGGTCCACGTCTCGTTGTCGTGGCTGTGGCCGCAGATCCAGGTGTGGATGTCGAAGCCCCTGATCTCGGCCCATAGGTCGCTGGCGAAGCCAGCACATAGGGCGCGTTTGCCGTCATTGCCGATTTCGCGGGCGGGGTGGACCAGTTGGCGCACCGGGATGTGGTGGGTCATGACGATGCTCGGCCCGTCATAGGGCTGGCGCAGAGCGTCCCAGATCGCCGCTTTGTCCATCGCGTGATGGTCCAGCATCGTGCGCACGCAGAACATGCGCTTGGGCGTGACGCCGATCTGCTGATAATCCATCAGGCATTCCCCGACCATGCCCCATGCGAGGCCCTCCAGTTCGGGGAAGAGCTTCAAATCGGTCCAGAGCGGCGCGCCGATGATGCGCACCCCTGCGACCTCGGTAGCTGCGCCATGCAGCACGCGGATGTCGAGAATTTCGGCACGCAACTCGGCAAGGCGCCGCTCTTCCTCCGCCAACAGCTCCGACCAGATCGACCCGTAGGGTTCGTGGTTACCCCAGATCACCACGACCGGGCAGCCGTATTTGCGCGCGGCCCGCGCCGGGATATCCAGATGGCGGCCCATCGTATGGGTGTCGCCCGCGATCAGCACCCCGTCCACTGGCGCGGACAGATCGGGCAGATCGAAGCCGTCCCAGAATTCGTCGTGCAGATCACTCCAGACCAGGAAATGGGACAAATTGTTCTCCTTTTCTATACCGTTACACCAAGGTCGCCTCGGCGTTTGAGTGTCTGTGCCAACAGCCCCTCCCCACGATCAATGCGGGAAGCTAGTGAACAGGGAATTTAAATAGTACTCGCTCGCCTCCGCCGTTTCGCGAGCATGGGGGCAGTCGAGATGAGAACAATGGGCGATGCCTTCTGCTACTGCGAACCAGGGTAGATCATGCGCTTTGCTTGACACGAAACTGAAATGCTCAGATGTTATCGTAACGGATTGTATTAAAAGGAATATAAATTGGCGCCGTCGGAGAAATCAATTTACATAGGAACGGTCAGCTATTTGCTGTCGCACAGAAGCTACCGTGATTTCATAAGGGGGGGACTCAATGTAAATCAGCTTCCCCTGCTCTCGGACGCATTATCCAACCTCCAAGTGGCATTGGATAGCATTGATCCGGTTGAGTTACGGCACAAAGGGGGTGAAATTGCGTACTCCGAAACGGCCTCGAAAGACCTGCGCCAATACGGTCCAATCGAACCATTTAACTTTACCTTGCAAGATTTCTTCGTCGAGTCTGTCTCATTTGAAAGCGGTTCTGTTTACGCCAAGGTCAAAATTGGCGCATTCGTTGCATTTACGGCCTATCAGGGCCTTGCTGATTATAAGGATGTCAAAGAGGGCTTTTCGGAGCTAAGGACTGATGTGATCCAGATTGTAAACAATGCGTTTGGCGTTCATGGTGCTGGGCCAGTCGGCGGTCAACAGCCGCAAGACGACGCTGAGATACGATATTATTTTATTCAGCCTCGTCGGATTGAAGAGGAGATTCTTAGGAGGCGAGTTCAGCCGCCACTAGACTCGTGAGAAGTAGCTCCAAGTGGAAACCAAGCTCTTTGCTGGTCGCACAGCAGCAGGATGTGTTCTTGTTACCAGAAATATGGAGCTACCAATCTATCGTTCTGCGCCTTGGCGATAGCTTGATGTCCGAAATGCTAACCCGCCGTCTTCCACTGCGCCAATACTGGTTCTTGCGCAGTGGCCAGTCGCCTACGGCGCGCCGTTCACGAAATCCTCTGCGGCCCGATTGAGCCGCGCCCAGTCTTGCACCCGCGCCCTCAGTTCGGCCAGTCGTGCGTCTTCCGCCGGGGTGCGGTTGCGCCCGCAGAGATCAGCCAGCTCCTTGCGGTCGGCTTGGTACTTTGGGCTGTCGATCCAGTGAGTTTCCATGGCGGCCTTCCTATTCCTTGCGATGCCAAAGCACTTCGGAGACGTCGAATTTATGCGCCCTGAACAGGAAGAAGCCTCCGATCAGAACGAAAGGGAACCCCCACCACCAGATACCCTTGCCGTCGATAAACATCAGGCCCAGACCGATGATCAGAGCGAATGCGCCGATCTTGTATATTTTCAGGCGCTTGGCCCATTCGGGTGTCGTGTCCTTGGTTGCGTGGCAACTGGGGCAAACATCTGCCCGCGCGTCCATCTCGGTGTAGCAGAATGGGCAGGTTTGGGTTTCCGCTGTGGCGTCTGTCATGGCATCACAGGTCCATATCGGCAGGCGCGACCGGCGCGTCGGTGGTCAAGGCTTCGAGGATTTGACGATCTACCTCGGCGACATGCTGGCGGATCAGGTCGAAATCGGTCAGCGAAAAGCTGACGGTCGAGAGCTGAGCGCCGCCGCTAACCCCAACCGTGAACAGCGCCGTGCAACCCGGCATGATCGGCGTTTCGCGGTGCTGGCGGAAACGGTACTCGGCATCGGCATTGAAACCGGTTGAGCAGGGCCGATACTGGATCGTCCTGCGCGCCCCGAACTGGCTGACGGTGGTGATTTCATGCAGGGGCTGGCCGTCCAGATCGGGGATAAAACCATCCTCACCCCAGGCCCATGTCGCGCTGCTCCCGTCACGCTTCGAAGGCGGGCCATAGCGCTCTTCCAACTGCGCGATCAGCGCGGCAGGTTCGGGCAGCTTCTCGTTCGGCTCGCGGATCGTGCGCCGGATTTGCAGCACCCGCCCGCCCATGGCCTCGGTCGCCAGCGTGGCGTTGATCTCGGCATAGGGATCGCGGCCCATGCGGGTGTGTAGCCCCACGCCCTGCGTCACCAGTTTCTGGTCGAAGGTCAGCACAAAGGCGCGCCCCTCGCCATTCTCGACCCGCAGAGCGACCTGCTCAGGCACGAGGATCAGCATCATCCGCTCACCGAACATGCTGGCCGCGTCCATTGCCTCCGCCCCCGGCTGAATGTCGAGGATCGCGTAGCGGTAAGGGCGCGGCTCTGGCGTCAGCGTTTCGGTCAGGCTGTCTTGGGCGTGGGCGGCAATAGGCAGGAAGGCGGTGATAGCCGCAACCAGTAAACTCTTCATTTCTTCAAATCCTCTGCTGGAATATCGACGCCCGCATCGGCCAGTGCACGGGCGATGAGCTGGCTCATCGACAGGCCGCGTTTGATCGCCTCCAGTCGCAGAGCCTTGTGACCCTCGGCGCTGATATAGAACGAAGTATGCTTCTGCTCGCTCATGCAGCGGCCTCGCGGCGCAGGGCAGCGAAACTGCGCAGTGCCATGGTCAGGGCCTCAAAGCTCATCGCGTGGTCGGTGAACACGGTGTTGCCTGACGTGACGCGAAGATCATAGCCGCCGCGCGTTCCCACACGGATGTCGAACTGCGCACCCGTTTCCGGCGCGTGCAGACGGCGCGGGCTGTGCCAGAATTGCTCGTCATCGGCAGGAACCAGATCGGCCACCAGCCCGAGCTGCGCATCGAGCAGGATATCCAGAACGATGTCCAGAACCTCGGCGGCGCGTTCCTGATCCTCAATGGTCGCGTCGGTCCGGGTCTGAGTGACCCATTGCGGCGCGGTGAACTGGACGAGAAAGGCCTGCAAACGGCGCTGAACGCCGTCCGGATCGTGAAGGCTCAGCGATACCATTTTTCGCGCCCCTCCGATGCGACAAAAATCCCCGCGGCGATGGCGAAGGGGATGGTGGCAAGGCCAGCCAAAAACATGAAGCCAATGACGTCGCCTGTGACAAGAAAACCAAGCCCGACGAGGAGCGGCAGCAGGCCAATTGCTGCCACAATGCCCGCCCGCGCCTTCAGTTCGCGCCCAGTAAAGTCCGCGCCCAAAGCGCCCTTCTTCGCGCCGCAGGACGGGCAGACGCGCGCCTCTTCGTGGATTTCGGTCATGCAGTGGGGGCATTGGGTCATGGGTACTCTCCAACTCGTCGAATGTATGTTAAAACAGGTAGAGTTAAAAGCGTCAAAGCACAATAGCATTGTGCATGAAGACGACGCCCAAGAGCCCCCTGCGAGACATCGTTGCGCGCAACATGCGCAAGCTGCGCGCCGAGCGTGGCTGGTCGCAGGAGTATCTGGCGAATGAGTCCGGTTTGAACCGCACCTATCTCAGCGCGGTCGAACGCTCGGAACAGAATATCTCGATCGACAACCTCTATCGGGTGGCCGAAGGGTTCGGCGTTGAGGCCTGGACGTTGCTGAAAGCTTAGTCAGTATTCTTCCATGCGTCCTGATAGTTGGGGCCTCGGGAAGATGGTTGAGCGGAGCGTTCCGGTGCAGATATCTTTATGGGGAGTGGTGCCGGCAAGTCGGGTCCCAGAATAATAGCTTCACCTTGACTTAACGACGGGATGAATGCTGCGGCTGACCTATCGAGGTCTCCGCACGCACGCTCGATGGTTTCACGGTCGCGCTCATTTGTTAGCCGATGGACAAACAGCGTGCCGAGCTGACTCAGAACGTCCTGCGGTACATCGCGTGGGCGTTGGGTCGCCAAAACGGTGGTTAAACCATATTTTCGGCCTTCTTTAGCGATAAGTCCGAATGCATCAAGTGAAACGCTGTTGAATTCGTCCCCGACAGAACGCCCCATAAACTGATGAGCTTCATCAAGGAAGCAAATGACGGGTTGAGTCCGGAAGCGGTCAGCTCGGGCGAGGCTGAGGAGATACTCGCCGATTGTATTTAGAAGCAGCTCGCGGGCGTTGTGGTTGAAACTGACGTTCTTGAACGAGATCAGGCATACCCGTTGCTGCGAGTCGTTCAGAAAGCCATCGAGGAGGGTGCAAATGTCTTCGCCCTCGCTTCCGAACAGACACCGCAGCTCTGAGGACGCCAGCATTCCCCGCATCCGCACAATCAACGTATTGCAGTAGTTCAACGTAGTGTCGGCTTTACCGCCAAAAACCCCAGGATTTCGGTTGTCACTTGGCCAAATGCACTCGTTTACGATCTGGTCTGTGAGAAGAGCCACGTCGAAGTCGCACAACTCTGATGCCATTGCGGTTGAGTAGTGGGCTGTGGCTCTGTTGTACTCCGATATTGACTGACCGGTCTTTTGGACCGTGAAGTCCTCCTCTACCAGCACTGTTCCGAATACTTCTTTGAAGAATCGTTGTCTCTGTCCTGTTTGCTCCGGCACAATTGCGGTGTCGTTTCGCAGGGCGCGAACCAGTCTCAAGCTCCTAATCGCCTCGCGCATAGTCGGTCCTTGGCTTTGACCGGTTGGGCGTAGGAGCGCAAAGAGCGATAACTCGGTCATCCTTTCAGAGGGAAACCTGACCAGCGTCTGGCCATCTTCGGCCCGAGTGAAGACGTATTCTACCGCGCCAGGTAGCTTTCCCGAAAATTCGCCAGTCGGATCAAAGACGATGGCCTTGCCACCCAGACGAGCGACTTCGGAAACGAGCTTTGCCAGCGTCCAGCTCTTCCCGCCGCCGGTTGCACCGAAGATGCCGCAGTGGCGACCGAACAGCTTTTCCGGCGGCAACGCGATTTCGGCGTCGTCGATGCCAGAGATTCGACCGAGTGACACGGCGATCGGGTGTGCGCCATCTTGCACATCGACGCCACCAAATAGTGCGGCTTGGATCGAGCTTGATAGTGCTGTGCCATTGGCCTCGAAAACACCGTCGCCGACTCTCGGTGACACCAACACGCCTCTAACGACAGTCTGCGTCGTCTTGCGGATCGTGGCGAGAAGTTGGACCCTCCCAACCGGCTCAACGCTCGGCTCATGTTCGATGTGTCTTTCAAGGGCGGGACGGTTTCGGTCGGGGATATGGACCTCGACGATGCGTCCGAGGATGACTGCCTGATCGCAGTCGATGAATACAAAGTCACCTACAGTTCCACGGGATACGCCGCGCCGACCCGCTGCCGCAAGTGCGTGAGGCAGGTTCAATTCGATCCCGGACGCGCTAACCTTAGTCACGGTCCCAAGGCGCTTCACCCCGTCGATCAGCGCCGAACGGTCATCGGTTGTCATGGTCTTGACCTCGGATGCGCTCAAGTCGAGCCTCCAGCCGTTGCCGGTCGGTTTCCCCAACGATCTCAGGTAACGCGAGGGCCAAATCGCTGAATCGACCGTTCAGGACCGTGATCCGACTATCGCCCTCCCTTACCAGGCTCAGGATGCGATTCTGGTATGTGCGCAAGTTGTCGTTAGTCTGAGAGATTGCGTGCTCCTGCGTGTCGACCAGGCTCACGTCGAGTGCGTCGACCGGGACAAAGCAGGGATCGCACAGCACGAGTCGGATCGAGAGGTTCGACTCAAGTGCAGACCAGATCGGAGCGCTGATGTGATCGTCAGCAAATCCGAAACCGCTGACAATCAATGTTGTGTCGGGTTCTCGCAGTGCTGCCTGCCAAGCCGCGAACATGTCGAGGTAGGGCGGCGCAAACGCCTCTTGGTACTTTGATGAACGCGGGTAGATCAGCACTGGCTCATGGTTTTCGTCGTGGTCAAGGCGGCGGATCACCACACCATCGGACTTTCGCCGCCGCCAGTCCATCGAGCCATGAAGCTTATAGAGGTGAAAAACCCCATCAACATAGTCTGCGCGTGTGCTGCTCGCGGATCGCCGCACGATGTCCTGCTGAAAATGATCGCGATTGAATCGCTGGATCGCAGAGTGGGAAAAGCCGTCGATAAGGGCTAGGTTGCGGGCGACTGCTGCTTCCTCGATGCAGCGGTCATAATTCGTGGTGAAGAGCTTCACCCGTGCCTTTTCTGCGCTCCGGCGGGCGAGGCGGCGCAGGAACTCCTTGTGAGAGATGAGGTCCGTTTGCTCTGAGACAAAATCAACGCGATCCAAGATCGCCTGTTCGGCTTTATGGACGAAGGAAGGCAGGTCAAGCTGGTTTTCTTCGGTGGGATTCTTGCCAGCGGCTGCACCGCGGGCAGCTTGCAGCTCGACCGTCATCTTACACAAACTGAGAAGCGCCTCGATGTCCTTCTTGTCGGTCGTGCCCCAGACCTCGGCTACAACCTTGTCGAAATCCGCCTTCCCAACCTTCTGTCGGGCATCATCCCAGAGATCAGCCATGCCAGGAGCCTGCTTTCCGCCCGCATTCTTCGCAGCAAAGGACGCACCCGAGCCAAGTAGGGCCACAAGGTTTGTTGCGTTCAGTGCCGAAAGCAGCCGCTCTTCAACCTGTTCTCGGGCCCCTCTGCGAGTCTTGCCATCCTCGTCAATCTCGTTCCAAGCCAACCATGTACCATCAGATTGAAATAGACGCAGATTGTTTGTGGAAGACGGTTGATCAACCCAGTAGCTCATACCTTGTCTCCCTCTCCCTTCTTCAGAGTATCCAAAATTGCTGCCCGCACCTCCTTCGGATCGCCACGTTCCATCGTCGCCATGACGAAGACGGCCTTTCCTCCGGCCGCCTTGGCCCATTGCTGGCCGATCAGTTCCTTTTCGCGGCTGTCCCGGCTTTCTTCCGGAGACAACTGCTTGCCCTTGTATTCGACGACCAAGAGACGGCCATCCTCCATGACGGCCACGAAATCCGGGTAGAACTTGTCGGTCGAGGTCGGCAGGGAGAATGAATTCGGGTGCCTGCTGACGTTGCGGGTCCAATATTTCAGGCCCGGCAGAGCATCCAGCGCCAGGGCGCATTTGACCTCTTCGCCGCCATCCTTGCTGTCGAATGTCGGCACCTCGTCCGGCCCCATGAAGTGGTGCTTGAACTTGTACATGCCACGATACTTGGGCACGTCGAAATACATCTCGTCGAAGAACCGGATGCCGTCATCGAAGGACACCTCGACACGCGCCTCGGGGCCGAACAGGTTCATCTGGTAAACCTTGTCGCGCTCCATCTGGCGGAACCCCCTGATCTTCTCGTTCAACTTGCGCGCCAGGATGAACTTGCAGCGCATCAGCTGCGACAGGGGGATATCGCGGTCGCGGGTCAGGTGGGTGACAACATCGTTCAGCCAGGCCAGAAGCTCCGCCTGGCCGATCCATTGATCGCGCACCTTACCATCCAGCCAACGCACCAGCGAATTCGGCGTCCAGTCGTCCACGTCGATATCCAGCGAAAGCTGTTCCGAACTGTCCGCCGCCGAGATCGAAAGGCGGTTGCCGTCCAGATCAATTTCGAAGGTGTTGGTCGTCTCGACAATATCGAACTCGGCCTTGGTCAGCCGCGCCGGGTGATCGGCCAGCGACCAGTCGTGATATTCCATCAGGATATCGGTATCGCCAAAGACCAGCTCGCCCTGCACATGCGCCATCAGGCGCGGCACGGTGAATTCCTCGCCCAGATGGGCGGGGGCCAGATCGTCGGCGTGCTTGGCTTTGAACTCGTCCAGCTTCTCGCGCAGCACGCCATGCAAGCGCTCGGGGGCCATCTGGAACAGGCGCTCTTCATCTTTGGGCTTGGGCACGCCGGTGAATTCGATCCGGGTCTTGCCGTCATCACCTGCCGACACTTTGATTTTGCCCGGTGCGACGATGTTGATGTCGCGGCGCTCATCCTCTGAGGCGTCCAGCTCGACCGTCATCGTCGGGCGTGGGCGTGATTGCCGCCCAAACAGCCCGTCATCCAGTCCCGGCTGTTCGGCCTCGATATTGGCCTCGGCCTCGCTTTCCTCGAACCCCATATCGACCAGCTTGTCACGCAGACTGACGGCAGCCTCAGAAAAATGCTTCGACACCAGCTTAGCGTAGGACTTGTTCAGCGCCGCTTCCTTGCGCTTTTTCGCATAGGGCATCCGCAGCACGCGGCCCAGAAGCTGCTCGGCGTCCGTGCTGCTGCGGATATTGGCCAGCGAGCAGAACACATAGGCGAAGGAACAATCCCAGCCTTCCTTCAGCGCCTCGATGGTAATGACATATTCAATCAGGCAGTCGGGCTTGAACAGGTCGATCCCGTCCAGATCACGTTGCGCGCCAGTGGCCACAGCAATCTTGGCCGGGTCAATATTCTCATTCTCGATCAGATGGTTGCGCAGCACATCTACGGTAACATCTTCGCCCTTCTTCTGCGCCTGAAACAGCACGATGGGGCGTATATACCCCTCCCGGTCCCGATCCGCATGTTCCTGCAACTCGGCCCGCTTCAGAATGGCGGAGTTCACCGCGCCCTGCCACGTTTCAGCCTCGTCCAGCACCACGGGCATCTTGATCATCTCTTCATCCTTCAGCTCTTGCGCTGTCACGGAATGAAGGATGTTGTTGAATCCCTTGGGCGTGGCGGTGAATTCGATCAGGGCGCTCGGGTTGATCCGCTCATAGACATCCTGGCTCAGGCTCGTGCCCGCCTTGTGGGCCTCGTCCATGATCACAAGCGGGCGGTGCAGATGCATCAGGTTGGCAAAACTGAACCGGATATCGCCCTTCATTGGGCCATCGTCATTGCGCTCCAGCCCCGGCGTGCTGGGTGAGACAGTCGAAAAATGCCCCTCCAGCATCTCGTGATGGGCATAAACCTTGCGCCCGTCGGTGTTGCTGACTCGCAGTGTCTGGATCGTGCCGACCACGACACAGAGGTTCGAGCGCAGATCATGCGGCGTGATCTGCGTGAAATCACCAATATCGAACACGCGAACACGGCCCTCGAACGCCTCGTCCAGCACCTGCCTGTAGGGGTGGCGCGGGTTTTTCAGCGCCTCGGCGGTCTGGATGCGGATGGTGTTCGTCGGCACCAACCACAGCACCAGCGGGAAATCCTTTTCCACCCAGGCATCCTTGGCCACGGTGATCGAATGCGCGGCCAGAATGGTCTTGCCGCCGCCGGTGGGCAGGCGCAGGCAGACGTAAGGCACCTCGGGCAGCGCCTTGATCGGCTTGTAGCCTGCCGCATAGCCGCGCAGCCGCTTGGCCAGTTCCGGTTCCGCCGTGATCGCCTCATAGGCCGGTTTTGGGCCGACAATCCGCGCCTCTTCAAAGAATTTCCGCAGCGTGGCGAGCGAGGCTTTTTGATAATCCTTCAGCTTCATTTGCGCGCCTTCACATCATATGGGGTTTGTTTGAATTCGATCTGCTCGGCCTTGAGCGTCGCCTCGGACAGCGCCGTGCGCTCGCCATAGACGGTCAGCGGGCCAGTAAAATCGCCCTGTGCGGCGCGGATCGCGGCCAGTGTCTTGCGGGTCAGGACGTTGCCGCCCGAGACCGATTTGTCGCCAAGGATGCCATTGTAGAGCAGCGCATAGCCTTTACCCCCCTGCGCTCCAAGGAAGGGGGTGAGAGGCTGGGGTTCCGTCCACGGGTTGCCGGTTTCCGCGAACCAGATATGAGCGGCCAGCACGGGAAAGCGGATATCGGGTTGGATCTGGCCGTCCTCGGTAAAGACCGGCGGGCCAAGGCGGTAAAAGCGGAAACCACCGCCGCCTTGCCAGTTCTGCGCCTTGGAAATCCCGCCCTGTTCGCCGTCCACCACCTTTTGCAGACGCGGCGCGCAATGGGTGACGGCATGGTCGCCCATCTCGATCCCGATATAGCGCCGCCCCATCTTTTGTGCGACGGCAGCGGTGGTGCCGGACCCGAGGAAGCTGTCGAGCACGAGGTCGTCGGGGTTGGTGGCGATGGTAATAATTCTTTCAAGAAGCCCCTCGGGCTTTGGAGTTTCAAAAGCGGCCTTCTCGCCAAATATTTTTTCCATCTCCGAGCTTGCATGTTGGTTCAGTGCGAAACCAGACCAAACGCTTGGGGTTGTCATGCCCTGCTTTGCTTCATTCAGAAAAAGCTTCTTCATAGGCGTGCCTGCTGTACCGTTCACGCCCCAATACAAGCGTTTTTCCGCGTTCAGACGTTCCATTTCGACTTTGTTGTGCGCCCAGTTGCGTCCCTGGCGCGGGTAGACCTCTTCGCCCGTGAATCGGTTCTTCAATGGATAGATGAGGCTATCCACATTGCGTCCACCTTTGGCATTCGTAGTCGAGTCAACTTTCCTGAAGGGACCGCGTGGATCAGGTCCATCAGGTTCCTTGAATACTGCATATTGCGAGTTAGCTTTTTCGCTTCGCGGCATCAGATTGAACGACAGCTCAGCGAGTGTTTGTTTGCTCTTCAACTCGCGGTGTTTTGCCCAAACAAGAATGTGTTCGTGAACCATTCCGATCTTTCGATCATTGGGCGGTCCATCACGTTTTTGCCATGCAAGGTTAAGAATAAAGTTCTTTCGGCCAAACACTTCATCCCCAATAACCTTCATGTAATGCGCTTCGGCATCATCGAGAGAAATCCAGATCGAGCCATCCTCGGCCAGCAACTCCCGCAGCAATTCCAGCCGGGGCCACATCATCGCCAGCCATTGGGAATGCTCCAGATTGTCGTCGTAATGCTCGAACGCCGATCCGGTGTTATAGGGTGGGTCGATATAGATGCATTTCACCTGACCCGCGTAATAGGGGAGCAGCGCCTTCAATGCCTCAAGGTTATCGCCCTGGATCAGCATATTGCCCGCATCCCGGTCGCCATAGCCCAGCCCCTCGACCTCCTCCAACAGGCGGTAAGGCACCTTCTCAGCGGCGCGCACATCGTCGTCTCGGGTCAACCAGCGTAGGGTGGGCATCTGCTCGGGTCTTTCTCAATTCGCACGGGTGGAACCCCGCGTTCAGATTTCTTCAATACGGGTAAAAGCGCGGGTCATGGCCCAGGCTTGAAATAGCGCTACCGCCATTGTCGGCACAGACATCATGTAAAGGGACAAGCCGAGCGCCTGCATGTCGATCACTTGGCTTGAGGATGGCAGGAGTTGTGGGAGAAGCCAGAGTAGTAGCGTGATCGCAACGCAGGTTTGCCCGGTTATGTAATGGTGGCGCAGGGCCTCAGAGTTGCGTCTCTGGAGCACTTTGCGGGCCTGTACACTGAGCGGCTTGGCCTGCCATGTCGTCATACGGTCCTGCACCGAAAGCAGCGGGTCCATCAGCTGGTCCATCTCGTCGTCGGTCAATCCGGGGAGCCTGGGTTCGTTGTTGTTCATTGTGCCACCTCCAACCATTTGTCGATTTCACTCGTTTCCAGGGGAATGTCAGGTTCGCTCTGCTTTGCGGTCACGACCCGTTCCACACAGATGCGGCAGGCGATCAGCCAGCGCTTGTCGCGGTCGAGGTTCAAGCCGCGCTCTTCTGCGCGGTCATCGACCGCAAAAAGGATCTGCTTCATGTCGTCGAGCAGGGAGGTTGTTCGGCTGTTCAACCCTGTGTCGCCTTCGTGCAGCCAGACCGGGTCTGTGCCGTATTTCTCAAGGATTGCTGAAAAAACATCAGAGGGCACAGCGCGATGGCCTCTGACATATTTGAAGTATGAGTTCCTGCTCACACCGATACTTTCGGCGAAAGCTTCCTGTGAGAGGCCGCTCTGCTTGCGCACAGCTTCGATGCGATCCCCGATAACACTCATTCGCTTTGTTTACCTCATTGCCATATTGTAACGCATAGGATACAAATCGAGTAATCGGCCCAGATTCGTAAGATGAGTGTATCTAGGTGCGCAATGTAAGCCAATGGTGTCAGGGAGTGCACAAATGGTTACAACTGGTTCTTCTTCATACGAAAGCCCCACAGAGGCAGCGAGCCGCCTTGGTTGGCCGCTAGCGCGTGTCAGAAAACTGATCCGCAACCAACAAGTGCGTCATGTGAAGGTCGGGGGCATTTACCTCTTACCGCAAGGCGCTCTTGAGGAATACCTAGAGGCGCACACCGTGGAGCCGCGAACGAACCTGTCTGGAAGTCGTTGAGGTGACGTCATGGCCCGGTATGTTCCAATCGCCGCCAAGGAGAGCACGGCAGCTCAGCTGCTTGACATGACGGTCAGTGAGTTCAGGGCAGGCGTCGCCTCTGGTCAGTTGCCAGATGGAAAAGACATTGCGGGTGAAAAGCGATGGGATACGCGGCTTCTTGAGCAGATCGTTGCCGGAGACCTCATTGATGGGAATGAGGAGATTGTCTGGTGAAGCGGAAAAAATACCTTTGGAAACACCCAAGCGGGCGTTGGTATGTGCGAAAGGGTGGTCGCTACTATCGCATCTATGCTTCTGAAGGCACGCCTGAATTCGATGATGAGTACTGGTCGATTGTTCGCGGCAAGCGTCATGCAGCAAGACGCTCCTGGTCAGTTTTGATCGCCGAACTTCGCAAGACCGACAAATGGGCGGGTTACGAACCACGCTATCGTGAGGATTTGGAGGGCACCTTCACATACCTTGAGGAGCGAATTGGGAAACGGGATGTAAGGCAACTGACCAAGGCTGATATTTACAACGCCATGGATAAGAATACACACCGAGTAAGGTTTGCCAACTACATCCCCGTCGCGATTTCTATGCTCGCCAAGCTTGGGCAAAGAAAAGGTTGGTTGAAGGACAACCCTGCTACTGACATCGAGCTTCTGAAAGTCCCAGAAGACAGAAAAAAGCCGCACATTCCCTGGACGGACGCAGCGGTGGAAACTTGGAGACGCGAAGCATTCGATTTGCCGATGCTCATCTTTGAACTCGGGGTAGGCAGTGTTCAAAGGCCGGGGGACCTAAACGCTTTCACATGGCGTCAATACGAAGATGGGCAGAACCTGAAGATAACGCAGAGCAAGACGGGCGTGGAGCTTCTGCTTCCCTGCACTCTAAACCTGCAAGCGCAGCTTGATCGTCTGAGGGCAGAGCTGGGGGAAAGGCTGACCCCCGATCGTCCAATTCTGGCGAACGATGATGGCTCGCCGATGAGCTACTACAAGATCGCCCGCATCATGAGGGCCGAGCGCGAACGACTTGGTGTGCTGGAGCACGATCTGCACGCTATGCGCTATCGCGGCGTCATGGAGTTAGCGTGGGCAGGCTGCGACGATGATGAGATCATGAGCTTCAGTGGCCACAAGACCAAGAAGATGGTCATCAAATACGCAGGATTTGCGCGCCAAGTCATGCGCGCAACGACTGCTGCCGAGAAACGTCAGCTGTGGGAACGGCTTTTGAACGAAACGAGAACGAAAAGTGAAACTGATACCAAGGGTGATACTCTATGAGCAGAAAATCTTCTAACCCATTGAAAGTATTGGAGGCGGGTACCGGAATCGAACCGGTCTTCACGGATTTGCAATCCGCTGCGTAACCTCTCCGCCAACCCGCCGTTCCTTCGAGGTGATCGTCAATTAGACCATCGCGATGGATGCCGCAAGGGGGCGGGGCGTGGGTTTCGTGCATCACAGGCGGGCTGCGGCAGGCTGTCCCGGCGTGCGACGGTTGCCCCGGCAGGGGGGATGTGGCACAAGGATCAAACGGATAACCCTATTTCAAGAGCCCAGACATGACCGATTTCGCCGCGCGCCGCACCATGATGGTCGACACCCAGGTTCGCCCCAATGACGTGACGAAATTCCCGATCATCGAGGCAATGCTGGCTATCCCGCGCGAACAGTTCGTGCCCGCGCCCCGCCGTGAGGCCGCCTATATCGGTGAAAATCTGGACATCGCGCCGGGCCGTGTGATGCTGGAACCGCGGACGCTGGCCAAGCTGCTGGATGCGCTGGATGTGACATCGGGGGATCTGGTGCTCGATATCGGCTGCGGGCTGGGCTATTCCGCCGCGGTCATCGGGCGCATGGCCGAAGCGGTTGTCGTTCTTGAGGAAGAGGGCCTTGCCACCCAGGCCGAGGCCGCCCTGGCGCAGCTGGGCGCGGACAATGTTGCGGTCGTCGCAGGTCCGCTTGCGGGCGGTGCGGCCAAACACGGCCCTTATGACGTAATCATCATCGAAGGCGCCGCGGAACAGGTGCCGCAGGCGATTCTGGATCAGCTGAAAGAAGGCGGCCGGATCGGCTGTCTGTTCATGGAAAAGGCGCTGGGTGTGGCGCGCATCGGGCGCAAGATCGATGGCCAGGTGACCTGGCGCTATGCATTCAACGCGGCGGCCCCGGTTTTGCCGGGCTTTGCCGCGGAAAAGGAATTCGCGCTCTGACAGGCGGGGCGTGGGTGCAATGACGTCGTGATCACAGGGGGCGATCCCGCCCCCGATCTTTGCTCTGCCGAAAGAAGCAGGGAAAGTTCTTAGGAATGAGGAAGCCAGGCATGTTGCGCAAGACGCTGAAATCGATCACGCTCGCGGGCTTTGCCGCGCTGAGCTTTGCTGCGGCCCCGGTGGCAGCGCGGGCCGAAACGCTCGCGGATGCGCTGGTCGCGGCCTACCGCAATTCCAACCTGCTGGAGCAGAACCGCGCCACGCTGCGCGCCGCGGATGAGGATGTCGCCGCCGCCATCGCAAGCCTGCGGCCCGTGGTGCAGTGGATCGCCGAGGCGACCTACACCGACAGCGACGTGCCGCCCCGCGATGTCGAGGATCTTAGCGCGTCTTTGTCCTTGTCCGCGTCGATGGTTCTGTTTGATTTCGGGCAAAGCCAGCTGGGCGTCGACATTGCCAAGGAAAGCGTTCTGGCAACCCGTGAGGCGCTTGTGGGTGTGGAACAGGATGTCCTGCTGACCGCGATTGCCGCCTATACCGACGTGAAAAGCGCGTCCCAGCGCCTGGCGATCAACCAGAATTCGGTGCGCGTGATCGGTGAAGAACTGCGTGCCGCCCAGGACCGGTTCGAAGTGGGTGAAGTGACCCGAACCGATGTGTCGCTGGCCGAGGCGCGGCTGGCCGCCGCCCGCGCCGCGCTTGTGGCCGCGCAGGGCAGTCTGGAAGCTGCGCGCGAATCCTTCAAGGCCGCGACTGGCGCCTATCCGGTCAACCTGGCAGCCTTGCCAAATCCCCCGGCGTTGCCGAAATCGCTTGATGAGGCGCGGGGCACGGCGCTGCGCCTGCATCCGGCGATCAAGCGCGCACAGCGCCAGGTGACCATCGCCGATCTGCAGGTGGCGCTGTCTGCCAAGCGGCGGATGCCGACGCTTAGCGGCTCGGTCGGGGTGTCCGACCCAAGCGGCACAGGCGCTGGCCTGACGGCGGGGGTGCGGATGTCGCAGACCATCTATTCCGGCGGCGCGCTGGCTTCGGCGCATCGCAAGGCGATCGCCAATCGCGATGCTGCCCGCGCCGGTTTGGCCCAGGTAGGCGTGCAGATCAGCGAGTCCGTGGCGAATGCCTGGTCCAGCATCGAAGTTGCCCGCGCGCAGATCCGTGCGATCAACCAGCAGATCGAGGCCGCGACGGTTGCCTATAACGGCGTCAAGGAAGAAGCGACCCTTGGCGCCCGTACCACCCTTGATGTGCTGGACGCGGAACAGGAATTGCTGAACGCGCAGGCCGACCGCATCGATGCCGAAGCCAATCTGCAGGTAGCGATCTATTCACTTCTTTCGTCTATGGGTCTTCTGACCGTTGAGAAATTGCAGCTTGGTATCCCGACCTATGATCCCGCGGCCTATTACAACGCGGTGCGCAATGCGCCCGTCACCAGCGTTCAGGGGGAAAGCCTTGATCGGGTGCTGCGTTCCATCGGCAAGAAGTGACGCGCCCGTGCCGGGCACGCGCGGCGCGTTGACCGCGACCGAACGGGCAGGGGGACGGCATGTCTGATCCGATGAATTCGCCAGAGATCGAGGATGTCCTTGCCTCGATCCGCCGGCTTGTGTCGCTGGATCCGGTTCCTGTGCGACCCGCGCCACAGGCGCAGCCTGATCCTGCGCCCGGTCCTGCCCCCTTGCCCCAGGCTCCAGCGCCGGTTGAAGAGCCGCCGGGCGCCGCCTTGCGGTCCGATGACGCTGATCAAGGTGATGAGAATGCGGTTGTCGAGGACGACGGCTGCCTTGTGCTGACGCCCGCCCTGCGCGTTGAGGGCGAAGATGAGTTTTCGGCCGAGGCGGCGCCCGCGCCTGCGACGCCGGATGATCTTGGGGCCGAGCTTCAGCGGCTGGAACATACGATTGCCGAACTGGAAGCCGCCGTGGGGGATGTGCCCACCCAGGAAGAGCCTACCCTGGCCGGTGGTGGCGATGTCGACCTGGCGCCCGGGCTTGCAGATGCAGAGCCGCAGCTTGGTGATGAATACGGCGCAGATCCCGATCCGCTGTTGACGACAGCCCCACCCCGGGCCTGGCCGGCGGACGACGGCGGGGACGTGACGGGTGCCGGCGATCTTGTCGAAGAGATTGCCGATGATCCGGGCGCACCCATGTGGATTGACGCCGAAGAAGGCCCGGATGGCCAGTTTGACACCTTGGCCGACGCAGGGGCACCGGTAGAGGGGGGGGCCGAGGATGCGGCAGAGGCCCCTGATGGCAGCGACGTCGCAGATGCCAGCTGGGCGCCCGACATCGATGGCACGCATGTCGTTGAAGACCTCGTGCCATCAGACCAGGCCGAGGCGCAAGAGACGACGGAAGAAACCGATGCTGCCGTGCCGGAGGACGATACCCCCCGTCGGCTGCATCTGCATGAGGCCGCGCCGGATCACCGCAGCGGCCCAAGGATCCTTCGGCCCCAGCCCGAAGCGCGGCGGCATGCAGACGTGGACGATGATGAGGAAGAGAGCATCTTCGCAGGGTCCGACACGCTGATTGATGAGGAAACCCTGCGCATTCTGGTGGCGGATATTATCCGCAAGGAACTTCAGGGCTCGCTTGGCGAAAGGATCACGCGCAATGTGCGCAAGCTTGTCCGGCGTGAGATTCAGCGGGCGCTGAGCAGTCAGGATTTCGACTGATCTGTGGCCTGGTAGCGGATGGCCAGTGCCGCTGCGGACCGGACCATATCAAGGTCGACAAGCAATCGTCGCCGCCTGACCCAAGGCTAGGGCTACAAACCGGGGCGGCTGACTGACCCGTGATCCGCACAAAACAAAACGCGCCCGCGAGGGCGCGTTTTTTTAACGGCATGTCTCAATGCCTCAGGCCGCTTCGGCCTCTTCGGCGGCCAGGCGGCGTTCGCTTTCCTCGCGCGACAGCGCGACCGAGGTGCGCACACCTTTCGAGACGAATTCCATCAGGCCCTTTACGACGCGTTCGTTCGGGTCGATCCCGGCGCAGGACAGCACCTCGCGCCCATCGCGCGACCGAGCCCAACGGGCAATCTGTTCCGGCCCGTTGCCATATTTCTTGTCATCGGCGATCGCATCATCCAATGCGGCCAGCACCACAGCCGCGAAAAGCTTGCGTGCGCGTTGGCCCTGTTCGTAATTGAATGCGGAGCCGTCAACGAAATCGCGCATCATTCCGTCCTTTTTATTGCTCTTGCGTTTCCTGGCGTAGCGGCAAATATGGCTTTTCCCGAACGATTCGATATGGCCTGCGTTACATGGCAGTCATGCGTTTGTTGCATGGCTATCGTTGTCGCGGTCAATATTTCGTCTAGGTGCCACAGTGCAGCCGCCCATATATAGGCGCGGGCGTTTTCAGATCAACCATTTTTGCCGTAATTCGTATTTTCGCCGGCATATCGGCGCCTTTTTGCCGTTTGCGCCATCAGGGTCGTGCCGGCTTGGTACTGGTGCCGCAGCCGGCAGGCTCGCGCGAATGTGAACCGCGCGCCTGGGTCAGTCCAGGCTGACGGTGGCCGCGCCCGCCTGCATCGGACCTTCGGCGCGGTCAAGCCGCAGATGCGCGATGCCGCGGCCGCCCGCCTGGGTGTAAAGCGTTCCCACGACGCGGCCGGCGGCCTCGATCGGCGTGCCCACCGGGGCGCTGCCCTGCACGCGCACCGTCACCAGGCCCTTGCGCAGTTCGGTCTTGTGCTTCATCCGCGCGGTCACCTCTTGCCCCACGTAACATCCCTTGCGGAAATCGACGCCGTTCAGGCGTTCAAAGCCGGCTTCCAGAATGTAGGTGTCTTGCGTCAGCTCGATCCCGGTTTCGGGGATACAATGGGCCACGCGGATCGCGTCCCAATCGGTCCCGTCATCGCCGCCTGTGGCGCCATAAAGCCGCCAGCCAAGCGCGGGGTGGCGCGGGTCGGTAACCGCGCCGGTCGGCGCGGGACCGGTGCCGCGGTGCACCTGCAGCGGGGTCGGCTCAATCCGCACATCCGCGCGCAGACGATACATCGAAAGCCGCTTGACGGTGGCCTCGGCCAGGGGCGCGGCTATGTCCAGCAACACGGTGTCGCCATCGGGGATCAGCAGGAAATCCGCGAGATACTTGCCCTGCGGGGCCAGCAGCGCGGCATAGACGGGCCCCGCATCCAGCTTGCGCGCATCATTGCTGATCAGCCCCTGCAGAAAGCTGATCCGGTCCGCGCCGCTGATCCGGAAGATTGCGCGTTCGTTCATCCTGGCCCCCTTTGTTCAGTCGGTCAGTTGCATCCGGCACAGCGACGCATAGGTCCCGCCTTGCACTAGCAGCGTTTCATGCGTGCCTTCCTCGACCACCTGACCATCGACGATCACAACGATCTTGTCGGCGTTGCGCACGGTGGACAGGCGATGCGCGATCACCAGCGTGGTGCGACCTTGCGACAAGTCGGCCAGCGCCTCGGCCACGCGCGCCTCGGACGCGGTATCCAGCGCGCTTGTCGCCTCATCCAGCAGCAGGATCGGCGCGTCGCGCAGAATGGCGCGGGCAATGGCGACGCGCTGGCGTTGCCCGCCCGAGAGGGAGGAACCACGCGGCCCGGCAGGTGTGTCGATGCCCTGCGGCAGGCTGTCGGTGAAATCGGTGACATGCGCGGCCTGCAGCGCGCGGGCCAGCGCGGGCGCGGGCACGTCGGTGCGCCCCAGAAGCACGTTTTCCCGGATGGTTTCGTCAAACAGCGCCGCTTCCTGCGCGACGGTCGAGAACAGATCGCGCAGCGCAGGCAGATCCAACGCGCGTATATCTTGTCCGCCGATGGTGATACGGCCGCTGTCGGGGTCGATCATCCGCGTCAGCAGGGCAAAGACCGTGCTTTTCCCCGCCCCCGACGGCCCGACCAGCGCGGTCGTCTGCCCCGCCTCGGCGGTAAAGGACAGCCCGCGCAGCACCGGCGTTTCACCATAGCTCAGCCGCACGCCTTCCAGCCGGATCGTCGTCTGCGCCGGATCGGGGCGCAGTCCGGTGGCCGGGCTGGTGATGGCGGGCGGGGTGTCGAACAGGCGATACAGGCGTTCCAGGCTTGCCGCCGCGGTCTGCCAGGTGCCAGCCAGCCCGCCCAGACGGCGCAGCGGTTGAAACGCCAGCGCGATGGCGGTGAAGAATGACATGAATTCGCCCACGGTCCGCTGGCCTGCGGCAATTTCACCGCCCGCCAGCAACAGGACGCCGAAAAAGCCAAGCCCGGTGACCACGTCGATCATTGCCGGGATCATCGTCTGCGACATCGTCATCTTGACCTGCGCGCGCCGGATCGCATCGACGATCGTGGCAAAGCGGCGCATCTGATAGTCTTCCATGCGGTTCAGCTTGACCGCGGCGATGCCGTGGAACACCTCATCCAGGCGGGTGGCGCGCTGGCCCGATTGCGACCGCATCTGCGCGGTTTTCTTGCGGATGTAGCGCTGCGCAACCGCGGTCGGCAGGATCAGAAGCGGCGCGCCGATCAGCGTGGTCGCGGTCCAGATCGGGTCGATTGATATCGCCACCGCAAACAGCGCGATCAGCGACACCGCATCGCGCCCCGCCCCGGTGATGAAGGTCGACCAGACGCCTTGAACGGCGATGGTGTCGCCCTGCACCCGCTCAATCAGTGCGCCGGGGGGATTGTGCTGGAAGAACGCCTGGTCAAGGCCAAGGATGTGGCGGGTCAGATCCACCTGCATGGCGCTGGAACTGGCCAGCGATATCCGCGTCAGCAGCGTGCGTGATACCACCAGCGTCACCGCGCGGATCACGAACAGCCCCAGGATCGCCAGACCGACCCACCAGATCAGCCCGGTTTCGCCGCCCAGAAAGACCCGGTCGAACAGCGGCTCCAGCATCCAGCTGAGCGCGCCCAGCGTCGAGCCCTCGATCATCATCACCAGCAGCGCCAGCGTCATCAGCGGCCAGTGGCGGCGCAGATAGTCGCGCCAGAGCCGGGCGAACAGCTTGCCGGAGGAATATCGGGGATCGGGTCTGGCCAAGGTCCTGCCTATCGGATGCGCGGTTTCGGGCGCGGTCTGTGTCGGGTCTAGCGTGAACGGGGCGGCGCGCGCAAGCATCGGCACGATTGACCGCGCCGCCCCGCGGGCGTACCGATTGCGCTATCACTGCAGGAGAAACCGCCATGACCCTGTCGCAGGGCCGCCCCTATCTGGCCATTCCCGGCCCCTCGACCATGCCCGACCGGGTGCTGTCGGCGATGCATCGCGCCGCGCCCAATATCTATGAGGGCGAATTGATCGACACGGTCGCGCGCATCTTTCCCGATCTGCGCCGGGTGGCGCTGACCTCGGGGCATGTGGCGATCTACATCGCCAATGGTCACGGCGCGTGGGAGGCGGCGAATGCCAACATGTTCTCGCGCGGGGATCGGGCCCTGGTTCTGGCCACGGGGCGCTTTGGCATTGGCTGGGCGGACCATGCCCGCGCGATGGGGGTCGAGGTCGATCTGATCGATTGCGGCAAATCCACGCCCGCCGATCCGTCCCGGGTGGAAGCGGCGCTGCGCGCTGACCGCGATCATCGGATCAAGGCGGTGCTGGTGACCCATGTGGATACCTCCAGCTCGGTCAAGAACGACATTCCCGCGATCCGGGCGGCGATCGATGCGGCAGGGCACCCCGCGCTTCTTGCGGTGGATTGCATCGCCTCGCTGGGGTGCGACGAATTCCGCATGGACGATTGGGGCGTCGATGTGATGGTCGCGGCCAGCCAGAAGGGGCTGATGGTGCCGCCGGGGCTGGGCTTTGTGTGGTTTTCCGACCGCGCGGCCGAGGCGGGGCGCACGGCCGATCTGGCAACGCCTTACTGGAACTGGCGCCCGCGCGCCTTTGCCGAGCAGTTCTATCAGCATTTCGGCGGCACCGCGCCCACGCATCACCTGTTCGGCCTGGCCGAGGCGCTGGGGATGATTCTGGACGAAGAGGGGTTGCACCAGACCTGGTCCCGCCATGCCACGCTTGCGCGCGCCGTCTGGGCCGCATTTGACGCCTGGGGGCCGGGCGGCGACATCGCGTTGAACGTGGCCGATCCGGCGCATCGCGGCCATTCGGTGACCGCGGCGAGGATCGGCGCGGGCGGCGCCGGCCGTCTGCGCCGCTGGTGCGAAACGCAGGCGGGTGTGACGCTGGGCATCGGTCTGGGCATGGCCGATCCGGGCAGCCCGGCTTATGATGATTTCCTGCGCGTGGCGCATATGGGCCACGTCAACGCCCATATGACGCTGGGCGCCCTGTCGGTGATGGAGGCCGGGATGGCCGCGCTGGACCTCCCCTTCCAAAGCGGGGGGATCGCCGCCGCGGCACAGGTGATCGCAGGCGGCTGAGCGCCTCAGCCCCCCGCCGCTGCAATCGCCCGGGGCAGGGCGCGGGCAAAGGCCGCCATCGCCGCCTCGGGGCCGCAGGACACGCGGATACAGCGGTCTTGCGGCGCGACAAAGGGCATGCGCGCGAAAATGTCGTTCTCGATCAGCCCGGCCAATACGGCTCGGGCAAAGGCGCCATCGCGGCCACAGTCAATGGTGACGAAGTTCGTGGCCGAGGGCAGGGCGGTCAGCCCGTTTTCGGCAGCGATCTGGCCAAGCCGCGCGCGCGACGCCGCGACCTTGGCGCGAATCGCCGCCAGCCAGTCCTGATCCTCCAGCGCGGCCAGCGCGCCTGCCTGGCTGATCCGGCACATGCCGAAATGGTTGCGGATCTTGTTGAAGGCGGTGATCAGGGGTGCTGCGCCAATGGCATAGCCCACCCGTGCGCCGGCCATGCCATAGCCCTTGGAAAAGGTCCGCATCCGGATCACGCGCGGATCTTCGGGATCGATCTCGGGGGCGGTGCCTTCGGGGGCCAGGTCCACATAGGCCTCATCCAGCACCATCAGCGTGCCATCCGGCACCCGCGTGACCATGTCGGCGATCACTGTGCCCGGGTGGTGTGAACCCATCGGATTGTCGGGATTGGCGATGTACATCAGCTTGGCACGGGTCGCCGCGGCCAGCGCCAAAAGCGCCGCGGGGTCTTCGTGATCGCCCTTGTAGGGAACCTTGTGCAGCACCCCGCCAAAGCCCGTGACATGATAGTTGAACGTGGGATAGGCCCCATCCGAGGTCACCACCGGATCGCCCGGCCCCACGACCAGCCGCACCAGATAGCCCAGAAGCCCGTCGATCCCCTCGCCCACCACAATATTCTCGGGGCGGCAGCCATGATGCGCGGCCAGCGCGGCGCGCAGATCATGGTTTTCCGGATCGCCATACATCCAGGCCTCGGATGCGGCGCGCGCCATCGCCTCGATCGCACGGGGTGACGGGCCAAAGCCGTTTTCATTCGCCCCAAGCCGCGCCGCAAAGGGGCGGCCACGCGCGCGTTCTTGCGTCTCCGGCCCCACGAAGGGCACCGAGGCGGGCAGGCTGTCGATCAGCGGGGTATAGCGAGGTCCGGTCATACCTCGTTGCTAAGCCCATTCCCGCCGCCCCGCAAGCCTGCGCGAACATGGCTTCTTCTTGGCCCAAATACTCCCGCCGGAGGCTTCCGCAACTGCCGCGAAAGCCCCCGGTCGGGGGTCAGCCCAGATCGGCCAGACGGCGCACGGCCGCCGCGATCTTGGCGGCCTCTTCCTCGCCCTGGGCCAGCTTTTCGCGGGTTTCCTCGACCACATCCTCGGCGGCGCTTTCCACGAACTTGGGGTTCGACAAGCGCCCGCGCAGCCCGCCCAGATCCTTCTCCAGCTTGGCCAACGCCTTTTCCAGCCGCGCCTTTTCGGCGGCCACGTCGATCACGCCTTCCAGCGGCAGGGCAAAGACCGCCCCCGGCGCGGCGATGGAAATCGCGCCCTTCGGCACGGCGGCTTCGGTCAGGCTATCGATTCGGGCCAGCCGGAAGATCAGCGCCTGGTTGCGCGCTAGCGCCGCGCGCGCGGCCGCATCCGCCTCGGCCAGCACCATCGGCAGCTTCAGGCCCACCGGAACCCCCATCTGCGTGCGGCTTGACCGGATATCCTCGATCAGGCCGATCACCCAGTTCATCTCGCGGTCGGCTTCGGCGTCGATCAGCTCGGCCCCGTAGGTCGGCCAGTCGGCATGAACCAGCATCTTTGCGCGGTCCCCGGTCAGCGCCCACAGCTCTTCGGTGACGAAGGGCATGATCGGGTGCAGCAGGATGTAGCACTGGTCCAGCACCCAGCGCATCGTCGCCCGCGTTTCGGCGGCATGATCGCCGTCGAACAGGGGCTTGGCGAATTCCACATACCAGTCGCAGACCTTGCCCCAGACAAAGGCATAAAGCGCATTGGCCGCATCGTTGAAGCGGTAGTTGGCCAGCGCCTCATCCACTGCCTCGCGCACGCGGGCGGTTTCACCGATGATCCAGCGGTTCACGGTATGGCTTGCCTCGGGCCGGCCCGACGCGGGGCCGTCAAAGACGCCATTCATTTCGGCAAAGCGGGTGGCGTTCCAGACCTTGGTGCCAAAGTTGCGATAGCCCGCGATCCGCGCGGTCGACAGTTTCAGGTCGCGCCCCATCGCCGCCATCGCGGTCAGGGTAAAGCGCACCGCATCCGCGCCGAATTCGTCGATCAGCTCCAGCGGGTCCAGCACGTTGCCAAGCGATTTGGACATCTTCTTGCCCTTCTCGTCGCGGACAAGGGCGTGGACATAGACGGTGTGGAACGGCACCTGATCGACCACCGCCAGCTGCATCATCATCATCCGGGCGACCCAGAAGAAGATGATGTCGAACCCGGTGATCAGCACATCGGTGGGGAAGTATTTCTGCAGTTCGGGCGTGGTTTCCGGCCAGCCCAGCGTCCCGATCGGCCAAAGGCCCGAGGAGAACCAGGTGTCCAGCACGTCCGGATCGCGCCACACCGGATAGACCAGATGCGTCGGATCCTGGCTAAGGTTGTAGTCGGCCAGGCTTTTCGCCAGCAGGTCCAGCGCCGCGGCACGGTCGGCAACCTCGACGATGCGGGCATGGTTCAGCGGTGCCGGCAGGCCCGCGATGTCGTCGCGGAACGCCTCGGTCACGCCGGCCAGATCGGCCGCGCAATGGTGGCGCGCCCCGGCATGGACCAGCCCGCCCTCGTTCAGTAGGCGGAAGAGTTCCACCTCGTCCAGCGCGCTGTCGCCCTCGTCATCGCGGAACCCTTCGGTCCAGAGGTCCAGGCCATACCACACCGGGATCTGATGGCCCCACCACAGCTGGCGGCTGATGCACCAGGGCTCGATGTTTTCCAGCCAATGGAAATAGACCTTGGCGTCGCGTTCCGGCAGGATCGTGGTGCGGCCCTCGCGCACGGCGTCGATCGCGGGCTGCACGATTTTCGCGGTGTCGACGAACCATTGGTCGGTCAGCATCGGCTCGATCACCACCTTGGACCGGTCGCCGAAGGGCTGCATGATCTTCTTCGCCTCGACGTAGGGCACCATGTTGCCCTCGCCATCGGGGATCATCACGGCCAGACCTTCGGCGGTGATCGCCTCGACCACGCGCTTGCGCGCCTCGAACCGGTCAAGGCCGCGCAGTTCTTCGGGCACAAGGTTGACGCTGCTGACGTCGCCCACCTCTTCCTCGCCGCGCGCGATGCGGCCCGCGATCTCGGCGGCCTCGGCATAGGGCAGGCCGTCAGCGCGCATCCGGCCCTTGGTGTCCATCAGCGCATAAAGCGGGATGTTGTTGCGCGTGGCCACGCCATAGTCGTCGAAGTCATGCGCCCCGGTGATCTTGACCGCGCCCGAGCCGAAATTCGGATCGGGATATTCGTCGGTGATGATCGGGATCAGGCGGCGGTGTTCCTTGGGGCCCACCGGAATTTCGCACAGCTTGCCCACGATCGCCGCATAGCGCTTGTCCGACGGATGCACCGCCACCGCGCCATCGCCCAGCATGGTTTCAGGGCGGGTCGTGGCGATGCTGATGTAGTCGCGGACCTCGCGCAGCGTCACCTTGCCGTCGGCGTCGCGTTCCACATATTCATAGGTCTCGCCCCCGGCCAGCGGGTATTTGAAATGCCACATGTGGCCCGCGACCTCGATATTCTCGACCTCAAGGTCGGAAATCGCGGTCTCGAAATGGGGGTCCCAGTTCACCAGCCGCTTGCCGCGATAGATCAGGCCTTTGTTATACAGGTCGACAAAGACCTTGATCACCGCCTGCTGGAAATGTTCATCCATCGTGAAGGCGTTGCGCGACCAATCGCACGACGCGCCCAGCCGCTTCAGCTGGCTGATGATCGTGCCGCCCGATTGCTCCTTCCATTCCCAGACCTTGTCCAGAAATGCCTCGCGCCCCATCTCGCGCCGCCCGGGCAGGCCCGCCTTGGCCAGTTCGCGTTCCACCACCATCTGCGTGGCGATGCCCGCATGGTCCTGGCCGGGCTGCCACAGGGTGTCAAACCCGCGCATCCTGTGCCAGCGCACCAGAATGTCCTGCAGCGTGTTGTTGAAGGCATGCCCCATGTGCAGGCTGCCGGTCACGTTCGGCGGCGGGATCATGATGCAGAACGTCTCGTCCCGGCTGGCATTGGCGCCCGCCGCGAAACAATGGCGCGCCTCCCAGGCGGCGGCGATCCGCGCTTCGGCTTCAGCGGCGTTGAAGGTCTTTTCCATCGTCATCGGCTGCATCCTTTTCGGCTTGTGCGCTCTTTACCGCCCGGCCCCCGCAAGGAAAAGCCTTCCCTTCGGCTTTGCCCAAATATCCCGGGGGGTGAGGGCGAAGCCCGAGGGGGGCAGCGCCCCCCAACCCCGTCAACTGGCGCGATCCAGCTTGGTCGACAGATGGATCAGGCTTTCCGACGATTTCACCCCGGTCAGCTCGCCGATCTGGTCCAGCACCGCATCCAGCTGCGCGGTCGAATTCGCCGCCAGCTGCAGCAGCAGATCGACCCGGCCCGAGGTGGTATGGATCTTTTCCACCTCGGCGATCGTCTTCAGCCGGGTCAGGATCGCCGCCTGCGATTTCGGTTCGATCGTCAGAAGAACCGTCGCGCGGATGCGGCCCTGGCGCGCGGCCTCGCCCAGCTTGACCGTGTAGCCGGCGATGATGCCGCTGGTCTCCAGCCGCTCCAGCCGGGCCTGTATCGTTGATCGCGCCACCTTCAGGCGCCGCGCCAGCGTTGCCACCGACATGCGGGCATCGCCCCCCAGAAGGCCCAATATGCCCCGGTCCAGATCGTCCATTTCGCCACTCTTCCACATTGACGGCAGTTTCGTCGTTCTAACGAAGAAATCTGGCAAATCTAGTCTTTCGATTGCAGAGAATTCACACCATATGCCCGGCCAGAGTTTTCAGGAAAAGGGCGGCTCATACGCACCTGGCCTGGTTGGTTGAAACGCGTAAGCGTCTCCCGACCCGTCAAGCCGGGGCAAGAGGTGGCTGCGTTCTGTTGGCGAGGGAAAGCCGATGGGACTGTCGAAGACTATCTGGACCAATCCGTCCGAAATCATCCGCATCAAAAAGCCCGATCATCCGGTGCTGGTGTTCGCGCCGACCGTGTTGCAGGCGACCGCGCGGCGGTTTCTGCGCGGTTTTCCGGGGCTTGTGACCTATGCGGTCAAATCGAACCCCGACGAGATCGTGATCGAGAACCTTTTGGCCGCAGGTGTGCGGGGTTTCGATGTGGCCTCGCCCTACGAGATCGACCTGATCCGCCGCCTGGCGCCCGGGGCGGCGCTGCATTACCACAACCCCGTGCGCGGGCGCGATGAAATCGCCCATGCCGTGGCTGCGGGGGTGAAGGTGTGGTCGGTCGATTCGGCCTCCGAGCTGGACAAGCTGATTGCGATGGTCCCGGCCGATGGGGTTGAGATCGCGGTGCGGTTCAAGCTGCCGGTTGCTGGCGCGGCCTATAACTTTGGCGCCAAGTTCGGCGCGACCGCTGAACTGGCCGCGCAATTGCTGCGCCGGGTGGCCGATGCGGGCTTTATCCCCTCGCTGACCTTCCATCCGGGCACGCAATGCACCGATCCGATGGCCTGGGACGCCTATATCCGCACCGCTGCCAGCATCAGCGCCGCCGCGGGCGTTGCGGTCGCGCGGCTGAACGTGGGCGGGGGCTTCCCCAACCATCGCACCAAGGGCCGCGCCCCGGTGCTTGAGGACATCTTTGCCCTGATCGACCGCGTTGCCACCGAAGCCTTTGGCGATGCGCGGCCCGCCCTGGTCTGTGAACCGGGGCGCGGCCTGGTGGGCGATGCCTTCACCCATATCACCCGCGTGAAATCGCTGCGCGATGGCGAACATGTGTTCCTGAACGATGGCATCTATGGCGGTCTGGCCGAGATGCCCCTGGTCGGCACGATCGACCGGATCGAGGTCTATTCCCCCGACGGCCAGCGCCGCACCGGTGCGCCGGTCGATCGCGTGGTCTTTGGCCCAACCTGCGATTCGGTGGACCGGCTGCCCGGCCATCTGGCGCTGCCCGCCGACATGGCCGAGGGCGATTTCGTCGCCTTCCTGGGGATGGGGGCCTATTCCGCGGCGACCAACACGCGCTTCAACGGCTTTGGCGCGCTGGAAATCGTCACGGCCCTGGCGCTGCAGGGCTGATCGCGCGCCCTTTCGTCAATGACCCGTTCAGAACCTTGCCCTATACTTTGGGCAAGGCTTCGTTCGTGGGATAGGGGCAGAATGCGCGGGCAGTGGGCAAACCGGCTGCGGCTTGGCGGCGCGATCAGGGCGCTGTGGTCGCGCGTGGGGGGGCTCTTGCGCGGCCCTGCCGCACCGGAACCCGATGCCGCCCCGCCCGCCCGCCCCGTGCGCGGCGCGCAGGACCATGTGATCTTGCTGGATGGCACCCGCGGCAGCCTGCGCGCGGGCGAAGAAACCTCGATCGGCATCCTGTATCACTATCTGCGCGCGACCAACCCGCGTGCTTCGGTCTATTACGGCAAGGGGCTGCAATGGCGCGAATGGCGTGACCTGTCGGATGTGATGCTGGGCTGGGGCGTCAACCGCCAGATCTTGCGCGCCTATGGCTGGCTGGCCAGCCGCTACCGTCCGGGGGACCGCATCTTTCTGATCGGCTATTCGCGCGGCGCCTTCGCGGCGCGATCACTGGCGGGGATCATCGACCGCGTCGGCCTGTTGCGCCATCAGGACGCGACCGAACGCAACATCCGCCTTGCCTGGCGCTATTATGAGGCGGAAGAGCCGCCCCCCGTCGCCGGGATCTTTCGTCGCCGGTTCTGTCATGACGGCACCCGCATCGAGATGGTGGGCGCCTTCGACACGGTCATGGCGATCGGGAACCGGCTGCCCTTCCTTTGGGTGCTGCACGAACCGCGCTATCGCTTTCATGACCATCGGCTGGGGCCGTCGGTCAATCACGGCTATCAGGCACTGGCGCTGGACGAAAGTCGATCCGTTCTGGAACCGCTGATCTGGGACAGCGGCGCCACCGGGGCCGCGCGCATCGAACAGGTCTGGTTCAAGGGCTGCCACGGCGATATCGGCGGCCAGCTTCCGGGCTTTGAGATGGCCCGGCCGCTGGCCAATATCCCGCTGGTCTGGATGCTGGAACGGGCCGAGGCGCTGGGCCTGGCGCTTCCGACCGACTGGCGCGCGGATTTTCCCTGCGATCCGGCTGCACCCGCGGCCGGCAGTTGGCGCGGTTGGGGCAAGTTCTACCTGCTGCGCGCCCCGCGCGTGGTGGGCCGCGACCAAAGCGAGCGTATCCATGAAAGCGCGATTGGCGGGCGACGTGACTGGCGGATGATCCTGCGCCCATGGATCGCCCGGCAAGACCGGCGGGCCGAACTGCTGCGTCTGGCCCGGGAACAGGCGGTTGAAGGGCCGGACCCCGGCGGATCATCCGATCTGCGGGTATCGGCCCTGCCCGCACAGGACATCGCCTGACACGGGGCGGGGCCGTCACGCGCAGGCGATTGCGCGCGCTACATGGCCGCCTGGGCCTTGCGCGCTTCGCTGGTGATCGTCTGCCCGGCGGTGTCGATATCGCGCGCAGCACCTTTCACGGTTTCACACGCGCTCAACATCAGCAGGGCGATCAGGGCAATTGGCAGGGTTTTCATCGCAAAACGATCCTTCGGGTCTGGCCGACCCTAGCAAGCCCGCCGCCGCCTGGCCAGCCCGCCGGGCGTGGCTGCGCGGGGGGCCGCCTTCCGGTGCCCGTGGTGTTTCGCGCGACGGGGTGGCGGCTCCGGCGTAACACATTGTTAACCTTGTCATGGCAAAGGTCGCGAATGCGTAGCCTTTTGCCCCTGATCCTTGCCCTGATGCTTGGCGCCTGCGCCTCGCCCGCGCCGCAGTTTTTCGGCGCAGCGCGCCATGATGTCGTGCTTGAAGGGTATCGCTTCACCGTCTTCGTGAAAGACGACCGGGCCGAGGTCATCCGCCACGGCTATCTGACCCGTGCCCGTCGTGATACCGTGCCCGCCCTGATGATCCGCGCCGCCGAACAGGTTTCGGGGTGTCGTGTGGTGGGCCCGGCGGGCGGGCGGTTCCGCTCGCCATCCTTGCCCGGCGATACCGGCGAGGCGCGGTTTGATCTGGATTGCCCCTGACCGAACCTGACGCAGATCAAGGTGATGGCGGACAAAATCTGTTTCATGGGGGCTGTGAATGCCTGCAGTAAAGGAAGTTGCCATGTTCCGCCTGTTTTCCCTCATCTACGCGCTGTCCGGCCCGACACTTGCGGGTGTTCTGATCGTGGCTGCGCTGACGATGAACATGTTTGATACCAAATCGATCGTCGTGGCGGCCGTGGCCGGTTTCGTTCTGGGCATTCCCGCCGCCTGGCTGGTCGCCCGCCAGATCAGTTCGAACGGCTGAGCCGCGACGGAAGCGACGGGGCAGATCGTTACAGCCTAGGGGCGCGGTGCCCCGAAGGAGAGAGACATGATACAACCCCGGGGCTATACGGCCGTGCAGATTGGCCTGCACTGGATCGTCGCGGTGCTGATCGTCCTGCAATATGTGTTCAAGGATGCGATTTCGGCGGCCTGGCGCGCGACGCGGCTTGGCCAGGAAACGGGTTTTGACCCGCTGGTCGCGCAGCATGTCTTTGGCGGCATTCTGATTTTGGCGCTGGTGGTGTGGCGGCTGGTGCTGCGGGCGCGCCACGGTGCGCCGCCGCCGCCCGAACAGGAAGCGCCTGCGCTGAAGCTGCTGGCCAAGGCGACGCATGGGATTTTGTATCTGCTGATGCTTGGCTTGCCGGTGTCGGGCGCGGTTGCATGGTTTGGTGGCGTCGGCCCCGCCGCTGGCGCGCATGAGGTGATGAAAACCCTGCTGTTGCTGCTGGTTGTGTTGCATGTCGTGGGCGCGCTTTACCACCAGTTCGTGTTGAAGACGAACCTTATGGCGCGGATGAAGCGACCGGCGGCCTGATGCGGTGCCGGTGCCCGTTCAGGCGATGAAGTCGCGCACCACGGCCTCAAACTCGCGCGGGCGCTCGGCATGCAGCCAGTGCCCCGCCTCGCCGATCTCGGTGAAGCGCGCGGCGGGGAACTGGGCCCGGATCGCGGCGTGGTGTTCCGGCCTGACGTAATCGGACCGCGCGCCGGAAACGAACAGCGCGGGCCCGTCAAACCGACCCGGGGTTCCCGGCCAGCCGGTGATGCCGTCCATTTCGTCGCGCAGCACGTTCAGGTTCAGCTTCCAGCGCGGCGGATCGGATTTGAGGTCCAGCGATTGCAGCAAAAAGGCGCGCACACCGGGATCGTCGACGGTTTCGGCCAGCCGCCGGTCCGCCTCGGACCGCAGGGTCAGGCCGGTCAGGTCCAAGGCTTGCATCGCATCGACCAGATGGTTTTGCGAATGGCCATAGGCCACGGGGGCGATGTCGGCCACGATCAGGCGGCGGACCAGCCCGGGCCGGGTCAGCGCCAGCACCATCGCGGCCTTGCCCCCCATCGAATGGCCCAGCACATCCGCCTGTCCGCCGTGGTCGTCGATCACGCGGGCCAGGTCGGCGGCCATGTCTTCATAGCCATGGGCGTCATCCCAGGGGCTATCGCCGTGGTTGCGCTGATCGACGGCAATGACCAGCCGATCTTCGGACAGGCGGCGCGCAATCACGCCCCAGTTGCGCGCCGACCCGAACAGGCCATGCACAATCAGCAGCGGCGGGTGGTGCGAGGGCGCACCGTGAAGGTGGTGGTTCAACATGGCCGCAAGCTAGCGCAGGCCCGCGTCGCCCGCCAGCCCCGTTGCAAGGCGACGGGCCCGGGGCTAGGTTGACCGCGGAAGGAGCGCCGATGGACCCGATGGCCTTGCAGCAGATGACCGACCGTGTCGCCCGGCTGATGGAACAGCGGCTGGGGGCAAAGGGTCATGGGCTGCAGGCCAAGCTGCGGGCGCGGTCGCGCGCGCTGCCGCGCAAGGTGCGCCGTGCCGTCGCCGTGCTGGCCGAGGCCGAGGCACTGGCCGCCGCCCCCAAGATCGCCCGCCAGCTGGACCCCGCCCGGGTGCAGAAGGCCCATGACATCGCCGTTCACCACCTTCAGCCGCTGGGCGCGGCCGATCGGTTGCGCGCGACGGTTCTGGGCATCGCGGCCTCGGTCGTGCTGGCGCTGCTGGTGACGGGGGCAGGGGTGCTGGCGGTCATGGTCTGGCGCGGGCTGATCTGAAACGAAAAGGGCCCCCGTGGGGGCCCTTCGCGCCGATGATCCGGGGATCAGAGGTTCGGGTAGATCGGGAAGCGAGCGCAAAGCGCGGCGACCTTGGCCTTGACGGCCTCCTCGACCGCGCCGTTGCCGTCTTCGCCATTGGCGGCCAGACCATCGACGACCTCAACGATCAGGCGCGCGATTTCGCGGAATTCCGCCTCGCCAAAGCCGCGGGTGGTGCCGGCGGGCGTGCCCAGACGGATGCCCGAGGTCACCATCGGCTTTTCCGGGTCGAACGGGATGCCGTTCTTGTTGCAGGTGATATGCGCGCGCCCCAGCGCCTTTTCGGTCGCATTGCCCTTCACGCCCTTGGGGCGCAGGTCGACCAGCATCACATGGGTGTCGGTGCCGCCGGTGACGATATCAAGGCCACCCTTCATCAGCTCATCCGCCAGTGCCTGCGCGTTCTTGATGACCTGCTGGGCATAGACCTTGAACTCGGGGCGCAGCGCCTCGCCAAAGGCCACGGCCTTGGCGGCGATCACATGCATCAGCGGGCCGCCCTGGATGCCCGGGAAGATCGCCGAATTGACCTTTTTCGCGATCTCTTCGTTGTTGGTCAGGATCATGCCGCCGCGCGGGCCGCGCAGGGTTTTATGCGTGGTGGTGGTGGCCACGTCCGCATACGGGAAGGGCGAGGGATGCGCGCCGCCCGCGACCAGACCCGCGAAATGGGCCATGTCGACCATCAGCCAGGCCCCGACCTTGTCGGCAATCGCGCGGAACTTGGCAAAGTCGATCTGGCGCGGAATGGCAGAGCCGCCGGCGATGATCAGCTTGGGCTGGTGTTCGACCGCCAGCGCCTCGACCTGGTCATAGTCGATCAGGTTGTCCTGCTGGCGCACGCCATATTGCACCGCGTTGAACCACTTGCCCGACTGGTTCGGCGCCGCGCCATGCGTCAGGTGCCCGCCCGAGGCGAGGTTCATGCCCAGAATGGTGTCGCCGGGCTTGATCAGCGCCTGGAACACGCCCTGGTTCGCCTGGCTGCCGGAATTGGGCTGCACATTGGCAAATTCGCAGCCAAACAGCTGCTTGGCGCGTTCGATCGCCAGGTTTTCGGCCACGTCAACGAACTGGCAGCCGCCGTAATAGCGCTTGCCCGGATAGCCTTCGGCATATTTGTTCGTCATGACAGAGCCTTGGGCTTCCATCACCGCCGCCGAAACGATGTTTTCGGACGCGATCAGCTCGATCTCGTCGCGCTGGCGGCCAAGCTCATCACGGATCGAGCCGAACAGCTCGGGGTCGCGGGTGGCAAGGCTTTCGGTGAAGAAACCGGCGTCACGTTGCGCAGTCATGGGCGTCTCCTGCAAGGGGTCATCGGGTTTGGGCGGAGCTTTATCGCAGTTTTTCCCACGCCGGAAGCGTTCAAAACGCGCAAGGGTCAATTTGGGCCCGGGCATTGGCGCTTGTCTTTCCGGGCGGGCCTTGCCACACCTTGGCAAAACAGGAAGGACAGGGCCCGTGGCACAGGCGCAGCACATCCATTTTGCCGCATCGTCCAGCGCCAGTGCGCAAACGGCGCTGGCGGCGCTGATCGCGCGCTATGGTCAGGTGCCGCGCTATGCCGCCGATGTGATCGTGGCGCTGGGGGGCGATGGCTTCATGCTGCAGACGCTGCATGAAGGCACCGGCCTGCCGGTCTATGGCATGAACTGCGGCACCATCGGCTTTCTGATGAACGATTATTCCGAAGACGGGCTGACCGAACGGCTTGCCAGCGCGGAAGAGGCGGTGATCAACCCGCTGGCGATGCGCGCGCAGACCGAGGATGGCACGCTGCACGAAATGCTGGCGATCAATGAAGTGTCGCTTTTGCGCGCAGGCCCCCAGGCCGCCAAGCTGCGGATTTCCGTCAATGGCCGCGTCCGGATGGAGGAACTGATCTGCGACGGCGCGATCCTGTCCACCCCGGCCGGGTCCACCGCCTACAATTATTCGGCGCATGGCCCGATCCTGCCCATCGGGTCTGATGTGCTGGCGCTGACCGGCATCGCCTCATTCCGGCCGCGGCGCTGGCAGGGCGCGATCCTGCCGCGATCTGCCGTGGTCCGGTTCGACGTGCTGGAGCCCGACAAGCGCCCGGTGATGGCGGATGCCGATTCCCGCTGTGTAGAACCGGTGATCTGGGTCGAGGTGCGGTCCGAACCCCAAGTCGAACACCGCATCCTGTTCGACCCCGGCCACGGGCTGGAGGAACGGCTGATGCGCGAACAGTTCGCCTGATCGCGCATCGCAGGTTCAGGCCTCGGGATAACCCAGCGCCTTCAGCGCCACGGCGATTTCATCAAGGATCGCCGGGTCGTCGATCGTCGCGGGTATCTTGAATTCCTGCCCGTCGGCGATCTTGACCATTGTGGCGCGCAGGATCTTGCCTGACCGCGTCTTGGGCAGGCGGTCCACCACGCAGGCCAGCTTGAAGGCCGCGACCGGGCCGATCTGGTCGCGCACCAGCTTGACGCATTCGGCCACCACCGCCTCATGCGGGCGGTTTGTGCCCTTGTTCAGGCACAAAAGCCCCAGCGGCATCTGGCCCTTCAGCTCATCCGCGACGCCGATCACCGCGCATTCGGCGACGTCGGGATGGCTGGCCAGAACCTCCTCCATCGCGCCGGTGGACAGGCGGTGGCCCGCGACGTTGATCACGTCATCGGTGCGCGCCATGATGTAAAGATAGCCATCCTCATCGACATAGCCCGCATCGCCGGTTTCGTAATGGCCGGGGAACTGCGTCAGATAGCTTTTGCGGAACCGATCCTCTGCATTCCACAGCGTGGGCAGGGTGCCGGGGGGCAGGGGCAGCTTGATCGCGATGGCGCCCAGCGTGCCGGGGGCGACGGGGTGGCCGCCTTCATCCAGCACCTGCACGTCATAGCCCGGCATCGCGACCGAGGGGCTGCCGACCTTGGTCTCCAGTTCCTCGATCCCCAGCGGATTCGCGGCGATCGGCCAGCCGGTTTCGGTCTGCCACCAATGGTCCACCACCGGCAGGCGCAGATGGCGCTGCGCCCATTTCACGGTATCGGGGTCGGCCCGTTCGCCCGCCAGGAACAGCGCCTGCAGCGAGCGGATGTTATAATCACCGATCAGCTTGCCCTCCGGATCCTCGCGCTTGATCGCCCGCAGGGCGGTGGGGGCTGTGAAGAAGGATTTCACCTTGTGGTTCTGGATCACGCGCCAGAAGGTGCCGGCATCGGGCGTGCCCACGGGCTTGCCCTCAAAGACGATGGTGGTCGCGCCGGCGATCAGCGGGGCGTAGCAGATATAGCTGTGCCCCACGACCCAGCCCACGTCCGAGGCCGCCCAGAACACATCGCCCGCCTCGATGTTGTAGATGTTTTTCATCGTCCAGTTCAGCGCGACCATGTGGCCGGCGGTGTGCCGCACCACCCCCTTGGGCGCGCCGGTGGTGCCCGATGTATAAAGAACATAGGCCGGGTGGTTGCCTTCCACCGGCACACATTCCGCCGGTTCCACCCCATACTGAAAGCTGTGCCAGGCGAAATCGCGACCCTCAATCAGCTTGGCCACTTCCTGCTCGCGCTGGAAGATCACGGTGAAGGCGGGCTTGTGGGTCGCGTGCTCGATCGCCTTGTCCAGCAGCGGCTTGTAATGCACCACACGGCCTGGCTCCAGCCCGCAGGAGGCGGCGATGATTGCCTTGGGCTTGGCATCATCGATCCGCACCGCCAGTTCATGCGCGGCAAAGCCGCCGAAGACCACCGAATGGATCGCGCCCAGGCGTGCGCAGGCCAGCATCGCCTCCAGCGCCTCGGGGATCATCGGCATGTAGATGATGACGCGGTCACCCTTTCCCACGCCCTTGGCGCGCAAGGCGCCCGCCAGGCTTGCCACGCGGTCGCGCAGTTCGGCATAGGTGATGCCCTTGGTGGAATGGGTGATCGGGCTGTCATGGATGATCGCCAGCTGGTTGCCGCGCCCGGCTTCGACGTGGCGGTCCACGGCGTTCCAGCAGGCATTGCCCATCGCATCCGAGAACCATTCGTAGATCGGCGCGCCTTCGTCGAACAGCGCCTTGGAGGGGGGGCGATCCCAGTCGATCGCATTGGCCGCCTGCATCCAGAACCCTTCGGGGTCGTTCTTCCAGGCGGCGTAAACGTCTTTGTATGCCATGGTATGCCTCCTCCACGAGATGCTGCGGTGTTACAAACTGACAGGGATTCGAGCAAGTTTGTTACCGCACGCAGTCTGGGAAATTTGCAGAAATCTTCTCCGAGGCGCAGCAAAGTTATGCAAACCCTCCGCTTGGCCGCATGATCGGCACGGTCGCGCGCCGAATTTGCAAAGTGCCGGGGGCTTCTGCCCCCGGACCCCCGGAGTATTTGCGCCAAGAAGAAGATGCCGTTTCTTCTTGGCCCGAAATACTCCCCCCGGAGGGCCGGTCAGCCGTAATGCGCAACCGGCGTGCCGGCGATCGCGGACATGTTCAAAAGCCCCCGCGCGGTGATCGAGGGGGTGACGATATGGGCCTTGTTGCCCATGCCCATCAGGATCGGCCCGACTTCCAGTCCGCCAGCCTTCATCTTGAGGATGTTGCGCACCCCCGAGGCCGCGTCGGTATTGGCAAAGACCAGAACGTTTGCCGCGCCTTCGAAGCGCGAGTTGGGGAAGATCCGGTCGCGCAGGCTTTGGTCCAGCGCCGCGTCAATGTGCATCTCGCCTTCATACGCGAAATCGGGCGCGCGGGCGTCCAGCAGTTCCAGCGCGCGGCGCATCCGGCGGCCCGAGTCGGTATCGAGATTGCCGAATTGCGAATGCGAGCAGAGCGCGATCTTGGGCGCGATGCCAAAGCGACGAACGTGGCGGGCCGCGCCGATCACGGTCTCGGTGATCTGTTCGGGCGTTGGTTCGTGGTTCACATGGGTGTCGGCGATGAACAGCGGCCCGTCTTCCAGGATCATCATCGACAGCGCCCCCACGGGGCTGAGCCCGCCGCGGCCAAGAACCTGCTGCACATAATTCAGGTGCCACAGATACTGGCCGAAGGTGCCGCAGACCATGCTGTCGGCCTCGGCCCGGTGGACCATCACGGCGGCGATCGCGGTGGTATTGGTGCGCATCACCGCCCGCGCCAGATCGGGCGAGACGCCGCGGCGCGCCATCAGGTCGTGATAGGTCGTCCAGTAGTCGCGATAGCGCGGGTCGTCCTGCGGGTTCACGATCTCGAAGTCCACGCCGGGGCGGATCGGCAGGCCCGCGCGTTCGCAGCGCCGCGCGATGACATCGGGGCGGCCGATCAGGATGGGCTTGTCGGTGGTTTCCTCGATCATCGCATTGGCGGCGCGCAGCACGCGTTCATCTTCACCCTCGGCGAAGACGATCGAGCGGGTGGCCTGGGCGGCGGCCTCGAACACGGGGCGCATCAGCAGGGCGGATTTGAAGACCGATCCGTCCAGCCGCGCCTTGTAGGCGGCGATATCGTCCAGCGGGCGGGCGGCCACGCCGGTTTCCATCGCCGCGCGGGCCACGGCGGTGGCGACGGTGCCGATCAGCCGCGGGTCGAAGGGTTTGGGGATCAGGTAATCCGCGCCGAAGGTCAGTTTTTCACCGTGATAGGCCGCTGCCGCCTCGGCCGAGGTGGTGGCACGGGCCAGCGCGGCGATGCCCTCGATGCAGGCCAGCTGCATTTCATCGTTGATCGTCGTGGCGCCCACATCCAGCGCGCCGCGGAAGATGAAGGGAAAGCACAGGACGTTGTTGACCTGGTTGGGGTAATCCGACCGCCCCGTGGCGATGATCGCATCGGGCGCGACCGTGCGGACCTGATCGGGCAGGATTTCGGGTGTCGGGTTCGCCAGCGCGAAGATGATGGGTTGGGCCGTCATTTTGGCCACCATTGCGGGCGTCAGCACGCCGGGGCCGGACAGGCCCAGGAACATGTCCGCCCCATCGATCACCTGATCAAGCGTGCGCAGGTCGGTCTTTTGCGCGAAGGCCGCCTTTTGCGGGTTCATGTCGATTTCGCGCCCCGCGTAGACAAGGCCGTGAATGTCGCACAGCCAGACGTTTTCGCGCCGCACCCCCAGTTTCAACAGCATGTTCAGGCAGGCGATGCCCGCCGCACCGCCGCCGGTCGAGACGATCTTGATCTCGTCGAATTTCTTGCCCGCGATGCGCAGGGCGTTGCTGGCGGCTGCGCCCACAACGATGGCGGTGCCGTGCTGGTCATCGTGAAAGACGGGGATGTTCATCCGTTCACGACAGATCTTTTCGACGATGAAGCAATCGGGGGCCTTGATATCCTCAAGGTTGATGGCGCCGAAGGTGGGTTCCAGCGCGCAGACCAGTTCGGCCAGCTTTTCGGGGTCGGATTCGTTCAGTTCGATGTCGAAGGCATCGATATTGGCGAATTTCTTGAACAGGACGGCCTTGCCCTCCATCACCGGCTTGGCGGCCAGCGCGCCGATGTTGCCAAGGCCCAGCACGGCGGTTCCGTTGGTGACCACACCCACCAGATTGCCGCGTGCGGTGTAGCGGGCGGCGGTGGCGGGGGTGGCCTTGATTTCCATGCAGGCTTCGGCCACGCCGGGCGAATAGGCGCGTGACAGATCACGCCCGTTTGCAAGCGGTTTCGTGGCGCGGATTTCCAGCTTTCCGGGCTTGGGGAATTCGTGATAATCCAGCGCTGCCTGACGGGCGGTATCCTGCCGAGCCTCTTCCATGCGTGCCTCCTTGAGAACTGGTTTAGCCTTAAACTAAATCTTGGCCCGGGGGAATAGGGTCCCTGCGTGGGCAGCGGTGCCTTGCCCGACGTTACGGTTGGCGCTGCGGTGATGCTTGCATCGCGGCCCGGCCCGTCGCAGAATCATCTGAAACTGACCGGAGGGTATGATGTCGCTTGTCGAAGCCGCGCGCGAGGTGCGCGAAAACGCCTATGCCCCTTATTCCCGCTTCAAGGTGGGGGCGGCCGTGCGCGGCAAATCCGGTCGGATCTATCGCGGCGTGAATGTCGAGAATGTGGCCTATCCCGAAGGCACCTGTGCCGAGGCCGGGGCAATTGCCGCCATGATCGCCGCGGGCGAGACCGAGCTGATCGAGGTTGCGGTCATCGCCGACAGCCCGTCCCCCGTGCCGCCCTGTGGCGGCTGCCGTCAGAAGCTGGCCGAATTCGGGCGCCACGATACGCCGGTCACGTTGGCCACGATTGATGGCGGGCGGCTTGATACGACGGTGGGGGATCTGCTGCCGGGGCGGTTTGACATTTCGCATATGGACAGGGCCTGATGGATGCGCGCGCGATCATCGCGGGGGTGCGCGATGGCCGTGGCCTGACGGCCGAGGCCGCGCGCTGGTTCGCGGCGGGTCTGGCCTCGGGTCAGGTATCGGATGCGCAGGGTGGGGCCTTTGCGATGGCGGTGCTGCTGAAGGGCATCGGCGCCGAGGGGCGTGTGGCGTTGACGCAGGCGATGCGCGACAGCGGTCAAGTGCTGCGCTGGGATCTGCCGGGGCCGGTGGTGGACAAGCATTCCACCGGCGGCATCGGCGATTCGGTTTCGCTTTTGCTGGCCCCCGCGATGGCGGCCTGTGGTCTTTATGTACCGATGATCTCGGGGCGGGGGCTGGGCCATACCGGGGGCACGCTGGACAAGATGGAATCGATCCCCGGCTATCGCGCTGTGCCGGGTGTGGATGTGATGCGCAAGGTGGTGGCCGAGGTTGGCTGTGCCATTCTGGGGGCGACCGATGAAATCGCCCCCGCCGATCGCCGCCTTTACGGTATCCGCGACATTTCCGGCACGGTGGAAAGCATCGACCTGATCACCGCCTCGATCCTGTCCAAAAAGCTGGCGGCGGGGCTTGGGGCGCTGGTGCTGGATGTGAAGGTGGGATCAGGCGCCTTCATGAAGACGATGGCCGATGCGCGCGCGCTGGCGCGGTCGCTGGTCGATACCGCCAATGGCGCGGGGTGCAAGACCTCGGCGCTGATCACCGACATGAGCCAGAGCCTGGGCCACAGCGCGGGCAATGCGCTTGAGGTGATCGAGGTCATGGAAACCCTGACCGGAACCCGGGTCAGTGAATCGCTGTGGGATGTCACGGCCGCGCTGGGCGGCGAGGCGCTGGTGCTGGCGGGTCTGGCCCCCGATCTGGAAAGCGGTGTGGCAAGGATCGATGAGGCGCTGGAAACCGGCCGCGCCGCCGAGGTGTTCGGCCGCATGATCACGGCCTTGGGTGGCCCTGCCGATTTCGTGGAACGCTATCCCGACCGGCTGCCTGCCGCCCCGGTGATGCGTCCCGTGCCCAGCCCGCGGGCGGGCTTTGTCGCCACCGTCGATGCCGAGGCGCTGGGCCATGCGGTGGTGCATCTGGGGGGCGGGCGGTTGGTGGGAACCGACCGGGTCAACCCCTCGGTCGGGCTGTCGCGGCTTGCGCCGATCGGGGCGGATCTGACGCCGGGCGCGCCGCTGGCCTTTGTTCATGCCGCGACCGAGGCCGCCGCCGATGCCGCCGCCGCCGCAGTGATCGCGGCCTATGGCCTGCAGGATGCGCGGGCCGAGGAACCGGCCCTTATCCACGAAAGGATCGCCTGACATGCCCCGCGCATTCGTGATCGTGATGGACAGTGTCGGCATCGGCGGCGCCCCCGATGCGGGGGCCTATTTCAACGATGGCCACCCCGATACCGGCGCCAACACGCTGGGCCATATCGCGCAGGCCTGTGCCGCGGGCCGGGCCGAACAGGGCCGTTCCGGGCCGCTGCGGATGCCCAATCTGGATGCGCTGGGGCTGGGGGCGGCGATCGAACTGGCCTCGGGCATGGCGGCGCCGGCGCTTGGTGTTACCCCGCGCGGCCTTTGGGGCGCCGCGACCGAGGTGTCGCGGGGCAAGGACACCCCCTCGGGGCATTGGGAACTGGCCGGCGTGCCGGTGCCGTGGGACTGGCACTATTTCCCCAAGGCAACGCCCGCCTTTCCCGCCGACCTGTCGGCCGAGATCGCGCGGCGGGCTGGGACGGATGGCATCCTGGGCGATTGCCATGCCTCGGGCACGGATATCATCGACCGGCTGGGCGGCGAACATCTGCGCAGCGGCTGGCCAATTTGCTATACCTCGGCCGACAGCGTGCTGCAGATCGCCGCGCATGAAGAGGTGTTCGGTCTGGACCGGCTGTTGCAGCTGTGCGCGTCCCTGGCGCCGCGGCTGCATGCGATGAAGGTGGGCCGGGTGATCGCGCGCCCCTTCACGGGGGCCGAGGGCGGCTTTGTCCGCACCCCCAACAGGCGCGATTTCGCAATTCCCCCGCCCGCGCCGACGCTGCTGGACTGGGCCAGTGCCGCAGGGCGCACGACCCATGCCGTGGGCAAGATCCATGACATCTTTTCCGGGCAGGGCATCACGCACAGCCACAAGGGCAAATCCGATGCCGATCTGATGGATGACCTGATCGGCCTGGCCGAGGGGGCGGAAAACGGATCGCTGATCTTTGCCAATTTCGTCGAATTCGACAGCATCTTTGGCCATCGCCGCGATGTGTCGGGCTATGCCCGCGCGCTGGAATGGTTCGATGCGCGCGTGGCCGAGTTTCTGGCCCGCCTGCGGCCCCGCGATCTGGCGATCTTCACCGCCGATCACGGCAATGACCCGACCTGGACGGGCACCGATCACACCCGCGAACGCGTCCCCGTTCTGGGCTGGGGGGTAGGCGCGCGCGCGGTGGGGCAGGTGGGCTTTGCCGATGTGGCGGCCTCGGTCGCGGCGCATCTGAACATTCCGGCGCAAGGCCCGGGGCGGGGCTTTCTGTAGATGATCCCAAAAATAGAACTGCACCTGCATCTGGAGGGCGCGGCACCGCCCGACCTGATCCGTGCCATGGCGCGGGAAAAGCACGCCGACATCAGCGGTATTTTCGATGCGCGGGGCAATTACAGCTATGCCGATTTCCGCGATTTCCTGCGCGTCTATGAGGCGGCGACCTCGGTTCTGACCACGCCGGCCGATTACGCCCGCCTGACCCGCGCGGTGCTGGAACAGGCCGCGCAATCGGGGGTGATCTATTGCGAAACCTTCCTGTCGCCCGATTTCTGCGGCGGGCGCGATCTGGTCGCCTGGCGCGAATATCTGCATGCGATGCAGGATGCCGCCGTCGCCGCGGAGCGCGATCTGGGGGTCACGCTGCGCGGCATCGTCACCGCGATCCGCCATTTCGGCCCGGAAAAAGCGCGCGAAACGGCGATCTGCGCGGCGGAAACTGCTGGCGACTTCATCGTCGGCTTCGGCCTTGCCGGCGATGAGGGGATGGGCCGGCCCCGAGATTTCCGCTGGTCCTTCGATTGCGCGCGGGAGGCGGGGCTGTGCCTGACCGCCCATGCCGGCGAATGGGGCGGCCCGCAATCGGTGCGCGAGGCCTGGAAGGATCTGGGGGTGGCGCGTATCGGTCACGGCGTGCGCGCCGTCGAAGACCCCCGTCTGGTCGATGAACTGGCCGAGGCGGGCATCGTGCTGGAGGTTTGCCCCGGATCGAACGTGGCGCTGGGGGTCTATCCGTCCTGGGCGGCCCATCCGATCGCGCGGCTGCGTGATCGGGGGGTGAAGGTCACGGTCTCGACCGATGATCCGCCCTTCTTTCACACCACGATGAACCATGAATATGATCGCCTGGCCGAAACCTTCGGCTGGGAGGACGCCGATTTCCTGGGGCTTGCCCGCACCGCGGCCGAAGCCGCCTTCTGCGATGCCGACACCCGCGCCAAGCTGCTGAAACAACTGGAGAAAGCCGATGACTGAACATCTGACCGTGGTCACCCACCCTCTGGTGCAGCACAAATTGACGCTGATGCGGGAAAAGAACACATCGACCGCCGGGTTCCGCCGCCTGCTGCGCGAAATCAGCCTGCTTCTGGCCTATGAGGTGACGCGCGGTCTGGAAATGACCACGCGGGTCATCGAAACCCCCCTGTGCGAAATGGAGGCCCCCGCGCTGGGCGGCAAAAAGCTGGCGCTGGTGTCGATCCTGCGGGCGGGCAATGGGCTGCTGGACGGGATTTTGGAACTGATCCCGGCGGCGCGGGTGGGCTTTATCGGGCTTTACCGCGACCCGGAAACGCTGCGCCCGGTGCAATATTACTGCAAGGTGCCGTCGGAACTGGAAGATCGCATGGTGATCGTGGTCGATCCGATGCTGGCCACAGGCAATTCCTCGGTTGCGGCCATCGACCTGCTGAAGGAAAAGGGCGCCAAGCACATCCGCTTCCTGTGCCTTCTGGCCGCGCCCGAAGGGGTCGCGCGGATGAAAGAGGCCCATCCCGATGTGCCGATCGTGACCGCGGCGCTGGATGAACGGCTGAACGATCACGGCTATATCGTGCCCGGTCTGGGCGATGCCGGTGACCGGATGTTCGGCACGAAATAGCGCGCCGCTTTACGCCGGGTCGGGTTTGGGGCAAAGGCCGGGCATCGGGTTCGTGATACGGGGGCGTTGGGCGGAATGGGTCTGGTTCGGTTGGTCGGGGTGGCGGTTGCGGCGGTGGTCCTTGGCGGTGCGGCCCTGGCGCAAGGTATGCATGGCACGGTGCCCGCCGAATTTCCCCCGGCCGGGTTCCGCGGCGCGGTTTATATCGACAGCACCGGCTGCGCCTTTCGCCGGGCCGGGGACGGCGCTGGCGGCACCCGTTGGCATCCGCAGCGCGCGCGCGATGGCAGCCAGCTGTGCGGCTACGCGCCCAGCGTGATCGCGCCCGCAGTCGACGCGGCTGCGGTCGAAGTGGCGCAGGATGCAGCGCCCGCCCCCGCCAAGCCCAAGCCGCGCCGCAAGGCGCAACCCGCCGCCACGCCGCGCTATGTCCAGGTCGGCGTCTTTGCCGATCCGGCCAATGCGCAGGCCGCCAAGCAACGCATCTGGGCGCTGGATCTGCCGGTATCGGTGGCGCAGGGGCGACGCGGGGGCAGGCCGCTGCAGGCGGTGCTGATCGGCCCGCTTGATACCCGTGCCGCACTGCGCGACGCCCTTGTGCAGGCGCGGCGCGCGGGCTTTGCGGATGCCTATCTGCGCTAGGCGATCACCCCTCGCAGATCGCCTGCAGGGCGATCCACTGGGCATCCTCCAGCACCGGCTGCGGCGCGGGCGCGCCTTTGAAGGGATCGGCCTCGATCAGCGCCAGAACGCTTTCGCCTGATGGGTCCAGCGCATAGGCATAGGGCGTGGCGCTGACCCCTGCGGCGGCAAAGGCGGCCAGCAATGTATCGTCCCCGGGGCGGGTCGGGCGTTCGGCCAGCAAATGTGCCCCATAACCGCGCAGCGCATCGGCCGGCAGGTCCCCCGTGGTCAGCAGCCGGAAGCTTGCACCAACGCCGGCCCAGTGCAGCAGCTTCAGAAGGGGGTCTTCCTCGGGGCCTTCGGGTTCGGCGGCGATGACATGGCCCGCAGCCACCTCGGGGGTGTCATGGTCCTCGACCAGGGCGCGCCCGATAACGGTGATCCGCCCGGGCAGACGCCGCGCCCCGGTCAGCGCATTGGGCAGGACCACGATCCGGTCGGGCCCGGCCAGCCGCGTGGCCAACGATTCCAGCGCGGCGGTGCCCGCGGGGCTGGCGCAGGGGGCGCCGGTCAGGGTGGCCAGTTCCGCCAGAACCTGCTGGCCGATCTCGGCGCGTTTGGCCAGCGGCGCGACCGAGGCCGCGTGCCGCGTCATCGCGCCCGGCAGCCAGAACAGCGCCAGACCCGCCACCAACAGCCCAAAGCCCCCCAGCAGCGCGCCGCGCAGCCGCCCCGGATGCGGACGGCGGGATTCGATGATCGCATGCACCTTTTCGATCGCCGCGATCATCGTGTCGTCGGACAATTCCAGTTCTTCCCCCGGCTCTTCCGAGGGGGCATAGATCGCCGGGCGCTTGCCGGGGTTGCGCCGGATCATCGCAGGCAGCGACCAATGCGCCAGCGCGCGGGCCGATTTGTCGTCTGAAATGACCAGCGTGGCATCGCCAAAGGACACGATCACCTCGCGCCGTTGTGCGGTGGGCGCATCGCGCCACAGGCCGGGGCATTCGAGCCGCTGATATTCGGAAAGCGCGGTCATGCGCGGGGGCTGCTCCTGTTCGTTGCGGGCAGGATAGCGGATGGGACCGGGGGGTCAATCGCACCCGGCCCCGGGTGGCTACAGCAGCTTGGCCACGGCGCGCAGCTCGAACTTCTGGATCTTGCCGGTCGAGGTTTTCGGCAGATCGGCAAAGACCACGCGCTTGGGCGTCTTGAAACCTGCCAGCCGTTCGCGGGCGAATGCGATGATCTCATCCTCGGTCGCGCTGGCACCGTCCTTCAGCTCGACAAAGGCACAGGGCACCTCGCCCCATTTGTCGTCGGGCTTGGCCACCACGGAACACAGCGACACGGCCGGATGGGCGGCGATCACGCCCTCAACCTCAACCGAACTCACGTTTTCGCCGCCCGAGATGATGATGTCCTTGGCGCGGTCGGTGATCTTGATATAGCCGTCGGGATGCATGAAGGCGATGTCGCCGGAATGGAACCAGCCACCGGCGAAGGCCTCGGCCGTGGCCTGCGGGTTCTTGTAATAGCCCTTCATCGTGGCATTGCCGCGCATCACGATTTCACCCAGGTGGGCAGCGTCGCGGGCGACCTCGCGGCCCTGATCGTGGACGGTGATCGCCTCCATCATCGGCATCAGAACGCCGGTGCGGGCCTTGATCGCGGCGCGGTCGGGGCCGGTGATGGCGTCCCATTCCGGTTTCCAGGTGCATTCGGTGGCGGGGCCGTACACCTCGGTCAGGCCATAGACCTGGGTGACGTTGAAGCCCAGCGGTTCAATCGCGGCCAGGGTGGCGGCGGGCGGCGGGGCGCCGGCGGTAAAGACCTCGACGATATGGTCGAACTTGCGCCGGTCGCCCTCTTTCGCGTTGACCAGCGTGTTCAGCACGATCGGCGCGCCGCCGAAATGGGTGACGCCGTGGTCCGCGATGGCGTCGTAGATCGCGCGTGCCGTCACATCGCGGCAGCAGACCACCGTGCCGCCCAGAAGCGGCACCATCCAGCCATGCGTCCAGGCGTTGCAGTGGAACAGCGGCACGATCGTCAGGTAGACCGGATACAGCTGCATCCGCCAGCTGATCAGGTTGCCCATCGTCGCAAGGTAAGCGCCGCGGTGGTGATAGACCACGCCCTTGGGTCGCCCCGTCGTGCCCGAGGTATAGTTCAGCGCAAGGCTTTCCCATTCATCCTGCGGCATGATCCAGGCAAACATCGGGTCGCCCTGGGCCAGCAGATCCTCATATTCCAGGTAATGGCCGGTGGCGGGGAAACCGGCCTCGGGGTCGGCCACCTCGATGATCTGGGGGGCGGGGCCCTGCATCTGCTTGATCGCGGTTTCCGCCAGTTTCAGAAAGGCGGTGTCGCACAGCACCACCTTGGCCCCGCCATGTTCAAAGATATAGGCGACGGTGTCGGCATCCAGCCGTGTGTTGATCGTGTTGAGGATCGCGCCGCAGGCGGGCACGCCGAAATGCGCCTCTAGCTGGGGGGCGGTGTTGGGCAGGATCGTGGCCACCACATCGCCCGGCTTCACCCCCCGCGCCGCCAGGGCCGATGCCATCCGGCTGACGCGGGCGTGATAATCCACATAGCTGCGCCGGACCGACCCATAGATCAGCGCGGTGCGTTCGGGAAACACCTCCAGCGCGCGGTTCAGATGCGACAGCGGCGTCAGCGGCACATGATTTGCCGCGCATTTTTCCAACCCGGATTCGTCTGCCAACCAGCCCATATTCGCCTCCATGTCGCAAAAGATGTCGCTTCCGGGCGGGATTATTGGCCTGCGACGGGCTCTTTGGAAAGGGGCAAGCATGGAGATGCGGATATGGCGATGGCCGAGGCGGCGTCCGCGCCGGTAAACAGAACGCTGGCGGCGGCCGGGGCGATCACGCTTTATGCGGTGCTGATCGGGTTCACCGACAATTCCGTGCGCTTCATCGCCCAGGATATTGGCCTGTGGCAGTTTCATGCCACGCGCACGGTCTTTGTGGTTGCGTTGATGGGGATGGCGCTGCCGCTGCTGCGCCTGGATCTGCGTCCGCGTGATCTGCGCGCGGTGGTGGCGCGCAGTCTGCTGCATGGCGTGGCGTTGATGTGCTATTTCGCGGCCTTCGCCTTTCTGCCGGTGGCGCAGGCTGCAGCGGGGCTGTTCACCGCGCCGATCTTTGTTCTGCTGATCGCGCGCTTCGCCTATGGGCAGCCGATCGGACCCTTTCGCATCGCGGCGGTGATTTTGGGCTTTCTGGGCATTTTGATGGTGCTGGGGCCGGGGATGGCCTCGATCGGGCCGGCGGTCGTGGTGCCGGCGCTGGCGGGGTTTTTCTATGCGCTGGGGCATATCGCCACCCGCCGCTGGTGCGCGCGCGAAAGTGCCGCCACGCTGACGCTGGGGTTCTTTCTGGCGCTGGGGATGTTCGGGTTGATCGGGATGGGGGGGCTTCTGGCCTTTCCCCAAGCTGTGCCGCCGGGCATGGCGGGGTTTGTGCTGCGCGCCCCGGTCATGCCCTCGGCCGAGGTGCTGTTGTGGATCTTGGTGCAGGCGGTGGGCGCACTGCTGGGCCTGTTGGCGATGGTGCGGGGCTATCAGCTGGCCGACGCCAGCCGGGTCGCGGTGTTCGAATATATCGTGCTGCCGGTGGCCGCGCTTTGGGGGTTCCTGCTGTGGGCCGAGGTGCCATCGGCCCTTGCGGTGGGGGGCATGGCCCTGATCGTCGCGGCGGGCCTGTTGATCGCGCTGCGCGGCGACTAGCCGCACGTCCCCGGGCGGCGGATACCGCCCGGATCTGTTGTTCGGATCGATCGAGTCAGGCCGCTTGCGCCGCCTGCCCGCCGCCAAAGCGCGCGTAGAAGCTGTCGCCCTTGGCCGCGATGTCGCGCAAAAGCGCAGGTGCCGCGAAGCGCGCACCATGTTCCGCCGCCAGCGCCTCGCAGATCGCGACGGCGCGCGGCGCCCCTATGATGTCAAGCCAGGCGAAGGGCCCGCCAGACCAGGGCGCAAAGCCCCAGCCCAGGATCGCGCCGACATCGCCTTCGCGGATGTCGGTCAGCACGCCCTGTTCAAAGGCCCGCACGGCCTCCAGCACCTGGGCCATCAGCAGGCGGTGCTGAACCTGATGCAGATCAGGCTGGGTTTCGGCCTGCGGGTATTTGTCCGCCAGCCCGTCCCACAGGCCCTGCCGCTTGCCGCCCTCATAGGCATAGAACCCCGCGTCGGCCTTTTTCCCCAGCCGCCCCTGATCCGCCATCCAGAACAGCACCTCATCGACCGCGCCGTCGGGATAGGCATCGCCCATCGCGGCCTTGGTCGCCTTGGCGATCTTGACGCCCAGCTCGATCGAGGTTTCATCGACCAGCTGCAGCGGCCCCAGCGGCATGCCCACCAGCCGGGCGGCATTTTCCACCAGCACCGGGTTCACGCCCTCGGCCACCATGCGGATGCCTTCGTTGATATAGGGGATGATGCAGCGGTTGGCGTAGAAGAACCGCGCATCATTCACCACGATCGGGGTCTTGCGGATCTGGCGCACGAAATCCAGCGCCTTGGCCACGGCGCGATCGCCCGTCTTTTCGCCCTTGATGATTTCCACCAGCATCATCTTGTCCACGGGCGAAAAGAAATGGATGCCGATGAACTGTTCGGGCCGGGCGCTGGCGCGCGCCAGCGTCGAGATCGGCAGGGTCGAGGTGTTGGTGGCAAAGATCGCATCGGTCGGCATCACGGCTTCGGCGCGCTGGGTGACCTCGGCCTTGACGGTGGGGTCTTCAAAGACCGCCTCGACCACCAGATCACAGCCCGCAAGCGCGGCATAATCTGTGGTTGGGGTGATGCGGTGCAGCACTTCGGCCTTGCGCGCCTCGGTCAGTTTGCGGCGGCTGATGCCCTTGTCCAGGATGCCGGCGGAATAGGCCTTGCCGCGTTCGGCCGCCTCGGGGGTGTTGTCGATCAGCACGACCTCAATCCCGGCATTGGCGGCGACATGGGCAATGCCCGCGCCCATCATGCCTGCGCCCAGGATACCCAGCTTGCGCACGCTTTCATCGGCCAGCTTCGGGCGGTTCGCGCCTTTTTCCAGCGCCTCCTTGTTTATGAACAGGCTGCGGATCATCGCGCCCGAGGACGGGTTCATCAGAACATGGGTGAACCAGCGCGCCTCGATCTTCAGCGCGGTGTCAAAGGGCACCAGCGCGCCTTCGTAGACCGCAGCCAACAGCGCCTTGGCCGCCGGGTAGACGCCCATGGTCTTGCCGTGCACCATCGCGCTGGCGCCGACAAAGGTCATGAAGCCCGCCGGATGATAGGGCGCGCCGCCGGGCATCTTGTAGCCCTTGGCATCCCAGGGTTTGACCAGATCGGCATCCTTGGCCGCCAGCACCCAGGCCTTCGCCGCCGCGATCGGGTCTTCGACCACCTCGTCGATGATCCCTGCGGCCTTGGCCTTCTTCGGATCGTTCAGCTTGCCTTCCAGCAGGAACGGCGCGGCCATCATCGCCCCCATCTTGCGCGCCAGCCGCGTGGTGCCGCCCGCGCCGGGGAAAATGCCGACCATGATTTCGGGCAGGCCGATTTTTGCCTTGGGATTGTCGGCGGCAAAGATGCGGTGGCAGGCCAGTGGCAGTTCCAGCCCGATCCCCAGCGCGGTGCCGGGCAGGGCCGCCGCGATCGGCTTGCCACCCTTCAGCGTCTTGGGGTCCATGCCCGCGCGTTCAATCTTGCGCAGCACGGCATGCATTTTCATCACGCCGTCAAACAGGCCCTGCGCGGGATTGTCGCCCGCTGCGTCCTTCATCCGCGCGATGACGTTCAGATCCATCCCGCCGGCAAAATCCTTCTTGCCGCTGGTGATGACCACGCCCCTGACCGCCGGATCGGCCAGCGCCTTGTCGATCATGCTGTCCAGCAGGGCAAAGCCGTCCAGCGACATCACGTTCATCGACTTGCCCGGAACGTCCCAGGTGATGATCGCCACGCCATCCGCGTCGAGGGCATAGGTGAAGTCGGTCATGTCAGATCCTCCGCATGCCCGCCTCACCGGCGGGCGTCAAATGGGTTCGCTGACCTTTGGAAACAGAACGGGCCAGCGTTCGTTTTGTGTATCGTTTGAAATCGAGGCGGCCTTCCACCGCCCCGCATCCCGCCGCAGGGTCAGAACCGAGCGGAAGGGGGGAATGATCTCGGTATCGCCGGCCAGGGTGCGGGTCACATAGCTGCCCACGATCACGCCGGGGCCCAGTTGCAGGATCGCATGCGCCCTGCGGTCCAGCCGCGTGACGCCAAGATCCTGCATCGTGGCGGCAAAGCCCTCGAACCCCTCTTCCAGTTGGTCGCGGCAGGTCACCCAGATCGTGGCGACCCCGGTCATCAGCGTGAAGGGCAGGATGATCTGCTCGGCGTAACCGTCGAAATCCTCGGTCATCACACAGCGGCTGACCGCGTCGAGATGGCCTTGAAAGATCTGCAGGCTCATGGCGCCGGGGTCCTGGGCAATCACGCGCAGGCCCGGCCCGATCGGGCAGGGGCAACGCTGGGTTGACAGTTCTCAACCAATGATTGCAGCGCGCATGCAGATTATCAAGTCGATAAAATTCGCCTGCGGCTGGCCAGACCCCGGCCATCGCGCCCTCAGACCCGCTCGATGATGGTGGCGGCGCCCATGCCGGATGCGATGCACAGCGTGGCAAGCCCCGTGGACAGGTCGCGCCGTTCCAGTTCATCCAGAAGGGTGCCGATGATGATCGCCCCGGTCGCGCCCAGCGGATGGCCCAGTGCGATGGCCCCACCGTTCACATTGAACTTCGCAGGATCCACCCCGAACGCCTGCTGGAACCGCAGAACCACGGCGGCGAAGGCCTCATTGACCTCGAACAGGTCGATGTCGGATATGGCCATGCCGCTGTCGGCCAGGATCTTTTCCGTCACCGGCACCGGCCCGGTCAGCATGATAGTGGGATCGGTGCCGATCTTGGCCGTGGCGCGGATGCGCGCGCGCGGCTTCAGGCCCATCGCCTCGCCGAATTCGCGGTTGCCGATCAGCACGGCCGCCGCGCCATCGACGATGCCCGAACTGTTGCCGGCGTGGTGGATATGCTCAATCCGCTCAAGATGAGGATATTTCATCAGCGCGACCTTGTCGAAGCCGGGCATCACCTCACCCATGTCCTTGAAGGCAGGCTTCAGCGCTGCCAACCCCTCGGCGGTGGTGTCCGGGCGCAGGTATTCGTCGCGGTCTAGGATCACCACGCCGTTCTGGTCCACCACCGGGACGATGGAACGGGCAAACCGATCCTCGGCCCAGGCCGCAGCGGCGCGGCGCTGGCTTTCCAGTGCCAGCGCATCCGCCTGTTCGCGGCTGAACCCGAATTGCGTGGCGATGATATCGGCCGAAATGCCCTGGGGGACGAAATAGGTCTTCATCGCCAGGCTGGGGTCCACGGCAATCGCGGCCCCGTCGCTGCCCATTGCGACGCGGCCCATCATCTCGACCCCGCCAGCGATATAGGCGCGTCCCGCCCCGCCGCGGATCTGGTTTGCGGCCAGGTTCACCGCCTCCATCCCGCTGGCGCAGAAGCGGTTGATCGACAGGCCGGGGATGCGTTCGTCCAGATCCGACAGCAGCACCGCCGAGCGCGCAAGGCAGCCGCCCTGTTCGCCCACCTGGGTGACATTGCCCCAGATCACATCCTCGACGGCATGGCCGTCCAGCCCGTTGCGGGCCTTCACCGCGTTCAGAAGGCGCGCCGACAGCGCGACCGAGGTCACTTCATGCAGGCTTCCGTCCGCCCGCCCCTTGCCGCGCGGCGTGCGGCAGGCGTCATAGATATAGGCTTCGGTCATGGCTTCCTCCGTCTCAAATCGGGGCCCGGTCGGCAGGGCTGCCGGGCATCAGGTCATAAGGATGCTGCCAGCCGGGCAGGGCCGCGATGCGGTCCAGCCAGCGGTCGATATTGGGCAGCGCCTTGCGTTCGAAGCTGAACGGCTCGGGGTAGAACAGATAGCCGCAGCAGGCGGTATCGGCGATCGTTGGGGTGTCGCCCACGATCCAGTTGCGCCCGTCCAGATGGCGTTCCAGCGTCTTGAGCGCGGCGGCCACGCGCCCAGAAAGCCAGCCGATCGCTTCCATCGGCCGCTTTTCCTCGGGCAGGAAGTTCATCAAGAAGCGCAGCGTGCCCGCCTGGCCGGACATCTTGTGATTGTCCCAGAACAGCCAGCGCAGAACCTCGGCCCGGTCCTCGGGGCGGCCCATCAGCTTGCCGGTGGTTTCGCCGACATGAAGCTGGATCACGCCCGATTGGGTTAGAACGCGGTCCCCTTCAACCAGCACCGGCACCTCGCCCATCTCATTGATGGCAAGGAAATCGGGGCTGCGCGTTGCGCCGTGGAAAAAATCCACGAAGACCGGGTCCCAGTCATAGCCGGCCAGCGTCATCGTCAGCGCCGCCTTGTAGGCATTTCCGCTTTCGCCAAAGCAGTAAAGTTTCGCGCGCATGTTCCCCTCCCATCGTTGCGCCGGTTTTCGGCGCTGGAATTGAGTATTTTTGCCAAGAAGAAGCGGCAAAGCGATCGTTTCTAACCTTTCCGTAACCTTGTTCTGCGACCCATGGTCCCGCGGTACAGGCTGGAGAGCCGATGACCGCCCAAGGAGAAGCGTCCCCGATCCCCTGTGGTGCGCCCACTTAGGCCCGACCGGGGCAGGGATCGGGGCGCGATGCCTGCTTCTTCTTGGTCCAAATACTCATTCGACCGCGTCATCCGATCACGCCTTCCGGTCTTCCAGCTCGGCCTTGAACAGGCGCAGGCGGTGCGACAGGTTTTCCTGATGCACGACGGAACCGAAATGCTCGAACAGGAAGCTTAGCGCCTCATCCGGGGTGATCCCGGCCTCCTGCGCGAAGCGGTGCAGGTTGCGATACGCGTCATTGCTGAGCGCGACGGGAAAGCGGCGGGTCAGGCGCAGGCGTTTGGGCATCAGGATCTCCGGGATGGGGGCGGGGGCGCCGCGGTTCGTTGCCCGAAGCTTAGAATGCCTCGACCGGCAGCGCCATGACCGGGTCGGCCCCGCTTTCGATCCGCGCAAGGTGGAGCGCGGTCGCGGGCAGGCAGCGCGCCATGTAGAAGCGGCCCGTGGCAATCTTGGCCTCGTAAAAGGCCTTGTCCGCCGCCCCAGATTCCAGTGCCACCGTGGCGGCCTTGGCGGCGCGCGCCCACATCAGGCCCAGGCAGACATGCCCCATCAGATGCATGAAGTCATATGACCCGGCCAGCGCCGCATTGGGATTCTTCATGCCGTTCTGCATGAAGAACATGGCCGCCGCCTGCAGATCCTTCGACGCCTTTTTCAGCGGGTCGAGGAAGGCTGCCTTCAGCGCGGCGTCATCCTCATTTTCCTTGAGGAAGGTTTTGACCATCTCGAAGAAGGCCATGACGTGCTTGCCGCCATCGGCGGCCAGCTTGCGCCCGACCAGGTCCAGCGCCTGCACGCCGTTCGCGCCTTCGTAGATCATGGCAATGCGCGCATCGCGGACGAATTGCGACATGCCCCATTCCTCGATGTAGCCATGCCCACCATAGACCTGCTGGGCCTGCACCGCCATGTCGAAGCCCTTGTCGGTCAGGAAGCCCTTGATTACCGGCGTCAGCAGCGAGATCAGCCCCTCGGCATCGGCATCCCCCATCCGGTGGCTGCGGTCGATCAGATGCGCGCCCCAGAAGGTGAAGGCCCGCGCGCCTTCGACAAAAGCCTTTTGTTCCATCAGGTTGCGGCGGATGTCGGGATGCACGATCAGCGGATCGGCGGGGCCGGTGGGGTTTTCCGCCCCGGTCACGGCGCGGCCCTGCAGGCGGTCCTTGGCATAGGCCACCGCGTTCTGATAGGCGGCCACGGCCACGGCATAGCCCTGCAGGCCCACGCCCAGGCGTGCCTCGTTCATCATGGTGAACATGGCGCGCATGCCCTTGTGCAGATCGCCCAGCAGGAAGCCGGTGGCGCCATCATAGTTCATCACGCAGGTGGCATTGCCGTGAATGCCCATCTTTTCCTCGATCTTGCCGACCGAGACGGCGTTGCGCGCGCCAAGCGATCCGTCGGCATTGACCAGGAATTTCGGCACGATGAAGAGCGAGATGCCCTTGGTCCCCTCGCCCCCGCCGGGTGCCTTGGCCAGCACCAGGTGGATGATGTTGTCCGCCAGGTCATGTTCCCCGGCCGAGATGAAGATCTTTTGCCCGGTGATCTTGTAGCTGCCATCCGCCTGCGGTTCGGCCCGGGTGCGCATCAGCCCCAGATCGGTGCCGCAATGCGGTTCGGTCAGGTTCATGGTACCTGTCCAGTCGCAAGAAACCATCTTGGGCAGATAGGTGCGTTTCTGCTCGTCCGTGCCGTGGGTGTGGATCGCCGAATAGGCGCCGTGGGTCAGGCCCTGATACATGTTGAAGGCCATGTTGGCCGCAACGAACATCTCGCTTACGGCGCAGTTCATCAGATAGGGCATGCCCTGACCGCCAAAGTCGGGGTCACAGTCCAGCGCGGTCCAGCCGCCGTCCTTCATCGCGGCAAAGGCGGTGTCAAAGCCTTCGGGCGTGCGCACCACGCCGTTGTCCATCACGCAGCCCTGGGTGTCGCCCACGGCGTTCAGGGGGGCCAGAACATCGGCGCTGACCTTGCCGGCCGCGTCCAGCACCGCCTCGGTGAAGTCGCGTTCCAGATCGGCGTAACCGGGCACGCCGGTTTCGGTGACCTTCAGAACCTCGTGCAGAACGAACTGCATGTCCTTCGTGGGGGCGGTATAGCTGGGCATCGGTCGTCTCTCCCTTGCAAATGTGTCAGGCGACGGGGGCGGCGGCGTTCATGCTTGCCAGTTCCCGTTCGCCCCAGTCGATCTGTTCGCTCAGCTCGGCGATGGCCTGACCAAGCTCATCGCGCTGGCGCTGCATGGCGGCCAGGCGTTCGCGGGCAACATCCAGCGTGCGGGCAAGTTGGGCCTGTTGCTGGTCGCCCATCGCATACATGTCCAGCAGCTGCCGGATATCTTCCAGGCTGAAGCCGAAGCGCTTGCCGCGCAGGATCAGCTTCAGCCGCGCCCGGTCGCGCCGCGTGAACAGGCGCCTCTGCCCTTCCCGGATCGGGAACAGAAGCTCCTTGGCTTCGTAAAAGCGAAGCGTGCGCGGCGTCACTTGGAATGCATCGCACATTTCGCGGATCGTCATCAGGTCTTCACTCATCTCTCTGTCCTGCCTCTCAGGTCGCCGGTCCTTGCGTCACCCGGGGCAGATCCGGTCTATGCCCCCTTGATACAAGCGAAGTTGACGTTCGCGTCACTGTAACGTCGCGTCAAAACTTTGCTGACGTAATGTCAGACAAACTTTACCCTAAGGTAAAGCAATTTTCCAAGCCGACCAGATCGGCCAGCGCCGCGCGTCAGGCGTGAAGGGCGGGGATCAACGCTTCAGGGAATCAGCCACCTGATCACGCAGCGCGCGCAGATCGGCGATCGTCACGTCCAGGTCGTCGCGCTGGCGCGTCAGCACGTCCAGCTGGCGATCGGCCAGTTCGACCCAGACCCGATTTTGTTCCTCGGTGCCCATCTGGTCATAGATCAGCAGCCACTGGCGCAGCTCTTCCAGGCTGAAGCCGAAGCGCCGCCCGCGCAGGATCAGCGTCATGCGCGCAATTTCGCGGGGGCCGTAGAACCGGGCGCGGCCTTCCTTCTGCGGCGACAGCAGCTCGATATATTCATAATAGCGCAGCGTCCGTGGGGTCACCTCGAAGCGTGCGCACATGTCCTTGAAGCTCAGTCGTTCCGCCATCGGTGCCTCCTGCTCGGGCGAAAGCTAGCGCGCGGGCGGGGCAAGCTCAACCGCATTGGGGGGCACGGCGGATCAGGGGGTTGCAGAGCCGCGCCGCTGGCGGGATAGTTGGGCCATCGCAGCTTTGGCATCAACCCAAGGATTAACCATGCCCGATTACGATACCATGCGCGTATCTGATCCCGAGAGGGTCAAGCGTGCAGCCCAAGATTTCATAGAAGCCATCCCCCATGCCCGCGCCTGCAACATGCACATCGAACAGGTCGGGGGCGGTTCTGCCGCGATATCGATGCCCTACGATTTGCGGCTGGTGGGGGACCCACGTACGGGTGTGGTGCATGGCGGCGCGGTTTCGGCCCTAATGGATACCTGTTGCGGTGCGGCGGTCCTTTCGCATCCGGACGGGCCGTCGGCCTCGGCCACCATTGACTTGCGAATTGACTATATGCGTGCAGCCACCCCGGGTCAGCGCATCATCGCACGGGCCACTTGCCATCATATCACCCGCAGCGTCGCATTTGTACGCGCCACCGCCCATGATGAGGAGGAGGACGGCCCCCCCGTCGCCACTGCAACCGGCGCCTTTACCGCCGATCGTTCCCCCGCCGCCTCATGATCCGTCCCAAACCTGAATCCGTCGAGATTGTCCACCAACGCCGCGATGCTGCGCTGCGTGCGCTGGTATCCGGCGTACCCTATATCCAGTTTCTGGGCATCGAAGTCGAACGCCGCGGCGATGAGCTGACGGCGATCTTGCCCTTCGACGAAAAGCTGATCGGCAATCCGATGCTGCCCGCGCTGCATGGCGGCGTCACCGCGGCCTTCCTTGAGGTCGCCGCGATCATTGAGCTAAGCTGGTCAACCCTGTGGGAAGACGTGGAAAGCGGTCGGATCGCCCTGTCCGGGCTTGATTCGCTGCACATGCCGCGCCTGCCCAAGACCATCGACTTCACGCTTGATTACCTGCGATCGGGCCTGCCGCGTGACGCCTATGCGCGCGCGCGCGTCAATCGGTCGGGCCGGCGCTACGCCAGCGTCCATGTCGAGGCGTGGCAGGACAACCGCGCGCGCTTGTTCGCACAGGGCACCGGCCATTTCCTGATGCCCGACCGCGACCTGCCTGACCCCGCGGATCAGGCCCGGCGTTGACCGAGCCGATCGGCAATCGCCGCGTTCTGGCGATCGCCCTGCCTATCGTGCTGTCGAATGCGACGGTGCCGATCCTGGGGGCGGTCGATACCGCCGTGGTCGGGCAGCTGGGACAGCCCGCGCCGATCGGGGCGGTTGGTATCGGCGCAATCATCCTGGTCTCGCTCTACTGGGTCTTTGGCTTTCTGCGCATGGGCACGTCCGGGCTGGTCGCGCAGGCGCATGGCGCAGGCGACCGGGCCGAGGTCGCGGCCGGCCTGATGCGCGCGCTGCTGGTGGCAGGCGCGGCCGGGCTTGCGCTGATCACCCTGCAGGGACCGCTTTTCACCGCCGCCTTTCACCTTGCCCCCGCCTCGGACCAGGTTGAAACGCTGGCGCAATCCTATCTGGCGCTGCGCATCTGGGGGGCCCCGGCCACCATCGCGCTTTACGCCCTGACCGGCTGGCTGATCGCCCTGGAACGGACGCGGGCGGTTCTGGTGATCCAGCTGTGGATGAACGGGCTGAATGTGGTGCTGGATCTTTGGTTCGTGCTGGGCCTTGGCTGGGGGGTGCCCGGTGTTGCCGCTGCCACACTGATCGCGGAATGGTCAGGCGTGGCGCTGGCATTGGTCCTGGCGCGCAGCGCCTTCGCGGGCGGCTATTGGCGCGACGCGGCCCGGGTCTTTGATCGGCCAAGCCTGTGGCGCATGGCGCGGGTCAATACCGACATCATGATCCGCTCGATCCTGTTGCAGGCCAGCTTCACCACCTTCCTGTTTCTGGGCGCGGCGCAGGGGGATGTGCGGCTTGCCGCCAATCAGGTGCTTCTGCAATTCCTGGAAATCACCGCCTATGCGCTCGATGGCTTTGCCTTCGCCGCCGAGGCGCTGGTGGGCCAGGCCGTGGGCGCCCGATCGGTGCCGCGCTTGCGCCGGGCCGCCATCGTCACCGCGCAATGGGGCGTGGGCGGGGCGGCGCTGCTGGCCCTTGCGTTCTTCCTTGCCGGCCCCGCAATCATCGATCTGATGACCACCGCCCCCGAGGTTCGCCAGACCGCGCGCGATTACCTACCCTGGCTGGTGGTCGCCCCGCTGATCGGCATCGCCAGCTGGATGTTCGACGGCATCTTCATCGGTGCCACGCTGACACGCGAAATGCGCAATGCCATGCTGCTTTCGGTCGCGATCTACGCCGCGGCACTTGCCGCGCTGGTGCCGACTTTCGGGAATCACGGCCTTTGGGCCGCGCTGATGGTCCTGAATGCCACGCGCGGCCTGACGATGGCGCGCCTTTACCCGCGCGCGGAAGACAGGGCAGGCGCCTGATGCCCCTTCATCTTGCCCGAAATACCTCGGGGGTGCGGGGGCAGCGCCCCCGCCGCGCGCTTAGCGCGACCGCACCATCCCCATGATCTCATAGGTCCGTTCCAGGATCGGCCGGGCGATCGCATCGGCGCGCGCGGCGCCTTCGCCCAGGATCCGGTCGATCTCGGCCGGGTCGGTGGCCAGGCGCTTCATCTCGGTGCTGATCGGTTCCAGCTTGGCCACCGCCAGATCGGCCAGCGCGGGCTTGAAGGTGCCGAACTGGGCACCGGCGAAATCGGCGATCACCTGTTCGGGCGTGTGCCCGGCCAGGGCGGCATAGATGTTGACCAGATTGCGCGCTTCGGGGCGGTCTTTCAGCCCGTCCAGCGTCTCGGGCAGCGGCTCGGGGTCGGTCTTGGCCTTGCGGATCTTTTTCGCGATCGCATCGGCATCATCGGTCAGGTTGATCCGGCTGGCGTCCGAAGGGTCGGATTTCGACATCTTCTTCGTGCCGTCACGCAGGCTCATGACCCGGGTCGCCGCGCCTTCGATCACCGATTCCGGGATCGGGAAGAAATCGGTCTTGTAATCGTGGTTGAACTTGGCCGCGATGTCGCGGGTCAGTTCCACATGCTGTTTCTGGTCCTCGCCCACCGGCACCTGCGTCGCGTGATACAGCAAGATGTCCGCCGCCATCAGCGAGGGGTAGGCATAAAGCCCAAGGCTTACATGTTCGGTATTCTTGCCGGCCTTGTCCTTGAACTGCGTCATGCGGTTCATCCAGCCAAGCCGCGCGACGCAGTTGAACAGCCAGCCCAGTTCAGCATGCGCGCCGACCTGGCTTTGGTTGAACAGGATCGACCGCGACGGGTCCACGCCCGCGGCGATAAAGCCCGCCGCGGCCTCGCGCGTCTGGCGGCGCAGCGCCTCGGGGTCCTGCCAGACGGTGATCGCATGCAGGTCGACCAGGCAATAGATCGTCTCGATCCCCTCGTCCTGCTTTTCGGCGAACCGCTTCAGCGCGCCCAGATAGTTGCCCAGCGTCAACCCGCCCGAGGGCTGGATGCCGGAAAAGATCCGGGGCTTGAAGGCGGCATTGGGGGTCTGGGCTTCGGCGGTCATGGTCACGCTCCGATCCGGCGGGCTGGAAATCTGCTCCCCGCTCGCTTATCGCTAAAGCGCGCGGGGCGTCAACCGGACCCCGGCTGTGGGAGAGTGCCGATGCGCGAAGGCTTTGACGAACATCCGATCAATCCGTTGCCGCCGGTGGTCTGGCTGCTAGCGCTGCCGATCATCGCGGGGGAACTGGCCTTCGGGCTGGGGCAGGCGGGGTTCGCGGGGGAACTGGCGCGCGGCTGGCGGCTGGATGCGCTGCAGCGGTTTGCCTTCGCGCCCGACATCTTCCGCGCGATGATTGATCAGGGCGTCTGGCCCGTGAACCATCTGGCGCGCATCCTGGCATACCCCTTCGTCCATGCCTCGCTGACCCATGCGCTGATGGTGCTGGTCTTCATCCTGGCCCTTGGCAAGATGGTGGGCGAGCTGTTTTCCCTGCCCGCCGTGTTGGCGGTGTTTTTCGGCGCGGCTGGCGCGGGGGCGGCGGCCTATGCGCTGGTGCCGGGTATGACCACGCCGATCTATGGCGGCTATCCGGCGGTTTATGGCCTGGTGGGGGCCTTCACCTGGATCCTTTGGACGCGTCTGGGCCAAAGCCATGACAACCGGGCCCGTGCCTTCACGCTGATCGGCTTTCTGCTGGGAATTCAGCTGATCTTTGGCCTCTTGTTCGGCACCAGCCCCGACTGGATCGCGGAACTGGTGGGCTTTGCCACGGGCTTTGGCCTGTCATTTCTGGTGGCGCCGGGCGGCTGGCGGCGCGCGGTGCAACGGATGCGCCAGCGCTGACCTAGCCTCGGCGGCGCAGAAGCCGCATCAGATCGGCGGCGCGATAGGCCCCGATCAACGCGCCGAGGCCGAAATAGACCGCCATGCCGGCCAAGCACAGACCCGCCAGCGCCAGGTAGCGCGATCCGGGCGCGACCAGCGCGGATTCCATCGCGCCCGCCAGCGCCCAAAGCGCCAGCCCCATCACCGCCGAGGCCGCAAGGATCCGCCACAGCCGCGACCAGAACCGCGCATCGGGCCGCGCCGCATCGCCCATCTGCCGCGCGCCGAACCACAACTGCGCCACCATCACCCAGCCCGAAACGCTGGTGGCCAATGCCGCCGCCATGAACCCCATCACCGGCATCATGCCTACGGCAAAGCCCGCGTTCACGATCATCGACCCGACCGCATACAGGAACGGGCGGCGCGTATCCTCGCGCGCGTAATACAGCGGTTGCAGCACCTTTTGCAGAACGAAGGCCGGCAGGCCCAGCCCATAGGCCGCCAGCGCCAGCGCGGTGGCGGTGGTATCGTCCGCGGTCCAGACACCCCGGTCATACAGGACAGAAATCAGCGGCGTTGCGATCACCACCAGCGCCACCGCCGCCGGAACGGTCAGGAACAGCGCGAATTCCGCCCCGCGCGAAAAGCTTTCCCGCCCCGCTACCGCATCGCCCGCGCGCAGTTGCCGCGACAGTGCGGGCAGCAGAACCGTGCCGATCGCAATGCCCACAACGCCCAAGGGCAGTTGATACAGCCGGTCGGCATAGGACAGCCAGGCCACCGCCCCTTCGGTGAAGGACGCGACCTGCCGCCCCACCAGCAGGTTGATCTGCACCACGCCGCCCGCCAGCACCGCAGGCCCCGCAATGATCAAAAGCCGCTTCAGATCCGGCGTCATCCGCGGCCAGCCCGGTCGCAGGGCGTAGCCCAGCCGGCGCGCAGAAAACCAGGTGAATGCCAGCTGCGCGATGCCGGTCAGCGGCACGGTCCAGGCCAGCGTCAGCCCCATGTCCCAGCCCGCCTGTGCGCCCAGCCACATGGCGGCGATGAACATCAGGTTCATCAGGACCGGCACAAAAGACGCTTCGGTGAACCGGCCAAAGGCGTTCAGCACCCCTGACAGCAGCGCCACAAGGCTGATGAACAGGATGTAGGAAAAGGCAATCCGCCCGAACAGCACCGCCATGTCAAAGCGCGCATCGCCCGCAAAGCCTGACGCCATCAGCCACACCAGCCCCGGCATTGCCAGCGTGCCGATGACGGTGAAGCCGATCAGCACCGCCGACAGGCCCGCGAAGGCATCCTGGGCAAAGGTCCGTGCATCTTCGCCCGCTTCCAGCTTTTTGGAAAAGATCGGCACGAAGGCCATGTTGAACGCGCCTTCGGCGAAAAAGCGACGGAACATGTTGGGCAGGGAAAAGGCGATCAGAAACGCCTCGGCCACCGGGCCCGCGCCCAGATAGGCCGCCATCATCACATCGCGGACAAAGCCCACCACGCGGCTGACCAGCGTCCAGCTGCCCACCGTCAGGAAACCCCGCATCAGCCGGATCGGCGCCATCAGCGTCCGGCCCTTTCCGCGCCCGCGCGGATCGCCTCGCGCAGCTTCTTGTCCAGTGCCTCTTGCTTGGCCTTGGAATGCAGCTTCAGGCCGAACATGTCCTTGACGTAGAAGGCATCCACCACCTGCGCGCCGAAGGTCGCGATGACGGCGCTGGCGATATAGATGTTGTTGGCCGCCAGCGTTCGCGTCAGGTCATACAGCAGGCCGGGGCGGTCGCGGGTGTCGACCTCGATGATCGTGTAGATTTCCGATCCCTCATTGTCGAAGGTGATATGGGTGGGAAAGCGGAATTCGCGTTCGCGCTTCTTGATCTTGTCGCGGTTGATCAGTGCATCGCGCGCCACCACTTCGCCCTTCAGCGTCTTTTCGATCATCTGGCGAAGGCGGGGCAGCTTGTCGGCCTCATAGGGGTGGCCCTCGGCGTCCTGCACCCAGAAGACGGCGGTGGCATAGCCGTCCTTGGACGTATAGGTGCGCGCATCCACCACATTCGCCCCCACCAGCGCCAGCGCGCCCGCAAGGCGGGAAAAGATGCCCGGATGATCGGCCAGTGCAAAGGCCGCGCGGGTGGCATCATGGTCGGGGTCGGGATGCAGGTCGATGCGGATTTCGTCATCGCCAATGCCGCGCAGCAGATGGGCAAAGACAACCTGCGTCGCCGTGGTCAGCCCCTGCCAGTAGGGCGCGTAATGGCGCGCCAGTTCGGCGCGCACCTCGCGCTGGTCCCAGTTGGCCAGGGCCTCACGCAGGGCGCGCTTGGATTCGCTTTCGCGTTTGTCGCGGTTGATCGCCTCCAGGCCGTTTTCCAGCACCTCGGCGGTTTCGGCGTGAAGACGGCGCAACAGCATCGCCTTCCAGTTGTTCCAGGTGCCGGGGCCCACGCCGCGAATGTCGCAGACCGTCAGAACCGTCAGCAGATCCAGCCGCTTCTTCGTCTTCACCGCCTTGGCAAAATCGCGCAGCGTCCGCGGGTCTGACAGGTCACGTTTTTGCGCCACGTCCGACATCAGCAGGTGATAGCGCACAAGCCATTCGACCGTTTCACATTCCTCGGGCGACAGACCCAGCCGCGGGGCGACCTTGCGCGCGATCTGGGCGCCCAGGATAGCGTGATCCTCGGGGCGGCCCTTGCCGATGTCATGCAAAAGCAGCGCCACATAAAGCACGCGGCGGTTCACCCCCGCCTTCAGGATGTGCGAGGAGACCGGCAGCTCCTCGACCAGTTCTTCCCGCTCGATCTGCGCCAGGGTGGAAATGCACTGGATCGTGTGTTCGTCCACCGTGTAGTGGTGATAGACGTTGAACTGCATCATCGCCACGATCGGTTCAAATTCCGGGATGAAGGCGGCCAGCACGCCCAGTTCGTTCATCCGCCGCAGCGCGCGTTCGGGGTTGCCGTGTTTCAGCAGCAGATCCAGAAAGATGCGCGTGGCTTCGCGGTCTTCGCGCAATGTGTCGTCGATCAGGTCCAGGTTCGCCGCCACAAGCCGCATCGCCTTGGGGTGGATCAGCATCCCGGTGCGCAGCGCCTCCTCGAACAGGCGCAACAGGTTCAGCGGATCGGTCAGGAAAGCCTGCGGATCGGCCACGTTGATGCGGTTGTTGTCGTCGAACCAGGGGCCTTTCAGCTTGCGCCGGCGGCGGAAGATGCGTTCCAGCATCGGCGCGCGCTTGACATGGCGGGCCTCCAACTCGGTCAGGAAGATGCGGGTGACCTCACCCACGCGGGTGGCGTGGCGGAAATAGTCCTGCATGAAGATTTCCACGCCGCGCCGGCCGGCCATGTCTTCATAGCCCATGCGGCGGGCCACCTCGACCTGCATGTCGAAGGTCAACTGGTCCGATGCGCGCCGCGCGATCAGGTGGAGATGGCAGCGCACCGCCCACAGGAAATCCTCGGCGCCGCGAAAATGTTCGTATTCTTCACGCGTGAAGACGCCCAGTGCGACCAGTTCGGCGGCCTTGTCGACCTGATGGATGTATTTCGCGATCCAGTAAAGCGTCTGCAGGTCGCGCAGCCCGCCCTTGCCCTCCTTCACGTTGGGTTCCAGCACGTAACGCTGGCCGCCTTGCCGCTTGTGGCGTTCGGTGCGCTCGATCAGTTTGGCTTCGATGAATTCGGCCCCGGTGCCGCGGAACAAATCGGCGCGCAGCCGTTCGCCCAGGTCTTCGGCCAGCGATTGCTGCCCGCCGATGAAGCGATGTTCCAGCAACGCGGTGCGGATCGTGTAATCCTCACGCCCAAGGCGGATGCAATCTTCGACCGTGCGCGCGGCATGGCCAACCTTCAGCTTCAGATCCCACAGCATGTAAAGCATGCTTTCGATCACGCTTTCGGCCCAGGGCGTGATCTTCCACGGCGTCAGGAACAGCAGGTCCACATCGGACCCCGGCGCCATTTCGGCCCGGCCATAGCCACCCACGGCGACCAGCGCGATCTGTTCGCCCTCGGTGGGGGTGGGCAGCGGGTGCAGCACCGTCAGCGCCACGCGCAGGATCGCGCGCACGATCCCGTCGGTCAGCGTCGCATAGGCGCGCACCGTGTCGCGCGCGGCGCGGGGATGGGTGGCAAATTCGGCCTCGACCGTGGCGGCGGCCTCTTCGCGGGCCTGTGCCAGGAATTTGACCGTGGCGGCGCGGATGTCACGGTCGTCGGTCAGCCCTGCGATGGCGGCATCGATCGCCCCATCCAGCGCGCTTTGATCCAGAAGCAGAGGCGCCCCGGCATCGGCCGGGGCGAAGGCGGTTGTGTCGGTCACGTTGGTGTCACTTCCTGAATCTGGCCTTGCTTGCGGCCCGCTCGCGGATCGGGGGACCAGGGTCAGAACCCGGCGCCCCGGAAGCTGCGCGGGGCCGGATCGATCACGCTGACCTGGCCGTTGCGCACCTCGGCCACGGCCAGACCGCGTTCATTGGTGCCATCGGGACGCAGGCGGAACACACCGCTGACACCGGCAAAGCCGGACCCCTGGGTCAGGCCCGCACGGGTCAGCGCATCGGGGCGGCCCGACCGCGCCAGCGCGCCGATCGCGGCAATCCCGTCATAGGCAAGGCCCGCGATCGGATGCGGCGCTTCACCATAGGCCGCCTGGAAGCGCGACTGGAACTGCTGGTTCAGCGCCGGATCGGGCAGGGCGAACCAGCCGCCCTGAACGCCCGGAAGGGCCAGCGTCGCGGGCGGGATATCCCAGCGCGTCAGGCCGATGAACTTGGTCGCGGCCGGGTCGACGCCCTGTTCGGACATCATCTGCGTCAGCAGCGGCAGCGCGCCCGCGGTGTCGGCCGTCAGGAACAGCGCGTCCACATCGCCCGCCTTCACCCGCGATGCGATGCCCGGCACGGCGCCGATCACGCCCTGCTGCGAGAACGGATAGCCCGCCTTGCCCGCCAGCGTTGCGCCGGACCGGCCGATGGCGCCCTCGATCGCGCGGGCGCCGATTTCACCGGCCGGGGTCTGTTCATGCACCAGCATGATCCGCCGCTTGCCCTTGGACGCGGCATAGGACACCAGCCGTTCGGCCGTGTTGGGGAAGGTCGGGCCCAGGACAAAGACGTTGCCGCCGGCAATATCGCTGTTGTTCGAGAAGGACAGCACGTTGACGTTGCGCGGCGCCACGGCAAGGCCTACGGCATTCGCGGCCTCGGCAAAGACCGGGCCAAGGATGATCTTGGCCCCTTCATCCACGGCACGCGTGGCGACCTGGGCGGCCTGCGCGGCATTGCCGCCGGTGTTGTAGACGCGCAGGTCGATGTCGACCCCCTGCAGATCGGCGATCGCCAGTTCCGCGGCCTGACGTAGCGACCGGGCGATCGTCTCTTCGCCCGCGCTGCCCGATCCGGCGGGGACCAGCAGCGCCACCTGCACCGCGGTGCCCGGTTCGATCCGCTGGCCGGCATTGCCGCCGACGGTCGAGACGGGCTCACAGGCGGCCAGCCAGAATGCGGACATCAGGGCCGTGATTCGCATCAGGGGCTTGCGGGGGGCGCGCAAAAGGGCAAACATGAAGCTATCCTCTGGTGATGGATCGGCAGGCAATATCGGAAAACCGTAAGCGTTTCCCGAACACAAGTAAACTTGGCAGGGGCGAGGAAGATCAACATGGCGCTGCAGACGCGGCATTCCGGCGGAACCCCGCCGGGCGCACTGGCCCCGGGACTTCATTTCATCGCCACCCCGATCGGGGCGGCCCGTGACATCACGCTGCGCGCGCTGGACATCCTGGCACAGGCCGATGTGATTGCCGCCGAGGATACGCGCACCCTGCGCCACCTGATGGACATCCACGGCGTCGCGCTGAACAACCGCCCGCTGATCGCCTATCACGATCACAACGGCGAGGTGGCGCGCCCCAAGTTGTTGCGCGCGCTGGCGGAAGGGAAAAGCGTGGCCTATGCCTCGGAGGCGGGAACCCCGCTGGTGGCGGACCCCGGGTTTCAGCTGGCCCGGGCGGCAATCGCGGCAGGTCACCCGGTGCTGGCCGCGCCGGGGCCATCGGCGGTGCTGGCCGCGCTGACGGTTTCCGGCTTGCCATCGGATCGGTTTTTGTTCGCAGGCTTCGCCCCTAATACGGACAGTGCCCGGCGCAAATGGCTGCGCGAATTCGCAAATGTGCCTGCGACACTTGTTTTTTATGAATCGCCCAAGCGCGTTAGCGAATTGTTAGATGCCCTTGTGACAGAGTTCGGAGAAGAGAGAGAGGCGGCGGTCTGCCGGGAATTGACGAAACGGTTCGAAGAGGTGCGCCGTGGCAGCCTGCGGGAATTGGCCGAGTCCTTCGCCGGGCAGCCCGTCAAAGGGGAGATCGTGGTCTTGGTCGACCGCGCGCGCGGGCGCCAGGCAAGTGCCGAGGATGTCGACCAGGCCCTGTCCGAACGCCTGGCGCGGATGAGTGTGAAAGATGCCGCTGCAGAGGTGGCCGAAGCCTTGGGCTTGCCCCGGCGCGAGGTTTACCAAAGGGCGCTTGCGCTGGAGAGAAAGTGATGTCGGGTGCTGTATCCTATCATGCCGGTCTGGCGGCCGAGGCCCAGGTTGCCGCCCATTACGTCAATACCGGGCGGCGCATCGCCGCGACCCGTTGGCGCGGGCGTTTCGGGGGCGAAGTCGATCTGATCGCACGGGAAGGCGACCGGATCGTGTTCATCGAGGTAAAGAAAGCCAGGACCCATGCCCAGGCTGCGGCACGGCTTTCGCCCCGTCAGATGGGCCGTATCCATGCGTCCGCCGCAGAATTCATCGGCAAGGAACCGATGGGTCAATTGACCGAAGTGCGCTTTGACGTGGCGCTGGTCGATGCCATCGGTCGGATCGACATCGTGGAAAATGCGTTTGCCCCGGGCTGACGGGACATTGCGTTACGCGTCGCGCTGGGCCATCAAGAGCGCAACGAAAGGGGGCGCAGATGGCCTTGAAAGTTGCGATCCAGATGGACCCGATCGGCGCGGTCAACATTGACGCCGACAGCACCTTCCGCATTGCCCTTGAGGCACAAGAGCGCGGTCACACGCTGTTCTATTACACGCCCGGACGGTTGTCTTACCGTGAGGGGCGTGTTCTGGCGCGCGGTTGGCCGCTGACACTCCGGCGAGAGAAGGGCAATCACTTCACGCTGGGCGATGAGGTCGAGGTCGATCTGGCCGATTGCGATGTGGTCTGGCTCCGGCAGGATCCGCCCTTCGACATGGGTTATATCACGACGACCCACATTCTTGACCGCATCCATCCGCAGACACTGGTGGTGAACGATCCGTTCTGGGTTCGGAACTATCCCGAGAAGCTTCTGGTCCTGAATTTCCCCGACCTGACACCGCCCACCTTGATCGCGCGTGATCTGAACACCCTCCGTGATTTCAAGGCGCAGCATGGCGACATCATCCTGAAGCCGCTTTACGGCAATGGCGGCGCGGGTGTGTTCCGGCTTGACCCGAATGATCGCAACCTTGCCTCGCTGCATGAGCTGTTCATCGGCATCAACAATGAACCGCTGATCGCGCAAAAATACATTCCGGCGGTCAGCAAGGGCGACAAGCGGATCATTCTGGTGAATGGCGAGCCGGTCGGCGCGATCAACCGCGTGCCCGCAAAGGGCGAAACGCGATCCAACATGCATGTCGGCGGTCGGCCCGAAAAGATTGGCCTGACCGCGCGCGACCGTGAAATCTGTGCGGCAATCGGCCCGCTTTTGCGCGAGAAGGGGCAGATTTTCGTGGGGATCGATGTGATCGGCGATTGGCTGACCGAGATCAACGTGACCTCACCCACCGGCATTCAGGAGCTGGAGCGTTTTGACGGCGTCAATGTCGCAGAAAAGATCTGGCAGGTGATTGAGGCCAAGCGCGCCTGATCACTGCCCGGCCCGCAGGCTGAGGCGGTAGGCGACGGCCTCGGCCACATGCGGCGCGCGGACGGTTTCCGCGCCGTCCAGATCGGCGATGGTGCGCGCGACGCGCAGCACCCGGTGATAGCCGCGTGCGGACAGGCCGAACCGTTCGGCCACCCGGCTCAGCATGGCCCGGCCCTCGGCGTCGGGGGTGGCAATCTGTTCCAGCACGCTGCCTTCGGCCTCGGCGTTGACGCGGATGCCGGGCAGATTGGCAAAGCGTTCTGCCTGCCGGGTGCGGGCCGCCTGGACGCGGGCGGCGACGGTGGTGGAATCCTCGCCCGTTGCAGGCAGGTCCAGGTCGGCGTAGGCTACGGGCGGCACCTCGATGCGCAGGTCGAAGCGGTCCATCAGCGGCCCCGAAATGCGCCCCAGATAGTCTTCGCCGCAGGCCGGCACCCGCGCACAGGCGCGCGAGGCATCCCCCAGATAGCCGCATTTGCACGGGTTTGCCGCGGCCACCAGCAGGAAGCGGCAGGGGTAGCGCACATGGGCATTCGCGCGGGCGACGACGACCTCGCCGGTTTCGATCGGTTGGCGCAGGGTTTCCAGCACGGCGCGCGGGAATTCGGGAAATTCGTCCATGAACAGAACGCCGTTATGGGCCAGGCTGATCTCGCCCGGTTTGGCGCCGCGGCCACCGCCGACGATCGCAGCCATCGAGGCGGTGTGATGGGGTTCGCAGAACGGGCGGGACCGAGAGATCCCGCCTTCGCGGATCAGACCCGACAGCGACTGGATCATCGAGGTTTCCAGCGCCTCGGCGGGGGACAGCGGGGGCAGGATGCCGGGCAGGCGGGCGGCAAGCATGGATTTGCCCGACCCCGGCGCGCCGACCATCAGCAGGTGGTGGCGCCCTGCCGCGGCGATTTCCAGCGCGCGTTTGGCTTTTTCCTGGCCCTTTACATCGCGCAGGTCGCGGGCGGCGGCGGCGGCGGTCACTTCGCCCGGACGGGCGGCGGGCAGGGGGGATTGGCCGGTGAAATGCCGGATCGCCTCGGTCAGCGAGGCTGGCGCATGGACCGTGACGGCGCCGACCCATGCGGCCTCGGCGCCGCAGGCGGCCGGGCAGATCAGGCTGCGGTCTTCCTCGGCGGCGGCCATGGCGGCGGGCAGGGCACCCGCGACCGCCACCAGCCGTCCGTCGAGTGACAACTCGCCTATGGCGACGCTGGCCTCGACCTCTTCCTTGGGCAGGATGTCGATCGCCGCCAGCAGCGCCAGCGCGATCGGCAAGTCGAAATGCGACCCTTCTTTCGGCAGATCGGCGGGCGACAGGTTGATGGTGATTTTCTTGGACGGCAGCGCGATGGAAAGCGCGGCCAGGGCGGCGCGGACGCGTTCGCGCGCCTCGGATACGGCCTTGTCGGGCAGGCCGACGATGGCAAAACCCGGCATTCCGGGGGCCAGCGCGCATTGCACCTCGACCAGCCGGGCCTCTATGCCTTCGAAGGCCACCGTATAGGCCCGTGCCACCATCCCAGCCTCCTGTCTTCGGATCAGGCATAGGGGAAGATTGGTTGATGAATGGTTAATGACGCAGCCCTGGTGCAGCGGGTAACACGCACCCCTAGCGGCAGATTCGTCCCCACCCGAACGGGGGCAGGGCCTGCACCCTGCCAATTCCACATTTGAAATCGAACTTTTCCGTGAGCCCGGGGTGATCCGCAAGACTCCCCCCGCCGTATCAGGCATAGTGTTTGAAGAAGAGCACGCCAACAGCAAGGGCAATGGCCTGGGAGACTGCAGATGGCACTCGACGGAATGACGGATGAAACCCTGCCACGCCGCGCGATGCGGGCAGAGCTTCTGGATGCGGAAACGGAAATCGAACTTGCCCGCGCCTGGCGTGACCGGCGCGACGTAGCGGCGATGCAGCGGCTGGTGTCGGCCTATATGCGGCTGGCGATTTCGATGGCGTCGAAATTCCGCCGCTATGGCGCGCCGATGAATGACCTGATCCAGGAAGCAAGCCTGGGTCTGCTGAAGGCCGCCGACAAGTTCGACCCCGACCGGGGCGTGCGGTTTTCCACCTACGCGGTCTGGTGGATCAAGGCCAGCATCCAGGATTTCGTGATGCGCAACTGGTCGATGGTGCGCACCGGATCGACATCGTCGCAAAAGGCCTTGTTCTTCAACCTGCGCCGGGTGCAGGCCCAGCTGGAACGCGAGGCCGAGGCCGAGGGGGTGACGCTGGATGGCGCGCAGTTGCGTCAGCGCGTCGCCGAGACGATCGGCGTGCCGCTGGCCGATGTCGAGATGATGGAGGGCCGGCTGGCCGGGTCGGATTTCTCGCTGAACGCCACGCAATCCTCGGATGAAGAGGGGCGCGAATGGATCGAGGCGCTGGAAGATGATGGCGCACGGGCCGAGGACACGGTTGCCGAAACCCATGACATGGCGTTGATGCGCGACTGGCTGGGCGAGGCGATGGGCCGGCTGACCCCGCGGGAACGCTTTATCGTGACCGAACGGCGCCTGCGCGATGACCCCCGCACGCTGGAATCGCTGGGCGAGGAATTGGGCCTGTCCAAGGAACGCATCCGCCAGCTTGAGGTTCAGGCCTTCACCAAGATGCGCAAAAGCCTTGAAACTCATGGCAGCGCGGTGCAGCACTTCTTTTCATGAAAGCGTTTCTTGCATCTTGGCTGTTTTGCGCCGCCGTTCCTGTGTCCGCCGCCCAGATCGGACCGCAGGATCTGGGCAATCTGCGCGCCGATATCGTGGTTCTGGGCGAGGTTCACGACAACCCCACCCATCACGTGAACCAAGCGGCGGCCCTTGCCGCGCTGGCCCCCCGCGCCATCGTCTTTGAGATGCTCAGCCCCGAACAGGCGGCCCGCGTGACGCCGGATCTGCGCGCCGATGCGGCGGGCTTGGGCGCGGTGCTGGACTGGAACGCATCCGGCTGGCCGGATTTCGTGATGTATGCGCCTTTGTTCACCGCCGCCCCCCAGGCCGCGATCTATGGCGCCGCCCTGCCGCGCGATGAGGTGCGCCGCGCCATGGCCGATGGCGCCGCGGCGGTCTTTGGCCCGGACGCCCCCGCCTTTGGCCTGGATCAGGCCCTGCCAACGGACGAACAGGCCGCGCAAGAGGCCGAACAGATGGCCGCCCATTGCGATGCCTTGCCAGCCGACATGCTGCCCGGCATGGTGGCCGCGCAGCGGCTGCGCGATGCCGCCTTTGCGCGCACCGCGATCCAGGCGCTGGAACAGACCGGCGGTCCGGTGGCGGTGATTACCGGGTCGGGTCATGCGCGCACCGATCGCGGCGTTCCGGCGATGATCGCGCGCGCCGCACCGCAGGTTTCCGTTCTGTCGCTGGGTCAGCTTGAGGCCCCGGCGGACGGGCCGCAGCCCTTCGATCTGTGGATCGTGACCGAGCCCACCCCGCGCGAAGACCCCTGCGCGGCACTGCGCTAACTTGCGCCGGGCGGTGCCGGGGCCTAAAGCTTGTGGCGCAAGGCGTAGGAGGCGGGGATGCTGGCGGGCAAGAAGATACTCCTGATCATCGGTGGCGGCATTGCGGCCTACAAGGTGCTGGATCTGATCCGGCGGCTGCGCGATGCGGGGGCGGGTGTCGTGCCGGTGCTGACCCGCGCGGCCGAGGAATTCGTGACCCCGCTAAGCGTTTCGGCCCTAGCCGGGGAAAAGGTGCATCGGGACCTGTTCGACCTGACGTCAGAGGCCGAGATGGGCCATATCCAGCTTAGCCGTAGCGCCGATCTGGTGGTGGTGGCGCCGGCCACCGCCGACCTGATGGGCAAGATGGCGGCGGGGCTTGCCAATGATCTTGCCTCGACGCTGCTGATGGCCACGGACAAGCCGGTGCTGCTGGCGCCTGCGATGAATGTGCGGATGTGGACCCATCCCGCGACCCGGCGCAACCTGGCCACCTTGCAGGGCGACGGGATCAGGATCGTGGGCCCGGATGATGGCGCGATGGCCTGTGGCGAATTCGGCCCCGGCCGCATGGCCGAGCCCGATGCGATCCGTGCTGCGATCGGTGCGGCGCTGGGCGATGGTCCGCTGGCGGGTCGGCATGTGCTGGTGACCTCGGGGCCGACGCATGAACCCATTGATCCGGTGCGCTATATAGCCAACCGATCCTCGGGGGCGCAGGGAACGGCGCTGGCTGCGGCGCTGCGCGATCTGGGCGCGCGGGTGACTTTTGTCACCGGCCCCGCCACCGTGCCCCCGCCGCCGGGCGTGGATGTGGTGCGCGTGGAAACCGCGCAGCAGATGCTGGCGGCCGTGCAGGCCGCGTTGCCCGCCGATGCGGCGGTCTTTGCCGCCGCCGTGGCGGATTGGCGCGTGGCCAATGCCGCCGGGCAGAAGATGAAAAAGGACGGTTCCGGCAAGGCGCCGGCGCTGGAATTCGCGGAAAACCCCGACATTCTGGCAACGATCAGCCAGATGGACGCGGGGCGGCCCGGGCTGGTGGTGGGCTTTGCCGCCGAAACCCATGACGTGCTGGCCCATGCCACCGCGAAACGCGTGCGCAAGGGCTGTGACTGGATCGTGGCCAATGACGTCAGCCCCGACACGGGGATCATGGGTGGGGCGGAAAATGCGGTGACGCTGATCTATGCCGATGGGTCGGAAAGCTGGCCGCGCATGGCCAAGGACGATGTCGCCCGCCGTCTTGCCGCACGCATCGCCGAGGCGCTGGCGGATCGCTAGGGCCAGGGGCGTGACGGGACAGCGGATCACCGTGAAAGGGGCAGATGTGACGGTTGTGAAGATCATGCGCGAGGATTGGGCCGATCCGGCCATCGCCCTGCCCACCTATGAAACGGCGGGCGCGGCAGGGGCCGACCTGCGCGCCAACCTGCGCCCCGAGGATCGGGCGGTCGGGATTGTTCTGGCGCCGATGGCCCGCGCGCTTGTGCCCACCGGGCTGCGGGTGGAAATCCCCGAAGGGTTTGAGATGCAGATCCGCCCGCGCTCGGGGCTGGCGTTCAAGCACGGCATCGGGCTGACCAACAGCCCCGGCACGATCGACGCCGATTATCGCGGGCCGGTGGGGGTGCTTTTGATCAACCTTGGGGCCGAGCCCTTTGTCGTGGCCCATGGCGATCGTATCGCACAGGCGGTGATCGCGCCGGTGGTGCAGGCGCGCTTTGAACTGGCCGGGGATCTGGCACCGACCGCCCGGGGCGCGGGCGGCTTTGGTTCGACGGGGACGGCATGATCGGGCTTTTGGGATTTGCGGCGATCTGGGCGCTGGCCGTCTGGAAACGGCCGCCGCGCTGGCAGCCTTGGGCCCTGGCCGGGGTCTGGTGGCTGGCGATCCTGTGGGCCCATGCGCCCTGGGTCGGATCGCCCCCCCTTGCCCGGCTGACCGGGGGGGAATTCCGCGCCTGGCTGGTCTTTGGCGTGATCCTTGCGGTGGTGGGGCTTTATCGGCTTGTCCTGGCGGCGGTGAAGGCGCGTGCGCGTCCCGCGGCGCCCCAGGTTGCCGCCGCGCCCAAGGCTTCCTTTTCCGCCGCGGAACTGGACCGCTATGCCCGCCACATCATGCTGCGTGAAATCGGCGGGCCGGGGCAAAAACGGCTGAAGGGGGCAAAGGTTCTGGTGGTGGGCGCGGGGGGGCTTGGCTCGCCGGTGCTGCTGTATCTGGCGGCGGCGGGCGTTGGCACGGTGGGCGTGATCGATGACGACGTGGTGTCCAATTCCAACCTGCAGCGGCAGGTGATCCATACCGATGCGCGCATCGGCATGCCCAAGGTCTTTTCCGCCGAACTGCAGATGAAGGCGCTTAATCCTTATATCGAGGTGCGCCCCTACAACCGCCGCCTGTCCGAGGCCGATGCGCCGGCCCTGTTTGCCGAATATGACCTGATCCTGGACGGGACCGACAATTTCGCGACCCGCTATATGGTGAATGCGGCGGCGGTGGCGGCTGGCAAGCCGCTGATCGCGGGCGCCATCGCGCAATGGGAAGGGCAGTTGTCGGTCTATGACCCGGCGCGCGGCGCGCCCTGTTTCGCCTGTGTCTTCCCCGAGGCCCCGGCCCCCGGCCTTGCGCCGTCGTGTGCCGAGGCCGGCGTGGTGGGCGCGTTGCCCGGCGTGGTCGGCGCGATGATGGCGACCGAGGCGATCAAGGAAATCACCGGCGCGGGCCAGGGGCTGCGCGGGCGGCTGCTGATACACGATGCGCTATGGGGTGAAAGCCGCCAGATCGCGGTGAAGCCGCGCCCCGATTGTGCCGTTTGCGGTGCCAAGAGCTGACAGGCCAGACTGGCACGAGAGGAGAGTGCGATGACCAATCCCCTGCTGCAAGACTGGACCGGGCCCTTTGGCCTGCCGCCATTCGCGGCCCTGTCGGATGACCATTTCGGCCCAGCCTTTGATGCAGGGCTGGCCGAGGCGCGCGCGGCGATTGCCGCGATTGCCGATAACCCCGATCCGCCCAGCTTTGCCAATACCATCGCCGCGCTGGAACTGGCCGAGGCGACCTTGGACCGGGTGGCGGGGGTGTTTTACAACCTTGCCGGGGCCGACAGCACCCCCGCGCGTGAGGCCTTGATGCGCGAGCTGGCGCCAAAGATGGCGGCCTTTTCGTCCGAGGTGACGATGAACCGCGCGCTTTTCGCCCGGATCGAGGCGCTTTGGACCGACCGCGACACCCTTGCCCTGCCGCCCGAAGAGGCGCGGGTGCTGGACCTTTACCGCCAGATGTTCATCCGCGCAGGCGCCGCGCTGGAAGGGGCGGCGGCGGAACGGATGGCTGCGATCAAGGAACGGCTGGCGGTTTTGTCCACGGCCTTCACCCAAAATCTGCTGGCCGATGAACGGGGCTGGTTCCGGCCGCTGGCGGAAGAAGACCTGACAGGCCTGCCCGATTTCGTGGTTGATGCCGCCCGCGCGGCGGGGGCGGAACGGGGCGCGCCAGGGCCGGTGCTGACGCTGAACCGGTCATTGATCGTGCCGTTTTTGCAGTTTTCCCCCGCCGCGACCTGCGCCATATCGCCTGTGCGGCTTGGGCCGCGCGCGGGGCCAATGGCGGGGACACCGACAATCGCGCGCTTGCAGCCGAAATCCTGGCGCTGCGGGCGGAACGCGCGCAACTGCTGGGCTATGACAGTTTTGCCGCCTTCAAGTTGGAACCGGAAATGGCCGGCGGGCCCGACCGGGTGCGGGAACTGCTGATGCAGGTGTGGGAACCGGCCCGCGCCAAGGCGCTGGCAGATGCGCAGGTGTTGACGCGGATGCTGAATGCCGATGGCATCAATGGCGCGCTGGAACCCTGGGACTGGCGCTATTACGCGGAAAAGCGGCGCAAGGCCGAACATGATCTGGATGAGACCGCGTTGAAGCCCTACCTGTCGCTGGACGCGATGCTGGGCGCGATGTTCGATGTGGCCAACCGGCTGTTCGGGCTGGAATTCCGCCCGATCGAGGGGCCGTTCTACCACCCCGATGTCCGCGGGTGGGAGGTGACCCGTCAGGGCCGGCACATGGCGGTGTTCCTGGGCGACTATTTTGCGCGCGCGTCGAAACGGTCGGGCGCGTGGTGTTCGGCGATGCGCGCGCAGCGCAAGCTGGGGGGCGAGGTGCGCCCCATCGTCGTCAATGTGTGCAACTTCGCCAAGGGCGCGCCCACGCTGCTAAGCCATGATGACGCGCGCACCCTGTTCCACGAATTCGGCCATGCGCTGCATCAGATGCTGTCGGATGTGACCTATCCGCTGATCTCGGGCACGTCGGTCGCGCGCGATTTCGTGGAACTGCCCAGCCAGCTTTATGAACACTGGCTGGATGTGCCCGCGGTGCTGGACCGTCACGCCCGCCACTGGCAGACCGGCGCGCCGATGCCCGTCGATCTGCGCGACCGGCTTCTGGCGGCGGCGACCTATGACCAGGGCTTTGCCACGGTGGAATATGTCGCCTCGGCGCTGGTTGATCTGGCCTTCCATGAAGGTGCGCCGCCCGCCGATCCCATCGCCCGCGAGGCCGAGGTGCTGGCCGAAATCGGCATGCCCCATGCCATTGCGATGCGCCATGCCACACCGCATTTCGCCCATGTCTTTGCGGGCGATGGCTATTCGGCGGGCTATTACAGCTACATGTGGTCCGAGGTGATGGATGCCGATGCCTTCGCCGCCTTTGAGGAAGCGGGCGATGTGTTCGACCCGTCCACCGCCGAACGTCTGGAGCGGTTCATCCTGTCGGCGGGCGGATCGCGCCCTGCGGAAGAACTTTACACCGCGTTCCGCGGCCGGATGCCGGGGGTTGAGGCGCTGTTGAAAGGGCGCGGCCTGCAGGACGTCGCCTGATCCGGCGGTCAGCCTTCGCCCCAGACATCCTTGTGGATGATGACATCGGCCTGCGGATAGGCCTGCATGATCGCGCGGCGCAGCCCGGCACCGATGGCATGGGCCGCGCGCAGGCTTTGATCGCCGTCCAGTTCGATGTGCAGGTTCACAAAAACCCGCGATCCGGCGGTGCGGGTCTTGAGATCGTGGAACCCATGCACACCGGGCCAGCTGGCGGCGATTGCGGCGATGCCTTCGATGATCTCGGGCGGTGCGGCGCGGTCCATCAGCGCGTGCCAGGCGCCCAGCCCGATCACGATGGCCCCGCGCCCCATCATGGCGGCGGCGATAAGGGCGATGATGCTGTCAGCGCCCGACAGGCCAAAGCGGCTGGACAGCCACAGCGCAAGGATCGCGCCCAGTGTCGGCCCCAGATCGCCCACATAATGCATCATGTCGGCCGCCACGACCCGGTTGCCGGTGCGGCGCGCCACCCTGCGCTGCCACAGCACCAGACCGGCGGTCAGCAGCGCCGATGCCACCATCACCGCGATGCCCGGGCCTTCGGCGGCCAGCGGGGGCGTCGTGTCGGCCAGCAGGCGCTGCGTCGCCACCCAGGCAATGGCCCCGGCCGAGGCCAGAACGAACAGCGCCTGACCCAGCGACACCAGATCTTCGGCCGAGGTATGGCCGAAGGCGTGATCTTCGTCCGCCGGGCGCTGGGCATACAGGATGGCGGTCAGCCCCGCCCCAGAGATAAGCAGATCCATCGCGCTGTCGGCCAGCGATGCCGCGATCGACAGCGACCCGGTCTGCGCCAGGGCCCAAAGCTTCATCGCCACCAGAATGCCCGCCACCCCGACAGAGGCGATGCCTGCGGAACGGTTCAGCCGGTTCTGGTCGGTCTGGGATAGCATCGCGGTCTCGGGGTTGCCTGATCGCGGGCGGTGCTATCCTGAAATCGCGGGTCAGTCACGCAATTCTTCCGCGCCCACGCCCCAGATCTGCGCCTTCTGCACCCAGCCCTTTTCACCCTCGGCGGTGATCCGGCACCAGTCGCGCAGGCATTCGCCCAGCCGCGCGATCGCGCCCGCCTCGGCCACGGCCGCAACGCCGGCGGCAGGATCGGGGCGCATCTTCAGCTCGGTCATGTCGTCCTGAATGATGACGCTGCGCACCCCCGACAGAAGCGAATAATGCACCCAGCCGCCCGCGCCATCGCGGTCCTCGACCCGGCGCCAATGGCCGAATTCCGCCGTTACCCGCAGCGGCATGCCGTTGTGACGAAACACCCAGTCGATTCGATGCGACAGCGACGGGCCACGGCGGGCATTGCCCTCGGACCCTTTCAGCGAAACGAATCGCGGCAGCGGCAGGTTGGTCACGGGCCCGCGCGCGGGCTGGGTGTTGACGGCCACCTTTTCGGGCGGGGCATCGGTGTCCTGCGCGTGCAGCGCGGCACCGGCCAGCGCCCCTGCGGTGGCCAGCGCCACCCCGATGATTGCCGAACGCAGTTTCATGCCTTGTCCCATCATTTCCGCTTCGTTCCGTCGGCGGCGCAATAAAATTGCGCTGTCAGTTGGAATAACGCGTTTTGTGCCCGTTCGGGGCCTTGTCCCCCGGCCCGTTGCGCGTCACTTTGCACCCAGAAGAAGGCGTTTGGAAGAGAGGAGACCCCCGCCATGCCCGCACCGCGCCTGAGTGTTGTCGTGACGCGACGGTTGCCCGAGGTCGTCGAGACCCGGATGAAGGAATTGTTCGACGTCGAGTTGAACGAAACCGATCGGCGGATGACCCGTGAGGAACTGGTCACGGCCATGCAGCGTGCCGATGTGCTGGTGCCCTGCGTGACCGATTCGATCGAGGCCAACATGCTGGCGGCAGCGGGCGACAAGCTGAAGCTGATCGCCAATTACGGCGCGGGTATCGATCACATCGACGTGGCCACGGCCCGTCAGCGGGGGATTTTGGTGGCCAACACCCCCGGCGTGGTGACCGAAGACACCGCCGACATGGCGATGGCGCTGATTCTGGGCGTGATCCGGCGCATCCCCGAAGGCATGTCGGTGATGCAGGCGGGCGAATGGCGTGGCTGGTCGCCCACCGCCTTCCTGGGTGGCCGGGTCGGCGGCAAGCGGCTGGGCATTCTGGGCATGGGGCGCATCGGGCAGGCGCTGGCGCGGCGGGCGCGCGCCTTCGGGATGCAGATCCACTATCACAACCGCAAGCGCCTGCGCCCCGAGATCGAGCAGGAACTTGAGGCGACCTGGTGGGAAAGTCTGGACCAGATGGTCAGCCGGATGGATGTGGTGTCGGTCAACTGCCCGCATACGCCATCGACCTTCCACCTGCTGAACGCACGGCGGCTGAAGCTGATGAAGCCCTCGGCGGTGATCGTGAACACCTCACGCGGGGAGGTGATCGACGAAAACGCCCTGACGCGGATGCTGCGCGCGGGCGAAATTGCCGGGGCGGGGCTGGATGTGTTCGAACACGGCGCCGAGATCAACCCGCGGCTGCGCGAACTGCCTAATGTGGTGTTGCTGCCGCATATGGGATCGGCCACGATCGAGGGGCGGGTCGAGATGGGCGAGAAGGTCATCATCAACATCAAGACCTTCGCCGATGGGCACCGGCCGCCGGATCTGGTGGTTCCGGGGATGCTGTAAGCCAAAGGCCCGGCGCATGACGCCGGGCCTTGTTCTTGATATATTCCCCCGGATCAGCGGGTCAATTCGGGCATCTGCTTCAGCTGGTCTTCGCTGGCGGCAACGATCAGGCGGGGATCATCCGCATCCGGCTGCGCGACCGTGACCATGTCGGGGCTAAGGGCCACCGACTTGCTGCCAAGGCCCAGGAAGCCGCCCACATCCACGATCACATGGGTGATCGAATCGTCTTGGCCCAGGACCAGGTCGCTGACCTCACCGATCTTTTCGTCATTGGCACCATGCACCGGGGCGCCGGTCAGCTGTTCCGCGGTCAGACCGTCGAAATTTTGCGCGGTCGCGACGGGCGCGGGGTCGGCCTCGGCCTGCGGGGTGGCTGCGGTTTCGGCGCCCTCAAGCTGATAGGTCGGCGCGGTCTCAACCGCCTGTTTGGTGCCGCGGACAACGATGAAATAATCATCCGGGTTATCGCCATCCTGCACCATGGTCAGGCCGGACATGTTCACCGCAACCGTCTTTTCGCCGATGCCAAGGAAGCCGCCGACATCGACCAGAACGGCCTCGACATCACCGGCGCGGCTGATCACCACATCGCCGATTTCACCGATGTCGTTCCATTCGGCGGCGGCATCGTTGATCGGCGTCGGGTCGATGTCGGCTTCGGACACATAGACGCGCTTGCCGATGAAGTCCGAGGCCAGAACCGCCTGATCCACCACGGGCACAAAGATTTCGGCCGTCACGTCCACTTGGGCGGCAGCGGGTGCACCCGTCTGCTCGGCCGCCATGTGGGTATCGGCCAGGGCGGGGGCCGCGGCAAACAGGCCAAGCGCGGTGGTGACAAGAAGCTTTTTCATGGGTCAGTCTCCCTTTTCAGAACATTCCGGGGCGTTGCGATCCGTCGGGTCGCGTCCCGATTGCGGGGTAGAAACGGCAGGCCCGGGGCCGGGGTTCCCGGGTTTATTTTTGCCCGCGCGCGGAACCCCGGCGCGGGCTTTGCGTTGCCCGCGCCCGCGCATGTCGCTTTTGGCTGGCAAAGGTCGGGCGGGATGGCCCGCGCGGCGACAGGTCTGGCAGAACGGGACAAAGACCCAAGGGAATCGCCCATGAAAACCCATGTCCAAGCCCTGGTCGTCGGCGGCGGTGCCGTCGGCTGTGCGATCGCCTATCATCTGGCCAAGGCGGGCTGGGACACGATGCTGGTGGAACGCGATGAGCTGACATCCGGGTCGACCTGGCATGCCGCGGGCCTGCTGCCGCTGTTCAACATGGGCTATGCGACCACCCACATCCACAAATACTCGGTCGATTTCTACAAGGGGCTGGAGGCCGAGACAGGGCTGAACGCGGGCTTCGCGGTTGTGGGCAACCTGCGCATGGCGCAGACCCAGGACCGCATGGATGAATACATGCTGTATTCAACCGTGGCCGAAACCGCCGGTGTCCATCACGAATTTCTGACGCCCGCGCAGATCCGGGACCGCTGGCCGCTGGTGCGGACCGAGGATCTGAAGGGCGCGCTGTTTCACCCGCAGGACGGCTATATCAACCCCGCCGATGTGACCCAGGCCATGGCCAAGGGCGCGCGGATGCGCGGGGTGGCGATCCTGCGCAAGATGCAGGTGAACGGCTATCGCTGGACGGGCAGCGAATGGATCGTGACGCTGGAACAGATGGTGGAACGGGGCGGCAATCTTGTCGGCTCGGGCGAGATGGTGGAAGTGCGCGCCGAACATGTCGTCACCGCCACCGGCAATCATGCGCAGCGCACCGCCCGGCTGCTGGGGATCAAGATCCCCGCGATTCCGGTGGAACATCAGTATATCGTGACCGAACCCGACCCGGCGCTGGCCGCCTGGCGGGCCGCCGGCAACCCTGAACATCCCGTGCTGCGTGATGCCGATGCGAAATGGTACGTGCGCGAAGAACGCGGCGGCTGGATCCTGGGCCCCTATGAACGCGGGGCGCCGGCACGGTTCCTGTATGACGTGCCGCAATCCTTCCGCGCGGATCTGTTCCCGCTGGATCTGGACCGGATCGAGGCGGAATATTTGTCGATGATCCACCGCATCCCCTCGTCGGAAAGCGTGGGGCTGAAGGACGATTTCAACGGTCCGATCTGTTATACGCCCGATGGCAACCCGCTGGTTGGCCCCGCGCCGGGGCTGTGCAACATGTGGCTGGCAGAGGGGTTCAGCTTTGGCATCACCGCGGCGGGCGGCACCGGCCATTACCTTGCGCAACTGATGACCGAGGGCGAGGCCGAGATCGACATGGCCAGCCTTGATCCGCGCCGCTACGGCCCCTGGATGACCACCGAATATGCCGCGCGCAAGAATGAGGAATGTTACGAACATGTCTTCATCCTGCACCACCCCGATGAGGAACGCGAAGCCTGTCGCCCGCTGCGCACCGCGCCGAACTATGACCGCCAGATCGCGCTGGGCGCGCAGATGGGGCAGGTCAACGGATGGGAACGGCCGAATTACTATGCCCCCGGCGTGGCGTCCGATTTCGACCACAACGGCCGCAGCTTCCGGCGCGGCAGCTGGTGGCCCTATGCCGAGGCCGAGGCGCGGGTGATCCGCGAAACCGCGGGCCTGATCGACGCGACCGCCTTTACCAAGCATCTGCTGCGCGGCCCCGGCGCGACGGCCTTCCTGGACTGGTTCACTACCAACAGGCTGCCCAAGGTGGGCCGCATCAACCTGACCTATGCGCTGACGCCCGCAGGCACCACGCGAACCGAATATACCATCGTCAGATTATCGGAAAATGAATATTACCTGATCTCGGCCGGGGCCTGGTCTGCCTATGATGGCTCCTATCTGCGCCAATGCGCCGAAGATAAAATGTCCGATTTCGGCTATATCGAGATCCACGATGTCACCACCCAATGGGGCGTTTTTGCGCTGGCGGGGCCCAAGTCTCGCGCCATCCTGCGCGAAATCGTCAAGGATGCTGATCCCGACACGGTTCTGGGCAACGCGCGCTTCCCCTGGCTTTCCTGGCGCAACATCGAACTGGGCATGTGCCCGGTGCGTGCGCTGCGCGTGGCCTATACCGGCGAACTGGGGTGGGAACTGCACCATCCGATCGAGATAGGCCGCTATCTGTGGGATCAGCTGCTGGCCGCCGGGGCGAAACATGGGATGAAGCTGGTCGGCGCGCGGGCGCAGAACTGGCTGCGGCAAGAAAAATCCTACCGCGCGTTCGGCAACGAACTGGGCCGCGATGCCACGCCGCTGGAAGGCGGGCTGGACCGCTTCGTGGATCTGTCGAAGCCGTTTCTGGGCAAGCAGGCGATGCTGGACAAAGGCCTGCGTTCGAAATGCGTGACCCTGCTGATCGATGGGCCGGATGACACCGACCCCTGGGGCAAGGAGGCGATCCTGCTGGACGGGGAAAAGGTCGGCCGGCTGACATCCGGCGGCTGGTCGGTGGTCTTTGGCAAGCAGATCGGCATGGGCTATGTGCGCCCCGATCTGGCCGGGGTGGGGCAGCGGCTGAAGGTGCGGATGCTGCGCCAGCAATGGGATGCGGTGGTGGTTGAGGATAGCCCCCATGACCCGCAGAACCTGCGCATCCGCACCGATGGCTGACCCTTCGCAGCGAGGCGGGAAATATTCCGGGATTTGAATGGGATTTGACGCAGGTCAAGGTCGCGTGAATGTTGCCGTGCGACCTGAACCCGACAGCCGGAACAGGAGATTTTCATGAGCTACAAGGCAAAGATGGACGAAATGCGCGGCGAGCTGCGGGCGCTGAACAAGACCGCACCGGCGGCGATGCAGGGCTTTGGCACGCTGTCGAAGGCGGTCAAGGAAAACGGGGTCCTGTCGCTGAAGGAAAAGGAATTCGTGGCGCTGGGCATGTCGGTGGTGCTGCGCTGTGAGCCTTGCATCATGTTCCATGTCGAGGCGCTGATGAAAGCGGGCGGCACCCGCGAAGAGCTGGCCGATGTGCTGGCCATGGCGGTGCAGATGGCCGGGGGGCCGGGCATGATGTATGCGGGCCACGCCCTAGGCTGCTGGGACGAACTGGCCGCGCAGCAGGGCTGACGCCTGCGAAATGCAAAGGCCCGCGCGGGTGGCGCGGGCCTTTTGATGTGTGGGGGCTGCCTGGATCAGGCCTGCAGCGGGCGCACGCTGATATCCCCTTCGCCGCGCGACTTCATCGCCGCGACCGCCGCGATGCTGGCCGCGGCCGTGGTGAAATAGGGGATCTTGTCGTAAAGCGCGACGGCGCGGATTTCGCGGCTGTCGGACACGGCCTGGCTGCCCTCGGTCGTGTTCATGACCAGTTGGATATCGCCGTTCTTCAGCCGGTCCACGATGTTCGGGCGGCCTTCGTAGACCTTGTTGACCAGCTCTGCCTCAACCCCGTTTTCCTTCAGCCACAGCGCGGTGCCGCGGGTGGCGACCAGCGAAAAGCCCATCGCGATCAGGTCGCGCGCGGCCTGCGCCAGATCGGCGGTCTTGTCGGCATCCTTGATCGACAGGAACACGCGGCCCTCTTCGGGCAGGTGGGTGCCGGCCCCAAGCTGCGCCTTCAGGAAGGCGCGCGGGAAGTTGCGGTCCCAGCCCATCACCTCGCCGGTGGAACGCATTTCCGGGCCCAGCAGCGTATCGACGCCGGGGAAGCGGGCAAAGGGCAGCACGGCCTCTTTCACCGAATACCAAGGCGTGTTCGGATCGGCCAGCGTCAGCGGATCGGCGAAGGGCAGGGGGGTTTCGGGGCCCACGCCCTCGGGATAGGCGGCGCGCATCGGGAAATTCGCCATCGGCTCGCCCGCCATCAGCCGCGCCGCGATTGACGCGATGGCGCTGTCGGTCGCCTTGGCGACGAACGGCACCGTACGCGAGGCGCGGGGGTTGACCTCCAGCACATAGATCACGCCGTCCTTGATCGCGAACTGCACGTTCATCAGGCCGACGACGTTCAGGCCAAGGGCCAGTTTGACGGTCTGTTCCTTCAGCTCGGCCACGGTTTCGGGCGAGAGGCTGTAGGGCGGCAGCGAGCAGGCGGAATCGCCCGAATGGACGCCCGCTTCCTCGATATGCTGCATGATGCCCGCGACATGCACGGTCTTGCCGTCGGACAGGGCGTCCACGTCCACCTCGATCGCGCCGGATAGGTAGCTGTCCAGAAGCACCGGGCTGTCGCCCGACACATGCACGGCGGTCGCGATGTAGCGCTTCAGATGGTCCATGTCGCGCACGATTTCCATCGCGCGGCCGCCCAGAACGTAGGAGGGGCGGATCACCAGAGGGAAGCCGACCTTGTAGGCGATTTCAATGGCCTGCGCCTCGGACGAGGCGATGCCGTTCACCGGCTGCTTCAGGCCCAGATCATGCAGCAGGTGCTGGAACCGTTCACGGTCTTCGGCAAGGTCGATGGCGTCGGGCGTGGTGCCCAGGATCGGGATGCCCTCGGCCTCCAGCGCATTGGCCAGTTTCAGCGGGGTCTGGCCGCCGAACTGCACGATCACCCCGTGCAGCGTGCCGTTTTCCTGCTCCACGCGCAGGATTTCCAGCACATGTTCCAGCGTCAGCGGCTCGAAATACAGCCGGTCCGACGTGTCGTAGTCGGTCGACACGGTCTCCGGGTTGCAGTTGACCATGATCGTTTCGTAGACGACCTTGGTCAGCGCGAAACAGGCGTGGCAGCAGCAATAGTCGAATTCAATCCCCTGACCGATCCGGTTCGGGCCACCGCCCAGGATCACCACCTTCTTGCGATCCGAGGGGCGGGCCTCACATTCCACGTCGCCCATCGCGGGGGCCTCATAGGTGGAATACATATAGGGGGTCTGGGCCTCGAACTCGGCGGCGCAGGTGTCGATGCGCTTGAACACGGCCTTGACGCCAAGGTTGCGGCGGGCGCGGCGGATGTTGGCCTCATCCCGACCGGTCAGCTTGGCCAGACGGGCATCGGTGAAGCCCATCATCTTCAGGTCGCGCAGGCCCTTTTCAGTGACCGGCAGGCCGGTGCGGCGGATCTCGACCTCGGTTTCCACGATTTCGCGGATCCGGGCCAGGAACCAGGGGTCGAAGGCGGTGGCGTGCTGGATTTCCTCGTCGGTCAGGCCTTCACGCATGGCTTGGGCGATCAGGCGCATCCGGTCCGGGGTCTGCCCCGAGATCGCCTTGATGACGGCGGCCTTGTCGGGCGCGCCGGGGATTTCGATTTCGTCAAAGCCGGTCAGGCCGGTTTCCATCGAGGCCAGCGCCTTTTGCACCGATTCGTGGAAGGTGCGGCCAATCGCCATCGCCTCGCCCACCGATTTCATTGCGGTGGTCAGTTCGGCCTTGGACCCGGGGAATTTCTCAAAGGCAAAGCGCGGGATCTTGGTCACGACATAGTCGATGGTGGGTTCGAACGACGCGGGCGTAACCTTGGTGATGTCGTTGTCCAACTCGTCCAGCGTGTAGCCTACGGCCAGTTTTGCCGCGATCTTGGCGATCGGGAAGCCGGTGGCCTTGGATGCCAGCGCCGAGGACCGCGACACGCGGGGGTTCATCTCGATCACGACCATGCGGCCGTCTTTCGGGTTGATCGCCCATTGCACGTTCGACCCGCCGGTTTCCACGCCGATTTCACGCAGCACGGCGATGCTGCCGTTGCGCATGATCTGGTATTCCTTGTCGGTCAGCGTCAGCGCCGGGGCCACGGTGATCGAATCGCCCGTGTGCACGCCCATGGGGTCGATGTTCTCGATCGAGCAGACGATGATCGCGTTGTCCGCCTTGTCGCGGACGACCTCCATTTCGTACTCTTTCCAACCCAGCAGCGATTCATCGACCAGGATCTGCGCCACCGGCGAGGCATCAAGCCCCGAGCGGCAGATCGCCTCATAGTCGTCGCGGTTGTAGGCCACGCCGCCGCCGGTGCCGCCCAGCGTGAAGGCGGGGCGAATGATCGCGGGCAGGCCGACGTCGTCGATCGCGCGCATCGCCTCGGCGACGCCGGCGTTGATGTCATATTTGCCGTTGGGCAGTTTCGGGGCGGCAATGATCGTGGCGCGCGGGTTTTCCAGGCCGATGCGGTCCATCGCCTCGCGGAACAACTTGCGATCTTCTGCCATTTCGATGGCGTCGCGATTGGCGCCGATCAGTTCAACATTGTACTTTTCCAACACACCCATGTCGGCCAGCGCCAATGAGGTGTTCAGGCCGGTCTGCCCGCCCATCGTCGGCAGCAGCGCGTCGGGGCGTTCCTTTTCGATGATCTTGGCGACGACCTCGGGGGTGATCGGCTCGATATAGGTGGCGTCGGCCATTTCTGGATCGGTCATGATCGTGGCCGGGTTCGAGTTGACCAGGATGACCCGGTAGCCTTCCTCGCGCAGCGCCTTGCAGGCCTGGGCGCCGGAATAGTCGAATTCGCAGGCCTGCCCGATGACGATGGGCCCCGCGCCGATGATGAGAATGGACTTGATATCGGTTCTCTTCGGCATGTCTTTCCCCTTTGTCATCCCGGCGGCGCGCAAATTGACGGCGTTATAGTCCTGCAAAGCCTGCGCGCAAGCCCTCGATTGCGTCAACTGCCTGTGCGGCCCGGGCAGGGGGCACATTCGGCGGCGCGGATGCACGATCGCTTGACTTCGGCGCGGCCAGAAGGTTGAACGCGCGGATATGAATCCAGCCCGGGACAAGGGGAGAACCATGCACGCCTATCGCAGCCATACCTGTGCGGACCTTAACAAGGACCATGCAGGCCAGAACGTCCGGCTTTCGGGCTGGGTGCACCGGGTGCGCGATCACGGGGGCGTGCTGTTCATCGACCTGCGCGACCATTACGGTATCACGCAGGTGCTGTGCGATGGCGACAGCCCCGCCTTTGCCGCGCTAGAAAGTGTTCGCGCGGAATGGGTGATCCGCATCGACGGCACGGTCAAGCTGCGCGATGCCGGCTTGGTCAACCCCAAGATCCCGACCGGCGAGATCGAGGTTTACGTCCGCGAGGTCGAGGTTCTTGGCCCGGCCGAGGAACTGCCCCTGCCGGTATTCGGCGACCAGGACTACCCGGAAGAAACCCGCCTGACCTACCGTTTTCTGGACCTGCGGCGCGAAAGCCTGCACAACAACATGATGCTGCGGTCAAACGTGGTGCGGTCGATCCGCAACCGGATGTGGAACGCGGGCTTCAACGAATTCCAGACGCCGATCATCACCGCTTCGTCCCCCGAGGGCGCGCGCGACTTTCTGGTGCCCTCGCGCCTGCATCCGGGCAAGTTCTACGCGCTGCCCCAGGCGCCGCAGCAGTTCAAGCAGCTGATCATGGTCGCGGGCTTTGACCGCTATTTCCAGATCGCGCCCTGCTTCCGCGACGAAGACCCGCGCGCCGACCGCAGCCCGACCGACTTCTACCAGCTTGACGTCGAGATGAGCTTCGTCACCCAGGAGGATGTCTTTGCCGCCGTCCAGCCGGTGATCCAGGGCCTGTTTGAGGAATTCGGCAACGGCCGCCGCGTTGATCCCGACTGGCCGCGCATCGCCTACAAGGATTCGATGCTGTGGTATGGCAGCGACAAGCCCGACCTGCGCAACCCGATCAAGATGCAGATCGTGTCGGATCACTTCCGCGACTCGGGCTTTGCGATCTTTGCCAAACTGCTGGAAAATGAGGGCACCGAGATCCGCGCGATCCCCGCGCCGACTGGCGGCAGCCGCAAGTTCTGTGACCGGATGAACGCCTTCGCGCAACAGCAGGGCCTGCCGGGCATGGGGTATATCTTCTGGCGCAAGGGCGATGACGGCCAGATGGAGGCCGCGGGCCCCCTGGCCAAGAACATCGGCCCCGAACGGACCGAGGCGATCCGCCTGCAGCTTGGTCTGGGCGAGGGTGACGCGGCCTTCTTCCTGGGCGGTCGCCCCGAACAGTTCGAGGCCGTCGCCGGGCGCGCCCGCAATGAAATTGGCCGCGAACTGGGCCTGACCGAGGAAGGCGTGTTCAAATTCGCCTGGATCGTCGATTTCCCGATGTATGAAAAGGACGCGGAAACCGGCAAGATCGACTTCAGCCACAACCCCTTCTCGATGCCGCAGGGCGGGCTGGAGGCGCTGATGGGTGACCCGCTGAAGGTTCATGCCTATCAGTATGACCTGGCCTGCAACGGCTATGAACTGGTGTCGGGCGGCATCCGCAACCACAAGCCCGAAATCATGTTCAAGGCTTTCGAACTGGCCGGCTATGGCAAGGAAGAGGTCGAAAAGCGCTTTGGTGGTATGGTCAAGGCGTTCAAATATGGCGCCCCCCCGCACGGTGGCTGCGCCGCCGGTATCGACCGGATCGTGATGCTTCTGGCGGATGAGATGAACATCCGTGAAGTCATCATGTTCCCGATGAACCAGCGCGCCGAAGACCTGATGATGGCCGCGCCGTCGGAACCCACCAACGAACAGCTGCGCGAACTGCGGTTGCGGGTGATCCCGAAAGAGTGAACCTGGCGCGCACCGCCGCTGCCAGGGCAAAGGCGCGTCCGGCGGGCGCGCCTTTTGCATTGGCGGCCTTCAGAAGGTGGATCCCGCGGCAAGGCGTTGCTGCACCATTCCGGCAAGGCGCGAAACTGCAGCCTCTGACGGCGTTCCCGCGCGCCCCAGCGCGCTGGCCGCGCGTTCCAGCGCATCGTCATGAGCCGAGCGCGCCACCCCGGTCAGAAACTGCGCGACATACCCAAGTTCGCGTCGGTCCGGTGCATGGGCCAGCAGCTGCGCCATATGGATCAGATCGTCGCGCAGGGCCAGCGGGTCAGGCTCTACCCGCTCATCGCTCAGCGCGCGCAGTCCAAAGGGGCGCGATTCGCGCGGCAGGGCGGACAGGATTGCTTGCTGAAACAATGCCAGGCTTTCCACCGGCTTGGGCAGGAACCCATCCGCCCCCGCCTCCATCGCCTCATCCTCGGCATCGGGGTCGCCCGATGTGGCCAGCACCACCGGCAGCGGCGGCGCCATGTCGCGGATCACGCGGATCAGATCCGCCCCCGACCCATCCGGCAACCCCATGTCCACGACCACAACCCCGGGACGGTAGCACTGCAGATGCCGCGCGGCCGAACGCAGGCAATCCGCACGCCGGATTCGCGCCCCCGACCGCAGACACAACAGCCGCATCGCTTCCGAGGCATATCGGCTGTCTTCCACGACCAGCACCGTCAGCCCCAGCAGCGGGCGGTTGGCGGTGGCCACGCGGGTGGCAATGAAATCACTCAGATCGTCGCTCATCAGTGTCATCCTTGGCAGAGGAGAATCGCGTCCTGTTCCGACTAAACCCGGATTTGGCTAATGGCAGGTTAATCGGCGCCAGCCATGCTTCGCGCTTGCGCGCAGCCCCCCCCGCCCGCTAAACGCAGGCAAACCAGACCGGAGGCCCCCATGATCGGACGTTTGAACCATGTCGCCATCGCCGTGCCCGACCTGCAGGCGGCGGCGGCGCAATACCGCGACACGCTGGGCGCAAAGGTGGGCGCACCGCAGGACGAACCCGATCACGGGGTGACGGTGGTGTTCATCGAATTGCCCAACACCAAGATCGAGCTGCTCTACCCGCTGGGGGAAAATTCCCCGATCGCCGGTTTTCTTGAAAAGAACCCCGCCGGGGGCATTCACCACATCTGCTATGAGGTCGATGACATCCTTGCCGCGCGCGACCAGCTCAAGGCCGCCGGCGCCCGGGTGCTTGGGACGGGCGAGCCAAAGATCGGCGCGCATGGCAAGCCGGTCCTGTTCCTGCATCCCAAGGATTTTAACGGCTGCCTTGTCGAACTGGAGCAGGTCTGATGAACCTGACAGGCGGCATCGTCCTGTTCGCCGTGATCTGGTTCATGGTGTTCTTCATCGTGTTGCCGATCCGTTTCCGCAGCCAGGAAGAGGCCGGTGAGGTTGTTCCCGGCACACCGCCCTCGGCCCCAGCGGATGCCCAGATCGGAAAGAAGGCCAGGATCACCACGCTGATCGCGATCGTGCTTTGGGCGATCATCGCGACGATCATCCTGTCGGGCATGATCACGCTGCGCGACATCGATTGGTTCAATCAGCTGGGCTGAGGGCGCAAAGACCCGGACGCGCCGCAGGCGTCGGGCGTCGACTTGAGTATTTGGACCAAGAAGAAGCCCAACCTGCTTCTTCTTGGAAAAATACTCCACGGGGGTGCGGGGGTGTGAAACCCCCGCCCTTTCGGGGTCAGCTTGTGCCGCGAATGCGGTGGAACAGATGCGTGAAGGTAGCTGCGCCCAGAACCGGCACCAGAAGGTTCAACAAAGGAACCGACAGCGGCACCGCCATCAGCGCGCCGGCAATCCAGATCGTCGCCTTGTTTGCGCGATACAGCGCCAGCGCGTCGTCCCGTTCCATCCGCCGCAAGGCGGCCATGTGGAAATATTCCCGGCCCAGCAGATAGCCGTTCAACCCCAGAAACAGAACCGGCGCGAAGGGGATGACAAAGGGATAGATCAGAAGCGCCACGAGGTTCGCCCCAAGGATCACGCCAAGGAAGGCCATCGCATCGCGCATCGTCTCGGCAAGCGACAGGCGGCGAACCGGGGGCAGGCCGGGATAGTGGGCCGTTTCGACGACTTCGGCGACATCATCCAGAAACAGCCCGGTGAAGGCCGCAGCGACCGGCACCATCAGGAAGACAGACAGCACCAGCATCAGCCCCAGAGAGGCCCAGGATACGAGGGTATCCACCCATCCGATCTCGCCGATCCAGGGCAGCGTCATGGTGTCGGGCAGCACCAGCCCCAGAAACCAGGCGAAGGCCGCATAGACCGCGATCAGAAGCCCGGTCGCCAGGGCAACGCCCAGCCCCAGCACGCGTAGCGACCCCGGACGGATCAGATCGCCCCAGGCCGTGAAGAAAGCTGTCAGGATCATGCGTCGACCCAGGTCACGACCGAGGTCAGATCGGGGCGGGGGCGGTCTATGGGCTGCACGCTTGATGTGCCGATGTGGACAATGCCCGCCACGAATTCGCCCTCGGCCAGGTCAAGCCCTTGTCTACAGAAGGTCGGATCGTGCGACACCCAGCCGGTCACCCAGCCGGCCCCCCAACCTGACGCCAGCGCCGCATTGACCAGCGCAAGGCAGGCAGCCCCGGTCGACAGTACCTGCTCGATCGCCGGAATCTTCTCCGTGGCGCGCGGAACATGAACCACGACGACGGCAAGGGGGCTGGTCTCGAATTGCGCCGCGCCCTTGGCGACCACCTCTTCGGGCAGAGCCTGTTCCGCCCCGAGGCGGCGCACGGTGGCCGCAAGCCGCGCCAGCGCGGGACGTTCAAGCACGATGAACCGCCAGGGCGTCAGCATGCCATGGTCTGGAACGCGCGCGGCGGCCGTCAGGATCGGTTCCAACTGGGCGCGGGTCGGGACGGGGGCGGTCAAGGTCTTTGGCGAATGCGAGCGGCGCGTCAGCAGGAAGTCGAGAGTGGTCTGGGTCATGGGGCCTCCTTCGGTCTGGCTCCGATGTCGGGGTTTGCGGTGCGGAATGCAAGACAGTCCCCCGACATCCGCGTGCGCTTTGCGAGCGCTGGCACCAGGTGACGATTGCCTTTAGGGTTTTCGGCAGAGGAGTGGGCAATGGAAAATCTACGCCATCTTGTACGGTCCGGCGCCCAGATCGCCGTGCGGGTCACGCCGAAGGCGTCACGCAATGCCCTTGTGCCGACCGACGACGGCCTGCGGGCCTATGTCACGGTCGTGCCCGAGAATGGCAAGGCCAACGCCGCCGTGACGAAACTTCTTGCGAAATCTATGGGGATCCCCCCTTCGCGCCTGACGCTGATCCGTGGGGCGGGCGCACGCGACAAGCTGTTTCAGATCGACTGATCCGGGCTTCGGCTTTGTTGAAATATCCTGCGGGGGTCCGGGGGTGCAAAACCCCCGGCCTGTCCGCTTGGGCATGCGGCGGGGGGGGGGGGGGGGGGGCCCCCCCCACAAAGTAGTAAAGAGCACGAACCGGGCAACA
>NZ_JAMJFX010000059.1 GCF_023544865.1 Phaeovulum molybdatiresistens | reverse complement strand
GCGCCCGAAGCCAAACCCGGACAGTTGCGCCGAAAGGAAACCGTTCTGCATAACCGACTTCTTCAGCGGCCTGCTAGAGCGCCACCGAGCATGGTCCCTCATCACAGCCATGCGCTCTTTCCGATCCAGAGAACTGGCGGAATCGGCGGCTTGTTGCGAAATAGCGACAGGGCCGACCGGATCTGGTTCGCGGCGTTGAAGCCTGACGCGTAATCGGCACAGTCCTGATGTGTCGCGACACACCCTGACGCGATGTCTGCCGGAGCAGCCCTGTCCGTTCGGCTGTCTCTGCGTCACACTGGGCCAGCCATGTGCTGGCCCTTTTTTCTCACGCCGGATCGCCTTTCAGCACCGCCGTGATCTGCTTGCGGCTGATACGGAAAGATCGGGCCACCGTGATCTACCCCAGGATCGCGAGAACCTGAACTTCGACGATATTCGTCGGCACATCGACATCCCACTCCCCCGCGTTCCCTCGCGCCGCAAAAACTGTCAAAGCGAAAAACGAGATGGGTTGACGCAGCTGCAGGCTGGCAGACAAACTTCATCCCCATACGGATTTGACGATACGGTCAGGATCTGGCGATGCTGAACTATGAGGTGGTCACGCTAACGATCGAAGCCGAGGACCGCATTCGGTTCTTTCTCGATCACTATTTGCGAAGTGGTGCCGCCAAGATCACGCTGTTCCATGATGGTGATGCACCCCGCAAGGATTTTGGCGACCGGGTTACAGTCATCCATTGCGATGAAACTTTCTGGGCCAGCGTCGAAGGCGGGCGCCCCGGGACTGTAGAGGCCAGGCAGCGTTGCATTTACGGCCTCGCCTACGAAAGGTGCAGCGCCGATTGGCTCTTGGTGGTGGACACCGATGAATTCATCGTCGGTTTCAAGCGGATTGAAAACGCCGTCAAGAAATTGCCGACGCCTCCCGAAGCCGTAAGAATCCCATCGGCAGAGGCGATCTTCCTGTCGGAAGACGGGTTGAGCGACGATTTCAGCGCCAGGCATTTTCGGATTCCCCAGAACAAATACCTTGCACAACTCCTGCCAAGAGCACTCTATCCGGGCAATGGTCCGCTTTTCATCCGCGGTCTTCTTGGCCATTCCATAGGAAAGCAGTTCATCAAGACCGGGCTGGAAGGAATCCAGATCGGCATCCACAGTATTTTCAGGCAAGAGATCCCAGTGCCGCCCCTCTGTATCGTCGATTACACTCCAAACAATGGGGTCTTCATGTGCCATTTCGACGCCATCAGCTATCCGCAGTGGAAAGAGAAATGGGACAGACGGATCCGCAATCGGGACACCGCCGAAATGGGGGCGAAGCGCGACAGGCAGATGGAGTTGTATCTGCAGAAATCAGCACTGGGAGAGGATGCGCTGATCGAGCTGTTTCGTGATCTTTATGGGGTTTCCCCGCGAAAGCTTCAGGTCATGAAAACCTTGGGGCTCGCGTTCGAATTTGCCGAAATTTCGAGTCAGGCCCAAAGACACTTCCAGAAGTGATATGAGTTTCGGACAGGTCCGTTGCTGATGCCGCGCAAGGTGGCGTGCTGGCGTTCCGCGCGTCCTCGTATGTCGGCGCGCCAAGCCGGTCCATAATGGACATGACGTCTTGCGGCGGATACCCCTTCCAAACCAGAGCAACCCAGGGGCTGGTGACGCCAAGCCATTCACGTCACGCGCCATGCCGCGCGGCAATCCCCTCGAACAGCCGGCGTAACAGGTAACTGCGGATCAAGGACACGCCGAGAAAGACGAGCCCGATCGTCATGTGCGTGCTGACACCGACGTCGATCCCGAACCAGGGAAACACGACGATCTGTGTCAGGATCGCGAGGAAATAGCCCACGGCCACATTGGTCGCGGCCTCGACCAGCGACACGATCCGGCTCTGGCGTTCCAGAACGGCTCTTGTGCGCGGGGCATCCGAGCCTAGATCCAGGTCTGGCGAAGGAGAGGAAGCGGGCATGACCGATGCAACCGAAATCATTGATGATCTGAGCCGTCCCGCCCCGTTGGCGATCACTGGCAACGGCTGGGTCCTGATCTCGGACCGGGTGATGGGCGGCGTGTCTTCCGGCAGCATGTCGCGCGAAACCGTCGCGGGGCGCCCCGCCATTCGCATGAGCGGCGGTGTCAGTCTCGACAACAATGGCGGCTTCCTGCAACTCGCACTCGATCTGGGAGATGCCGGCGCGCCAGTCGATGCCTCCGCCTGGACCGGCATCCAGCTTGACGTTCTGGGCAATGACCAGACCTACAATTTGCACCTGCGCACGACGGATCTGGCACGACCTTGGGAATCCTATCGCCAGAGTTTTCAGGCGCGGCCCTCCTGGCAAACCCTACGTTTGCCCTTCGACCGCTTCGTTCCGCATCGCACCGAGCAGCCTCTACGGACAAGCCGACTGCGCCGCATCGGCTTGATCGCCATCGGCCGCGAATTCGAGGCCGACCTCGCCATCGCAGATATCCGTTTCTACGCCGAGGCGTCAGCCGACTGAGCCTGCAGCGCGGCTGTCCCGGCCTCCCCCAGCCGCTCAGCCCTCGCTTGCGCGAAGGTCCGTCCCTCGCCCTCAAGGATCGCGTCCTTGCCGGTTTCGGCCTGCCACCGTTCCACGGCGACATCGACATAGGCGGGGCTGATTTCCATTGCGAAGACGCGCCGGCCATTGGCCTCGCCCGCCATGATTTGCGAGCCGGGTCCACAAAACGGCTCATAGCAGAGCCCGCCGCGGGTGACGTGCTGGCGCATCGGAATCCCGAAGGCGTCGAGTGGTTTGGGGGTCGGATGGTCCGGGCGCTCGTCCTTCGAGAAGCTGGGCATTTCCCAGGTCGAGGGCAGTGTTTCTTCCGCCACCTTGGGTGGCCGGTGCGGCCGGCGCCATCCCATGAAGCAGGGCTCGTGCTTCCAGAGGTAATGCGACCGGGTCAGAACCCCGCGATCCTTCACCCAGATGATCTGCTGGTGGACGAGGGCACCGGCCTTTTCCCAGCAGGCTTCCAGCATCGCCTGGCGGCGCGAGGCGTGCCAGCAGTACCAGGCTGCATCGTCGGCGATTGCCTCGGCGACAGCGGCCGCGATGAAGCCGTCATAGAGGTCCGCCCCCTGCGAACTGTCGTCCCAGGTCACACCATAGGACTGCGACCAGTCCTTGTTGCGCGTCGGGTGGTTCGAGCCGTCGTAATCCACCAGATACGGCGGGCCGGTCGCGAACAGCACCGCACGTTCACCATTCATGAGTCGGCGCACGTCGACGTGGTTCGTGCTGTCGCCACAGAGCAAGCGGTGATCCCCGAGGATCCAGAGATCGCCCGTGCGCGAGGCGGGATTGCGCGGCGGTTCCGGGATCACGACCGGCGGCACGGTGCCCCCGGCACCAGCCGCCTCACCACCCTCGCCCGGGTCGAAAGCCAGAAGCTTGTCCAACTCGCCATCGGAAAACCCGACCAGCGACAGGTCGAAATCCTCAGCCAGCAGGTCCTGCAGTTCGGCGGAGAGCAGCGCCTCGTCCCAAGTGCCGAGTTCGGTCAACTTGTTGTCCGCGAGACGATAGGCCCGGCGCTGCGCCTCGGTCAGGTGCCCGAGCACGATAACCGGCGCTTCGGTCAGCCCCAGCTGCGTGGCGGCCAGCACGCGCCCATGGCCCGCGATCAGCTCGCCGTCCTCGGCCACGAGGCACGGCACGGTCCAGCCGAACTCGGCCATGCTGGCGGCGATCCTGGCGACTTGGTCAGGCCCATGCTGCTTCGCGTTCTTCACGTAGGGCTGCAGGCGCGCAAGCGGCCAAGTCTCGACCGCATTCGGTGTGAAGCTGAGCGTCATCTGAACCGTTTCTGTTTCGATGTGTGATTTGACGGATGGCAGGCCCTGTGGCGTAATCGATGCTGCAACGGGACATCCTGAAGGGACCTGAAGCCATGAGCAGGAGCATCACGTTCAACTTCTCGACCGTCGGCGAAACCGGAGCTGGCCTCGGGCGAAGCGCAAATGGCCACAGCATAATAGCAGACCGTCCTGCGGGAACCGCCGGCGGTTCTGGCCTTGGCTTCAACGGCGCTGAACTTCTGGCAGCTTCCCTCGGCGGGTGTTTCTGGAACGACCTGCACCATGCCGCACAGGAGACCGCACCCGATTTCCGGGTCGATCAGCTCGATGCGCGTGTCGATCTGGCGGGCGATCCACCGCGCGTGGTGCGCGCCCGGATTTCCGCAAAGCTGAGCGGGGCCGATGAGGAGACATTGCTCCGCCTGTTCGAGGCGGCCTGTGACGGCAGCACGATCGCGAATTCACTGAGACCGGCATTCCAGATTTCGTTCCAACGGCTGTAGCACCAAGATGCCCCTGCCTGCTCAGCGACTGCTGTCCGGTTACCCAGTAGAAAGCACCGGACCTGTTGGTCCGGTGCGATGTTCGGCCTCAGTTCGCAGCGGTCACGCGCAAGAGATCAGTGATCCGGCGCAGCGACACCCTGCGATTTTCCCTTTCGGCGTCTTGGGTCGGCACCTTCAGGAATTCCTCGCCATAGCCCTGCACGACCAGGTTTTCCGGGGGCACTCCGAAATATTCGGTCAGAGCAAGGGCCACAGATTCCGCGCGCCGGTCGGAGAGCGCTAGATTATAAGCCTCGGCGCCAACCGCATCGGTGTGGCCCTCGACCAGGAATATCTCGCGCGGGTTAAGCGCGATCGTATCCTGAACCAACCGGCCCAGGCGTGACAGGGCGCGCGCTTGTTCGGGTCGGATCGCCGCGGAGCCGGTTTCAAAGGTGATCGCATCGACGTCAATCACCGGGGCCAGTGCACGCACGGGTTCGATCTGGCGCACCTGCGCCAGGCTGAAGGCGCGGGCCACGCCCGTTTCGCGTTGCAATGCCGCGCGTAGCGCCTCCTCGTCATCACTGCCGGAGAAACTCATGGCCGGCGCGGCCGGCGGCAGGCTGCGCACATCTACCGGATCTGCCCCGCGGCTGTCGTCGATCAGGACATATTCGCGGCCGTCCGGTTCCACCCGAACGCGGCTGATGATGCGCAGCTGCGGGTCATAAAGCGTCACGATCCGCGCACCATCCTCGCGCAGTACCGTGGTGCGGGTCGAGCCGTCCGCGAAGGTTTCCGTCCGCACGGTAGAGCCCGGCTTACGCAAAAGCGCATTATCGTCCTTGATCACCTGATAGCTGCCGTCGGGGTTGGTGACGACGATGCGGTCGCCCGAGTTCACCTCGACCCGGCGGTTGTTATCCAGCATCGCACCCACAGCCAGCGCGCCAAGACCCAGCAGCACCGCCTTCTGGCCATCGCTGAGACCGTCGTCGTCGCGTTCGCGTGCGGTGCTTTCGGTGGCGGAAAGGTTCGTGATGAACTCTTCGGCAGACGAGCGCGCGGTTTCTTCGGTCACGGTTTCCTCGACCACGGTCGCCTCGGTCGAAGCTTCGTCCGCGCTCAGCGACTCTGCCACCGGTGCCGTGCCGGTTTCGGGCGCGGGCTGTTCGGACAGGGCCGGGATCTGTTCGGCCAAGGTCTCGTCTAGGGCCTCGGCCTCGGCCGGCGTGGGGGCCTCGGTCGCAGCCTCGTCGGGGGCTTCGGCTTCGGTCTGGGCCGGTTCGTCCGGAGCCGTAGCGGGCGGGATCACCGGCTCGGTGGTCTGCTCTTGCGCGGCGGGGGCGGTCGGTTCGGTCGCCGCAGCTTCCGGTTCCTCCACGGCTTCCGAAATAGCTCCGGGCTCTGACCCCGTCTCGGGCTCCGCACTCTGTTCCGGCGCCGTTTCGGCCTCCGGCGCTGCTTCAGGTTCCGGGGACGGCTCAAGTTCCGGCGTCGTTTCCGGCTCCGGTGCCGCTTCAGGTTCCTGCGCCGTTTCGGGCGTGGGCGCCGCGGTCACCTCGGGCGTCGCATCCGCGGCGGGTTCGGGGCTGACATCGGCATCGGGCTCCAGCGTCGGCTGGATCTCGGTCTGGTCCCCCGCGTCGGGCGCGGCATTGGGGCCGGTAGCCTCGTCGGTTGCCTCAAGCGGCGCGGCATCGGGGGCCGGATCGGGCGCTTCGGCGGCCGGGGCCTCACAGGGCGGCTCGCTGCCGTCGGGGCACAAGATCGGCTCTGCCTCGGGCTGGCCGTCTTGCGCAAGGCCCGGCGCGGGCAGCAGCAGCGACAGGCTGGCGATCAGGGCGGTGGTCGTGTTGAAGGTGCGGCGCATGCTCGGCCTCTTTGTTGCTCCGGTCTGGACGATCGCACGACCGCGCCGGCACCCGGCCCAAAGAGCGGTCACGAAATTTTACGTCCAGGAGCAAACGTCCAGGATGCCGGATGGTTCCCGATGCTGGCCTGCTGCCGGTTTCGTGGACGCGAAGATAAGATCGTGACCAAGGCAACGGAGATCGGACATGGTGAGACGG
>NZ_JAMJFX010000058.1 GCF_023544865.1 Phaeovulum molybdatiresistens | reverse complement strand
GGAGGCGACCAAGAAAGCTGGCAAGCTCTTCCTCGAAAACCGCTTCGATGGTTGCGCGGACGTTGGTCCGCAGCCGCTCCTCGATCGGGTCGAACCCGGCCTTCCCGGCCAGTAGCGCAAAGCTCGCAGTGTCGGTAATCTGGTTCATGGCGTGATCTCCCTGGCGGTTGCCGCCGCCGGTTGGGTGGGTGGATGTTCACCCGGAGATTACGCCGCCTTCAAATTTCCACCACTTCCGAGACACGACCTTCAATTGGTGAAAAACCGCACTCATGCGCGCGCGAGGGTCACACCGAGGGCCAGATGGGCTAAGCGTGCATGTCGTCGTCAGCGCCGAGGGTCCGCGGCTGAACGCGGAACGGCTGGCCCGCCTGGAGCCCTTTGCCCTGCCCGGGGCCGATCTGTTCTACTGCGGTCCCGCCGGGCTGCGCGATGCGATCCTGGCCGGGCTGAAGACGATGGGCCAAAGCCCCCGCCGCGTTCATGCCGAAGCCTTCGAATTGCGTTGAAATCTTTCGCGCCCCGCTGCGCCATCGCCGGGGCGCGACAATCCTGGCAGCCAACTGAAGCAATTTTTCCCGGATTGTCAGCCAGACATAAGGTTGGGCGGGCAGAACAAAATTCATCCAGAAAAAAGGACCCCTGCCATGAAATCCACTTTTGCTGTTCTTCTTGCCACGACCGCGGTCGTCGGCGCCCTGGCGATACCGACGCTTGACGCCTTCGCGCGGGACACCCCGGAGGGCACATGGCCCGCCGTGGGTGCCGATGGCACCTCTGGCCCCGAGGTCCGTCTGGCCACGCGTGACGACGATCGCCATCGTGACCGCATCCGGCGCGACCATCACGACGATGATGATGACGACGATAATGCCCCGGCTGGCCGTGGGACGCCTGCGCCGGCAGGGACCGTCGCACCGCCTACGAACGGGCTTTTCGGCACCGGCGCACCGCCAAAGGCCGTGACCAACTGATAGGTGTGGGCAGGCGCAAGTCCGCCGGTTCACGACAGACATTCCATATCCAAGGACAAGCCGATGAAATCCCTTCTCGCCACTCTGGCCCTGACCACCGCCTTGACGCTGCCCGGCCTTGCCGCCGCGCGCCCGGTGACGATGACCACGACGCTGACCCAATATGGCGGCGATGGCGCCTATCTGGCGCTTTACGTCACCGACGCCGCGGGCGCCTATGTCGGCAGTCTTTGGATGGCCGGGGAAAAGTCAAAATATTACGAACATCTGAGCGACTGGTATCGCGCCACGGGCGGCGACCCCGCCGAAATCAACGGCATAACCGGGGCCAGCGTCGGCGCGGGCCGGACGCTTGAAATCACGCTGGACCTGGCCGATGCGCTGTTCGATGCGGGATACACCCTGCATATCGACGCCGCAGTCGAGGAGATGCGCGACAGCCCGAACGAGATCGCGGTGCCGCTGACCGCCGCGGGCGCCGGCACGGCCGTGCCGGGCCGCCGCTACATCGCCAGTTTCACCTACGAGTAAGGGGACCGACCCATGATCCGCGCGCTTCATCGCTGGCCAGGGCTGGTGGCCCTGATCTTCGTGACCGTCCTGGCGCTCAGCGGTGCGTCACTGTCGGTCTTTCCGGCCGCAGAACGTCTGGCCGCGCCACGGCACGTGGCGGGTCAAAACCTGGCGGATCTGGCCGCCCGGGTGGTTGCCACCCATCCGGGTCTGGAAGAAATCCGCCGCTCGCCCTCGGGGACCATCACGGCCTGGTGGTTCGAAGGTGGGACGCCGGGTTCGGCGGTAATCGATCCGGCCACAGGGTTGGATGTCGGCTCGGCCGATCCGAACCCGGTGGAACGCTGGCTGACCAATCTGCACCGATCCCTGTTTCTGGACGATGCCGGGCGGCTGGCGATGGCCGCGGGTGCCGCGGCGATGTTGGTGCTGGCGCTGTCGGGGGCGGCACTGATTGCGCGGCGCACGGGCGGATGGCGCCGCTGGTTCGCGCCTGTGCGCGGCCCTGTGGCCGGACGGCTGCATGTGGAGATTGCGCGGGTTGCGGTCTTTGGTCTTGCCCTGTCGGCCGCGACGGCGCTGTGGATGACGGCCTCGACCTTCGACCTGCTGCCCGATGGTGCGCAGCACCCGGCCGATCCCGCGGCGGTCAGCGGGCAGATGCAATTCCCGGTCGACCGGATGGCCGCGTTGCAGGATGTGCCGGTCGAGAGCCTGCGCAAGCTGAGCTTTCCTTATGAGGGCGATGCGCGGGACATGTTCACCCTGTCCACCGATATGGGCACGGGCCTGATCGACCAGGGCACGGGCGAGATGCTGTCCTGGGCCGACCTCTCGCCGTGGCAGCAGGTGTCGGAGACCATCTACATTCTGCACACCGGGCAAGGTGCGGCGGTGCTGGGGCTGATCCTTGGGCTGATCGCGCTGACCGTGCCGGTGATGGGCGCGACCGGCGCGCTGATCTGGGTCGCCGGGCGGCGGGGTCGCCCCCGGCTGCGCGACAACGCCTCGGCAGGCCGCGCGCAGACGGTGATCCTTGTGGGGTCGGAAGGCGGCAGCACCTGGGGCTTTGCCGCGACGCTGGCGCAGGCCCTGCGCGGGGCTGGGCAGGCGGTGCACATCGCCCCGATGGCTGCCTTTGACCCGGCCCGTCACCCCCGGGCCGAGCGGTTCCTGATTTTGGCCGCCACCTATGGCGAAGGGGATGCCCCGGCCTCGGCCCGGGGGTTCCTCGACCGGTTGGCGCGCTTGGCTACCCCTCCGAACGCCCCGCTGGCCGTTCTGGGCTTTGGCGACCGCAGCTTTCCGGCCTTCTGCGCCTTTGCGGCAGAGGTGGAGGCAGCCGCCCGCGCCAAGGGGTGGGCCACGCTTCTGCCGATGGACATGGTCGACCGGCAGTCGCCGCAGGATTTCGCGCGCTGGGGCCGGGCGCTGGGGGATGCGTTTGGCCTGACGCTGGAACTTGATCACCAGCCCGCCCGCCCCGTGGCTGACAGCCTGACCCTGATCTCGCGCTGTGACTACGGCGAGGCGGTGCAGGCCCCAACCACGATCCTGCGCTTTGCCCTGCCGGAAGTCTCGCTCTGGGCGCGGCTTACCGGACGGGGCTTCACAAGGTTTCAGGCCGGCGATCTGATCGGCATATTGCCCGAGGGGTCGGCCGTGCCGCGGTTCTATTCGCTCGCATCCGGCAACCGTGACGGCTTTGTCGAGATCGTGGTGAAGAAGCACCCCGGCGGCCTCTGCTCCGGCCAGCTTCTGGCGCTGGAGCCAGGTGACAGCGTGCGGGCCTTCCTGCGTCGCAATGCGGGGTTTCACGCGGGCCAGGGCCGGGCGCCGCTGATCCTGATCGGGGCCGGCACCGGGATCGGGCCCTTGGCCGGGATCATCCGCGCCAATGCCCGCCGCCGCCCGGTGCAGCTGTTCTTCGGCATGCGCCACCCCGACAGCGATTTCCTGTATCGCGATGATCTTGCCGTCTGGCAGGCCGCGCGACGGCTTTCCCGCCTCTCCACCGCCGTCTCGCGCGGTGCACGACCGCATTACGTCCAGGATGCGCTGCGGGCCGAGGCCGCACAGGTGGCCGAAGCGATCCGCCAAGGCGCGAAGGTCATGGTCTGCGGCGGGCGTGACATGGCGCAAGGCGTGGCGCAGGCGATGCAGGATATCCTTGCGCCCATGGGTATGACGCCAGCAATGCTCAAGGCGGGGGGGCGTTATGTCGAAGATGTCTACTGACCTTGTCCGCCACGCGCTGAGCGGGCCGACCATGGGCACCCGCTGGAGCGCGCTGTTCTTTGCAGACCCGGGCTTCGACCCTGCCCCGGTGCAGACAGCCCTGCAAACGGCGGTGGATGCGGTTGATGCGCAGATGTCCACCTGGAAGCCGGACAGCGACCTGATGCGCCTGAATGCGGCGCCTGTGGGGGAATGGCAGCGGGTTCCCCCCGATCTGGCCCGCGTTCTGGCGCTGGGGCTGGCGATCGGGCGGGCCTCGGGCGGAGCCTTCGACATCGGCATGGGCGATGCGGTGCAGGCCTGGGGCTTTGGTCCCGACACGGCCGATCCACAGGCGATCCGCGCCGCGATGCAGGCCCCCCGTCGCCCGTCCCATGAGGTGCTGGAACTGGATCGCGACAGGGTCCGCAAGACCACGCCCGTGGCGCTGGACCTGAACGGCATCGCCAAGGGCTACGGCGTCGACCGGCTGGCCGAGGTCTTGCAGGGCCACGGCATCCGCGATGCGCTGGTCGGCATCGACGGCGAGATGCGCGCCATGGGTCTGCGCCCCGATGACAGCCCCTGGACCATTGCGGTCGAGGCGCCAGACACCGACCGCCGCGCACCCCATTCCATCCTGGCACTGCAGGATGCCGCCGTCGCCACCTCGGGCGATTATCGTCACTGGGTCACGGTCAATGGCCGAAATCTGTCGCACACGATGGACCCGGGGCGCGGCGCGCCGCTGATTGCCTCGCCCGCATCAGTCACCGTGACTGCGCCGACCTGTGCCGAAGCCGATGCCTGGGCGACCGCGTTGATGGTAATGGGGGTCGAGGCAGGCATGAGCCACGCCAGGAAGTCTGCTCTCGACGCCCTGTTCCTCGTGCGCGATGATGCAGGCGACGTGCAAGGCCTTGGGGTTGGGCACCTATTTTCTGGAAAAACTGCGGTGACGTCACGGCACGCGTGACCAATGGCCTTGGCCTGAACAGCATCCGGGCGGGCCTGACGCCTGATGAAAAGGTGGCCCTCCAGCTGACCCGGCGCGATGCGCTTGGCAGCGCGACCTTCGTCGCAGAGGGATGGCGAAAAGAAGAACAGAACCCCGATGCTTTCAGATTTCCGTGGTAAATGGCCTGACGACGGAAACCGGTGCGCGCGGCGTAAAACAGCCGTATCGGGCCCTTGGGGTCAGGCTTACCGTTTCGGGGGTAACAATGTTACGGATCAAGTTGGTGTTCTGGATCGGCCTTCTTGGGCTGACGGTCCTGTGGCTTGCGGCCGCGCCCGGCGTCTTCGCGGCACAGGGTCTGTTCGCGCTGCGGACATTCATGCTGCAATACAGCGGACTTCTGGCCTTTGCGATGATGAGCGTCGCGATGATCCTGTCGTTGCGCCCGCGTTGGCCGGAACGCAGGCTGGACGGCCTGGACAAGGTTTACCGCCTGCACAAATGGCTGGGCATCGGCGGGCTTGTGCTGTCGATCACGCATTGGCTGTGGGTCGAGGGGCCGAAATGGGCCGTGGGCTGGGGCCTTGCGGAGCGCCCCCAGCGTGGCCCGCGGGCGCCGATCGAAGACCCGGTGGCAGCCTTCCTGTCCGGCTATCGCAGCGCTGCCGAGGGCGTCGGCGAATGGGCCTTTTATGCCGCTGTCGCGCTGATCGTCGTGGCGCTGGTGCGGTTGGTGCCCTACGGCGTGTTTCGCCGCCTGCATCGCCTGCTGGCGCCGATCTATCTGGCGCTGGCCTTCCACACGATCATCCTGACCGATTTCAGCTATTGGACCCAGCCGGTCGGGATCGTTCTGGCGGGGCTGCTGCTGGCGGGCAGCTATGCGGCCGTGATCTCGATCCTGGGCCGGATCGGCGCGGGCCGCCGTATCGCCGGCCAGATCACCGAGCTGACGCGGTTTCCCGGGGTTCATTCCCTGGAAAAGCTGATCACGCTGGGGCCGGGTTGGCCGGGGCATCAGCCCGGGCAATTCGCCTTTGTCACCTCGGATCCGCGTGAAGGGGCGCATCCCTATACGATCGCCTCGGCCTGGGATCCGACCGACCGGCGCATCAAGTTCGTCACCAAGGCGCTGGGCGACTACACCTCGCAGCTGGGCGCGCGGCTGGAGATCGGCCAGCCGGTGACCGTCGAAGGGCCCTATGGCTGCTTCACCTTTGCGGATGACTGCCCCGTGCAAATCTGGATCGGCGGCGGCATCGGCATCACGCCCTTCCTCGGCGCCATGCAGGCGCGTGCGCGGCAGGGGGGCGTGGCGGACAAGGCCATTCACCTGTTCCACACCACCGCCGAGGTCGACGAGACGGCGCTGGCCCGGATTCGCGCCGATGCCCAGGCGGCGGACGTCCATCTGCACCTGATGATCGACGCCCGCGATGGGCGGCTGACCGGCGACCGGATCCGCGCCGCCGTGCCGGACTGGCGCACGGCAAGCCTCTGGTTCTGCGGCCCCGAGGGATTTGGGCATGCGATCCGCAAGGACATGGCGGCGCATGGGATGCCGGTGACGCGCTTCCACCAGGAGCTGTTTCAGATGCGCTAGCGCCTGCGGTATTCGCGCCCGGGTCATCGCCCCGGGGCATCTGCCCAATCTGCGGCTGGCCCGGGGACGTCGATGGCAGATCTGTCATCCAAGTTTCTGATCCTTGCCTCGGATGGCTTTGGCAGCGCGCCGGGCGGCACGACGCGTGGGTTGGCAAATTCTGCCGAACACGCCTGCAGCATCGCGGCGCATGCGCCGAGGAAGGCTCCCATGCCGCTTCAGAGTGAAGTGGTGCTGGTGCCGGGCGCTTCCGTTTCTGGAAACTCCACCTTGCTGCGCCTATCGGGATGGCCTGCGCGTCCGACGAACGGCAAGGTTGAGGGCGGCCTGACCCCACCCCCGCAAACGCCCCTTCGGCTCGAATAGGATGAGTCCGCAGCCAAGTGAACATGGCCGCAATGTATGGCTTTTTGCCGCCCCGCGGGACGATCGCTGCACCGCGCCTGAGCCGCAGGTCTGGGGAAGACGCAATGCGGCATTGCGGCTTCGGCGACCGTCGGCAAAGGGCCGAGGCTGTGTGGAAACGCGGTGTTGACGTCGGAGGCGTGGGCGATTGGAGCACTTCGGGCCACCGCGCTCGT
>NZ_JAMJFX010000057.1 GCF_023544865.1 Phaeovulum molybdatiresistens | reverse complement strand
ACGAGCGCGGTGGCCCGAAGTGCTCCAATCGCCCACGCCTCCGACGTCAACACCGCGTTTCCACACAGCCTCGGCCCAAAGCTGCCCCTCGTTTTGCAACTCGGAATGCACCAGAGCGGCCATTTATACTTTTTGCGGCAATTGCTAATGGCACCCCAAGCCACTGAGTGTGATACGGGGTTGCACTGCATCGCGTGTCATCAATAGTCGTGTGAGAAGCAGTCCTGAAAGTTTCGACGCGCTGATGCGAAGCTACGTTCAGAAGGGCAGGACCAACGGAACCAGGACCACACTGGTGGCCATGCAGATCGCGGCGAACGGCACGCCGATCCGCACGAAATCTGCGAACCGATAGTTCCCGGGCCCCACGACCAGCGTGTTCACCGGCGAGGAGACGGGGGTCATGAACGCAGCCGATGCCGCAAGCGCGACGGTCATGGCGAACGGATAGGGCGAGGCGTCGAGGGCGCTTGCGACGGCCAGCGCCACCGGGGCCATAAGGACGGCCGTGGCCGTGTTGGAAATGAACAGCCCGAGTAGCCCGGTGACAGCGAAGATCGCGGCCAGAACCAACCGGGGCGAGGCCCCGTCGAGCGCGCCGAGCAGCGCCTGCGCCGCGATCTCGACCCCGCCGGTGCGTTGCAGCGCCAGCGAGAAGGGCAGCATGCCGACGATCAGGATCAGGCTCTGCCAGTGGATCGAGCGATAGGCACCCGCCATGTCGATGCAGCGAAACAGCCCCAGCAGCAGGCAGCCGAACAGCGCCGCCTGCACATTTGGCACGATTCCCCAGACCATCAGCACCACCACCAGTGCCAGCACACCGACGGCCAGCGGCGCGCGGTGGCGCGCAGGCACGGCCTCATCGGACTCTGCCGGCAGGTCCAGCAGCACCAGATCGCGCCGTTCATCGGCCAGCTTGCGGATCGCGCGCCAGGGACCGACGGTCAGCAGCGTGTCGCCTGGGCGCAGCGGCTCGTCGATCACACGATCGGGCTGGGGTTTTGTGCCATGCTTCATGCCGATCACTGACAGGTCATAGGTGCTGCGGAATCGGGCCTCGGTGACAGTTTTGCTGATCAGGCGCGACGTCGGCGGCACAATGATCTGCGCCATGCCGATTTCCTGCGCCGTGTCCGTGAACCACTGACCAGAGACCGGCCGCGCGATCAGATCGTGCGCCCTTGTGAAGCTGTCCAGATCGAAGCCAGTAGTGCCATTCGCGCGCCGGTCGATCAGCAGGATATCGCCCGCTTCCAGCACTGTCTCGGCGCGGGGCTGGATCAGCTTGCGACGGAACCGGCTGCCGCGCTCGATGGCGACGATGTTGATGCCCGCGCTGGCGCGCAGGTCTAGGTCATCCAGCCGCTTTCCGGCCAAGTCAGAGCGCGCGCGAAGTTGCAGCCTGTGCTCGCGCCCGGCAAGATCGTAATCCGCGACCCAGCCTGTCAACGCGGCGCGCTTGGGCAACTCGGGTGCCGGGCCCGGGGCAAGGAAGCGGCGCGCGATCAGCATGTAAAGGATGGCCAACACCAGGATCGGGACGCCGAAGGGGGTGAAGGCGAAGAAGCCGAAACCTTCGTGCCCCTGCCGCATCAGTTCGGAATGCACCACCAGATTGGGCGCCGTGGCGACCAGCGTCATCATCCCGCTGATCAGCGCGGCCATCGACAGCGGCATCATCAGCCGGCCCGCAGGAATGCGGGCGTTGCGAGCGATGCGCAGCACGATGGGGATGAAGATCGCCACGACGCCGGTCGAGGACATGAACGACCCCACGCCCGACACGATCACCATCAAGAGGAAGATCAGCTTCGCTTCGCTGGCACCGGCGCGTGCCGTCAGCCAGTCGCCAAGGCGTTGCGCAACGCCCGTGCGCACCAGCGCCTCGCCGATCACGAAGAGGGCTGCGATTAATACGATATTGGGGTCCGAAAGACCCACCAGCGCCTCGGACATGGTGATCACGCCTGTCATCGGCAGCGCGACCATCATGATCACCGCCACCACATCCATGCGCGGGCGGTTGAGCGCGAACATGACCACCGCCGCGCCCAACAGGGCCAGCACCATTGCGAGCGGAGACATCAACTACACCTTGGGCAGCGGCGCGGTGCAGCGCGGGATATCTGTGATACAGCAGATCATGCCTGCGGCGGAACCGCGAGCACGTCGATCTCGACGCTACCCATCAGCTCTTGCGCCACGCTGCCGAGGAACAGGCGCCTGATCCCGGATAGCCCGCGCGTCCCGATCACAAGAAGATCGGGCTTCGCCTGTTCGACAAGACCGGCGATGGCATCCGCACCTACCCCCTCGATGATGCGGGCATTGTAGTTCAGATTACCAAGGTCGAGGCTCTGAATGAACCGGCCAAGCTCGCGGCGTGTGGACTGGAAGTCGCGCTCGGCCTCCTCATGAACCCGCTCGGCCGGGATGCCGGCATGGGTCATCATCTGGCGCGAAATTGGCGCGTAGCCATGGACGAAGGAGACATCGGCATCGTTCAGCAAACCGAGGTCATGGGCCTTGCGGGCTGCATGGCTCGAGGCTTCGGACATATCCGTTGCGATGAACACCTTCCGCCACCGCGTGGCAGTCTTCGAATTTGCCATCAGGACCGGTCGCCCCGCCGTGCGGGTGACACGCTCGATCGTCGTGCCGACAAACACGTCGCGCAGAAACTGCCGCCGATGCGCGCCCATGACGATCAGATCGGCCTCGCGAACGCGCGCCTCTTCCCCGATGACATGGAAGGCGTGGCCGGTCATGACCGCGACCTCGCCGCTCTGCGGCTTGCCGAAACCCGCGACCTGATCGGTCAGGTAATCTTCGGCGCTCCGGATCTCATCGCGCATCCGGTCTTCGAACAGGTCGTCCTCGACCACGTGTAGGACGCAGAGCGCCGCGTCGAAACACTGGGCAAGCTGCACGGCGCGCTGGACAGCGGGCGTGGAGCGGGTTGACAGGTCAGAGGCGGCGAGGATCGATTTCAGCATGGCATGCGGGCTTATGGTCAAACATCGGATTTCTCGGCAGTATGGCAGTGAAGCACAAATGATAAAACCCGAAAGCGCCCGGGCCGCATGCAGGGTATCCCCCATTCGTGATCGCGCTGGCGATGATCCGCTCGGGTCTCTCTGTGCTGTCTGGGGCGATTGTGACCGAACGCATGCGCCGCAGGGGCCAATCGCCCGCGATTACGAATGGGTGAATCCATGACATTCCGGCTGATCCTTGCCTTCCTGCCTGACGATCACCTTGATGAGCTGCTCAAGGCGGCGCGCGGCGCCGGGATTGCCGGTCAGATCGACGTCGAGGAAGCGATCGGATTGATGCGGCAGATCAAGGCACTGGAAGGCAGAAATCAGATGCGTGAGGATTGACCCAGAGGGCGAAACAAAGCATCTGGGGGCGGGCTTCCCGATCTTGTCGTTTGCATGACCGCAATCGCAGTCACCGGGTCTGTCATGGATGTCATCTCGCTCGTCAGCATCGTCGCTGCGTTGTTCATCGTCATCTCCCTGAGCGAGCCCCTGGCCGACCGCACCCGGCTACCCTACACGGTGGTTCTGGCCATCATCGGCACGCTGATCGGCCTTGGTGCTGTCCTGCTGGTCGAGCATGGCCGTGAAACCCTCGGCCTGCCGCTGGCCGTCGAAATGTTCGAGATCAACATCCGCGCCAGTGTCTTCCTCTATGTCCTGCTGCCGACGCTGCTGTTTCAGGTTTCGCTTGGGCTGAACCTACGCCGGATGGCCGATGACTGGGTGCCGATTCTTGTCATGGCGGTGCTGGCAGTGGTGGTGGCAACCGTCGCCATCGGTTATGCGCTGACCCCCTTCACCTCTCTACCGCTGATGGCCTGCCTGATGCTGGGCGCAATCGTTGCCACGACCGACCCGTCGGCGGTGGTCAGCATCTTTCGCAACATCGCCGCACCGCAGCGCCTGACAAGGATCGTCGAGGGCGAGAGCCTTCTGAACGATGCCGCCGCCATTGCGCTCTTCAGCTTCTTCCTGACCTTTGTCATGCTGGGCGTGCCAAATCCCACGCTGCGGGATGCGCTGGTAGAGTTCCCGATGCTCATCTTCGGGGGTGTTGGGATCGGTTGGCTATTTGCCCGGCTCTGCCTTCCGTTCTTCACCCTGATGAGCCGCTATCCACTGGCACAGGTCTCGCTCAGCGTGGCGCTGCCTTATGTCACCTATCTGGTTGCCGACCAGATCATGGGCGTCTCGGGTGTGATTGCGGTGGTCATGGCGGGGATGACGCTGAACTATCTCGGGCCCGGGCGCCTGGCCCCCGCCAGCTGGGCCTATCTGCGCGAGGTCTGGGATGTGCTTGCGCATTGGGCGGGCGCGCTGATCTTCCTGCTTGCGGCGTTCCTCGTGCCGCGCCTGCTTGGGGACATCCAGCTGCAGGACTTTATGCTGATCGGCATTGTCATCGCGGCGGCTACGGCCGCGCGGCTGTTCATGCTCTATGCAGTGCTGCCGCTGTTGACCGCGATGAAACTGTCACCGCGTGTGGATCGACCTTACCGTGTTGCGATCCTGTGGGGTGGGCTGCGGGGGGCCGTCACGCTGGCCCTTGCGCTGGCTGTGACCGAAAACCTGCGCGTGCCGATCGATATCAAGCGTGAGGTCGGTATCCTTGCTACCGGGTTCACGCTTTTCACGCTGCTGTTCCAGGGAACCACCCTGCGCTGGATCATTTCAGTCCTTGGCCTCGACAAGCTGTCGCGGCTTGACCGGGCGCTGTCCAATCAGGTGATCGCCGTCGCGCTGGAAAATGTGCGCGAAGAGGTTGCGAATACCGCCAAGCGCCATGAACTGACCCGCGACATTGTCCGCTCTGAGGCCAAGCGCTTTGCAGAGAGACTCGACAGCGCGATGGAGAAGGCCGAGGGTATTGACGAAATTCCTGATCGTGACCGGATCACCCTCGGCCTTGTTGCCCTGGCCGGGCGTGAACGCGACATGATCATTGAGGCGTTTCGGGAACAGCAGATTTCGGCGCGACTGGCCGAAGCCATGCTGTCGGATGCTGACCGTCTGATCGAGCGCACGCGGGCCGGTGGGCGCGACGAATATCGCACGGCGGGGCGTCTGAGCCTTGGGCGCGGGCGGTGGTATAGATTCGCGATCTTTCTTCACAACCGACTGGGCCTTTCTGGACTGCTGGCCCGCATGACCGCTGACCGCTTCGAGATCCTGTTGCAACAGCGCCTGACGCTGCGCGATCTGCACGGCTATATCGACGGCAAGATCCGCCGCATCCACGGTCGCCGGGTGGCCGATCTGTTGCATGAGCTGCTCAAGCGGAGGGAGGACGAGACCCAATCCGCTCTTGACGGATTGCGCCTGCAATATCCCGGCTATGCCGAAGAGATCGAACGCCGCTTCATTCGCCGCACCTCGCTGCGCCTGGAAGAGCGTGAATATGATGTGCTCTATCAGGACGGACTTATCGGGCGGGAATTGCACACGACCCTGCGGCAGGAACTGGCAGAGAAACGCAAGCGCGCCGAGGCCCGCCCGGCGCTGGACCTGGCCGTGCAGAAAACCGAACTTGTGCGCCAGTTTCCTCTCTTTGCCGATATGGACGATGCCGCCCGGATCCGCCTCTCCAAGGCACTGAAGGCGCGCTATGTTCAGCCTGGCGAGGTGCTGATGCGCAAGGGCGACATGCCCCGTGAAGTGTGTTTTATCGCGTCGGGGGCCGTCGAAGTCGAAACAGCGGGCCAGAAGAGCAAGCTGGGCCGCGGCGAGATGTTCGGGCAACTGGCACTGCTGAGCCGTCAGATTCGTCGCACTCAGGTCACAGCGATCAGCCATACAACCCTGCTTGTTCTGGACGTCACCCGCTTCCGTGGCCTACTGGAAAAAAGCGAAGCGATGCGCCTTGCGGTGAAACAAAGTGCGGAGAAGAGAGGGCTTTTGATTGAAAGCCTTAATCTTGATCTGCCAAGCACAGACCGCTCACCGACGGCTTAAGGCAAATGCTGCGTATGCTATGCCGCGACCTCACCGTCGGCTTTCCTGAAGGTTTTTCGACGTGGACCGCATCGCGAGGGGCGCCGCCGGGCGGTGGCGGTCCACGTTGACAAACCTCGGAAGGACGAAGCCGCGGGGGGCGAGGCGCTGCCTATGGAGAAAGAGCGCCGAGGGTGTGGTTCACATGGCGCACAAACGGCCGCCGGAGTTCGGGGCTCACGGCGACAGCCTCGCTTTTTTCGCCAGTTGCCGCCGCTTTGAGCCTCGGAACCGGGAGGCCGTCCTCCGAATTTGGCGATCCGTTCCGTTGCGCGCAAATCAGGGCCATGCAGGTCCCGAGCGGGCACCGGCGGCGGATCAGGCAAAGGGATGGGCGTTTTATCATGCAGCCTGCTCCCGCGGTGGTGCCCTTGATTGCGGCGTCTGCCCGCGCCGGAAGATCTCGATGATCCGCATCGGCGCGCCGTAACAGGGGCATGGTTCGCGCAGGGTCAGCGGTGCGGGCTCAGCCGCCGTTTTTGGTGCCGAGGCGGGTTGCGGCACCCCGAGCAGGGTGCGGATCTTCGCGATGTTGGCCTTGCGACTGGCACTTGCCAGCAGGCCGTAATGCCGGATGCGGTGGAAGCCGTCGGGCAGGACATGGATCAGGAACCGGCGGATGAATTCGTCGGTGTCGAGCCGCATCACCTTTTGCCGGTCGCCCTGCTTGATGCGGTAATCTTTCCAGCGGAAGGCCACGGTCCCGGCTTCGGCGCTGACGAGGCGGTTGCCGTCGTGCGCGGGGCAACCGGAAACCCGGTGTTTGCCGGTGCAAATTCAACCCGGCAGGATGGACAGCGCCCGGCGGCAGCGCGGGGAACGGCCGCCCCGCATTGGGCGCAATAGGCCGGAATGAACCGACGCAGCATGGCATCTCCCTCCCTTGCGGTTACGGGCCTTTGGGTTGCAATGGCGCTGAGGCCGTGACCGGCGGACGCTGTTCGGGCATGACCTGCAGCACGGTCAGGCCGCGCTGTTGACCCGCCCGGGTTTCCCATTGGAACTGGTCGCCTACCGACAGGCCCAAAAGGGCCGCGCCCACCGGGGTCAGGACCGACACATAGCCGCGGCTGATGTCGGCCTGTTCCGGCCAGGTCAAAGTCACGCGCAGATCGCGTGCGGCGTGGTGGTCGTGATACAGCACCTGGCTGCCGATGGTGACCGCATCAGGGGGCAG
>NZ_JAMJFX010000056.1 GCF_023544865.1 Phaeovulum molybdatiresistens | reverse complement strand
CGGACCGCACAGCAGCACCTCGGCCTCGGCCCCGGCGCCGATGGCGTTCATCGTCAACACCATCGCCATCAGCTGGGGCTGGGGTTCGGGCGCGGTCAGGATCGTCAAGAGCTTGTTCGGCCCTTCGGCCTGGGCGGCACCGGCAAGGCCCAAGCCCGCGATCAGTGTGGCAGCGGCAAGTTTACGCATGGAAATCTCCTGTCTTGCGTTTTGGGAAACCAGACGAAAGGCGGATCGCACCTGCCTTTCGCAATCATAAATGCGTGGCGACAACGGGACGCTGTCGCCGCCACGCGGGGCCTGCGGGGGATTTACCGCAGGGTTCGGCGGCTGTCGGGATCTGACCCGCCAAGCATCTTTTCGTCTTCCTTCAGCTCAAGCCACATCGCGTTCATCACGGCGAAGATGGCGGCCAGCGGCAGGCCGAGGATCCAGGCAAAATACCACATGGGCGGTTCCTTCCTCAGTAGACAGAATGGGAGTTTTCCGAGACATCGGCCTCGGTCACCTTGCCCCACAGGACTTTGTAGACCCAAGCGGTGTAGGCCAGGATCATCGGCATGAAGATCACCGCGCAGACCAGCATGATGAACAGCGTCAGATGCGAGGACGAGCTGTTCCAGACCGTCAGCGACGACCGCGGGTCCAGCGACGAGGGCATGATGAAGGGAAACATCGTCAGCCCGACCGAGGAAATCACCCCCAGGATCGCCATCTTGGAAAACAGCAGCGTCGAAACCTCGCGCCCTGCGCGCAGGCCGGCGAAGGTCAAAAGCCCCCCGGCAATCCCCATGACCGGCGCGATCGCGATCCAGGGGCGGTCGGCATAGGCCGTCAGCCAGCTGGCCGTGCGCTCGACCTCAAAATGCAGCGGGTTCGACGGGCCGCCGGTGGCATAATCGCCCACGATGCGGAACCCCTCGACGCCCAGCGCCATCCAGACCCCGGCCAGCGCGTAGAACGCCACCGCCAGCAGCGCCGCAACCGAACCGATGGCGCGCGCGCGGGCCTGCACCACGCCCTCGGTCTTGACCGTCAGCCAGGCTGCGCCATGCATCACCAGCATCGCCAGCGACACCAGCCCCGCCACGATCGAGAACGGGTCCAGCAGGCCGATGAACTTGGCATACCAGGCGCCCTCATAGATCGTGTGCAGATCGTCGGTGAAATAGAACGGCACGCCCTGGATCACATTGCCGACCGCCACCCCGAACAGCAGCGCCGGAACCGCGCCCGAGGTGAAAAGCGCCCAATCCCAGGCATTGCGCCAGCGCGGATCATCGCGCTTGGAGCGGTATTTGAACGCGACGGGGCGCACGATGAAGGCCGCCAGCACCACGAACATCGCCAGATAGAAGCCCGAGAAGGACACCGCATAAAGCGGCGGCCAGGCGGCAAAGATCGCGCCACCGCCCAGGATGAACCAGACTTGGTTGCCTTCCCACACGGGGCCGACGGTGTTGATCGCGACGCGCCGTTCCACATCGGTCCGGCCCACGAAGGGGATCAGCGCGCCCACCCCCATGTCAAAGCCGTCGGTCAGTGCAAAGCCGATCAGCAACACCCCCAGCAGCAGCCACCAGATGACGCGAAGCAGCTCATAGCTCATGAATTCATGCAAGATCATGTCGGTCACTCCGCAGGTTGGGCGATGGCATCGGCATTGCGCCGCCCCGAGAGCCGCGCCTGATGACGCGCCACCCAGGCTTCGGTTTCCTCTACATCCTGATAGGGACCCTTGCGGATGAATTTCAGCATCAGCCCCATCTCGATGATGAAGAGCACGGTGTAGAACAGGATGAAGCCCGCCAGCGTCAGCGCCACCTCGGTCACCGACAAAGCCGAGACCGACAGCGCAGTGGGCAGGATGCCGTCCACCGTCCAGGGCTGGCGGCCGAATTCGGCCACGAACCACCCCATCTCGGCCGCGATCCAGGGCGCGGGGATCATGATCACCGCCAGGCGCAGCGCCCAGCGCGGATAGCGCATCTGCCGGAACGAGGCGCGCCAGAAGAAATAGCCCATCGTCGCGATGAACCCAAAGCCCAGCGCCACCATGATGCGGAACGCCCAGAACAGCGGCCAGACCGTCGGCACCGTATCATCGGCGGCCATCTTGATCTGGTCTTCCGTCGCGGTGCGCGGATCATCGACATATTTGCGCAGCAGGAAGGCAAAGCCCAGATCGGCGGAATGTTCCTCGAACCGGGCAAGTTCGACCGGGTCGGACTGGTCGCGCGCCTCACGGATATGCATCAGGGCGTCATAGGCGATCATGCCGGACCGGATGCGGTCCTCGGCGGTGGCCACCAATTCGCTGATCCCGGGAATTTCGGTGGTCAGCGACCGGGTGCCGATCAGGCCCATGACATAGGGCACATGCAGCGCGTAATGGGTTTCGCGCGCCTCTTGATCGGGGAAGCCGAAGGCGGTGAAGCTGGCCGGCGCGGGTTCGGTGTGCCACATGCCCTCAATCGCGGCCAGTTTCATCTTCTGGCTGTGGGTCGCCGAATAACCCGATTCATCGCCCAGCAGCACGACCGAAAAGGCCGAGGCCAGGCCAAAGGCCGCCGCCACCGTGATCGACCGGCGCGCCAGTTCGCTGTGACGGCCCTTCAACAGATACCAGGCCGACACCCCGATCACAAAGACCGACGCGGTCACATAACCCGCCGAGACGGTGTGCACGAATTTCGCCTGCGCCACCTCGTTGAAGACGACGGCGAAGAAATCGGTCATCTCCATGCGCATGGTCATGGGGTTGAATTCGGCGCCCACCGGGTTTTGCATCCAGCCATTGGCGATCAGGATCCACAGCGCCGAAAAGTTCGACCCGATCGCCACCAGCCAGGCGACCACCAGGTGCTGCACCTTGGTCAGCTTGTCCCAGCCAAAGAAGAACAGGCCCACGAAGGTGGCTTCCAGGAAGAAGGCCATCAGCCCTTCAATCGCCAGCGGCGCGCCGAAGATGTCGCCGACATAATGGCTGTAATAGCTCCAGTTCATGCCGAACTGGAATTCCATGGTGATACCGGTGGCCACGCCCAGGACAAAGTTGATCCCGAACAAAGTGCCCCAGAACTTGGTCATCTGTCGCCAGATGGGCCGGTTGGTCATGACATAGACCGTCTCCATGATCGCCACGAGGATCGACAGACCCAGGGTCAGCGGCACGAAGAGGAAGTGGTACATCGCTGTCATCGCGAATTGCAGGCGCGACAGCTCGACGATGCCGAAATCCATATCTTGCGCTCCAGAATACACGGGCCGGGCCCGCGTCGTGAACAGATTACGATTTCGGAATGTAAGCCCGCCGCCGGGGGCGGGCTTTGATCTGTGTCAACAAACCTGCATTTACGCCACAAGTTTAAAGTGCAAGGCACCGGTCCGCGAAATCCACTTCGGCCCGGCGGTGCGAGGCCAGGACCAGCGCGGCATCGGGCAGGGTCCGCCGCACACCGGCCAGAACCGCCCGCGCGGTCGCATCATCCAGCCCCTCGGTCGGCTCATCCAGCAGCAGGACGGCCGGGCGGCGCACCAGCACCCGCGCCAGCGCCAGGCGCCGCCGTTCCCCGCCCGAAAGCCCCTGCCCCCGCGGCCCGATGCGCAGGTCCAGCCCACCGCGCGGGCGCAGCAGGGGGGCCAGCTGCACCGCCTCCAACACGGCCCACAGGTCGTCATCGCGCACCTCGGGGCGCGCAAGGCGCAGGTTTTCGGCCACCGATCCGGTCAGCAGTTCGGATCGTTGCGGCAACAGCGCGAGCCTGCCGCGCAACACCCCCTCGGACCATTCGGGCAAGGGGCGATCGCCCAGGGTGATCGTGCCGCCGGCCAGCGGGTGTAGCCCGGCCAGCGCCAGAAGCAGCGTCGATTTCCCCGCCCCGCTTGGCCCGGTCAACGCCAGGGTTTCGCCGGGGCCCACGGCCAGGTTCAGCCCCGAAAGGATCGGCGCCGTGCCGCCCGGGCGCGCCACGGCGCAATCGGTGCAAATCAGCCGCGCCGGGGCGCGTTCGGGCGACGGGGGCGGCGGCACCGGATCGGCCAGCGCCGGGGCGATGCGCCGCGCCGCATCGGTCATGCGCCCCAGATCCGACAGCGCCCGGCGCAGCGGGGCGGCGGCCTCAAACAACGCCAGTGCCGCGAAAAAGCCGATTGCGGCGGCGGCGGGCGTGATCCGTCCCGCCTCGGCCAGCCGCAGCCCGATCCACAGCGCGCCGCCCGACACAAGCGCCGACACCGCCATCAGCGCCGCCCCCGCGCGCCGGTCGGCCCGGTCCAGCACCCGGCGCAGCTGCAGCCGGCGGGTTTCAGCCGCCAGCGTCTGGGCCTGCTGGCGCGGCAACAGGCCATAGATCGCCAGATCGTCGCGCGCCTGCACAAGGTCGATCAGCCGGCTGCGGAAGGCCTGGGTGGCGGCCTCGATCCGGCGTGACGGGGCCGGGGCTTGCCGCCCCATATGCCACAGAACCGCCCCCGCCCCGACCAGCCAGCCCAGCAGCACCCAGGCCGCCACCGCCAGATCGACCAGCCACCACAGCACCGCACAGCTGATCAGCAGCACCAGCGCCCCCGCCGCCACCGGCAGCACCAGCCGCAACACCAGACCGTCCAGCGCATCGACATCCGCCGTCAGCCGGTTCAGCGCCTGCGCCCCGCGCAGCCGGATCATCCGGTCCGGCGGCACACGCAGAACCCCGCGCAACAGCCCCAACCGCAGGCTTTCCAGCCCGCGCAAAACCGCATCATGGGTCAGCAGCCGTTCGCCATAGCGCGCGGCCGTCCGCCCCAGTGCCAGAAAGCGCACCATGGCCGAGGGACGGAAGACATCAAAGACCGCCCCCGCCCCGGCCAACCCAGCCGCCGCCGCCGCGGTGATGAACCATCCCGACAGGCCCAGCAGCGCCACCCCCAGCAGCAGCACCACCAGCGACAGCGCCGCCCCGCGCGCCAACGCCGGGCGCTGTTCGCGCGCGATCAGGCGCAGGATTCGGACCAGATGTTTCATGCCCCACCCCCGATCCGGATAATCCGGTCCATCCGCTGCGCCAGGTCCATATCGTGGGTTGCGATCACCAGCGTGACGCCCCGCGCCCGCGCCGCCAGCAGCCCCTCGGCAACCGCCGCCGCGGTCTGGGCATCCAGATCTGCCGTCGGCTCATCAGCCAGGATCACGTCGGGCGCACCGAACAGCGCGCGCGCCAGCGTCATGCGGCGCGCCTCGCCCCCCGACAGACCGCCCCCCGTTTCGCCCAGGATCGTGCCCAGCCCGCGCGGCAGCCGGTCCACCACCGCCTGCGCCGCCGCAGCCCTTAGCGCCGCCCCGATATCACCCGCGCGACCCAGCGTGACATTGCCCCGCAGCGAGGTGTTCAGAAACTGCGCCCGCTGCGGCATCCAGCCGATCCGCGCGCGCCAGGCATCGGCGAGATCAGGGGTCAGATCCTGCCCCCCGACGCGCACCCGGCCCTTCGCGGGCAGATCCAGCGCCGCCATCAGCCGCAGCGCCGAGGTCTTGCCCGCCCCCGAAGGCCCGACCAGCGCCACCGCCTCGCCTGCGCCGATGGCCATGTCGGGCAGCCGCAGGCCGTGGCCCGTCACGCAGCCCGTCAGCGCGATGGTCGCAGGCCCGCCCAGCGGCGAAACGCGCGCGCCCTGCCCCGGCAATGCCGCCCCGTCCAGATCGCGCCAATCGGCCAGCTCATCCGCCACCGCCTCGGCCGCGGCCTTGTCATGCCAGGCGGCGGCCAGATCGCGCAGCGGCTGATAGAAGTCCGGCGCCAGCAGCAGCAGAAAGATGCCTGCCGCCGGCGACAGCGGCACGCCCCAAGTGCCAAAGGACAGCTCGCCCAGCAGCGAAAAGCCGACGAACACCGCCATCATCGCCACACCGATCGCGGCAAACAGTTCCAGCACGGTTGACGACAGAAAGGCCAGCCGCAGCACCGCCATCGTGCGCGTCCGCAGATCGCCCGCCTGCGCGGCAAAGCCCGCCTCGACCGCATGCGACGCCCCCAGCAGACGGATATCCAGCAGCGCTCCCAGCCGGTCAACCAGCAGATCGTTCAGGCTGCCGATCTCGGCCATCTGGCGGGCGCTGGCCTCTTTCGCGGCAAGGCCCACCAGCGCCGTGAACACCGGGATCAGCGGCCCCGAAATCAGCAGGATCAGCCCCGCCGCCCAGGAAAACCAGAAGGCCAGCACCAGGATGACCAGCGGCACCACCATGACCCGCGCCCGCGCGGGGGCATAGCGGACAAGCCAGGGGGTCAGCGCCTCCAGCTTTTCCGCCGCAAGCGCGGCCACGGCCCCCGCGCCCGTCCCGTGTTGTCTGCGGCGCGCCTCTTGATCCACAATCCCCGCGCGCAGGTCCGCGATCACGGTTTCCGCCAGCCCCTGCGCCTGGCGGTCCGCCCGCAGGCCGATCCAGGCGCGCACAAGGCCCAGCACCACATAGCCCGCAACCATCGCCGCCGGATCGGCCAGCGTGCTGCCGACCGCCCCGCTGACCGCCGCGCCAATCGCCCCGGCCACCAGCGCCGCCTGCACCGGCCAGATCAGATTGCCCACCACCGACAGCGCCGCCAGCCGGCGCATCGGGGCACGGACAGGCGCGATCAGCCGGTCAAGGTTCTGTGTCCTGGCCATTGTTTCTGGCGCCCCCTGGAAATAAACCCGTCTTTCGTATGTGACTTATACCCCCAAAGGGCCGCCGCGATCTGATCCAGATCAGTTACCCCCGGCGCGAACTGTGACAACATCATAGAAATCGACACCAAGATAAGACTTTTGCCATGCGCCTGACCACCCGCACCAACCTGGCCACCCGCGTTCTGATGTTCTGCGCGGTCAATGACGGGCAGATCGTGCGCACCGCCGAAATCGCGCAACGCTGCAACGCCTCGGCCAACCATCTGTTGCAGGTGGTGCATCTGCTGCAGGAAAATGGCTTCGTCGAAACTCTGCGTGGCCGGACGGGCGGGTTGCGGCTGGCCCAACCGATGGAGCGGATTTCCATCGGCCGGGTGTTCCGCATCTTTGAAAGCGGCGTGCCCTTTGCCGAATGTTTCGACCCGCAGTCCAACACCTGCCCGCTGTCCAAAACCTGCCGCCTGCGCGGGTTCATCGCCCGCGCGGTCGAGGCGTTCTATCACGAACTGGACATGGTGACGCTGAAGGATCTGGTGAAGGGCAATTGCGGGCTGGAAGAATTGCTCGACCTACGGTCCTCGCTCCAGACGCGCTGCAAGACGCGCGATGGCGGCGCGCCCACCGCGCTGGCGCATTGCTAACCGCGGCGGCCGGGATGGTCGGGCCGCAGGCCATGCGATCTTTGCTGCCGTCCCTCATGATCGGAATGCGCTGGCTCAGCGCCTGCGCGATGCCCGGTTCTGGTGCCGGCGCGCCCTGCCCGCCCATTGTCGACTGATCCTGCCCGGAACGACGATCGACCTTGGCGGCGCCATTCCCGGCCAGCTGGCCGAGGTCGCGGTGGATCTCGGGGAGCAGGTCAGCAAGGGCCAGATGGTGGCCTCGCTCAACACCTCGGTGCAACAGGCAGTCCTGGACCTTGCAGCGCTGCGCGCCACCGCCTACGAGGTGCGCAAGCGTGAGCTGGAAGCCGCCGAGATGAGAATTCGAGCTGGCACAGCTGGACCTTGCCCGCGCCGAGGCCGAATTCGAGGTGCGCCGCATCCCCTCTCCCATCGACGGGATCATCGCCGAACGGCATCTGGATCCCGGCGAATACCTGCGCGACGACGGCAAGATCGTCACCATCGTCTCGCTTGACCCGCCGCGGGTCGATGTGTTCCTGCCGCAGGCCGCCTATCCCGAAATCCACCTTGGTCAATTGGCCGAGATCACGCCCGAGGGCCCGGGCGGCGCCCCCGCGAGCGCCCTTGTCACCGCCTTCGACCAAACCATCGACGCGGCCAGCGCGACCTTCCGCGTGCGCCTGGAACTGCCCAACCCGGACCGCCGGATCATCGCCGGAACCCGCTGCAACGCCCGGTTTCAGTGACGCGCCTTGGCCCCGCTTGCATCTGGCGGCGCAAGGTTGCAGTATCCGGCCATTCCCCGTTCGCCTTTCCAGACCGCATTTCTTTG
>NZ_JAMJFX010000055.1 GCF_023544865.1 Phaeovulum molybdatiresistens | reverse complement strand
CGGTTCTCCATCAAGGCATGGCCGATGAAGCACAGCATGGCCCCGGTGCCAGGGGACTTCTTGTAGAGCCGGGCATCCGGGTCGGTGGTCGAGGCATGGGTGGCATTGGACCGCTTCTCGCCGCGGAAGTCGACTTCGGCATTGCGGTTCTGGCGGCTGGGACGGGGCATCGGAGCGGTCTCGGAAACGGTTGGTTCGGGGTGGTCTTTGGCGGTTGCGTCGGGTCCGGGTGGGCTGCCGGCGTCATCGTCGGGCGGCGTGTCGGAGCCCTTGGGCCGGAAGCTCTTCATCGAGGCCCAGGCCTTCACCAGCGTGCCGTCGACCGAGAAGTGATCATCCGACAGAAGCGGCGCGACATCTCGGTCGTCAGCAGCCGGTCGCGGTTCTTGGTGAATACGGTCGGCACCCAAACGGCGTCGTCGATGCCGAGCCCTACGAACCAGCGGAACAGCAGGTTATATTGCATCTGTTCCATCAACTGCCGCTCGGAGCGGACCGAGAACAGGATCTGGAGCAGGCTGGCCCGGATCAGCCGTTCCGGCGGGATCGAGGGGCGACCGAAATCTGTGTAAAGGGCCTCGAACTCGGCATCGAGGCTGGCCAGCGCCTCGTTCACCACCTGCCGGATCTTGCGCAGCGGATGCCGCGCGGGGATGCGTGCCTCCAAGTCGACATAGCTGAACAACGACCCACTCGTCTCGTCCGTCCCGCGCATCATAATCCCCGCCGTTATCGTGCCGAGGGTGAATCATGTTCTCAAACCACTGTCGAGCCGGGACTATTTCAGCGGCCTGTTAGGGGCGGCATATGCAGTTACCTCCGCACCTCGTTGTCGCGATCCGAATGCGCCGCAGTCGCGTCCGGCGAAAGAGAGGCTTGCTTTCCGTGATGCGCAGCTCTGCCGAGCTGCGCCGGTTTTAAAGCCCTTTGACCCAATGCGCGGCCACCGCCAACTTCCCTGGCGCCCCGCAGCATCGTGTGCCGGTTGTGTCGCCCCCTTACTCCCGGAGCCGATTACTGGTCGCGATTGCGCCGCAGAAGCCTGCCTATGAGAAATGACGTCCTTGGGACATAAACATATCCGCTGCGGTGGGCAGGGGCGGGTCGTGCGCGCATCCGAATGATGCCAAAAACCACAAGCGCAACGTGCGACAGGGCCAGGAAGCCAAACATTCCCGGCGGGCGAAAGCTTGCGATGAGCAGGGACGCGATGACCGGGCTGGCCGTTGCGCCCACCGCGTAGAGGAAAAGCAAGGCAGCGGAAAGCTCGACCCGTTCATCGCTTTCGGCGAAGTCATGCGCATGAGCGGCCGCGACTGAGTAGATCGGAAAGGTCGTGAAACCAAAGAGGGATGCGGAGAGGAATATCGCGCTTGCCGCGAACCCCTGGCTCAAAAGGGTGATCACGCAGGCTGCGGCCGAGGCTACCGATAGCCAGATCAGGACAATGCGTCGGTCGAACTTGTCCGCAATCCAGCCAACCGGGAGCTGCGCGACTGCGCCGCCAAGCACATAGGAAGCCAGGAAGAAGGCGATCCGTTCAGGTTCAAGTCCCACCAGGACACCGTAGAGCGGCCCAACCATTCGGAACGCCGCGCCGCTGATCCCGGAGACGATGACCCCTGCCACAGCGAGAGGTGAGCGCCGCCACGCGAGGCCAGGCCTCAGACGGGGGGCAGCACCTGCCTGTGGCGCCTCGGCACGAGAGAGAACCAAGGGAAACAAGGTTGCACAGCAGATCAGCGCAAGGATGTTGTAAGAAACATAGGTCGCCGGCTCGACCACACCGATCAGAAGCTGAGCACCAAGGCTTCCGAAGATGTCGACGACACGGTAGACGCCCATCGCCCTGCCGCGCGTCTCGTTCGTGACCTTGGATTGCAACCAGGCCTCGATGATCGTGAAACAGCCCGCCAGCGCCATCCCGACGGCGATGCGCATCAGCATCCAGGCGAATGGATCGAGAAGCATCATATGCGCCATGATCCCGATCGTCCCCGAGGCGGTGAAGGCCGCGAAAGCCCGGGAGTGGCCGACCTCGCCCATCAGGCGCGGGGCCCACCAGCATCCAATGAAGAACCCGAGGAAATGCGCAGAACCCAGAAGACCGATCTGTCCTTCGGAAAACCCCAGGAAGGCCCCCGATAGCGCGTCCAGCGGTGCCGTTCCGCCCAGGCCAAGCAGCAAAAGCAGCGCAGAAAGAAAAAGGGACGCAAAAGAAACCAGCAAGGCCGTGGGTCAAAAACTCTTTGGCGGGCAGTAAGGTGATCCCGCGATTCGTGATGTTTCACGAAGTGCAAGGTGGCGATGCTTGACGCCCGCGTCCAGCGCCCTGGGACAGGGGCCAGATCTTGCGCGTTCCCCTCCCTTCTCGTCGGGTCGCAGCATTGCCGCGTGGCAGAGATGATCCGTCCTCCCGCCGCCGGACCGCGTGCATCGCAGGCGCTTGGCGCCACACGCGCGCCGCTGAAGCAATATCACCCTTGATACCGAGAGTCGGAGCGGCGCCGCAGGCCATCAGCCCCCGTCGCCGCTGCTCACCTCGTCAATCGACACCTCTGCGAAACCGGTCCGATATCTTCCGCGGTGTCAGGCTTCCCGTCAGCCGGAAGCGCGCTTGCCCGGCTCCGCCCCGGGATAATCCGGGCCACGCCCCTGAAACCCGTCGTCACACGCGCCCGCACGAGGGGCCCGCGGGCCCCCGCCGCTCCTGGTCATTCCTGACGCATCGCGGACGCGGAACGATCCGAACGTCTTCGCGCTGCACCTGCCGGGCCGGAAGCGGTGCTATCGGCCCTTCATGACAGCGCCGACGATCGCGGTAAGAATGGCGCCGCCTGCGCCGCCGCCCACCACATCGCCAAGCAGGCCGCCCATGGCGCCGCCGGCGGCGGGATCAGCGCCCGCCGCGCCGCCAAGAACCGCGCCGAGGATCGACCCCCCGGCCACCCCGCCGATGGCCCCGCTGAGAAGCTTCGGCAACTGCCCCATGGCGGCGCTCTTGACAGCCACCCCGACCGCTTGGCCGCCGACAATGCCGGTCACAATCTGGATAATGATCGGAACGATACTTTCTATGGCGAACTCCTCCCTCAAATTGCCCCCGCACGACCGGGTCGCGGACTGGCTACGCCCTGCCTTGACAATGCGTCAATCCTTTCAAGGCTGAACCGACTCTTTCCCGAAAGGCTTGACCGGAATGCGATGGACGACGGGCCGGACCTTGTTGCGCTCAGACCGGTCACAGGTCTCGACAACGGAATGGATCGCAGCCATCCGCTCCGGTCCATCGGCTCGCCCCGGTTTTCTGAGGGGACGTTGGTCTTCGCGGTCTCCGGTTCCGTCAGATCGCCGCGGATCGTGTCCTTCGTAAGAAGATCCGGGTCCGGGGCGACACCAGATTTTGTCTTCAGCTCCTCGTCCTATTGGCTGATCACTTCGTTACGCTTTCCCATCGCTCTCGCCTGTTTCGACCCGGGTTTGCCAAATTACCGAAACGATAAAATTTGGCCGATTGAGGAAGATGCACGGCGCGACCCATCAATGCCGATGTCAGGTGCCGGGGAGCGCCCGGGCAGAATGCCCGTCCGCCGCTCCCCGGTCGGCGGCAGACCGAGCCGGGCGCGATCCGGCCGCCGTCTTGGTGAGTACGCCGAGGCGAACCGCCCGATGCAGACCCATCGCGACTAGGTCTCCCCCGGCCAGGTGCTGCGCATCCCCTGCGGGAAGGCCTGAGCGCCGGCAGAGCCGCGGGCGATGCGTTGCGGCGTCCTTTCCGCAACCGGGCGGTCCCTCCGCGCGCCCGCCGATCTTCGTGATGGGCCGCTGCGACGCGAGCGCCGCGGGTTCTAGGACGGCGTCCTCTGCCTGCCCGGCTGACGTTTCCTGGTTGTCGCGCCCCGGGACTGCGCAGCCCGGATGTCGCGGGGGGATGGTCAGCGTTATCGGGCATTCGCCGGGGATTTGCGATCAGCTGGCGCGGCAGGTGAGGCGATAGGCGAGGAGGCCCACGCATTCCTTCACGGCGCGTAGGCGCTTCGTCCAGAGCCCGAGAGTCCCGATCAGGAAAAACCCAGCAAGCCAGCTCTCTGGGCGGTCAGCAGCCAGATCAATTTCGAGGCGAGGAAAACCAGGCTGTCCAAGACGTCAGTCAGTGGCGGGGCGGGGATGGATGCGGATGCCGGGGGCGTCGTCGGGGCTGCCGATGAACTCGATGCCGGCGGCTTCGAGGGCGGCTTGGATATTGGCCATCGTTTTCGCTGAGGAAGTTGGAATTCCTTCCGCCGATTCAATTCGTCTTATTGTCTTAGAGGCGACTCCGGCCTTCTCCGCAAGCATGTCCGCGGACATGTTGAGCGCAACACGTGCCATGCGAACTTGGACTCCTGTCAGCATTGACAAACTCCAAAATGTCCACTAAATAGACATTTATGACCAAATATATACCCCTAAATAAACAACACGACTGGCGCGCAGAATTCAAGCGCCTTGAGGGTGCCTATGCGCCGGCGACCATGAAGTCCTATTTCGCCGATGTCGGCGCCTTCGTCGCTTGGTGCGCAGCCAATGGTCAGGATCCCTTCCCGGCCAGCGTCGAAACCCTCTGTGCCTTTCTGGAAGCGGATGCCGTGTCGCATGTGCCAACCTCGGTGCGCCGCAGGCTCTATGCGATCCGCAAGATCCATCAGTTGCTGCGTTTGCCGGATCCGACCTGGGACGAGGAGATCAACCTCACCTTTCGCCGCATTCGTCGCCGGAAAACCTCCCGCCCGAAACAGGCCAAGGGTCTGACCCGCGACTATCTGGACCGGTTCCTCGCCGTTCAGCCCGACAACCCCTGGGGACTGCGTAACCGGGCCATGCTGTCTCTGGGCTACGATCTTCTGACGCGTCGCTCGGAACTGGTGGCCCTTTCGACCGATGACATCGACCCTCGCCCGGATGGCACGCTCCGGGTGCTGATCCGGCGCAGCAAGGCCGATCAGGCAGGTCTCGGTCGGATCGCTTTCACCTCGAAGCGCACCGGTCGCCTCCTTGAGGACTGGCTGGCCTGGCGCGGTCCTGACATCGCGCCGCTTTTCTGCCCGATCTATCAGGGCATCGCTGTCAATCGCGCGCTGAGCGACACCACCGTGAAGCGCGTCATCAAGACCGCGGCGCGGAATGCCGGGCTCGATCCCGAAGACATCGACGACTTTTCCGGGCATTCGATGCGCGTCGGCGCGGCTCAGGATCTCCTGAAGGCCGGCCATGACACGGTCGCGATCATGCGGGCAGGGGGCTGGAAATCGGTCAATGTGCTCGCGCGCTATCTCGAACATGCCGAGCACAACGTCTGGCAATGATCCGGGCGGCCTTGTCTGAATTCCGGCCCGGATCATCCGCCACCGTGCCGCCCGCGCGCGGGCCGTCCCGCGCCCAGTGCGGGACGGCCGCCATGTGTGTTTGATTGTCAAAGAGCAGGGGGAAATTGTTTCGGGATTTTCTTGAAAACCTTGGCCCGTCCCCGACAGGCGCAGGCTTGGCCGTTACACGTTGCCGCTGAGGCGCGAAGGCGGAAAGTCTACCTCCTCTTTTGTGAACACCCGTTTGGGCCCCGAAAAGAGACCGTGGCGCTTCGGAAGGCGCGCATTAGTCGCTGTGAGAATCTCGTAGAGCATATCAAGAACGGCGATTTTCCTGACCGATCGGAAGCACAACTGGGTCCGGCGCCGGCCGTTGCGCACGGTGGTGGTCATTGAGCAGATCTCCAGCGTATCGAGATCTTCCGGCGTGGCCCGGGCCCAGTCTAAGCCGATCTCACCGGTGATCGGATGTTGCAGGAGCAGATGGCCCTTGCCTTTGGTGAGGGCCCACAAATGCCTGAGAAGATCCGCCTTCAGCTGCTCCCGGTCGTCAGGTGGCGGGATGCGCAGCAACGTCAGTCGCGCCTGCACATCGCGGCGCTGCAGGATCACGGGCCAGATCTTTTGCGCCATGCGCACCGAATAACCTGCGGTGCGGGCGGCGCGGTAGCCGTTGAAATGGGTGAGGTAGCTTTGCACAAAGGCTTCGTGGTGCTTGCGCCGCAGGGGAGACGACGACGCCCCCCGCGCCACGGTTCTGGACGGGCCTGCCACCGGGCGCTTTGCGGAAGTCCCTCTCCTGGTCATCGGAAATCCCCTTCCGCCCGCGCCACCCCGTCCGTCAAGGACACCAGCAGCACTTGCTGCGCCTTGCGGCGTTGCGCATAGGCTTCTGCGTGATAGCGACTGACGATCCGCAAATCGTCGAGGATCTCTTCAAGTTCATACCCGCTTACCATCCGCGGCATGCTGGACGCGGGCAGCTCTGGCGCAGTCCGCGCGTTCAGAAAGGCGTCCAGCTCGGTCTCAAGCGCCAGACGCACCTCCTCTATGCGCTTGAGCAACGCCTCCGCCTCGGCAAGACGGGCCACAGCCAGCGGATCGGCGCGCCCCGGCCCGACATGCGCGACAATCGCCGCACGTATGCCGGGGAGGTCGAGGGGCAGCGCCGCACTGGTCAGCCCATGCTTTCGGGCGTTCTGGGACACGCGCTTGCGTCCTTCCGGGGTCTGCGGTCCAGAGCGCTTGCGCGGCTTTTGAGAAGAGGTAGGCACCACCATCGCTCACTCCACCACTTCGGCATCTTCGATCGGGCCGGTCTCGGCACGTTCGGCTTTCAGCTCGCGATATTCCTTGCGCAAACGTGCGCGACGGCGCTCAAGCAGGGCCAGTTCTTTTTCGACGGTGGACAGAGTGTCGATCCACGCGACGAAGACATCGGTCAGAACGCGCTCTTCATCGATCCCGAGCTCTTCAAGGGTCCGGGAGACCTCCTCCGAGCCGCGGACCCAGGCGCGCACCAGATCAACGACCCGCTCATCGGGAAAAGCCGGCACGGCCCGTTTGATGCGGGTCGCGATCTTGTCGCCCGCATAATGGCGCAGGATCGCATCGCGATGACGGCGCAACTGCAGCGTCCGGACCTCATTCGCGACGATATTCTCGGCCACCAGCCGCTCGTAGCGGGTGCGAGGCTTCAGTTCCTCCAGAAGCTGCAGCTCCAGCGCGGGATCGGCGATGGTCCGAGGGAGACGAACCGGGGTGGCCGCCGCGGCAGCTTTCAGATCGAGTTTCGAAGACGGTTTGCGCGCCATGGTGCGCCCTCCTGGCAGCTGACGATGTTCGACGTAGTGTGACAGAAGGGCTATCTAAAATCAACATATGGTGTTGGTAAGGCCTGAGTATACATATATGTTGATTTTTACGCGCAAATTTTCCTCAACGACACACTGGAAAAATTCGGGCCGGACCCCATTGATCGCGCTCCGTCGGCGCGGCGAGACGGATCTCCCGTTTCCTTGAACAGGGCCCTTGATGTCAGGACAGTCTCGAACATCCTGAACCTGCCGTGCTTTCGGCCGCGATGGCGGGCGATCCGTGCGATCGAGGCGGCGACTGGTCTCGATCTGCCGGAGGCTGGGGAAACGGTCCCGACGACCATCTCTGATCTCTTGCCCGCGTTGATGCGACAGACACGCCCCGCGACGCGCATCGTGCCCGGCAGCTGGGCTGGTTCCTGCACAAGATGGGCTGGGTTGCCTATGTCCGCCTTGTCGACCGGGTGGAAGTCCTGCGCGCCTTCGCAGCTGCCAAGCCTGCGACGTTCAGCCTGGTGGCGAAAAGCTTCGAGACCTGAAAGTGGGATGCCCTGGCGGCGATCGCCAGCGCGCGTGCCCGGGCGGGGGACATCGCCGACATCGGTGGGATCCACGCCACGGTTCGTTTCGTGACCCGGGGGAGCGGCCTGCCACAGGATCTGAAGGTCAACGCGGGCAACCGACTTTGGCCGAGATCGCAGGGGCATCACCTGATGCTCCTGATGACCTCGCGCGATCGCCGCATGGCGGGCAGCGCCCCCGGCGAGGCGCAGCGTTCAAGAGTTGCCCAGCACCAGGGCCGCGAGGACCAGATAAGTCAGCTGGTGCAAGAGCTGATCCGCCCCCATCAGCACCCAGAACCCCTGGCTCGAAGGCGCAGGCACCCATCGGCCGGCGGCTTTGCACCTCGCGTAATCGATGTGGTAATGCACCACGCCTTCCAATGCGGCGACCGTCAGGGCGAGGGCAAAAGGCTCATCCACTGCCAAGAGGACAAGCAGGCTCAGCCCGGCGTGCATCCCTGCATGGGCAATGCCCCCGGCATGGCCGTAATGTACCTTGTTCCGCACCATCCAATCCGACTGCCACACGAAATCCGCCAGCAGGTGCTTGACCTGCAGCAGCGACAGCAAGATCAGGATCTGGATCGGGTCGGTCATCGGGGCAGAGGCTCAGCGCGCGTCGTCCACAGCGCCCAATCCGGCCTGACAGCTGGACTCTTGCGGCGGCCAGCAGATCGGAAAGTCCAGCCGGGGCACCTCTAAGAGGCTGATCCGAAACTGGTGGAGTGAATTCAGCAGGTTGTGATTCTGTTCGGTTGCAAAGCTGAACGGAGATCACGATGGCCTGGACCGAATTCACCCGCCCCCGATATGAGCGCAGCGGTGGCAGATACGCA
>NZ_JAMJFX010000054.1 GCF_023544865.1 Phaeovulum molybdatiresistens | reverse complement strand
CCGTCACTGAAGCTGTGGGATGACTCTGTCCAGGGAAAGGGAAACCTCGGCCATCAGCTGATTTGTGCAACAGAGCCCCTGCTCGATCTCAAGCGGCGCGGCCTAAAACAGGACCCCAAACTGGCCATCGGAGACGGTGCCCTGGGGTTCTGGACCGCCCTGCGCGAAGTGTTCGCCACAACGCGGGAGCAGCGGTGCTGGGTTCACAAGACGATGAACGTGCTGAACGCGATGCCGAAATCCGTGCAAGAAAAGGCCAAAGGCCATCTGCACGACATCTGGCAGGCCGAGACCAAGGCCACGGCAAATGCCGCATTCGACTTCTTTGTCGAAACCTATGGCGTGAAATGGGACAAAGCGGTCCCCAAACTGGCCAAGGACCGGGACGCGCTGCTGACCTTCTATGATTATCCGGCGGAACACTGGAAACACATCCGCACGTCAAACCCGATCGAGAGCACATTCGCGACCCTCCGGCACCGCACGAAACGTACCAAGGGATGCCTCAGCCGCAAAACCGGGCTGGCCATGGCCTTCAAGCTGATGATGTCGGCGCAGAAAAAATGGCGAAAACTCGACGGCCAAAACCGTCCGCCCGAGATCATCCAAGGGATTGAGTTCCGCGACGGTCTCCGTCACCTTCAAGCCGCCGCCTGATCAAGCGTCACCAACTTCTGCGCATAACTCTCGTAAATCTGCCAGCGGGTCGTGCCGTGCTTGCGCGCAACTGCGGTGACCGTCACCCCGGGCATCATGCTCTCTGCCGCGATACGCGCCCGCTCTGCCTTCGTGCGCCGACGACGACCGCTCGGCCCCTCGATCACCTCAAGCCGGGAAACACCAACGCCCATAGAGCCGCCCAATTGGACGCCCATTTTGCCGTCTACTTCCAAAACCAAACCCTCCGTCACGCCTATGCGCGCAGAATGGCCGGATCAAGTCGGAAATGGCAGGAGGGGGCGGCGTCGCGCTTACGGAAACATGATCGTGGCCATGACCCTTACAGCACCAGCTCGTAATGCGTGCTGCGGCCGCCACCTTCGCCTTTCCGTAGTAGACCGAGGTCCAGCATCGCCGCAATGTCGCGGTTCGCAGTGTCCTGCGAGCACTTCGCGATCACCGCCCACTTTGATGATGTCATCTTGCCCTCGAACCCGTCGAGCAGGCGGTTCAGCACCTTGATCTGGCGTTCGTTCAGCGCCAGCGCCGCAGCGCGTTCCCAGAACTGGCCCTTGGCGACCACCGCCGCCAGGACGCCATCGGCCCCGTGGATGGCGCGACCGAGGCAGTCGAGGAACCACAGGATCCACGACGTAACGTCCGTGCCACCCTTCTGGGTGAGCTCGAGCTGGTCGTAGTAGGCGTTCCGCTCGGCCCTGATCTGCGCGGACATGCTGTAGAACCGCTGCGAGCTTCCCTCCGACCGGGCGAGCGCCAAGTCGGCGATGGCGCGGGCGATGCGGCCATTGCCGTCCTCGAAAGGGTGGATCGTGACGAACCACAAATGTGCCAGTGCCGCCTTGATCACCGGATCGGTGGTCAAGGGCGCGTTGAACCAGGCGAGAAAGGCTTCCATCTCCGCCGCGACGCGCGGTGCGGGCGGGGCCGAGTAGTGAACCTTCTCCCGGCCGTAGGGCCCAGACACCACCTGCATCGGGCCGGTGCTGTCATCGCGCCAGTCCCCAACGATGATCTTCGTCATGCCGCTGCGGCCGGTGGGGAACAAAGCCGCATGCCACCCGAAAAGGCGCTCGGCGGTAAGCGCGGCCTGATAGTTCCGCGTCGCGTCCAGCATTACCTCGACGATGCCTTCCACATTGCGATCTGTGAGGGGCAGGGCGCCAATGTCGATGCCAAGCCGTCGCGCGAGGGATGACCGCACCTGAGTGGCGTCCAGCTGCTCGCCCTCGATCTCGCTTGTCTTGACGACGTCCTGCGTCAGGGTCTGCAGGACCGCCTCTTCACGCAGCTTGAAGCCCAGCGCCTCCATCCGGCCGATCAATCGCCCTTGCTCGTGACGGACTGAAGCCAGGGGCGCGGCAATGCTGCCATCCTGCCAGGTCAGCCGTGGCCAGTCCTCTTGCTCCCAGACGTACATCGCAATCTCCGCATCCAGCGCGGTGATTATGGGCCGCATTCTCCGCAGGCGCAAGAATAACCCCGCAATTCGTGCGGAGAATGGCGAGGCTATTCTCCGCGTACTGCTGCTTAGCTTCAGACTTTGATATGAGCCTCGATCCACCCAAGCATCTTGATGACCGAATATGGGCGGAGTCTGTCATCAAGATGTGTAGCTGTTAGAAGTCTAGCGCCGAGCCTCATCACAGCGCTGTTTGGTCCCACGATTGAAATCCGTGGCGGTCCTAGTCGCCCTGATAGTGGCTTCCTCGACAGTCGTGCTCTCCGGGGTGCATCGGGAACACAACCTCGGATCGCGCTGGCGTAGGCGCGGCAATCGGTTGCGCAGCAGGGGAAGTTCTGGTTGACGGACGCTGCGTGGAGGGTGCCCTCGCCGGAGCTGGCGTCGGCGTCCTGACAAAATAGGCGGGCGTGTAGCCCCCGAAACGTAACATCAGCCTGGTGTGCCAAGGCACCCGGTTCTGACCGCAGCCAAAGTCCCCATTCCCGCCTGAAGCGTTTGGTTTTGCGGACGCGGCAGCACAGCGGCTCTGGCTTAGTTGCTCCCTGTGGCGGGCGGAATGTTCTCCTGCACACATGTCGCAACGAGCGCCGCTTCTGCCTTAGGTTCGGGCCACTCTGCCGCGCCTGCAAAGGTCGGCGCGCCGCCAATGCCGACGGCATTCAGGGCGCGGGCATGGAAAACAATTTCGAGGCCGCCTATTTCCGGCTGGCGCGCTAGCCCATGGACGGGCGCCCCGTGCCCTTGGGTCAGTCCTTGGGCAGGGTCGCGTCAAAGCGGCCTTCGATGGTCTGGCTGCGTGTGGGGTCCATGGTCTGGGTGAAGGGGTTGGTGCTGTAGGTCAGCGTCGCGGTAAAGCTGCCCGCGATCTTCAGGCCTGCCGCCGTGGCGTCGAAGGTCTCAAGGGTGACGGCGATCTGGCTGTCATCGGTCGCCAGCCACCCGCCCTTGTAGCCCTCGGTCAGGTATTGCAGCGTCGGGCCTATCGCCATCGGCGTGCCCGTGGTGGTCATGACGTCGAAATCCAGGATCATCGCCCCCGCGACGGATGTAGCGCTGTCGGGGCTGTCATGACCCCAAAGCGATACATCGGTCAGCCCCGGCATCATTTCGGCCCAGCGGCTTTGGCTTTGATCGCCGTCCCGGGTCAGGTGCCAGGTCCGGAAGGTGTCTTCGACCCGCGCCTCGATTGTGCCAAGAACCTCTTGGGCCAGGGCCGGGGCGGCGGTGATCAGCAGCAGCAGGGGGGCAAGGTGCAGGCGCATCGGGGGCTCCTTTGGCGTGATGGACGGGGCGGTCAGTCCAGATGGGGGGACAGGTCCGGCAGATCGGTGCCCGGGCAGGCCCCGGGCATCGCCGCGACAATGGCGATACCGCTGTGCAGCAGGATCGGGCGGACCTGATCGGGCTCGATACGGGTCTGCCCTTCCTTTTTTGCCAGGCTGCGCTGGATGGTTTCCAGACCGGTGGTGATTTCGGCGGGCATGGCGCTCAGCAACAAAAGCAGAAGGGCCGTTTTCATGGGGGCTCCTTACTCGGTGGGGTGGGCCATCGGGCCGGGGGAGGACGCGGCGGGCGCAAAGGCCGCGGCCGCCCGGTCACGCAGCACGCGGAATTTGCCTGACAGGCTGTCCAGCCGTGCTTCCCATGCGGGATCGAGCGGCTGGCCCGCGGTCGCGCGGAAATAGGCCTGCAGCAGGCAGGCCACCGCGAAGGGTTCAAACAGCGCGGCTTTCAGCGCCCAGGCGAAGACCAGGGCAAAGACGACGCCCACCGCCTCGGCCTGACCGGGCAGGGATTGCGCGATCAGCAGCGCCGGGCCCAGCAGGATCAGGAACACCACCGCCAGCGCGCCATAGGTGATCGCGGCGATCCAGGCGGCGTTCTTCAGCATGTTGCGGTTGTTCTGGGCGTAAAGCACCAGCGCCTCGCGCGCCGCGGCCCAGGGGTTGGTGGCACTGGTGGCGAAGGCATGGGCGAGGATCACCTCATCGATCAGCCCGACCGCGACGTTCAGAAACGCCTGCACCACACCCGCCAGCCGATCCAGCCCGGGCAGGATCGACAGGATGCCGCGTGCAAGCCCGGTGATCGCGCGCAGCACGGCCCTGACGACCTGATCCACCGCAAACAGCGTGCTGGCATGGGCAAACCGCGCGCGCACCGCGGCCTGTGCATGGCCGATCTGGCTGCGGCCCTCGGGCATGGGGCGGCCGGCCAGCAATTCGACCATCACCGCGATATGCCCGGCCTTGACCAGATAGAGCAGATATTCGCGCAAGCCGTAGACGATCGCGCCGAACAGGGCAAAGCCGATGCCGCCGCCGATCAGCGCGGCCCCGGCGCGCGTGTCAGCATCCCCAAAGGAACCGATGCCATAGCCGATCCCCGCCCCGGTGCCCGCCACCAGCACATAGCCAAGCGCCACGCCCAGATAGACGGCCAGCCGGAACAGGATGAACGGCAACGTCCGCGCCATCAGCCCGAAGCTGCGCGAGATGGAAAAATCCCACATGCGAACCCGCCCTGAAATGATCGTGACAAGACCCCAAGCCTGCCACGCTTCCCCAGACACCGCCCCCTGCGTTCAAAGGGGGGCGGTCACAGCATCAGAGTCTATCACAACCTTCAACACCCTCGCCGCATGCTATGCAAACAGACAAGCCGCGATAAATCGGTCCTGGCCGTGTCAGGCCTCCGGCAGTTTCCGGACCGCGCCTTGAGCGGCAGAGGTGGCGAGCATCGCATAGGCCTTCAGCGCCGTGCTGACCTTGCGCGCGCGGGGGGCCGCCGGGGTCCAGCCCTTGGCGTCCTGCTCGGCGCGGCGCTTGGCCAGTTCCGCCTCGGGCACTGCAAGGACGATCGTGCGCGCGGGGATATCGATCTCGATCCGGTCGCCGTCGCGCACAAGGCCGATGGTGCCGCCCGAGGCCGCCTCGGGCGAGACATGGCCGATCGAAAGGCCCGACGTGCCCCCCGAGAAGCGCCCGTCGGTGATCAGGGCGCAAGCTTTGCCCAGGCCCTTCGACTTCAGATAGCTCGTGGGATAGAGCATCTCCTGCATGCCCGGTCCGCCCTTCGGCCCCTCGTAGCGGATCACCACCACGTCGCCGGCCTGGATGCGGTTCGACAGGATCGCCTCGACCGCGGCGTTTTGCGATTCGAAGACCCGCGCGGGGCCAGAAAAGACCAGGATCGAGTCGTCCACGCCCGCCGTCTTCACGATGCAGCCGTCGGGCGCGAGGTTCCCCGAAAGCACCGCAAGGCCGCCGTCCTGCGAGAAGGCATGCGCGGCATCCCGGATCGCGCCGGTCTGGCGGTCAAGGTCAAGCTCTTTCCAGCGGCGGTCCTGGCTGAAGGCCTCGGTCGTCGCGACACCGCCCGGGGCGGCGCGGAAGAAGGTGCGGACCGTATCCTGGTTGGTGCGCGAGATGTCCCATTGGTCGATGGCCGCGCCAAGGCTGGGGGCGTGGACGGTGGGCACGTCGCGATGCAGAAGCCCCGCCGCGTCAAGCTGGCCCAGGATCGCCGGAATGCCGCCGGCGCGATGGACATCCTCCATATGCACGTCGGCCTTGGCGGGCGCGACCTTGCACAGGCAGGGCACGCGGCGGCTGAGGCGGTCGATATCCTCCATCCCGAAATCCACGCCGCCCTCATGCGCGGCGGCGAGGATGTGCAGCACCGTGTTGGTCGACCCCCCCATCGCGATATCAAGCGCCATGGCGTTTTCAAACGCCGCCTTGGTCGCGATGGCGCGGGGCAGGGCGGTCTCGTCGTTCTGCTCATAATAGCGGCGCGCGAGGTCGACGATCAGGTGACCCGCTTCGACGAACAGCCGCTTGCGATCGGCATGGGTGGCGAGGGTGGAGCCGTTTCCGGGCAGCGACAGGCCGAGGGCTTCCGTCAGGCAGTTCATCGAGTTGGCGGTGAACATCCCCGAGCAGGACCCGCAGGTCGGGCAGGCCGAGCGTTCGATCTGCTTGACCTCCTCGTCGGTCACGGCGTCGTCCGCGGCGGCGACCATCGCGTCCACGAGGTCGAGAGCGACCTCCTTGCCGCGCAGGACGACCTTCCCGGCCTCCATCGGCCCGCCCGAGACGAACACGACCGGGATATTCAGCCGCATCGCGGCCATCAGCATGCCGGGGGTGATCTTGTCGCAGTTCGAGATGCAGACCATGGCATCGGCGCAATGCGCGTTGACCATGTATTCCACGCTGTCGGCGATCAGTTCGCGCGAGGGGAGGGAGTAGAGCATCCCGTCATGGCCCATGGCGATGCCATCGTCCACGGCGATGGTGTTGAACTCCTTGGCGACGCCGCCGGCCGCCTCGATCTCGCGCGCGACCAGTTGGCCAAGGTCCTTGAGGTGGACGTGGCCGGGCACGAACTGCGTGAAGGAGTTGACGACGGCGATGATCGGCTTGCCGAAATCCTCATCCTTCATGCCGGTGGCCCGCCAGAGGCCGCGGGCGCCCGCCATGTTGCGGCCGTGGGTGGTGGTGCGGGAACGATATGCGGGCATTGGGACCTCGGTGGCGGAAACGAAAAGGAAGCAGTGTCGGTTGTCACCCTCTTTAAATCGATGAACGGCCGGGATCAACAGACGCGGGGACGCAGCCGTCGGCCCGGGCGCCTCGGGAAGGCAAGGCGAAAGCCCGCTTTCCTGAAGGTTTTTCGACGTGGACCACAGCGCAACGGTCGCCGCCGGGCGGTGGCGGTCCACGTCGAAAAACCTCGGAAGGACGAAGCCGCGGGGGGCGAGGCGCTGCCTATGGAGAAAGAGCGCCGAGGGTGTGGTCGACCTGGCGCACAGACGGCCAGCGGAGTTCGGGGCGCCCGCCGACCGCCTGGCTTTTTTCGCCAGTTGCCGCCGCTTTGAGCCTCGGAACCGCGACGCCGTCCTCCGAATTTGGCGATCTGTTCCGTTGCGCGCAAATCGGAGCCACGCCGGTTCCAGGCAGGCACCGGCGGCGGATCAGGCAAAGGGATGGGCGTTTCATCATGCGGCCTGCTCCCACGGCGGCGCCCGTGATCGCGGCGTCTGCCCGCGCCGGAAGATCTCGATGATCCGCATCGGCGCGCCGCAGCAGGGGCATGGTTCGCGCAGGGTCAGGGGGGCGGGTTCAGCCGCGGTTTCCGGCGTCGAGGCGGGTTGCGGCACCCCGAGCAGGGTGCGGATCTTCGCGATGTTGGCCTTGCGACTGGCACTTGCCAGCAGGCCGTAATGCCGGATGCGGTGGAAGCCGTCGGGCAGGACATGGATCAGGAACCGGCGAATGAATTCGTCGGTGTCGAGCCGCATCACCTTTTGCCGGTCGCCCTGCTTGATGCGGTAATCCTTCCAACGAAACGCCACGGTTCCGGCCTCGGCGCGGACAAGGCGGTGGTTCGAGATCGCGACGCGGTGGGTGTAGCGGCTGAGATAGGCCAGCACCGCCTCGGGGCCGCCGAAGGGGGGCTTGGCATAGACCACCCATTCGGATTTGCGGAACGGGGCCAGCCAGGCGGCAAACTGGCCGAGGTTCGCGAGCCCCACCAGATCGCCGAAGAAGGCGAGATCCCCGGCGCGGTGCAAGGCGATCAGCCCTTCAAGAAACAGACGCCGGAACAGCCGCGACAGCACCCGCACATGCAAGAAAAAGCCCGGCTTGCAGGCAATCCAGCGGGTGCCGTCGGGCGACAGGCCGCCGCCCGGAACGATCATGTGGATGTGGGGATGGTGGGTCAGCGCCGAGCCCGTCGTGTCGAAGACGCGCCTGCGGCACGATGTGTGCAGCACCGCAGTCATGCCGAGCCGTGCGCCGAGGCGCCTGGGATCTGCGGCGAGGGTCAGAACCGTCTCGGCCGAGGCGCGGAACAGCAGGTCATAGATCGCCTTCTTGTTCCAATAGGCGATCTGCGCGATCTCGGCCGGCAGGGTGAAGACGACGTGGAAATACTCCACGGGCAGAAGATCCTCGGCGCGCGCGGCCATCCAGTCCCGCGCCGCCGGTCCCTGGCATTTGGGGCAATGCCGGTTCTTGCAGGAATTATAGGCGATATGCTGGTGGCCGCAGTTGGCGCAGCCGGCCACATGCCCGCCGAGTGCCTCGGTTCGGCAGGCTTCAATGGCCGACATCACCTTCAGCTGGGTCAGGCTGACATGCCCCGCATTGGCCCGTCGCCACGCCGGGCCATGGGTGCGGAAGATGTCAGCCAGTTCCAGCGATGGGCGGGGCATATAGCCCCTGCATCAATCCGGGCCGTCGGATCGCAGCACCCTGTCCTGCACAAGCTTCATCTGTTCGAAGGGGCTGACGGTGCACCGCGGGCGCAAGAACTGGCTGACCGCATGGGCGCTGAACGTGGCAAAGCTGCGCGGGAAGAAGCGCGCCACCGTGGCGCTCGCCCGGCGGATCGGGGTTGTTCTACACCGCGGACGGTACAGACTTCCGCTTCACCCGGGAGGACGCTGCGGAAGCCGCGGAGCAACGCGCGAAAGTTGGTGATGCCCTGAGGGGCGGCATATCATGGCGGTGTTCAGACGCCGTCAATTCTCTGC
>NZ_JAMJFX010000053.1 GCF_023544865.1 Phaeovulum molybdatiresistens | reverse complement strand
CAGGATCATGCCCCACGCAGGTGGGCAGGGGTAAGACATCCGGCCGAGCCATACCCCTTTGGTCCGGGCCGCGGGCGCCTTTGTCCCGCGGCCCGGTTCTGCTGACCGGGATCAGAGGTTGTATTGCTCGCGCGCATAGTCGCCCCAAGCAAAGGTCAGCGATGCTACCTCCCAGGCATCAAATGCGACACTTAAGGTGAGGTAGATGACTATGGTTGCGAGCTCCCGCAACCAAAAAACTCAAATATATCAAAGACTTTGAACCCGACTTAACCAGTCGGGTTTTTGCATTTCAAATCCTTCTCAACACCTGGTCAACGTTTATCGAGGCCCCCATGACCAGGAAACATGATCGCAGTGGGCGACAGCGCTCACCTTGGGAGATCGTCCCGAAAGCGGTCCATCTGGTGCATCCGCTCGTGCAGGATCGTCACGATGCCCACGTCCCCGTTCGACAGCCGCCGCCAGTAAACGAAATGACGCTCGTGTCGGAAGTAAAAGCCCTCGACACCAAATTCGGCCGGGATCGGGCGCGACGGAACGCCGTGGCTGTCGATCCGTTCGAATGCCGAAAACAGGTCGGTGATGTACCGATCCGCCTGATCTGCGCCCCAGCGGTCGCGTGTGTACTGGTAGATCTCGTCAAGCCGCAGCGATGGGGCTTCCTGGACGCGGACGGCCACGCTGTCAGCCCCGGTTCCGGGCGATCACATCGGCGGCGGTCAAAGGGCTATAGCTTTCTTCTGGGGTAGCAAAGGCGCGCGTCAGTTCCGCATTCAGGCGATCAAACGCTTCCCGCTCAGCCCGCTCCTTGTCGCGCCGGATCAGGTCGCGCACATACTCGCTGATGTTCTCGTAGGCGCCGTTCTCCCCGACGTTCGACGCCACGAACTCACTCAGCGCGCCACTGATCCGCACCGTCATTGTTGTGGTCTGGGACATGGTCACCTCCGTCTGCGTGTCTTCAAGATAAGCAAGACTGAATACGCAGGCAAGGTTTGCGACGTCCTATCTTGCATCTCGCGCATAATGGACGGTTCGCTCGCGTGGGGGCGCAGGCGGTCATAATGCACTGTTTGATCCAAGTCATTGTGCCACGCTCCGGTTCATGCGCACATGCGCAAGAGAAGGAGCGTCATGCGATGATCGTAGCTGTCCTGTCCTCCCTGGCTGAGCCAACCCGTCTTGAGGCAATGCGCCTGTTGGCGGACGGGTCTGAGTATTGCGTATGCGAACTGATGCGTAAGCTGGGCGCGACCCAAAGCCGGATGTCGCGGCACATGCAGGTGCTGAAGCAGGCGGGGTTCGTTGTAGACCGGCGCGACGCGCAATGGGTGCGCTACAAGATCAACCCTGACCTTTCGCCGCGGCTGGTCCGGCTGGTTGAGGCCGCGCTGGAATGCCACATCCTCGCTCGGGAGGACGCGGTATGAGCGTGTTCGGCTGGATGAACGATCAGCTTTTGCGGATGACTTGGCTCAACGATCTGGTGGGGCAGGGCGTGGTGGCGGTGGGGCTGGACCCGGCCTCGCGGCTGGGTGGCTCGGTCCAGTTCTTCGTCTATGACGTGATCAAGATCTTCCTGCTTTTGGCGGTGCTTATCTTCGCCATCTCTTACGTGCAAAGCCATTTCCCGCCGGAACGGACGCGGGCCATGCTGGGCGGGCGTTCGGGCCTTGGCGCAAACACACTGGCGGCGCTTCTAGGCACGCTGACACCGTTCTGTTCGTGCTCGTCGATTCCGTTGTTCATCGGCTTCACCGCAGCCGGGCTGCCGCTGGCGGTGACGTTTTCTTTCCTGATCTCGTCTCCGCTGGTGGATCTGGCCTCGGTAATCCTGCTCGCCTCGATCTTCAGCTGGCCGATTGCGCTGGCCTATGTCGTCGTCGGGCTGGTGGTGGCCATCGTTGGCGGCACCGTGATCGGGCGGCTGGGGATGGAGGATCAGGTCGCGGATTTCGTGCGCACCGTTCCCGTGACCGGCGAGGCTGCGACGATGACCCGAGCCGAGCGTCTGGCCTATGCCAAGGATCAGGTCGTGGAAATCGTCCACCGGGTCTGGCCCTATGTGCTGGTGGGCGTGGGCATCGGGGCGGCGATCCACAACTGGGTTCCGGCCGAGGTGATCTCGGCCCTGCTGGGGCAGGACAAATGGTGGTCGGTCCCGGTCGCGACCGTGGTGGGCGTGCCGATGTATGCCGATATCTTCGGAACCCTGCCGATCGCCGAGGCGCTGGTGGCCAAGGGCGTGGGCCTTGGCACGGTGCTGGCCTTCATGATGGCGGTGACGGCGCTGTCGTTGCCATCGCTGATCATGCTCAAGCGCGTGGTGCGGATGCCGCTGCTGGTGACCTTCACCGGGGTGGTGACGCTTGGCATCCTGTCCATCGGCTTGATCTTCAACAGCATCACACATTGGTTCATCTGACGAAGGGAAAGACACATGATCATCAAGATCCTCGGGTCCGGCTGCAAGAAATGCGTGGCGCTGGCCGAAAACGCCAAGGCTGCGGCCGCAGCGGCAGGCAAGCAGGCCGAAATCGTCAAGGTCACCGACATCGCCGAGATCGCCGCCTATGGGGTGATGTCGACCCCCGGCCTTGTCGTGGACGAAAAGGTCGTCTCGACCGGCAAGGTCCTGACCGCGGAAGAGATCGGAAAGCTGATCTGATGGACTATCGCGTCCAGGCCCGTCGCATTGACGCGCATGGCAGCCTGGCCACGGCGAAAGACGCCCGGGTCACGCTGGATACCGACCTTGCCGGGCGGCGCGATGCGATGAACCCGGTGGAACTGCTGCTGTCGGCTCTGGCCGCCTGCATGCTGAAGGGGATCGAGCGGGTGACGCCGCTCTTGAACTTCCAGATCGACGCCGCCGAGGTCCGGCTGGAGGCGGTGCGTCAGGATGCACCGCCCAAGCTGACCCTGATCCGCTACGAGATCCTCGTGGACAGCCCCGAGACCGACCAGCGCCTGGACCTTCTGCACCGCAACGTGCTGAAATACGGCACGATCTCGAACACGCTGTCGGGCGCGGTTCCGCTGGAAGGAACGCTGCGCCGCAAGGTGTGACAGTTTGGGTTGACGGACGCGGATCGTTTTGCCGGCGCCGATGTGGCGCAATGGCTGACTGGACGACACCGGTGGGGAGCCACTTCTGTCGGAGGAAGAAATCAAAAAGCTGATCTGATCGAAAGGATCGCCATCATGCAGAAACTTCCCATCAAGTGGCGTCGTCTGGTCAACCGTTCAGGCGCGACTTGTCCGCGCTGTTCGGCCACCGGCGATGAAGTCCGCCGCGCGGTCGCTGCCCTGCGGCTTCTGCTTGCGCCTCTGGAAATCGAGCCGGTTCTTGACGAGGAAACGATCGACGAGGCCGGCTTCGAGCATGATCCGCTGCAGTCGAACCAGATCCTGATCGCGGACCGGCCGATTGAGCGGTGGTTGGGCGGGAAGACTGGCCAAAGCCGTTGCTGCGCGGAATGCGGCGACAAGGATTGCCGCACGCTGGAGCTGGCAGGCCAGAGCCATGAGGTCATCCCCGAAGCCCTTATCCTGCGCGCCGGCCTCGTCGCCGCGGCGGAACTGGTCCGGGGCGCGGCGAACCTTGACGCGGAAAGCTGTTGTTCGGGTCCAGGTTGCGGCTGCACCTGAGGCCGCCGGATCGAGCTGTGGTTGGCAGCTATACGCCTAAGTGGCCGCAGAGAGGTTCACCCGCTTCATCAGCGCCTCGGCGCCTTCCTTGCGTTCCGAGTAGCGGTCGACGAGGTAATCGGCCCTGTCGCGGGTGAGCAGGGTGAACTTCATCAACTCCTCCATCACATCGACGATCCGGTCGTAGAGGGGGGACGGACGCATTCGCCCCGCGTCGTCGAATTCCTGGAACGCCTTCGGGATCGAGGACTGATTGGGGATCGTCAGCATCCGCATCCAGCGGCCAAGGACGCGCATCTGGTTCACGGCATTGAAGCTTTGCGATCCGCCTGACACTTGCATGATCGCCAGCGTCTTGCCTTGTGTCGGCCGCACCGCACCCTCGGAGAGCGGGATCCAGTCGATCTGCGTCTTCATCAGGCCGGTCATCGCCCCGTGGCGTTCCGGGCTGGACCAGACCATGCCCTCGCACCAGACCGCCAGGTCGCGCAATTCCCGCACCTTGGGGTGGGCTGCATCCACGCCGTCATCGACCAGCGGCAGTCCGGACGGGTTGAAAAACCGCACCTCGGCGCCGAGCCGCGTCAAGATACGCTCGGCTTCCTCGGCCGCGAGGCGCGAGAAGCTGCGGGTGCGAAGTGAGCCGTAGAGGATCAGGATGCGCGGTGGGTGGGTGGACAGCGCGCCACAGAACAGCCGGTCGGCGGCGATGCCAGGAAAGAGTGCGTCGTCGATATTGGGTGTGCCAGGGAGGCGGTCAGACAAGGCGGTTTCCTTCGGCGTCGATGATCAACTGTCCATCCTCCTTGGCCAGAGGGCCGGGCGGGATGCGGTCCAGCAGGTCCAGCACAACCTCGGACGGGCGGCACAGGCGCACCCCCTTGGGCGTGCAGACGATGGGGCGGTTCACCAGGATCGGATGCGTCACCATTGCCTCCAGAAGCTGGTCCTCCGTGACGCCTTCGGCGGTCAGGCCCATCTCCTCGGCTGGGCTGCGGGCCACGCGCAGCGCCTCGCGTGGAGTGATCCCGGCGGCAGCGAACAGCGCCAGAAGCTGCGGGCGGGTCCAGCCTTCCTTCAGATAATCGATCACAACAGGCTCATATCCCGCGGCCCGGATGATCCCGAGGACGTTGCGCGATGTGCCGCAGCCGGGGTTGTGGTGAATGATGACGGGAAAGCTCATGCCGGGAATCTTGCACGGGTTCTGTTGGCAAATGCGACCAATGACAGCATCACCGGCACCTCCACCAGAACCCCCACCACCGTGGCCAACGCCGCGCCCGAGTTCAGGCCAAAGAGGCCGATGGCCACCGCCACCGCCAGTTCGAAGAAATTCGACGTGCCGATCAGTGCGCAGGGGGCCGCCACCTTGTGCGGCACGCGCCACGCAAAGGCCCAAGCATAGCCAAGCGCGAAGATACCGTAGGATTGAAGAATGATCGGCACCGCGATCAGCGCGATGAGAAGCGGTTGCGCGATGATTACCTGCCCCTGAAAACCGAACAGAAGGATCACCGTCAGCAGCAGCCCGACGACCGAGGCAGGCTTGATGCGGGCGGTGAAGGCCTCGACCGATTGGCCTCGTGCGATCAGGGCGCGCCGCGTCAGTGCGCCAGCGATCAGCGGAATAACGATGTAGAGGACGACAGACAGGATCAGCGTCTCCCACGGCACGTTGATGTCGGTCACGCCCAGCAGGAAGGCGACGATGGGCGCGAAAGCCACAACCATGATCAAGTCATTCACACTGACCTGCACCAGCGTGTAATTCGGATCGCCCTTTGTCAGTTGCGACCAGACGAACACCATCGCCGTGCAGGGGGCTGCCCCGAGCAGGATCAGCCCGGCGATGTATTCAGGTGCCTTGGCCGGGTCGATCAGTCCGGAGAAAAGATGGTTGAAGAACAGCACGGCCAAGGCCGCCATGGTGAAGGGCTTGATCAGCCAGTTGATCGCCAGTGTGATCACCAGCCCCTTCGGTCGCCGCCCGACGTCCTTCAAGGATCCGAAGTCGATGGCGATCATCATCGGATAGACCATCGCCCAGATCAGCACGGCAACCACGAGGTTGACCGAGGCATATTCCAGACCGGAAAGTAACCCGAAAATGCCAGGTATGATGTTACCGAGCACGAGCCCCGCAAGGATGCACAGGGCGACCCAGAGGGTCAGCCAGCGTTCAAACAGGCTCATGTCGTTTCCTTCTGCGCAGGAACACAGCAGGCATCACCCAAGGGCGGCGCCAAGCTGGAGATGAACTCGGCCAGTGGCTCAAGACCATCTGAGGTCAAGGCATAGCAGACGCGCGGACCGTCAATTTCGCCGCTGATGATGCCGGCGGCTTTGAGGATCCGCAGATGTTCGGAAACGGTTGACTGAGCCAGGCCTACAGCACCGACGATATCACCGCCGATGCAGCCGGGGGTGGCCAGAAGCAGTCGTACAATCCGAATGCGAGCCGGATGGCCGAGCGCCCTTGAAAGAGTAGCCAAGTTCTCGTCCAATTCCGGCATGTGCCACTCCTTCGTAAATCGTCGATATTCGATAGATTGTGAAATGCGGGAACACAACCCCTCAAATCGTCTCGCCTGACGGCATTTTGCCCCGCCCGGATTTCACCGGCACGCCCGCGCTTGGTCGCGCAGGACTGCGTAATCACTGAGCATCCGGACGATGGCGGAACTTTCCTGCAGCTTTTCGACTTCATCGGCCGCTCGCGCCTGATCGCCGGCGTTGTAATCGACGACGGGCGGGCAGGGCGCTGCGGTATCAGAACTGGCCATTACGCAGCCGGTCAGCCAGAGCGTCACGATCATGAGGGCGACGGGCGGCGGCATCGAGCATCTGGCGGTGGATGGCATCGTTTCTCTTTCTGGCATCAAGCCGTTCGGCAGCGCGCCCCGCGCGTTCACCCGTGCGTCGCAGGTTCAGGAGGAACAGCAGGATCGCTCCCGCGGCGAGGATCAGGACCAGCGCCTTGCGCGCCGGGCAACGGGTGAGAAGCCACGCAATCACCGCTGGCCCCGCTTCCAATCATCCAGCCGCGCGTGGATGGTGACGGCGATGCCGATCAGGGCGATGGCGAGCAGCATCCAGCGTAGGGCATCGAGATACGGCACCAGCGGCTGGATCATGGACTGGGTTTCAGTCAGTACCTCTTGCAGAACCTCCACACCGGCCGCACTGACGGTCGCCGCTCCCGCGGCGCCGCTGCCGCGCAAGGTGCGGCTTTCCGCGAGCACTTCCCGCGCGGGCGGCACCTCCGGCGCAAATGGCAACGCCCGGACTGGGAACTTCTCGCCCCAACTGCGCGCAGGCCCAAGGTCGATATGCATGAAACCCGAGCGGGGATAATACCCGAACCCCAGGAACCCGACCTCGCGCGCCGCCGCCTCGAACGCAACGGGATCGTGGTTCGCCATGGCGGTGTCGAAGGCCGTGCCGTCCATGTGTTTCGAGCGCGGCGCGCCGCCTACCGCGCGGTTGTGCTCGGGGCTGCGATAGGCCGAGCGGATGATCAGCGGCTTGCCGAGCCGATCGCGCAGAGCCTGCAGCTTGTCCAGGGCCTCGGTGTCGATCTTCAGCGCACCGGTGCCGCGACAGGCGATTTCCGCGGGCGAGAAGTTCTTCCAGCGCCAGAGGCCTTTCGGCACCTTGCGCCAGTGGGGCCAGGTCAGGATGGGCATGATATCCTCCAGATGGAAAAACCGCCACTGGGGCGGTTCAATGCGTTGGGGTGGTGTGGGGCAGGATCTGTCCGCCCGGCGATGGCCGCGCACAGCCCGGCGCGCGTTCAGCCGCAGCCGAAGAGGCGCTGCAGGAGCAGGATCAGGACGAAGATCACGAGGCCGATGCGGATGCGGTGGCGGAAGTCGCTCCAGGGGCAGCGCGGGGCGCGGCGCAGATGCAGGCGGGGCTTCATGGAAATCAGCCTCGCGGCAGGCGCCCGGCGCGGATGCGCGTAAGCAGCACTTCGATGATCGCGGGACCGAAGACGCCGACGAGATAGGCGATCGATCCGCCCGCCCCGATGGCGGGGATCGCGCCGGCGGGCAGATCGAGCCAGACCGCGACGAGACCGCCGCCGAGCGTGCCCATGCCGCCCGAGGTGAGCGCACCGAGGATGATCTGGCGGATCGCATCGCGCGAGGAGACCTTGATTACCAGCGCCGAGGTGGCGCCCCCGGCAGCCCCCCAGGCCGCGGCGGCGATGGTCGCATTGGCCGCGACCGAGCGCCAGATTTCGCCCCAGATCGTGGGTTCGTCAGCCATGTCAGCCTCCCTCAACAGCGGATGGGTTGCGATCAGGCGATGTCGTCCGCGATCTCGACGCGGATGTAGCCTGCATTGGGAAAGGTCTCGATCGCGCCATCGGCATAGGTGACCTCGAACTCGGCCTCATAGGCCCCGCTCTGCCCGGTGTCGCCCGGCGCCCAGTCGTAGCGCACGGTGGACGTTCCGGTCGCCAGCACCACGATCGCGGGCGCGCGCAGGATCGTCGGATCGCCGCGACGCGGGCGCATGTTGAAGACGACGCTGGCGCCAGTGAGGTTCGGTGCGGACGCGGCGCACCACGCCATCCTCATCGACCTCGTCGTCGCGCTGCGGGCTGTAGCGGAAACAGGTCTCGCTGACGCCGAACGCACGACAGGCCTGCGCAATTCTGACCCCCTTCGTCGCCACCGCCTTCTCGGCCAACTCTCGGCGCTGAGCTGGCCGCGTCACTTTTTTCCCAGAGCTTCTCGAAGCAGATCGGCCTGCATGCTGAGATCCGCAAACATGCGCTTCAGCCGCCTGTTCTCGTCCTCCAGAGCCTTCATCTGGCTCATCATGGATGCATCCATTCCGCCATACTTGGATCTCCACTTGTAGAACGTCGCGCTGCTGATCCCATGCTCGCGGCACAGCTCGGGCACGGGCATCCCGCCCTCCGCCTCGCGCAGCACGCCCATGATCTGGGCTTCGGTGAAACGGCTCTTCTTCATCGGAATCTCCTCGTCCATCATGCCGAGAAAATTCTACCTTCGCAGGCTCTGTTGCACAAAACCCGTGGGGGATTCATCTCGTGAATCCAGTGTGGTAGCTGGAGGGCATGAGCAGACCCAT
>NZ_JAMJFX010000052.1 GCF_023544865.1 Phaeovulum molybdatiresistens | reverse complement strand
GCCCGAAGCCAAACCCGGACAGTTGCGCCGAAAGGAAACCGTTCTGCATAACCGACTTCTTCAGCGGCCTGCTAGAGTGACCAAGTCTTGAGATCAGACTTGCCCGGGCACCTGCCATGATATACATTTCGTCCTGTATATCCGTTCTGGGAGGTCACGATGCAGGTCGCGAAATGGGGCAACTCACTTGCGGTCCGCTTGCCCGCGGAGCTTGTCCGCGAGCTTGGCATCAAGGAAGGCGATCAGATCGACCTGGTGAAAGACGACGGCCGGGTGAGAGTGCGTCGCCTGCCTAATGCCGATGAGGTGCTGGCGGGCCTGCGCCGCTTCCGGGGCAAGCTGCCTGCGGCGGAACGCCTGAGCCGTGACGACGCGCATGAGCGCTGAGTTCGTGGACACGAATGTCGTCCTCTACCTGCTCGACGACGGCCCGAAAGCCGATCGTGCCGAGGTCATTTTGGCGCAGGGGCCCAGGATAAGCGTTCAGGTGCTGAACGAGGCGCTGGTGAGCTGTCGCCGCAAGGCTGGCCTCAGTTGGGAAGAGGCGGGGGCATTTTTCGCCGGCGTACGCGCCTTGTGCCGGATCGAAGATCTGACCCTCCAGACCCACGATGTCGGCCGCGCCCTGGCGGAGCGGTACGGCTTCTCAATCTACGACGCGATGATCGTGGCAAGCGCCCTGATCGCGGGCTGCACGACGCTGTGGAGCGAGGACATGCAGAATGGCCTGCTTGTGGAGGGCCAACTCCGCATTTTGAACCCCTTCGCGTGAGGGGTTTGGTTCCCTCGGAGTTCAGTCGAGCAAGCCCAGCCTCTCGGTCCGCGCCCGTGATGGCAGCGACGATGGCGGGCAGGCGGACGTTGGTTTCGCGCCGCCCGGCGCGGGCCAAGACGGTCGCAGGTAGAAAGGCATCGCGGCCGGGCTTGTTGATCGCTTCGCGACACGGCTCTGGTATTGGGCGCCTGGAAACCCCATGTAGAGTGAGGCTTGGCTTGCCCGGGGGCGCCTGTGCGGCGGGTGGCCGAAACACGTCCTGCTGCCATGCTCGCTGCCGTCACCTGAGAACCGTCCCGGTTGGTCCGTGCCCTGTCACGGAAGAAATCGGAAGATCGGAAAATTCAAACCGTTGGCATCCGCCTGCGGATCATCGGGCGGCGAACCGGCATGGCTGTCGTGTGCGCCCCCATCCTCGGACACAAGGAACCATGCCATGGGTTATTCCACCCCTAAGAAACCGCTTAACCTCGTTGAATTTCTAAGCCAGAAGGGCAAGCCCCGGTCGGTGCGCAAGCCTGCATGGAACATGCGGCCGGGCACCGCCAAGCCGCCTTGCGACAAACCGGAAGAGGCCGCTGTGGCGGCAAAATCGGATGCCGTTTGACACGATGGCAGTTGCCGTTGTCTTTGTGACCGCGGGCTTGGGTCAGTTGCTTGCAACGACGGAAGAAATCGCGCGGGCTGCATCGGTCAGCGCGGGAACAAGATCGGCGCGCACGCGGTCTTCGGTCCATTCGGGCATGTAGACCGGCATCGCGATCGCGGCGATGGCGCGGCGGTTCGGCCCCATGACCGGGGCCGCCACCACGATTTCCTGCGGCATGATCTGTTGAACCGAGATCACAAAGCCGTCGCGGCGCGCCTGGTTGACGCGGTCGCGCACTTGGGCGGGGTCGGTCAGGGTGAATGGTGTCATCGATTCGGGCAGGCCGGGGGCCAGCAGGGTTTCCAGCACATCGGGCGGGGAAAACGCCGCGATCACCTGGCCGATCGCGGTGACGGCGGCGGGCTGGCGCACGCCGATCAGCGTGGCGTCATAGGCCAGACTGGAATGGGGGATGCGCGCCTTGTAGACCAATTGATGCCCGTCAAGCACCCCAAGGTTGACGGTGCTGCGCAGCTGTCGGCTCAGCTCGATCAGGCGGGGTAGGGCGCGTTCCAGCAGGCGGTCGTGGATCAGATAGGCATAGGCCAGATCCAGCATCCGAAGGCCCGGCCGATAGCGGCGGTTCTTGTCATCCCGGTCCAGATAACCAAGCGCATGAAGCGTGTAGGTCAGGCGTTGTGCCGCGCTTTTTTCCAAGCCGGCAAGCGTGGCAATCTCGGTCAGGGACAGCGGTGTGTGATGGTCGCGAAACAGCGCCAGAACCCGCATGCCGCGTTCCAGCGTGCTGGCAAGAACGCCTGTCTGGGCGGGGGATGGATCTGCCTTGGACGGTTTGGTTGTCATTGGATTCCCGGGTTGGGCGGCGCCTGCGCACCATGGCGCACCACATGGCAGGGGCGTTAGCGCTTGACAAGCTGTGGAGCTGAGTCGTTAAATATTAATTGTAAGTATCAAATAATGATACATCAACGAAAATATCGTCCACTGCACCTCAGGGAGTTCACGATGACAAAGTCTTTTCTTCGGGCCAGCACCGCCGCTGCGATGGCCCTGGCGATCCTGTCGGGTCCGGGCCTTGCGGGTCCCGATGACAACAGCCTGGTCTGGTCGGCCGACAAGGAAGTGACCGCGGTCGATACCTATTTCGACACCTCGCGCGAAGCGATCGTGCTGGCCCAGCATGTCTATGACGGTCTGGTCTACTGGAACCCCGACACGCAGGAATTCCTGCCCCTGCTGGCCAGTGCCTTCCGCCAGATCGACCCGGTCACGGTGGAATTCGATCTGCGCGACGATGTGACCTTTCATGACGGGTCCAGTTTCGGGCCCGAAGATGTGGTCTATACATTCAACTTCATCGCGGATGAGGCGAATGGCGTTCTGAACTATGGCGATATCCGCTGGCTGAAAAGTGCCGAACAGACCGGCGATCATACCGTGCGCCTGCACATGAATGAACCCTTCCCCGCCGTTCTGTCCTATCTGGCCCTGGTGCTGCCGATCCTGCCCGAGGGGCATTTCGATGCCGCCGAGGCCGGGGCCGATGGCCGCAAGCGCTTTGCTTCGGTGCCGCCCAATGGAACGGGCCCTTATCGCGTGACCGCCTTTGGTGCGGGCGATCGCATCGAAATGGCCCGCAATGAGGCCTATTTTGCCGGTGGCCCGAAAAGCGCGGCCAGCCTTGACGCGATCACCTATCGCACCATCACCGATGGCGCGACGCAGCTGGCCGAACTGATGACCGGCGGGGTCGACTGGATCTGGGGCTTTGACAACGATCAGGCCGCAGCACTGAAACAGGCGCCGCAGCTGGCGGTGGTGAACGCACCCACGATGCGCATCAGCTATCTGACCTTCGATCTGAAGGGGTCCAGCGGCAGCGATGTATTTACCAAGCCCGAGGTGCGCCGCGCCATGGGTCATGCGATTGACCGCGAAAACATCGCCAAGTTCCTGATGGGCGAAAACAGCGATGTGGTGAATGCCGCGTGCCATCCCTCGCAATTCGGCTGCACCGGCGATGTCGCGGTCTATGGCCATGACCCGGAAAAGGCCAAGGCATTGCTGGCCGAGGCGGGCTATCCCGATGGGTTCAGCGTCGAGCTGTATGGCTATCGCGACCGTCAGGTCACCGAGGCGATCATGGGCGATCTGGCCGAAGTCGGGATCAAGACCAACCTCAACTGGATGCAATATGGCGCGCTGGCCGATCTGATCCGCGAAGGCAAGGTGCCGGTGGCGAACATGACCTGGGGGTCGTCATCGATCCCGGATGTCTCGGCGATCACGTCGTATTTCTTTGGCGGCGGACCGGACGATCCGGCCAATGATCCGCAGACGCAGGAAGCAATCCGCGAGGGTGACCTGTCCTCGGACCCGGCGGTGCGGCTGGCGGCCTATGAAAAGGCGCTGCAGCGGATCGCCGATCAGGCCTATTGGATGCCGCTGTTCAGCTACACCAAGAACTACGCCTTTGACGCCCGGCTGGAATTCACGCCTTCGGCCGATGAAATGCCGCGTTTCTACGCTTCGGGCTGGAAGTAACGCCCGCGGGTGCCCCCGCGCCGTTTGATCGGCGCGGGGATCTGCCGTCGCTGTCCCGCCTGACGAAAGGTCCGTCATGCTGCGTTTCACGCTTCGACGTCTGGCAATTGCCGCCCTTGTGGCGTTTGTCGTCTCTGCAATCAGCTTCGGGCTGATGTTTTTGGCGGGCGACCCGGCCACCGCGATCGCCGGTGAGGGGGCGACACAGGCCGATATTGACGTGATCCGCCGCAGCATGGGTTTTGACCGCCCGATCCCGGTTCAATACCTGGGCTGGATGGGCAACGCCCTGCAGGGCAATTTCGGCGATAGTTTCTATTTCAGCCGGCCAGTGGTGGATCTGTTGGCCGAGCGTTTCCCCGCGACGCTGAAACTGGGCGGGCTTGCGATCGTGGTCGCGCTGGTGCTGTCGATCCCGCTGGGGATGCTGGCGGCGGCCCGGCAGAATCGCTGGCCCGACCGGCTGGCGCTGACGCTGGGCACGGTGGGGCAGGCAACGCCCAGTTTCTGGCTGGGTCTGATGCTGATCTGGCTGTTTGCGGTCAAGCTGCGCTGGTTGCCGGTTTCGGGATCGCAAAGCTGGGCGCATTTCATCATGCCGGCGCTGGTGCTGGGCTATTACGCGGCGCCTTCGATGCTGCGTCTGTGCCGGGCGGGCATGATTGAGGCGCTGGCATCCGATTATGTGCGCACCGCCCGCGCCAAGGGGCTGTTGCCGCGACAGGTGCTGTTCGGCCATGCGATCCGCAACGCGATCCTGCCCGTGATCAGTGTCGCGGCGGTCGAATTCGGGTTCATCCTGGGCGGATCGGTCGTTGTCGAAAGCGTCTTTGGCATTCGCGGTATCGGTCTGCTGGCCTGGGAAAGCATCGGGCGCAATGATTTCCCGACGATCCAGGCCATCATCCTGATCTATGCGATGCTTTATGTCTGGCTGACGTTTTTGGCCGATGTGATCAACGCCTGGCTTGACCCCCGTATCCGCGTGAGCTGATCCATGACCCAGACTGTCCCCCTGTCCCAGCCCTCGCCGCGTCAGCTGATGCTGAGGCGGGCGCGTGGTCACCGTGGTCTGCTGATCGGCGGCGCGATCGTTCTGGCGGTGCTGATCGCGGCGCTGCTTGCGCCCTGGCTTGCCCCATATGATCCTTTTGCCCAAGATCTGAGCCGCCGGCTGATCCCGCCGGTCTGGGCGGACAAGGGTAGCTGGGACCATGTGTTTGGCACCGATGCGTTGGGGCGGGATTACCTGTCGCGGCTGATCCATGGCGCGCGGATCTCGCTGCTGATCGGGGTCTGTGCGGCCATCGGGTCAGGGCTGATCGGCACGACGCTGGGCCTTATCGCGGGCTATTACGGCGGGCGGGTGGACAGTTTCGTCACCTTCTTCGTCTCGGTCCGGCTGGCGCTTCCGGTGGTGCTGGTGGCGTTGGCGGTGGTGTCGATCTTTGGCGGCAGCCTGTGGATCGTGGTGGCGGTGCTCAGCCTTCTGCTGTGGGACCGCTTCGCGGTGGTGGTGCGTTCGGCCACGATGCAGCTGCGCGGACAGGAATTCGTGACTGCCGCGCGGGCGATGGGGGCATCGACCCCGCGGATCCTTTTGGCCGAATTGTTGCCCAACCTGATCGGCCCGCTGGTCGTTGTCGCCTCGCTTGAGGTGGCCCATGCGATCTTGCTGGAATCGGCCCTGTCCTTCCTGGGCCTCGGCGTGCAGCCGCCCACGCCCAGCTGGGGGCTGATGGTGTCCGAGGGCAAGGGGATGGTGTTCTTTGATGCCCGACTGATCGCCCTACCGGGGGCGGCGATCGCGGTTCTGGTGCTGGGCATCAACCTGATCGGCGACGGGCTGCGCGATGTCCTTGCACCGGAGGGCCGGGGATGACCATCGTTTCCATCCGCAACCTGCGCGTCACCATCCCCACGCCCACCGGCCCGTTCCAGGCCGTACGCGGCGTCGATCTGGCCGTGGCCCCGGGCGAGACGCTGGGCATCGTCGGCGAATCCGGCAGCGGCAAATCGGTCACCTCTTTGGCGCTGATGCGGCTGCTGGCCCCGCGCATCGACGTTGCCGCGGATGAGATGCGGCTGGGTCAAACCGACCTTCTGGGGCTGAATGAACGCGCGATGGCCGATCTGCGCGGCGCGCGCATGGCGATGATCTTTCAGGAACCGATGACCGCGCTGAACCCGGTGCTGACCATCGGCCGCCAGCTGACCGAAACCTGGCTACGCCATCGCAAAGGATCGCAGCGCGAGGCCCGCGACCGTGCCATCGACCTGCTGAACCGGGTCGGCATCCCCCGTGCGGCCGAACGGATGGAGGTCTATCCGCATCAGCTTTCGGGGGGGGTTGCGTCAGCGGGTGATGATTGCCATGGCGCTGCTCTGCGACCCGGACCTGCTGATCGCGGATGAACCGACAACGGCGCTGGATGTGACGGTGCAGGCGCAGATCCTGGACCTTCTGGCGGGCTTGCAGCAGGAAAGGGGGCTGGCGATGATCTTCATCAGCCATGACATCGGCGTGGTCGCCCGCATCGCGCAGCGGGTGCAGGTCATGTATGCCGGGCGCACCGTTGATGCGGGGCCGGTTGGCGATCTGCTGACCCGGCCCGAACATCCCTATACCCGTGCGCTTTTATCGGCGGTGCCGCGCCGGGGCATGCGCTGGGGCCGCGACCGGCTGGGCGCGGTGGAATGGTCCGATGACGAGGCGCTGCCATGACCGCCCCCCTGATGCAGATCGACCGGGTCAGCCGCGTCTTTCCCCTTGGTGGCGGGCTGTTTCGCCCGCCCCGTACCCTGACCGCGCTGGACGGCGTCAGCCTGGATCTGCGCCGGGGCGAGGTGCTGGCGCTGGTGGGCGAATCCGGCAGCGGCAAAAGCACGCTGTCGCGGATCTTGCTGGGCCTTGATACGCCCACCTCGGGCGAGGTGCGCCTGGATGGCCAGCCGGTGCCATTGATCCCGCGCCGCGATTTCGCGCGCCGCGTGCAGCCCATCTTTCAGGACCCCTATTCCTCGCTTAACCCGCGCAAGACCGTGCGCCAGTTGATCGAGATGCCGCTGGTGATTGGCGGCGGGGTCAGCGCGGCCGAACGGCTGGCCCGCGTGCGCGCGTTGCTGGACATTCTGCGCATGCCCGCGCGGATGCTGGATGCCTATCCCAGCCAGATGTCGGGCGGCCAGCGCCAGCGCGTGGCGATTGCCCGCGCGTTGATCTCGCGCCCCGAGATCGTGATCTGCGACGAGCCGACCTCGGCGCTGGATGTCTCGGTGCAGGCACAGGTGCTGAACCTGCTGATGGAATTGCGGGCCGAATTCGACCTGACCTATCTGTTCATCAGTCACGATCTGGCGGTGGTGGAATATATCGCCGATCGCGTGGCGGTGATGCAGGCGGGACAGATCGTGGAACTGGCCCCCGTCGATCAGCTGTTTTCCGCACCACAATCCGATTACACCCGCCGCCTTCTGGCATCGGCCCTGACCGTGCCGGCGGCATATCAGCCCGAGGAAACCCGATGACCGCCGCCCCCCTTCGCATCGACAGCGCCGAATTGCGCATCGTGCGCCTGCCGCTTCTGTCGCCCTTCAGCACCTCGACCGGGACGATGCATGACAAGGTCTTTCCGCTGCTGACGCTGCGCGCGGGCGGGCTGGAAGGCTATGCCGAGGGCGTGATGGACCCGCTGCCCGATTACCTGGATGATACCATCGCGGGCGGGATGGATCTGCTGCGCACCGCGCTGTTGCCGCAGATCATCGGGCAAGGCTTTGAAAACCCCGAGGCGATCTGTCGGCCGCTGCGGTCCTGGCGCGGGCATTGGATGACCAAGGCGCTGGTCGAGATGGCCTTCTGGGATCTGTGGGCCAAGTCGCTGGACCTGCCGTTGAAGACCGTTCTGGGGGGGACGGGCGATGCGGTGCCGGTGGGCATCTCGCTGGGCATCGAGGAGATCGCAACCACCGTTGAAAAGGCCCGCCGCCACCATGCCCAGGGATATCGGCGCATCAAGCTCAAGATCATGCCGGGCCATGATCTGGACCTTGTGGCCGCCGTGCGCGCCGCCCTGCCCAAAGCGCGGCTGAGCGTGGATGCCAACACCGCCTATACGCTGGCGGATCTGCGCATCCTGCGGGCGCTGGAACGGTTCGATCTGGACTACATCGAACAGCCGCTGGCGCATGACGATCTGCACGATCATGCGGTGCTGCAACGTCATCTGGAAACGCCGGTCTGTTTGGACGAAAGCATCCGGTCGGTCGCGGATGCGCGCAAGGCGCTAGTCAGTGATGCGACCCGGGTGATCAACATCAAGGTCGGCCGCGTTGGCGGCCATCTGGAGGCGCGCCGCATCCACGATCTGGCTGCCGCCTGGGATGTGCCGGTCTGGTGCGGCGGCATGCTGGAGGCCGGGATCGGCCGGGCACATAACATCCATCTTGCGACCTTGCCCAATTTCCGCAAACCGGGCGATACCTCCAGCGCCAGCCGATATTTCGCGCGCGATATCGTCTGCGAAAAGCTGGAAACGGAAAACGGGCTGATGCCGGTGCCGCCGGGGGCGGGGATTGGGGTCACGCTGGACCGCGACTGGCTGGAAGAGGTAACCGAACACACCGAAACGTTCTGATCGGGGCGGTTTTCCCAACGGCTTCGGCGGCGGAGAGGATCGGGCGGCCATTCATGCAGGGTTTGGCAGAAACGCAGGCCTTCGGCCCGGAGCACCGGCCGGACAGGGTTGGTGCACGCGCCGGATGGAGGCCTTAGCAGGCCGCTGAAGAAGTCGGTTATGCAGAACGGTTTCCTTTCGGCGCAACTGTCCGGGTTTGGCTTCGGGC
>NZ_JAMJFX010000051.1 GCF_023544865.1 Phaeovulum molybdatiresistens | reverse complement strand
GAAACCCGCCATGCCCGCCTCCGCCCGACCTACGGAAGTTTACCACAGGGAGCAGTTTCCACACAGCCTCGGCCGCTAACGGGCAGGGGGCAGCGATTGTCGGGAGTTCGAACTTGTCCCGAACCGCGCTGACCTCTGGCGTGGAATGGAACCTGCATTCCGAAGATGCCAGCGATGCGGTCGCTTCGGCCTTCGAGGCGCTCTGGGCGCATCCGAAGACCAAACCTCTGACATCCGAATGGATAGTGGCCTATGCCACGCGCCGGCGCGCCGCGCCGCTGCCGGAACTGGCGCAGCGCATCGTATCCGACGAGCCGCTGACCGCAGCGCCAGAACCGCATGAAGTCCAGCGCGCGGCGCTGGCTGCGTTGGCGGACACGCGCCGTGCCGGTCGTCGCGCGGGCCTCGTGGTGCTGGCTACCGGGCTTGGCAAAACCTGGCTGGCGGCTTTTGACAGCAAGCCCTTCCGACGCGTTCTGTTCGTCGCGCATCGCGAGGAAATTCTCAATCAGGCCATGGCGTCCTTCCGTCGTATCCGTCCGGAGGCACGCTTTGGGCGCTTTGACGGCAACGACAAGGATGAGGGGGCCGAGATCCTGTTTGCCTCGATCCAGACCATCGGGCGGGCGGGCCACCTTCGCCGGTTCGCACCGGATGCCTTCGACTACATCGTGGTCGACGAGTTTCATCACGCCTCGGCAACAAGCTATCGCGGTCTTTTGGAACACTTCACCCCGCAGTTCCTGCTGGGGTTGACGGCAACGCCGGATCGATCCGATGGGGCGGACCTGCTGTCGCTGTGCGGCGACAACCTCGTGTATCACTGCGATCTTTTCGAGGGGATTGAGGCGGGCCTTCTGTCGCCCTTCCGATATCTGGGCGTTCCAGATGATGTCGATTATGCGCAGATCCCCTGGCGATCGTCGCAATTCGATCCCGCCGCGCTCGAGGCGGCTTTGGCAACGGAGGCGCGCGCCCAGAACGCCTTCGAGCAGTTCAGTCTTCTGCGCGAAGGGCCGGCCATCGGGTTTTGCTGTTCGGTCCGGCATGCCGAATTCATGGCGGACTACTTCGTCGCGCGGGGCTTCCGCGCCGTTGCTGTTCATTCGGGGCCAACCTCTGCACCACGGGCCACATCTCTGGATCAGCTGGGCCGGGGTGAGATCGACATCTTGTTCGCGGTCGACATGTTCAACGAAGGGGTCGATGTGCCGAACATCGGCACCGTGATGATGCTGCGGCCAACGGAAAGCGTGATCCTCTGGCTGCAACAGCTAGGGCGCGGGCTTCGCCGGGTCGAAGGCAAGCTGCTGCGCGTGATCGACTACATCGGAAACCACCGCATTTTCTTGACCAAGCTGCGGGCGTTGCTGAACGCCGGCCCTGGCGACAGGTCCCTTTCGGTGAAGCTCGATCAGATCCTTGATGGAACGCTTGCGCTGCCAGAAGGGTGCAGCGTTACCTATGACCTGAAGGTGATCGAAATTCTCCGCGACCTCCTGCGCCCGAAATCCGACACCGACGATCTGGAGGCGCAGTATCGTGATTTCCGTTTGCGTCACGGTCAGCGACCCACGGCTGCCGAGTTGGCCCGGATGGGGTTCGATCCTTCACGAAATGGCCACGGCGGCTGGTTCGATTTCGTGCGGGACATGGGTGACAACGTGGATGCCCGCGCACATAGCTCGGCTTCTGACCTTCTTCGTCAGATCGAGCGAGACCGTGCCTTGACCGCTGCTGCAATCACGGCCTTGCAGGGCCTGCGCGACGATCGGCCCGTGACCGAGGACGGACTTGCCTATTGGGCTTTCAACCCGCTCTTGCGTCGCGAGGGGCCTCGGCTTGCCTTGACGCGCCCCGACCCCGATGGTGCGGCCGCAGAGATGATCGCCGAACTAGCCGATTGGCGGCTGGCGACCCTTGCCGGGCAGCGCTTGTCAGAACCCGCTGGGGCGTTCACCGGCCCGGGGCCGCAGCTTTGGACCGAATATCTACGCGAAGACATTCCGCAGCTGTTCGGCGCCGTGTTCAATCCCGGCAACTGGAACGCAGGGATCGTCCGTCTCGACAAGGACCTGATCCTCTTGACCACGTTGAAAAAGGGTAGCCTTGCGTCCGGCAATCACTACGAGAATCGTTTTCTTTCGCCCGATCGCATGCAATGGCAAAGCCAGACGCAAACACGGCGCGACAGCCAGGTCGGCCGTATCCTGTCTGGATCCGAGGCGGGGACGCGCGTCCACCTGTTCGTGCGGTCCGGAAAGCTGCGCAACGGCAAGGCAGCGCCGTTCCTTTATTGCGGGCGGCCGACGTTCGTTGATTGGGAGGGGGAGCGCCCGATTACCATCGAGTGGAAGCTCAGCGAACCTGTCCCGCGCCACCTTTGGCCGAGTCTGGTTGTTCCAGCACCATGAGTTCATTGCCCGCCCGGCAGAAACCGGACCCCGACCACCTGATCATGATCTCTGACAAATGTTCATCGATGGTGCATGCCTATCAGCCGTGCACCTCGAACAGCTCCTTCAACCGATCGACCGTTGAGCGCCACTTCGGGGTCAACGGTTTGCAGACCGTGTTCTGGTTTCCAAACATACCAACCTCTTGAACAGCCTGTCCGGCGGGCACTGTCTTTTCCCACTCGACGGGCACGAAGTATTCTGAACGCTCCGGATCGTCCGCGAACTCGCGATGATAGTTCCCTTTCAACACATCAAGCGCAGGACATTCACCGATCATAAATTCCTTGGCGGCAATCCGCGGCCCGGTCACGCGCCCCACACCAACGAACCCTATGGCTGGGATCTTCACCCAGATCCGGTCGCCGGGCGACAGCATTCGCAGAGAGTTGCTATACCACGTCCCACCTCCGCCCGAGATGAAGCCATAGCGCACGGCTTCGTCCCAGATACGGGTCTGGTCGGCGCCGAAGCTGACATAGAATTCACCGTTCCAGGGCTCTTTCTCGCCCCGCGCCGTCGCATTGGCGGCGTGGGCCTGCACCTCACCCGGGTCGATCAGCCAGGCACGGCGTCGCTGCGACGATGACGATCTGATGGCTTTCGTTCAGCGTTTCATCGTCCAGCGGCTGCCCGAACCGCTCGCGAAAATCGGCAGACAGGCTGCGCCCGGGGCGAAAGCGACTGTAGATCGCGGCGATGCCATCGGCGTCCTGTCGCTCGACCCAGGATGCATAGTCAAGCGCCTGGGCCACCACTTCGCGCGGGGTGCGGTCGCGCTTCAGCTCCACCAGCACCAGCGATCCATCCGGCGCGATGGCCAGCAGGTCCAACCGCCCGCCAACGCCTGTGTCTACCTGCCTCCCGATCAGCATCCACTCCGCGGAAAGGATACGCGGCTGGGCCACGATCATCTCTTCCAGAAGCTGCTCTGACGGCAGGATGCCTTGCGGCACTTCACGCGGGGAGGGACCGACGGTCCAGACGGCGTGGGAAATGGGCATGGGCTAGGCTCCTCGGCGTCCGTTTCCGTGAAAATGTGAAAGCACGTCCCATGGTGTGATCATTCGCTGAAGCGGCTCGCTTCGCTTGCCCGTTTTCGTCACGAAAACGGCGCCGATCCGTGTCGTTTCGGTCTCGACCGCCACAAACCGCTTCAATAGCTCGTCCTTGGTCATCTGCGGTGGAACGAAGTCGAAGGTTTCTGTGTGCCCTGCGTCCAACGAACAGAAATCCATGATTTCACGTAAGGGCATCGATCCTTCCAGGACCACTTCCTGCCGTGTGCACAGGCCTGCGAAGATAGAGGCTTCGTTGAATAGGCGGATGTTCTGCTTGATTGAGAGGATATAGTCTGCCCGCTTCCCCTTGCCCCGGCTTACCAACTTGCCGCGCACGATGATGCGCCCCTTGGTGAAGCTCACCTCTTCGCGGATCTGGGTTTCGACATCCCATCCCGCCGCGACCAGAGCTGGGGTGATGCGCTTGGTGCAAACTCGCATTCAGTGAAAATATCTGCTGTCACTCGAATACCCTCTGCCAGCACGCCCTCGTGTCGGCTCAACGACCATGCTTCTGAAATCTGATGGTAACGATGGATGAGAAACCGACCCCGTGCAACTGAAACAGGCTCGTGCAGGGGGTAGGGTGTTCAAGATGGAAGCGTAGCGTGTCAGGCAAAGCGCAGGTGATGCCGCACCCGCGAAGGTGGGTTTCGGCCAGGGTGCCGGTGATCGGCGGTATGACTTTTCCAGGGGCCATCCGGGTTCTGGGTCGGACGCAACATTTCGTCCCGACGCATCACCTCAGGCAGGAAAGAATACTCCGTTGCCGAAACGTGCAACGAGTGTGTCAAGGAGCAGTCGCTCTTCCCGCTCGATCTTTTCAGGCTCGACGAAGCGCCAGTTGTTCTCGTAGAGGCCAAGCGCCTCCGGCCCATCCACGACGGCATTCTCGGGGCGATTCCAGCACAGGTTTCGCAACTGGGGATATGCATTCACATGAATTTTCATCGAAAAAATTTATCATGTGAGACTGTCGCTTTCAAGTTTCCGCACAGGTGAATGGACTTTTGAGAGGGTCGATACAGCTTGGCAGGTGCGCGGGGGGGGGTGGACCGCAGTCCGGGGATTTTGCGCAAGCCAGCCCGCAGCGGATGGCTGACGCTGAGGTTAGAAAGTTGTCTTTGCCGCAGCAGAGGGCGGAAAGCGGCCTGACAGCAGTGCGGCATGGCGGGACCAGCGAGCATGGAAAAGCGAACGTGCAACTGAGCGAGGCCCACAAGAGGAACCGATGCTGACCAGACCTAGCGCAGGGCCGGTATGAATCTGAGACCATGTAGCCCGTTGCGAAAATGCCGCACACTAAGTGCGACTTTCACGTGTATGACCTAGCGGCTCGCGAGAGGCATGACAATCTACCCGGCCACGACCTATGAGGAATCCAATTGTGAGGAACTTCCAGGCGAGGCACTGGATCCATGAGACACGAAAATTAGCAATGCAGCTGATGCTGACATACATCGCCTTTCGTAGCCTCACAACTTTTTGCGTGTGGCGCGAGAAAAACTACGGCCGCAATACGTATTAAATAAAGCATCTTTACGATAGGACTAGATATGACCGCCGACGACAATAACGATATCATCACAGTCTTGCACGTGAGCGATTTCCATTTCTCCGGTGCAAAGCGCAGAGACCAAAAGATTGTTGTCGACGCCCTCATAAAAGACCTACAGGAAATTTGTATTGGATACCGGAAGCCCGATGTAATAATGTTCACTGGCGATCTGGTTCAAGCCGCTGGACTGGATCTTCATGATGACGCATATGACTTCTTGCTTTCACCGGTGGCGACAGCTGTTGGTCTGTCTGATGAGAGAATTTTTATCGCCCCCGGTAATCATGATGTAGAAACTGAGGCCGTGGAGGTGCATCTAGACCTACATCACGAATGGAGGAAGATGGACGATGAAAAGCTGAATGAAGCTTATGCCAGTGGATCCTTTAGGAAGGTGGCTGCAGAGAAGTTCAAGTCATACTTCGACCTTGAAGCATACTTGAGCACCAACTCAAACGTATACTCCAATGACTTTGGAACCGTTCACTGTCTCCCAGAGATTGGCTTGGACATCGTAACATTTAACACGGCGATCCTATCAAAAGGGGGGTCCAAGAACCTACCCAAAGACGAGGGCGAGATGGCCATCCCGGAGTTTGCGGTTCTGGAGTTGTGCGAAAAACTGACGCAAAAATTCTGCATTGCGGTCACTCACCACCCATTCCAATCGATGAATGAGCAGAGCGCAAAACTTCTTAGGCGCCACATTCAGTCGAAATCCAGCATTCACCTTTTTGGCCACATGCACGACCCCAGCATCGAAAACATCCAAGCGATGGAGGGCAACGTCTACTCCTCACAGGCTGGCGCTATCTTCACTCACAGAAAAAACTACTATATCGGTTATTCTATTATTTCTTATTCAAAGAAGACTGGTTCTGTTGAAACGGTATTGAGGAGATACTATTCTGATCGCTCCGCCTTCGACGCAGATATTGGGCGGGTTCCAGGAGGAATTTTCTACCCCACCCCGGAATCTCGGAAATTTTGGAGGGAGCAAGTAACCCCATTCGACGAAGAGAGCCTCAAGCTTCACATATCAGAAGTCGGACCCGTCGAAATATTCCTCAACCGTGAAAGCGCCGAAAGCGAGAAGGAAATCCTCGAACACTTCGTCGCCCCGCCCATCATCAGGCAATTTTCTCCGAATGAAGTTGATGAAGACAAACGCGATAAGAAAAACTCATCTGTGACTGTTGATGAGATCGTCTCTGGTCGCGGCAACGAGATTGTCATTGCTGCGCCCGAACACGGCAGAACAATGCTGCTGCGGCATTTGCAGGCAGTGATGCACACACGTCAGCAAGATCGCCCAAATCTGCCCATTTTTATAGACTACTCAGATCTCAGAACAAACTTCGCCGCAACCATCAAGTTGATAAAGTCGAACGCGATATCACTCCCTGACGGCGTGGATGTAGAAGGATTGATGGCGCTCGGATACTGCACCATTCTGGTTGATGACGTGGACTTCTCCTCTCTTCAGAAAGTGAAAGTCTTCAGAGAGGTTCTTTCCAGATATCCCAAGTGCCGTTACATCCTGTCAGCACCAAAGAAGGACATTTTCTCTGCCGGCAACATCTCCATGCCCGAGATGCCTCTACACTTTGGCGCACTCGAGGTCTGCGCACTTGGCAGACGCCAAATGAGGAAGCTCGTGAGAAAGCTCAACCCGGAAGCAAACCAAGATATACTCTTGGAAAAGCTACATTCTGAATTTACTCAGATGAATCTTCCATTCACTGCCGCTAATGGCACCATTCTTATGGAGATCTACGAAGCTTTTCCTGACTTCAAGGCGATCAATAGATCGGTGGTTATTGAGCAGTTTGTTGATGCAACCCTTAGAAAAGCTGCTGAAGATCAAGTGCGTCGCGAAACTTTTGATTTCAACAACAAAACATCTCTTTTGGCCAGCATCGCTTCATGGATGTCATTTGAAGACGACTACAAGCCAATATATGAAAGCCTGCGCGCATACGTAAGTTCGTATCTAGATGACCTCGGCCTTATAGCGAGCGTAGACGACCTCCTACGGGAATTCTTCAATGCAAGGATACTGGTGAGGCGATCAGAGGGCCGTGTCACGTTCAGATATAGATCAGTCCTAGAATACTTCATATCCCTCCATATGGTCATGGATTCAGTCTATCGTGACTGGATCATGGACCCCCAGCGATACCTTCAGTATGTCAACGAGATTCAATTCTACGCGGGCAAGATGAGAGGCAATGCGGAGCTCATCAACCTTATTTCTACTAGGTTTGTCGAAATTCTAGACGAAGCATATCGAGAACTGCCGTTATTTGACATTGAGAAGATAACGCAGTTGACGCTGCCATCTGGCTCCGATGAAACGTCCATCGAGAGTATCTCAGATCAATTGCAAGCTACTCCAATGACAGAAGATGAGAAGGACCAAGAGTTAGAGGCTGAACTGCCCAGAGACGTTGAGGACCGCCAAGAGGTATTCAGACCTCAAATCGCAGACTTGGGCTCCAAGCTGCTTGTCTCGCTATTCCTTTATTCCGGTGTCTTAAAGAACCTAGAGTCCATCAAGGACATCGAAAAGAGGCGGCATCTCTCGCTTGTCCTACGAGGTTGGAGTTTCTTTTTGGGAATCTCCCTAGTCATAGTGCCCGAACTAGCTCGGAAACGCAAATACAAGCTTAACGGCGTTTCTTACACGGTCAACGCCCCCAAATCAATGTCCAACAACGATCTTGCTAGGCTCATTGCGCTGAGCCTACCCACGGGAATATCCTCATTTATTAAATCTAGCTTGGGAACGGAGAAGCTGGAACGACAACTGGCGGAGCCGACTCTCAGCGACAAAGCCGATCCGTTGATCTACGAATTCTTCAGGGTATCCCTCATTGCCGATTTGCGCTTGTCGGAGACGCCTAGGGCAATCAGCGACTTCATCAAAGCCTGCAGGCAAAGTGATTATCTGAGGCAGTCTATTATATGGAAGGTAAAGGAAACTCGCCGTCTCAACGGCTTCGATGAAGTTCAATTTGCAAAAATAGTTCCAATTATTTCAGGAGCGATTGCAGATGCGAAGGGTGGCAGCAAGAAAAAAAGAGTGAAGGAGAAAAGTGATCAGATTCAAAACTTCAAAAAGCAGAGCATCCTTATGAAGATGAGGCGTATCGAAGACGACCGGAGCGACAACTAATTCCCTGTCGACAAAATATCTCATCAAAAATATCGGGCCTCACAGCGTATGGTGGCGAGGCAATCCCAGCAGACCGCTGCGGCCGTGGTGCCGCAGCCGCAGTTTCTGGCGGGCTCAGGAATGGACCAAGAACCTGTCGAGTATCCTGTTTTATCGACTGATGCGCAAAGGGTCCGACGGCGCTCAGGAAGACAGAGGCAAATTATTTCTTGGGCTTCACCGACGGCTCCTTCCTTTTAGTCTGATCTAACATCCATCCTCTCGCAACGCGGTGGGGCAGGTCACCTTCAGGACTTCCCCATTGGGCGAGGCTGCAGTGACCGATCTAACTCTACTCAGGCTGAGCAGCCGAGGCGGATGCCGACCCGGCGCTTTTGCTATTAGCGCAGTCTGGAGTTCGGTTTCGGAGCGTGCAGCGTAGTCAACGGCTGTTTTTCGGAACGCCGTCTCTCAGCACGAACTGTGCTCGAACGTCCTGTATGGGCCGAGGCTGTGTGGAAACGCGGTGTTGACGTCGGAGGCGTGGGCGATTGGAGCACTTCGGGCCACCGCGCTCG
>NZ_JAMJFX010000050.1 GCF_023544865.1 Phaeovulum molybdatiresistens | reverse complement strand
TACACTGGCTGTGACGGGTGCGAGCTCTGACATCAGTGGTTCTGTTTTGACATCTGTCGAGAACATCACCTTGGCGAGCAACCTGAATGCGACGATGACGATTGCGCAGAATGCTCTTGTTACAACCGCATCGGGGGATAATACGTTAACGCTGAGCGATACGGGTGCGGTAACCGGACGATCGCAGATCGAAACCTACGTCCTCGCGGACGCTGGTGGCAGCACCTTTACCCAGGTTGCGGGCAACACAAGTGTTGTCAGTGGCAGCGCGAACGACACGATCGTGACCAATGCAACTGATGCTACTCGTGATGCACTCACGATCGATCTCACATCGGGTGGTACTGATATCGTTCTTATCCAGAACACGGCAATTGGTAATACTGGGGCTACCACCAATCAGGGACTTGGGGCTCGGCTTATAGATTGGGACGGTGGTGGTTCACCCGCTGACTCCAACGCCACGACCTTGAATGGTACTATTGCTCTGTGGGATGGATCTGCTGGAACAAACTACGTGACGATCAACGGTTTCGGTGCTGGAAACGCTGGCGATAAGATCACCTACTTGAACGGTTCGACCGATGTTCTCGTTGGTGGTTTTGCGGACAATGTCAGCTTGACCACGAACAATTTGTCGGGCTTGGCCGTCAACTCGGTGATCGAGATCCAGAGTACCTTCCAGATCAACGATGGGACCAACCTCGGTGCGGTTGCGACTATGCTGGATCAGCTGAATGGAGTTCAGGATGGTAACTACTATGTCGTGATCTACGATGGCACCGATCCCGACTCGAACGCCTGGATCTATGCCGCGACCGCAACAGAAGGCGACGGCTTTGACTTCGCTGATACCAACGGTGCGACCAACGGCTACGATACCGATACGGTGGAGTTGATCGGCTTCATCGACAGTATTGGTGCTGACACCCTCACATCTCAGAACTTCATCTAAGCATGTGAAGGTGGCGTTGCTTTACCTTTAAAATGATCTGGGAGTCCCCTTAACGGGGGCTCCCTAAGTCAACAATAAGTACGCGGAGCGAGCAAAATGCCTGTCTGGAACGTTGGTCCAAATAAGTTCAATATCACTGGTAACGATACGCTTCGGTCTCCATGGCTCGAGGTGACTGGGCCAGGCGAACGGATCAACAACCATTGGACATTTGAGACACTCCCAAACTACGCGCCTCAGCAGGTTGGTTTTGTTGACATGGGGTTGCACGTCGTGCAGCCGCTGGCTCGGAACGAAGACCGCCTCACTCTGGCAGAAAATGGATCATTCGTATTGAACGTTCGTGGTGTGGAGCATCTTGATGCTCTGGCCACTAAAACGGTTGATCTTGAAGTGGTTGGAAAGACAGGTTTCACCACGGATGGATCGTTTAATTCGGTTAAGGTGAACGTCGGCAATCACGAACTGTTTTATACCGGTGCGACTCGTGACTCGAGTTTGTTTACAGGGTCTGGTTGGGACCAAGTTCGGCTCATTGATCAGCCTGACGCTGCTGGGACGCAGTATTGGGCCGTTGTGCGCCGTGCAGACGGTGAAATGGACCTCTACAGTCTGTATTCGGGTTACAAGGTTCAAATCGAAGATGGTGGCACGACTTGGGGTAACACCAATGGGCGTCTTAACTACGGCGAAGTCGATGAAATCTATGCCGCTGCGCGCAATCGTGTCGGCGGTGATTTGTTCCGTCCAGGTCAGGATCTCGGCGACACCGGGGATCGCGGGAGCTTCGATAATATCGATTTAAGTAATGCCGCAGTTGATACCTATACCGACCGCTTCATCGCAGCCAGTTTCAAGAGCGTTAACTACGCAAGCCAAAACTTGCACGTCGGTACGGCCATTGTTGAAACCTTCGCTGGCGATGCGATTGACGGTACGCAGTCGGCCTCTCGCGATCACATTACCTCGAACGGAAACCACCATCTGATTGTCGACGAAGAGGCAACCGAGATTGACGGCCATCTTCGTCTATATGTTCGCGATAATGACTCCGGTCTCTACAACCGCTTCAACGAGGTCTATTTGGGAACTTCCGCGGGGAATACGAACGCGAATACCTACAACACGACCAGCTTGAATGCTTATGCAACCAACCAAGGTACTGGGCAGGGTGCTACCCCGGTTCTTGGCACCGCGATGTATGGTTTCGGCGGCAATGATGACTTAACTGGCGGAAGCGACGTAGACTACCTGTTTGGTGGTGCAAGTACTTACACCACGATAGAAGTAGGTGGTGATGGAGGTCTGCAGGGTAACATTGTTACAGGTGGCAATGGTGGCGACTTCTTTGGTGTTGGCAACATTAGCAATGGTGTTGATGGCGACAACATCATGACGACCGACTTCTCTGGGCGTTTTGATGGAGCTGCACCGGCAGACACATCGCGCACAGGTGGATTGTTCCGCGCCAACACGCCTACGACAACTGATGAGTCATCTGATTTGGCAACTAGAGTTGCTACTGATCGTATTCAGGATTGGACTGCCGGTGTAGACTCGCTGCGCGTTCTTGCGAACGGTACCGCAGTAATCGATGGCTTGGGAACCCCTGACGGCGCGGCTGTTGCCTATAATCCAGATATCATCGAAGATGATCCGGAGAAAATCGATCTCAGTGGTGATAAAGTTATCAACGAAGGCAAGATTGTTGTCCGTGGTCTTGGTAACGATGATACTATTATTGGTAGCGATGGCTTGGACTGGCTTTACGGTAATGATGGTGATAATGTCGTAATCGCAGGCGCTGTTGGCGCCGGAGATGGAAATGACCGTGTTTTTTATGACACCTATGCGGGACGTGTTTTTGCTGCGGGTTTCGATGCTGGTGACAAGGTCTATCTGAACAAAAAGGTCCTCGAGGCGATCAGTGGTACGTTCATTCGGGGGACTGAGGCGGCAAACAATCTGACCGGTGCGGATGTTACTCTGTCTGGGTCAAACGTTGCGGGTGGTCAGACTTATACAGCTGCCGTTGCATACAACCCAGAAATCAACTTCTTGCATGACACGTTCTATGGCCCCAGCGGTGCTTTGCCTTCAAACGTGCAGCACACTAACGGGCCCGGATTTGTTGATGGGTCCGATAACTACGCTGATACTTCAACGGGCATCATTGGGGCTGGCATGTTCGCTGCGGGGACAGCGCTCGTAGCAACTGGTCTATTTGCTGCTGCCGGTTATCCGCTGATGGCTTCAGGCATTGCCTTGGGCGCAGGAGCTGTCGCCGGCTCGCTTGGCTGGACGACGCCACACCAACACGCGACATATTCTGGCATTATCTCTGGTAATTTCCTGACCGTATTGACCGCTCAAAACAATGTCGACACCTCTGTGGCGGTCGATGGCAGTGCGAACATCGATAACAAGAGTTTCATCGACTTTTTTGAAAGTGCTGACGCTGGTGATGGTTACACTCCGGCAGTTCAATTCACTTCCTTGAACGCTAATCAAGCGATCAACCAGTTCATGGCCGTTCATTCGGACGAAGAAACCTTCATTTACTGGGTCTACTCGCGCGACGCAATTGTGACAGCGGGTGAAGCGGTAAAGGTTGCTGAGATCAACGGCAAACTGTTCGCCGAAGACTTTGCAATTTATGATGGGACTCTTGATGTTTACAACTACGGCACCTTGGCGCCAATTGTCATCTATACGCCCAGCATTACAAATGTAGGCTACGATAAGAATAACGATGGAGATTTTGCTGACGCTGGCGATGACGCAGTAATTGATCATGGAACGGCGGTAGTCCTCGATGGTGGTGGCCGTTTTGTTGTCGAGGGTCAGTTTTTCAAGTCACTCGGGGATCAAACGGATCCTTTTACCACAACAGCCGGCAGCGCGACAGTTACCACCAATTACACTGGCCATGGTCGCACAACCGGTGACTGGGTTCAGATCACTGGTTCGGTGGCTGAGAATGGCATCGATTTTAACGGCGCCTATCAGATCACCGTAATTGACGCGAATACCTTCACTTTCACGGCGAACAAATTTACTTCTGCGACCGGAGCTGGTGGCGTCACAGCAGGTGCTGCAGCAGGCGGTGCCGTGGGCTTTGGTACTCCTGGAAATATCAGTGCGGGAAGCACGATCTCTGTCTATGATGGTGTTGAGCGTCTCGACGCGGACCCCTTGACCGGTGGGGACCAAGTTTCTGTGAGCGCAAATGGCTCTAGTTTTACACTGTATGACACCAGAGCACTTGGGACATCGCTGACGCAGGCGCCGGATGGGGTGGTGACATTCGATTCCGGCGCGGACAATCGATATGAGGATGCGCAAGGTAACGCGTCGTTCTTGTCGATCATAAATGGTAGTGCGACCGTGACTGTTAATTACACGGACCATGGGCTTTCCGTGGGTGACTCAATTACTATTACTGGTGCGACCTCGGATGGTGGTATTGATTTCAACGGCACGTGGATTGTGTCTGGTGCGGCTAATGCGAACCAGTTCACATTCGCCGCGGCAAACAACGCCAATACAACTAAGCAAGTTAACACAAGCTTTAGTTTCACACCTGTTTCGGCTCCAGTGACAGTGGCTCTAGCAGATATAGCTGCGGGTGTGGGTACTCTCACGGTCACAATGGCAGACCATGGAATGTTGTCTGGTGACAGCATTACATTTACATCCACTTTTAACGCAGCAAACTTCCTTTATTCTGCTAACACAGCGTACTCTGTGACGCGCATAAGCGATACGCAATTCAGCATAGCCTCGGCGGTTAACAATGGTGGTGGAACCACCATACCTGCGAACGTTACCTTCTCCGTGCCTAACGGTGGCGATCAGACGTTCTTCCTGCGTGATGAGAAGGTGAGCTACTACGTCGAAGTCACTAACGCTGACTCCGGCTTCGAGACAATGAGTCTTCAGTATGATTTCACGGTAGGAGGCGGAACTGCGACCCTAAACGGCGGACGTGGTACCGATACGCTCGTGATTTCTGATGAAAGTGCGGCCTTGAATGGTATGGTCGATGGCCAAATTGTGAATCTGGAGGTTATCCAGACCACAAATGATGCTGCTGATCCAATGACGTTGAACCTTTCGCAGCAGTCGGAGGGCTTTACCTTTTATGACTCAGACGCTGGCAACAATCTGACTGGTGGCCAGGGTAATGATACCATCTATGGTTTTGCCGGAAACGATGTCATCGATGGCCACACTGGTGACGACTCTATCATTGGTGGTAGTGGTGCGGATACTCTTGACGGCAGCGATGGGAATGACGTTTTTGTTTATGCGACAGTTGGAGACCTGTTCTCTGGCGGCAGTTTGGTAGACTCGATCACCGGGGGCAATAACGTCGATACCATAAAGATTGATCAGGCAACGGCATATACGATTGCCGTTACCGACTCGTTTGCAAGAGCAAATGAAGTTGAAACGCTTGCAGCTGGTGGAGACAACACCGGAAATATATCGATCACGCTCCATGCCGATGCATTCTCGACTGCCGATATCCGTACGGTCACGCTTGCCGCTGATACCAATGCTGCTGGTACAAACACGATCAATGCGTCGAGCCAAATAAATGGTGCAGTCGATTTGACGCTGACGGGTTCAACAGGTGCTGATAGCATCACTGGTGGCTCAGGCGATGATAATGTTAGCGGCGGTTCTGATAACGACACTATTACTGGTGGCGATGGCGCAGATGTATTGACCGGTGGACTCGGTAACGACGTATTTGTTTACGCCGCAACCGCGCAGGTCAGTACAGATAATATCGTCGAGGCAACAAATGGTGGAACTGACCGGATTGTTGCAACCGCTGGCGTAGACTTTAGCGGGCTGACTGTGAACGGCTCGGCGGATCTGGAAGGGGCCGGCGCAGACGAGGGCATTGAGCAGATCGTTCTTGAGGGTCAAACAAACTCGACCTTCACAGGCTCTCAGCTGACGGGTAACACAATCGCCATCAATGAAAGTGATAATGATGGCAACACCACTCTGACGATCTCAGTTGCGGGTGGGAGCACGGTCGATTTCTCGAACCTGACGTTTGCAGCTTTGGGCGCCGGTTCCGGTGCTGAAGCGTTCGATGATGGTACGGATGTTGTCGCAATTACATCCGCCGCTGGTAATACAGCGGAGAACGTCACAGGTACAACGATTGCTGATACAATCAACCTCGACGGTGGCAATGACATCGTAGATGGCGGCGCCGGGAACGATACGATCAACGGAGGAGCCGGAGACGATACGATTGTTGGCGGCAGTGGTGCTGACGCGATCGATGGCGGGAACGGTAACGACACGTTGCGCTTCGCAAGCGGGGATGAGCTCGCAGCCGATACTACGGTTACGGGTGGTGAGGGCAGCGACACGATCGAGATCACCGTTGCAGATCTGACCATCGAGGATGCCGACTTTACCAATGTCCTGTCGGTTGAGACGCTCGTACTGACGGGCGCTTCCTCGGCCATTCTTGGGGCGGAGGCGATGCAGGCCGGCATCACGACGGTCCGTACTGGCTCAGGCGCGACAAGTGTCACGCGAACTGACACCACCGCTACAACCGTTGACGCAAATCTCTTGGCGAACAACACGACGCTGACGATCGCCGACACTGGCGTGACCACAAATTTCGTCGTTAACAACCTCGTGGGTGATCTCGACGCTTCTACCCTGGGCGGGACGCTTACTGTAGATTTGGCCGATAATACTGCCGATCAGGGCGTTACGATTGCGTTCGGTACTGGAAACCTTGTGGTTAGTGGTTCAGACGTTTCGGATACGCTTACCATATCAACGGCCGGGAATATTGGCGCTAACACAGCTTCGTTCCAAGTCATTGATCTCTCTTTGTCGTCGTCGCGAGATGTGGTCAACGCAGGTGTTGGTGCGCAGAGGATTATAGTAGGCGGTACCACCGCGGATCTAATCACGACTGGATCGGATTGGATTGATCCAACCAACGGGCTTAACGTGAATTATGATCGGGTTGAGTTCCTTGATGATAATTCGTTGATCGCGAACATGAGTTTTGACGGTTCCGGTGATGTTGTAGCAAATACCATTACCACAATCACTGACTATAATGACGACGTGTTGGATTTTGAGGGGGCTGAGCAAACCGCCGTGAGTTCCGACGGCTCGCATGTTACTACTGGCGCGGGTGGTAAAGTAACTGTTTGGAAAGCAGCAGTCGCAACACTTGAGGACAAAATTGGTTTGATCCAGTCAGACAATCTTCTTGATGCCGCAAATACTCTCGCAACTTTCGAGCATGCGGGTGATCTATATGTGTATTACGCTGGTGCAAATACTGGTAATCAGGATGACCAGCTAATAAAACTCGAAGATGCAGGTGTATTGGATACAGTAACGCTTGGAAACAGTTTTACGATTTCCCGGACTCCGCCAACTAATAGCCCGGTGGCCGGCGATCTTCTTTTGACGCCAACAGGTGGTGGCGGTTCAGGAACTGCGTTCTGGGACAATAATGCTAATAGGTTGTATCAACCGCAAGACCTAGCTGCTGGGAACTTCGGTACGTCAATTGGTACTGGTGATGATTTCTTTAAACATGTGGATATTAGAGATGCGTTTGCAAACGGCATTGATATGTATGGGACCGCGTATTCTGATTTGTATATGGGTAGCAATGGTTACGTTACTTTTGGATCTGGTTATAGCTCCTATACGCCGAGCGGTATTCCTGGTTTCACTCGTTCGCCGATGATTGCAGCATCGTTCGATGATTTATATATTTCTTCGGGGTTACGACGTGTTGACGGAACAGCTGGCGATGGGACAGGCCCGTATGAGTATACCGGTAACTCAACAGGTAGTGGTGGTGCCTACTATCATATTGAGGTTCTTACAGATGGAAACAATGTTGTCACGAGCCGGAAAGTGATTTTCACGTGGGATAACGTTGATTTTTATGGTTGGGCTCGCGATTACCTGGATCCTGTAGGTGCAGGTACTTCGATGCAGATTATTATCCACGATTTGGCGCCAGCTGATACAACTAGCCAGGATTTCGGTATTGAGATTAGATACGAGGATATTGGCTCGCATGATCAGACCAATCCAACCGCAGGGTGGACCGCGGGAGACTCCTTCAATTATGGGTTGGTTAATGATGGGCAGACTCTACGCGATGTAGCAAATAGCTCTACAAACGTGGACACTAATGGTGTTTGGGTTTGGAGTGTGGAGGGTGGCGAGATCCAAGTCTCAGGGTCTATTGATGACGTCGACAATGGTGGGGCTTACGCAGGTGCCGTTGATGTATATGACATTGAAGTGCAATCTCAATGGCTAGACGGCGGCACAGCTGGCTTCTCTCTTCTTGCAAATGATCATAATGTGTTTGCTTTGAATGCTGCCACTGGTCAAGTAACTGTCCCGGTTGGGGCTTCTCTTAACCTTTGGAAGGAAGCCTTCAAGGACGCCGAGGCATCGTTCACTGTGCAAGTGACTGCCACAAATGGCGCTCAAGTAAAGACCGCGGATCAAGATTTTGTAGTCGATATTGCAGACACAAAAGAAGATCCAGTTGTGCGCGGTACCGTAGATGGCAATGACGCTGACTCGATCGTTGATCACGATGCAGCTTCTACAACCCTTACCGTTTATTCGACCTCGTCTGTGCTAAACAATGCTCAGAACAGTGACATCACTACTATTAGTGCCGTTAGTATGTCGGTCGCCAGTGCAGGAGTGACTTTGGATCTGAGCAATCAGACTGAGGGTTTCACAATTACCGGCTCGGGTTTCAATGACAACATCACAGCAAGCGGTGGTGTTGACCGAGTCGCAGGCGGCGTGGGCAACGACACCATCATCGGTGGTGCTGGTGCTGACGTGCTGGCAGGTGGAGATGATAATGATACCTTTAAAATTGCTGCACTTGCCGACATTCATGGTCTTGCAGAGTCCATTTATGGCGGAATGTTAGGCGCGGATAGCGGCACGAACGATAGGATTATTTTTGATGTTTCAGGCTCTGCTGACCTGAGCCTCGCCACGATCACTGGGATCGAGGGTCTTGTGTTAAATGCTGGCTCGAACGCGATCACAATGACGGCGGCCCAGCATAACGGGTTTACCGGTGGGATCATTGGTGGGGGAGGTGCGGACCAGATCACGCTGACGACTGCTGGTATTGTGACTGCAAGTTCGGCGGTTGAAGCCTATGTTTTGTCCGGCGCTGGAGCGAGCACGATCACGGTTGGTGCACTTAACCAGAACGTGACCGAGGATGGTACTACAGAGCAGGCCAATAC
>NZ_JAMJFX010000004.1 GCF_023544865.1 Phaeovulum molybdatiresistens | reverse complement strand
CGTCACTGAAGCTGTGGGATGAGTCTGTCCACGGAAAGGGAAACCTCGGCCATCAGCTGATTTGTGCAACAGAGCCCTGATCATCCACATTCTGGCCAAGCGGCTCTCTGAACGAACCGAAACGGCTAGGCCAGTCCTATCTACGCCAAATGCCGTGCGGGGCGCTACAGCGCAGCACCGCGATGCGACTAAACTGTGGCCAAAGCCTAAACGATAGCAGCCGCGCGATCAGTCACGGGTTCTTCCACGCCGATTCTGTATGCGGATGGGCGAAGTGCAAGCCCCTGATAGTCACAGAACAACCGAACGTGCCATCACGGGACCGCAAAGGCGGGGCTTTCGGGATTTTCGGGCCGAGATAGGTTGGAAACCTCATAGGCTTTCCCGCCAATGACTTAACCTGGCTCTGGCCCTTGAAATAGAAACAAGGAAATCAAGGCATGCCTGCCCCCGGACCCCTTCGGCATCTCTTACGACGAAACCCCCGACAGCAGGCCGATTGTGCAGGCCGAAGTCTGGCCGACAAGTGGCTTTCTAGCCCAGGTCAACAGGCGGCACCGGCTGGCCCGCGCCAAGGCCGTGCTGTGGAAGCTAATCCGCGATGGCTGGACCTGTCCCGAGTGCGGCGGGCATGTGCCAATGACCCGGCGCGCGGATGCAGTTTATTGCCGGGAAGCCTGCCGGAAGCGGGCGAAGCGCAAGCGGCAGGCGCTGGGCGTGAACCTTCAACCCTCTAAGGCGCTCTGGCCCTAAAAGCACATCGGGCCTTGCCGACCCTCACAATCTGGACCCTTGGAAGAACCTACCGGGGGGGGGGGGGCCAGCCCCTAAGATAAATGTTGATCTTGCCGACCGGGCTGGGCGAGTAGCCTTGTGGCTGGCGTAGGGTTCCTGTTCCGTTCGGCTATGCAGCGCGCCCTGTGCAGAGTATTCTTGAAAGAATTCGCAGGCGCGGGCAAGTTCAGCCAACTGGGTGAGCACCGTAAGGTGGCCTTGTTTTTAAGGCGTTTCGTCCGGTTGGCCTCTATCAATCGGGGAGGATCTCCCGGGCATCCCAGGTCCGGATGCCGCAAGGAATTGAGCCAGATTTCGACTTCCCGTCCTGGTTGATCTACCAGACAGCGATTCAACTCCCGAAGAATTCTTCGCGGGTTGAATCGCGAGGGGCAACTCGCCTGCCGCGCAAGGCATTGAAATTAGTTTTATTATTTCTTGCGAGGTTTGGCCGGCGGAGCGAAATCAACATTTATCTTATGGGCTGGGGGGGGGCGGTGCGAACTCTGGCCCCCTGGAATCGGAACCGGCGCACTTCCTTCACGGCAAACGCAAACACAGGTTTTCACACGGGGCCGAGTTTTTGGAGAGGTATCTACGCGCGAGGGATGGCCGAGTTTCGCTATCTTTCCACGCGCGCACGCTTTCCACGCGCGCACGCGCGAAGGCTGGCCGAGTTTTCCCGAGCCGTAAAAAGCGAGTTTGTGAAGCAATACGCGCGCGCGCACGCGCGCTAGGCGGGGGAATTGTAACTTCCCAGAACTTCGCGTCTTGCCCCCCCGAGGCGTCTAAAATAGGCCGATCTAGCCGGCGGCATGATCCGCGAACCGTTCCAGCGCTGGGCTGGCATGTTCCGGCTTATTCCGGGGACATCCAAGCGATTGAGGGGGAATTTCTGGGGGGGACGAAAAACCGCGTTGCCGATTTATCAAATTAAATCAAAGAATTGCCTGAAAATATTGGCGGAAGCGGTGGGATTCGAACCCACGGTACGGTTCCCCGCACGCCAGTTTTCAAGACTGGAGCCTTAAACCACTCGGCCACACTTCCGGTGCAGGGCGGCGCGCCTGATGGCCTTGGCTGTCCGGCCGGCGCGTCAAGTCCTGCGGGGCAGCGCTTAGACCAGATCACGCGATTCTGAAAGACGCCGCGCGCTGAAATCCGCAGGCAGGCCTGTGCCGCACTTTTCTTGGCCGGGCGGACCGGCTAATCTTGCGCAAAACGAGGCCCCGGCCGCGCAGGCCGCAACGGGGCGTGGGCGGGTGCCCTTGCGGGTGGTTCAGGGACAGGCGCGGGCAACCGTGCGGGAAGGGTCAGAATGTCGAGGCAGGAAATTAGACGGTTTGCACTGGTGCTGGCGGCCGGGGCGGTGCTGGCGGGATGCGAGGCGGGAACCCTGCCCTTCGCGGGCCTTGGCGGCGACGCGGTCGCACCCGAAGGCGCCGGGGCCAGCGCGCCTGCCGGCATCGAACGCGATGTCGAGGCGCCCAAGGTCTTTGCCGCGGAAGGCGACGGGCTTTGGGATGGCCGGCCCTCGTTGGGCGGGGTCTGGGTGGCGCATCCCGATGTAAAAGACCCCGAACGGGTGCTGATCCGCAACACAACCAACGGCAAATCGGTCGTGGGGGCGCTGTTCCGGCGTGAACGCGAACAGCCCGGGCCAAGGCTTCAGGTCTCGTCGGATGCGGCGGCGGAACTGGGCATGCTGGCGGGCGCGCCGACGAAACTGTCGGTGGTGGCGCTGCGCCGTGAGGTGGTCGCCGCCCCCGAACCGCTGGTCGAGGGCCCCGTGATCGCTGAAGGATCGGCGATCAGCGGCGAGGTCATCGAGGCGCGCCCGATCGCCGAGATTGCCAATTCCGCAAGCCAGGCCATCGCCAAGGCCGAGGCCGCGCCCGCCACACCGACGCCCGCCCCAGCGCCGGAAGCCGGGTTCAAGGCCTATGCCCAGATCGGCATCTTCAGCGTCGAGGCCAATGCCAAACGCGCCGCCACGCAGATGACCGACGCGGGCCTTACGGCCGCGATCCGCAAGGAGGAAAGCCAGGGCAAGACCTTCTGGCGCGTGGTCGCGGGCCCCGCCGCCACCGTCGCCGAGCGCAACGCGATGCTGACCAAGATCAAGGGGCTCGGCTATGCCGATGCCTATGCCATTTCGAACTGATCGGACCGCCTGATGACCCTTTTCCGCCCCGCCCCCCGCCTGCTGGCCCGCCTTGCCGCCGCCACGGCGCTGTCGCTGCTGGCCGCCCTGCCCGCCCGCGCCTTCGACACCCAGGCCAGCGCGGCCTGGGTCTATGATGTGACCACGCAGACGGTGCTTCTGGAAAAGAACGCCGATGTGGCGCTGCCGCCGGCCTCGATGTCCAAGCTGATGACGCTGAACATGCTGTTCGAGGCGCTGCGCGATGGGCGCGTCACGATGGACACGACCTTCTCGGTTTCCACCCGCGCCAAGGAAATGGGCGGATCGACCATGTTCCTGAACGAGCTTGACCGCCCCACCGTGCGCGAGCTGATCCACGGCATCGTGGTGAATTCGGGCAATGACGCCTGCGTCGTCGTGGCCGAGGGGCTGGCCGGGTCCGAGGACGCCTTTGCCAAGCTGATGATCGAACGCGCCCGGGCGCTTGGCATGGAAAATTCGATCTTCGCCAATGCCTCGGGCTGGCCGCATCCGGGCCATCGCATGTCGATGGAGGATCTGGGCATCCTGTCGGTGCGGCTGATCACCGAATTCCCTGAATTCTATCCGATTTTCGCCGAAACGAACTTCAACTACAAGGATCGTGCCCCGGCCAATGCCAACAACCGCAACCCGCTGCTGGCGATGCGCGGCACCGACTGGCAGGCGGACGGGCTGAAAACCGGCCACACCTCTGAGGCGGGCTATGGGCTGGCGGGGTCGGCCGTGCAGGGCGACCGGCGGGTGGTCTTTGTCATCACCGGCCTTGAGACCGAGGAACAGCGGCGCGGCGAATCCGAAGGCATCGTGAACTGGGCCTTCCGCCAGTTCGTGATGAAAACCGTGGTGCAAAAGGGCAAGCGGCTGGCCGAAGCGCCGGTCTGGCTGGGTGAGGCGCAATCGGTCGGTCTGGTCCCGGCCGAGGATGTGACCATGCTGGTGCCCGCGCTGGCGCAGGATACGATGACCGCCGAGGCGATCTTCAACGGCCCGATCGAGGCCCCCGTGGCCGCGGGCCAGGCCTTGGGCGAACTGGTGATCACCGTGCCGGGGCTGGATGCGCCGCGCCGGGTGCCGCTTGTGGCGCAAACCGATGTGGCCAAGGGCGGTTTCATGGTGCGCGTCAAGGCCGCGTTCGAACGTCTTGGCGCAAGGGCGCTGGACGCGGCTGGCAGCTGAGCGGCGATGTTCATCACCTTCGAGGGGATCGACGGATCGGGCAAATCCACCCAAGCGCGCCTGCTGGCCCAGGCGCTGCGCGATGCGGGGCGGGCCGTGGTGCTGACGCGTGAACCGGGCGGCAGCCCCGGGGCCGAGGAAATCCGCCGGCTGGTCCTGGAAGGCGACCCGGATCGCTGGTCGGCGGAAACCGAATTGCTGCTGTTCACCGCCGCCCGGCGCGACCATCTGGAACGGACCATCGCGCCCGCGCTGGCGGCGGGGCAGATCGTCATCTGCGACCGCTTTGCCGACAGCACGCGCATGTATCAGGGCCTGACGCGGGGCGATCTGCGCGCCACCGTCGATCGGCTGCATGACATGATGATCGGGCGCGACCCCGACCTGACCTTTTTGATCGACATCGACCCCGCGGTGGGTCTGGCGCGGGCCCGCGCGCGCAACGGGCATGAAGAACGCTTTGAGGATTTCGGCCTGCCGATGCAGGAACGGATGCGCGCGGGCTTTCTGGACCTGGCCCGCGAATTCGCGCCCCGCTTTCGGGTGATCGACGGATCCCGCCCGCCCGAGGCCGTTGCCGCCGAGATCTCTGCCATCGCCCGGGCCGTGGCATGAGCGCGGCGGACCTGCCCGATCCGACCCAGGTCGAAGGCGCCCCCCATCCGCGCGACACCGCGCGCCTGATCGGGCAGACCCGCGCCGAGGCGGATTTTCTGGAGGCCTTCAACACCGGGCGGCTGCACCACGGCTGGATGCTGACCGGCCCGCGCGGCGTGGGCAAGGCCACGCTGGCCTGGCGCATCGCGCGATTTTTGCTGACCCGGCCCACGCCCGGTTCGGCGGGGCTGTTCGGCGCACCCCCCGCGCCGCACAGCCTGGACACCGACCCCGACCATCCGGTCGTACGCCGCATCCATGCCGGGTCGGAACCGGGGGTCTTTTTGCTCAAACGCGGGCCGAACGACAAGGAAACCGCGCTATCAGCCGATATCCGCATTGATGAGGTGCGCAAGCTGAAAAGCTTTCTGCACCTGTCCTCGGCCGAGGGTGGACGGCGCGTGGTGATCGTCGATGCCGCGGATGAGATGAACATCCAGGCCGCCAATGCGCTGCTGAAGCTGCTGGAAGAACCGCCCGGCGGTGTCACCTTCCTGCTGATCGCGCATCAGCCGGCGCGGCTGTTGCCCACGATCCGGTCGCGCTGCCGCGAATTGCGGCTGGCAACGCTGGGCCCGCAGGACATGGCCGCGGCGCTGGCCCAGGCGGGGGCTGCGGCCGAGGATCCGGCGGCGCTGGCCGCACTGTCGGGCGGATCGGTCGGCGAGGCGATCCGGCTGACGAACCTGGACGGGCTGCGCAGCTATGCCGCGCTGGTGGCGCTATACGCCCGCCTGCCACAGATGGACCGGATCGCGGCGCTGTCGCTGGCCGAAAGCGTGGCGGGCAAGGCCAATGAGGCGCGCTTTGACCTGATGCTGGGCCTGTCGGACCTGTTCCTGGCGCGGCTGGCCCGGACCGGCGTTGCCGGCCCCCCTACCCCCGAGGCCGCCCCCGGCGAGGCCGCGGTGATGGCCCGCCTGTCCCCCGATCCGGCGGCGGCGCTGAAATGGGCGGCGCTGCACCAATCGCTGGGCGCGCGGGCGCGCCACGGGCGGGCGGTCAACCTTGACCCTGCCGCGCTGGTCATGGATATGGTGCTGGAAATCACGGCGGCGGCATCCGGCTGACCCGCCCAAGTCATGAGGACAGGCAGATGACCGCAGCGCCCGAAATCGTCGACAGCCACTGCCACCTCGACTTTCCCGATTTCGCCGAGGATCTGGCCGGCGTGGTCGATCGCGCCCGCGCGGCTGGCGTGACGCGGATGGTTACCATCTGCACCCGGCTGCGCCAGGAACCCCAGGTCCGCGCCATCGCCGAACGGTTCGAGGGCGTCTTCTACGCCGCCGGCACCCACCCGATGAGCGCGGCCGAAGAACCGCTGGTCAGCGTGGATCAGCTGGTGGCGCTGGCCGCGCATCCGAAATTCGTGGGCATCGGCGAAACCGGGCTGGATTATCACTACACCGCCGACAGCGCCGAGGTGCAGAAGACATCCCTGCGCATCCACATTCAGGCGGCACAGGAAACCGGGCTGCCGCTGATCATCCACGCCCGCGCCGCCGATGACGACATGGCCGCGATCCTGCGCGAAGGCTTTCGCGCCCGGCCCTACAGCTGCGTGATGCACTGCTTTTCCTCCAGCCCCGCGCTGGCGCGCGCCGCCCTTGACCTTGGGTTCTATCTGTCGATGTCGGGCATCGCGGCCTTCCCCAAAAGCCAGGATATCCGCGACATCTTTGCCGCTGCGCCGCTGGACCGGGTTCTGGTGGAAACCGACGCGCCCTATCTGGCCCCGCCGCCCTTCCGCGGCAAGCGCAACGAACCGGCCTATACCGTCCATACCGCGCGCAAGGGGGCCGAGATCTTTGGCCTCAGCTATGCCGATTTCGCCGCCGCGACCTCGGCGAATTTCGACCGTCTGTTCAGCAAGGCCGCGGTAAAGGTGCAGGCATGAGCCGGTTGCGTTTCACGATCCTGGGCTGTGGGTCATCGGGCGGGGTGCCGCGCATCGGCGGCCATTGGGGGGCCTGCGATCCCGCCAACCCCAAGAACCGCCGCACCCGCTGTTCCATGCTGGTCGAACGGATCGGCCCCGAGGGCGTGACCCGCGTGTTGATCGACACCTCGCCCGACATGCGCGAACAGCTGCTGCGCGCCGAGGTCGGCACCCTGGATGCGGTGGTCTATACCCACAGCCATGCCGATCACATGCACGGCCTGGACGACCTGCGCCAGATCACCTTCAACATGCGCCGCCGCCTGCCGGTCTGGGCCGACAGCGACACGCAAGAGGCGCTGCTGAACCGCTTTGGCTATGCCTTCGTGCAGCCGCCTGACAGCAACTATCCCCCGATCTGTGAGCTGCGCGCCATCCACGGCCCCTTCCAGATCGAGGGCGCGGGCGGGCCGATCCCGTTTCAGCCCTTCCGCGTGGAACATGGCAATATCGATGCGCTTGGCTTTCGTATTGGCGGGCTGGCCTATCTGCCCGATGTGTCGGCCATCCCCGACCCTGCCTGGGACCATCTGGGGGGGCTGGAGTGCTGGGTGCTGGACGCGCTGCGCCGCACGCCGCATCCGACGCATGCCCATCTGGCGCTGGCGCTGGAATGGATCGCGCGCGCCCGGCCCGCCACGGCGGTGCTGACCAACATGCATGTCGATCTGGACCATGATGAGGTGATGGCCGAAACGCCCGACCATATCCGCCCCGCGCATGACGGCATGGTGCTGGACCTGCCCGCGCCATGACCCTGCCCACCTGCATCCCGGCCCGCCCATGGGCGCGCTGATCGACGTCATCCTGCCGGTCTTTCTGGTGATCGGCTTTGGCTATCTGGTGACCTGGCGCGGGCTGTTCGCGGATGGGGCGGTGGATGGGCTGATGCGCTTTGCGCAGAACTTTGCGGTGCCGGTGCTGCTGGCGCGGTCGATCGCGCGGCTGGATCTGGGGGCGAGCTATGACGCGGGGCTGATGATCAGCTTCTACACCGGCGCGCTCTGCGCCTTTGCGCTGGGGATCGCGGGGGCGCGGCTTCTGTTTGGCCGGTCGGGGCCCGATGCGGTGGCGATCGGCTTTGCCTGCCTGTTCTCGAATTCCCTTCTGCTGGGCGTGCCGATCACCGAACGCGCCTATGGGACCGAGGCGCTGGCGGGCAATTTCGCAATCATCTCGTTGCATTCGCCGCTGCTTTACACGATCGGCATCGTCGCGATGGAGGCCGTGCGGTCGCGCGGCACCGGGGCGGGGCTGGGGCGCGTCGGGCTGAACGCGCTTTTGGGCGTGTTGCGCACGCCGCTGGTGATCGGCATCCTCGCGGGTTTCGCGCTGCAGGCCTATATGGCGCTCAGCGGTCAGGACCTGCCCGAGCCGCTTTGGGCGGCGATGACGATGATGGCCAATGCCGCCCTGCCCGCGGCGCTGTTCGGGCTGGGGGGCGTGCTGTATCGCTATCGGCCCGAAGGCGATATGAAGGCGATCGCCATGGTCAGCGGGCTGTCGCTGCTGCTGCATCCGGCGATCACCTATGGGCTTGGCCGCTGGGCCTTTGACCTGAATACGGGGCTGCTGCGGTCGGCGGTGCTGACGGCGGCAATGGCGCCCGGGATCAACGCCTATCTGTTCGCCAACATGTATGGCACGGCGAAACGGGTCGCGGCATCAAGTGTGCTGCTGGCGACCGCGGGGTCGATCCTGACGATCTGGCTGTGGCTGGCGGTCCTGCCCTGAGGCGCCTGAGCCGGCAGGGGCCAAGCCGATGCGGGCCAGGCCCTTGCCCGCAGGCGAAAGCACATTGTGCCGATCAGTGCGTCCAGGCGCTGCGGCGGTCGGTCGCGAAATTCTCGCCATAGCCGCGCGGGCGAACGTTGGCGGCCCGCTTGTGCGGTTCGGTCACGACGTAATCCAGGCCATGATCGCGGGCATAGGCCTCGGCGGCCTCACGGCTGTCGAATTTCAGCCGCACCTGCGATTGGGTGTCGCCCGAACTGGTCCAACCCATCAGGGGGTCAATTTCGCGCGCGTCGGCGGGCATGTAATCCAGATACCAGATCCGGGTCTTGGCCTGCCCCGACTGCATGGCGTTGCGGGCCGGTTGGTAGATACGCGCGCGCATGGCTTACCTCTTGCGAATGGGTCGCCTTTTATTAGTGGATCGGGCCAAAAGCGCAAGCCCTTGGCGCGGCAGCCGTTACCGGGCAAGGGGTGGCTGCCGGCCGGCTGGGGAGCGAGGGGTGGGGTGGTGCGCCCGCCGGCAGCCTTTTGCTGCTTGCCGGAACAAGATGCGAACAAACGCGCCGCGACGCAAGAAAAATTGCGCGCAATCCCATGATATAACTCGTAAAATTTGACGCATCCCTTAACCCTTTCTTGACCTTTGCACCAACCCCTTGCAACTGCGGCAAAACAGGCCAACTCTAGAGGGCTTGCAGAGGTCCGCGATGCCCCACAACACCACCAACGCCCCCGTCCCCCGCCCCGAGGTGCTGACCCGCCCGAAACTGGAAGGCGGCAAACGCTTTGTGATGAAGACCGAATTTTCCGCCGCGGGCGATCAGCCGACCGCGATCGTGGAACTGTCGCAAGGCGTGCTGGCGGGCGAACGCAACCAGGTGCTGCTGGGCGCCACCGGCACCGGCAAGACCTTCACCATGGCCAAGGTCATCGAGGCGACCCAGCGCCCGGCGATCATCCTGGCGCCCAACAAGACGCTGGCCGCCCAATTATATGGCGAATTCAAGGGCTTCTTCCCCGACAATGCGGTGGAATATTTCGTAAGCTATTACGATTACTATCAGCCCGAGGCCTATGTGGCCCGCACCGATACCTATATTGAAAAGGAAAGCCAGATCAACGAACAGATCGACCGGATGCGCCACTCGGCCACCCGGGCGCTGTTGGAACGCGACGATGTGATCATCGTCGCCTCGGTCAGCTGCATCTACGGTATCGGCTCGGTCGAAACCTATTCGGCGATGACCCAGGACATGGCAGTGGGCGGGCTTTTCGACCAGCGCAAGTTTCTGGCCGATCTGGTGGCACAGCAATACAAGCGGCTGGATGCGGCGTTTCAGCGCGGGGCGTTCCGGGTCAAGGGCGACACGGTCGATCTGTGGCCCGCGCACCTGGAAGACCGCGCCTGGCGCTTCAGCTTCTTCGGCGAAGAGCTTGAGGCAATTACCGAATTCGACCCGCTGACAGGGCAGAAAACCGACAGTTTCGAAAAGATCCGGATTTATGCCAACAGCCACTACGTCACCCCGCGCCCGACGCTGCAACAGGCGACCAAGGGCATACGGGCGGAACTGGCCCAGCGGCTGAAACAGCTGACCGATGAGGGCAAACTGCTGGAAGCGCAGCGGCTGGAACAGCGCACCAATTTCGACCTGGAAATGCTGGAGGCCACCGGCGTCTGCAACGGGATCGAAAACTATAGCCGCTATCTGACCGGTCGCGCGCCCGGTGAACCGCCCCCCACCCTTTTCGAATTCATCCCCGACACGGCCATCGTCTTCGCCGACGAATCGCATGTGACCGTGCCGCAGATCGGCGGCATGTATCGCGGCGACTACCGGCGCAAGTTCACGCTGGCCGAACATGGCTTTCGCCTGCCGTCCTGCATGGATAACCGCCCCCTGAAGTTCGAGGAATGGGATGCGATGCGCCCGCAATCGGTCTTTGTCTCGGCCACGCCTGCGGCCTGGGAACTGGAACAGGCGCAGGGGGTCTTTACCGAACAGGTGATCCGTCCCACCGGCCTGCTGGACCCCGAGGTGGAAATCCGCCCCGTGGAAACCCAGGTGGATGATCTGCTGGACGAAATCCGCAAGGTCGCCGCGCGCGGCCTGCGCACGCTGGTCACCACCCTGACCAAGCGCATGGCCGAGGATCTGACCGAATATCTGCACGAACAGGGCATCCGCGTGCGCTATATGCATTCCGACATCGACACGATCGAACGGATTGAAATCCTGCGCGATTTGCGGCTGGGGGCGTTTGACGTTCTGGTCGGCATCAACCTGCTGCGCGAGGGCCTGGATATTCCCGAATGTGGGCTGGTGGCGATTTTGGATGCCGACAAGGAAGGCTTCCTGCGATCCGAAACCTCGCTGATCCAGACGATCGGGCGGGCCGCGCGCAACGCCGAAGGCCGGGTGATCATGTATGCCGACCGCATCACCGGCAGCATGGAACGCGCGCTGGCCGAAACCAACCGCCGCCGCGAAAAGCAGGTGGCCTATAACGAGGCGCATCGCATCACGCCGCAAACCGTCAAGAAGAATGTCGAGGATGTTCTGGCGGGCCTGTGGCAAGGCGATACCGACATGTCGCGCGTCACCGCCACCGTGGGCAAGATGCACGGCGCCAACCTTGAGGCGCATCTGGACGGTCTGCGCGCCGCGATGCGCAAGGCGGCCGAGAACCTGGAATTCGAGGAGGCCGCCCGTCTGCGCGACGAAGTCAAGCGGCTGGAGGCCGTCGATCTGGTCGTGTCCGACGATCCCCTTGCCCGCCAATCGGCGGTGGAAGAGGCCGCCGATGCCGCCGTCAAGGCCAAGGGCCGGTCCACCGCCGGGCGCCCCGGCCAGCGCGGCGGTGTCAAGCGCCGCGGGCGCGGCTGACGATGCCCGCCGCGCGCCCCGCCATTGGGCCAAGGGCCGGGCGGTGGGGGCTGGCGGGTGTGATGGCAACCGCGATCCTGGGTGCGGGCGCGCCGATCCTTCCCGCATGGGCCGAGCCTGCGGCGAACGCGGCCTGCCTTGTCACGGGACACCCCCCCGCGTCCCCCTCGGTCGCGCAGGCCCGTCTGCTGGCCGCGCTGGCCCGGGTTGCGGATCTGGCCAGCCCGGGGCGCGACCCGCTGCTGGCGCCGCTGGATGACCGCGCGGTCACCCTGTGCCTGGACGACCGGCCCACCGGCGCGCTTGGCTATTTCGCGCCCGACACCGCCGAGATCGTGCTGGATGCCGGGCTGGAAGATGACGGGTTGTTTGTGGTGCTGGTGCATGAATTGCGCCACCTGCAGCAGGATCGGCGCGGCCTGTGCCCCGCGCCTATCGACCTGTCGCGCGCGGACATGCTGCAGATGGTCTTTGCGCTGGAGGCCGATGCCCAGGCGATCACCACGCTTTACGCCTGGCGCAAGCGTGCCGCCGGCGACCCGGGGCCCTGGCAGGCGCTGTCGGGCCATGAGGCCTTTGACCTGATCGGCGACAGCTTCGCCGCCGCCATCGCGCAATCGGGCGATCCGGCACAGGCGACCGCAGCTGCCTTTTCCGCCTGGTATGCCGAAGAGGCGCGGGTGGACCGCTACTATCGCGCCACCTGCAGCGATTGGTATGATGCGCAGGACCGCGAACACCGGCTGGGCGCCACCACCCCCCTGCCCGCCGATTTCAGCGCCGCCCTGTGCCAGATGCCCGATGGCGCGCCCTATGACTGCGCGCCGCCGCCCCCCGCAGCCAAGCCGCCCACGGCGCCCTGATCCCGCCCTACAGCGCGGCCAGCACCTCGGCCATCAGCGCCTGAACCTCGGCGCTGGCGGGGCCCGGGCGGGCCGCCTCGGGCGCGGCAAGCCCCTGGCCCAGCGTTTCGGCATAAACCACCCGATGCGCCAGCTGCGATTCGGCCAGATCGGCCTCAAGTTCGGTGGCGGCGGCAGCGATTTCATCGCCCAGCCGCGTGCCGCGCTTGGTGCGGTTCAGCACCACCAGCGGCCGCTTGCCCATCCGCCGCGCCATGTCCAGAACGCCCTCGGTCGCCCACAGATCGACATGGCTGGCGCCGACCGGGACAATCACCAGATCGGCCTCGCGCAAGGCCGGGCGCAGGTCGCTGTCCACCTTGGGCGGCGTGTCGATGATGATGAAATCATGCAGCTTTTTCAGCTTGTCGCTTTCATAGGACACACCCCAGGCCGATGAGGTCGACAGCTCCATCCCGGCCGCGCCCAGGCGTTCGCGCCGCGTCATGAACCACCGCCCCAAGGATCCCTGCGGATCGGTGTCCAGCAGCGCCACCGAATGCCCCGCCCGCGCCAGCGCCACCGCAAGGTTCACCGCCAGCGTCGTCTTGCCGGCCCCGCCCTTCTGCTGTGCGACCGCGATAATCCTGCCCGTCATGCTGCACCCCCTTTGCCGCAGCGCAGCATGGCACGGATTGCCGCGAATTGCACCCCCGGGCGTTGCCCCTAATGCCCCATCCGCTTGCGGATGCGCCGCACCATCAGCCAGACCAGCGCGATCACCACCGGCGTCAGGGCGGCGGTCGTCATTTCCTTGCCCAGACCCAGCAGCTTGGCCGCCGGATAGGCCAGATAGGCCGCCAGGCTGACCGCGTAATAGCTGATCGCCACAACGGACAGACCTTCGACCGTGTGCTGCAGCCGCAACTGCAGATCGGCGCGGCGATCCATGCTTTCCAAAAGCTTCTGGTTCTGCGCCGACCGTTCCACATCGACCCGGGTGCGCAACAGCTCACCCGCGCGGGCGGCGCGTTCCAGCATGGTGCGCAGCCGCGCCTCGGCCGATTTCACCGTGCGCATCGCCGGGTCATAGCGGCGCATCATGAATTCGGAAAACTTCTGCCGCCCCTCAAAGCGCGCCTCGCGCAGCACCTCGACCCGTTCCTTCACGATCGCCTCATAGGCGCCGGTCGCGCCGAAGCGGAAGGCATGTTCCACCGCCAGGCTTTCCAGTTCCGCCGAGATCGTCAGCAGCTCATCCAGCGCGGCTTCGGCGGGGCGTGTTTCATCGCGCATCCCCGTCATCAGCGCCGACAGCTGCGGGTCCAGCGCATTCAGCCGGCCCATCAACGCGCGCGCGCGCCCAAGCCCCAGCATCGACATGGCGCGATAGGTTTCCAGTTCGCAGATGCGCTGGACAATGCGCCCGATGCGCCCCGATCCGGTGCCGGGCCGCACGAAGACCGCAAAGCGCATCTGCCCCGCCGGATCGATGCGGAAATCGCCCGCGATCGCCGCCGCGCCATCCAGCACCCAGGCGCAGACCAGGCTTTCGGGCACGAACCAGCCATCCAGCGCGGGGGCGATGTCATCGGGGTTGTCGGGCAAGGTTTCGATGCGGATATTGACGGCCGCGATCCGCCGCCCCGGCGCCGCCCCGATCCAGTCGGCCGGAAAGACAGCGGCTTCGGCCGGATCGAAGGGCCGGTCCGACACGCCCGGCGCATGGGCCAGGAAGGTGGTGAATTCGGTATGGCTTTCCCATTTCAGCGCGTGGCGCCCGATCTGGCCGGTGTAATGCGTGGCGCCTGGCTGCGGATGGGCGGCGCCATAGCGGTCCAGCAGGGTCAGCAGATGGGCATGATCCTTGGCGCGGTCGCGGTTGGCCGCATCCAGCGGTTCCTTGATCGCCAGATAGACCACATGGCCCGGCGCCGAAATCCGCGGAAATGGGCGGGCATGCAGTTCATTGACAAGCGCATAGCGCTGGGGGTGGTCGTCGATCGGGCGCATCGCGGGGTCCGGTAAGGCTTGGCGAAGGCGGGGCCTTCGGGAATTGGGATATCGGCAGGGCCGGCTTCAAATAGCACCGCCGGGCCAAAGGAAATCAAGCGTGTGAGGGTATGCACAGGGATACCGGGCATTTGTGCAACAGCCCGCAACAAAAAGGCCCCGCCGGGGCGGGGCCTTTGCTGTCATGTCGCGCGCGATCAGTCGATCATCGGCAGCAGCTGGTCCACCGACTTCTTGGCATCGCCATAGAACATCCGGGTGTTGTCCTTGTAGAACAACGGGTTCTCGATGCCGGAATAGCCGGTGCCCTGGCCGCGCTTGGACACGAACACCTGCTTGGCCTTCCAGACCTCCAGCACCGGCATGCCGGCGATCGGGCTGTTGGGGTCTTCCTGGGCGGCCGGGTTCACGATGTCGTTCGAGCCGATGACGATGACCACATCCGTGCTGGGGAAGTCCTCGTTGATTTCGTCCATTTCCAGAACGATGTCATAGGGAACCTTGGCCTCGGCCAGCAGCACGTTCATGTGGCCCGGCAGGCGGCCCGCGACGGGGTGGATCGCGAAACGCACCTCTTTGCCCTTGGCGCGCAGCTTGCGGGTCAGTTCGCTGACCGACTGCTGGGCCTGTGCCACCGCCATGCCATAGCCCGGCACGATGATGACGCTGTCGGCATCGTTCAGCGCCGCGGCCACGCCTTCGGCGTCGATCGCGATCTGTTCGCCGGTGACTTCCATCGCCGGACCCGTGGTGCCGCCAAAGCCGCCCAGGATCACGCTGACAAAGCTGCGGTTCATCGCCTTGCACATGATGTAGCTCAGGATCGCACCCGAGCTGCCGACCAGCGCGCCGACCACGATCAAGAGGTCGTTGCCAAGGCTGAAGCCGATCGCCGCCGCCGCCCAGCCCGAATAGCTGTTCAGCATCGACACCACCACCGGCATGTCGGCGCCGCCGATGCCCATGATCAGGTGATAGCCGATGAACAGCGCGGCCAGCGTCATCACGATCAGCGCCAGCGTCGAACCCGACTGCAGGTAGACCACCAGCAGCACGATCGAAATCAGCGCAGCACCCGCGTTCAGCGCATGCCCGCCGGGCAGCTTTTTCGCAGCCGAGGTCACCTTGCCCGCCAGCTTGCCAAACGCGATGACCGAGCCGGTGAAGGTGACGGCGCCGATGAACACGCCCAGGAAGGTCTCGACCCGCAGGATCGACACCTCGACCGGCGATTTATGCGCCAAAAGCCCCGCAAAGCCCGTCAGCGCGCCGCGCGCGGCCTCATCCATGGCGAAGACGCGGGCCAGTTCCGCATGGGTGCCAAACCCCACGAAAACCGCCGCCAGACCGACAAGGCTGTGCATCGCCGCGACAAGCTGCGGCATTTCGGTCATCTGGACCTTCTTGGCGACGATCCAGCCGATGATGCCGCCGCCCAGGATCAGCAGCAGCGACAGCCACCAAAGCCCCGCGCCGGGGCCGACCAGCGTTGCCGCAACCGCCAGCGCCATGCCGACGATGCCGTACCAGACGGCACGTTTCGCGCTTTCCTGCCCCGAAAGGCCGCCCAGCGACAGGATGAACAGAACAGCCGCAACCACATAGGCGGCGGTGGTGAAACCGAATTCCATGTTCCGGCCCTCCCTTTACGACTTCTGGAACATGGCGAGCATGCGACGCGTCACCATGAAACCGCCGAAGATGTTGATCCCGGCCATGAACACCGACAGCGCCGCCAGCACCAGCACCAGGAAGCTGCCCGACCCGATTTGCATCAAGGCGCCCAGGATGATGATCGAGGAAATCGCGTTGGTGACCGCCATGAGCGGCGTGTGCAGGCTGTGGCTGACGTTCCAGATCACCTGGAAGCCCACAAAGACCGACAGCACAAAGACGATGAAGTGCTGCATGAAGCTGGCCGGCGCCACCAGACCAACGGCCAGCAGCAGACCGCCGCTGATCGCCAGCAGTGCCACCTGATCGCGGGTCTGCTTGCGGAAGGCCGCCAGTTCCTGGGCCCGCTTTTCTTCAGGCGTCAGTTCCTTGGCCTTTTCCTTGGGCTTGGCCGCCGCGATCGCCTGCACCTTGGGCGGCGGCGGCGGGAAGGTGATCGCGCCCTCATGGGTCACGGTCGCGCCGCGGATCACGTCGTCTTCCATGTTGTGGACGACCACGCCATCCTTGCCCGGCGTCAAATCCGCCATCATGTGACGGATGTTGTTGGAATAAAGCGTTGACGATTGCGCCGCCATCCGGCTGGGGAAGTCGGTATAGCCGATGACGGTAACGCCATTGTCGCTGACCACCTTCTGATCGGGCACCGTCAGGTCGCAGTTGCCGCCCCGTTCCGCCGCAAGGTCGACCACGACCGAGCCGGGCTTCATCATGGCGACCATATCGGCCAGCCACAGTTTCGGCGCATCGCGCCCCGGGATCAGCGCCGTGGTGATGACGATGTCCATCTCGGGTGCCAGTTCGCGGAACTTCTTCAGCTGCGCTTCGCGGAATTCCGGGCTTGAGGGCGCGGCATAGCCACCCGTGGCGGCACCGTCCTGAACCTGATCCTCGAAATCGAGATAGACGAATTCCGCGCCCATCGATTCGATCTGTTCGGCCACTTCGGGGCGCACGTCGAAGGCATAGGTGATTGCGCCAAGGCTGGTCGAAGTGCCGATCGCGGCCAAGCCCGCCACGCCCGCGCCCACCACCAGAACCTTCGCCGGGGGCACCTTGCCCGCCGCCGTGACCTGGCCGGTGAAGAAGCGGCCAAAGTTGTTGCCCGCCTCGATCACCGCGCGATAGCCCGCGATATTGGCCATGGACGACAGCGCGTCCATCTTTTGCGCGCGCGAAATCCGCGGAACCATGTCCATCGCGATCACGCTGGCGCCGGTGCCCTTCGCGGCCTCCAGCAGATCCTTGTTCTGCGCGGGATAGAAGAAGGAGATCAGCGTCTGGCCCTTCTTCAGCAGGCCCACCTCTGACTCCACCGGGGGACGCACCTTGACCACGATGTCGACCGCGCCAAACAGCGCCGCCGCATCGGGAACAATGGTCACACCGGCCGCTTCATAGGCGGCATCCGAAAACCCGGCCGCGGATCCCGCGCCGGACTGAAGGAAACATTCATGGCCCAGCTTTTTCAGCTGAACCGCCGAATCCGGCGTCATCGCGACACGCGATTCGCCCTCAAAGATCTCCTTTGGAGCTCCGATCTTCAACGCTCTCTCCCCCTTCTCATGGCCAGTTGGCCACGGTGGTCATGATATGGCCCGGAACGCATAACACCGCGCAATAATATTTCACAACGGCAATTCACCGCAGCTGCGGCGCAATTCCCGCCCAATGTGCCTTTGCGGCAAGCGGGCCTGTATCGCAAGCCCCTTGGCGCGGCTGCGACCCTTTGGCCGGTCCAGTCGGACCCTTGAAATGGCATCAAGGCGGGAAAATTGTTGCACAACGGCAACGGTTGACTACAGCCAGCGGCGCGTCCGGGCGGCATAGCGCTGCCAGTCAGCGCCGAAACGGGCGCGGATGCGGGCCTCTTCGCCCGCGATGAAGCGGCGCGCGATCAGCGCCATGAAACCCGGCACCAGCCAGATCGCCGCCAGACCGTCCCACCACAGCAGAAGGCCCGCCAGAATCAGCGCATCGGCCAGATAGATCGGGTTGCGCGACAGGGCAAAGGCCCCGCCCGTCACCAGCGCCGCCGGGTCACGGCGCGGGATAAAGGTGGTGTGGCGCGCCACCATCTGCGCAACCGCCACCGCCATCAACGCCAGACCCAGCCCGATCAGCACCATCCCCACCACGCGCCCGGGGCCAAAGGGCACCGGCACCGCACGCGCCAGCCCCCAGCCCAGGCCCGCAAACAGGCCAAGCCAGACCGGCGGCAGGTCCAGGATCCGCAATGGCTGGGCAAAACGCATCGGCGGCTCACTCTCCTGATCTTGTGTGCCGGCGATCCTTCGCGCGATGACGCGCGGGGATCAAGGGCCAAGTGCTTGCCAAACCCCGGCGGGCGCGACACTCTGCCCCCCTGACGGAGGAACATGATGACAACCGATTTCACCGCAACCCGCGCCCTGTTCGACCTGCCCGAAGGAATGGTCTATCTGGATGGCAATTCGCTTGGCCCCCTGCCCCGGGCGGTGCCGGACCGCGTCGCGCGCACGATCCGCGACGAATGGGGCGGGATGCTGATTTCGGCCTGGAACAAGGCGGACTGGATGGCGATGCCGCGCCGCGTGGGCGACCGGGTGGCGCGGCTGATCGGGGCGGAACCGGGCAGCGTGGTGATGGGCGACACGCTGTCGATCAAGGTCTATCAGGCGATCGCCGCAGGCCTGGACATGAACCCGGCCCGGCGGGTGATCCTGTCGGACAACGGCAATTTCCCCACCGATCTGTACATGGCCGAGGGGCTGTGCCGGACGCTGGGCGCCGATTACCGGCTGAAGGTCGTGGCGCCCGAGGATGTGGCAGACGCAATCGACGACACGGTGGCGGTGCTGATGCTGACCGAGGTCGATTACCGCACCGGGCGGCGCCATGACATGGCAGCGCTGACCGCGCGGGCCCATGCGGCCGGCGCCATCGCGGTCTGGGATCTGGCCCATTCTGCCGGTGCCTTCCCGGTCGATTTGGCCGGCGCGGGGGCGGATTTCGCGGTGGGCTGCACCTATAAATACCTCAATTCCGGCCCCGGTGGCCCGGCCTTCATCTATGTCGCCCCGCGCCATGCGGATCGGGCGGTGCCCGCGCTGTCGGGCTGGCTGGGCCATGCCGCACCGTTTGCCTTTGACCTGTCCTACCGGCCCGGCGCGGGGGTCGAGCGGATGCGGGTGGGCACGCCGCCGATCCTGCAACTGGCGGCGCTGGATGCGGCACTGGATGTCTGGGACGGGGTGGCGATGGCCGATATCCGCGCGGCCTCGCTTACGCTGGCGGATCGCTTCATCCAGGGCGTCTTGGCCGCCTGCCCCGATCTGCGCCTTGTGACCCCCCGCGATCCGGCGATCCGGGGCAGCCAGGTCAGCTTTGCCCATCCCGAAGGCTATGCCATCATGCAGGCGCTGATCGCGCGCGGGGTGGTGGGCGATTTCCGCGCCCCCGACATCCTGCGCTTCGGGATCACCCCGCTTTACATCGGCACGGCCGAGATCGACCGCGCCGTCGCCGTGCTGGCTACGGTGATGCGCGAGCGGCTGTGGGACCGGCCCGAATACCGCGAACGCGCGGCCGTCACCTGACGCGCCGCGCCGCCGCCGCCCAGGCGCGGACCGCATCGCCAAAGGCCCGGAACAGCGGCCGCGAAACCGGGTCATCGGCGGCATTCCATTCGGGATGCCACTGCACCGACAGGGTAAATCCCGGCGCATCCGCGACATGGATCGCCTCGGGCGTGCCATCCTCGGCCCGGCCTTCGATCACGATCCGGGGCCCGGGCTGACAGATCCCCTGCCCGTGCAGGGTGTTGGTCATCACCTCGGTCGCGCCCAAGACCTGATGAAAGCGCCCGCCCTCGGTCAGGCGCACGATGTGGCGCAGGGCAAAGCTTTCCTCAAGCGTGCCTTCGGGCGGCATGCGGTGGTTCATCCGCCCCGGCAGGTCGCGGATTTCGGGGTGCAGCGTGCCACCCATGGCCACGTTCACCTCTTGGAAGCCCCGGCAGATGCCAAAGATCGGCTGGCCACGGTCCACGCAGGCCCGGATCAGGGGCAGCGCCACCGCATCGCGCGCCCGGTCAAAGGCGCCATGCGCGGGGGTTTCTTCCTGCCCGTATTCGGACGGATGCACATTGGGCCGCCCCCCCGTCAGCAGGAAGCCGTCACAGACCTCCAACAGGTCTTCGACCCGGACCAGCCGCGGATCGGCGGGGATCACCAGCGGCACGCAATCGGCCACCTGCGCCACCGCCTCGGAATTCATCGTGCCCCCGGCATGCACCGGGTAACGGTCATTAAGTTCATGGGCATTGCCGATGATGCCGACAACGGGTCTGGACATGGTTTTCCCCCAGGCTTTGCGCAAGCCTAAGCGCCGCGCAGGCGCCTGAAAAGGGGATGCCGCGCACAGGGCCTGCGCGCGGCATCATGAAATGCGACCGTCAGGGCAGATCAAGCCTCGCCTGCCAGCCCCGCCGCCTCGATCCCGGCCAGCGCCGCCGCGGCATCGTTGTCTGACGTATCGCCCGTGACGCCCACCGCGCCGATCACCGCGCCCGCGCCATCACGCACCAGAACCCCGCCCGGCACCGGCATCACCTGGCCGCCAAAGGCGCCGTTCACCGCCGCCATGAAATAGGCCTGCGATTCTGCCCGCGCCATCTGTGCCTTGCCGCCCATGCCCAGCATGATCGACCCATAGGCCTTGGCGCGCGCGATCTCGAACCGGCCGGGGCTGGCGCCATTGCCGCGTTCAAAGGCGATCGGGTGACCGCCCGCATCCAGCACCACGACCGACAGCGGCTTCCAGCCGGCTTCGCGGCCATGGGCCATTGCCACGTCGATGATCCGCTTGGCGGCTTCCAAAGTCAGTGCCATGTCAGTTCCCTTCCTTCACCTGGGCGCGGCGCTGGTGCAGCACCGGTTCGGTATAGCCCGAGGGCTGCACCCGCCCCAGGAACACCAGATCACAGGCCGCCTGGAAGGCCAAGCCGTCAAAGCCCGGCGCCATCGGCCGATAGGCCGGGTCACCCTCGTTCTGGCGGTCGACGACGGCGGCCATCTTGCGCATCGCCTCCATCACGCGGCCTTCGGTGACCACGCCATGATGCAGCCAGTTCGCCAGCGCCTGCGAGCTGATCCGGCAGGTCGCGCGATCTTCCATCAGGCCCACGTCATGGATGTCGAGCACCTTGGAACAGCCCACCCCCTGATCGACCCAGCGCACGACATAGCCCAGGATGCCCTGCGCGTTGTTCTCGACCTCATCGGTGATCTCGGCGTCGGAATAGTTCTTGCCGGTGGCCAGCGGGATCGTCAGCAGGTCATCCAGCCGCGCGGGGCGGTTCAGCGCCGCGATCTCGGCCTGGCGGGCCTTGACGTCGACCTTGTGGTAATGCGTGGCATGCAGCGTCGCCGCCGTCGGGCTGGGCACCCAGGCGCAGTTGGCGCCGGCGCGCGGATGGCCGATCTTGGCCTCCAGCATCTCGGCCATGCGGTCGGGCATCGCCCACATCCCCTTGCCAATCTGGGCTTTGCCCGCCAGCCCGCAGGCCAGGCCGATATCGACGTTGCGGTCTTCATAGGCGGAAATCCAGGGCTGCGATTTCATCTCGCCCTTGCGCAGCATCGGCCCGGCTTCCATCGAGGTGTGAATCTCATCCCCCGTCCGATCCAGGAAGCCGGTGTTGATAAAGGCCACGCGATGCTTGGCCGCGCGGATGCATTCCTTCAGGTTGGCGCTGGTGCGGCGTTCCTCATCCATGATGCCCAGCTTGACGGTGTAACGCGGCAGGCCCAGAACCGCCTCGACCCGGTCAAAGATTTCGCTGGCAAAGGCGACCTCTTCGGGGCCGTGCATCTTGGGTTTCACCACATAGACCGACCCGGTGGTGGAATTGCGCGCGCCCCCGGCCTTGCGCAGGTCATGCATGGCGCACAGCGTGGTGACCATCGCATCCATCAGCCCTTCGGGAATTTCGCGCCCCTCGGCATCCAGGATCGCGGGGTTGGTCATCAGATGGCCCACGTTGCGCACCAGCATCAGCGCGCGGCCCTTCAGCGTGACGGGCCCGCCATCGGGCGCAGTGAAGGCCAGATCGGGGGCCAGCGCCCTAGTAAAGGTCTTGCCGCCCTTTTCCACCTGTTCGGCCAGATCGCCCTTCATCAGGCCCAGCCAGTTGGAATAGGCCAGCACCTTGTCGGCGGCATCGACCGCGGCCACCGAATCCTCGCAATCCATGATCGAGGACAGCGCGGATTCAAGCCGGATATCCGCGATATGGGCGGGATCGGTGCGCCCGATCGGATGATCGGCGTTCACATCAACAATGATGTGCAGGTCGTTGTTCTTCAAAAGGATCGCGGTCGGCGCCTCTGCCGTGCCCTGATAGCCTGCGAATTGCGCGGGCGTCTTCAGCCCCGCTTCCCCCTGCGCGGTGACGACAAGCCCGCCATCGCGCACCGCAATCGCGGTCACATCGGCCCAGGACCCGCTGGCCAGCGGCGCGACCTCATCCAGGAAGGCCTTGGCCCAGGCAATCACCCGCGCCCCGCGCGCCGGATCAAAACCCCCGCCCGCGGGCAGATCGCCCAGCGCATCGGTGCCGTAAAGCGCATCATACAGGCTGCCCCAGCGCGCATTGGCGGCATTCAGCGCATAGCGCGCGTTCATGATCGGCACCACCAGCTGCGGGCCGCATTGGGTGGCGAATTCGGGATCGGTCGGGCCGGTTTCGATGGTGAAATCGGGGCCCTCGGGCAGCAGATAGCCGATCTCGGTCAGGAAGGCCTTGTAGGCGGCGGCATCATGCGGCTGGCCGCGCCGGGCCAGATGCCAGGCGTCGATCTGGGCCTGAATCTCTTCCCGCTTGGCCAGGAACGCCCGGTTCTTCGGCGCCAGATCGCGCACGATGTCCGAAAAGCCCTTCCAGAAGGCCCCGGCGCTGACCCCGGTGCCCGGAAGCGCCGCGGCTTCGATGAATTCGACCAGCTGCGGATCGACCGACAATGCCTCACGCGCGATACGTTCGCTCATGCTTGCTCTCCCGTTTCGGCCCCGATCCGGGGCGATTGCCGTACTCTAATGGCGGTTTGCGCAAAATCGGTCAAGATACTTTACCAGTTGGGCCGGGATTGCGCCGCGGATACCCGCCGGTCCGCCCGCATCATAGCGCAGCCCGCCGCCCGGCCCAAGCCAGGGCGCCACGCGGCGCGCGGGCGGTGCGGCGGTTGAACCCCGCCGATGATCGCCCTAACCTGCGCCGCCGCGACCCGGTTCGCCCGAACCACCCTGCAGGAGCCCTTGATGGACACCACCCCCGCCGCCCCGACCCGTCTGGCCGATTACGCGCCCTGGCCGTTCCGCCTGGATCAGGTCCATCTGCAGTTTCGCCTGCACCCCACGGCGACCCGCGTCCGCGCCCGGCTGCAGCTGGCGCCCCGGGGCAGCGGTCAGGCGATGGTGCTGGATGGCGAGGGGCTGCGCCTGATCTCGGCGGCGGTTGATGGCGTGCCGCTGACGCCGGCCGATTACCGGCTAACCGACACCGCCCTGACGATCCACCCCGCCGCCCTGCCCGATGTCCCCTTCACCCTGGAAACCGAGGTCGAGATCGCACCCGAGGGCAACACCGCGCTGGAAGGCCTGTATATGTCGCGCGGCATGTATTGCACCCAGTGCGAGGCCGAGGGCTTCCGCAAGATCACCTTCTACCCCGACCGCCCCGATGTGATGGCCCGCTTTCACGTGCGCATCGAAAGCGAGCTGCCGGTGCTTTTGTCGAACGGCAACCCGGTGGGGCAAGGCGCGGGATGGGCCGAATGGGACGACCCCTGGCCCAAGCCCGCCTATCTGTTCGCGCTGGTCGCGGGCGATCTGGTGGCGCAGTCCGACCGCTTCACCACGATGTCGGGGCGCGAGGTCGCGCTGAACATCTGGGTCCGCCCCGGCGATCAGGACCGCTGCGGTTTCGCGATGCAGGCGCTGAAACGGTCCATGCGCTGGGATGAAACCGCCTATGGCCGCGCATACGATCTGGACGTGTTCAACATCGTCGCCGTCGATGATTTCAACATGGGCGCGATGGAAAACAAGGGGCTGAACATCTTCAACTCGAAATGGGTTCTGGCCAGCCCCGAAACCGCGACAGACGCCGATTTCGAACGGATCGAGGGTATCATCGCGCATGAATATTTCCACAACTGGACCGGCAACCGCATCACCTGCCGCGACTGGTTCCAGCTGTGCCTGAAGGAAGGGCTGACGGTGTTCCGCGACCAGCAGTTCACCGCCGACATGCGCCTGGGCCCGGTCAAGCGGATCGAGGATGTGATGGCCCTGCGCGCCCGCCAGTTCCGCGAGGATCAGGGCCCGCTGGCCCATCCCGTCCGCCCCGAACATTATCGTGAGATCAACAATTTCTACACCGCCACCATCTATGAAAAGGGCGCCGAGGTGGTGGGCATGCTGAAACGTCTGGTGGGCGATGATGGCTATGCCCGGGCGCTTGACCTCTATTTTACCCGCCACGACGGGCAGGCCTGCACGATCGAAGACTGGCTGAAGGTCTTTGAGGATGCGACCGGCCGCGATCTGACCCAGTTCAAGCGTTGGTATACCGATGCCGGCACCCCGCGCCTGCGCGTGACCGAGGATTGGGCCGATGGCACCTATACCCTGACCTTCACGCAATCCACGCCCCCCACGCCCGGCCAGCCCGACAAGCCCCCGCGCGTGATCCCGATTGCCGTCGGGTTGCTCTCGCCCAACGGGGACGAGATGATGCCGACGCAGGTTCTGGAAATGACCGAAGGCCGACAAAGTTTCACCTTCCCCGGCCTTGGCGCGCGCCCGGTGCCGTCAATCCTGCGGGGCTTTTCGGCCCCCGTGGTGCTGGACCGCGACACAGATCCGGCCGAACAGGCCTTTCTGCTGGCCCATGACACCGACCCCTTCAACCGCTGGGAAGCGGGCCGCGGCCTTGCGCGCCGGGCGCTGATGGCGATGGCCACGGGCGACGCGCCCGACCCGGCGCATCTTGATGCCGTGGGCCATGTGCTGGGCGATGAAACCGCCGATCCCGCCTTCCGCGCGCTGGTGCTGCGCCTGCCCGGCGCCGAGGAAATCGCCCAGGCCCTGCATGAGGCGGGCCAGACCCCCGACCCCGATGCGATCCACACCGCGCGCCTGGCCCTGGCCCGCGCGCTGGCCGACCGGCATGAGCCGCTGCTGGATCGGATCTATCGGCAGATGGAGGTGCCCGGCCCCTATTCGCCCGAGGCCGCCCCCGCGGGCCAACGCGCGCTGCGACTGGCCTGCCTGTCGCTGCTGTCGCGCCGCGACGACGGCGCGCGGGCGCAGTCGCTGTTCGCCCAGGCCCGCAACATGACCGAGTCGCTGGGCGCGCTAACCTGCCTGATCGAGGCGGGCCGCGGCGCCGAGGCGCTTGCCGCCTTCCGCAGACGATGGGAAAGCGACCGGCTGGTCATGGACAAATGGTTCATGGTGCAACTGGCCCATTGCCCGCCAGAAAAGGCCCCGGAACTGGCCGCAACGCTGGCCCGCGACCCTGCCTTCGACTGGAAGAACCCCAACCGCTTCCGCGCGTTGCTGGGCGGGCTTGCGGCCAACCACGCAGGCTTTCACCACGCCTCGGGCGCGGGATATGCCTTCTATGCCGACTGGCTGATCCGGCTGGATCCGGTGAACCCGCAAACCGCCGCGCGCATGTCCACCGCCTTTGAAACCTGGGCGCGCCATGACGCATCGCGCCGCGCGCTGGCCCGCGCCGCGCTGACCCGCATCGCCGCCACCCCGGACCTGAGCCGCGATCTGCGGGAAATGACCGTGCGGCTTCTGGGGTGAACGGACACACGCGGCCCGCGCCGGGGGCGCTGCCCCCGGACCCCCGAGGTATTTGCGGCAAGATGAAAGCGCATGGGCTTCTTCTTGGCAAAAATACTCAGGCTCCGCGGCCAGCCCGGGGAACCGGCGCCGGAGGTCTTTCCCGAAGGCTTGCCCCGCCCGCGCCCCTGGCCTAGAAGGCGAAAGCCCGCCAAGGAAGGACGTGACCCATGCTTGATCATCTTGCCTACAAAGCCCCCGAACCCAAAGTGATCGCCGGCGCCAAGGCCGATTGGGAACTGGTGATCGGCCTTGAGGTCCATGCGCAGGTCGCCTCGAACGCCAAGCTGTTTTCGGGCGCCTCGACCACCTTCGGGGCAGAGCCGAATTCCAACGTCGCCTTCGTCGATGCCGCGATGCCCGGGATGCTGCCGGTCATCAACGAATTCTGCGTGGCCCAGGCGGTGCGCACCGGGCTGGGGCTGAAGGCGCAGATCAATCTGACCTCGGCCTTTGACCGCAAGAACTATTTCTACCCCGACCTGCCGCAGGGCTATCAGATCAGCCAGCTTTACCACCCTATCGTGGGCGAGGGCGAGATCATCGTGGACATGGGCCCGGGCGTGGCGCGCCGTGTGCGGATCGAGCGTATCCACCTGGAACAGGACGCGGGCAAGTCGATCCACGACATGGACCCGAACATGTCCTTCGTCGACCTCAACCGCACGGGCGTCGCGCTGATGGAGATCGTCAGCCGCCCCGACATCCGTGGCCCCGAGGAAGCCGCCGCCTATGTGGCAAAGCTGCGCCAGATCCTGCGCTACCTTGGCACCTGCGATGGCAACATGCAAAACGGCAACCTGCGCTGCGATGTCAACGTCTCGGTCTGCCGCCCCGGCGCCTATGAACGCTGGCAGGAAACCGGCGATTTCGGCCATCTGGGCACGCGCTGCGAGATCAAGAACATGAACTCGATGCGCTTCATCCAGCAGGCGATCGAATATGAAGCCCGCCGCCAGATCGCCATTGTCGAGGATGGCGGCACCGTGGTGCAGGAAACGCGCCTGTATGACCCCGACAAGGGCGAAACGCGCAGCATGCGGTCCAAGGAAGAGGCGCATGACTATCGCTACTTCCCCTGCCCTGACCTGCTGCCGCTGGAAATCGAACAGGCCTGGGTCGATGACATCGCCGCCTCGATGCCCGAACTGCCCGATGAAAAGAAGGCGCGGTTCGTCAGCGATCTGGGGCTTTCGGAATATGACGCGGGTGTTCTGACCGCCGAGGTCGAGAATGCCGACTTCTTCGAAGCGGTCGTGGCAGCCTGTGGCGATGGCAAGCTGGCGGCGAACTGGGTCATCAATGAACTGTTCGGCCGACTGAAGAAGGAAGGCCATGAAATCGGCGACAGCCCCGTGACGCCCGCGCAACTGGGCGGCATCATCGCGCTGATCAAGGCGGGCGACATTTCGGGCAAGATTGCCAAGGATCTGTTTGAAATCGTCTGGACCGAAGGCGGCGACCCGGCGGCCATCGTCGAGGCGCGCGGCATGAAGCAGGTCACCGACCTGTCCGCGATCGAGAAGGCGGTGGATGACATCATCGCCGCCAACCCCGCGCAGGTGGAAAAGGCCAAGGCCAACCCGAAACTGGCAGGCTGGTTCACCGGCCAGGTGATCAAGGCCTCGGGCGGCAAGGCCAATCCGGCGGCGGTGAACGAAATCGTGGCGAAGAAGCTGGGGCTGTAACGGCCCCAGTCCCGGCTCACCGCATCGTCAATTGACCGCGGGGCGGGCCCGGTTAGAACGGCCCGGAACAAGAGGTGTGCCGATGCAGCAATATGAATACCGGGTGATCCCGGCCCCCGCGAAGGGTGAAAAGGACCGTGGCCTGAAGACCGGGGCGGAACGCTTTGCCCATGCCCTGGCCCGCGCGATGAACGACATGGCGCGCGAGGGCTGGGAATATCTGCGCGCCGATACCCTGCCGGCCGAGGAACGCAGCGGCCTGACCTCGAAGACCACGGTCTATCACAACCTTCTGGTGTTCCGCCGCGCGGTTGCAGCGGGGGCAGACCTGGGCCTGGCGCTGCCCGCCCCCGAGCGGGCCGAGGCGCCCCCGGCAGAAGGGACATCAGACGAACCCAAGGCCCGCCGTCTGCTGGCCGAAACGCCCGAAGGCGCCGCCCCGCGGCTGGGCCCGGCCGCGGCCAGCGGGGCGTAGGCGCTAATCCTCAATCTCCAGCGCCAGCGCGTGGATGCGGGCCAGCAGCTCCGGCCCCAGCGCCGCATGGATCGCCCGGTGCCGCGCCAGCCGCGACATCGGCGCAAAGGCGGCAGCGGCGATGCGCACCCGGAAGTGGCTTTCCCCCTCGGGCCGGGCGCCGGCATGGCCCGCATGGCGCGCGCTTTCATCGATCACCTCCAGCCTGTCGGGCTGGAATTGCGCAAGCCGCGCCCTTATCTCATCCACCACCGGCATTTTTCCGCCACGCCCCCTTTCGCCCCCCGTGAAAACCCCTAAACTCTGTGGCCCGAGTCGCACCGGCTGGTCAACAGGCCCGGCACAAGAGACGCATGATGAGCAGAAACGACCCCTTCGGATTCGATATCTCCGCCGCCTCCGACAAGAAGCGCCGCCAGAAGGGCAAGCGCGGGATGTCGGGCGCGTTCGACACCTCGACCCGCGTCTGCGACAAGGAAGGCTGCAATGAGCCCGGCCAGTATCGCGCGCCCAAAAGCCCCAAGGTGCTGGATGACTACTACTGGTTCTGCAAGGATCATGTGCGCGAATACAACCTGAACTGGAACTATTTCCAGGGCCAGTCCGAGGCGGAATTCCAGGCCTTTCTCGACAATGCCACGGTCTGGGAACGGCCCACCCGCCCCTTCAACCGCGCCAATGACGAAGCGCGCGGCTGGGCGCGGCACGGCATTTCCGACCCGATGGAAATACTGGGCGCCAATGCCACGCAAAACCCGGGCCGCCAGGTCGTGGGGCGCAAACTGCCGCCCACCGAACGGCGCGCGCTGGATATCCTGGATGCCAGGGACAGCATGACCAAGCCTGAGATCCGCAAGCTTTACAAGGCGCTGATCAAGGTGTTGCACCCCGACATGAACGGCGGCGACCGCAGCCAGGAAGAGATGCTGCAACAGGTCGTCTGGGCCTGGGATCAGATCAAGGACAGCCGCAACTTCAAGGACTGACCCGGGCAGGCCCGGGCCGGATCACGCCCCCTGCCGGGCCGCTTCTTCTTGGCGAAAATACTCCGGGGGTGAATGCGCCACCGCGCCATGCGGGGGCGCAGTGGGGGCAGCGCTCCCCCTCCTGTCTTCTGCCCCCCGCTCAGGCCCGGCCGAACCGCCCGCGCGCCGCGCGGATCGCCGGGTTGATCAGCCGCGCCACGACCGGGATCAGCCCCAGCCCCAGCGCCAGGCCGAAGATGCCGTCGAACAGCGCGGTAACCGCCCAGGCCACCGCGCCGGGCGCGCGGCCCAGGGCCGCAGCGGCCGCCTCGGCCTGATGATGGATCCAGTCATAGGGCCCGGGCCAGCCAAGCCCGGCCAGCCCGTGCAGCACGATGGACCCTCCGACCCAGATCATCGCCGCCGTGCCCACCACCATCAGCGCCTTCATGAAATGGGGCATGAAGGCGACGATGCCGCGCCCCAGCGCGCGGGTCGGCGCCAGCCGCCCGACGCGCGCCAGCCACAGCCCGACATCATCGGCCTTCACGATCAGCGCCACGCCGCCATAGACCGCCACGGTGATGCCCACCGCCACCACCGCCAGCGTCACCGCCTGCATCACCACCCCCTGCGCGGGCAGCGCCGCCAGTGCGATGGTCATGATCTCGGCCGACAGGATGAAATCGGTCTTGACCGCGCCCGCGACCTTTTCCGCCTCAAGGTGCAGCGGGTCGCCCACCGGGTCCACATGGCCATCGGCATGGGGCGTATGGGGGTGGAACAGATGCCAGACCTTTTCCGCCCCCTCAAAGCACAGATAGCCCCCGCCCAGCATCAAAAGCGGCGTGATCGCCCAGGGCGCGAAGGCCGACAGCAACAGCGCCGCCGGCAGCAGGATCAGCAGCTTGTTGCGGATCGAGCCCAGCGCGATCTTGCCCACGATCGGCAATTCACGCGCCGGCGCAAAGCCATGCACATATTTCGGCGTCACCGCGGCATCGTCGATGACCGCGCCCGCGGCCTTGGCGCCTGCCTTGGCGGCCTGCCCCGCCACATCATCGATACTTGCCGCCGCGACCTTGGCGATGCCCGCCACGTCATCCAACAACGCCAGAAGGCCGCTCATGCCCTGTCTCCTGATAGGTTGCTGCGCAAGCCTAGCCCGGGCGCGCAGACGCGGCAATCCACCGCCTTCCCCTTGCACGCCCGGGCGATATGATCCACAACTTTCCCAGGCCGCCCGATCGGGGCGCGCGTGCGAAAGACAACCCGGATAGAATTGGCGGACGGCATGCTGGATCACAACGCGAAACCCACCGAAGACATCTCCGTAAGGGACATTTTCGGGATCGATACCGAAATGAAGGTGAAGGGCTTTGCCGAACGCACCGATCGCGTGCCGGAACTTGACCCGACCTACAAATTCGACCCCGATACCACGCTGGCCATCCTGGCAGGCTTTGCCTACAACCGCCGCGTGATGATCCAGGGCTATCACGGCACCGGCAAATCCACCCATATCGAACAGGTCGCCGCCCGGCTGAACTGGCCCTGCGTGCGGGTGAACCTGGACAGCCACATCAGCCGGATCGACCTGATCGGCAAGGATGCGATCAAGCTGCGCGACGGCAAGCAGGTGACCGAATTCCACGAAGGCATCCTGCCTTGGGCGCTGCGCAACCCCGTCGCGATCGTGTTCGATGAATATGACGCGGGCCGCCCCGACGTGATGTTCGTGATCCAGCGCGTTCTGGAACATGACGGCAAGCTGACGTTGCTGGACCAGAATGAAATCATCACCCCCAACCCGTTCTTCCGCCTGTTTGCCACGGCCAACACGGTGGGCCTTGGCGACACGACGGGGCTCTATCACGGGGTGCAGCAGATCAACCAGGCGCAGATGGACCGCTGGAGCCTGGTGGCCACGCTGAACTATCTGTCGCATGACGCGGAAACCGCGATCGTTCTGGCCAAGAACCCGCATTACAACACCGAAAAGGGCCGCAAGACGATCAGCCAGATGGTGCATGTCGCCGATCTGACGCGCACCGCCTTCATGAACGGCGATCTGTCCACGGTCATGTCGCCGCGCACGGTGATCACCTGGGCGCAGAACGCGGAAATCTTCCGCAATGTGGGCTATGCCTTCCGGCTGACCTTCCTGAACAAATGCGACGAGCTGGAACGCCAGACGGTCGCCGAATTCTACCAGCGCCTCTTTGATGAGGAGCTTCCCGAAAGTGCTGCGGCCCAGGCGATACGGTAAGGCATGAAACCCTCCGACAACCCTGCAGATCCGTTCAAGAAGGCGCTGGCCGAGGCGACCAAGACGCTGGCCGATGATGCCGATCTGACGGTCACCTTCTCGGTCGATCCTTCGGGGATCGCTGGCGATACGATGCGCCTGCCGCAGGTCAGCCGCCGCATGTCGCGCGAAGAGGTGTTGCTGGCGCGCGGCACGGGCGATGCGCTGGCGCTGCGCAGGCGCCATCACGATGCGGGCACCTTCGCGCGTTACAACCCCGCGGGACCGATGGCCCGCGATCTGTATGAGGCGATGGAAACCGCCCGCTGCGAGGCCCTGGGCGCGCGCGACATGCCCGGCACGCTGACCAATATCGACGCCAAGATCGCGCATGAGGCCGAGCGCAAGGGCTATGGCCAGATCCGCAGCCGGGAAGAGGCGTCACTTGCGGTTGCCGCGGGCTACATGGTGCGCGAACTGGCAACCGGGCGCAAACTGCCCACGGCGGCGAACCATGTGCTGGACCTGTGGCGCCCCTTCATCGAGGAATCGACCGCCGATGATCTGGGCGATGTGAACGCGGTCCTGGCCGATCAGGCGGCCTTTGCGCGGATGGCGCGCCGGGTGATTGCCGATCTGGGCTATGCCGATCAGCTGGGCGAAGACCCCGACGCCGATCAGCCCGACGACGGCGCAGAGGACGAGGCCGAACAGGAAGAAGAAGCCGGCGACAACCAGGCCCGCGACGAGGCCCAGGACGAAGACGAGGCATCCACCGAAAGCAGCCAGGACGAAACCCAGGAGCAAAGCCAGACCACCGTCAGCATGGACGACCTTGCCGATCAAGAGATGGGCGAAGAGGTCGAGATGCCCGAGGCCGAGGCGCCGCTGGAACCGCCCCCGCCCGCGCCCTATTCCGCCGCCGATCCGAACTATCAGGTCTATACCACCGATTTCGATGAAGAAATCCGCGCCGAGGATCTGGCCGAACCGGCCGAGCTGGAACGGCTGCGCGCCTATCTGGACCAGCAGCTGGAACCGCTGAAGGGCGCGGTCAGCCGGCTGGCCAACAAGCTACAGCGCCGGCTTCAGGCGCAACAGAACCGCAGCTGGGAATTCGACCGCGAGGAAGGCATCCTGGATGTGGCGCGCCTGGCGCGTGTGGTGGCCACGCCCACCACGCCGCTGTCGTTCAAGGTGGAAAAGGATACCGAATTCCGCGACACGGTGGTGACGCTGCTGCTGGACAATTCCGGATCGATGCGGGGCCGGCCGATTTCCATCGCGGCGATCTGCGCCGATGTGTTGGCGCGCACGCTGGAACGCTGCTCGGTCAAGGTGGAAATCCTGGGCTTTACCACGCGCGCCTGGAAGGGCGGGCAAAGCCGGGAAAAATGGCTCAATTCCGGGCGCCCGCAACAGCCGGGGCGGCTGAATGACCTGCGCCACATCATCTACAAATCCGCCGACGCGCCCTGGCGGCGGGTGCGCGACAATCTGGGCCTGATGATGAAGGAAGGCCTGCTGAAGGAAAACATCGACGGCGAGGCGCTGGAATGGGCGCATCGGCGCATGCTGGGCCGGCGCGAGGCGCGCAAGATCCTGATGGTGATTTCCGATGGCGCGCCGGTCGATGATTCCACGCTGTCGGTCAATGCCGCGAATTATCTGGAAAAGCACCTGCGCGACGTGATCGCGATGGTCGAAAAGCGCCGCGCGGTAGAGCTGATCGCGATCGGCATCGGCCATGACGTGACGCGCTATTACCAGCATGCGGTGACCATCACCGATGTCGAACAGCTGGCCGGGGCGATGACCGAACAGCTGGCGGGCCTGTTCGATTCCGACCCGCGCGCACGGGCCCGGCTGATGGGCATCGCCAAGGCAGCACGCTGATGTATCAGGATTTCGCGGTCCGTTCACGCCCCTCGGATGGGCCGCCCCGGCTTGCGGCGCTGCGCGCGGTGCTGGCCGAGCAAGGGCTTGCGGGGTTCATCGTGCCGCGTGCCGATGCCCATCAGGGCGAATATGTCGCCCCGCGGGACGCGCGGTTGGCCTGGCTGACGGGATTTACCGGATCGGCCGGGTTCTGCATCGCGCTGATGGATCGCGCGGGCGTCTTCGTCGATGGCCGCTACCGCGTGCAGGTCCGGGCCGAGGTCGATTGCGCCACCTTCACCCCCGTCAACTGGCCCGAGGTCAAGCCCGGCCCCTGGCTGGCCGCGGCCCTGCCCGCGGGCGGTCGCGTGGGCTTTGACCCCTGGCTGCACACCCGCAAGGACATCGACGATCTGCAGGCCGCGCTGGCCGGCAGCGGGGTGGACCTTGTGCCCCTCGCGCGCAACCCGGTCGATGCGATCTGGCCCGACCAGCCCGCCCCGCCCGCCGCCCCGGCCCGCATCCATCCGCCCGAATTCGCGGGCGAGGACAGCGCCACCAAGCGCGCCCGCCTGGCGGGCGGGCTGCGCCAGCGCGGCGCGCGCGCGGCGGTGATCACGCTGACGGATTCGCTTTGCTGGCTGCTGAACATCCGCGGCGCCGACATTCCGCGCAATCCGGTGGTGCAGGGCTTTGCGATCCTGCATGACACCGGCCATCTGACCCTGTTTGCCGAGGCCGCAAAATTCGCGCGCGCCCTGCTGGACCATCTGGGCCCCGATGTCACCCTGCGCCCGGTCGCGGCCTTCGCCCCCGCGCTGCGCAGCCTGCCCGGCCCGGTGCAGGTCGACCCGGCCAGCGCGCCGCTGCAGGTGGGGCGCGAACTGGGCGAACAGGGTATCGAGATCTTGTGGGCCGATGACCCCTGCATCCTGCCCAAGGCGATCAAGACCCCCGCCGAAATCGCCGGAATGGAAGCCGCGCATCACCGTGACGCGGTGGCAATGGTCGAATTCCTGGCCTGGCTGGATGCCGAGGGGCCGAAGGGCGGGCTGGATGAAATCGCCGTGGTCACCGCGCTGGAGGGCTTTCGCCGCGCGTCCAATGCGCTGACCGAAATCAGCTTTGACACGATCTGCGGCGCGGGCCCCAATGGCGCCATCGTCCATTACCGCGTGACCGAGGCGACGAACCGCCCCGTCCGCCCCGGTGAAATCCTGCTGGTCGATTCCGGCGGGCAATATGTGGACGGCACCACCGACATCACCCGCACCATCGCCGTTGGTCCCGTGCCTGACGATGCCTGCGCCCCCTTTACCCGTGTGTTGCAGGGCATGATCGCCATATCGCGCGCGCGTTGGCCCCGGGGCCTGGCCGGGCGCGATCTGGACGCGTTGGCGCGCATCGCCCTGTGGCGCGCGGACCAGGATTACGATCACGGCACCGGCCACGGGGTGGGCGCGGCGCTTTGCGTGCACGAAGGCCCCGCGCGGCTGTCGCGGATATCGGATGTGGCCTTGCAGCCGGGCATGATCTTGTCAAACGAACCGGGCTATTACCGCGAAGGCGCCTTTGGCATCCGGATCGAGAACCTTGTTCTGGTGGAACAGGCCCCGCCCCTGCCCGGCGCCGATGACCGGGCGATGCTGACATTCGCGACGCTGACCTGGGTGCCGATCGACCGCCGGCTGATCCTGGCCGAGATGCTGGCCCCGGATGAACGCGCCTGGCTGAACGACTATCACGCCCAGGTCCTGCACCGGATCGGACCGACCGTGTCGCCCGCCGCACGGGCCTGGCTGGCAACCGCCTGCGCGCCGATCTGATCCGCCCGTTCGCCTGCGCCACGCCACCGCGGGCGGGAAGGCGCCCGCCCGCCGTCAGGGGGCTTTTCCCGGCCCGTTTGCTGACCTAGGAAGGGGCAGAAGCGCACCGCCGAAGGATCGCCCAGGATGCCCCATGATGCCGCCATTGCCGCCCTGCAGGCCCTGCTTGGGCCGCGCCTTAGCGTCACCCGCGCCGAGCGCGACCTGCATGGCGCATCCGAGGCCTGGTATCCGCCGACCCCGCCCGATGCGGTCGCCTGGCCCGAAACCACCGCCGAGGTGGCGCAGATCGTGCGCATCTGCGCGGCCCATGGCATGCCGATCGTGCCCTGGGGCGCGGGCACATCCCTGGAAGGGCATGCGCTGGCGGTTCAGGGCGGGCTTTGCCTTGACATGGGCCGGATGAACCGCGTGCTTGAAATCCGCCCTGAGGATATGCTGGCCGTGGTGCAACCCGGCCTGACGCGTGAGGCGCTGAATGAGGAACTGCGCGCCACCGGCCTGTTCTTTCCGGTCGATCCGGGCGCCAATGCCAGCCTTGGGGGCATGGCGGCGACCCGCGCCTCGGGGACGACGACGGTGCGCTATGGATCGATGCGCGCCAATGTCGCCGCGCTGGAGGTGGTTCTGGCCGATGGCCGCATCATCCGCACCGGCAGCGCTGCGGCCAAATCCGCCGCGGGCTATGACCTGACCGCGCTGATGCTGGGGTCGGAAGGGACGCTGGGCATCATCACCGAACTGACGCTGCGCCTGCATGGCCAGCCCGAGGCGATTTCCGCCGCGGTCTGCGCCTTTGACACGCTTGAGGCGGCGGTGCAGACGGTTATGGCCACGATCCAGCTGGGCATTCCGATGGCGCGCATCGAATTCGTCGATGAGACGATGGCGCGCGTCTTCAATGCCCATGCCGGCACCAGCCTGCCCGAAACGCCACATCTGCTGGTGGAATTCCACGGCTCGCCCGCGGGGGTGGCCGAACAGGCCGAACGCTTTGGCGAGGTGGTGGCGGAAATGGGCGGCGCGCATTTCGACTGGGCCACCACGCCCGAGGCGCGCGCGCGGCTGTGGAAGATGCGCCACGGCGCCTATACCGCGTGCCTGGCCGCGCGGCCGGGATCGATGGGTCTGGTGACCGACATCTGTGTGCCGATGTCGCGGCTGGCCGAGGCGGTGCGCGAAACCCGCGACGATATCGCCGCCGAAGGGCTGATCGGCCCGATCCTGGGCCATGTGGGCGATGGCAATTTCCATGCCGTCCTGCTGCTGGACCGGGGCAGCGACAGCGATCTGGCGCGGGCCAAGCGGCTGGCCGGTCGCATGGCCGAACGCGCGCTGCGCATGGGCGGCACGGTCACCGGCGAACATGGCGTGGGCCTTGGCAAACGCGCGCTGATGGCGGCTGAACATGGCCCCGCTTGGGCGGTGATGGGCGCGATCAAGGCCGCGCTTGACCCCGCCAATATCCTGAATCCGGGCAAGCTGGTGCCCGGACCTGATCTGCGCCCCGATCTGGCGCCCGATCTGGCCCCCACCCGTCCGGAGACCCTTGCATGACCCTGATGTCCACCCCCGCCGACCTGCCGCGCGCCTTTGCCCTGGCCTGGAGCGCGCGTGACGCCCACGCGCTGGCGGGCTTTTTCGCCCCGGATGCCGATTTCCTGAGCCTGACCGGCGCCGCCGCCGAAGGCGTGGACGAAATCACCGAGGTTCTGGCAGGCGAACTGGCCGGCGCCTTTGCCCGCGCGCGGCTGGTGACCGGCAAGACCAAGCTGCGCCCGCTGGGCCCGCATGCGGCGGTGCTGCTGCAGCGCTTCGTGCTGACGGGGATCGTGCATGCCGACGGGTCGGACGCGGGGCGGATCGGGGCCGTGCTGGCGGCGACGCTGGTGGCCAATGGCGCGGGCTGGGAAATCGTGGCGGCGCAATTCGTGGCCGAGGGCTGACCGGCCAGACGCCTGCCCGCCCCCCGGACGGATCAGCCCGTCAACAGCGCGCGGGCCGCGTCGCGCGCGGCCTCGCTGACCTCGGCGCCCGAAATCATCCGCGCGATTTCATCGACCCGCGCATCGGCGGCCAGCGGCACCACGGTGGACGTGGTCATGCCATCGGTCACGCGCTTTTCGACGCGCCAATGATGCCCGCCGCGCGCCGCCACCTGCGGGCTGTGCGTCACGACCAGAACCTGCGCCCCTTCGGCCAGACGCGCCAGACGCCGGCCCACCGCATCGGCGGTGGCCCCCCCCACGCCGCGGTCGATTTCGTCAAAGATCAGCACCAGCGCATCGGCCCCGCGCGCCAGAACCACCTTCAGCGCCAGCAAAAAGCGTGACAATTCCCCGCCCGAGGCGATCTTGTTCAAGGGCCCCGCCGGCGCGCCGGGGTTGGTGGCCACGGTAAAGGCCACCGCATCGCTGCCCTCGGGGCCGGGGTCGCCCGCGCTGATCGCCGTGGCAAAGACCGCCCGTTCCAGCTTGAGCGGCGCCAGTTCCGCCGCCATCGCCGCATCCAGCCGCCCCGCTGCCGCGCGCCGCGCCGCCCCCAGCTGCGCCGCCGCCGTATCATAGGCGGCCCCGGCGGCGGCCAGATCGGCCCGCAGCGCCCGGATGCCATCTTCGCCGCCATCCAGCGCCGCCAGCCGCGCGCGCAGGGTTTCGGCAAACCCGCCCAGATCGTCGGGCAAAACCCCATGCTTGCGCGCCAGCGCCCGGATCGCGAACAGACGTTCCTCGCAAGCCTCAAGCGCGCGGGGGTCAAAGGACAGGGCGTCGAGCGCCTCTTCGACGCCCTGCGCGGCATCGCCCAGTTCGATCAGCGCGCGTTCCAGCGCCGACAGCGGCGCATCCAGCCGGCCTTCGGCCTTTTCCGCAGCCCCCTGCAGCCAGCGATCGGCATCGCGCATCGCGCCCTCGGCGCCCTCGGGGCCCAGCATCTGCAGCGCGCGGGCCACATCGGTGCGGATGCGTTCGGCGCCCTGCATCAGGCGGCGCTGCGCGTCCAGCGTGCCTTCCTCACCGGGCTGGGGATCAAGCTGGTCCAGCTCGGCCACGGCATGGCGCAGGAAATCCTCCTCGCCCTTGACGGCGGCCAGCGCGGCCTCGGCGGCCTCCAGCTTGCGGGCGATTGCCGAGCGGCTGGCCCAGGCGGCGCGCACCTGCGCCAACAGATCTTCATGGCCCGCGAAAGCGTCCAGCATCGCGCGGTGCCCACGCGGGTTCAGCAAGCCGCCATCGTCGGATTGGCCGTGCAATTCCACCAGCGTCGCCGACAGCGCGCGCAGCACCTCGCCCGAAACGCGGCGGTCGTTGATGAAGGCGGTCTTGCGGCCATCGGCGCCATTCACCCGGCGCAGAATCAGCTCGGCCCCGCCGGGCAGCCCGGCCTCGGCCAGAACGGCATGGGCGGCATGACCGTCGGGCAGATCGAACACCGCCGTCACCTCACCCTGATCGGCGCCCTTGCGCACCAGTTCGGCCCGACCGCGCCAGCCCAGGACAAAGCCCAGACAATCCAGCAGGATCGACTTGCCCGCGCCGGTTTCCCCGGTCAACACGTTCAGCCCCGCCTGGAACCCAAGGTCCAGCCGGTCGATGATCAGCATGTCACGGATTTCAAGCGCGCGCAGCATCCCCGCCCCCGTCGCGACCCGCGATCAGAGCCACTCGCCCCGGATCACCTGGCGATAGACCCGCGCCAGCCAGCTGTCGCCCTTGGCCTCGGGTTCAAGGCCGCGGCGGGTCAGCAGGCGGTAGCTGTCTTCATAGAAGGGCGAGGACCGGAAGTTATGGCCCAGAATCGCGCCCGCGGTCTGCGCCTCTTCGGTGATGCCAAGCGCCAGATAGGCCTCAACCAGGCGGTGCAGCGCCTCGGGCGTGTGGGTGGTGGTCTGGAAATCCTCAACCACCACGCGGAAGCGATTGATCGCCGCCGTGTAATGCCCGCGTTTCAGGTAATAGCGCCCGATTTCCATTTCCTTCGCGGCCAGATGGTCGAAGGCCAGATCGAATTTCAGGATGGACGAACGCGCATATTCGCTGTCGGGATATTCCTCGATCACCGCGCGCAGCGCCTGCAGCGCCTGGAAGGTCAGGCCCTGATCGCGGCCAACCTCATCGATCTGGTCGTAATAGGACAGGGCCAGCAGGTATTTGGCATAGGCCGCATCCTCATCGCCGGGATAGGTGTCGATGAAACGCTGCGCGCTGGCGCGGGCGGCCTCATAATCCTTGGCCTTGTGCTGGGTGAAAGCCTGCATGATCAGCGCACGCTTGGCCCATTCCGAATAGGGATAAAGCCGCTCCACCTCGGAAAAATAACGAAGCGCGGATTCGGGACGGCGGGGGTTGCCCACCTCCAGCTCATATTCGCCGCGCTTGTAGATTTCCTCGGCGGTCAGGGATTCAAGCGAGGCTTCGCGCGCCGTGCCACCACCGCAGGCCGCAAGCACCCCCACAAGAACGAGACTTCCGACCAGTTGAGCCGCCGATCTGCCGCGCGCCATGTCCTGCCCTATCCCGTTTCTACCCTGATTCCACCTTGGCAAAAGCTGCCCCGCGTGACGCGGAACCGCCCCTTCGGTTTGTCCTAGCACAGAAAAATCCGGGGCGCAAAACGCCTTTCACCGCCGCGGCATAGGCCGGATGACAGCGGACGGCCCGGCATCGGCGCGCGGGTCAACGCGCCGCGACGCTGGCCCGGCAGACGCCCGCACCCGGCAGGCCATAGGCCTGCGCGGGCGAACATTCTTCCCAGGTCCAGGCCGAAGGATCGGCGAACAGCGCGCGCAACAGACGGTTGGTCATCGCATGACCCGCCCGCGTGCCGGAATAGCGGCCCAGGATCGGCGCCCCGGCCAGGGCCAGGTCGCCAAGCGCATCCAGCATCTTGTGACGCACCGCCTCATCGGCGTGGCGCAGACCGCCCGGCGACAGGACGCGGTCACCATCGACCACAACGGCGTTTTCATAGGTGCCACCAAGGGCCAGACCATTGGCGCGCATCGCCTCGACATCGGACTGGCGGCAGAAGGTGCGGCTATCGGCCAGTTCGCGCACAAACGCGCCATTGGCCATGTTCAGCCGCTTGGCCTGACGGCCGATCGCGGCATCGGCAAAGTCGATGACGAAATCGATTTCCAGTGCCGGGGCCGGGTCCAGCCGCGCCACGGCCTCGCCTTCGCGCACCTCAACGGGTTTCAGAATGCGGATGGCGCGCAGCGGCGCATCCAGTTGGCGCAGGCCCTTGGCCTGGATCCCCGCGACGAAGGGGGCGGCGGACCCGTCCAGGATCGGAACCTCGGGGCCGTCGATCTCAATCAGGGCGTTGTGGACACCAGCACCGACCAGCGCCGCCATCACATGTTCGATCGTCGAGACAGAAACGCCTTCGGCATTTTCCACCAATGTGCACAGCCTGGACGGTGTCACCCGGTCCCACAGCGCGGGAATGCGCGGATTGGCCGCGCGCACATCGGTGCGGCGGAAGACAACGCCATGATCGGCGGGCGCGGGGTGGATCACCATCCGCACAGGCTGGCCCGAATGCAGGCCAACGCCTTCAAACACCGCCGGGGAACCTATTGTCGTCTGCACTGCTGCACCCTTTGTTTCACTTGCCGGTGGCGGCGCCGCCCAAGGGGCACCGGACCGCAGCATCAGCTAAGCCCCCGGGGGCCGGTTAACAATTCACTCTTTGTAACGCATTGAAACAATTGCCGCAGGCTTGGGCACAAGCCTGCCGATCACGGCATAATGCATTGATATACAATGACAAAGGGCCGGGATCGCCCCGGCCCTGTCTGGTCTTTTGTGAACGGATCAGTTCGCCTGGCGCCGCAGGAAGGCCGGGATTTCGATCCGGTCCTGATCGGGATCGGCGGCCTGATCTTCGTCATAGGCCTGATGCTGCTGGGCGACGGTGCGCGCCTGGGGTGCGGGCTGCGGCGCCTGCTGCGTGGTTTCAGTGCCGTGGCCGGTCATCCGGTTGATCAGCGAGTTGATGCCAAACCGCGGGCGTTCCGCCTGGGGGGCGGGCTGCGCCGCGGGCCGCTGGGCCGCCAGACCACCTGCAAGCGGGCGCTGCGCCGCCGCCGAGGGGGCCCTGTTCACCGCCGCCTGCAGACGCTGCAGCGCCTCGGGCGAGGGGGTGCCGGGCGCGCGCGGGCGCGGGGCGACAAAGGCGCCCATGTCGTCCTCGACCTGCAGGTCGCGCGCCATCGGCTGCGGCGCGGGCTGCGGCCGATAGGCCGGGGGCGGCAGATCGTCGGCATGGACCTGCGCGTGCGACGGCGCCTGCGCGGGGGCCGTGTGCTGCACCGGCGCGCACATCGGCGCGGCTTCGGGCGCGTCGAACAGCCCCGGTTCCTGCGCGGCGGCCTGCTGCACCGGCGCGGTGGATGCAGCCACCGGCGCGGGTTCGGCCACCGGGGCCTCTTCGCGCGCGGCAGGGCGCAGCGGTTCGGACATGGGGCGGCGCGGCACCGGGACTTCGGCGGTCGCCGGGGCGGCGTCGATGCCAGTCGCCACGACCGACACCCGCATCTGCCCTTCCATCGACGGGTCGAGCGTCGAGCCCACGATGATGTTCGCGTCGGGGTCCACTTCCTCGCGGATGCGGTTGGCGGCTTCATCCAGTTCGAACAACGTCAGGTCATAGCCGCCGGTGATGTTGATCAGAACGCCCTTGGCGCCACGCAGGCTGATTTCATCCAGCAGCGGGTTGGCGATCGCTTTTTCGGCGGCCTGGATCGCGCGGTCATCGCCATCGGCCTGGCCGGTGCCCATCATCGCCTTGCCCATTTCGTCCATCACCGAGCGCACGTCGGCAAAGTCGAGGTTGATCAGGCCCGGGCGCACCATCAGGTCGGAAATGCCCTTCACGCCCTGATACAGCACGTTGTCGGCCATCGCGAAGGCCTCGGTGAAGGTGGTGCGTTCGTTGGCCAGACGGAACAGGTTCTGGTTCGGGATGATGATCAGCGTATCGACGACCTTTTGCAGCGCCTCAAGCCCCTCTTCGGCCTGACGCATCCGCTTGGATCCCTCGAACTGGAACGGCTTGGTCACGACGCCCACGGTCAGCACGCCCAGTTCACGCGCGGCCTGCGCGATGATCGGAGCCGCGCCGGTGCCGGTGCCGCCGCCCATGCCGGCGGTGATGAAGCACATATGCGCGCCGGCCAGATGATCGACGATTTCTTCAATCGTCTCTTCGGCGGCGGCCGCCCCGACCGAGGGGCGCGCGCCCGCGCCCAGACCTTCGGTGACCTTGACGCCCATCTGGATGCGGGCCGCCGCGCGCGACTGCTGCAGGGCCTGGGCATCGGTGTTCGCCACGACGAACTCGACCCCTTCCAGCTGCTGCTCGATCATGTTGTTGACCGCGTTGCCACCCGCCCCGCCGACGCCGAACACGGTGATCCGCGGCTTGAGGTCTTCGTGATCCGACATCATCAGATTCAAGGTCATTGGTTTCCGCCTGTGATTTTGTTCGGCCCCTGTCCCGAGCCGGTTTCCCTGAAAATTAGGGTGATTTTAGCCTTGATTCCGTGGAACGTCACCTGAAAAACACAGTTACTCCACAAAATCTGGAAGGCGAAAAACCGCCGCAAGCGGTATTTCGCGCATGACGCAGCATCTGGTGGAAACGATTCGCATCCACCGCAGCGGCTGGGTTCACCAATTGTCGCGGAACCAGCGCATCGCACGCTTGAGCGAGCGGGCCGGATAGCGTTCGGCGGGGATTTCGAAATCCCACCATTCGTCCTGCGGATGGGCGGCAAACAGCGCCAGCCCCACCGCGCTGGCAAAGCCCGCCCCGGTCGCGGCCTGCGGCAGGCCCTGCACCCGCAGCGGCCGGCCCAGACGCACGTTCTGGCCCAGGATCCGCGCCGCCAGCCCGTCCAGCCCGGGGATCTGGCTGGCCCCGCCCGTCAGCACGATCTGCTGGCTGGGCAGATGGTCAAAGCCCGCCGCATCCAGGATCGCGCGCACCTCTTCCAGGATTTCCTCGACGCGGGGGCGCATGATGCCGATCAGCTCGGTCCGGCTGATCTGGCGGCGGTCCTTTTCCCAGTCGCCCGAATTGCCCGACAGCTCGATCATCTCACGATCATCCATGCCGGTGGCATAGACCCCGCCGTGGAAGGTCTTGATCCGTTCGGCCAGCGCCATCGGCACCTGCAGCCCCGCGGCAATGTCCTTGCTCACCAGATCGCCGCCCATGCGCACCGCATCGGCAAAGATCATGTGTTTCTTCATGAAGATCGACACGCCCGTGGCGCCGCCGCCCATGTCGATGCAGGCCGCGCCCAGTTCCTGTTCATCCTCGACCAGGCTTGCGATCCCCGAGACATAGGCCGAAGACGCCACCCCCGCCAGTTCCAGATCGCAGCGCCGGATCACATGGATCAGGTTCTGCACCGCATCGGCCTCGATCGTCAGCATGTGCATGTCAACGGCCAGCCGCTGGCCGACCTGCCCGCGGGGATCGCCAAGCCCGGTGCGGTGATCGAGCGTAAAGTTCACCGGCTGGGCATGCAGCACCTCGCGCCCGGGGCCGATGTCGGGCATGTCGCAGGCCGCCAGCACGCGCGCCACATCCTGTTCGCTGACATGACCGTCATGCAGCGTGACATCGCCCGCCAGCCCATAGCTGCGCGGCCCCGCGCCGGAAAAACAGGCAATCACATGATCCACGCGGGTATTGGCCATCTTTTGCGCCGCCTGCACCGCGGTGCGGATCGCGCGTTCGGTTTCGGCCATCGCGTCGATTTCGCCAAAGCGCACCCCGCGCGACCGGGTCGTCGCCGCGCCGATCACCCGAAAGCCCGCCTGCCCCGCCAGGGGGCCCAGCCCGTCGCCCTCGCGCATCGCATCGGCCCCGTCGAAGCGCAGCACCAGACAGGCGATCTTGGATGTGCCCACATCCAGAATCGCGATCACGCCGCGCTGCATTGCGGTCTTGCGCATGTTGCGCATCGCGCGCTGGAATTCGTAAAGATCTGTCATCGTACAGCCCTCGCCTTCGTGTCCGGGCCGGTGATCCTGCGGAATTCCTCCAGAGCGGCGGCGGAAAGGCGGATCGTGGGCCGGGTTTCGTTGCGCATGTCGAGATGGGTAAAATCGCGGTCAAGAATGTCTTCGGCGGCATCCAGCGCCAGCACGCGTTCGATCGCGCGCACCGGGTTCTGTTCGGGCAGCAGGATGCGCTGATCGCGTTCCAGCACCAGATCCCAGCGCCGTTCGCCCACCCGCACCAGTCCGCGCGCGCGCGGCAGGATCGGCGCGGCGGCGGCCAGCACGGCCAGCGCCTCAGGCACGGCACGATCGGCGCCCACACCCGCGATCAGCGCCAGATCAGGGCGCGTCTCGCGCGCGATCAGCGTGGCGACACGGTGGCCCGTCGCATCCAGCATCTCAAGACCCGTCGGCGCACGCCACAGGATCGCGGGGACGCGTTCGGTCACCGCTGCCTCCAGCACGCCGCCGGGGCGGATCATCAACCCGACATCGGCCACCGCATCCAGCCGCCGGATCATCGCGCGGAACGCGTCCAGATCAATCGCGAAGGACGAGGCGGGCAGCTGCACCGGCATCATCGCGCGGATCGCGGCATCAACCTCGGGGCTGGCGCCCTCGATCTTCAACAGGCCGACCATGAATTCGGGGCGGTTCTGGATCGACAGCTTGATGTCTTCATAGCTCGCGACCAGATCGGCGCGGCGCCCCTCATCGCCCAGCCAGATGCCAAGGCCCAGCACCACGGCAAAGACCGGCAGGCCGATCCGGGTCAGCGCGCGCACGAACGGCGTCAGCCACAGCCGCTGCAACCGATAGGCCAGGCGCGAGGGCGCGGGGTCACGGCGTGGCGGGCGTGGGGCGGCGGCGGCCATCTGCGGCGCACGCGGGGCCGCGCCCGGACGGGGTTCGGCGCGCAGCTGCGGCCGCGGGGGCGGGGCACCTAGCGATCGCATGAGGCATCCTCGACGATCCAGCGGCACAGATCGGGGAAACCGATGCCCATATGCGCCGCCTGTTCAGGCGACAGCGAGGTCGGCGTCATCCCCGGCTGGGTATTGGTTTCCAAGAGTACAAGGCCCGCAAGGCCCCGCGCCTCATCCCAGCGGAAATCAGTGCGCGACAGACCCCGGCACCCCAGCGCGCGATGGGCGCGCAGGGCATGGTCCAGACAGGCCGCGGTGATTTCGGGCGGCAGATCGGCGGGCAGCACATGGCGCGACCCGCCGGGGCTGTATTTCGCGTCGTAATCATACCAGCCTGTGGTCTGGATCTCGGTCACGCACAGCGCGCGATCGCCCATGACGGAACAGGTCAGCTCACGCCCGGGGGCATAGCTTTCCACCATCACCATCTGCGGCATTTCATCGGACAGTTGCGGCGGGCGGTTCGCGCCGTCCAGCACCAGATAGACCCCGACCGAGGACCCCTCGTTGTTGGGTTTGACCACATAGGGCGCGGGCAGGACATGGCGGGCCATGACCTCGGCCTTGGGGGCCAGCACGCTTTCCACCACCGGCAAGCCGGCGGCGCGGAAGGCATCCTTGGCGCGGGTCTTGTCCATCGCCAGCGCCGAGGCCAGAACGCCCGAATGCGTATAGGGAATGCGCAGCCATTCCAGCAGGCCCTGGACACAGCCATCCTCGCCCCAGCGGCCATGCAGAGCGTTGAAGACCACGTCGGGGCGGATTTCGGCAAGACGCATGGCCAGATCGGGGCCGGCATCGACCTCGATCACCTCATAGCCCGCCACCCGCAGCGCCTGGGCACATTCGCGCCCCGAAGACAGGGACACCGCCCGCTCTGCCGAGGGGCCACCCATCAAAACCGCCACACGGTGGGCTGCCCTGCTCGACACACCCGCCACTTTCGCCTCTTCCCGGGGTTATCCCCGTGGATTATTGATCTTTTTCTACCGCATCAGGCGCCACAAAATCGCCGATGCGCATGATTTCCCACTCTAGCGAAATTCCCTGCGTCTGCAAAACCTTTTTGCGCACCTCTTCGCCAAGCGCCTCAAGGTCGGCGGCGGTGGCGCCGCCCGCGTTGATCAAAAAGTTGGAATGCATTTCCGACATCTGCGCGCCGCCCCGCCGCGCGCCGCGCATGCCCGCCTTGTCGATCACCGCCCAGGCCTTCAGGTCATGCACATCATCGGCCCGCCCGGTCGAGGAATAGCCCACCGGGTTGCGAAACGTCGACCCGGCGGACCGTTCGCGCGTGGGCTGGCTGGCATCGCGCCGGGCGATCTGGTCGGTCATCTTCGCCTCCAGCGCGGCCGGGTCGCCCGGCGCGCCTTCGAACACGGCCTCGACCAGCACCCAGCCTTCAGGCAGGTGGCTTTGACGGTAGGACAGGCGCAGATCGACAGGGGTCAGCGTCACCGCCCGCCCCGCGCGGTTCAGCGCCCGGGCCGAGATCAGGTGATCGGCGACATATTCGCCATAGCACCCCGCATTCATCCGCACCGCGCCGCCGATACTGCCCGGAATGGTGCGCAGGAAGGTCAGGTCCACCCCCGCCTCGGCCGCGCGGCGCGCGACATGGGCATCCAGCGCCGCCGCCCCCGCCGTCACCCGGTTGCCCGCAACCGTGATGCCGTTGAAGCCCCGCCCCAGCCGGATCACCACCGCGCGCAGGCCGCCATCGCGCACGATCAGGTTGGACCCCACCCCCATCGGAAACACCGCCACGCCCGGGTCCAGCGCCGCCAGAAACGCGGCCAGATCGGCCACATCCGCGGGCTGGAACAGCCAGTCCGCCGGGCCGCCGACGCGCAGCCAGGTCAGATCGGCCAGCGGCCGGTTCGGGGTCAGCACCCCGCGGGGGGTGAAATCGGTGGTGAAAAGCGTCTTCATGACCAGGGTCTAATCCGGCCCGGGCGGGCGCGCAAGCGTCACTCGGCCGGGTCGGGCTGGCGCAGGCGGCGCATCAGGTGGACCAGCGGCCAGCGCAGCACGCTCATGCCGCCGACCAGCACCGCCAGCCCCCAGACCGGGCCGTTTTCATAGGTGACCCAGCCCAGGATCGGCACGCCCGACGCGATCAGCGCCCAGGCCGCGCGCCAGTGAAACCGGGCCGGGGCAAGCGCGATCGACGTGGCCAGCACCGCCCAGAGGCAAGCGGCAAGAAGCGACAGCGTCCCCATCCGCCTAGGTCAGCTTCGCGATCAGGCCATGCGCCCAGGCCGAAATCGTGCCCGCGCCCAGGCAGACAACAATATCGCCCGGCCGGGCCTGTTCACGCACCAGGCGTGCCAAATCCTCTTCATGGTGCAGCGCGCGGGCATGGCGATGGCCGTGCCGGATCAGCCCCGCCACCAGATCATCGCGCGAGGCGCCGGGGATCGGGTCTTCGCCCGCCGCATAGACATCGGCGATGGCGACCACATCGGCCTCGTTGAAGGCGGTACAGAAATCATCGAACAGGCTGGCCAGACGGGTGTAACGGTGCGGCTGATGCACGGCGATGACGCGCGCGCCGGGCTGGCCCGACACCGCCTGCCGCGCGGCCTTCAGCACGGCGGCAATTTCCACCGGATGGTGGCCGTAATCGTCGATGATGCTGACGCCGCCCAGCACCTCGCCCAGCTTGGTAAAGCGGCGGTTCACGCCGCCAAAGGCGGCCAGCGCCTCGCGGATTTCATCGCGCTTCATGCCCAGATGGCGCGCCACCGCAACCGCCGCCAGCGCGTTCGAGACGTTGTGATCGCCCGGCATCGGCAGGGAACAGTTTTCGATTTTCGAACCCTCGCCCTCGGATTGCAGCAGGATATCGAAGAACGCCTTGCCCTGATCGAACCGAAGGTTCACGGCGCGCACATCGGCCTGGGCATTGAAGCCAAAGGTCACGACGCGCCGGTCGGTCAGCTTGCCCACCAGCGCCTGCACCTCGGCGTGGTCGGTGCAGCAGACGGCCAGACCGTAGAACGGAATGTTCGAGACGAAATCGTAAAACCCCTTGCGCAGCGCGTCAAAGCTGCCCCAGTGTTCCATGTGCTCGGGGTCGATATTGGTCACGATGGCGATCGTCGCGGGCAGGCGGTTGAAGCTGCCGTCGGATTCGTCGGCCTCGACCACCATCCATTCGCCCGCCCCGGCCCGGGCGTTTGATCCATAGGCATGGATCACGCCGCCATTGATCACGGTGGGGTCGAACCCGCCCTTGTCCAGCAGCGTGGCCACCATCGTCGTGGTCGTGGTCTTGCCATGCGTGCCCGCGACTGCGATGTTGGAGCGCAGCCGCATCAGCTCGGCCAGCATCTCGGCCCGGCGCACCACCGGCAGGCCGCGCCGGCGCGCCTCTTCCAGTTCGGGGTTGCCCGCCTTGATCGCCGAGGAAATCACAACGACCGCCGCATCGCCCAGGTTGTCCGCGCGCTGGCCTTCGAAGACCTTCGCGCCCAGTTGCACCAGCCGGTCGGTGATCTTGCTGGCCTTGGCGTCCGACCCCTGCACCGTGAAGCCCTGGGTCATCAGCACCTCGGCGATGCCCGACATGCCGATGCCGCCGATCCCGACAAAGTGGATGGGGCCCAGTTCCCCGGGAAGTTTCGTAGCGGCTGCGCTCATGTCTTGGTCTTTCGTGCAAGCGCCTCGACCAGATCGACCAGCCGGGCGGTGGCATCGGGGATGCCGTAATTCAACGCGGAATGGGCCATCTGCACGGCCCCGGCGGGATTGTCCAGCACAAGCGCGACCTGTTCGGCCAGCGTTTCGGGGTCAAGCCGCGCCTCGGGGATCAGGATCGCGCCGCCTGCGTCCACCAGCCCACGGGCATTTGCGGTCTGATGATCGCCCGTCGCCGCAGCATAGGGGATCAGGATCGCGGGGCGCCCGATGACGGAAATATCCGCCACAGAAGAGGCCCCCGCGCGCGAAATCACCAGCTGCGCCTCGGACAGGCGGCGGGGGACGTCGTTGAAGAAGGGCTGCACCTCGGCGGCGATACCGGCGGCGTCATAGGCGGCGATCACGCGGGCCATATCTTCGTCGCGGGCCTGATGGGCGACGCGCAGATTGGCGCGCAGCCGGTCGGGCAGCGCGGCCAGCGCGGCGGGCACCATATCCGACAGGATCCGCGCGCCCTGGCTGCCGCCAATGACCAGCACGCTCATCGGATAATCGCCGGGCGGGATATAGGGGGCGGCGGCACGGTCGCGCACGGCGGCGCGCACCGGGTTGCCGGTGTGAACGGCCTGCACCTTTTCGGGCAGCGCCGTGGGCCAGGTGCCGCAGGCCAGCACATCGACGCGCGGCGCAAAGAGCCGGTTCACCTTGCCCAGAAGGCCGTTTTGTTCATGGATCGCGCGCGGAATGCGCAGCGCCACCGCCGCCGCCAGCGCCGGGATCGTCGGATAGCCGCCAAAGCCCACCACAACCGTAGGCCGGTCCGACAGTCCAGCCACGATGGCCTTGACCACCCCGCCCGCGATGCGCAGCGGCACCACCGCCCGGGCCAGAACGCCACCGCGCGCGAAGGTGGCCGAGGGGACCTGTTCCACCCGCACCACATGCGGAAAGCCGCCCGCATAGCGCGCGCCGCGCGCATCCGTCGACAGCTTGACGCGCCAGCCCCGGCGCACCATCGCCTCGGCCAGGGCCTGGGCGGGGAACATATGCCCCCCCGTCCCCCCGGCCGCGATCAGCAACAGCGGTTCGCGTGTCCGCGACATCACCACCCCCTGCGCGCCAGAATATCCGAGATCTGCCCCTGCGGGCGCGTCCGGGTCAGCGCCAGCAACATGCCCAACGCGATGCCCGAGGCGATGACCGACGATCCGCCATAGCTGACGAAGGGCAGCGTCATCCCCTTGGCCGGCAACAGCCGCACCGCGACCCCCATGTTGATGAAGGCCTGCACGCCAAAGGCACAGGCAAGTCCCGCCCCGGCCAACCGCGTGAACGTATCGCGTTCGCGCATCAGCCGGATCAGCGACCGCACCACGATGGTGGCGTAAAGCGCGATGATCATCAGCACCAGGATCAGGCCATATTCCTCGGCCGCGACGGCGATGATGAAATCGGTATGGGCATCGGGCAGCGACCATTTCACCGTGCCCTCGCCCACGCCCACGCCAAAGAAGCCGCCTTCCTGGATGGCGTTGGTGGCATAGCCGATCTGGGTGCGCGGGTCGATTTCGGCCGACAGAAAGCCATCGATGCGGCGCGCGAAATGTTCCGAAGAATTATAGGCCACCACGCCGCCCAGCACCGTCATCCCCGCCAGCACCGTCAACAGAAAGATCGGCGCCCCGGCGATGAAATACATCACCCCCCAGGAAAACAGCACCAGGCTTGCCTGCCCGAAATCGGGCTGCAGCGCCAGCAACAGCACGATCACCAGCGCCAGAACAAAGGAATAAAGCCGCCCCGGCGGGCCCGCGACCTCTTGGGAGGCGGCCATGAACCAGGCGGCTAGCACCACGAAACCGGGCTTGAGGAATTCCGACGGCTGCACCGAGGCGAAGCCGAAGGACAACCAGCGCACCGCGCCCTTGCCGAAATCGGTGCCAAAAAATGGCAAGGCCAGGATCGCGATGAAAGCGCCGACAAAGCCGATCACGCCCAGCCGGCGCACCTGAACCGGGCTTAACATCGACACCAGCGCCATGACGCCCAGCGCAACCACGCCAAAGAACGCCTGCCGTTTGACGTAATAAAAGGGTTCAAGCCCGTTCTTTTCCGCCAGCGGCACCGAGGCGGCCAGCCCCAGCAACATCCCCAGCATGAACAGCAAAAGAACGCTGGTCAGCGCCCATTTGTCGATTGTCCGCCACCAGCGGGGAAGAATCGGTTCACCGGCCCGCACGGGCACGGTGCCAAAGACCATCTCTGTCATGGGCTACCGCCGTCTCTGCCTCAAATCGCCCGTTTGCCGGGTCTAGCAAAAACTCTACCCCATTCGCAGGCATCTGACCAGAACGGACTTGGCCGCGCGGCCCGGCCATGGCCGTTTTTTGCCGCCGTGGGCGCGACTTGCGCGGAACGGGGTGATTGCGGTCAGCGCGCAGGCGGGGCAAGCTGGAGCCAGACCGACCAACCGCGCCTGAACGGCCTGCCCCAAGGACCAGCCATGACCGAACCCTGCCTGTTCTGCCGCATCGCCGCGGGCGAACTGCCCTGCCACAAGCTGCATGAAGATGACCACGTTCTGGCCTTTCTGGACCTGCATCCGGTGCGCCCGGGCCATGCGCTGGTGATCCCGCGCGCCCATTACCCCTGGTTTGAGGATCTGCCCACCGATCTGGCCTGTCGGATCACCACCCTGTCCCAGCGGATCGCCCGGACCATGAAGGCGCTTTACGGGGTGGAACGGGTGGCGATGGTCTATACCGGCATTCATGTCGCCCATGCCCATGCCCATCTGGTGCCGATGCACGATGTGCATGACATCACCTCGGCCGCCTATCTGACCGAGGGGCCAGATCGCTTTACCGCGCCACCCTCGCCGCCCGCGGGAACCCTGGCGGCCACGGCAGCGGCGCTGCGCGCGGGGCTGGCCCGCGCAGGCTAGGCCAAGGCGCGCACCAGCGCGGTGAAATGCTCGCCGCGCTTTTCGAAATTGGGATATTGGTCGAACGAAGCCGCGGCGGGGGCCAGAAGGACGGTATCGCCCGGCTCGGCCTCGGCGGCGGCGCGGGCCACCGCACGGTCCATGGTTTCACAGATCTCATGCGGCAGATCGCCCAGTTCCAGCGCGAAATCGCGCGCCGAATGGCCGATCAGATAGGCCTTGACCACCGTCCCCAGGAAGGGCGTCAGCCCCCCCAGACCACCATCCTTGCCAAGCCCCCCGGCGATCCAGCGGATGCGCGGAAAGGCCTGCAGGGCCTTGGCGGCACTGTCGACATTGGTGGCCTTGGAATCATTGACGAAGCGCACCCCGCCGCGTTCCGCGACCAGCTGCGACCGATGCGGCAGGCCGGCAAAGGAATGAAAGGCCGCCTCAATGTCCCGCGGGGCAAGGCCCAGCGTGCGGCAGGCGGCATAGGCGGCGCAGGCATTCTGGTGGTTATGCGCACCGGGCAGGCCCCGAACCTCGCGCAGGTCGATCGCGGCCACCTGCCGCCCCCTGCGCCATTCCGCCAAAAACCCCTTGCGCGCAAAGACCGACCAGCCGTAATCGCCCAGCTTGCGCGCCGCCGAAATGCGGATCACGCGGTCATCCGCCGGACCAGTGGCCAGCTGATTGGCCAGAAAGACGCCCTCTGGCTCATCCACCCCGATGATCGCGCGGTCGGGCCCGCCTTCGGCAAACAGCCGCCGCTTGGCCGCGAAATAGCCCCCCATGCCGCCGTGCCGGTCCAGATGATCGGGCGACAGATTGGTGAAGACCGCAACATCCGGCGTCAGCGCGCGGGCAAGATCCGTCTGGTAAGAGGACAGTTCCAGCACTACCACCTCGCCATCCTCGGCGGGGTCCAGATCCAGCACACCGCGCCCGATGTTGCCCGCCATCTGCACCCGCCGCCCCGCCGCCTGCAGGATGTGATGGATCAGCGCCGTCGTCGTCGACTTGCCGTTCGAGCCGGTGACACAGACGGTGCGCGGGGTCACGTCAAAATTGTCCCAATCCGCGCTGGCCCAACTGCGGAAGAACAGCCCGATGTCATTATCGACCGGCACGCCTGCCTCCATCGCGCGGGCGATCAGGCGGTTCGGTGCGGGATACAGATGCGGGATACCGGGCGAGACGATCAGCGCCGCGACCCCCTCGAAAGCATCGGCCCGGGTCAGGTCATGCAGCGCGAGTCCCGCCGCCTGCGCCCGGTCGCGCGCCTCGGGACTGTCGTCCCAGCACAGCGGCATGGCCCCGCCCGCCGTCAAGGCGGCAGCGGTGGCAAGGCCGGACCGCCCCAGCCCAAGCACCGCGACACGTTCGCCTGCAAAACCCTGAACCGGAATCATCCCTACCCCCTGCTTGCATCTGTGACAGTGCCCCGCGCCGAACCGCGCCACAAGCGGTCAGGCCGGGGGCTGCCTGCCCCCGGACCCCCGGGGATATTTGGACAAAGCCGAAGGAACATATGTTCGGCTTTGTCCAAATATCCACGGGGGGTGAATTGGCCGACAGGCCAAGAGGGGGGCAGACAGCCCCCCTTTATCCGCCGGGCCTAGCGCAGCTTCAGCGTGGCAAGACCGATCAGCGCCAGGATCAGCGAAATGATCCAGAACCGGATCACGATCTGCGGTTCGGCCCAGCCCTTCTTTTCGAAATGATGGTGGATCGGCGCCATCAGGAAGACCCGCTTTCCGGTGCGCTTGAAATACAGCACCTGGATGATCACCGACAGCGCCTCGACGACGAACAAGCCGCCGACGATGGCCAGCACGATCTCGTGCTTGGTGCAGACCGCGATGGCGCCCAGCGCGCCGCCTAACGCCAGAGAGCCGGTATCGCCCATGAAGACGGCTGCGGGCGGGGCGTTATACCACAGGAATCCCAGCCCCCCGCCGATCAGCGCGGCGACAAAGACCAGGATTTCGCCCGTACCGGGCACGAAATGCACCCCCAGATAGGTGGTGAAGTCGACCCGCCCCACGATATAGGCGATCGCGCCCAGCGTTCCGGCGGCAATCATCACCGGCATGATCGCCAGCCCGTCCAGCCCGTCGGTCAGGTTCACCGCATTGGCCGCGCCCACAATCACGATCATCGCGAAGGGCACGAACAGCAGGCCCAGATTGACCAGCGCATCCTTGAACACCGGCATTGCCAGCTGATTGGTAAGCCCCGCCGGGTGCAGCCAGGACGCCGCCGCAGCCGCCAGCGCCGCCAACGCCAGGCCCAGTGCCATCCGGACGCGGGACGACACGCCCTTGGTGTTTTGCTTGGTCACCTTGGCATAGTCATCGGCAAAGCCGATCAGGGCATAGCCATAGGTCACCGCCAGCACGATCCAAATATACCCATTGTCCAGCCGCGCCCACAGCAGCGTGCCCACCGCCAGCGCCGACAGGATCAGCAGCCCCCCCATCGTGGGCGTGCCGGCCTTGGCGAAATGCGTCGCCGGGCCATCATCGCGGATCGGCTGGCCCTTGCCCTGCTTGCGCCGCAGGATGTCGATCAGCGGGCGGCCGAACAGAAAGCCGAAGATCAGCGCGGTAAAGAAGGCCCCCCCTGCCCGAAAGGTGATGTATCGGAACAGGTTGAAGAAATCGCCACCGTCGGAAAAGTTGGTCAGCCAATACAGCATTACGAAAGCCCTCTTGCGGCGCCGGGGGTTCGGGGGCCGTCAACCTCATGCGCCTCTGCGGCGCCCGCCTGCCCCAGTTTGCGCAGCGCGTCAACCACCAGGCTGACCTTTGACCCCTTGGAGCCCTTGACCAGCACCACATCGCCCGCATCGGCCAGATGGGCGGCGCGCGCGGCCAGCCCCTGGGCGGTTTCATGCCATTCGCCGCGCTTTTCCCGCGGCAGCGCCTGATGCAGCGCCCGCATCCGCGGTCCGGCGCAATGCACGATGTCCACCGCCGCCAGCGTCGGCAGATCGGCGATCGCGGCATGCAGCGCGGCCTCATCGGGGCCCAGTTCCAGCATGTCACCCAGCACGGCCACGCGGCGGCCCCGTTTCACCCGGCCGACCCCGTTGCGCGGCGCAACCCCGGCCAGCACCTCAAGCGCGGCCGCCATTGAGGCGGGATTGGCGTTGAACGCGTCGTCAAACAGATCGAAGCTTTGCGCGGCATCGACAATGTCCATGTAGATCCGTTCGCGCGCGCCCCGCCCCGCAGGCGGCACCCACAGGCCCATGTCGCAGGCCGCGACCGCCGGATCGGCGCCGACCGCCTCGGCCAGCGCCAGCACGCCCAGCGCATTAGCCGCGAAATGGCGGCCCGGCGTCAGGACCTTGAACAACAGCGGCTCGCCCCCGCGGGTGGCCTGCACGATGGTCGCATCGCCCGCCACCGTCGCCGCGATCAGCCGATAATCGCTGTCAGGCGTGGGGCCAAAGCGCAGGATGCGGCCCGCGCGCGCCGCTGCGGCGGTTTCGAGGATCGGGGTCACCGCAAGGCCGGTCGGGATGACCGCGACACCGCCTGGTTCCAGCCCCTCAAAGATCGCGGCCTTTTCGCGCGCGATCCCCTCGATGCTGTCAAAGGCTTCCAGATGGGCGGCGGCCACGGTGGTGATCATCGCCGCATGGGGCCGGGCCATCCGCGCCAGCGGCGCGATTTCGCCGGGGTGGTTCATGCCGATTTCAATCACCGCGAAATCGGCATCAGCCGGCAGGCGCGCCAGCGTGACCGGCACCCCCCAATGGTTGTTGAAGCTGGCCTCGGCGGCATGCACCTTGCCCTGCGCCGACAGGACCGCGCGCAGCATTTCCTTGGTTGAGGTCTTGCCGACCGATCCGGTCACCGCGATCACCCGCGCGCGCGACCGCGCCCGGCCCGCGCGGCCCAGCGCCTCAAGCGCGGCCAGAACATCGGGCACCACCAGCAAGGGATCGGTTTCATGGCAACCGGGCGGGATGCGGCTGACCAGGGCCGCGCCCGCGCCGCGCGCCAACGCATCGGCCACGAAATCATGGCCGTCGCGCACATCCTTCAGCGCCACGAACAGATCGCCCGGCCGCAGGGTGCGGGTGTCGATCGACAGCCCCGTCACCGCAAAGTCGCGCGTGGCCCGCCCGCCCGTGGCGGCGACGGCATCGGCAGAGGTCCAAAGGATCGCCATCTCAGATCTTTCCGTCCAGAGCGGCCACCGCAACGCTGGCCTGTTCGGCATCGTCGAAGGGATAGATATCCGTTCCGATCACCTGCCCGCTTTCATGCCCCTTGCCCGCGATCAGCGCCGCATCGCCCGGGCCCAGCGCATCGACCGCGCGCAGGATCGCCTCGGCCCGGTCGCCCACCTCATGCAGGCCGGGACCGCCGGGCAGGCGCGCGCCGTCCAGCACGGCGGCACGGATGGTGGCGGGGTCTTCGGTGCGGGGATTGTCGTCGGTGACATAGACCACATCGGCATGTTCCGCCGCCGCGCGCCCCATCAGCGGCCGCTTGGTCCGGTCCCGGTCGCCGCCTGCGCCCAAGACCACGATCAGCCGGCCCATCACATGCGGGCGCAGCGCGCGCAGCGCGGTTTCCACCGCGTCGGGCGTGTGGGCGTAATCGACAAAGACCGCCGCGCCATTGTCGCGCGTGGCGGCCAGCTGCATCCGGCCGCGCACCGTGGTCAGGCGTGGCAGCGCGGCAAGGACCGCCGCCGCATCCGCCCCCGCCCCGATCGCCAGCGCCGCCGCCGTCAGCACGTTCATCGCCTGAAACCCGCCAATCAGGTTCAGCCGCACCAGATGCACCTGGTCCTGCCAGGAAAAGCGCAGATCCTGCCCCGTAGCATCGAAGCGCTGGCCCAGCAGGCGCATGTCGCAGCCCTCGGCCTGGCCCACCGAAATCAGCCGCTGGCCGCGCACGGTGACGTATTTCGCAAGCTCGGCCCCCTTCGGGTCATCAATGTTGATGACCGCCACGCCATCCTCGGGCAGGACGCGGGTGAACAGCCCCGCCTTGGCGGCGAAATAGTCGTCAAAGCTTTCGTGGTAATCCAGATGGTCCTGGGTGAAATTGGTGAAGGCCGCCGCCGCCAGACGCACCCCGTCCAGCCGCCGCTGCGCCAGCCCGTGGGAAGATGCCTCCATCGCGGCATGGGTCACACCTGCATCCGCCATCTGCGCCAGCAGCCGGTGCAGGGTGATCGGTTCGGGCGTGGTATGGCTTGAGGGGGCTGCAAAGGCGCCCTCGACCCCGGTGGTGCCGATATTGGCGCCTTCCAGCCCGATCAGCTGCCAGATCTGGCGGGTAAAGGTCGCCACACTGGTCTTGCCGTTGGTGCCGGTGACGGCAACCATGGTTTCGGGCTGGCGGCCAAAGAACAGCGCCGCGGCAAAGGCCAGCGCCTGGCGGGGGTCTTCGGTCACGACGACGGACGCCTCGGTGCCGGCCAGCGCGTCGCGCGCGATGTCCAGGCCCGCGCGGTCGGTCAGAATGGCCACCGCGCCCATGCGCAGCGCATAGCCCACGAATTCGGCGCCATGCGCCCTGACGCCGGGAAGGGCCGCGAACAGGTGGCCGGGCTTGACCTGGCGGCTGTCCACCGACAGCCCCGTCACCGCCACATCACCGCCTTGCAGGGCGGTCAGGCCCAGTTCGCTCAAGGCTTTTGCGCCCTCGCCCATCGTCTGTGTCCTTTCCTCGCCGGCGCGGCCATTTATCGCCGCGCGCCCTGGGGCGTCAATTGCGCACCAGCGTGATCGCCTCGGGATCGGCGGGTTCCGGCACCGGGCGCAGGCCCAGCAGCGGCGCGGTGCGGCGCACCACCTCGGCCGCGATCGGAACGGCGGTCCAGCCCGCGGTGCGGCGCGGTTCCGACCCCGAGGTATCGACCGCCTCATCCATCGACACGATCAGCACATATTTCGGGTCCGAGGCCGGAAAGACACTGGCGAAGGTGTTGATGTTGCGTTCATCCCAATAGCCGCCGCCGGGCTTGGGCTTTTCGGCGGTGCCGGTCTTGCCCGCGACCTGATAGCCCGCCACCTCGCCAAAGGATGCGGTGCCCTCGGTCACCACCTTGCGCATCATGTCGACCGCCTGACGGGCGACCTCGGGGCGGATGATCTGTTCGCCGGGGGTGGGGGCCGCGCCATGGATCAGCGTGGGGGTCACGCGCCGCCCGCCATTGGCCAGCATCGCATAACCGGCCGCCAGATGCAGCGGGCTTGCCGACATGCCGTGGCCATAGGACACGGTCAGCGTGACCAGTTCGCCCCAGCGCGGCGGCAGCAACGGCCGGCCGGTGGGCGCCTCGGCCAGTTCGACCTTGGTCGATTCAAAGAACCCCATCCGGCGCAGGAAATCCTGCTGCGCCTCGCCGCCGATCATGGTGGCGATGCGCGCCGTGCCCACGTTCGAGGATTTCGCGATCACATCGGTGACCGTCAGCTGCGGGCCATAGTTGCGGTAATCCTTGATCCGGTGTTTGCCGAAATACATCGGCGTCTTGGTCTCGATCATGGTCTGGGGGTTCACCAGCCCCATTTCCAGCGCCTGCGCCACCGCGAAGATCTTGAAGGTGGACCCCAGTTCATAGACCCCCTGCACCGCGCGGTTGAACAGCGGGCTGTCGGACGCATCGCCCTTGGTCAACGGCGCGGGGCGGTTGTTGGGGTCGAAATCGGGCAGGCTGGCCATCGCCACGATCTCGCCGGTGGCGACCTCCATCAGGATGCCGGTGGCGCCCTTGGCATCCATCAGCTTCATGCCGCCATACAGCACCTCTTCCATCGCGGCCTGAACCGTCAGGTCGATCGACAGGCGCAGCGGCGCGCCGGCATTCGCGGGATCGCGCAGCCAGCCGTCAAAGGCCTTTTCCACGCCCGCCACGCCGATCACCTCGGCGGAATCCACGCCCTCGCGGCCGAAACTGGCCCCGCCCATGATATGCGCGGCCAGCGCGCCATTGGGATAAAGCCGCATTTCACGCGGGCCGAACAGCAGGCCCGGGTCGCCGATGTCATGCACCGCCTGCATCTGTTCGGGGCTGATCTTCTTCTTGATCCACAAGAACTTGCGCCCGCCGGTAAAGTCGCGCACCAGACGGTCGCGGTCCAGGTCGGGGAAGATGCCCGCCAGCTTGTCGGCGGTGCCCACCGGGTCCACCATCATCATCGGCTGGGCATAAAGCGCATGGGTCACCAGGTTGGTCGCCAGCACCCGGCCATTGCGGTCCAGGATATCGGCGCGCTGCGCCAGGATCGCCTCGCCGGAGCTGGCCAGCTGGGGTTCTTGCGGTTCGACCGCGGCCAGCATGCCCATGCGCGTGCCCACGGTGACGAACCCGGCCAGGAACAGCGCCGCCATCACCAGAAGCCGCCCCTCGGCCCGGGCGCGGGCACGGTCGCGCGTCGCCTCGCCGCGCAGGCGGATGTTCTCGCGCTCGATCGCATCGGGGTTTTCACCCTTGGCGCGGGCGTCAAGGATACGGGCCAGCGGGCGCAGCGGTGTGCGGATCATTCGGCAACCTCCGGGGCGATCACATCAATGGGCTCGACGCTGGGCAGTTCGGGCTGCGGCGGATAGGCCACCTGCGCGACCGAGCCGAATTGTTCGGGCAACAGCGGCAAAAGGCCAAGGCTGGCGAAGTTCAAGTTCACCAGTTCACGCAGCCGGTCGGGGCGGTTCAGATAGGCCCATTCCGCGCGCAGCACGCCCAGCCCCTCGCGCAGCGAGGCGATTTCGCGTTGCAGGCGCTTCATCTCGGCCTGGCGAGACTGGGTTTCGTAATTCTCGCGGTAGGCCCAGAACGCCAGCCCCATCACGCACAGCGCCGTTGCAAGATAGATCAGCGATCTCATCGGGGATGTCCTTTCAACACCGGCGCGGGCAGGCCAAGGCTTTTGCGATCCGCGCGCCCGGCGGGGGCATCGGTGCGCGCCGCCACGCGCAGCTTGGCCGAGCGCGCGCGGGGGTTTTCCGCCAGTTCCGTGTCATCAGGGCCGATCGCCTTGCTAAGCAGGCGGAAGGCCGGTTCCACCGCGGCGCGGGCGGGCGCGTAGCGCGACCCCTGCCCCTCGCCGCCGGAACGCGCCTGCAGGAAGCGTTTGACCACGCGATCTTCCAGCGAATGGAAGGTGACCACCGCCAGCCGCCCGCCCGGTTTCAGCGCGCGTTCGGCGGCCTCAAGCCCCTCGATCAGCTGGCCGAATTCGTCGTTCACCGCGATGCGGATCGCCTGGAAGGACCGCGTCGCGGGATGGCTTTGCCCCGGTTTCGGGCGCGGCAGACAGCGTTCGACCACCGCGACCAGTTGCAGCGTGGTTTCAAACGGCGCGGTCTTGCGCGCCTCGACAATCGCGCGCGCGATCCGGCGCGAGGCGCGTTCTTCGCCATAGTGATACAGGATGTCGGCCAGATCGCCTTCGTCCAGCGTATTGACCAGATCTGCGGCCGAGGGGCCGGTGTCGCCCATGCGCATGTCCAGCGGCCCGTCGCGCAGGAAGGAAAAGCCGCGTTCGGGCATGTCAAGCTGCATCGAGCTGACGCCAAGGTCCAGCACCACACCATCCAGCGGCTCGCCCGCCAGCGTGTCCAGATCGGAAAACGTCCCCTGCACCAGCCGCAGGCGGTCGCCATAGGCCCCGCGCCAGCTTTCGGCCATGCGAAACACCATCGGATCGCGGTCCACCCCGATCACGCGATCAGCCCCCGCCTCCAGCAGGCCGCGCGCATAACCGCCCGCGCCGAAGGTGCCATCCAGCCAAACCCCAGAGACAGGCGCGACCGCTTTCAGAAGCGGCCGCAGCAGAACGGGGATGTGGGGGGCATCGGCGCTCATGTCTGCCTCGGGGCGGCTGCGGGCAGGTTCGGCAGATTGACCAGCGGATCATAGCCGCGGGGCCGCTGGGTCGCGCGTTCGGCGTAAAGTTCGGCCTGTTCGGCCTCATAGGCCGCGGGATCCCAGATCTTGAACGAGGTGCCCGCCGAAACAAAGAACGCCTCGGACTTCAGCCCGATCTTTTCGCGCAGTTTCTGCGGCAGGACCAGACGGCCATCATCGTCGATCTGGGCTTCGTGCGACTGGCCATACATCAGTTCTTCGATCTCGGCCCGTTCCACCGATCCGCGCTGCATCATGTCGATCTGCGCGTCGATTTCGGTGATCGCCTCCATCGTGTAGACCTGCAACCATGTCTGCTGCGGGCCGCCATAGACGATGACGATGTTGGGGCGGTTGCCGGGGGTCCAGTCGGGGTCACAGGCCTCGATCACGCGACGGAAGGAGGCGGGGATGGAAACGCGACCCTTCGCGTCCACCTTGAACGTCTCCGACCCTCTGAACCTGCGTGCCACTGGCGCGCTCCTGTCCCATTCCCCTGCCCGGGTCATCCCGGGGCCTTGTAAAGGAAAACGGCGGTCGGGCTGCTGCCACTGCCCGATCCGCCGCCCTCGTCCCATCACTGGGTGTGTCCGACTACACGCGCCACCTTGGGGGATGTCTGCTCGCCCGCGCGCCGGATCGTTCTTGGTCGTGAAGCGGGTGCCTGTATGAAACCTGCTCTTTTCGCCGTGAGGTCTTGATGCCTCGTTCGCCCGTCTTCCCGATGACCAAGGGATGCCATGGGATTTCATGGGAAGCAACAGGAAATTATGGCCAGATTCACCGCCGCTGCGGAACCTGATGTGGGGCGAAGGGCATCCAGCGGAGCGCAACCCCGCGATGAACGGAACAGGTAGAAGATAGTGGTCCGACAGCCACAACATCTTGTTAACCGTGCCGCGTCACAGCCCGCCCCATGATTTCCCACCGAAACGGAAAATTTCATCCAAAAGCCGCCGAACGCCCGCTGAAAACGCCCCAAAGCACCCGAATCCACGCGCGATCACGGCCGATCACGCCGGGGTGATTCGGCTTGATCCGCGATGCGACCGCGCCGTTCCCATGAAATACCATGGCCCCGGGCCACATCCTGCCCGGGGCCATGAAATCCCAGTTCCGAAATCCTGTTCCCGTGAAATCCCGGGCCCGCGGCGGGTTCAGACCGCGTTAGCCGCGATCAACCGGGCCGCCAGCGCGGCATAGGTGCCCGCCATCGGCCCCTCGCCGGCCGCGACCGGGGTTCCGGCATCGCCCGCCAGCCGCACCGACAGGTCCAGCGGCAGTTCGCCCAGATAAGGCATGCCCAGCTTGGTCGCCTCGGCCGCGACACCGCCATGACCGAACAGATGCGCCTCATGCCCGCAATTGGGGCAGATATAGGTGGACATGTTCTCGATCAGGCCCAGCACCGGCGTGCCCAGGCGGCGGAACATGTCGATCGCCTTGCGCGCATCCAACAACGCCACGTCCTGCGGGGTGGACACGATGATCGCCCCGTCCAGCCGCGTCTTCTGGCACAGCGACAGCTGCACATCGCCCGTGCCCGGCGGCAGGTCGATGATCAGCACATCCAGCGGGCCATATTCATCCCATTTCACCTGGCCCAGCATCTGCTGCATCGCGCCCATCAGCATCGGGCCGCGCCAGATCACGGCCTCATCCTCTTTCAGCATCAGCCCGATCGACATCAGCGTGACGCCATGCGCCTGCAGCGGCAGGATCGTCTTGCCATCGGGCGAGGACGGGCGGCGGTTCACCCCCATCATGCGCGGCTGGCTGGGCCCGTAGATATCGGCGTCCAGCAGGCCCACCCGCTTGCCCGCCCGCGCCAGCGCCACCGCCAGGTTCGACGAAACGGTCGATTTTCCGACCCCGCCCTTGCCGGACCCCACCGCGATGATGCGCGCGACACCGGGCACCGGCAGCGGCCCGGCCTGGGGCTTGGGGTGGCCACCGATCTGCGGGGCGCCAAAGCCCTTGGGGGCCTGCGCGGTGGTGACGATCGACAGGCTGTCCACCCCCGGCAGGGCACGCACCGCCGCCTCGATCGCGGGGCGGACCGATTCCAGCATCTGCGCGGTGGCGGGGGCATCGGCCTCCAGCACGAACCGCACCGCGCCGCCTTCGACCGCCAGCGCGCGCAGGTAATCACGCGACACCACATCGCCCCCGCCGGGCAGCGCCACGCGGCCAAGCGCCTCAAGAACCATTTGCTTGCTGACAGACATGTTTTCCCCCTGGATGCGGACCCTGACAATCTGGCGCATTCCGCGCGGAAGGCAAGCGATCAGGAATTTGCACAAATTTTACACATTGTGACGCGGCGTTAGCCCAAATTAGGTCAGCAGCCGTTATGCAGTTTCCGCATGGCAGCGTTGCGGCTTATTGGTATTGTGCATACGCAGCATTCGTCCCATTTAGTCTTCAACAGCAGCACAGGGCTGCAGCACGAAACGACGCAAATCAGGACGATGACAATGGCACTCGCTCAGGACATCCATCACGCCAACGCCAGCACCGGCGGTATCGGTGCGCGTATCCTGGCGTTCTTCACCGCCATCGGCGAAGCCCGCGCCCGTCGCAAGGTCTATGCGCTGACCGTGCGTGAACTGCGTGGCCTGTCGAACCGCGAACTGGCCGATCTGGGCATCAACCGCTCGATGATCACCCGTGTCGCGCTGGAAGCGGCCTACGGCAAGTAAGTTTCAGTTCCTGAGGCCCCTCCTCCTCCCTGGGCCTCGGAAATCGGCGGCACCCTCCTCCTCCTCCCTGAGGGTGCCGCCCCCAGATACCGGCCACAGGATCGCATGATCCCCGCCGGACGCCCAAGCGAAGACCTCCTCCTCCTCCCTGAGGTCTCGTGATGAAGGCGGCGGCCCCCTCCTCCTCCCTGGGGCCGCCGCGCTTCCAACCGGGCACAAGACAAGGGCTTTGGCCCTGCGGAATACGGAAGGCCCCTCCTCCTCCCTGGGCCAACCGTTCGAAGGCGGTGACCTCACCCTCCTCCCGGGGTCATCGCTGACAATACCGAAGGCCCCCTCCTCCTCCCTGGGGCTGACGGAAAAGATGCGGCGGTGCCCACCTCCTCCCGGGCGCCGCCGTTTTCTTTTGGCGCAAACGGTCTTGCACCGCGCGCCGGGGCGCGGCATCACCGATCACGACTGACAGGGGAAACGGGATGCTGTCCTATCAACACATCTATCACGCCGGAAACCTGGCCGATGTGCACAAACACGCGCTGCTGGCCTGTGTGCTGGATTATCTGACCCGCAAGGACAAGCCGCTAAGCTACCTGGAAACCCATGCCGGGCGCGGGCTTTATGCGCTGGATGCGGCCGAGGCGCTGAAGACGGGCGAGGCGGCGCAGGGCATCCAGCGCGTCGAACACCTGGGCTGGTTCGCCCCCGATCACCCCTATGCGCGCGCCCTGGCCGCCACCCGCGCGGCCCACGGCCCACTGGCCTATCCCGGATCGCCGCTGGTCGCCGCGCATCTGCTGCGCCCGGTCGACACGATCCATCTGTGCGAATTGCACCCGCGCGAGTTTGCCGCACTGCGCGAGGCGATGGCGCCCCATGGCGGCATCTTCCACCCGAAGGACGGGTTGCAGATGGCCCTGGCGCTGACGCCCCCCACCCCACGGCGCGGGCTTCTGGTAATCGATCCCAGCTATGAGGTGAAATCCGACTATCAGGCCCTGCCCCGGCTGATCGGCCAGATCGCGCGCAAATGGAACGTCGGCACCATCGTGCTGTGGTATCCGATCCTGGCCTCGGGCGCGCAGGAACCAATGGTCCGCGCCCTGCGCGCGGCCCATCCCGACGCGCTGATCCATGAGGTGCGATTCCCCCCCGCGCGCGAAGGCCACGGCATGGTGGGATCGGGGATGTTCATCCTGAACCCGCCCTGGGGGCTGGACGACGAGGCAAGCCGCCTTTCAGCGCTGTTCGCAACGCTTTGACCACCGGCCACGATCGCGCGCCTAGAACGGCAGGTCATCCACCGCATTCGCGGGCGTGACATAGCTTGCCACCAGATTTTTCTCGCCCGCCTTGTCGAAATCGATGGTCAGCTTGTCGCCCTCGATGCCGCGGACATGGCCATAGCCGAATTTCTGGTGAAAAACCCGGTCCCCCACCGAAAACGCGCTGACCGCCGTCAGGTCGATCACCGCATGACGCGCCTCGCGCGGCTGGGCCATGGGGCGGGTGGCGCTGCGATCCTGCATCCGCTTCCAGCCGGGGGAGTTGTAGACATCGGCGCGCATCGCGCGATCCTCGATCCCGCTGCCAAGGCCCGCGCCAAAACCGCCCGCAGCGCCATAGCCCCCGCCATAAAGGCCAGGCGGGGTCAGCACCTCGACATGTGCTTCGGGAAGTTCGTCAATGAAGCGCGAGGGCAGCTGGCTTTGCCACTGGCCATAAACGCGCCGATTGCCCGCAAAACTGATCGTGCATAGCCGTTCCGCCCGCGTGATGCCGACATAGGCCAGCCGGCGTTCCTCCTCCAGCCCCTTCAGGCCGGTTTCATCCATCGCGCGCTGGCTGGGAAACAGACCGTCTTCCCAACCGGGCAGAAAGACCACGGGGAATTCCAGCCCCTTCGCCGCATGCAGCGTCATGATCGAGACCTTTTCCTCGGCCTCTTCGCTGTCATTGTCCATGATCAGCGCGACGTGTTCCAGAAACCCCTGCAGATTCTCAAACTGCTCCAGCGCCTTGACCAGTTCCTTCAGGTTTTCCAGACGGCCCGGCGCCTCGGGCGTCTTGTCGTTGACCCACATCGCGGTATAGCCCGATTCCTCAAGGATCGTTTCGGCCAGCCGCACGTGATCGTCGCCCGCCAGCACCGCCGCGTGCCAGCGCCCGATGCCATCGACAAAGGCGCGCAGCTGCCCCGCGCCCTTGCCGGTGATCAGCCCCTCGGCCAGCACGGCCCGCGCGCCCATCAACAGGCCCAGGCCGCCATCGCGCGCGCGCCGCTGGATCACCTGCTGCGCCTTGTCGCCCAGGCCGCGCTTGGGCGTGTTCACCACCCGCTCAAACGCAAGATCATCATCGGGGCTGACCGCCAGCCGGAAATAGGCCATCGCATCGCGAATCTCGAGCCGTTCGTAGAATCGCGGGCCGCCAATCACGCGGTAGGGCAGGCCGATGGTCAGGAAACGGTCCTCAAACGCGCGCATCTGATGGCTGGCGCGGACCAGAATCGCCTGCCCGTTCAGCCCCACCGGCGCCATGCCGCGGCTACCCCGCTGCAGCGCCTCAATCTCGTCGCCGATCCAGCGCGCCTCTTCCTCGCCATCCCAATGGCCGATCAGGCGAACCTTTTCGCCGCCCGCGGCCTCGGTCCACAGCGTCTTGCCCAGCCGCCCCGCGTTCTGCGCGATCACCCCCGAAGCGGCCGCCAGAATATGCTCGGTCGAGCGGTAATTCTGCTCCAGCCGGATCACCACCGCGCCGGGAAAATCCTTTTCAAACCGCAGGATGTTGCCCACCTCGGCACCGCGCCAGCCATAGATCGACTGGTCGTCATCGCCCACGCAGCAGATGTTGCGATGCCCCTGCGCCAACAGCCGCAGCCACAGATATTGCGCGACGTTGGTGTCCTGATATTCGTCCACCAGAATGTAGCGGAACCAACGCTGATATTGTTGCAGCACATCCGGATGGGCGTGGAAAATCGTGACCACGTGCAGCAGCAGATCGCCGAAATCCACCGCGTTCAGCGTCCGCAACCGGTCCTGATAGGCGGCGTACAACTCGCCCCCGCGGTTATTGAACGCCCCCGCCTCGCCGCCCGAAACCCGCTCGGGCGTCAGCGCGCGGTTCTTCCAGCCATCGATGATCCCCGCCAGCTGCCGCGCAGGCCAGCGTTTCTCATCCATGTTCGCCGCCACGATCAGCTGCTTCAGCAGCCGGATCTGATCATCCGTATCCAGAATCGTGAAGTTCGACTTCAGCCCCACCAGTTCCGCATGCCGGCGCAGCAGCTTGACACAGACCGAATGGAAGGTGCCCAGCCAGGGCATCCCCTCCAGCGAATGGCCCAGCAGCCGCCCGATCCGGTCCTTCATCTCGCGCGCGGCCTTGTTGGTAAAGGTCACGGCCAGAATCTCGTTCGGCCGCGCCCGCCCGGTGGTCAGCAGATGCGCGATCCGGGCGGTCAGGGCCTTGGTCTTGCCCGTGCCCGCCCCCGCCAGCATCAGAACCGGCCCATCCATCGCCTCGACGGCGGTCCGCTGGGCTGGGTTCAACCCGTCCAGATAAGGCGCGCCCCGCGCCGCCATGGCCCGCTGCGACAGGGGCACCGCCGCCTCGAAGGCGCTTTCTTCGTCAAATCCGCTCATGGCGCCAACTTAACGCGGCCCGGCGCCGCCGCCAAGTGAAGTTCCGCGAATGTTCTTCTTCTTGGCCAAAATACTCCGGGGGGGAAGCGGCTTTGCCGCGAAGGGGGGCAGCGCCCCCCTTACCCGTGATGGATCAACGAGGCGAACAGCCGCGGATCCAGGCTTTCGGCAGCAAAGGTCGGCCCCTCGGTCAGCAGGCTGACCGCATCATGGCTGTGCAGGCTTTCCTGATGGCTGGCCAGAACCCGGAAATCGCCGATTCGCGGATCGGCCAGCAGCACCCCGGCAAAGGCGCGGGCGGCATCTTCCACAAAGATCGGATTGGCGGCGTTCAGCTCGGCAAAGGCCTGTTCGTCCTCGCGCTTGACCATCACCTGGGTTTCGGTCGGCACCGCGCGCCGCGCCATGTCGATCAGGTCTTCGAACCACAGCACGCGGCCCGGTTCCACCACCACGGAAATCCGTGCAACCGATCGCTGCGAATGCGGCGTGGCCAGCTGCCCCCGCACCATCCGCGCATGTTCCGACAGCTCCAGCGAGCACGGGCAGGTCGAGGAATAGACGTAATCCAGATGCACGATCTTCTTGCGCACGCCGGCGGTTTCCACCACCTCCAGCGCGATGTCGTAATACTGCCAGCCCGACAGGCCGGATCGCAGGCTTTCCACCTTCATCGGGAAGGACAGACGCATCTGGATGCGGGCGTCAAAACTGTCCAGATGGTCCTTGTAGTCATCCAGCGCCGCCTCAATCACCTCAAAGGAAAAGGTGCGCTCGGCATGGCCATAGAAGGACCGCATGATCCGGCTCATGTTGATGCCCTTCTTTTCGGCATCCAGGCTGACGGTGCCGGTGACGCTGGTTTCCAGCGTCAGATCACCGTTGTCGCGTGTATGGTAGCGGATCGGCAGGCGGAAGTTGGAAATGCCGACATGCTGGATCTGCGCCTTGGCGCCCACGATCAGGCTTGCCGGGCCGTTCTGCAGATCGGGCAGACCGGCGCGATAGCTTTCATCGGCGTTGAAATCCTCGGGGTAAACGCGGCGCAGATCGGGGTAATTGCCGACCGACCGCCCCGGCAGCAGGCGCGCAATCGCCGGATCAAGCCGGGCGATTTCCGTTTCGGTCGCGCCGGCGGCCCATTGGCGCAACACATCCAGCGCCGCTTTCGCCTCTGCGGTATCGGGCGCCTCGATCTTGCCGTGAATGTTCATCGCTGATCCCCCTGGGGCTGGCCCAACCCCGCCAATATGGGGGGTGCGGCGCGTTTGTCCAAGGGGATACGCATCCCACCCGCCACCGGATCACCCGGATCACCCGGATCGGTTCGGATCACACCGCGTCCAGCGCAGCCAGCACATCGGCCACCAGATCGCGGCCATCCTCGATCCCAAGCGAGATCCGCACCAGACCCGGCGTTATGCCCAGCAGATCCTTCTGATCCTGCGGCAGGCGCTGGTGGGTGGTGGTCGCGGGATGGGTCACGATCGACTTGGCATCGCCCAGGTTGTTGGAAATCTTGACGATCTGCAGCGCGTTCAGGAACCGGAAGGCGGCCTCTTGCCCGCCCGTGATCTCGGCCGAGACCATGGTGCCGCCCGCCCCCATCTGCGCGATGGCCAGCGCATGCTGGGGGTGGCTGTCCAGCCCTGGATAGATCACGCGCGCCACCTTGGGATGACCGTCCAGCGCGCGGGCCAGGGCCTCGGCATTGGCGGTCTGGGCGCGCACGCGCAGGTCCAGCGTCTGCATGCCGTTCAGCATGATCCAGGCGTGGAACGGGCTCATGGCGCCGCCGGTATGCTTCATGTAGGTTTCCAGCGGGCCGCGGATGTACTCGCGCGTGCCGCAGACCACCCCGCCCAGCGCCCGCCCGCCACCGTCGATATGCTTGGTGGTGGAATAGACCACCACGTCCGCCCCCTGGTCCACCGCGCGCGAAAAGACCGGCGTGGCGAAGACATTGTCGACGATCACCAGCGCGCCCGCGGCATGGGCAATTTCGGCGACGGCGCGAATGTCGATCACCTCAAGCGTGGGGTTTGACACGCTTTCGAAGAACACCGCCCTGGTGCCAGGGCGCACGACCGCGCGCCACTGGTCCAGCGACAGCCCATCAACCAGCGTCACCTCGACCCCGAAGCGGCCCAACAGTTCCAGCACATACAGGCACGACCCGAACAGCGCCCGCGCCGCCACCACATGATCGCCCGCCTTCAGGATGGAAAACAGCGCGCCATTGACCGCCGCCATGCCGGATGCGGTGGCAAAGGCATCCTCGGTGCCCTCGATCGCGGCCATGCGATCTTCGAACATGCGGGTGGTGGGGTTGCCGTAGCGGGCATAGATGAATTCATCATCGCCCACCTTCACAAAGCGCGCCTGCGCCTGTTCGGCACTGTCATAGACAAAGCCCTGGGTCAGAAAGATCGCCTCGGCCATTTCGCCATATTGGCTGCGGCGGATGCCTTCGTGGATCAGTTTGGTGCGGGTGTTCCAGTCGCTCATCTGCGCCTCCCCCTGGCGGGCCTTCGGTTGCGCTGGCGTTACCAAGGGGCAGCCGGGCGGTCAATGCCGCGCCCTTGCCTTTGGCGCGCGTTGCGCCATGCTTTGGCCGAAAGGAGATACCATGATCGATCTGTATTACTGGCCCACGCCGAACGGCTGGAAAATCACCATCGCGCTGGAGGAAATGGGCCTGCCCTACCAGGTGCAGCTGATTAATATCGGCGCGGGCGACCAGTTCGACCCCGAATTCCTGAAGATCGCGCCCAACAACCGCATGCCCGCGATCGTGGACCCCGACGGTCCCGATGGTGCGCCGGTGTCGATCTTCGAATCGGGGGCGATCCTTCTGTATCTGGCGCGCAAGACCGGCCAGTTCATAGGGCACGGCGAGCGTGACCGGATCGCGGTCGAACAATGGCTGATGTGGCAGATGGGCGGCCTTGGCCCGATGGCGGGACAGGCGCATCATTTCCTGAAATATGCCCCCGCGATGGACCCTCCGCAGGACCTGCCCTATGCCAAGGACCGCTACCGGCGCGAGGTGGCGCGGCTTTACGGTGCTCTGGACCGGCAGCTGGCCCGGGGCGAATTCGTGGCGGGCGATTTCCTGTCGATCGCGGATTTCGCGATCTGGCCCTGGGCCTGCTTGTGGGAAGGCCAACAGCAAAGCCTGGATGACAAGCCCCATCTGGCGCGCTGGCTGGACACGATGGCCGCCCGGCCCGCCGTGCAGCGCGGCCGCGCGGTGGGGGCGGATCTGCGGTCGGACGCGGCACAGGACCGCAAGGCGCAGGAGATCCTGTTCCGGCGCTAATTCCGGCGCTAATCGGCCTTCTTCTCGATCCCGTAGCGGGCGAACAGCCGCCCCTGCGCCATGAAGAAGCCGAACATCAGAACGGTCAGGCCGAAGGTCTTGAAATTGACCCAGGCCTGATCGGACATGCTGCGCCAGACGACCTCATTGGCGACCGCAAGGCCGAGGAAAAACAGCGCCATGCGCTGGGTCAGGATGCGCCAGCCCTCGGGCTCCATCGGCAGGGCCTCTTCCATCACCAGCGCAAGCCAGGGCCGACGCAGCATCAGGCCAAGGCCCAGGATCGCGGCGAACAGAAGGTAAATGATCGTCGGCTTCATCTTGAAGAAGCGTTCATCGTTCAGCCAAACCGACAGCCCCCCGAACACCACCACCAGCACCAGCGTGGCGATCTGCATCGGCGCCAGCCGCCCCGTCAGCCGCCACAGGATCAGCGTGGTGATGACCAGAAGCGGCACGAAGCCCGCCGTGGCCAGGATAAAGCCCGAATAATCGGTGCCGCCGATCGTGTAGCTTTCATCCTTCAGCTTCACGAAGGCCACGAAGAAGGCAATCAGCGGCCCGAACTCCAGCGCCGCCTTTACCCAGGGTTTGATCTTTTGCTGCGCCATTCGCCACCGCCCTTTGTTGTTTGCCCCAGAGATAAGCGAGGATTTTCGCGATGACACCCCCCAAAGCACGATTTCAGGGGCCAGAAGCGGGGGCTGTCTGCCCCCGCACCCCCGAGGATATTTGGACAAAGCCGAAGGGATCAGCCCTCTTGTCCGACCAGGGCGCGGGCGAAATCCTCGGGGTCGAAGGGGGCGAGGTCGTCGATTTGTTCGCCGATGCCGATGGCGTGGATCGGCAGGCCGAAGCGGTCGGCCAGCGCCACCAGCACGCCGCCCTTGGCGGTCCCGTCGAGCTTGGTCATCACAAGACCCGACACATCCGAGATCTTGCGGAAGGTTTCCACCTGGCTCAGCGCGTTCTGGCCGGTGGTGGCATCCAGCACCAGCAGCGTGTTGTGCGGGGCGGTTTCATCCTTCTTGCGGATCACGCGGACGATCTTGGCCAGTTCCTCCATCAGGTCGGCGCGGTTTTGCAGCCGCCCCGCCGTGTCGATCAGCAGAAGGTCCGCGCCATCGGCCTGTGCCTTGGTCATCGCGTCGAAGGCCAGGCTGGCGGGGTCCGAGCCTTCGGGCGCGGTCAGCACCGGCACGCCCGCGCGCTGGCCCCAGACCTGCAGCTGTTCGACCGCCGCCGCGCGGAACGTGTCGCCGGCCGCGATCACCACCGATTTGCCGGCGGCGCGGAACTGGCTGGCGAGTTTCCCGATCGTCGTGGTCTTGCCCGAGCCATTCACGCCCACCACCAGCACGACCTGCGGTTTTTTCGGGTAAAGCGGCATGGGGCGCGCGACGGGGTCCATGATGCGCGCGATTTCCCCCGCCAACAGGCCCTGGATTTCCGGCACCGACAGGCGTTTGCCCATGCGCCCTTCGGCCAGGTTGGCGGTGACGCGCAGTGCCGTTTCCACCCCCATGTCGGACCGGATCAGCAATTCCTCAAGGCTTTCGAGCATCGCATCATCCAGCACCCGGCGGGGTGCGGCATCCTCGGCCCGGCCCAGAATGCGGCCCAGCAGGCCGGGCTTGCGGGCGGGTTCTGCGGCTGTCGCGGGCCCGGGTGTGGGGGGGGTGGACGGCGTAGCCTCTGGCTCGGGCGTTTCCGGGACTGTCACATCCTGGGCCGGGGCTTCGGCCACGATGGCATCAAGCCCCTCCTCCAGCTTGGCAGAGGATTTCGTCAGGCGGGATTTCAATTTCTGGAAGAAAGACATCTGCGGCCCTTTCGGTTTCCAGACACCTAATCAATCCCGCCCCATGATGGAAGGGCCCGATGTCACCCGGGCGCCCCGCCCTGCCCGCTTTGCCGCAGCCGCGCATGCACAAAGAGGGTGGACAGCCGCCCCGGTCTGTTCAAGATCAGGCAGAGCGATTTTGACGCAACCACCTTTTTCAGACTGCCCCCGCCGCGGGGCACAAGCGGCGAGATACAGATGCCCACACCCCCGATGCCCGCCCCCCCCCGGATGCCGCGCCCCGCAACCTTGCTGGGGCAGATGCGCGCACGGGTGCCCCCCGTTGCGGCCTTCGCGCTGGTGACGCTGCTGCCCTTGCCGTTTCTGATGCTGGGGGCGGTTTTGGGGGGCGCCTTTGCCTGGGGGGCGCTGGCCTATGTGGCGGTGCTGATCACCGTGCTGGACCGGCTGATCGCGGGGGCCGCACCCGATGCCCCCGAGGGCGCGGAGTTTCCCGCCGCCAACCGCCTGTCGGCAGCGCTGGCGATTGCGCATTTCGTGGCGCTGGCGGTTGCGGTCTGGGCGCTGTCGGGGGGATCGGGGCTGGGCTGGGGCGACCGTGTCGCGCTGTTCCTGGGGTTTGGGCTGTTTTTCGGGCAGGTGTCGAATTCCAACGCGCATGAGCTGATCCACCGCGCCGACCGGCGGCTGTTCCGCCTTGGGATGTGGGTCTATATCTCATTGCTGTTCGGGCATCACACCTCGGCGCATAGGCTGGTGCATCACCGCTTTGTTGCAACCCCCGATGATCCCAACAGCGCCGAATTGGGCGAGGGGTTCTGGGATTTCGCGCGCCGCGCCTGGGCGGGGTCTTTCGTGGCCGGCCATGAGATGGAGACGAACCTGCGCAAGACCCTGCCCCCGGGCGACAGCCTGCGGGCGCGGCTGCGGCGGGTGCATCCCTATGTGATCTACCTGGCGGGCGGGGCGGGCTTTGTGCTGGCCGCGCTGGCGCTGTTCGGGGTCGGTGGGCTTCTGGCCTATCTGCTTTTGTGCGCCCATGCGCAGGTGCAACTGCTGTTGGCCGATTATGTGCAGCACTATGGCCTGAGCCGTCGGCGCCTGGGCATGGACCGCTATGAGCCCGTCGGCCCCGCGCACAGCTGGGATGCGCCGCAGCGGGTGTCCTCGCTGTGGATGCTGAACGCGCCGCGCCATTCGGACCATCACGCCCATCCGGGGCGCGAATATCCCGCGCTGCGGCTGGGCGCGATCGGGGTGCCGGGCCGGCCGGTGCTGCCACGGTCGCTGCCGGTGATGGCGACGCTGGCGCTGATCCCGCTGCTGTGGCGGCGCGTGATGGACCGGCGCGTGATGGCGCTGCGTGGCCGGGGGTAGCGGCGCGGATATTCACGGCGCTGTGGCTGGCGGTGGGCCGGGGTTTCTGGCAGGCTGGCGGCATGGCGGCCCGCCCCGGCCGCGTCACCAAGGACAGGCCATGCCCCCGATCCGCATCCTGCTGCCCCTTTGCGCCGCGCTGCTGATGGCGCCACCCGCCGCCGCCGACCCGACGACGGGCCAGGGCACGGCCCCGCCGGGCGGCGCGCCACCTGCGGCCCCGCCCCTGCACACAGCACCGCTTGACGCCGCGGAATTCGACGCCCGCACCCAGGGCCGCACCATCACCTATTCCGCCTATGGCCAGCCCTATGGGGTGGAACAATATCTGCCCGGGCGCCGCGTGCTCTGGGCGTTTGAAGGGGGCGCGTGCAAGGAAGGCACCTGGTTCCAGCAGGGCGAGATGATCTGCTTTGACTACCGCGATGACGGCGGTCTGCAATGCTGGACCTTCCACGACACGCCCGAAGGGCTGATGGCGCGGTTTCTGGGCGATCCCGGGGCCGAGCCGCTGGTGTCGCTGTCCGAAAGCCCCGAACCGCTGGACTGCCCCGGCCCCGAAGTCGGGGTGTGACGCGTCAGAACAGGCTGCCCTGATCGGGTGGCGGCTTGCCCGCGCCGGATTTGCCAGAACCGGATTTTCCTGCGCCAGGCTTTCGTGGGCGCTGCGGCGCGGGCGCCCCATCGCTTTCCCCCGCAGGCAGGACCGACAGCCGGCCATCGTGGAATTCGATCTCCAGCGCGGTCTGGCCCGCGGCCTGGGCGCGCGCGGTGATCAGGCCATCGGGCCCACGCACCACCGCATAGCCGCGCCGCAGCGTTTCCGTGTAACCAAGCGTCTGGCGCATCCGGTCCAGCCGGTCCAGCCGTTCGCCCAGCGCGTCCAGGCGCGCGCGGGGGGCCAGCGCCAGCCGGTCGGACAGATCGTCCAGCCGCGCGCGGGCATCGCGGTTGCGCCGCGCGGCCTCATCGCGCAGGCGGCCCAGCGCGGGGCCAAGGCGCGCGCCCAGCTTGTCGATCGCCGCCTGCTCGCGCCGGATGAACAGACGCAGCAGATCGGGGCGCACCAGCGCCGCCACGGGCCCGAACTGTTCGCGCTTGCGCCCGGTCAGCGCGCGCAGCGCCGGGCCCAGCCGGTCGGACCACAGGTCGAACCGTTGCCTTGCCGGGGCGGTCAGCGCCTGTGGCCGGCCAAGCCCGCGCGACAGATCGACAAGCCGCTGCGCCCGCATCTGCCCGCGATGGGTCATCGCGCGGGCCATGCGGGTGCCGCCCTCATTCACCCGGGCCAGCAGCTCCATCCGCACCGGCACGGCCATTTCGGCGGCGGCGGTGGGCGTGGGCGCGCGCCGGTCGGCGGCAAAGTCGATCAGCGTGGTATCGGTTTCATGTCCCACGGCGGAGATCAGCGGGATCTGGCTGTCGGCTGCGGCGCGCACCACGACTTCCTCGTTGAAGCCCCAAAGATCCTCAAGGCTGCCGCCGCCACGCGCCACGATGATCAGATCGGGCCGCGGGATCGCCCCGCCCGGCGCCAGCGCGTTGAAGCCACGGATCGCGCGGGCGACCTCGGGGGCGCAGGCCTGGCCTTGCACCGCGACCGGCCAAATCAGCACACGGCGCGGAAAGCGGTCACGCAGCCGGTGCAGGATGTCGCGGATCACCGCCCCCGACGGCGAGGTGACAACGCCGATCACCTGCGGCAGGAAGGGGATCGGCTGCTTGCGGTCGGGCGCAAAAAGGCCCTCGGCGGCCAGCGCCTGGCGGCGCTTTTCCAGCATCGCCATCAACGCGCCCGCGCCCGCGGGTTCCACGTCATCGACGATCAGCTGGTATTTCGATTGGCCGGGAAAGGTGGTCATGCGCCCGGTGGCGATGACCTCCATGCCTTCCTCGGGGCGGACCTGCATCCGCGCGACCTGGCCCTTCCAGCTGACGGCGGCGATGACGGAACGGTCGTCTTTCAGGTCGAAATACATATGCCCCGAGGACGGCCGCGACACGCGCCCCACCTCGCCACGCACACGGACGCGGTCGAACTGGCCCTCAATCACCCGTTTGACCGCACCCGACAGCTCGGACACGGTATATTCATGGGCATTGCCGGGGGCATTGCCGCCCCCCGGGGCCGGGTCATCCTCGAAAAGCTCCATCCGTTCCCCTGTTCGCTTGCCTGACAGCGCCCCAGACCTTAGAAGGCGCGCAACCGAAGGCCAAGGGGGACGAATGATGAATATTCTGGTGCTGGGCGGCGGCGGGCGCGAACATGCGCTGGCCTGGGCGATCAAGCAGAACCCCAAATGCGACCGGCTGATCGTGGCGCCCGGCAATGCCGGGATCGCAATGATCGCCGAAATGTCGGATCTGGACCCGCTGAACGGCGCGGCGGTGGTGAATTTCTGTGAAGAAAACGCCATCGACTTCGTGGTGATCGGCCCCGAGGCCCCCCTGGCCGCCGGTGTCGCCGACCGCCTGCGCGAGGCGGGCGTGCTGTGCTTTGGCCCCTCGGCCGCGGCCGCGCGGCTGGAGGCATCGAAGGCCTTCACCAAGGAAATCTGCGATGCCTGCGGTGCGCCCACCGCGGCCTATGCGCGGTTTACCGATGCCGGGGCGGCGGCGGATTACGTCCGCGCCCAAGGCGCGCCGATCGTGGTCAAGGCCGACGGGCTGGCCGCCGGCAAGGGCGTGATCGTGGCAATGACGCTGGATGAGGCGCTGGCGGGTCTGGATGAGATCTTTGGCGGCGCCTTTGGCGAGGCGGGCGCCGAGGTGGTGATCGAGGAATTCATGGATGGCGAAGAAGCCAGCTTCTTCATTCTGTCCGATGGCGTGAACGTCCTGCCCGTGGGCACCGCGCAGGACCACAAGCGCGTGGGCGATGGCGACACCGGCCCCAATACCGGCGGCATGGGCGCCTATTCCCCCGCCCCCGTCCTGACGCCCGCGATCCAGGACCAGGTCCTGGCCGAAATCGTGCGCCCCACCGTGGCCGAGATGGCGCGCCGCGGGACGCCGTTTCAGGGCGTGCTGTACGCCGGGCTGATGATCAAGGACGGCCGGGCGCGGCTGGTGGAATACAATGTCCGCTTTGGCGATCCGGAATGTCAGGTGCTGATGATGCGCCTTGGCGGGCAGGTGCTGGACCTGATGATTGCCTGCGCGGAAGGGCGGCTGGATCAGGTGCGCGCGCACTGGGCCGAGGATCACGCGCTGACCGTGGTGATGGCGGCACGGGGCTATCCGGGCAGCTACGTCAAGGGCACCGCGATCAAGGGACTGGACGCCCTGCCCGCGGACAGTTTCAACATGGTCTTCCACGCGGGCACCACGGCGAAGGACGGGGCGGTACTGGCCACGGGCGGGCGGGTTCTGAACGTCACCGCGCGCGGCGCGAACCTGCGTGAAGCGCAGGCCCGGGCCTATGCGATGGTCGATGCGATCGACTGGCCGGACGGGTTCTGCCGGCGCGACATCGGCTGGCGCGCGCTGTGATCTTGCGGCGGGGGCGCTGCCCCCGCACCCCCGAGGTATTTCGGGCAAGATGAAGAGAAGCCTCAGCAGTTGGGGACATTGACGGCAAGGCCGCCCAGCGAGGTTTCCTTGTATTTTTCATGCATGTCGCGGCCGGTCTGGCGCATCGTTTCAATCGCGGCGTCAAGCGGCACAAGGTGGGCGCCGTCGCCGCGCAGGGCAAGCGAGGCGGCGGATACCGCCTTGATCGCACCAAGGCCGTTGCGTTCGATACAAGGCACCTGGACCAGACCCTTGACCGGGTCGCAGGTCATGCCAAGGTGATGTTCCAGCGCGATTTCCGCGGCGTTTTCCACCTGTTCGGGGGTGGCGCCCAGCACGGCAGCAAGACCCGCGGCGGCCATGGCGGCGGCAGAGCCCACCTCGGCCTGGCAGCCGCATTCGGCGCCTGAGATTGAGGCGTTGTGCTTGATCAGCCCGCCCACCGCGGCGGCGGTCAGCAGGAATTCCCCGATGCGCGCCGCACTGGCGCCGGGCACATGGTCCAGCCAATAGCGGATCACGGCGGGCACCACGCCCGCCGCGCCGTTGGTGGGGGCGGTGACGACCTGGCCGCCGGCGGCGTTTTCCTCGTTCACGGCCATGGCATAGGTCGACATCCAGTCGTTGATCACATGCGGCGCGGTCAGGTTCCTGCCGCGTTCGGCGATCAGGCTTTCGTGGATCGCGCGCGCGCGGCGGCGGACCTTGAGGCCACCGGGCAGGATGCCTTCTGCGGCAAGGCCGCGGTCGATGCAGGCGTTCATCACCGACCAGATCCGGGCCAGCCCTGCGTCGATATCGGCATCCGGGCGGAAGCGCCGTTCATTGGCGCGTTTCATCTGCGCGATGGTCAGCCCCGAGGCATGGGCCATGGTCAGCATTTCGGCTGCGGTGCGGAAGGGAAAGGGCACGGGCGAAGGCGCGGCAAGGACACGGTCATCCACCGCCGCCGCTTCGGCCGCGGTCAGAACAAAGCCGCCGCCGATGGAATAGTAGGTTTCCTGCGCGATCACGTCGCCCTGCGCATCCAGCGCCATCAGGATCATGCCATTGGCATGGCCTGCCAGCGCGGGGCCGAAATCGAAGATCAGGTCGGTCGCGGGATCAAAGCGCAGCGGCGCAAGGCCGGGCGGGGACAGCAGGCCGGTTGCCGCATTGGCCGCAAGGGCGGCTTCGGCCGCCGTGGCGTCATAGGTTTCGGGCAGAAATCCCGCCAGGCCAAGGATCGTTGCACGGTCGGTGGCGTGGCCCTTGCCGGTGAAGGCCAGCGAGCCGTGCAGGCTGGCGCGCAGCCCATACGCCTGGAAGGGCGAGGCGCGCAGCCGGTCCAGAAACCGCCCCCCCGCGATCATCGGCCCCATCGTGTGCGAGGACGACGGCCCCACCCCCACCTTGAACATGTCGAACACGCTTAGGAACATCCGCGCCTCCCTGATTGCCCCCACAATGGCGCAGTGTGCGCGCGCGGCAAGCCCGGAAACGACCCGGCGCGCGGCATTTGCGCGCGATCGGGCGGGCGGATCGGGCGAATTGGCACTCGCACCCCGGGGCGCGATTGCCTATAACCGGACCATCCCATCAGCCAGGAGCCATCCATGCCCGCCGAACTCTCGCCCATCGACAAGGCCAAATTCGCCGCCGCCCGCCGCGCCGTCGACTTCATCGAGGACGGGATGCGCGTGGGGCTGGGCACCGGATCGACCGCGGCCTGGATGGTGCGCTGCCTGGGCGAATTGGTGCGCGAAGAGGGTCTGCAGATCATCGGCGTGCCGACCAGCACCCGCACCGCCGATCTGGCGCGCCAGCTGGGCATCAAGGTCGTCAGCCTGGATGAGGCGAAATGGCTTGATCTGACGATCGACGGGGCGGATGAATTCGACAACGAGCTGAACCTGATCAAGGGCGGCGGCGGCGCGCTGTTGCAGGAAAAGATCGTGGCCACCGCATCCGACCGGATGATCGTGATCGCCGATGCCGCGAAAGAGGTGGCGCAGCTGGGCGCCTTTCCGCTGCCCGTCGAGGTGGTGCCCTTCGGTTGGCAGACCACCCGCGCGCTGATTGAGGAAACGTTGGTCAGCATGGATGTGCTGGGGCGCAACACCACGCTGCGGGTGAACGGCAGCCAGCCCTTCATCACCGATGAGGGCAATTACATCGTCGATCTGCACCTGAACCGGATCGGCAATCCGCGCCAGCTGGGCCTGATGCTGAACCAGATCCCCGGCGTGGTGGAAAACGGGCTGTTCATCGACATCTGCGACGTGGTCATCATCGGCCATGGCGATGGCACGGTGGAACTGCGCGACATCAACGAAGGCACGGTCGAGACCGATCAGATCGATTTCAACGAGGCGGAGAATATCTTCGCCGATCTGGATTAAAGGGCCCGGTGCGGGACCGCAGGGCAAGGAAGCAGGCATGACTTTCGACTATGATCTGTTCGTGATCGGCGGCGGCTCGGGCGGGGTGCGCGCGGCGCGCATTGCGGCGGGCGAACATGGCGCGCGCGTGGGCCTGGCCGAGGAATACCGCATGGGCGGGACCTGCGTGATCCGCGGCTGCGTGCCCAAGAAGCTGATGGTCTTTGCCTCTGGCTATCCGGCGGCGATGGAAGACGCCCGCGCCTATGGCTGGGATGTGCAGGCGGGTGGGTTCGACTGGTCGAAATTCCGCGCGGCGCTGGATGTGGAACTGGACCGGCTGGAGGCGGCCTATCGCAGCGGGCTGACGGGCGCGGGCGTGACGGTGCATGACTGCCGCGCCACGCTGGTCGGTCCGCATACGGTGGAACTGGCCGATGGGCGCCAGGTGACGGCCAAGCACATCCTGATCGCCACCGGCGGGCGGCCTTTCGTGCCGGATCTGCCGGGCGCCGATCTGGTGATGACCTCGAACGAGATCTTCCTGATGGACGCCCTGCCCCGGTCGGTTCTGATCGTGGGCGGCGGGTTCATTGCCTGCGAATTTGCCTGCATCCTGAACGGGCTGGGCGTCGAGGTGACGCAATTCTACCGCGGCGCGCAGATCCTGCGCGGCTTTGACGATGAGGCGCGCGGCCATGTCGCGGGGCTGATGGCCGAAACGGGGGTGACCATCCATTGCGGCACCGATGTGCTGGAACTGCACAAGACGGCCCAAGGGATCCGCGTCAAGGCCACCGACGGGTCCGACCGCACCTATGATGCGGTGGTCTATGCCACGGGCCGGGTGCCCAACACCCAGGGCCTTGGGCTGGACCGGGCGGGCGTCACGCTGGGGCGGCGCGGCGCGGTGCTGGTGGACGACTGGTCGCAGACGAATGTGCCATCCATCTATGCGGTGGGCGATGTAACCGACCGCATCAATCTGACCCCGGTGGCGATCCGCGAGGGGCATGCCTTTGCCGACACCGTCTTTGGCGCGATGACGCGCAAGGCCGATCACGACCTGGTCGCCTCGGCCGTGTTCACCCAACCGTTCGAGCTGGGGTCCGTCGGGCTGACCGAGGAAGCCGCGCGCGAAGCCGGGCCGATCGAGGTTTACGCGACCTCGTTCCGGCCGATGAAGACGCTGTTTGCCGGGCGCAATGCGCGGGTGATGATGAAGCTGATCGTCTGCGCCGCCACGCGCCGGGTGCTGGGCTGCCATATCGTCGCGCCCGAAGCCGGCGAGATGATCCAGCTGGCCGCCATCGCCATCAAGATGGGCGCCACCAAAGAGGATTTCGACCGCACCTGCGCGGTCCATCCGACCATGGCCGAAGAACTGGTGACGATGCGAAAACCTGTGCGGAGCGCTTGATTTTCCGCGATTTGTGCCCAATTCGCAGGGCAGACCTTTAGAAGAAGTGAGGAACGGATGAGCAACGGAGGACCCTGGGGATCGGGTGGCGGTTCAGGCGGCGGCGATGACGACGACCGCAACAACCGCCCGCGCGGCAGCGGCCCGCGCCGCCCCGGTGAGGGCGCACCGATCCCCGAGATCGAGGAGATCATGAAGAAGGGCTCCGAGCAGCTGCGCGTGCTGATGGGCGGGCGCGGCGGTCAGGGCGGCGGCGGTCGCGGCCCGCGGGGGGGCGGTTCGGGCGGCCCGGCGCTGACGCGCGGGACGCTGGGGCTTGTGGTGCTGGCGGCGGCGGGGCTTTGGGCCTTTTCGTCCTTCTACACCGTCAAGCCCGAAGAACGCTCGGTCGAGCTGATGTTCGGTCAATATCAGGCGACCGGCAACCCGGGGCTGAACTTTGCGCCCTGGCCCGTGGTCACGGCGGAAATCGTGCAGGTGACGGGCGAACGCACCACCGAGATCGGATCGGGCCGTGGCGGCCCCGCCGACAGCGGGCTGATGCTGACGCGCGACCAGAACATCGTCGACATCGAATTCCAGGTGGTCTGGAACATCAGCGATCCGGCCGCCTATCTGTTCAACCTGGCCGACCCGGAAGACACGATCCGGGCGGTGTCGGAATCGGCGATGCGCGATATCATCGCGCGATCGGAACTGTCGCCGATCCTGAACCGCGACCGCGGCGTGATTGCCGCAGATCTGCGCCTTGCGGTGCAGGAAACGCTGGACAGCTATGAATCGGGCATCAACGTGGTGCGCGTGAACTTCAACCGCGCCGACCCGCCGCGCGAGGTGATCGACAGCTTCCGTGAGGTGCAGGCCGCCCAGCAGGAACGCGACCGGCTGGAAAAAGAGGCCGATGCCTATGCCAACCAGGTCACCGCCGGCGCCCGGGGTGAGGCTGCCCGCCTGATGGAGGATGCCGAGGCCTATCGCGCCCGCGTGGTCAACGATGCCCAAGGCCAGGCCGCGCGCTTTGTCTCGGTCTATGAGGAATATGTGAAGGCCCCCGAGGTGACCAAGCGCCGGATGTATCTGGAAACCATGGAAAAGGTGCTGGGTCCGGTGAACAAGGTGATCCTGGACGGCGTGTCCGGCCAGAACGGTGGCAGCGGCGTTGTGCCCTATCTGCCGCTTGATCAGCTGCGCCGCGCGCCGGCTGCCACGACCAACGGGGGGAACAACTGATGAGCCGCATGCAATTCGCCATTCCCGCGCTGGTGATCGTCGCGGGGGCCGCGCTGTCGTCGCTGTTCGTCGTGGATGAACGCGAAAAGGCGCTGGTGCTGCAATTCGGGCAGGTCAAGCAGGTCAAGGAAACGCCCGGTCTGGGCTTCAAGATCCCGCTGATCCAGGAGGTGGTGACCTACGAAGACCGCATCCTCAGCCTGCCGACCCAGCCGCTGGAGGTGACGCCGCTGGATGACCGCCGCCTTGTGGTCGATGCCTTCGCCCGTTGGCGCATCGTCAACCTGATCGAATTCCGCGAAGCCGTGGGGGCGGGCGGCGAACAGGTGGCCAAGTCACGGCTGGACAGCATCGTCAACGCCGCCATCCGCGAGATTCTGGGCTCGGTCCCGTCCACGGCGGTTCTGTCGGCGGACCGGACCGTGCTGATGACCCGCATCCGCGACATCGCCCGGCGCGAGGCCGCGGCCCTTGGCATCGACGTGATCGACGTGCGTCTGACGCGCACCGAACTGCCCGAACAGAACCTGGCCGCGACTTTCGCGCGGATGCGGGCGGAACGCGAACGCGAGGCGGCCGATGAACGCGCCCGCGGCGGCGAGGCGGCGCAGCGCGTGCGCGCCACCGCCGACCGGACCGTGGTCGAACTGACGTCCGAGGCGCGCAAGCAGGCCGAGATCATCCGCGGTGAGGCCGATGCCGAACGCAACGCGATCTATGCCGAAGCCTTCGGTCGCGACCCGGAATTCTTTGCCTTCACCCGATCGCTGGAATTTTATGCCCAAACCATGAGGGCCGAAAGTTCCTCGTTGGTGACGCAGCCCGACAGCGTCTATTTCGACTATGACCGGTTCCTGAAATCGATCGGCGGCGGCAGCGCCCAAGCGGGCGGTTCGGCAGGTTCCGGGCAATGATCGCCACGATCCTTTGGGGGATCGGGCTGGTACTTGTGATCGAGGGGCTGGCGCTTGCGCTGGCCCCTTCGCGCATGGAAGAAGTGCTGGAGCTGTTGCGCGCGATGGGCCGTGACCGGCGGCGCCTGCTGGGCCTTGCGGTAATGACGGGGGGCATTGCAGCCCTGTGGCTGGCGCGGGCGATGGCGGGATAGGCAGGCTCACGTCGATGTGACGCGGCGCGATGGGCTTTCAATTGCACCGATCGCGCCCTAGGTATCTATGCAAGAAGCGGGTTTTCGTCCCAGTATGGCAAAGCCCGTGATCCGGCTGAGAGGGGAGCATCGCATGACAGCACAGGTTCTGACGCTTGCAACGCCGCGGGGGGTCCGCCGCATCCTGACCGCGTCGATGCTGGCATTATCACTGGCCTTCGCACCAGGCGTTCTGGCCCCGGCGCAGGCCGCGCCGGAAAGTTTCGCCGATCTGGCGCAGAAGGTCAGCGACGCGGTGGTCAACATCACCACATCAACCACCGTCGCCGCGCCGACCGGGCCCGGCCCGATGTTTCCGCCCGGTTCGCCTTTTGAGGACCTGTTCCGCGACTTTGGCTTCCCCCCCGGCCCCAATGGCGGCCCCGGCCCGCGCCGGTCGAACGCGCTGGGATCGGGCTTCGTGATTTCCGAGGACGGCTTCATCGTCACCAACAACCACGTCATCGAAGGCACCGATGAGATCGAGGTGGAATTCTTCTCGGGGCGGACGCTGAAGGCCAAGCTGATCGGCACCGACCCCAAGACCGATGTGGCCCTGCTGAAGGTGGAAAGCGACAAGCCGCTGAAATTCGTGAAATTCGGCGACAGCGACCAGATGCGCGTGGGCGACTGGGTAATGGCGATGGGCAACCCGCTGGGCCAGGGATTCTCGGTCAGCGCGGGCATCGTGTCGGCGCGCAACCGCGAACTGTCGGGCACCTATGACGACTATCTGCAGACCGATGCCGCGATCAACCGGGGCAATTCGGGCGGCCCCTTGTTCAACATGTCGGGCGAGGTTGTGGGCGTGAACACCGCAATCCTGTCGCCCAATGGCGGGTCGATCGGGATCGGCTTCTCGATGGCCTCGAATGTCGTGCAAAAGGTCGTGGCGCAGCTGAAGGACTTTGGCGAAACCCGGCGCGGCTGGCTGGGCGTGAAGATCCAGGATCTGACCCCGGACATGGCCGAGGCGATGGGCCTGGCCGAGGCGTCGGGTGCGATGGTCACCGATGTGCCCGAAGGCCCCGCGCGTGATGCGGGGATGCTGCCGGGCGATGTGATCACCAGCTTTGATGGCGCGCCGGTCAAGGACACGCGCGAACTGGTGCGGCGTGTCGCCGATGCGCCGGTGGGCGAGGCGGTGCGCGTCACCGTGATGCGCGAAGGCAAGAGCGAGACGCTGCTGGTCACGCTGGGCCGGCGTGAGCTGGCCGAGGGTGAGGCGGTTCCCGCCGCGGTCGCGCGTCCGCAAGATGCCGAACGCGACATGCTGGGCATGACCGTGACGCCGCTGACGCCGGCGCTCAGTTCCGAACTGGGGCTGTCGGCGGGGGCCACGGGTCTGGTCGTGAAATCCGTCCCCGAGGACAGCGAGGCCTTTGCCAAGGGCATGCGCGCGGGCGATCTGATCGTCGAGGCGGGCCAGCAGGCGGTGGCGACGCTGGACGATCTGGACGACCGCATCACCGAAGCGCGCGAGGCCGGGCGCAAATCGGTGCTGCTGCTGATCCGCCGCGGCGGCGAGCCGCGGTTCGTGGCGCTGCCGGTGGATTGACGCCCTGACCCGGACCCATCTTGCCACGGGCGCCTTCGGGCGCCCGTTTGCATTGGCGGCGCCAAAAGGCCACAGGGGCGCGGGCGGGGGCGGCAGGCTCTGGCCAAATCCGCCGCGATCGCCTAAATCCCGTTCTCCGAAGGGTGCGCCCGGATGCGCGCCGCAAAGCGGGGAACGGACATGGTCAAGATCACCTATGTGGAACATAACGGCACCGAGCATGTGGTTGACGTCAAACCCGGAATGACGGTGATGGAAGGCGCGCGCGACAATGGCGTGCCCGGCATCGATGCCGATTGCGGCGGCGCCTGCGCCTGTTCCACCTGCCATGTCTATGTGGATGCGGCTTGGGTGGGCAAGCTGAACCCGAAAGAGGCGATGGAAGAGGATATGCTCGACTTTGCCTGGCACCCGGACCCGGTGCGTTCGCGGTTGACCTGCCAGATTTCGGTGACCCCGGCGCTGGAAGGTCTGGTCGTCCACATTCCCGAAAAGCAGATCTGAGCCCCAGAACGGGCCACGGGCGCACCTGCGGCGCGCGGCCTGTCGCTGCGCGCCCGCGCGTGGTGATGCGGGAAATGATGGCCGGGGCGCTGCGGTGATGCCCCAGAAAAGGAACGGACATGGCCTTTTGTGTGTTGACGGTGAACTGCCCCTCGCGCCGCGGGATCGTGGCGGCGATTTCGAATTTCCTGGCTGCGAACGGCTGCAACATCACCGATTCCCATCAATATGACGATCCGCTGACGGGGCAGTTCTTCACGCGTATCACCTTCCGGTCGGAAACCGGGGCGACGATCGAGGACCTGCGCGCGGCCTTTGCCGCGGTGGCGGCGGAATTCGCCATGGACTGGGCGATCCACGATGGCGCCCGGCGGATGAAGGTTCTGCTGATGGTGTCGAATTTCGGCCATTGCCTGAACGACCTGCTGTATCGCTGGCGCATCGGTGCGCTGCCCATCGAGATCGTGGGCGTGGTGTCGAACCACCTGACCTATCAGAAGGTGGTGGTGAACCACGACATCCCCTTCCATCTGGTCAAGGTGAACAAGGACAACAAGCCCCAGGCCGAAGCGCAACTGATGGCGATCGTCGATGAGACGGGGGCCGAGCTGGTGGTGCTGGCGCGCTACATGCAGGTGCTGTCGGATGCGTTCTGCGCGCGCATGTCGGGGCGGATCATCAACATCCACCATTCCTTCCTGCCCAGTTTCAAGGGCGCCAATCCCTACAAGCAGGCCTATGAACGCGGGGTGAAGCTGATCGGTGCGACCGCGCATTACGTCACCGCCGATCTGGATGAAGGCCCGATCATCGAACAGGATACGGTGCGCATCACCCATGCCCAGAGCCCCGAGGATTACGTAAGCCTGGGCCGCGATGTCGAGGCCCAGGTGCTGGCGCGCGCGATCCATGCGCATATCCACCACCGGGTTTTCCTGAACGGCAACAAGACGGTGGTCTTCCCCGCTTCGCCCGGGTCATATGCCTCGGAGCGGATGGGCTGAAGGACAGGGGGCGCTGCCCCCTCGGGCCTGCGGCCCTCACCCCCGGGATATTTGGACAAAGCCGAAGCCCTGAAGCGGGGGTTTGGTGCGAAAGGCAGGCACAGGCATGAGCGAGACTGACCGTATCCTGCCCGGCGTGACATTGATGATCTTTTTCTGCGTGGTGGCGCCGCTGATCGATGTGGCGTCGAAACTGGCCGCGCAAGAGGTGCCCGTGGGCATGGTCACGCTGGGCCGTTTCGTGGTGCAGGGCGCGCTGATGGCGCCGATCGTGGCGCTGATGGGGCTGGATTTGCGGCTGAGCCGACGGGCGCTGCGGCTGACGGCGCTGCGCGCGCTCTGCGCGATTGGATCAACCTATTGTTTCGTGGCCGCGGTCAAGGTGATGCCGATTGCCGATGCGCTGGCGATTGCCTTCGTGGAGCCTTTCGTGATCCTGCTGATCGGGCGGCTGGTTCTGGGCGAGCAGGTCGGCCCCCGCAGGCTTGGTGCGGCGGTGGTGGGCTTCGTGGGCGCGCTGTTCGTGATTCAGCCGTCCTTCGTGGCCTTTGGGGCGATCGCCCTGTTTCCGCTGGGCACGGCCGTGTTCTTTGCCGCCTATATGTTGGTCACGCGCGCGCTGTCGAATGAGGTGCATCCCGTGACGATGCAGCTGCACACCGCGCTGGCGGCGACGGCGCTGTGCCTGCCGCTTCTGGGCCTGGGCGCGATGATGGCAGAGCCGTCCCTGGCGCTGGTGCTGCCGCAGGGGATTTTCTGGATGTGGGTGTTTTGCGTGGGGCTGGCGGCCACGATCAGCCACATGGCGATGACCTATGCGCTGAAATTCGCGCCCTCATCCACGCTGGCGCCGCTGCATTACCTGGAGATCGTGACGGCGACGCTGTTTGGCTATCTGTTCTTCCGCGATTTCCCGAATGCGCTGACCTGGGTCGGGGTGGGGATCATCGTCGCCTCGGGGCTGTATGTGATCCACCGCGAGCGCGTCACAGCCGCCCAACTGCGCCAAGCGCGGGCCGCAGATGCGCTTTTGGCAAGAGGATCAGCACCGGCCCGTCCACCCACAGACGCACAGGCCCCGTAACCTCGTTCGAGGTGCCGATCACGCCGGCGGGTGCCATGGCGATGCCGTCGATCGGCCAGCGCAACCCGGTGGACCGGCCCTGCGCCGGGCCGAAGGGAAACAGCGACAGCCGCGTGCCCACCGGCAGGTCAAGCGCCAGATAGGCCGGGGCGCGGAAGGCGATGTCATGATCGCCCACCACCATCACGCAGTGATCGGCGTGGCGCACGACCGAGGCCAGCGTTGCCAGCGTGTGATCCAGCCGCCGACCGGAAAAACCCAGCGCCAGATAGAACGGCGCGCGGACATGCCTCAGGCATTTGTCGAAATCGGTGCTGTCCTGTTCGGCGATCCGGTGCATCCGATCCGCCGCAATCGCCCCGCGTGCCCGCGCCGAGAGGCTATCCAGATCCCCGATCACCGCCTGCGGCATCAGACCAAGGTCCAGCGCGCGGTCCGCGCCGCCATCGGCGGCGATCAGCAGGGGCGCGATTGTCAACGCTTCGGCAACATCCGCGGCGGTGGAATCACCCCGGCCCAGCAGTGTGACCCCGTTGGAAGACTGAACAATACCGTGCATCATAGGCGCATTGATTACGATTAAGGCACGCAAACACAATCCGCTTCGGCAAAATTCCTTGTTCTTGCCCTTTTCCGTTCACGCTTAAGCACCAGTTCAAGGGTGATATGATCCGGACTGGCATAGAAGAAAGCGAGCGTTCCATGGTTGGTGCGAGCAAGATTCTCACCGTGTCCTACGGGACCTTTTCTTGCACGCTGGAGGGATTCGATGAGCCTTTCAGCACGATGAAGGCCATCGCGGAATATTTCCGCGATCTCGCCGCCGAGGACCGCTATTTCGGCGCCGAGCCGCCGACACCCGATGCCGAGATGCTGCACCGCATCGCCGAGCGTGAGATTCAGCGCCGGGTTGAGGCGAAGATCCAGGCCAATGGAATCGTGCTGCGCCCGCAGGCCGACGCGGCAGCGGACGAACCGATTGTCGCGGCCCCTGCCCCCGCGCCGATGCCGGAACCGACGGCAGAACAGCCCGCCGCGCCGCTGGCGGAGGCCGCGCCGATCACGTTGGCAGCAACCGCACAGGCGACCGATCTGGCCGCCGATCCGGGCGGCCCGGAAAGCGTCGCGGCCAAGCTGCAGCGGATTCGCGCAGCGGTGGCCAGCGCGCGCAGCGCGGCCCAGGTCTATGCCGAGGATGAGGGCGCCGAGCCGCTGCTGCCCCCGGTTGCCGACAACGCGCCAGAGGATTTCGGCTATGAGCTGGACCTGTCGGGCCCCTTGTTGAGCGATGAGGACGACACCCCCGCGCCGATGGCTGCCGAGGCCATCGCCGAAGATGCCCCCGTGCCAGAGGAGCCGGCGGCGACCGAGGCAGTTGCCGCCCCCGCCGAGGCGCAGGCTGAACCGCTGGTGCCGCTGTCGGACGAGGCGGCGGCCCGCCGCCGCGCGCGGCGTCAGGCTGCGCGGGCGGCCGCGCTGGCCGCAGCCGCCGCCGAACTGCGGCAGGCGGACGCGGGCGCGGAACCAGAGACCGACCCCGGCGCGCCCGAGGCTGAGGAGGCGCAAGATGAGGCGCCTGCCCCCATCGACATCGCCCTGCCTAAGGTCGAGATTGCCGCCGTCGCGGAGGACGCCGCTGACGCCACGGAAAAACAGAACGAAGAGGTTCTGGCCGCTGCCCCCCCGGCCGGGCGCATCTTTGTGCTGCATCCGACCGGACGGGTCGATGTGGTCGCTGCCGATGAGGCAACCGAAGAGCTGGCGGCGCCGGATGAGACCGGCCTGGATGATGCCGCGCTTCTGTCCCTGGATGACGAGGCGGCGACCGATGCGGAATGCATCCCGGTGGTCGATGCCCTCGACGCAGAGGAGCAAGAGACGGTCGATCTGGATGACGATCTGGCCGAATCGGTTCTGGCCGCGCTTGCGGCAGAGGATGACACCGAGGCTGGGGCGGATGCCGATGTTGCAGTGGCCCCCGATACCGCAGAGCCGATCGGCGCCGAGGATGACGCCGAGGATCTGGCGGAGGAAACCGCCGAGGCCGCGCAGGACATTGCGCAGGACGAGATCGTGACCGACGCGGAGTTGACGGACCAGACGGCTGACGCGCTGATCGACGACGCCGCGCTGACCGCGGACGGGCTGTCCCCCGAAGCCGAGGCCGAATTGCTGAATGAACTGGCCGCGCTTGAAACCGATGAGCCGGAGCCCGGGCTTGAGGAGGTCACCGATCAGCCGGATGAGGCTGCGCCGCAATTCACCGATGAGACCGCCGAAGCCACCGCGGCGGAGCCCGAAGCCGCAGCCGATACGCAGGCCGCGCGCAGCCATGGCGCCGACCACCCCGTTGCCACCCCGCCCGAAGAGGCGGACCTGTCGCGGTTGCTGGAAGAAACCAACACCAAGCTTGAGGGCGCCGAGAATCGTCGCCGGTTTTCGGCGATCGCGCATCTGAAGGCGGCGGTTGCCGCTACGGTAGCCGACCGTCTGCTGCGCGGCACGCTGGTGGGGAAATCCGCCGCCTCCAGGACCGATGACACCAATGCCTATCGCGAAGACCTGAGCCAGGCGGTGCGCCCGCGCCGCCCCGTGCCCGCCGGCCAGCCGCAAACCGCCCGCCCGCAGCTTGCACGGCCCGAAGCCGCGCGCCCGGCGCGGCCCGAAAACCGCCCCGCGCCGCTGGTTCTGGTGTCTGAACAGCGCGTCGATCGATCCGCGGACCGCGTGGTCCCCGCCACGCCGGTGGTGCGCCCGCGCCGGGTTTCGGCCGGGCAGATCGGGGGGCGCCGCGCCGCGGCAGGTGCGCCCGACGCCGGTGCCGATGACGCCCCCGCCGGCCGACCAGACCCGGTCGAGGCGCGCAGCTTTGCCGAATTCGCGCAAGAGGCCGGGTCGAACGGCCTTGCCGATCTGCTGGAAGCAGCAGCGGCCTATACCGCCACGGTCGAGGGGCGGCCGCATTTCTCGCCGCCGCAGATCATGAAACAGGTGGCAACCGTGGCCGATGAAAGCGCCTTCAGCCGCGAAGACCGGCTGCGGTCCTTTGGCCAGCTGCTGCGTCAGGGCAAAATCGCCAAGGTCAAGCGCGGCCAGTATGCGATCACCGAACAGTCGCGCTTTTATGACGAAACGAACCGCGCCGCGAATTGACGCGCCGCGGTTCGGACCGGATCAGGCGGAGGGGCCCTGCCCCTCCGTTTCGTGTTTTGCGGGGTCGGCCTGGCCGATGCCGCGAAAAACCGCGCGGAACGGCAGGGCCCACAGGAAGCCCAGCCCCAGATAGACCAACAGTTCGGCCCAGATCGGCAGCCGCCCGAAGGTCGCGTCAAGCCAGTTCACCACCGTCACCGCCGCCACGATATAAAGCGGCAGCCCCACGACGAGGATCAGAAGCGACCAGCGCCGACGCGCCCTGTAGGACAGCGCCATCGGATCAGTCCTCGAAGGGATCGGTGACAAGGATGGTGTCGTCGCGTTCCGGGCTGGTGGACAGCATCGCCACCGGGCAGTGGATCAGTTCCTCGATCCGGCGGACGTATTTCACCGCAGCGCCGGGCAGATCGGCCCAGCTGCGCGCCCCGGCGGTCGATTCGGACCAGCCTTCCATTTCCTCATAGATCGGCGTGGCGCGGGCCTGCAGGGCGGCCTGGGTCGGCAGATAATCATAGCGGACGCCGTCCACCTCATAGCCGACGCAGATCTTCAGGGTCTCGAACCCGTCCAGCACGTCCAGCTTGGTCAGCGCGATGCCCTTGACGCCGGAAATCGCGCAGGTCTGGCGCACCAGAACCGCATCGAACCAGCCGCAGCGGCGCTTGCGCCCGGTCACGGTGCCAAATTCATGGCCGCGCGTGCCCAGCCGTTCGCCGTCGGCATCGTTCAGCTCGGTCGGGAAGGGGCCTTCGCCGACGCGGGTGGTATAGGCCTTGACGATGCCCAGCACAAAATCGATCGCATTCGGGCCAAGGCCCACGCCGGTCGCCGCCTGCCCCGCGATCACGTTCGACGAGGTGACGAAGGGATAGGTGCCAAAGTCGATGTCAAGAAGCGAGCCCTGCGCGCCTTCGAACAGGATGCGTTTGCCGGCGCGGCGATCCTCATCCAGCACCTTCCAGACGGGGGCGGCATATTTCAGGATTTCGGGGGCGATTTCGCGCAGGCTGGTCAGCAGCGCCTCGCGGTCGATGGCCTCAAGGCCCAGGCCTGCGCGCAGGGCGTTATGATGCACCAGCGCCCGGTCGACGCGCAGTTCCAGCGTGTCATTATCAGACAGGTCGGCCACGCGGATCACGCGCCGGCCCACCTTGTCTTCGTAGCACGGCCCGATTCCGCGCCCGGTGGTGCCGATCTTGGCAACCGAGGCATGGGCTTCGCGTGCGCGGTCCAGTTCGCCGTGGAAGGGCATGATCAGCGGGGTATTTTCCGCGATCATCAGCGTGTCGGGGCTGATTTCGACGCCCTGGCCGCGGATCGACTCGATCTCTTTGACCAGATGCCAGGGGTCCAGAACGACGCCATTGCCGATGACGGACAGCTTGCCGCCGCGCACCACGCCCGAGGGCAGCGCGTTCAGCTTGTAGACCTTGCCGTCGATGACCAGCGTATGGCCCGCGTTGTGGCCGCCCTGAAAGCGCGCGATCACATCGGCGCGCTCGCTGAGCCAATCAACGATCTTGCCCTTGCCCTCGTCGCCCCATTGGGCGCCGACCACCACGACATTGGCCATGTCTTTCTCCTACAGGTTCGCAAAACCGCGTCACCTATAGCGGGGCTGATGCCCCGGGGGAACCAGTTTTTCGCAGATTTCGGCACGCTGCGACCGGCATGGGGGCGGGCAGGCCGGGAAACGGCTTGCGCGCCGGGCCCCATGCGCCTAGATAGGCGCGTCAGTTCGAAAGAAGGCCAAGGCCCGCATGGAAAACGTCATCCTTACCGTCCACCTGATCCTGGCGCTGCTCTTGATCGGCGTGGTGCTGCTGCAACGTTCCGAAGGGGGCGGGCTCGGCATGGGCGGCGGTGGCGGCGGCGGCGGCGTCATGAGCGGGCGGCAGGCGGCCAATGCGCTGTCCAGGCTGACCTGGATCATCGCCTCGGCCTTCATCGTCACCTCGATCGCCTTGACGGTGGTGGCGGCGCGCAATGCAACCGGCGGCTCGGTCGTCGATCAGCTGCCTGCGGCCAGCGGCGAGGTCAGCACCCCCGCCCTGCCCGACCTGACCATGCCACCGCCTGCGGCGGATGCGCCGATGACCCCGCCGCCCGCCAACTAAGGCGGGGGACCGAACCGGCGGCGTCACAAGCCTTGGGGCATGACGCCGCACCTGACCCAACTGCTTGCGGTCCGGTTGCGGGCGGACTGCGAATCGTGTAAGCATTAAATCCCGTGATGCCAAACCTTGGTTCGGCAGATTCAATTGGATTTTGACAAGATCACGGGGGCTTCCATGGCACGTTACGTTTTCATCACCGGCGGCGTGGTGTCCTCGCTTGGCAAGGGGCTGGCTTCGGCCGCCCTTGGGGCGCTGTTGCAGGCGCGCGGCTTTTCGGTGCGGTTGCGCAAGCTGGACCCCTATCTGAACGTCGATCCCGGCACCATGAGCCCGTTTGAACATGGTGAGGTGTTCGTGACCGATGACGGTGCGGAAACCGACCTGGATCTGGGCCATTACGAACGCTTCACCGGCGTGTCGGCGCGAAGGACCGATTCCGTATCTTCGGGCCGGATCTATTCCAACGTTCTGGAAAAGGAACGCCGGGGCGCCTACCTGGGCAAGACGATCCAGGTGATCCCGCATGTCACCAATGAAATCAAGGACTTCCTTGCCGTGGGCGAGGATGAGGTTGATTTCATGCTGTGTGAAATCGGCGGCACCGTCGGCGATATCGAGGGCCTGCCCTTCTTTGAGGCGATCCGCCAATTCGCGCAGGACCGCCCCCGCGGGCAATGTATCTTCATGCATCTGACGCTGCTGCCCTATCTGGCGGCCAGCGGCGAATTGAAGACCAAGCCCACGCAGCATTCGGTCAAGGAACTGCGCTCGATCGGGTTGCAGCCCGATGTGCTGGTCTGCCGGTCGGAACATCCGATCCCCGAAAAGGAACGCGCCAAGATCGCGCTGTTCTGCAACGTCCGCCCCGAGGCCGTGATCCCCGCCTATGACCTGAAATCCATCTATGAGGCGCCGCTGGCCTATCACCGGATGGGGCTGGATCAGGCGGTGCTGGATGCCTTTGGCATCAGCCCCGCGCCGCGCCCCGACCTGTCGCGCTGGGAAGATGTGATGGACCGGCTGGACAATGCCGAAGGCGTGGTGCGCGTGGCGATCGTGGGCAAATATGTCCAGCTGGAAGACGCCTACAAATCCATTGCCGAAGCGCTGACCCATGGCGGCATGGCCAACCGGGTCCGCGTCAAGGCCGAATGGATCGATGCCGAGATCTTTGAACGCGAAGACCCCTCGCCGCATCTGCAAGGCTTCCATGCGATCCTGGTGCCCGGCGGCTTTGGCGAACGCGGCACCGAGGGCAAGATTCGCGCCGCGCAATATGCCCGCGAAAAGGGCATCCCCTATCTGGGCATTTGCCTCGGCATGCAGATGGCCGTGATCGAGGCGGCGCGCAATCTGGCCGGCATCACCGATGCAGGGTCCGAGGAATTCGACCATGAGGCGGGGCAGAAACGCTTTACCCCCGTGGTCTATCACCTGAAGGAATGGGTGCAGGGCAATCACCGGGTGGAACGCAAGCTGGATGACGACAAGGGCGGCACGATGCGCCTTGGCGCCTATTCGGCGGCGCTGACGCCCGGGTCGCGCGTGGCCGAGGTCTATGGCCAGTGCGACATCGAGGAACGCCACCGCCACCGCTATGAGGTGGACGTGCGCTATCGCGAGCAACTGGAAAGCTGCGGGCTGGTGTTTTCGGGCATGTCCCCCGATGGCCGCCTGCCCGAGATCGTGGAACACAAGGGCCATCCCTGGTTCATCGGCGTGCAGTTCCACCCGGAACTGAAATCCAAGCCCTTCGCGCCGCATCCCTTGTTCGCGGGCTTCGTCAAGGCCGCGCTGGATCAAAGCCGACTGGTCTGACCACAGGCTGGCCTGACCGGCGGGGCGCCCCCCGCCGGCCGGCAGGATGGCCGGATCAGCCTTGCACGACCCGCTGGGTCTGGCTGCCCAAACCCTCGATCCCCAGACGCATGGTCTGGCCCGCGCGCAGGAACCGCGGCGGCTTCATCCCCATGCCCACGCCCGGCGGCGTGCCGGTGGCGATGATGTCGCCGGGCTGCAGCGACATGAAGCGGCTGACATAGGCCACGATCTCATCAACCGGAAAGATCATGGTGGCGGTGCTGCCCTGCTGGCACGGTGTGTCATCGACCGACAGCCACAGGCGCAGGGCCTGCGGATCGGGGACCGCATCGCGCGTGACAAGCCAGGGACCGATCGGGCCAAAGGTATCGCAGCCCTTGCCCTTGTCCCAGGTGCCACCACGTTCATTCTGATATTCGCGCTCCGAGATGTCGTTGACGACGCAATAGCCCGCCACATGGTCCATCGCGGCGGCACGGTCGATGTATTTGCCGCCCCGGCCGATGACCACGCCCAGTTCCACCTCCCAATCGGTCTTCACCGATCCGCGCGGCAGTTCCACATTGTCATCCGGCCCCGACAGGCATGAGGTCCATTTGCCAAAGACGATCGGTTCGGCCGGCACCGGCATCCCCGCCTCGGCGGCGTGATCGGCATAGTTCAGCCCGATGCAGACGAACTTGCCCACGCCGCCCACACAGGGCCCCAGCCGCAGATCCTGCTGCGGCGTGCCGGGCACCAGGGGCAGGCTGTCGGGGTCCAGCGCCGCCAGCCGCGCCAGCGTGTCAGGCAACAGCGCCGCCCCGCCGATATCGGTCACATGGGCCGACAGGTCGCGCACCCGCCCCGCCCCGTCCAGCAACCCCGGTCTTTCATGGCCCTTGGGCCCATATCGCAACAGTTTCATCAGGCTCCTCCGTGTTGGAACAGTGCTAATCGGTGGATCGGGCAAAGAAAAGACCGCCCCGCCCCCTCGCCTTCGGGGCGCGGCTGGGGCAGGCTGCGCCCCGAACAAGGGGGCCCACAACAAGGGGACGATGATGATTCCGGTATTCGATGGCCATAACGATTTTCTGCTGCGCCTGATGGCCGATCCCGCGCGGCGCGAGGCGATCTGGCTGACGGGCGAGGGCAAGGGCCACCTGGACCTGCCGCGCTGCAAGGCGGGCGGCTTTGCGGGCGGGTTCTTTGCGATCTACATCCCCTCGCCCGCAACCGCGCAACCCTTGGATTTCGACGCGCTGATGGATGCGCCGCCCTATGCCCTGCCCCTGCCCGACCCGATCGGACAGGCCGCGGCGCTGCCCGTGGCGATGGCGATGGCGGGGCAGCTGATGTGGCTGGAACGCACCGGAACGCTGCGCATCTGCCGCAGCGTGGCGGACATCCGCGCGGCGATGGCGGCGGGGCAGATCGCGGCGGTGATGCATTTCGAGGGCGCCGAGCCGATCGGCCCCGATCTGGATGCGCTGCATGTCTGGCACGCGATGGGGCTGCGCAGCCTGGGCCCGGTCTGGTCGCGGCCCACCGCCTTTGGTCATGGCGTGCCCTTTGCCTACCCTGCCGATCCCGACACCGGCCCCGGCCTGACCCCCGCGGGCAAGGCGCTGATCCGCGAATGCAACCGCCTGAAGATCATGGTCGACCTGAGCCATCTGAACGCGCGCGGCTTTGATGAGGTCGCGGCCCTGTCCGATGCGCCGCTGGTGGCGACGCATTCCAACGCCCATGCGATCACGCCATCCTCGCGCAACCTGACCGATCGTCAGCTGGCGATGATCCGCGACAGCGGCGGCATGGTGGGGCTGAACTTTGCAACCGCCTTCCTGTCCCCCGACGGCCGGCAACGCCCCTTTGCGGGCTGGGACCCGGTTCTGCGCCATCTGGATCACCTACTGTGGCATCTGGGCGAGGATCATCTGGGCCTTGGATCGGATTTCGACGGCGCGACCGTGCCCGCCGATCTGGCCGATGCGGCGGGCCTTCCGCGGCTGCTGGATGCCATGACGGCGCATGGCTATGGCACGGAACTTGTGGAAAAAATCGCCCATCGGAACTGGCTGGCGCTGCTGGAACGGACCTGGGGCGGGTAAGGTGAGCCGCGGCTGACGTAACGGCGGGGTAACAGTTTTGTTGCATGACGCGCGATTCGCGGCAAATCTCTGACATTCAGGGCGTCCACGTCGCAAGACTGTCACAGAAGGCGCCTAAAGCCATCCGGTGCCCATTCCGGGCCCTGAGATCCGACCAACGGGAGACTGTCCGAATGACGATGAAACCGATGACCTGGCTTGCGGGTGCCGCGGCGCTTCTGGCCACCACGGCGCTGGTGCAGGCGCAGGATCTGGCCGCGCTTGAGGCCGCCGCCAAGGCCGAAGGCATGCTGACCACGATCGCGCTGCCGCACAGCTGGTGCAACTACGGCGAGGTGATTGCCGGCTTCAAGGCCAAGTATCCGGAAATCACCGTGAATGAACTGAACCCCGATGCAGGCTCTGCCGACGAACTTGAGGCGGTGCGCGCCAACAAGGGCAACACCGGCCCGCAGGCCCCCGACGTGCTGGACGTGGGTCTGGCCTTTGGTCCGCAGGCCAAGGCCGAAGGCCTGCTGCAGCCCTACAAGGTGTCGACCTGGGATGAGATCCCCGACGACATCAAGGATCCCGAAGGCTATTGGTATGCCGATTATTATGGCGTCATGTCCTTCATGGTGAACAAGGATCTGGTCGAAAACACCCCCACCGACTGGGCCGATCTGCTGAAGCCCGAATATGCGGGCCAGGTCGCGCTGGCGGGCGATCCGCGCGCCTCGAACCAGGCGATCCTGGGCGTTCTGGCCGCCGGTCTGGCCGCAGGCGGCGCGGCTGGCACGGAATCGGGCGAAAAGGGCCTGGAATACTTTGCCGAGATGAACAAGAACGGCAACTTCGTCCCCGTCATCGGCAAGGCCGGCACGCTGGCCCAGGGCGCCACGCCGATCGTCCTGGCCTGGGACTATAACGCGCTGACCTGGCGGGATGACCTGAACGGCAACCCCCCGGTCGAGGTGGTCGTGCCCAAGACCGGCGTTCTGGCAGGCGTCTATGTGCAGGCGATTTCGGCCTATGCGCCCCATCCCAATGCCGCGAAACTGTGGATGGAATACCTGTATTCGGACGAAGGTCAGAACCTCTGGCTGAAGGGCTATTGCCACCCCGCGCGCTTCAACGCGATGGCGGCGGCGGGCAAGCTGCCGCAGGAACTGGTCGATGCGCTGCCCCCGGCCGAAGCCTATGAGGCCGCCTATTTCCCGACGCTGGAAGAACAGGATGCCAACAAGGCCGCCGTCACCGGCGGCTGGGATGCGGTCGTGGGCGCCAACGTCCAGTAACCGGCTGACCTGACCCTGCCCGCCCCGGTTCGCCCGGGGCGGGCCCATAATCACAAGACGACCGACAGGACGGACAAGACCGCATGACTGCCCCCCCCCAAGCCCCGCCCCGCGCGCGGCGGCGCCTGCCGCTGACGTGGCTGGGCGTCCTGCCTTTCGCGCTGTTCGTCGGGCTGTTCCTGTTTGCCCCCACGATGAAGATCGTGATCGGCGCCTTCCAGACGCCTGAAGGCGGCCTGACGCTGGACAATATCCGCGGGCTGTTCACCACATCCATCCTGTCATCCTACTGGATTTCCATCAAGATTTCGGCGACCTCGGCGGCGCTTGGCTGTCTGGTCGGCTTTCTCATGGCGGCGGCGGTGGTGCTGGGCGGGTTGCCCGGCTGGATCCGGTCGCCTTTGCTGACCTTTTCCGGCGTGGCGTCGAACTTTGCCGGCGTGCCGCTGGCCTTCGCCTTTCTGGCGACGCTTGGGCCGCTGGGTCTGATCACGGTCTGGCTGCGATCCGAATTCGGCATCAACCTGCGGGCGCTGGGGTTCAACATCCTGTCGTTCTGGGGCCTGACGATCACCTATCTGTTCTTTCAGATCCCGCTGATGATCCTGATCATCACCCCCGCGCTGGACGGGCTGAAACGCGAATGGCGCGAGGCCGCCAGCGTGCTGGGCGCGACGGGGGCGCAATACTGGCGCATGGTGGCGCTGCCGATCCTGTTCCCCGCGCTTCTGGGCACCTTCGCGCTACTGTTTGCCAATGCCTTTGGCGCGGTGGCCACGGCGATTGCGCTGACGGGATCGTCGCTGAACATCGTGCCGATCATGCTGTTTGCGCAGATCCGGGGCGATGTGCTGGGCAACCCGAACCTGGGCTATGCCATGGCCTTCGGCATGATCCTGGTCACGGGCGTGGCCAATGTCATCTACATCTGGCTCAGGATACGTTCGGAAAGGTGGCTGAAATGAAAAAGCTGCTGGCCTGGGCGATCCTGCTGCTGGGGATCACCTATTTCATCCTGCCGCTGGTCGGCATGACCGAGTTTTCGCTGTCGATGCGCCGGGGCGTCTATTCGCTGGATGCCTATCGCGCGGTTCTGGCCGATCCGCGGTTTCACCAGACCTTCGGCTATTCGGTGATCATGGCGCTGCTGACCATCGTCTTTGGCGTGCTGCTGGTGGTGCCCACCGCCTTCTGGGTGCAGCTGAAGATGCCGCATCTGCGGCCCGTCGTGGAATTCGTCACCCTGTTGCCGCTGGTCATTCCGGCGATCGTCATCGTCTTCGGCTATATCCGGCTTTACAACACCTCAAGCTGGTTGCCGCTGACGGGCACGACCTTTGGCACGAACCTGCTGCTGATGCTAGGCTATGCCACGCTGTCGCTGCCCTACATGTATCGCGCGGTGGATACCGGGCTGCGCACCATCGACGTCGCCACCCTGACCGAGGCCGCGCAAAGCCTGGGCGCGGGCTGGACCACGATCCTGGCGCGGGTGATCCTGCCCAATGTGCTGGTGGCGGTGCTGTCGGGGGCCTTTGTGACCTTTGCCATCGTGATGGGCGAATTCACCATGGCGGCGCTGCTGAACCGCCCCGCCTTCGGCCCCTATCTGCAGCTGATGGGCGCCAACAAGGCCTATGAACCCTTTGCCCTGGCGGTGATCGCCTTTGTCATCACCTGGGCCTGCATGGGGCTGATCCAGCTGGTTACCCGTTTCTCCAAACATACCAAGGCGGCACGCTGACATGACCTTTCTGACGATCGAACATCTGGAGAAATCCTTTGGCCCGAACCGCGTGGTGAAGGATTTCAACCTGTCCGTCGAGAAGGGCGAATTCGTTTCCCTGCTGGGGCCATCGGGCTGTGGGAAGACGACGGTGCTGCGGATGGTGGCCGGGTTTGAAGCCCCAAGCGCGGGCCGGATCGCCATTGACGGGGCCGATGTCGTGCGCCTGCGCCCCAACCAGCGCAACATCGGCATGGTGTTTCAGGCCTATGCGCTGTTTCCCAACCTGACGGTCGCGCAGAATGTGGGCTTCGGGCTGAAGGTCAAGGGCACGCCGCGCGCCGAAATCGCGGCACGCGTGGCCGAGATGCTGGCCCTGATCGGCCTGCCCGATCTGGGCGGGCGTTATCCGTTCCAGCTTTCGGGCGGGCAGCAGCAGCGCGTGGCGCTGGCCCGCGCGCTGGCACCCAAGCCGCAGGTGCTGTTGCTGGATGAACCGCTGTCGGCGCTGGATGCCAAGGTGCGCGTCAGCCTTCGCAACGAAATCCGCGCGATCCAGCGCGAACTGGGCATCACCACGATCTTCGTGACCCACGACCAGGAAGAGGCGCTGTCGATGTCGGACCGCGTGGTGGTGATGCATCAGGGCGTGGCCGATCAGGTCGGCACCCCGTTCGAAATCTACAACCAGCCCGCCACCCGTTTTGTCGCGAATTTCGTGGGCACCCTGAACATCCTTGAGGCCGAGGTGATCGACCCCTCCTTGGGCCATGTGCGCCTGCCCGGCGGCCAGGCCCGGCTGGGGCGGCCACTGCCCACGGGCCGGGTGACGCTGGCCGCCCGCCCCGAGATGGTCAAACTGGGCGCCGAGGGCCGCGATACCGCGCTGCAGGGCCGGATCACCGAGGTGGACTTTCTGGGCTCGGTCATCCGCATCCGCGCCGATCTGGGCGGGGCGGTGCTGGCCTTTGACACGTTCAACACCTCACATGCGCGTCCGCCCCGGGTGGGGGAAACCGTGCAGCTTGGGCTGAACGCCGCCGATCTTCTGGTGCTGCAGGACTGACCCGCGTCCGCTTCTTCTTGGCCAAAATACTCCCCGCGGAGCGGTCCGCCGCCGGGCCCCCGCGCGCCCTGCCCCTTGCCAGGGCCGCCCCCCAGACCCTATCTGTCAGGCGATAACAAAGAAAATGAGGATGCCATGACCCTGCCCCTGCCCCGCCCTGTCTTTGACGCCAATGCGCATTCCGGGGGCTTCGGCGATCTGCCCGACTGGGACCTGAGCGATCTTTACACCGCCCCCGACGCCCCCGAGCTTGCGCAGGACATGGCGCGGCTGGAAGCCGCCTGCGCCAGCTTTGCCGCGGATTACGAAGGCAAGCTGGCCGGCCTCGATGCCGCCGGCATGGCCGAATGCATTCGCCGCTATGAAGACATCGACGTGACCGCCGGGCGGATCATGTCCTATGCGGGGCTGCGTTATTACCAGAACACCACCGATGCCGAACGCGCCAAGTTCATGGCCGATCTGGGCGACCGCATCACCACCCTGACCACGCCGCTGGTGTTCTTCAGCCTGGAATTCAACCGCATCGACGATGCCGCCTATGCCGCGCTGTTCGCCGATCCGGCGGTAGCGCGCTACAAGCCCGTCTTCGACCGGATGCGCGCGATGAAACCGCATCAGCTGTCGGATGAGCTGGAAAAGTTTCTGCATGATCAAACCGTTGTGGGCGCTGCCGCCTGGAACCGTTTGTTCGATGAACATATCGCGGGGCTGGAATTCCAGGTCGATGGCGAAACGCTGAACCTGGAAGCCACCACCAACCTTCTGTCCGACCACGACCGCGCCCGGCGCGAGGCGGGCGCGCGCGCGCTGGCCCGGGTCTTTGGCGACAACCTCAAGATCTTTGCCCGCGTCCACAACACACTGGCCAAGGAAAAGGAAATCGAGGACCGCTGGCGCAAGATGCCCACGCCCCAGCACGCCCGCCACCTGTCGAACCATGTCGAACCCGAGGTGGTGCAGGCGCTGCGCGATGCGGTCGTCGCGGCCTATCCCAAGCTGTCGCACCGCTACTATCGGCTGAAGGCAAAGTGGCTGGGCCTGGACAAGCTGCAGATCTGGGACCGCAACGCCCCCCTGCCCACCGAAGCGCCGCGCAAGATCCTGTGGGATGAGGCGCGCGATACGGTGCTGTCGGCCTATTCGGCCTTCAGCCCCGAAATGGCGCGGCTGGCGATGCCGTTCTTTTCGCGCGGCTGGATCGATGCGGGCGTGAAACCCGGCAAGGCCCCCGGCGCCTTTGCCCATCCGACCGTGACCACTGTGCACCCCTATGTGATGCTGAACTATCTGGGCAAACCGCGCGACGTGATGACGCTGGCGCATGAACTGGGCCACGGCGTACATCAGGTGCTGGCGGCTGGTCAGGGCGAGCTGTTGGCATCAACCCCGCTGACGCTGGCGGAAACCGCATCCGTCTTTGGCGAGATGCTGACCTTCCGCCGCCTGCTGGAGGCCGCCGCGACCCCGGCCGAGAAAAAGACCCTGCTGGCCGGCAAGGTCGAGGACATGATCAACACCGTCGTGCGCCAGATCGCGTTTTACGATTTCGAATGCAAGCTGCACGCCGCGCGCGCGCAAGGCGAACTGACGCCCGAGGATATCAACGCGCTGTGGATGTCGGTGCAGGCGGAATCGCTGGGCGATGCGTTTGAATTCATGCCGGGCTATGAAACCTTCTGGGCCTATATCCCGCATTTCGTGCATTCGCCCTTCTACGTCTATGCCTATGCCTTCGGCGACGGCCTGGTGAACGCGCTTTATGCGGTTTACGAAGGCGGCCTGCCGGGGTTCACCGAGAAATATTTTGACATGCTCAAGGCGGGCGGGTCCAAGCATCACAAGGAACTGCTGGCGCCCTTCGGGCTGGATGCGTCTGACCCGGCGTTCTGGGACAAGGGCCTGTCGATGATCGCCGGCATGATCGACGAGCTGGAGGCGCTGGAGGACTGATCCCCCCCGCCCCGCAAACCGAAAAGGCGCGCCCCCGGCGCGCCTTTTTCATGTTCTGCCCTGTCGTGCCTAAAGGCCGATGGCCGAAATCAGGCGGCCATAATCGGCCTCACCCGCATGGGTGGTGCGGCGGTAGGAATAGAAGCGGTCGGGATCGGAATAGGTGCAATGGCGCGTCCATTCGGCATGGCCGATCCCGGCCTGACGCAGCCGATACAGGCCAAAGGCCGGCAGGTCGAACATCGGCTTGCCCGCCGGCCCGCCGGAAAAGAAGCGCCCGTAGTCCGGATCCTCGACCAGGAAGGTTTCCATGAAATCATGCCCCACCTCATAGGCGCGCTGCGAGATGCAGGGGCCGATCACGGCGGTAATGCGTGCGCGGTCCGCGCCCAGCGCCACCATCGCATCCACCGTCGCCTCCAGAACGCCATCCAGCGCGCCGCGCCAGCCCGCATGCGCAGCACCAATCACGCCCGCCTGCGCATCGGCGAACAGCACCGGCTGGCAATCCGCCGTCAGCACCGTCAGCACCAGACCGGGCGTGGCGCTGACCATTGCATCGGCCCGCACGGGGGCATCGGGCGGCGCGGTGAGGGTTACCACATCGGCGGAATGGACCTGATGCAGACCGATCAGCGCGGCAGTGGGGGCGGCCATAGCCTCGGCCACGCGGGCGCGGTTCATGCGCACTGCCTCGGCCTGATCGGATGACCCCTGGCCACAGTTCAGCCCTGCGAACACCCCCGACGACACCCCGCCCTTGCGGGTAAAAAAGCCATGGCGAAGGCCGCACAGGGCCGGCGAGGTCAGGATTTCCAGCGAAGTGGTCATGGGTCAGGCACCGTCGAAGCCCGGGGGAAGGGGCATGTTGCGGGGATGGATGGCAAGGCTTTGGAACAGGTTTCCCATTTCCAAAGGATGGGTCAAGCGCCGATGTGCGGCAATATGGCTGTCCAGTGCCGCCCCGGTCAGCCGTGCGGCCAGCGCCTGCGCGCGCGCGGTGATGCCCAGCCGTTCCAGCAGCACCCCCTGCGCGGTCATGCCTGAAACCGCCGCCCCGGCGGCGCGGGCGGCGGCAGCCAGCGGTTCGAAATCGACATGCGCCGTCAGATCGGCCTCGCCGGGGTGGGCATAGGGGCTTTCGGGGCGATGGGCGCGCAGCGCCTGAAACGTGTCCCCCAGCGAATGCCAATGGCCATAATCCACCACGATCGCCACCCCGCCCTTCGCGGCGATACGTGCCGCAATGGCCGCCATGATCGGCGGGGCGGCGGGGCAAGTTTCGACCACCGCGCCCTCGGCCGTGTCCGCCAGCCGATGCGCCAGATCCGCGACGGGATGGGCAGGCGACAGGCCCGGCTGCAAGGCACCATCGGGCGACAGGCCGACATGACGTTCGCACCAGCCCGGGCCCTGACGCTGAAACTGCCGGATCGGCAGGGCATCGAAAAATTCGTTGGCCAGCAGGAGCAACGGCAGATCGGGCAGCGTGTCTACGCTGTCGTGCCAGCTGACCGCGTGGCGCTGAAGCGTTGCGCGCTGGACGTCGCGCAGGGTGGCTGATGCCTCAACCAGATGCACGCGGGCCGCCGCCGCCATGCCCGGGACCGCGGTGATCGCGCGCAGCACATCGGCCATCAACGTGCCACGGCCGGGGCCAAGCTCGGCCAGGGCAAAGGGATCGGGGCGGCCCTGATCCAGCCAGACCTGCGCCAGACACAGGCCCAGCATTTCACCGAACATCTGCGAAATCTCGGGCGCGGTGGTGAAATCGCCCCCCGTGCCAAAGGGATCGCGGGTGGCGTAATAGCCGTGGCGCGGATGCAGCAGGCATTCGGCCATGTAGTGATCCAGCCGCATCGGCCCGTCGGCGGCGATACGACGCGCCAGGATCGCGGCCAGCGGCGTCATGCCGCCACGCGCGCCCGCGCCAGCGCGCGGGCCACGAAGGCCAGGCCGATCACGATCATCGGCAGCGACAGCAACTGCCCCATCGACAGGCCGAAGCCGCCAAACTGGATGGCATGGCCCAGCGGATTGTCGGGCGTGATGAATTGCGCATCGGCTTGGCGGAACAGTTCAACAAAGAAGCGCGCCGCGCCATAACCCGCCAGAAACACACCCAACAGAAGCCCCGGCCGACGCAGACCGCCGCGCGCCAGCAACAGCCACAGCACCGCGCCCAGCAAAAGCCCTTCCAGTCCCGCCTCATAGAGCTGCGAGGGGTGGCGCGCGCAAGGGCCCGTGACGCCCGGACAATCCTGCGCCGCAGCACCCGGGAAGATCACGCCCCAGGGCGCATCGGTCGGGCGACCCCACAGCTCGGCATTGATGAAATTGGCAAGCCGGCCGAAGAACAGGCCCACCGGCGCGGCCAACGCGAAGGCATCGGCCACCGGCAGGGCCGCGATCGCATTGCGGCGGCAGAACCACCACGCTGCGACCACGACGCCCAGAAAGCCGCCGTGAAAGGACATGCCGCCCTGCCAGACCTTCACGATCTCGGCCGGGTTGGCCAGGTAATAGCCCGGCTGATAGAACAGCACAAAGCCCAGCCGCCCGCCGATCACCACGCCCAGGATCACCGCGGTCAGCAAATCCTCGACCCGTGCGGGCGCCATCGGCGCCTGCCCGCCCCACAGCGCGGGACGCTTCATCAGCCCCACGATGATCCGCCAGCCCAGGATCAGGCCCGCGATATAGGCCAGCGCATACCAGCGCAGCGGCAGATCCAGCACCGGGATGACAAGGGCGTTGGGGTCGATTTCGGGAAAGGGTATGGCCATGGGGTCCTCTGCAATCGGGCGGAGAAAGCCCCGGCCCCGCGACGAAGTCAACCTTGAGCTTTCCGCCCGCCCCGCCCATATAGGGCAAAACCCCGTGAGCGGAGGAAGCCATGCAGACGCCCAACAAATTCTTCGACGAAATGTCCCGCCTGATGACCAGTGCCATGGGCGTGGCGCAGGGCGCCCGGACCGAGGCCGAGACGGCGATGAAATCCTGGATGGACCGCTGGCTCGCCGAGCGCGACTTTGTCACCCGCGAGGAATTCGATGCGGTGCGTGCGATGGCGCAAAAGGCACGTGAGGAGAATGAGGCGCTGAAGGCGCGGCTGGACGCGCTTGAGGCCGCTGCTGCCCCGGCGGACAAGCCCGCCCGGGCCCGCGCGAAGAAGGCGGACAGCTGATCCCGTCCCGGCCGGTCGCGCGCGGTTGGTGCGGAAGCCTCCGGCGGGGATATTTGCACAAAGCCGAAGGGGCGCGGTCAGTTCAGGGTCAGGCTTTGGCGCAATTCGCCCTGCGGCGTGTAGATCAGGACCATGTCCTGATCGGTCACCACAACCAGATGGTCGCGCGCGAATGTCAGCGATTGCACCCGCGCGCCTTCGGGCAGGGTGATCGCGGCGGGCAGTTCGGGCAGGGGCGCGGCGCCCGGCAAGCGGATGACAAGCAGCGCGATGATCGCTACAAGACCCACGATCATCGTGGCGGTCAGCGTCGTCACCAGGATCTTGAGAAAGCGGACCTCGGGCAGCGGGGCTTGGGGGCCATCGGAAGGCATCATGTCGGACATTGAACAGCGTATCCTGCAAGTGGTGATGGGCGAGGCCCCGGCCGATCGCCTTGATAAGGCGCTTGCCGCCGAAGTGCCAGAGCAAGCCGCCCTGTCCCGATCCCGGCTGGCACGGTTGATCACCGAAGGCGCGGTCACGCGCGATGGCGTGGCGGTGACCGACCAGAAGGCCAAGGTCAGCCCCGGCGAGGTCTATGAGATTGCGCTGGAACCGGCCCGCCCGGTGGAAACCGAGGCCCAGGATATCCCCCTGACCGTGCTCTGGGAGGATGAGGATCTGATCGTCATCGACAAGCCCGCGGGGATGGTGGTGCATCCGGCCCCCGGATCGGCCGATGGCACACTGGTCAATGCGCTTCTGCACCATTTCGGCGGACGGCTGTCGGGCGTGGGCGGCGAGGCGCGCCCGGGCATCGTGCACCGGATCGACAAGGATACCTCGGGCCTTTTGGTGGTGGCGAAATCGGATCGCGCGCATCATGGCCTTGCCGCGCAGTTCGAAACGCACACGGTCCACCGCCACTATATGGCCGTGGTGCATGGCCTGCCCGATGCCGCCGATCCGCGCCTGCGTGGCACCCGCGGGGTCAGCTTCGAGGCGGGAAACGTGCTGAAAATCACCTCGCATCTGGCGCGGCACAAGACCGACCGGCAGCGTCAGGCCGTCCTGTTCGAGGGCGGGCGCCATGCGGTCACCCGCGCGCGCGTGGTTGAGGCCTTTGGCACCCCGCCCGTTGCCGCGCTGCTGGATTGCTGGCTGGAGACGGGCCGCACGCATCAGATCCGCGTGCATCTGGCCCATGCCGGGCACGGGCTGATCGGGGATCCGACCTATGGCGGGCGGCGCAAACTGCCCACGAAAGCGGTGGGCGAGGCAGCGGTGCAGGCGGCTGCGGCCTTTCCCCGGCAGGCGCTGCATGCGGCAACCCTGGGCTTCGTGCATCCGGTGACGGGCAAGGATCTGTCCTTCACCTCGCCACTTCCGGCCGACATGCAGGCGCTTCTGGCCTCGCTGCGGGGCTGACAAGCGCGTGAACCGAACGGTTCAGTTGTTGCACTGCGCCGGAAACCGTTTCATCCTGCGTTAAAGAATACATGTTAGACCACGCGCCGGAACCGCAAGACACCCGGCGCGTTGGTCTTGAACCGGATGCATCGGACCCCCATGTAAGCCGGTCTCGAGGAGGGAGATGAGACGCTGATGACCAGCTATGCAAACCTGCCCGCGCCCAGCCCCGAACAGGGGCTGAACCGTTATTTGCAGGAAATCCGGAAATTTCCGCTGCTGGAACCGGAAGAGGAATACATGCTTGCCAAGGCATGGGTTGACCATCAGGACCCCCAGGCGGCGCATCGGCTTGTGACCTCGCATCTGCGGCTGGCGGCGAAGATCGCGATGGGCTACCGCGGCTATGGCCTGCCCCAGGCCGAGGTGATTTCCGAGGCGAATGTGGGCCTGATGCAGGCGGTGAAGCGCTTTGACCCGGAAAAGGGCTTCCGGCTGGCCACCTATGCGATGTGGTGGATCCGCGCCGCGATCCAGGAATATATCCTGCGGTCCTGGAGCCTGGTGAAACTGGGCACGACCTCGGCGCAGAAAAAGCTGTTCTTCAACCTGCGCAAGGCAAAGTCGAAGATCGGCGCGCTGGAGGAAGGCGATCTGCGCCCGGAAAACGTGGCCCAGATCGCGCGTGATCTGAGCGTGACCGAGGATGAGGTCATCGCGATGAACCGGCGGATGTCGGGGGGCGATGCATCGCTGAACGCGCAGATCGGGTCGGCCGATGGTGATTCGGCGGCACAGTGGCAGGACTGGCTGGAAGATGAAGATGCCAACCAGGCCGAAGCCTATGCCGAAGCCGATGAACTGCAGACCCGGCGGGCCATGCTGGTGGCGGCAATGGACGTGCTGAATGAACGCGAACGCGACATCCTGATGCAACGTCGGCTGCGCGACGAACCGGTCACGCTTGAAGATCTGTCCACGCAATATGACGTCAGCCGCGAACGCATTCGCCAGATCGAGGTGCGCGCCTTCGAAAAGCTGCAGGGCCGGATGCGGGTTCTGGCGCGTGAAAAGGGCATGGTGATCCCGGCCTGATGGGCGCAAGGCCATCGGCGTCGCGGTGAGTTCGGTGGCGCCTTCTTCTTGGCAAAAATACTCCCGCGCGGAGCGCAGACCCGGCGCTGCGCCGGATCATCGGGTGCAAGCGGGGCTCAGCCCCGCACCCCGTGATATTTCTGCAAAGCCGAAGGGGCAGGTGCAGACCCCGGGGCGAAGCCCCACAGCCGAGGGCCCCTAGAGGGGGCGCGCGGCCACCAGCGATCAGGCCAGGCGCGCGATCCGTTCTTCCAGCACGTCGAAGGGCACGCCGGGGTCGTCCTTGGCGCAGCGGATCACCAGGCTGGTCTTGACGCTTGCCACATTCTCAGCCGCCGTCAGCGCCCCGGTCAAAAACGCCTGGAAGGTTGACAGGTCCGGGGCCACGCATTTGAGCACGAAGTCGATTTCGCCATTCAGCATGTGGCATTCGCGCACCAGCGGCCAGGCGCGGCAGCGGGCCTCAAAGGCGGCCAGGTCGGCCTCGGCCTGACTGTGCAGACGCACCATGGCGAAGACCTGCACCTCAAAGCCCAGCTCGCGCGGGTTCACATCGGCATGATAGCCCCGGATAAAGCCCGCCTCTTCCAGCGTGCGCACGCGCCGCAGGCAGGGGGGCGCGGAAATGCCGACGCGCTTGGCCAGTTCGACATTCGTCATCCGGCCATCGGCCTGCAGCTCGGCCAGGATCTTGCGGTCGATCTCGTCAAGCTTGTTGCTGGCCATTCTATCCTCCGGAATTTTGCGAGAACTTATCTGCCCGACCGGGGATGCGCAATATTATTTCGTCAGATGGCGCAGCATCGCAACGCAAGGCCGGCGGCACGGGTCGCCCGAACCGGCCGATCAGGGCTTTTCCCGCCCTGCCCCGGGCCTTATATCCTTGGCCGACACAGAAGGAGGCAGAGATGGCCGAGACGAAAAAGACGAAGGTGCTGATCATCGGGTCGGGTCCCGCGGGCTACACGGCCGCGGTCTATTCGGCACGCGCCATGCTGCAACCGGTGCTTGTGCAAGGCATTCAGCCCGGCGGGCAGCTGACCATCACCACCGAGGTGGAGAACTGGCCGGGCGAAACCCACGTGCAGGGGCCCGATCTGATGGTAAAGATGGAGGAACACGCCCGCGCCATGGGCGCCGAGATCGTGGGCGATCACATTTCAAGCCTGGATCTGTCGCGACGCCCCTTCGTGGCCCAGGGCGACTCGGGTACGCGCTATGAGGCAGAGGCGGTGATCCTGGCCACCGGGGCGCAGGCGAAATGGATCGGCCTGCCGTCGGAAGAGAAGTTCAAGGGCTTCGGCGTTTCGGCCTGTGCGACCTGCGACGGGTTCTTCTACCGCGGCAAGCAGGTGGTGGTGATCGGTGGCGGCAACACCGCCGTGGAAGAGGCGCTGTTCCTGACCAATTTCGCCACCAAGGTCACATTGATCCACCGCCGCGACACGCTGCGCGCCGAAAAGATCATGCAGGACCGCCTGTTCAAGAACCCCAAGGTCGAGGTATTGTGGGACCACACCGTGGAAGAGGTGCTTGGCACCGAAGCGCCGCTGGGCGTGACGGGCGTGCGCGCGCGTCATGTCGACACGGGTGCCGAGACCATCGTGCCCTGCGATGGCTTCTTCGTGGCGATCGGCCATGCCCCTGCCTCGGAACTGGCCAAGGACCAGCTGGAACTGCACAACGGCGGCTATGTAAAGGTTGAGCCGGGATCCACCCGCACCTCGGTCCCCGGTGTCTTTGCCGCGGGCGATCTGACCGACCATGTCTACCGTCAGGCCGTGACCAGCGCCGGCATGGGCTGCATGGCCGCGCTGGATGCGGAACGGTTCCTGGCAGGCGAAGGCTGATCCTGATCCGGGCCGGTTAGCGCGTCGAATCGGCCCGGCATTTCCGGTTTGTTCACTTCTGTTGCGTATCCCGACCAGAACTGGTTGCGGAGCACGACAGCGATGGCAGACACGGAAAGCTGGCTTTGGTATTCGGGCAGCACGCTTTGGCCCGGGTTCACGTTGACATCACAGGACAATCTGGGCGCGAACGGAAATGGCCTGTCCGTTGACCCCTCGACATATACCGCCAGCATCCTGCGCGACGCCAATGATGACGGCATCATCAATGACGCCGATACCGATGACGAAAGCCTCACAACCGTGGACCGCGTGATCATCGGCGGCGTCGAAAAGACCGTTCTTGAAATCGCGCAATATATTAACAGCACGATTGTGATTGATGGCGTGACCTACACCGATGCCCGGCTTGGCGTCTCCCTGTTCACCGATGGCACCTATGCCGCGCGCTTGTTGGACATCAGCATCCCGATTGATGCCAAATATACCAAGGTCAGCAAGATCACGCTGGGGACATTCGACGGGGTCGAATACGTCGGCGCCTATGTGGCCACGTTCGACGCGCCCTTCGTCTGCTTCACCGCGGGTACGCCGATCGATACGGCGCGGGGGCCGGTCCCGATCGAACGGCTGCGTCCGGGGGATCTGGTGGCGACGCTGGATCACGGGCTGCAACCCCTGCGCTGGATCGGCATGCGGCGGGTGCGCGGCGATGGGGTTCATGCCCCCGTGCTGATCCGCGCGGGTGCGTTCGACAATGGGGTCGATATCCGGTTGTCGCCGCAGCACCGCGTGCTGGTGTCGGGCTGGCGGGCGGAATTGTGGTGTGGCACGCCCGAGGTTCTGGTGGCGGCCAAGGATCTGGTAAACGGGTCAGATGTTGTCCGGGCCCCCAGCGATTGGGTCACCTATGTCCATATCCTGTTCGACCGGCACGAAATCGTCGCCTCTGACGGGTTGCTGAGCGAAAGCTTCCACCCCGGGCCCCATTCCGCAACGCTGCTGGATGAAGACACCCGCGCCGAGGTGCTGGCGCTGTTCCCGGAACTGGGCCCAGGCTTTCAGGGCGGCGGCCCAACGGCGCGGATGTGCGCAACCGGGAAAGAGGCGCAGGCAATGATGTCGGCCTGATCGCCGCAATGGGAAGGGAAACAGACGGTCGGGGCCCAGCACCCGATCCCTTGGCGCCCGCAATGCGTTGGGCGGCGGGCCAAGGCAGCCTGACGTCAATGCACGTTGACGGGGGTGCGATCGTTCTGGCGCGCCAGCGCGAAGGCCATCCAGCGGTCCTTGACCAGGGCCAGCCGCTCGCCGCTTTCGTCATGCAGCGCGTAAAGCGTCTGCAGCCCCATGGCTTGGGCACGGATTTCCTCGGACAGGTCAGCCACGGCCACCGGGCGGACATAAACGATCCGCTCGCCGCTTTCGGTCCCGAAATCGAATTTTACATCCATGATGTCACCCCTTTCTCAACTGCGCCGGATCGGGATCCGCTGCACCACCGGCTCGGGCGCCGCGCGCTTGAGGTCGATGTGCAGCAAGCCATTTTCCAGCAGCGCCCCGGCCACCTCGACCCCGTCGGCCAAAACGAAGCTGCGCTGGAAGGCCCGCGCGGCGATGCCGCGATGCAGGAACACGCGGGCAGCACCATCTTCGGCCTGACGCCCGCGAATGACCAAGGCGCGATCTTCCATGGTGATCGCCAGATCAGGTTCGGCAAAGCCCGCAACGGCCAGCGTAATGCGGAAGGCATCCGCGCCGCATTGTTCGATATTGTATGGGGGATAGGCATCCGATCCGCCCTTCGCCGTCCGTTCCACCAGCCGTTCCAGCTGATCGAACCCCAGCAGATGGGGATGCGCGCCAAAGCTAAGTTTCGTCATCTGCAAGCCCTTTTCAAAGCGACATTGCCTTGGGAAGGCCCCGATCATCGGCAGCCCTTGGTGGAAATATGGGCAAGGCCAGGGGCCACTGCAAGGGGGCGTGACCGCGCGCGGGGCAGGAAAATTCCCCCCGCAAGGGCCGGAAATTGCTATACTAAATGAAAGGCCACCCCCATGCGAACGAATCACATGGGACGTTGTGCCTTGTTGCCCTGCCATCCTGTATTGGAACCGCACATGAACGCGCAGATCGAGATGAACCCCGAAGAGGTGCTTCGCGTGAAGCTGGAGGTGTTGCGCCGCGAGCATCGGGATCTGGACGATGCGATCCATGCGCTGACGGTATCAGGGCGTGGCGATCAACTGGCGCTGGTGCGCCTGAAAAAGCAGAAACTGCGGCTGAAAGATGAGATCGCCCGGCTGCAGGATCAGCTGACGCCCGATATCATCGCCTGACGCCCCTTGGGCGGCCACCGTAGGACCGGGCGGGCATTGCGCCCCGCCCCCCCTTGGCTATAGTGCCCCCAAGTTGACCAAGGGGCCGTGCATGGGCGTGAAAGTGGGAATCATCATGGGCAGCCAGTCGGACTGGCCCACGATGCAGGAGGCAGCCGCAATCCTGGATGAGCTGGGCGTCGCCTATGAGGCCAAGATCGTGTCAGCACATCGCACGCCTGACCGGCTTTGGGCCTATGGCAAGGCGGCGGTGGACCGCGGGCTGCAGGTGATCATCGCGGGCGCGGGCGGGGCGGCGCATCTGCCGGGCATGATGGCCTCGAAAACCCGGGTGCCGGTGATCGGTGTGCCGGTGCAGACCCGGGCGCTGTCGGGCGTCGACAGCCTGTATTCCATCGTCCAGATGCCCAAGGGCTATCCGGTCGCCACGATGGCGATCGGCGCGGCGGGGGCGGCCAATGCGGGCCTGATGGCCGCGGGCATCCTGGCGCTGAATGATCCCGCGCTGGCCGCCCGGCTGGATGCCTGGCGCGATGCGCTGTCTGCCTCGATCCCCGATGAGCCGACCGATGGCTGACGCCCTGCCCCCCGGTTCCACCATCGGCATTCTGGGCGGCGGCCAGCTGGGCCGGATGCTGTCGGTCGCTGCCTCGCGCCTTGGGCTTCGGACGCACATCTACGAACCCGCCGCGACCCCCCCTGCCGGCCATGTCGCCGATCGCGTGACCACCGCCGCCTATGACGACACCGTGGCGCTGGCGGAATTCGCGGCCTCGGTCGATGTGATTACCTATGAGTTTGAGAATATCCCCACCGCGGCACTGGATATCCTTGAGGCGACCCGCCCGATCCGCCCGGGCCGGCGCGCGCTGGCCGTCAGCCAGGACCGGATCGCGGAAAAGACCTTCCTGAACGAGATCGGCCTGCCGACCGCGCCCTGGGCCGTGGTCGCCGATGCCGACAGCTTGGCCGCCGCGATCGACCGGATCGGCACGCCCGCGATCCTGAAAACCACGCGGCTGGGCTATGACGGCAAGGGCCAGGCCCGGATCATGACGCCCGCCGATGCGCCCGCAGGTCTGGCGGCGATGGCGGGGGCCGAGGCGATCCTGGAGGGCTTTGTCGACTTCAGCCGCGAAATCTCGGTCATCGCCGCGCGCGGCGTGACGGGTGAGGTCGCCTGTTTCGATCCCGGCGAAAACATCCATCGCGCGGGCATCTTGCACACCACCACGGTGCCCGCCCGCATCACGCCCGCACAGCGCAGCGATGCGGTGCTGATCGCGGCCCGCATCCTGAACGCGCTGGACTATGTGGGCGTGTTGGGGGTGGAACTGTTCGTGACACCGCAGGGCCTTCTGGTCAATGAAATCGCGCCGCGGGTGCATAATTCGGGCCATTGGACCCAGCAGGGCTGCGCCGTGGATCAGTTCGAACAGCACATCCGCGCGGTGGCGGGCTGGCCCTTGGGCGACGGGTCGCGCTTTGCCGATGTGGAAATGACCAATCTGATCGGCGACGACGTGTTGCAGGTGCCGCAGCTGGCGCGCGAAAAGAACCTGTCGATCCATCTGTATGGCAAGGCCGAGGCCAAGCCGGGCCGCAAGATGGGCCATGTGAACCGGGTTCTGACCCGGGGCTGATCCCTCTTGACGGCGCGGGCGCGGGCGTCATCCTGCGCGCATGAAACCGCGCATCCCCCGGATCGGCGTCCGCGCGCTGATCCTGCATGAAAACCGTCTGCTGATCGTCAACGCCTGGCCCGGCGGCAGGCCCGTGCTGTGGTGCGCGCCCGGCGGCGGGGTGCATGCCGGCGCCTCACTGCCCGAAAACCTTGCGCGTGAGGTGCATGAGGAAACCGGCATCGCGATCACGGTGGGCGCGCCCGCGCTGGTCAATGAATTCCACGACCCCGACAGCGGATTTCATCAGATCGAGATCTTTTTTCGCGCGCAGCTGGCCGGGCCGATCCCCGCGCATTGGACCGACCCCGAGGGGATCGTGACCCATCGCCGCTTTGTCACCCGCGACGAACTGGCCCGCCTGCCACACAAGCCAGACAGCCTTGCGCCCGCGGCCTGGGGCGACGCGGGCGCATTGTCTTACGATCCGTTGGAACGCATCCTGCGCTGACTACAGCGCGGAATACATCCCCTCATAGATCGGCATCAGCGTGTCGGTTTCAAACAGCGAGGACACCGAGGTCCCGGACCAGGTGTTCAGGATCGCCTGCGCAAACATCGGCGCGGTCGGCACGATACGGATGTTCGGCGCGGCCTTTACCGCCGCCGTCGGCTCGATCGAATCGGTGATGACCAGAGATTTCATCACCGAATTGCTGACCCGCTCGACCGCCGGGCCCGACAGGACGCCGTGGGTGATATAGCTGTGCACCTCGGTCGCGCCGTTTTCCATCAGCACCTCGGCCGCCTTGCACAGCGTGCCGGCGGTGTCGCAGATGTCATCGACGATGATGCATTTCTTGCCCGCCACATCGCCGATCACCGTCATGCCCGCGACCTCGCCCGCCTTTTCGCGGCGCTTGTCCACGATCGACAGCGGCGCGCCGATGCGCTTGGCCAGTTCACGCGCCCGTGCAACGCCGCCCACGTCGGGCGAAACGACCATCACATCCTCCAGCTGGCCCTTGAAATGGTGCAGGATGTCCAGCGCGAAAATGGGCGAGGCGTAAAGGTTATCCACCGGAATGTCGAAGAAGCCCTGGATCTGCGCGGCATGCAGGTCCAGCGTCAGCACCCGGTCCACCCCCGCCTCGGTCAAAAGGTTCGCCACCAGCTTGGCCGAAATCGGCGTGCGCGCCTTGGCGCGGCGGTCTTGGCGGGCGTAACCGAAATAGGGGATCACCGCGGTGATGCGATCGGCCGAGGAGCGTTTCAGCGCATCGGTGATGATCAGCAGCTCCATCAGGTTGTCATTGGCCGGGTTCGAGGTCGGCTGGATGATGTACATATCCTCGCCGCGGACGTTTTCATAAACCTCGACAAAGATTTCCTGATCGTTGAACCGCTCGACCCGGGCATCGACCAGCCCCACGCTCATACCCCGATGCATGGACATCCGCCGCGCGATCGCGGTGGCCAGCGGGCGGTTCGCATTGCCGGAAATCAGCTTGGGTTCGGTCATGGCAGCCATTGACGGGCATCCTTTGCACGCAGCGCCGGGGCAGATCCGGCGGATTCGGGAAGATTGCGCCTGCCTTAACACCGGGCTAGCTTTCCCGCAAACATCCCAGGCACCAAGGACCGCCCGAATGGCCCATATCGACTATTTTTTCTCGCCCATCTCGCCCTGGTGCTACCTGGCGGGCCTGCGCCTTGAGGAAATCGCCGCCCGGCACGGGGCGACGATCACCTACAAGCCGATCGACATTCTGGCGCTGTTCGACCGGACGGGGGGCACCCGCCCCGCCGCACGCCATCCCAACCGGCTGGCCTATCGCGCCCAGGAACTGACCCGCTGGTCGGATCGGCTTGGCCTGCCGCTGACGCCTGCGCCCGCGCATTTCCCCACCAATCAGGCGCCTGCCGCCTATGCGATCATTGCCGCGCAAAAGGCGGTGGAACAGGGCGGGACGGGCGATCTGGGCGGCCTCGTCCATGCCATCCTGCGCGCCTGCTGGGCCGAGGATCGCAACATCGCCGAGGATGAGGTGATCCGCGACGCCCTCACGGCGAACGGCTTTGACGGTGGCCTCGTCACCTCTGGCCTGTTCACCGGCGCCGAAACCTATGAACGCAACCTGGAAGAGGCGGTGGAACGCGGCGTCTTCGGGGCACCCTTCTACATCGTGCGCGACACCGACCAGCGGTTCTGGGGCCAGGACCGGCTGGATTTCCTGGACGCGCATCTGGGGGGCCTGTGATGCCCGTTGATCTGCGCGCGGGCCAGTCGGTGCATTGGCAGACCTTCGGCACGGGCGATCGCCCCGCGATCGCGGTGCATTGCATGCTGGCATCGGGGCGCTACTGGGGAACGCTCTCCCCCTTCCTGCCGCAGCTGACGATGACCGCCTTCGACCTGCCCGGGCAAGGCAAAAGCGGCCCCTATGACGGCGCCGAGGGCTACCAGAAGCTATGCACCCAGATCCTGGCCAGCTTCATCACACGGCCCGTCGATCTGATCGGCCACAGCTTCGGCGCCACCATCGCCCTTCGGCTGGCCGTGGCCGCCCCCGAGGCGGTGCGCAGCCTGACCCTGATCGAACCGGTCCTGTTCCGCGCGGCAATGGACAGCGCCGAATGGACCCACGAATGCGCCGAACACGACACCCTCAGCCAGTTGCTGGCCAGCGGCGACACGACCGAGGCCGCCCGTCTGTTTGTCGGGCGCTGGGGCGCCAGCGCGTGGCAAGACATGCCGGCGCAGATGCAACAGGGCATGGCGGACCGGATGCACCTGATCGCAGCGGCAAGCCGGGACAATTTCGGCGACACCGGGGACATCCTGCGCGAAGGCGGGCTGGAATCCATCGACGCGCCGGTCATGCTGATGGAAGGCGCCGACAGCCCGCCGATCATCCACCGCGTTCATGAACGACTGGCTGCGCGTTTGGCCGATGTCGCGACCGCGCGCATCCCCGGCGCGGGTCACATGGCACCGATGACCCACGCCGCGCAGGTGGCCGGGCTGATCGCGATGAACCTCGACCGCAGCTAGGGGGGCGCTGCCCCCCCACGCGCGTTCCGCGCTCCCCCCGGGATATTTATGCAAATCCGAAGATGGCCTGCCTTCGGCTTTGTCGAAATATCCCGGGGGGTGAATTGGCACAGCCAAGAGGGGGGCAGCGCCCCCCTGCCCCGCTATCCGTTCAGCCTGGACAAAAAGGCTTCGATCGCCTCGGGTTGCGTGGACCAGGAACAGACCAGACGTGCGGACAAAAGTTCATCCTCGGGGCCGTCGAGCGACTGGTCGAAGGGCCAGAAGTAATAGTTGGCCCCGGCCTCCATTGCGGCACGGTGACAGCGGCGCGGGAAGCGGGCGAAGACGGCATTGGCCTGGGTCGGGTGATCCAGCTGCGCGCCCGGCACCGCCTCGATGCCCGCGGACAGGCGCGCGGCGGCGGCATTGGCGCGGCGCGCCAGGTTCAGCCACAGATCGCCTTCAAGATAGGCCGCCATCTGCGCCGCCAGATAGCGATGCTTGGAAAACAGATGTGCGCCCCGCTTGCGCCGCAGTTCGAACTCCCAGGCGCGGGCGGGATCGAACAGGATCACCGCCTCAACGCCCATGCAGCCGTTCTTGGTGCCGCCAAAGGACAGCACATCGACCCCGGCCTTCCAGGTCAGTTCGGCCGGTGTGCATCTCGCAGTTACCAGCGCATTGGCAAAGCGCGCGCCGTCCATATGGACGGGCAGGCCAAAGTCACGCGCCACCTGGCACAGGGCTGCGACCTCGGGGGCGGTATAGACTGTGCCGGCTTCGGTCGCGTTGGTGATTGACACCAAACCGCGCTGCACGTTGTGAACCCCGGCGCGGCCGGTATGCGCGATCGCCGCGCGCAGGGCATCGGGGCCCATCTTCCCATGCGGGCCATCGACCAGCACCAGTTTCGCGCCCCCGGTATAGAATTCCGGCGCGCCGCATTCGTCTTCCTCGATATGGGCGTTGCGATGGCAGAAGATCGCGCCCCAGGGCGGGGTCAGCGTGGCGCAGGCCAGGGCATTGGCCGCGGTGCCGGTTGCCACCAGATAGACCGCCGCCTCGGGCGCCTCGAACAGATCGCGCAGGCGGTCGCGCACCTGCAGGGTCAGCGCGTCGCTGCCATAGGACGCCACATCGCCCTGGTTTGCCTGCGCCAGCGCCGTCATGATCTGTGGTGCCACGCCAGAGGTGTTGTCAGAGGCGAAATTCATGCCAGATCCTCGATGATGTAATCGTCCCAATCGTCCTCGGTGACCTCGAATTCGGGCACGGTCCAGCCGCGCACCGACATGCCCGCGCGATGGATCGACTCCGGGTCGCCCGAAATCAGGGGGTGCCAGTCTTCCAGCGGCTTGCCTTCAAACCGCAGCCGATAGGCGCAGGTGCGGGGCATCCAGTAGGCGATCTGGGCGATGTTGGCCGGCGTCAGGCGCACGCAATCGGGCACGAACTGGTGGCGGATCTCATACTGGGTGCAGCGACAGGTTTCGCCATCCAGAAGCCGGCAGGCGACCCGGGTGAATTCGACCTCGCCGGTATCTTCATATTCGATCTTGTTGAGACAGCATTTGCCGCAGCCATCGCAAAGCGCCTCCCATTCGGGTGGGGTCAGGCGGTCCAGCGGCAGGGTCCAGAAGTTGGGGCGCAGTTTCGTCATGCCCGCAACCTGACCGATCCGGGCGGAATTGGAAAGCCCCGCCCGTCAGAGCGCGGCCAGGATTTCGCGCGCGCGGGCACAATCGGCCTGCATCTGCGCGATCAGCCCGGGCAGGCCGTCAAAGGTCATCTCGGGGCGCAGGAAATCCACAAGCGCCACCGACAGATGCTGGCCATACAGGTCGCCGGAAAAATCAAACAGATAGGTTTCCAGATTGGGCAGGTTTTCCCCGAACATCGGCCGCACCCCAAGGCTGGCCGCGCCGTGATAGCTGCCGGCATGTTGGCCGGTCAGCACATCGACCTTGACCGCATAGACGCCCAGTTTCGGCAGGTGCAGGCCGGCCACGCTCATGTTGGCGGTGGGAAAGCCCAGGTCGCGGCCGCGCTTTTCGCCATGCAGCACCGCGCCCTCGATCCGGTGCCAATGGCCCAGCATGGCGGCGGCATCGCGCGGACGCCCCTCGGCCAGGGCATTGCGGATCGCGGTCGAGGAGATTTCCAGCCCCGCCACCTGCATCAACGGCGCCACGGTCACGCCAAAGCCAAGGCGCGCGCCCAGATCGCGCAGATCGTCGCCGGTGCCGGTCCGGCCCTTGCCGAAACGGAAATCGGCCCCGACGGTGACATGGGCCACGCCCAGCCCCGTTGCCAGAACGTTGCGGGCGAATTCCTCGGGCGTCATGCCCGACAGGTCGGCATTGAAAGGCAGTTCGAACAGCCGTTCGACCCCCAGCTTTTCCATGCGATGGGCGCGCGCCTCGGGGTTCATCAGGCGAAAGGTCGGGGCGTCGGGGGCAAAGATCTGGCGCGGGTGGGGTTCAAAGGTGACGATGCCCAGCGGCCCTTTGCCGCGGGCCAGATCGATCACCGACTGATGACCCAGATGCACGCCGTCGAAATTGCCCATGGCGACGGATGCGCCGCGCGCAGCCTGCGGAAGGCCCTGCCAGTGGGTATAGGTTTCCATCGTCCCCGCCCTTGCCGGCGGGCACCGCCGGTCAGTCGAACTTGCGCGAGGGCGCCAGAACCAGCGCCTCGCCCTTGAGGACCACCGTATCGCCCACCGCGCAGTGGGTTTCAAGGGTCACACGGCGGCGCGCGTGATCGATCGCGGTCACCTTGACCTCGGCATAGACCACATCGCCGGGGCGGACGGGGGCCATGAATTTCAGGCTTTGGCCCAGATAGACGGTGCCATGACCGGGCAGTTGTTCGCCGATCACCGCCGAGATCAGACCCGCGGTCAGCATGCCGTGGGCAATGCGCCCCTCAAAGATCGTGTCGCGGGCATAGGCGTCATCCAGATGCACCGGGTTGCGATCGGTCGAAACCTCGGCGAACAGTTCGATGTCGCGGTCGGTCACCTCTTTGCGCAGATAGCGCACCATGCCGATTTCGATATCTTCGATGCAGATCGTGCCACGGGGAAAATTGTCGAGCATGGTCATGCGGTCCCTGCCAGAGGTTCATGTTGCGCTGCAGCATAGCACGCACCACAAGGCGGCGCAATGGTCGCGCAATTTATTTGCACGGATGAATTGACACACGCAACAAAATTGCGAGCCCATCCAGCGCGAATCCCCGCCCGACCCGGACGGGCGATCAGCGCAAGGCGCCGATCGTGAAGGTCGGGGCCTGCATCCGGGTGGCCAGCCAGCGCTGCAGAAGATCGGCATCGGGCATGTCGGGATCGGGACCGAATTGACCCGCCGCCAGCCCCGAGGTCACGAAAAGGGAATCAATCCCCTCGCCCGCGGCACCCGCGATATCGGTGTTGATCCCGTCACCCACCGCCAGAATACGCCCGCCATCGCCCGCGCCGATCGTGGCCAGCCTGCGGCGCGCCAGATCGTAGATCGGCGGATGGGGCTTGCCGAAATACAGCGCGGTTCCGCCCATTTCCTCATACAGCGCCGCCAGTGCGCCCGCGCAATAGATACGCTTGTCGCCCATATCCACCACGATGTCGGGATTGGCGCAGAGCATCGGCAGGTTGCGGGTCTTGGCCAGAAGAAATCGGGCGCGGTAATCCTCGGGCACCTCGGTCTGCTCATCAAAGGGGCCGGTGCAGACGATGCCCTCGGCCTCATCCAGGGGAACACGCTCGATTGCCGGGGCATCGGCCCATTCCGCCGGGATGGCGTTGAAAAAGCCCAGGTCCTTTTCCGGGCCAAGGTGCCAGATGCGGCGGCCGACCGCGCCGGCGAACATCGCATCCTGCGCCGCATCGCCAGACGATACGACCAGATCCCAGCAATCGCGCGGCACGCCCATACGATCCAGCGTGGCGGTGACAAAGGCGGCCGGGCGCGGGGCATTGGTCAGCAGCACCACCTTGCCGCCCCGGGCGCGAAAGCCCTGCAGCGCCGCGACCGCCGCCCGAAACGGGGCGACGCCATTGTGCAGGCAGCCCCACAGATCGCAAAACAGCGTGTCATAGGCGGCGGAGATCTGGGAAAGATCGGAAATGATCCGGGTCATCTGGGGTCCTGCGTCAAGGGGAAAGGGCGCCGCCCGTGGGCAGGCGGCGCGACGGCGCGCCGAACGGGGCGGTCTACCCCGCCCGGCGCGCCATGGTCAGAGTTTCAGCGCCGGGATGATCTGCTTTTTCCGGCTCATGATGCCGGGCAGCACGACCGAATCGCCTTCCACCTTGCAGGGGAAGGATGCCTCGGCGATCTGGCGGACCAGATCGTTGGGCACCAACAGCGTGGCTTCTTCGCGCAGGATGTCGACCACGAACAGCAGAACCTGATCGGCGCCGTCCTGGGCCGCGACGGCGGGCATCGCCGCCATCAGGCTGGCCTTGCGGTCCAGGATGACCTTGGGCGCGGTGGTTTCCAGCACGCTGACGCGCAGCTGCTTGCCCGCAACTTCATATTCCTTGCTGTCCATCCGCAGCAGATCCGCCTCCGAGAAGGCCGAGACATCAGATTTCGCGGCAAAAAGTTCCTCGGCATAATCGGGGATGGAAATCCCCAGTTCTTGCGCCAGGGTCTCGGCGACCTCGCGGTCATGGGCGGTGGTGGTGGGGCTGCGGAATTCCAGCGTGTCCGACAGGATGCACGACAGCATCGCGCATTTGATGTTGTCGGGCATCTTCGCGGCATCCGCGCCCATCAGGTCGTACATGATGGTTGCGGTGCAGGCCAGCGGGCGGATGGTGATGTCGATCGGCCCCTTGGTCTTCAGGCCACCGGCAAGCATGTGGTGGTCGATGATCTGGATGACATTGGCGTCGTTGATCGAGGGCGGCAGTTCTGCGGGGTTGTTGGTGTCCACCACGACGCAATCGTCACCCGGCGCCACATCCGCGATGATCTTCGGCTTGGGCAGATCCCAGCGTTTCAGGACAAAGGCGGCTTCGGTATTGGGTTCCCCCAGCAACACGGGTTCGGCCGGGGAACCCTTCACCTCGGTCAGATACCAGGCCCAGATGATGGGCGAGCCGGTGGAATCGGTGTCGGGGGCCTTATGGCCGAAAACCTTGATCGTCATGGGAAACCTCGGGCTGGGTCACGTTTCGCGCGCGTTATAAGCGCTGCGGCGGCGCTTGTCACCCGCTGCCCCCGCCGGGGCATGCCGGATCAAGGCAGGTCCAGCGCGATCCGGTCCAGCGCAAAGCCGCGTTCGGCCAGCAGCGCCAGCAGCCCCCCCTGCCCCGGCAGATGCAGCGCGCCCGCGGCCAGCACCACGGGGCCATTGGCCAGCGCCCCCTCGATCACCGGCAGCCATGACAGGTTGCGCTGTGTCATCAGCAGATCTTCGGTCAACGCCAGCTGCGCCGCCACCGCCGCGGGCGGCAGGCCGGACCGGGTTTCCATCTCATGGCGGGTGAATTCCCAGATCAGACGCGGGGTTTCGTCGAAATAGGCATCAGCCAGGGTGGTTGTATAGTCATCGGCCTGCTCGGCCGTGGCCACCGCCACGCGCAGCATGTCGATCTGATCCTCGGGCGGGATCTGGGCGAACAGGCGCAGAACGGTGTCATGGGGTTCCAGCGCGCGCACCGCCAGCCCCCGCGCCTGCGCGGCGACGATCAACCGGCCGTCCAGCCCCTTGGCCCCGGCGGCGACCTCGGCCATGGCGCAGGGCGACAGGGCCAGCGTCATCGCGACATACCAGGGCTTCATCTTGGCCCCCAGAAACGCCGGAACGCCCCGGTCCGACAGGGCGGCGGCCAGGCGCTGCCAATCCGCTTCGGGCAGGCGTTCGGGCAGCGTCGCGCCGGTTTCGAACATCGCGCCGGGGTTGCGAGCAATCTCGGCGGCAAGGGCGGCCTCTTCCTCCGGCCCGGCCTCAACCAGCAGCGTCCGGGCGCCCTCAAGATGGGGCAGTGCCGCGGCCATAAGCCGGTCATGGCGCGGATCGTCCAGATGATAGGTGCCGATCAGCGTGATCTGCTGCGTGCCGCGCCGGGCCTGCCAGATCAACCCTTCGGCATGGGGCGCAGCATTGGCGGCGGCGCGCAGATCGGCCTGCGTTTCGGCGGGCAAGGCATCAAACAGATTGCGCCCCTCGCAGGCGGCCTGCGCCCCCGGCGCGGCAAGACACAGAATGAAAGCAAGGCAAAACCGCAGCATCGAACGCTCCATAAACCGGGGGCAGACTGCCACGCCCCGCCGTCCCCGCCAAGGCACAGATTTTCGCGCAAGCCCCCGTTGACAGCGCGCGATGCCATGCCTAACTGTTTCGTCGTTGGCACTCGCCACGGGTGAGTGCTAATCGATTTCAAACCTGGAACCTTAGGGAGTGTTACCAGATGGCATTCAAACCGCTTCACGACCGCGTGCTGGTCAAGCGCGTGCAAGGCGACGAAAAGACCAAGGGCGGTCTGATCATCCCCGACAGCGCCAAGGAAAAGCCGGCCGAGGGCGAAGTGATCGCCGTGGGCGAAGGCGCGCGCAAGGATTCGGGCGAGCTGATCCAGCCCTCCGTCAAAGTGGGCGACCGCGTCCTGTTCGGCAAGTGGTCGGGCACCGAGGTCACGCTGGACGGCGAAGAGCTGCTGATCATGAAAGAAGGCGACATCATGGGGATCATCGGCTGATCGCCGATCCCCTGACGCCCACCACAACGAAATTCAAGACAGGAGCAGATCAATATGGCTGCCAAGGACGTTAAATTCGGCACCGACGCCCGCGACCGCATGCTGAAAGGCGTGAACATCCTCGCGGATGCCGTCAAGGTCACGCTGGGCCCGAAAGGCCGCAACGTTGTCATCGAAAAATCCTTCGGCGCACCGCGCATCACCAAGGACGGTGTGTCGGTTGCCAAGGAAATCGAGCTTTCCGACAAGTTCGAGAACATGGGCGCGCAGATGGTGAAGGAAGTCGCTTCCCGCACCAACGATGAGGCCGGCGACGGCACCACCACCGCGACCGTTCTGGCCCAGGCCATCGTGAAAGAAGGCATGAAGGCCGTTGCCGCCGGCATGAACCCGATGGACCTCAAGCGCGGCATCGACCTGGCCACCACCAAGGTCGTCGAGGCGATCAAGGGCGCCGCCCGTCCGGTGAAGGACAGCGACGAAGTCGCCCAGGTCGGCACCATCTCGGCCAACGGCGAAGCTACCATCGGCCGCCAGATCGCTGACGCGATGCAGAAGGTCGGCAACGAGGGTGTGATCACCGTCGAAGAAAACAAGGGGATGGAGACAGAGGTCGAAGTCGTCGAAGGCATGCAGTTCGACCGCGGCTACCTGTCGCCCTACTTCGTGACCAACCCCGACAAGATGATCGCGGATCTGGAAGACTGCCTCATCCTGCTGCACGAAAAGAAACTGTCCTCGCTGCAGCCGATGGTCCCGCTGCTGGAAGCCGTGATCCAGTCGCAAAAGCCGCTGCTGATCATCGCCGAAGACGTGGAAGGCGAAGCGCTGGCGACCCTGGTGGTCAACAAGCTGCGTGGCGGCCTGAAGATTGCCGCCGTGAAGGCGCCGGGCTTCGGTGATCGCCGCAAGGCCATGCTGCAGGACATCGCGATCCTGACCGGCGGCCAGGTGATCTCGGAAGATCTGGGCATGAAGCTGGAAAACGTCGGCATGGACATGCTGGGCCGCGCCAAGAAAGTCTCGATCACCAAGGACAACACCACGATCGTGGACGGCGCCGGCGACAAGGCCGAGATCGAAGCCCGCGTGGCCCAGATCCGCACCCAGATCGAGGAAACCACCAGCGACTACGACCGCGAAAAGCTGCAGGAACGTGTGGCCAAGCTGGCCGGCGGCGTTGCGGTGATCCGCGTCGGCGGCATGACCGAAGTCGAAGTGAAAGAGCGCAAGGACCGCGTCGATGACGCCCTGAACGCGACCCGTGCGGCCGTGCAGGAAGGCATCGTTGTGGGCGGCGGCGTCGCTCTGGTTCAGGCCGGCAAGGTTCTGGAAGGCCTCAATGGCGCCAACCACGACCAGGACGCGGGCATCGCCATCGTCCGTCGCGCGCTGGAAGCGCCGATGCGCCAGATCGCGGAAAACGCGGGTGTCGACGGCGCCGTTGTGGCCGGCAAGATCCGCGAATCCAGCGACCTGGCCTTCGGCTTCAACGCGCAGACCGAAGAATATGGCGACATGTTCAAGTTCGGCGTCATCGACCCGGCCAAGGTCACCCGGACCGCGCTGGAAGATGCAGCCTCGGTCGCGGGCCTCTTGATCACCACCGAAGCGATGGTGGCCGACAAGCCCGAACCCAAGGCCCCCGCTGGCGGCGGCATGCCCGACATGGGCGGCATGGGCGGCATGATGTAATCAGCCCCCGCAAGGGAACGGAAAAGGGCGCCTTCGGGCGCCCTTTTTCATGGGTGCCAGGCGGCGCGGGGCCAGGCGCACCCGCGCGTCAGTCCAGCATCAAGTCATCCGCATGTGCAACCGGGCCGATCGCCAGCCAGTCGGCCCGCACACGCGCCACCCGGCTGTCGCCCCAGGTCCGGAACACAATGTCAAAGCCTTCGCGCGTCACCGCATCGGTCGAAATGTCCATCCGCCCGTTATGCGCGGCGTCAATGTCCCACATCGACAACGACACCTGCACCACCGGCACCCCGCGATAGGCCTCGGCAAAGGCCACGTGGCGGCGCATTTCCCGCGGACCTTGGCCGGTCCACATGACGCCGCCATCCTTGTAATCGGAAAACAGCAGGAGCGACCCCTGCGCGATCCCCAGCCTGTGGCCATCGAATATCTGCATGCGATACCGTCCTGAAATGCGGGACGACTGTAATCGGATGCAAACAAAAGAAAAGCCCCGGATCGCTCCGGGGCTTTCGTCAATCAGTATGGTGCAGGGGTCAGCCCATGATGTGGCCGCCCAGGGCCTCCATGTCCGACAGCAGCTTGGCGGCGGCATCTGCGACGGACGGATGGGCCGCCTCTTTCGCGGCGCGCGCTTCGGCCACCATCTCGGCGTGGATCGCGGCGGTCAGCTCGGCTTTGGGAAGGCTGCGCTCGGCCAGGACGGTCACCGACTCGGCGGTGATGTCGGCAAAGCCGCCCGTCACCGCGAATTCGGCCGTGCCCTCGGCAGAAACCACCGTCAGGATGCCGGGGCGCAGCGTCGTCATGAGGGCCGCATGGCCCGGCATGGCGGTCAGATCGCCCTCGGTGCCCGGAATCCGCACCTCGCGGGCCCGAACGGAAGCAAGCTTCCGTTCCGGCGACACGAGGTCGAATTGCATCGTATCGGCCATGACTGCCTCCTTACGCCGCGTCGGCGGCGAGGCGCTGCGCCTTGGCGATCACTTCGTCAATGCCACCGACCATGTAGAAGGCCGCTTCCGGCAGGTGGTCGTATTCGCCGTTCACCACCGCCTTGAACGAGCGGATGGTATCTTCCAGCGGAACCTGCACACCGTCCGAGCCGGTGAAGACCTTCGCCACGTCGAAGGGCTGCGACAGGAAACGCTGGATCTTGCGGGCGCGGGCCACGGTCAGCTTGTCCTCTTCGGACAGTTCGTCCATCCCGAGGATGGCGATGATGTCCTGAAGCGACTTGTAGCGCTGCAGGATACCCTGCACGGCGCGGGCGGTTTCGTAGTGTTCCTGCCCCACCACCTGCGGGTCAAGGATCCGCGAGGTCGAGTCGAGCGGGTCCACCGCCGGATAGATGCCCAGTTCCGAAATCGCACGCGACAGAACCGTGGTGGCGTCAAGGTGCGCGAACGAGGTCGCCGGCGCCGGGTCGGTCAGGTCGTCGGCCGGAACGTAGATCGCCTGCACCGAGGTGATCGAGCCTGACTTGGTCGAGGTGATGCGTTCCTGCAGCGCGCCCATGTCGGTGGCCAGCGTCGGCTGATAGCCCACGGCGGAGGGGATACGGCCCAGAAGCGCCGACACCTCGGAACCCGCTTGCGTGAAGCGGAAGATGTTGTCGACGAAGAACAGAACGTCGGTGCCCGACTGGTCGCGGAACTGTTCGGCCAGCGTCAGGCCCGACAGCGCCACACGCATACGCGCGCCCGGCGGTTCGTTCATCTGGCCATAGACCAGCGCCACCTTGGACTCTTCCAGATTGTCGGGGACGATAACGCCCGATTCAATCATCTCGTGATACAGGTCGTTGCCTTCACGGGTCCGTTCACCAACACCCGCGAACACCGAGAAGCCCGAGTGCACCTTGGCGATGTTGTTGATCAGTTCCATGATCAGAACGGTCTTGCCCACGCCGGCGCCGCCGAACAGGCCGATCTTGCCGCCCTTGGAATAGGGGGCCAGCAGGTCGATGACCTTGATGCCGGTCACCAGGATTTCCGAGGCCGTCGACTGGGCCGCGAAATCCGGGGCGGGCTGGTGGATGGCGCGGTGTTCCGAGGCCACGACCGGGCCCTTTTCGTCCACCGGCTCGCCGATGACGTTCAGGATGCGGCCCAGCGTCGCGTTACCAACCGGAACCGAGATCGGGGCCCCGGTGTCGGACACGGGGGCGCCACGGACCAGACCCTCGGTCGCGTCCATCGCGATGGCGCGGACGGTATTTTCACCCAGGTGCTGGGCCACTTCAAGCACCAGTTTCTTGCCGTTGTTCTCGGTTTCGAGTGCGTTCAGGATCGCAGGCAGGCCGTCTTCGAACTGCACGTCCACGACGGCGCCGATCACCTGCGTGACTTTGCCTTTGCTTGCCATTGTCTATCTCCGGTTCCGTCAGAGCGCCTCGGCGCCCGAAATGATTTCGATAAGCTCGTTGGTGATCACGGCCTGACGCGAGCGGTTGAACTCGATCGTCAGCTTGTCGATCATTTCGCCCGCGTTGCGCGTCGCGTTGTCCATCGCCGACATCTGCGCCCCGTTGAACGAGGCGTTGTTTTCCAGAAGGGCGGCGAAGATCTGCGTTGCGACACCACGGGGCAGAAGATCGGCCAGGATCGCTTCCTCGCTGGGTTCATAGTCGTAGACCGCGGAAACCGTGGCCTCGCCGTCGAACTCGGCGGGGATGATCTGGCGTGCCGTCGGCACCTGGCTGATCACGCTTTCGAAGCGCGAGAAGAAGATCGTGGCCACGTCAAACTCGCCCGCGTCGAAACGCGCCAGCAGGTCGCGGGCGATCTCTTGCGCATTGGCATAGCCGATGCGCTTGACCTCGGACAGATCGACATGGGCCACAAAGTACTGGCCAAAGTCGCGGCGCAGCGCATCGCGCCCCTTCTTGCCGACGGTCAGGATCTTGACCGTCTTGCCCTGGGCGATCAGCTCAGCGGCGCGCTGCTTGGCCAGCTTGGCGATATTGGCGTTGAAGCCACCGCAAAGCCCGCGTTCGCCGGTCATCACCACCAGCAGGTGGACCCGATCGGAGCCCGTCCCGGCCAGAAGCCGGGGCGCGCTGGTCGAGCCGCCGACCGAGGCGGCAAGCCCGGTCATGACGGCTTCCATACGCTCGGCATAGGGCCGGGCGCTTTCGGCGGCTTCCTGGGCGCGGCGCAATTTTGCGGCCGCGACCATCTGCATCGCCTTGGTGATCTTTCGCGTGTTCTTGACGCTCTGGATCCGGTTCTTAAGGTCCTTAAGGCTGGGCATGTCCCTGTCCTCTCGTGACGCTTACGCGAAGGTCTTGGCGAATTCTTCGATCGCAGCTTTCAACTTGTCTTCGGCCTCGCCCTTGATCTTGGGGTCGTCCTTGGTCAGCCAGTCCAGGATATCGCGGCGGTTGGACCGCAGATAAGCCAGAAGGCCCTGTTCCCAACGGCCCACTTCCTTGACCGGAATGGCATCGAGGAAGCCCTTGGTGCCGGCGAAGATGACGGCCACGATTTCCGCGTTGGTCAGCGGCGAATACTGCGGCTGCTTCATCAGTTCCGTCAGGCGGGCGCCGCGGTTCAGCAGCTTCTGCGTGGCGGCGTCAAGGTCCGAACCGAACTGCGCGAAGGCCGCCATTTCGCGATACTGCGCCAGTTCCAGTTTCACCGGACCCGCGACCGACTTCATCGCATTGGTCTGCGCGGACGAACCCACGCGCGACACCGACAGACCGGTGTTCACGGCCGGGCGGATGCCCTGGTAGAACAGTTCGGTTTCCAGGAAGATCTGGCCGTCGGTGATCGAGATCACGTTGGTCGGGATGAAGGCCGACACGTCGCCACCCTGGGTTTCGATGATCGGCAGCGCGGTCAGCGAGCCCGAGCCGAAATCTTCGTTCAGCTTGGCCGAACGTTCCAGCAGGCGCGAGTGCAGGTAGAACACGTCGCCCGGATAGGCTTCACGCCCCGGCGGACGGCGCAGCAGCAGCGACATCTGGCGGTAGGACACGGCCTGCTTGGACAGGTCATCATAGATGATCAGCGCATGGCGGCCCGAGTCACGGAAATATTCGGCCATCGCGGTACCCGAATAGGGCGCCAGGAACTGCATCGGCGCCGGGTCGGACGCGGTCGCGGCGATGACGGTGGTGTATTCCATCGCGCCGGTTTCTTCCAGCTTCTTCACCAGCTGCGCCACGGTCGAACGCTTCTGGCCGATCGCGACGTAGAAGCAATGCAGCTTGTTCGCCGGGTTCGCGTCGTTATAGACTTTCTGGTTCAGGATCGTGTCCAGCGCGATCGCGGTCTTGCCGGTCTGACGGTCGCCGATGATCAGTTCGCGCTGGCCGCGGCCAACGGGGATCATGGCGTCGACCGATTTCAGGCCGGTGGCCATCGGTTCATGCACCGATTTACGCGGAATGATGCCCGGGGCCTTGACGTCGGCCACGCGACGCTCGGTCGCGGCGATCGGGCCCTTGCCGTCGATCGGGTTGCCAAGGCCATCGACCACGCGGCCCAGCAGCGCCTCGCCAACCGGCACGTCCACGATGGACTGGGTGCGCTTGACGGTGTCGCCTTCCTTGATGTCGCGGTCGGAACCGAAGATCACGACGCCGACGTTGTCGATTTCAAGGTTCAGCGCCATCCCGCGGATACCGCCGGGGAATTCGACCATCTCGCCCGCCTGGACGTTGTCGAGCCCGTGGACGCGGGCGATACCGTCACCAACCGACAGCACGCGGCCGACTTCGGCGACCTGGGCGTCCTGCCCGAAGTTCTTGATCTGCTCTTTGAGGATAGCAGAGATCTCTGCGGCTTGGATTCCCATTATCCGACCTCTTTCATGGCATTCTGGAGAGACGAGAGCTTCGAGGCGACCGAAGTGTCGATCATCTTCGAACCCAGTTTGACGATCATCCCGCCGATGAGCTTTTCATCGACGGACATGTTCAGTTTGACGGTCTTGCCCGTCTGCGCCTTCAGCGCGGCGGCCAGTTTGTCGGCCTGCGCCTTGGTCAGCGCGGTGGCAGAGGTGACCTCGGCGGTCACTTCGCCCTTTTCTTCTGCGATCAGCGCGGCAAGCGCCTTGATCATCGCCGGCAACGCGAAAAGCCGGCGCTTTTGCGCCATCAGCGCAAGGCCATTGGCCAGCGGCGCCGACAGGCCCATCTTGGCCGCCAGCGCGCCGATCGCAGCGCCCTGCTGTTCGCGCGTGTAGACCGGCGAGCTGATCAGATCGGCCAGGTCGGCCGAACCGTCCAGCGCCGCGGCCAGCGCGTCCACATCGGCTTCAAGCGCCTTGAGGCCCTTGGCCTCGCGTGCAAGTTCGAAAACGGCCGTGGCATAGCGCCCGGCGATGGCTGCGGAAATCGAAGCTGGTTCGGACACGTCCACCCTTCCGATGACTTCGCCCCTGTCTTCCCGTGCCGGATGGCGCCGGGCCAGAGGCCCCCCGTGGCGTGCGGTTGCCCGCACGTCTCAATCGGCCCCGCGTGTAGCAGAGCCTCCCCACCCTCGCAACCGTCTTGCACACCAGAAAGTGACCCCATGCGCCGCTTTTTGGCCGCGATCCGGGCGCGCCCGCGCGGGGCCGGGCGGGGGGCGGGAAAAGTCGCGGCGCTAACAGGGCGGGCGGCCCCGTGCCCCCGCGCGTGGGCGGGGGTGATTCACCATAGCCCCTCAGGCTGGATCGGCGACGGGGCGGGCGGCCCCTTCCAGGATCGCCAGCGGCTTGCGCACGGCCGCCGGCAGGCGTGGCCCGCGCGCGGCATGGACCTGCCGGGACACTTCAAGCATCAGCACCCCCGCCGCCAGCAGGCCCGAGACGCGCTGGCCCATGCGTTCCCACATCGGCGCCGAGCGCAACCAGAAGCGACGATCCGACGGCGGGATATACAACGCCGCGGCATGGCGTTCGGGCACGAACCCCGCGCGCCGCGCCTGCGCCTCCAGCTGGCCCATCGTGTAGGGGCGGCCAAAGCCGAACGGCGTGGTTTCGCGCGGCGCCCAAAGCCCGACCCGGTTGGGCACGATCAGCAGCGCCCGCCCCCCCGGGCCCAGAACGCGCCGACATTCCTCCAGCAAAGCCGCCGGATGGTCCGAGGTTTCCAGCCCGTGCATCAGGATCAGCCGGTCCACCATCCCGGTCTCGATCGGCCAGCGGGCCTCTTCGCACAGGACCGAGACATTGGGCATCCCCGCGGGCCAGGGCATCACCCCCTGCTGGCCCGGCATCAGCCCGATCACCCGGCGCGCAGGGTCCAGATAGGGGCGCAGCAGGGGGACGGCAAAGCCGTAGCCCACCACCGTCTGCCCCGCCATTTCCGCCGCTGTCGCAGGCCACAACGCCACGACCCGGTCACGCACCGCCTTTTGCGCCGCGCGGCCAAGCTGCGTGCGATAGTAGAAATTGCGCAGGTCAAGCACATCAAGATGCATTGCGTCGCGGCGTCCCTTGGGCGAAGCTGTCCCCCAACATAAGCAAGCCGATGCAAAAAGCCATGCCCCTGGATCTTGTCACCATTCCCTGCCGCGCGGACAACTATGCCTATATCGTCCATGACGCGGCAACCGACACCACCACGGTGGTCGATGTCCCCGATGCGGTGCCGGTGCTGCGCGCGCTGGATGCGCGGGGCTGGAAGCTAAGCCATATCCTGCTGACCCATCACCACAACGACCATATCGACGGGGTGGCCGCCCTGGCCGCGGCCACCGGCGCGCGGGTGATCGGCGCCGCGGCCGATGCGCACCGCCTGCCCCCCCTGACCGAGGCCGTGGCCCCCGGCGACACGTTGCACATCGGCATGGAATCGGTCGCGGTGATCGACGCGCCGGGCCACACGCTGGGCCATGTCGCCTATCACTTTCCGGATGCGGGGCTGCTGTTCACCGGCGACAGCCTGATGGCCTGGGGCTGCGGCCGCCTGTTCGAGGGCACGCCGGCGCAGATGCATGACACGCTGACCCGTCTGGCCGCGCTGCCCGGCGATACGCTGGTTTGTTCGGGGCATGAATATACCGAGGCCAATGGCCGCTTTGCCCTGTCGCTGGAACCCGATCACCCGGCGCTTTGCGCACGGATGGATCAGGTCCGCGCCGCGCGCGCCGCAGGCCACCCGACGGTGCCGGTGACGCTTGCGCTGGAATGCGCGACAAACCCCTTCCTGCGCGCCGCCGATCCGGCGCTGGCGCGGGCGCTGGGGATGGACGGCGCCGAGCCGCTGGCCGTCTTTACCGAGGCACGCGCCCGCAAGGACCGGTTCTGAGGTCCGGATGCCGGACCCCACAGCCCGCCCCGCAACCGATACCGGGCACCACGACGCTGCCCCCCGCAAGCCAACGCTGCGCGCCTTCGGCCCGCCGATGGGCCGCAGGCCTTGGGTCGATATCGGGCGCACCGCTTTGGGGGCGGGCCTGGGAATTCTGATCGCGGCGCTGATGGTCCACGCCCTGCCCGGGGCGCGCACGACAGGGATCTATCTTGTGTCCTCGCTGGCCTCGACGGCGGTGCTGATCTTCGTGCTGCCCAACAGCCCGCTGGCACAGCCCTGGCCGGCGGTCGTGGGCAATACCGTTTCCGCCCTGGTCTCGGTCGCGGTCCTGCGGCTGGTGCCGCCGCCCTTTGCGGACGGGCTGGCGGTGGCCATTTCCATCGCCGCCATGATGGCGCTGCGCGCGCTGCATCCGCCCGCGGCGGGCATCGCCCTGCTGGCGGTGCTGGAATATGAGGCGGGGCGTCAGCTTGGCTTTTCCTTCGCGCTGATGCCGGTCGCGGCGCTGACGCTGGTTCTGGTGCTGTTGGGCATCGGCTGGCATCAGCTGACGGGCCGGGCCTATCCGCTGCGCCAGCTGCACACCGCGCGCACCGCCCAAGGCCCCGCGCGCCGCGCCGCCCCCCTGCCCCGGGCCGAGCTGGAACGGCTGCTGAGCGAGTTCAACCAGTCCGCCAACCTCGGCCCCGCCGACCTGGCCCGCCTGATCGCCGCCGCCGAGGCCCTCGCCACCCAGGCGCTGTTTTCGGCCACCACCGTCGCCCAGATCATGACGCCCGCGCCGGTCACGATCGGCCCAGACGCGCCACTGTCCGAAATCCTGCGCAAATTCGACCAGACCGGCACCAAAAGCCTGCCCGTCACCGACAGCGAGGGGCGATACCTGGGGCTGGTGGATCTGGCCGCGGTGGTGCGGGAACTGGCGCGCGAACTGGCCACCGCGCGGCGCCGGATCGTGGCGCTGCGCCCCGCCGTCCCCGAGGCCGAGGCCGCGGTGCTGATGTCATCGGATATCGCGCCCGTCGATGCCGCAACCCCCGTCGGCGCCTTGCTGGAACAGCTGTCCGAACGCGCCGCACGGGTGGTTCCGGTCACCTCGGGCGGCCACCTGGTCGGCGTGATCACCCGCACCGATCTGATCGCCCTGCTGCTGGCCCATCGCGGCCCCGCCCCCCTTGCAAAACCGCCGCAAGCCCCCATCTGACGCGCATGGCCTGTGCCCGTTCCCGCGCCGCCCGGTCGTCCGGGCGATCACATTTCCCCCAACAGCCCCCGCCAGACCACCTTTCTGCGAGAAAGGACTTGAAGCCGGCGGATTTCCACCGAAGTTTAACCTTATGGGGGCAAGGATCGGCAACGGGCCGACCCAACCCCTCGACGGATAAAGGAGCACCAGATGCCTTCGTTCTCGACCACTCTCGAACAAGCCATTCATGGTGCACTGGCGCTGGCAAATGCGCGGCGCCATGAACTGGCCACGCTGGAACACCTGCTCTTGGCGCTGATCGACGAACCCGACGCCGCCCGCGTGATGCGGGCCTGCTCGGTCGACCTGGACGACCTGCGCCAGACCCTGACCGAATTCATCGATGATGACCTGTCCACCCTGATCACCGAGATCGAGGGGTCCGAAGCCGTGCCCACCGCCGCCTTCCAGCGCGTGATCCAGCGCGCGGCGATCCATGTGCAATCCTCGGGCCGGACCGAGGTGACGGGCGCCAACGTCCTGGTCGCGATCTTTGCCGAACGCGAATCCAACGCCGCCTTCTTCCTGCAGGAACAGGACATGACGCGCTATGACGCGGTGAATTTTATCGCCCACGGCGTCGCCAAGGACCCCGAATTCGGCGAAGCCCGCCCCGTTCTGGGCGCGGATGAGGAGCAGAAATCCGACCCCAACCCCGCCGAGGCCAAGGAATCGGCGCTGGCGAAATATTGCGTGGACCTGAACGCCAAATCGAAAAAGGGCGACGTCGACCCGCTGATCGGCCGCGAAGCCGAGGTCGAACGCTGCATCCAGGTGCTGTGCCGCCGGCGCAAGAACAACCCGCTGCTGGTGGGCGATCCCGGCGTGGGCAAGACCGCCATCGCCGAAGGCCTCGCGCTCAAGATCACGCGCGGCGAAACCCCCGACATCCTGAAGAAGGCCACGATCTTTTCGCTCGACATGGGCGCGCTGTTGGCCGGCACCCGCTATCGCGGCGATTTCGAAGAACGGCTGAAGGCGGTGGTCAAGGAACTGGAAGACCACCCCGATGCGATCCTGTTCATCGATGAAATCCACACCGTGATCGGCGCGGGCGCCACCTCGGGCGGGGCGATGGATGCCTCGAACCTGCTGAAACCCGCGCTGGCGGGCGGCAAGCTGCGCTGCATGGGGTCAACCACCTACAAGGAATTCCGCCAGCATTTCGAAAAGGACCGCGCGCTCGCCCGCCGGTTCCAGAAAATCGATGTGAACGAACCCTCGGTCGGCGATTCCATCAAGATCCTGATGGGCCTGAAACCCTATTTCGAGGATCATCACGACATCCGCTACACCAATGACGCGATCAAGGCGGCGGTCGAACTGTCGGCGCGCTACATCCACGACCGTAAACTGCCCGACAAGGCAATTGACGTGATCGATGAGGCCGGCGCCGCCCAGCATCTTCTCGCGGAATCCAAACGCCGCAAGACCATCGGCGCCAAGGAAATCGAGGCCGTGGTCGCCAAGATCGCCCGCATCCCGCCGAAAAACGTGTCCAAGGACGATGCCGAGGTGCTGCGCGATCTGGAAAAGACGCTCAAGCGCGTGGTCTTCGGCCAGGACAAGGCGATCGAAACCCTGTCCTCGGCGATCAAGCTGGCACGCGCGGGCCTGCGCGAACCCGAAAAGCCGATCGGCAACTACCTCTTCGCCGGCCCCACCGGCGTCGGCAAGACCGAGGTTGCCAAGCAACTGGCCGATACGCTGGGCGTCGAACTCCTGCGCTTCGACATGTCCGAATACATGGAGAAACATGCGGTCTCCCGCCTGATAGGCGCACCTCCGGGTTATGTCGGCTTCGATCAGGGCGGCATGCTGACCGATGGCGTGGACCAGCATCCGCATTGCGTGCTTCTGCTTGATGAAATCGAAAAGGCCCATCCGGATGTCTACAACATCCTGCTGCAGGTGATGGATCACGGCAAGCTGACCGACCACAACGGTCGGCAGGTGGATTTCCGCAACGTGATCCTGATCATGACGTCGAATGCCGGTGCGGCCGAACAGGCCAAGGCAGCCATCGGTTTTGGCCGCGAACGCCGCGAGGGTGAGGATACCGCCGCGATCGAGCGCACCTTCACGCCGGAATTCCGCAACCGCCTTGACGCTATCGTCAGCTTTGCACCGCTGTCGCGCGATGTGATCCTGCAGGTGGTCGACAAGTTCGTGTTGCAGCTGGAAGCCCAGCTGATCGACCGGAACGTGCATATCGAACTGACCCCCGAAGCGGCAAACTGGCTGGCGGAAAAGGGGTATGACGACCGAATGGGCGCCCGCCCCCTTGGGCGCGTGATCCAGGAGCACATCAAAAAGCCGCTGGCCGAGGAATTGCTGTTCGGCCGCCTTACCAAGGGCGGCGTCGTGCGGGTGGCCGTGAAAGACGATGCGATCACGCTGGATATCGAAGAGCCGCAGAAACCCCGCCTGTCGGGCAGCAAACCGCCGCTGCTGACTGCGGGCTGATCGGCCCGCGCGCGACAGGCAAGGCCGGGGGCTGCCTGCCCCCGGACCCCCGGGGATATTTGGACAAAGCCGAACTCTTATCCCTTCGGATTTGCCCAAATATCCCCGGGGCTGAATTGGCCGAAGGCCAAGAGGGGGCAGACAGCCCCCTGCGACATCGGCCGCGCTGCCTTGCGGCTGGGGCCTTAGCGTTCCGTCAGTTTCAATTCGATGCGCCGGTTTGCGGCACGCGCCTCGGCGGATGTTCCCGCCAGCACGGGACGGTGTTCGCCAAAGCCTGTGGCAGCAAGCCTTTCGGGGGGGAAATCGAAATCGGCGATCATTGCACGCACGACCGACAGGGCGCGCGCCTGGCTTAGTTCCCAATTGTCCGCAAATGCGCCCTGGCCCGACAATGGCGTGTCGTCGGTATGGCCATCCACCCGGATGATCCAGTCGATTTCGGACGGAATCTGGCCCGATAGCGTGTTGAGCATCGTGGCCACCTGCGCGATCTGCGCCCACCCTTCCGGGGACAGATCCGCCGATCCGGGCTCGAACAGCACTTCGGAGGAGAATACGAAGCGGTCGCCCACGACCCTGACGCCTTCGCGCCCTGCCAGGATCTGCGACAGCCGCCCGAAAAATTCGGATCGATAGCGCGCAAGGTCGCGCGCTTCTTCCTCGGCCTTGCGGCGTGCCTCGGCCTCAAGCTCGGCGCGGCGTTTTTGTTCCGCCGCCACCTGTGCCAGCGCCGCGTTCAGCTGGGCGCCCAGGGTTTCCAGCTGAACCTGCGCCTCGGTATCGCGGGCCTTGGCAGCATCCAGAATGCCTTGCAACTCGGCCAACTGTCCCCGCAGGGCCGCGACCTGCTCGTTCAGAAGAGTCACCCGGCGCGCCGCGCTGGCGGACAGTTCCTTCTGATCCGCCAGCGCGGCCTCGGCCACGGCCAGCAAAGCGGCCTGTTTTTCCGCCGCGCCCATCTGTTTGTCGATGTCCAGTTGCAGATCGCGCTTGGCGGCTTCGGCCGCGGCCAGAAGGGTCAAGGTTTCCTCGGCCCGCCGGCGGCTTTCTTCCAGCGCCAGCGTCATCGCCGCCAGTTCATCGCCTGACGCCTGCAGCTTGGCGCGCAACTCCTCGATCGTGGCGCGGTCCAGGCGCAGCTCATCGGCGCGCGCCGTGGCATCCGCGCGCGCGCTGTCACGTTCGGCCAGTGCGGTATCGCGCTGGGTCAGCAGGGCGGCCACCTGCGCCTCAAAGGCGGTGATGCGCTGGCCCGCGGCGTCCAGTTCAGCGGTGCGTTCGTCCAGCCGCGCGCTGAGCGTGGCGATCAGCGCCGCCTGGGCGCTGGCCTCCTGCCGGGCGCCCGCCAGCGAATTTTCCAGGTCTGCTGCGCGCGATTCCTCCAACGCAAGCGCGCGAGCCAGCCCCGCCACCTGTTCCGACAAAGCCGAAAGCTCGTTTTCCTTGGATGAGATCGTTTCACGCAGGACCGATTGCACGACCATGAAGATGGTCAGCACGAACATCAGCACCAGCAAAAGCGCCGTCATCGCGTCGACGAAGCCGGGCCAGATGGTTGCCGAAAAGCGTTGCTGGCCGCGCCGGGCAAGCGCCATGGCCTAGCCCTCCTGCCCCGGGCGGGACGCGCGCTGCGACAAGATCGCCCGCGTCAGTGCCGCGAAATCGTGGCGCAGGTCGGCCATGGTTTCCTGCCGCCCGGCCGAAAGCTCTTCCAGCAGGCGCAACAGCTGCGCGTCGATCGACCGCAGGCGCATCCGCGCCTCGGCCTCGGCTTCGGCGCCGCTACCAAGGCTGTTTTCGATCCGTTCGGCCAGCGCGGCCATGCCAGAGATCATCCGGTCCTGGCCTTCGGCGATGCGCGTCAGCAGCGCGCCGGCATCGGCCTCGGTGCCCAGCTGGTCGGTCAGCTGTTCAACGCCCGCCACCAGATGCCCGATGCGCTGATCCAGCGCGCGCGCGGCCACGTCCGACCCTGCGAACAGCGCGCGCAATTCCTCCATCTGCTCGGCCATGTGGTCCAGCACGGCCACCGCCATGTTCGCCTCGCCCTCGGCATCGGCGCCGGCGAAAGACAGCCGCGTGATCGAGGAAATCCATTCCTCAAGCTCGCGGAAAAAGCGGTTCTGGCCGTGGGTCACGAACAGTTCCAGCAGCCCCACCACCAGCGAGCCCGCCAGCCCCAGCAGCGATGAGGAAAAGGCCGTGCCCATGCCGCCCAGCTGCGCCTCAAGGCCGGTCATCAGCTTGTCGAACACCTCGATCCCGGTTTCGCCTTCCTGGGGCGCAAGCGCGCGAATGGTTTCGACCACCGCCGGGACCGTGGTGGCAAGGCCATAGAACGTCCCCAGAAGGCCAAGGAAAATCAGCAGGTTGGCGACATAGCGCGTGATGTCGCGGGCCTCGTCGATGCGGGTGGCGACCGATTCCAAGATGGACCGGGCCGAGGATGTGGCGATTTCGCGCTGCGCGCTGCGGCTGCCCAGCAGCGCCGCCAGCGGCGCTAGAAGCGACGGCGCGCGGGCCGCGCGCGGGCCGTTGCGGTCGGCGGCGAAGGCTTCGATCCAGCTGACGGATTTGATCAGCTGCACCACCTGCCAGAAACAGGCCAGCACGCCGACCACAAAGACCGCCAGGATCGCCCCGTTCAGCCAGGGGTTCGACAAAAAAATCGGATAGATGCGCGCATAGGCGACCCAGCCGCCCAAGCCCACCAGCCCCAGGACGATCAGCATCATCAGGACCTGACGCACGGGTTGGGAAAATTGCGGCGCGGCCTGCCGGGCGGGGGTGCGCATTCTCTGCCTCTTTGCCTGTTCTTTGGCCGTGAGGATAGGCGCGCTGATGCCCGCTGCCAAGCGTTAACCCAACAGCGTGCGCACCCGTGCCGCCAGCCAGTCCAGATCGGCGTCGGCAATGCCCAGTTCGTGCAGATGCGCCGCCGTGTTGAACAGATACTCGGCATTCGGGCCCCGCCCGCCCACGGCGTGCGCAATGATCCGGGCCTGTTCCTCCAGATCCAGCCCGCCGCAATATTGCCCATGGTCGGGGTCGATCACATAGGTCAGCGCCTGCACCTGCCGGCCATCGGCCAGCCGGATGTCCAGCCGCTGTTCGAGATAAGCGGCCGACACCAATTCGCGTTCGCGCAAGGCGTCCAGAACCGGGTCTTCCTGACCGCGCCGGACGGCAAAGGCCAGCCCCGCGCAGGCCGCCGCGGGGGCCGCATCCAGTGCCAGCACCAGGCCCGGGCGTTCGGGCGTGCCGCGATGGTGCAGCGATCGCATGCAGAACGACCGGTGCCAGCCCGCGGCCCGCGCCAGAACGCGCTCGGCCGGGTCAAAGCCCGGGTTCCAGATCAGCGACCCATAGCCAAAGATCCACAGGGTCTCGGTCATGTGTCTGGCTCTCCTTTCGCGGGGCAGATAAACATCGCGCAGGCGGATTGGAAAGGGATGCAATGCGGCGATTGATCTGGCTGACGGTCACCCTGATGGCGCTTTATGGCGGCTATTGGGTTCTTGGGGCGCAAGCGGTGGAACGGGGCGCCCAGGCCGCGCTTGCGGCGGCGCGGGCCGATGGCCGGGCCGATGCCGCGGCGGTCGATCTGGCGGGGTTCCCGTCGCGCTTTGACCTGACGGTGACCGAGCCGCGGCTGCAAAGCCGCGATGGCCTGCTGGCCTGGTCGGCGCCCGTGGCGCAGATCCTGGCGCTGTCCTATCGCCCGCAAGAGGTGATCCTGTATGCCCCCCGGGAACAGAGCCTGCGGCTGGGCCGGCAGAATTTTGCGCTGATCAACGAAGACATGCGGGCCTCGGCCGCGGTCCGGATCGGCAGCGATCTGGCGCTTGACCGGGCCACCGCCGTTCTGGCCGCCCCCCGCCTGCAGCCCCAGGGCGATGGCCCCGCGCTGGCCGCGCGCGAATTGCGCGCCGCGCTTCGCGCCGGGGACGGGCCCGCCTATGACCTGGGTGTCGAACTGCTGGATCTGGACCTGCCGCCGGAAATGTTGGCCGATGGCCGCCTGCCCGCCCGCATCGCCCGGCTGCATCTGGATGCCGCTTTGGGGCTGACGGCGCCGCTGGACCGCCACGCGCTGGCCCGCCCGCCGATGCTGTCCACGCTGACCCTGCGCAGCGCGACGCTGGATTGGGGCGGCATGGTGCTGAGCGCCGATGGCACGCTGGAGATCACCGCCACCGGCCAGCCCGAAGGCCGCATCCTGCTGCGCACGAGCGATTGGCAAAAGGCGATGGAACTGGCGGTCGAAACGGGCCTGCTGCCGCCGGAACGGCTGCCGATGCTGTTGCTGATCGGCGGGCAGATGGCCAGCCAAAGCGCCGATGGCGCGCTGGAATTGCCGCTGACGTTCCGGCAGGGCCAGATGGCGCTTGGCCCGATGCCGCTTGGCCCCGCCCCCTACCTGCGCTGAACGTCAGGCCTTGGGAACGGGCGGCGCGCCGCGGCCGAAGTCGGGGGCGGCGGTGTCCTGACCGGCCTCGATGATGCCGCGGCGAATCGCGCGGGTGCGGGTGAAATAGTCATGCAGCAACGCCCCGTCGCCCATGCGGATGGCGCGTTGCAGCACGAAAAGTTCCTCGGTGAATCGGCCCAGGATATCCAGCGTCGCGTCCTTGTTGGTCAGGAACACATCGCGCCACATCACCGGGTCCGAGGCCGCGATGCGGGTGAAATCGCGAAAACCGGCGGCGGAATATTTAATGATTTCGGATTCCGTCACGCGGCGCAGGTGATCGGCCACGCCCACCATCGTATAGGCGATCAGGTGCGGCGTGTGCGAGGTGACGGCCAGCACCAGATCGTGATGCTGCGCGTCCATCGTTTCCACATTGGCGCCCATGCCCTGACACAGCCGGGTCAGCCGGTCCACCGCCTGCGGATCGGCCCCATCTTGCGGGGTCAGCAGCCACCAGCGGTTCACGAACAACGTGGCAAAGCCCGACCGGGGCCCGGAATGTTCGGTCCCGGCCAGCGGGTGGCCGGGGATGAAATGGGCATGCGCGGGCATATGCGGGGCCACTGCCTCGATCACCGCCTGCTTGACCGAACCGACATCGGTGACCGTGGCCCCCGGCGCCAGATGCGGCGCGATTTCGGCCGCGATCGCCCCCATCGCGCCCACCGGCACCGCCAGCACCACCAGATCGGCGCCGGCCACCGCCTCGGCCGCGGTGTCGCAAACCCGGTCACAGATGCCGATCTCCAGCGCGGTTTCCCGGCTTTCGGCCGATTTCGCATGGCCGACGATTTCCCCCGCCAGCCCCTTCCAGCGCATCGCATGGGCCATGGACGAGGCGATCAACCCCAGCCCGATCAGCGCCACGCGATTGTAGACACGCGCGCTCATTGCCCGGCGCCTGCCTTGAACTGGCCGATCACATGGGCGACGCGGCGGCACGATGCCTCATCGCCCACGGTGATGCGCAGGCAGTTGGGCAGGCCATAGCCCGCCACGCGCCGCACGATCAGCCCCTGACCCTTGAGAAACTCGTCGCAGGCCACCGCCTCGGCCTCGGAGCCAAAGCGCGCAAGGATGAAATTCGCGGTCGAGGTGTCGGACGGAACGCCCTTTTCGGCCAGCGCCTCGGCCAGCCAGGCACGCAGGCGGGTGTTGTCGTCGCGGCAGCGGTTGACCCAGTCCTGATCGCGCACGGCAGCCTCAGCGGTGTCCAGCTGCGCGCTGGACAGGTTGAAGGGGCCACGGATGCGGTTGAGCACATCGACGATCGCCCGCGGGCCATAGCCCCAGCCGATGCGCAGCCCGCCCAGACCGTAGATCTTGGAAAAGGTCCGCGTCATGAAGACATTGGGCAGGCGCGTCGCCAGATCGGCACCGCCGTCATAGCCCTCGACATATTCGGCATAGGCGCCGTCGATCACCAGAATCGCCTGTTTCGGCAGTGCCAGCGCCAGCCGCTCCAGCTCGGCCAGGCCGATCATCGTGCCGGTCGGATTGTTGGGATTGGCCAGGAACACCAGCTTCGTGCGCTTGTTACACGCCGCCAGGATCGCATCGACATCGGTGGTGCGTTCGCGTTCGGGCACGGACACGGGCTTGCCCCCCGCCGCCATGGTCGAAATGCGATACATCAGAAAGCCGTGTTCGGTGAACACCACCTCATCGCGCGGGCCGACATAGGCCTGGCACAGGAAATGGATGATCTCATCGCTGCCCACACCGCAGATGATGCGCTCCGGGTCCAGCCCATGCACATCGCCGATCGCGCGACGCAGGCTGGCGTGGTCGGTATTGGGGTACCGGTGAAGCTTGTGAACGGCGCGGGCAAAGGCATCCTTGGCCTTGTCCGAGGCACCGAAGGGGTTTTCGTTCGACGACAGCTTGATCGCGTCGGTTACGCCCGCCACCTGCGCGGCCCCGCCTTCATAAAGCGCGATATCCATGATGCCGGGTTGCGGACGGATATGATCGTTCATGGCAGACTCCCCAATTCCAGCGCTTTCTAGCGGGCACGGCGGCGCTTTGCCAGCGGCATCGGTGACGCCAGAACGCAAAAGGCGCAAGCAAAAAGGGCCGGGAAACCCCGGCCCTTCGTATCGCTTGTGACCCGAAAGGATCAGTTCTTCGCGTAGAATTCGACGACCAGGTTCGGTTCCATCACCACCGGATAGGGCACATCGCCCAGCGCCGGGGTGCGCACGAAGGTGGCGGTCATCTTGTTGTGGTCGACTTCCAGATAGTCGGGCACGTCACGTTCGGTCAGGCCGACCGATTCCAGCACGATGGCCAGCTGGCGCGACCGGTCGCGCACCGCGATCACATCGCCTTCCTTCACGCGGAAGGACGCGATGTTCACGCGCTTGCCGTTCACCGTGACATGGCCATGGTTCACGAACTGACGCGCGGCAAAGATGGTCGGGACGAACTTGGCGCGGTAAACGACGGCGTCCAGACGACGCTCCAGCAGACCCACCAGGTTTTCACCGGTGTCGCCCTTGACGCGCTCGGCCTCGGAATAGATGCGGCGGAACTGCTTTTCGGTCAGGTCGCCGTAATAGCCCTTCAGCTTCTGCTTGGCGCGCAGCTGGGTGCCGAAATCCGACAGCTTGTTCTTGCGGCGCTGGCCATGCTGGCCGGGGCCGTATTCACGCTTGTTCACCGGGGACTTGGCGCGGCCCCAGATGTTTTCGCCCATGCGGCGGTCGATCTTGTACTTGGCAGACGTGCGTTTGGTCACGGCTGATCTCCTTCATATGTATCGAAGGGCGTTGTCCTCCTCCGTCCACCCCATCCGCGAGGTTTCGGGCGACAGGTTTCCCCTTGCGGGGTCCACCAACACCAATGAATTGCCCGGCGCGTTGCCGCACCGGGATGGCGGGCTTATACAGCCCCGCGCGCCCCTGTCAACACCGCGCCCCTTCGGATTTGCCCAAATATCCCGGGGGAAACGCGCGGCACGCGCCGTGGGGGCAGCGCCCCCTGGCCCCGGTCGCCGCCCCCACCGGCCCTCAGGTCCGGTGGCACCAGTCCAGCACCGCTGCCACCTCGGCGGGCAGGCTTTCGCCGAACTCACCGGCAAAAGCCTCAAAGGCGGGCAGGTTCTTCGGCGCGACCGCCGTCAGCACCGGGATACCCCGCGCCAGCGCCAGCCCGATCGCGGGGCGCAGACCGCCGCCTTCGGCCTCGGCCTTGCCGAACTTGTTGGCGATCAGCAGCCGCGGCCCGGCGTCAAGCGCCGCCTCGATCAGGCCTGCCGCCTGCGCCAGCGCCGCAGGGTCCAGCCGGCACCCCTGCGACAGTGCCCCCAGATCCTGGCTGATGCGCACGACCGCCTCGGGCCCGGCCCCGGGGCGCAAGAGATGCAGGTCCATTGCAGAACGCGCGCCGGGGCCAAGGCTGACATTCACCTGCACGGCACCGGCCAGCGGCCAGCCGTCGCCCTGCAGCCGCCGCGCCACCGCGGCCAGAAGCCTGTCCGCCGCCCCGCGACCATCTGCGACCACATAGCCCAGCATCCGCCATGCCCCCCGGGCTGTCCGCCCCTTGCCTGTCCGGGGGCCTGCTTACACAATGGCCCGCCACCAGGAAAGGCCACGCCATGCCCACCACCGCCATGCAGGACCGCCCGCCCGCCACCGCACCCCTTGGGGTGATTCTGGCAGGCGGCCAGGCCAGCCGCATGGGCGGTGGGGACAAAGGGCTGCGAATCGTCGCCGGGCGGGCGCTGATCGCGCATGTCATCGACAGGCTTGGCCCGCAGGTGTCGCGAATTGCGATCAATGCCAATGGCGATCCGGCGCGGCTGGCAGGGTTCGGCCTGCCGATCATCGCCGACAGCATTCCCGGCCAGCCCGGGCCGCTGGCCGGGGTTCTGGCGGGGCTGGACTGGGCCGCGGGTCTTGGCGCGACCGCGATCGTCACCGCCGCAGCCGACACGCCCTTTTTCCCGCCCGACCTTGTGGCGCGGCTACAGGCGGCGGCGGGGGCCTCGGGGCTGGCAACGGCGGCCTCGCCCGATGCGCAGGGGCGGCTTCGGCGGCATCCGACCTTCGGGCTTTGGCCGGTGGCGCTACGCACAGATCTGCACGCGGCCATTGCGCAGGGTCAACGCCGGATCGGGCACTGGGCCGAGCTGCAGGGCGCGGGCCTGGCGACCTTTGACAGCATCCCCTTCGACCCGTTCTTCAACATCAACACGCCCGACGATATCGTCACCGCCGAGCGGCTGGCCCGCGCGGCCGAACGGGCCTAGCCGCGCCGGATCAGATAGGCCTGCGCCGGCCCCGCGTCCGAAGTCGACAGCAGGTCATGCCCCGCCTCGGCACAGAAATGCGGCACATCGATCACCGCGGCGGGATCGCTGGCGATCAGCCGCAGCACCTGACCCGGCGCCATGCCCAGAAGCGCCTTGCGCGCCCGCAGCACGGGCAGCGGGCACAAAAGCCCGACCGCGTCGATTTCCCTGTCCCAGATCTGATCCTCGCTCATGCTGTCAGGCCATAGCAGAACCGGCGCGCCCATCCAATGCCCCGCCCAATGCCCCGCAAGGATCGCCGCCGCGCGGGCAGTGTGATTCCCCTGCCCCCGCCAGGCGTGCGCCAAGCCTGCGGAAAGGCGCGACAAACCGGCGCAAGTTGCCTATACTAAAAGACAGGTGTGCAACAACGACACGGTCCACGGGCCAACTTGTGCAAGATTGTTGCGCCCCTTCGAGACGTTTTTTCTTGAATTGCCGAAATCGGCCAGTAAACCTTACCAATATTGCGAAAATGCTGGTAACGGCAGTTCCGCATCCATTTCTGGGAGGAAATCATGACGACCACGAAAACCCCGGCGCCGGTGTCGCGCCGTTCTTTCCTGACCAAGGGCGCGCTGGCTGGCGGCGTCGCGGCGACGGGCGCACTGGCCGCCCCCGCGGTTCTGGCGCAGGCGCCGCTTGTGATGAAGATGCAGACCTCGTGGCCTGCCTCGGACATCTGGATGGACATGGCGCGCGAATACACCACCCGGGTCGAGGAAATGTCGGGGGGCCGGCTCAAGGTCGACCTGCTGCCCGCGGGTGCGGTCGTGGGCGCCTTCCAGGTGATGGACGCCTGCCATGACGGCGTGATCGACGCGGCGCACAGCGTTTCGGCCTATTGGTATGGCAAGCACAAGGCGGCGTCCTTCTTTGGCACCGGCCCGGTGTTCGGCGGCTCGTCGCCGGCGATGCTGGCCTGGTTCTATCAGGGCGGCGGGGCGGAACTGTACCGCGAACTGACCCAGGACGTGCTGGGTCTGAACGTGGTGGGCATGATGGGCATGCCGATGCCCGCGCAGCCGTTTGGCTGGTTCAAGAACCCGATCAACGGCGTGGCCGACATCCAGGGCTTCAAATACCGCACCGTGGGCCTGGCGGCGGACCTGCTGCAGTCGATGGGCATGTCGGTCGCCCAGCTTCCGGGCGGCGAGATCGTGCCGGCGATGGAACGCGGCGTGATCGATGCATTCGAATTCAACAACCCCTCGTCCGACCGCCGCTTTGGCGCGCAGGACGTGGCCAAGAACTACTACCTGGCGTCGTATCACCAGGCCGCGGAAGCCTTTGAATTCATCTTCAACAAGGACTTCTACGACGATCTGGACCCCGATCTGCAGGCGATCGTGAAATACGCGGTCGAGGCTTCGGCGACGTCGAACCTGGCGCTGGCGATGAAGGAATATTCCAGCGACCTGCAGGGCCTGCAGGCGGACAACGGCGTGACCGTCTATCGGACCCCGAAAGAGATCATGGCCGCCCAGCTGGAAGCCTGGGACAAGCTGATCGCGGATCTGGAAGGCGATCCGATGAACAAGAAGATCATGGAAAGCCAGCGCGCCTGGGCCGAGAAGGTCGGCTACTACGAACTGATGGGCGCCCCGGATTATTCGCTTGCCTACGAACACTACTTCCCGGGCAAACTGAAACTCTGATCCGGGCGTCTTCGGCCTGGGTGACCCGGGGGCGCGCAACGCCCCCGGGATTTTTGATCGCAACGGAAGGATCTTCCCACCATGATTGCCTTCATCGACTTTGCCGACCGGCTGTCGGCATGGTTCGGCCGCTCCTTCGGGTGGCTGATTCTGCTGATGACGCTCGGGACCGCCTATGAGGTCGTGATGCGTTACCTGTTCAACGCGCCGACGCCCTGGTCCTATGACCTGTCCTACATCGGATATGGGGCGCTGTTCATGATGGGCGGCGCCTACACGCTGTCGCTGGGCGGCCATGTGCGCGGCGACTTTCTGTATCGCACCTGGAGCGCGCGGACCCAGGCCACGATGGACCTGGTGCTTTACATCTTCTTCTTCTTCCCCGGCGTGCTGGCGCTGATCTTTTCGGGCTACAAATACGCCAGCCGGTCCTGGGGCTATGGCGAGGTCAGCGTGAACAGCCCCGCCGGCATCCCGATCTATCAGCTCAAGGCGGTGCTGGTCGCATCCGGTATCCTGCTGGCGATCCAGGGGCTTGCCCAGGTGATGCGCTGCCTGATCTGCATCCGCACCGGCCAGTGGCTCAAGGCTGAGGCCGACGTGAAGGAAACCGAGGAACTGCTGATCGAGCAGGCCCATGCCCATGACGCCGCGACAGGAGAAAGCAAGTGACCGATCCGCAAATTGCCCTGATGATGCTGGGGCTGTTCATCCTGATCGTCTTTCTGGGCTTCCCGATCGCCTTCACGCTGATGGCGATGGGCATCTTCTTTGGCTATTACGCCTATTTCGACGCGGGCCGGATGTGGCGCGCCTTCAACCGCCTGGGCGAGGACGCCAGCTGGTGGGACAGCACAAGACTGTGGATCGAGGGGTTCTTCAACAACCGCATCTTCGATTTGTTCATCAACCAGTCCTATACAGTGATGTCGAATGAGGTGCTGACCGCGATCCCGCTGTTCCTGTTCATGGGCTACATCGTCGAACGCGCCAACATCGTCGACCGGCTGTTCGGCACGCTGGCGGTGGCCGCGCGCAACATTCCCGGCTCGCTGGGGGTTGCGGCGCTGATCACCTGCGCGCTGTTCGCCACGGCCACCGGCATCGTCGGCGCGGTGGTGACGCTGATGGGTCTGCTGGCCCTGCCGCAGATGCTCAAGGTGCGCTATGACCATTCCTTCGCCTCGGGCATCATCTGCGCGGGCGGCACACTGGGCATCCTGATCCCGCCGTCGATCATGCTGATCGTCTATGCGGCATCGTCGGGGGTGTCGATCGTGCGGCTTTATGCGGGCGCGCTGCTGCCGGGCCTGACGCTGGTCGGCCTGTATCTGGCCTACATCATCGGTCGCGCGATCCTGACCCCGAAGGTGGCCCCGCGCCCGACCGAAGAGGAACTTCCCAGCGTTCCCCTGCTGAAGGTGCTGTGGCTTCTGGCGACGTCCTTCCTGCCGCTGGCGGCGCTGATCCTGGCGGTTCTGGGCTCGATCATCTTCGGCCTTGCCACGCCCACCGAAGCCGCCGCAATCGGCGCGCTGGGGGGCATGGTTCTGGCCATCGCCTACCGCGCGATGACCTTTCAGCGGCTGCGCGAAAGCGTCTATCTGACGGTGCGCACCACGGCCATGGTGTGCTGGCTGTTCATCGGCTCCTACACCTTCTCGGCGGTGTTCAGCTATCTGGGCGGCGAGCAGGTGATTTCGGAATTCGTGCAAGGCCTGGAAATGGAGCCCTGGCAGTTCCTGATCGTGGCGCAGCTGATCATCTTCATCCTTGGCTGGCCGCTGGAATGGTCCGAGATCATCATCATCTTCGTGCCGATCTTCCTGCCTCTGCTGCCGCATTTCGGGATCGACCCGCTGTTCTTCGGCGTTCTGGTGGCGCTGAACCTGCAGACCTCGTTCCTGACACCACCGATGGCGATGTCGGCCTACTATCTGAAGGGCATCGCGCCCCCGACGATCAAGCTGACCGAGATCTTCGCGGGTTCGCTGCCCTATGTGGGGATGGTCTTCCTGTGCATGGCGATGCTGTATCTGTATCCGCAGATCGTCTTCTACCTGCCCGATTACTTCTATGGCGCGGCAAGTCGCTGAGATGGGGGTGCTGTCGCTTCCCCTGATCGAGCTGCGCGACCGGCTGGCCTCGGGGGCGCTGCGCGTCCCCGAGGTGGCCCGCGCCTGCCTTGACCGCATCCGCGCGGTGGAACCCGGTGTGCAGGCCTGGGCCTGGCTGGACGAAGACCACATCATGGCCGAGGCCAACCGCCTGGAAGGCCTGCGCCGCGCCGGGGCCCCGATCGGGCCCCTGCATGGGCTGCCGGTGGCGTTGAAGGACGTCATCGACACCCGCGCCATCCCGACCGAAAACGGCTGTGCGCTGGACCGTGGCCGCGTGCCCGAACGCGATGCGGCCCTTGTGGCGCAGCTGAAGGCGGCAGGCGCGCTGATCATGGGCAAGACCGTGACCACCGAACTGGCCTTCCTGCACCCGGGCAAGACCCGCAATCCGCACAACCCCGCGCATACGCCGGGCGGATCCTCGCAAGGGTCGGCGGCGGCGGTGGCGGCGGGCATGGTGCCGCTGGCGGTGGGCACGCAGACCGGCGGATCGGTGATCCGCCCGGCCAGCTATTGCGGCGTCGTCGGCTTCAAGCCCAGCTTCGGGCGCATCCCGCGCAGCGGTGTGCTGATGCAATCGCCCACGCTGGACACCATCGGCGTCTTCGCGCGTGAGGTTGAGGGCGCGGCGCTTCTGGCCGAGGTTCTGTTCGGCCATGACCCGGCCGATCCGGCCACCGAACCGCTGGCGCCGCCGCGGCTTCTGGACACCGCGCGCGCCCAGCCCCCCGTCACGCCCAGCTTTGCCTTCGTCCGGCTGCCGGGCTTCGATGCGGCCCATCCCGAAATGCAGGACGCGCTGGCGGAACTGACCGGCCTTCTGGGCGATCAGGTCTTTGAGGCCCCCCTGCCCCGCGCCTTTGACGATGCCGCAGCCTTGCGCGAACGCATCAACTTTGCCGAAATGGCCAAGTGCTATTACGCCTACGAACGGCGCGGCTGGGACCAGCTGTCCGCCGAAACCCGCGACGCGATGGAACAGGGCCGCGCGATTTCGGCGCGCGACTATCTGGCCGCGCTGGATTGGCGCGACATCTTCAATGCCGCGCTTGAGGAAATCTTTGCGCGTTGCGATGCGATCCTGTGCCCCGCCGCCCCCGGCCCCGCCCCCGAGGGGCTTGGCTCGACCGGCAGTTCCATCTTCAACGGGATCTGGACCCTGACCGGGTCGCCCGCCATCACCCTGCCGCTGTTCACCGCCGAAAACGGCCTGCCGATGGGGCTTCAGCTTGTCGGCCGGCGCGGCGATGACGCGCGGCTTTTGCGCACCGCGGCCTGGCTATCGCGCCATGTCGCCACCCTTTCGACGGAGACCTGACATGATTGACCGTCTTATGGCGCTTGTCGCCTTTCTGATCTTTGCGGGCTTTTTGGGAATCATCCTGATGCATGTGCCGCGCCTTGACCTTGGCATCGCCATCGGCGCGACGCTTGTCCTGGCGGGATGGGATTTCTTCGGCAAGAAACACGTCTGAAACGCCCGTTTTTCCAGCGCCACGACCACGTTTTCGCCACATCTGGCGGCGCTGGTCGTGGCATCTTGCCGCGACCTTGTCATGAAAGCTTCGGCTTTCAGGCGGATCATGCTATGATATTGGTTTATTAGGTCGGACTTGTTCGACGCAAACCTGCAGGTCTGTCACAAGGAAAGGTTTCCCCCCATGAGCAAAGCGAAGACGAATGGCCCCGCCCTGGGGTGCATGACGCCGCCCGTTGACCCCGCGCACATGGGCGACATGATGACTTCGGTCATGCGCGCGCAGGCCAAGATGGTGGATGCGCTGCTGCGCCAGAACATCGAAACGCTGGATTTCCTGAAAACCCGCTACGAAAAGGACCGCGCCATGCTGGCCGCCCTGACCGAGGCCAAGGATCCCAGCACGATGATGGCGGTCTGGACCGGGTTCTGGTCGAATGCGGCCTCGGACTACACAAATGAGGCGGGCAAGCTCAGCTCATTCGCGGCGGCCACGACCGAACAGATGATCGAGGGCCTGACCGAAGAGGCCCGCGCGATGGCCGGCGGCGCGCCGCGCCGGGGGGCCTGAGCCCGGACGGGCGCGGGCGATCACCCTGAAGGAAGATGCGATGAAGGATGCCGACGTCCCCCTGACGCCGCAAATGACGGCGGCGCCCTTGCGGCGCGCTGCCGAAGACGCCACCCCCTGCCCCGAAGCCGAGGCCGAAAAACTGGCCGCCGAGGCCGCCTTTCGCAGCCTGGACCGGCATGTCCATGCCCATCTGGGCACGGCGGTGGGCGGGCTTTCGGTGATTGGCCTGGCGCAGGCCTGGGCCGATTGGGCGGCGCATCTGGCCATTTCGCCGGGCAAGCAGATGGAGCTGGTCTGGAAGGGCTGGCGCAAGTGGCACCGGCTGAACACCGCGCTGTGGTCGGGGCTGACCGGGCATGACCCCGACGACGCCTGTATCGAGCCGCTGCCCCAGGACCGCCGCTTCAGCGCGCCCCAATGGCAGCGCATGCCCTATCGCGCGATCTGGCAATCCTTCCTGCTGACGCAGCAATGGTGGCACAATGCCACCACCGGCATTCCCGGCGTGTCGCGCGACAATGAACGGCTGGTGGAATTCTACAGCCGCCAGTTTCTGGACATGCTGTCGCCGTCGAACTTTCTGGCGACCAATCCGCAGCTGATGGACCGCACGGTGAAAGAGGGCGGGCAGAACCTGATCCGCGGGCTTGCCGCCTGGGCCGAGGATGCCGCGCGCGCGCTGACAGGGGACGCCACGCCGCGCCCGCTGGATTTCCTGCCCGGCCGTGATGTGGCGCTGACGCCGGGCAAGGTGGTCTATCGCAACGCGCTGATGGAACTGATCCAATACGCCCCCACAACCCCCACCGTGCAGGCCGTGCCGATCCTGATCGTGCCGGCGTGGATCATGAAATACTACATCCTCGACTTGTCGCCCGAAAATTCACTGATCCGGTGGCTGGTGGCGCAGGGTTTCACGGTGTTCTGCATTTCCTGGAAGAACCCCGAGGCCGAGGATCGTGATTTCGGCTTTGACGATTATCGAACGCTGGGGGTGATGGCCGCGCTGGACATCGCCTGCGCGATCACCGGCGCGCCGCGGGTGCATGGGCTTGGCTATTGCCTGGGGGGCACGTTGTTGTCGGTGACGGCGGCGGCGATGGCGCGCGATGGCGATGACCGGCTGGCCAGCCTGTCGCTTCTGGCAGCCCAGGTCGATTTCTCGGAAGCGGGCGAATTGTCGATGTTCACATCCGAACCGCAGATCGCGCTGATCGAGGACATGATGTGGGAGGATGGCTATCTGGATCAGCGCCGGATGGCCGGGGCCTTCAACATGCTGCGGTCGCAGGATCTGATCTGGTCGCGGATAACGCGCGCCTATCTGATGGGCGAACGCGACCACCCCACCGATCTTGGCAGCTGGAGCGCGGATGCCACGCGCATGCCCTATCGGATGCATTCGGACTATCTGCGCCGGCTGTTCCTGCGCAACGATCTGTCGGCGGGGCGCTTCACGGCGGGCGGGCAGCCGGTCTATCTGGCCGATATCCGCGTGCCGATCTTTGCCGTCGCGACCGAGCATGACCACATCGCGCCCTGGAAATCGGTCTACAAGCTGACGCATCTGGTGCATGGCGCGCTGAACTTTGCGCTGGTGTCGGGCGGGCACAACACCGGCATCGTGGCCCCGCCCGGCAACCCCAAGGCGCATTTCCGGCTGCTGGAACATCGGCCCGAATCCAACCACCGCGACCCCGAGGTCTGGGCGCGCGAACATCCCGCAACGCCCGGATCGTGGTGGCAGGCCTGGTGCGACTGGCTTGTGCCGCAATCGGGCGGACAGGTCGCGCCGCCGCAGATGGGCAAACCCGACACGGGCGGCAAGGGTCTGGGCAAGGCGCCGGGGCGCTATGTGCTGGCGCGCTAGCCGACTTGCGCGCCCGCCCCGGCGTCAGGGATGGCCTTTGCCCAGCGATTGGGCTAGCGCTAACCCCGGCGGCAAGCGACGGGGGCAGCCATGCGCAACGAAGACACGCTGAAGGGGTTTGCCCTGGCGGCCACGGCCTATGTGCTGTGGGGGTTCATGCCGATCTACATGAAGGCGCTGGCGCATGTCCCCGCGACCGAGGTGCTGGTGCATCGGGTGATCTGGTCGGTGCCGGTGGCGGGGGTGGTCCTGCTGGCGATGGGGCGCACGGGCGATCTGCGCGCAGCGCTGCGCAGCCCGCGAACCATCGGCATGGCGGCGGTGACGGCGGCGCTGGTCTCGGTCAACTGGGGGATCTATGTCTGGGCGATCAGCGTGGGCCAGACGCTGGATGCCGCGCTTGGCTATTACATCAACCCCTTGTTCAGTGTGCTTCTGGGTGCGGTGCTGCTGCGTGAACGTCTGGGGGCGGCGCAGATGGTGGCGATCGGGCTGGCCTTTGCGGCGGTGGCGCTGCTGACCATCGGCACGGGGCGGCTACCGGTGGTGGCGATCGGCCTGACGCTGAGCTGGGGGATCTATGCCTATTGCAAGAAGATGCTGCCGATCGGCCCGAACCAGGGGTTCCTGCTGGAGGTGCTGTTGCTTTTGCCCTTTGCGCTGGCCTGGCTGGGCTGGCTGACGCTGCGGGGGGAAAGCCATTTCCTGGCCGGAAACGGCACCGATACGGCGCTGTTGCTGGGCTGCGGGATCGTGACGGCGGTGCCGCTGCTGTTCTATGCCAACGGGGCCAAGCTGCTGCGGCTGTCGACGATCGGGGTGTTGCAATACATCGTGCCGACTATGGTGTTCTTTGTCGCGGTTTTCCTGTTTGACGAACCCTTCGACCGCATCCGGCTGTTTGCCTTTGCGATGATCTGGACGGCGCTGGTGCTATATACCGGCGCGATGTTGCGCGGCGCGCAGAACCGCCGCGCCGCGCGCAGCGGCACCCAGACGCCCGGCGACACGGCCTGACCGCCTAGCCAAAAACCGCCCACAGGATCAGCGCCCACAGCCCCGCGCCAAGCGCAAGGGCCACCGCAACCCACCAGCCTGACGGCAGCCGTCGACCCGACGCGGGGGCGCGGCCGCGCGTTGCCGCCGGTGCCGGTCTGGCCTTGGTGTGATGTCGCATGCCGCCTCCGGGGCTGTGATCGGCGCGGGGCGCGGGCAAAGATGCCCGGACCCCACGCACGCCAGCATAATCGCCGGGCCCGCTTTGGAAAAGGTTAACGCGCCCTGCCCCGGTGGGACCCGCCCCGGACGCCGCCTAAAGCACCGCGTCCAGCGCCGTGGCAAGGCGGGCCACCGTGGCCTGAACATCGGTCAGCTTGTCCAGGCCGAACAGGCCGATGCGGAAGGTGCGGAAATCGCCCCCCTCGCCCAGCTGCAAAGGGACACCGGCGGCGATCTGCAGGCCTTGCGCGGCGAATTTCCGACCGTTCTGAATATCGGGATCGTCGGTATAGCTGACCACCACCCCCGGCGCGGCAAAGCCGGGCGCCGCGACCGAGGCCACCCCCTTGGCCGCCAGCATCGCGCGCACGGTATTGCCCAGATCCCATTGCGCCGCCTTCATCTGCGCAAACCCCTGCGCCTCGGTTTCCGCCATCGCATCGCGCAGCCCCACCAGCGCATCGGTGGGCATGGTGGCATGATAGGCATGGCCCCCGCCTTCATAGGCCGCCATGATCGCGCGCCATTTCTTCAGGTCCAGCGCGAAGGAATTCGAGGCCGTTTCCTCCAGCCGCGCGGCGGCGCGGGGCGACAGCATCACCATCCCCGCCGAGGGCGAGGCCGACCAGCCCTTTTGCGGCGCGGAAATCAGCACATCGACGCCCGTGTCGCGCATGTCGACCCAGACACAGCCCGAGGCGATGCAATCGAGCACCATCAGCGCGCCCACCTCATGCGCGGCGGCGGCCATCGCGGCGATATAGTCATCGGGCAGGATCAGACCGGCGGCGGTTTCGACATGGGGGGCAAAGACCACATCGGGGCGCGCCTCGCGGATCTTGGCCACGACCTCTTCGACGGGGGGCGGGGCATAGGGCGCGCGCGGGTCATTGCCAGCCGGTCGCGCCATGACCACGGTGGTTTCGGCGGCGAACCCGCCCGTCTCAAGGATCTGGCTCCAGCGGTAGGAAAACCAGCCGTTGCGCAGGATCAGCGCATGGCGGCCGACGGCAAACTGGCGTGCGACCGATTCCATCGCATAACTGCCCCCGCCCGGCACCAGCGCCACCGCCTCGGCGCTATAGACCTCGCGCAGCATGGCGGAAATGTCGCGCATCACACCCTGGAACCGGGCCGACATGTGGTTCAGCGATCGGTCGGTGAACACCACCGAGAATTCGGCCAGACCATCGGGATCGACATCGGGGCGCAAGCCGGGCATTTGGGTTCTCCTTCAATTGTCTGGCCGACAGCTTAGGGCCGCGGGCCGGGTCAGGGCCAGAAAAATCGTTCCCCCGCGCCCAATCGCCGCGCAGGCCAGAAGGGCCAGGCATTCATCGCGCCGATTGACGAACATTTGGGGAACATCTATCCTGCACACATGGCAAAGATGACCCTTTCAGACAAGCTCGCCATCCTGTCGGACGCCGCGAAATATGACGCATCCTGCGCGTCTTCGGGGGGTGAGCGGCGCAACGCGCGCGGCGGCGGTGTCGGCTCATCAGGGGGCAGCGGCATCTGTCATGCCTATACGCCGGATGGGCGCTGCATCTCGCTTCTGAAGATCCTGATGACGAATTTCTGCATCTTCGATTGCGCCTATTGCATCAACCGGGTGTCATCAAACGTGCAGCGCGCGCGCTTTTCCGTCGAAGAGGTGGTGTCCCTGACGCTGGAATTCTATCGGCGCAATTACATCGAAGGGCTGTTCCTGTCCTCGGGCATCATCCGTTCGCCCGACCAGACGATGGCCGATATGGTCCGCATCGCCCGCACCCTACGTCAGGATCACGGCTTCAAGGGCTATATCCATCTGAAAACTATCCCCGATGCCGCGGCGGATCTGATCCATGAGGCCGGGCTTTATGCCGACCGTCTGTCGATCAACGTCGAACTGCCGCGTGATGACAGTGTGCGCCAGCTGGCCCCCGAGAAGCGCCCCGAAACCATCCGCGGCGCCATGGCCCAGGTTCGCCGCGAATCCGAGGCCGCGCAGGACCGGTCGCACAGCGGCAAACGGCCCCGCCGCTTTGCCCCCGCCGGGCAAAGCACGCAGATGATCATCGGCGCGGATGGCACCGATGACGTGACGATCCTGTCCACCGCGACGCGGCTTTACACCGGCTACAAGCTGCGGCGGGTCTATTATTCGGCATTCTCGCCGATCCCCGATGCCTCGGCGGCGCTGCCGCTGATCCAGCCGCCCTTGCTGCGCGAACACCGCCTGTATCAGGCCGATTGGCTGTTGCGGTTTTACGGCTTCACCACCGAGGAAATCGCATCGGGCGCGCAGGCCGGGCATCTGGATCTGGATCTGGACCCGAAACTGGCCTGGGCCTTGCAGAACCGCGGCCTGTTTCCGCTGGATGTGAACCGCGCCAGCCGTGAAATGCTGTTGCGCGTGCCGGGCTTTGGCACCCGGACGGTGGACCGGATCCTTGCAGCCCGCCGGTCGCGGGCGCTGCGCCATGAGGATCTGGCGCGCATGGGGGCGCTGATGAAAAAGGCCCGCCCCTTCATCACCCTGCCCGGCTGGAGCCCCGGCGCGCTGACCGACAGCGCCGATCTGCGCGCGCGCTTTGCGCGCGCGCCTGAACAGTTGCGGCTGCTGTGATGTTTGCCGTCACCCTGCCCCCGCGCGGCACATTCGACGCCTGGCGCGTGGCCGCGCGGCGTGCGATTTCACACCGGATCGCGCCAGACCGGATCGACTGGTCCGGCGGGGGCGGGCTGTTCGCCGCGGCCCCGCTGCCCGAAACGCCCGGCCCCCATCAGGCCCGGGTGAGCGAGGCGTTCATCGGCCTGGCCCGGTCGGTGATCTGGCATTCCGCGCCCGACCGCTTTGCGCTGCTGTATCAGGCGCTGTGGCGGCTGGACCGGCATCAGGGCGATCCGCTTTCGCAGGCCGATCCGCTGGGGCGCAGGCTGAACCTGATGGCGAAGTCGGTGGGGCGCGACATTCACAAGATGCATGCCTTCATCCGGTTCCGTGAATGCCCGGCCGACGGCCCGCGCCGGCGCTTTGCGGCCTGGTTCGAACCCGAACACAACACGCTGGAACCCGGGTGCCGGCTGTTCGTACAGCGCTTTACTGATATGGACTGGCTGATCGCCACGCCCGCCCTGACGGCGCGGTTTGAAAACGGGCGGCTGGACTTTGCCCCTGGGGGCCCGCGCCCCGACCTGCCCGAAGACGCGGCCGAGGCGCTTTGGGCCACCTATTTCACCAATATCTTCAACCCCGCGCGGATCAAGCTGGATGCGATGCGGTCGGAAATGCCGCGCAAATACTGGAAGAACCTGCCCGAAACCCGGCTGATCCCGGACATGCTGAAGGATGCCGAGGCGCGGGTGGAACGCATGCGCGCCGCGGGCAGCACCGCGCCCCGCCCGGGCGCGGCACGGGTATCGGCGCGCTACCGCGCGCAGCTGGCGCAGGACGGTGGCGGGGGCACGGGGGGCGGGGTCACGGGGCGCGACGCCTGATCGCTTGCCTTCGCCCGCGCGCGATTTACCTAGCCCGCTAGGGCCACAGGCGGGGCCGCCCCCGGCCAGCGATGGGTAACAGATGCAGCACGACCTTTCGACCGTTTCGGACGCCCCAGCGGGGCAACCGCCAGAAGATCCCTTCCCCGTCACGCGCGCCGCCGCGCTGGCCCGGCTGGGCGCGTTCCTGCCCCATGCCGGGGCGGATTACGCGCGGCTGCGCAATTTCGACCGGGGCGCGGGTCAGCACCAACATGTCTCACGCCTGTCGGCGGCGCTGCGCCGGCGCGTCCTGTCCGAGGCCGAGGTGGCGCGCGCCGTTCTGGACCGCCACGGCCTGCGCGCGGCCGAAAAATTCATCAGCGAGGTGTTCTGGCGCAGCTACTGGAAAGGCTGGCTGGAACAGCGCCCCGCGGTATGGCAGGGCTATCTGAGCGCGCTGAAACAGGCCCGGCGCGAGCTTGCGGCCAGCCCCGATCTGGCCCGGCGCTACGACGCGGCCTGCGCCGGGCGCACCGGCATCGACTGCTTTGACCATTGGGCGCGTGAACTGCGCGAGACCGGCTATCTGCACAACTGGACGCGGATGCAATTCGCCTCGATCTGGGTGTTCACGCTGGGGCTGCGCTGGGAACTGGGCGCCGATCTGACGCTGCGGCAGTTCATCGACGCGGACCCGGCGTCTAACACGCTGTCCTGGCGGTGGGTGGCGGGGCTGCATACGGCGGGCAAGGCCTATCTGGCCGATCCCGAGCGGATACATGTGATGACGGGGGGGCGGTTTTCGCCCAAGGGGCTGGCGCGGGTGGCGACGATCCCGGCCGACAGCATCGCGGTGCCGCAGGCCGCAGGGGCGCCGCGCGCGCCTATCGCGCCGGACCCCGCGCAGCCCACGCTACTGCTGCTGACGGCCGAGGATCTGTCGCTGGAAACCGAACCCGCGCTTGCGGGGCTGGACATTCGGGCCGTGGCGGCGCTGGGGACGGATGCGGATGGGCCCGATGGTCGCGCGATCGCGGATGGGCTGGCACGCGCGGGGGCGCATTGGCGATGCCCGGTGCTTGGCGGTCTTGCGGCGCCCGCGGTGATCGCGCAGGCGCGCGCGGCGGGGTGCCGCCAGATCGTGACCGCCTACGCCCCGGTGGGCCCGGTCGCTGACCGGATCGCGACGCTTCGCCCCCTGGCCGAAGCGCAGGGCCTGCGGCTGGCCGAACATCTGCGCGACTGGGATAGGCGCGCCTGGCCGCATTGCCGCAAGGGGTTTTTCGCGCTGAAGGAAAAGATCCCCGCGCTGCTTGGCGCAATGGGGGCGCGGGAATGACCGCCCCCCGCGTCACGGTCTGGTATGACGGCGCCTGCCCGCTGTGCGCGCGCGAAATCGCGCTGATGCGGCGGCTGGACCGGCGCGGCGCGATCCGTTTTGTCGATGCCTGCGATCCGGCCAGCCCCTGCCCGCTGGACAGGGCGCAGATTATGGCGCGGTTTCACGCCGCCGAAGGGGGGCGGCTTGTGTCCGGGGCGGCAGCCTTTGCCGCGATGTGGCGCGCGATCCCGGTGCTGCGTCCCTTGGGCATCGTGGCAGGCTGGCCGGGGGTGCGACTGCTGTTTGAGGCGGCTTATCGGCTGTTCCTGCGCCTGCGCCCCCGGTTGCAAAGGGCGCTGCAATGACCGATCGGTCCCGCCGCGTTCCCCAGGCCCGGATCGCACGGTTGGCGGCCTTCGGGCAGATGGCCGGCGGCATCGCGGCGGGCGTGCTGGGCGAAGGCGCGCGCCGCCTGGCGCGGGGCGAGCGTCCGCAGCTGTCGGACCTGCTGCTGACCCCGGCCAATGCGCGGCGCGTCACCGAACAGCTGTCGCGCCTGCGCGGGGCGGCGATGAAGCTGGGCCAGATGCTGTCGATGGATGCGGGCGACGTTCTGCCGCCCGAGTTGACGGAAATCTTGGCCCGGCTGCGCGATGCGGCCCATGTCATGCCCCCCGCGCAGCTTGACCGGGTGCTGGCGGCGCAATGGGGGCCCGACTGGCGGCGCCGCTTTGCCCGGTTCGACCCGCGCCCGCTGGCCGCGGCCTCGATCGGGCAGGTGCATCGCGCGGTGCTGCCCTCGGGGCGGGTGCTGGCGGTCAAGGTGCAATATCCCGGCGTCGCGGCCAGCATCGATGCCGATATCGACAATGTTGCAACCCTGCTGCGCCTGTCTGGGCTGCTGCCCGAAGGGCTGGATGTCGGCGCGGTTCTGGCCGAGGCCAAGCGCCAGCTGCATGAAGAGGCCGATTACCTGCGTGAGGCCGAACAGATGCGCCGCTATGGCGCGCTTCTGGCGGGCGATGACCGCTTTGTCGTGCCCCGCCCTGAAGACACGCTGTTGCGCCCCGGCATCCTGCCGATGGATTTCATCCCCGGCGCGCCCATCGACCATCTGGCCCAGGCCCCGCAAGGCGCGCGCGATGCGGCGATGTCGGCCCTGCTGGATCTGGTTCTGCGCGAATTGTTCGATTTCGGCTTCATGCAGACCGATCCCAATTTCGCCAATTACCGCTGGCAGGCCGACAGCGGCCGGATCGTGCTGCTGGATTTCGGCGCCGCGCGACCGATTCCCCCCGCCACGGCGCAGGCCTATCGCCGCCTGCTGCGCGCGGGCCTTGAGGAGAATCGCCCCGCCCTGCACGACGCGCTGATCGCGATCGGCTTCGTCTCACCCACCCTGCACAGCCGGCATGGCGCCACGCTGGAGACGCTGACCGACATTGTCCTGCGCCATGTCGGCACAAGCCGAACCGCCCCGGGGATGTTCGATTTCGCCGATCGCAGCTTTGTCGGCGCGCTGCGTGACGGCGCCCGCCCGATCCTGGCCGACCGCGCCAGCTGGCACATTCCCCCGGCGGATACGCTGTTTGTGCAACGCAAGATCAGCGGCACGGCGCTGCTGTGCGTACGCATGGGCGCGCGTTTGCCCCTGATCGACATGGCCGAACGCTTCGCCTGAACCGCGCGGGGTCCGCATTGGACCAAACAGAACCGCCCCCGCAAACAATGCGCGGGAACCGTCTTGAATTTGGGGATTTCTGGTGCGCCTAGAGGGAGATAGTTTGAACTCCCTCATTACCGCCCTTGAGGAGTGGGAACGCTATCTCGCACGTTTAGACTCTCCGAGTCTGAGGTGCGAACATGACAAATTCGCGCCATAAATTCAATAAGATAGCCAAAGGTGAGGCAGAGAAGCCGAAGTATCCGCCGCCGTTCTCGCTGCGCCTGACCTATGAGGAACGGGCGCGGCTGGATGCCGAACGGGGCGATCAGTCGCTCGGCGCCTATATCCGCGAGCGGCTGTTCGGCGATGATGCTGCACCGCGCAAGCGGCGCGGCAACAGCCCCGTGCAGGACAAGGAAGCCCTTGGCCGCGTGATGGGTGCGCTCGGCCAGTCGCGCCTGTCTGCCAATCTGAACCAGCTCGCCAAGGCGGTGCACACGGGCTCCCTGCCCGTCACGCCAGAGACGGAAGCGGATTTGAGAGAGGCCTGCCGCGAAGTCTCGGAAATCCGTGATGCTCTCATGCGGGCGCTCGGCAAGATGCCAGGCGGTGCGCCGTGATCCTGAAAGCCAAAGAGCGCGGCAACGCTCCGCAGCTCGCTCGCTATCTGCTGGCGATGCGGGATAACGATCATGTCGAGTTGCATGAAGTGCGCGGCTTCATCAGCGATGATCTGGTCGAAGCCTTGGGCGAAGCCGATGCCATCGCGCGGGGAACGCGCTGTCAAAAGTACCTGTTCTCGATGAGTTTCAATCCGCCGCAAGGCGCGAATGCGTCCATCGAGGACTTCGAGAAGGCCATCGAGCAAGTCGAAGCCAAGCTCGGGCTGGAAGGCCAGCCCCGCGCCATCGCCTTCCACGAAAAGGACGGACGGCGACATGCTCATGCCGTCTGGTCGCGGATCGACAACGAGCGGATGCGGGCAATCAACCTGCCGCACTTCAAGATCAAGCTGCGTGACGTGTCGCGCCAACTCTACTTAAAGCACGGCTGGGCGATGCCGCGCGGCCTGGAAGACCGCAGCCTGCGCGATCCTTTCACCTTCACGCGGGAAGAATGGCAACAAGCGCAGCGGGCTGGTCTCGACGCGAAAGAATTGAAGGCTGGCCTGCTACCGGTTTCGTGGACAGCAGGTTAAGCTAGCATAGCGCGTGCCTCGAACTCCATGGGGCTGATGTAGCCCAGTTTCGAA
>NZ_JAMJFX010000049.1 GCF_023544865.1 Phaeovulum molybdatiresistens | reverse complement strand
CCTGGTCTTGTAGGCAGGGGGGATGGGTCTGCTCATGCCCTCCAGCTACCACACTGGATTCACGAGATGAATCCCCCCACGGGTTTTGTGCAACAGAGCCTTGCGGATCTGCGGAAGAATTACACCCCATCAGTCGGAAGCGGAGACCGCGTGATGCTGAAATCGGTGAAGCCACATTTTGAGAAAAGAGTGGCCCATATTCGCACCCAATTGGAAGCCTATCAAAAAAAATCTGGAAGCCAAGATTGAAGACGAGATCGTCAAGTCAAAAGACGCAATCGTCGATTATTACGAACCCGTTGCAAAAGCCAGTCCGCCTGACGCTGCTCATGGCCTATTCGGCTCTGATGTCAGGGCTTGGCTCAAGCACGAGTTGGAACGGTCTTTTCCCTCAGCGAAGTCGCTCGTTTCAAAGATGTCGTTGGACGTCGAATTCAAGGATGTGACCTACGAGACGCTTCAGGACCCGGAGTTTCTCGTAGCCGTGCGCGCAGCTTTTCCCGGTCACGATTGGGACAAGGCACATGAGGAGTATAAAGCGGCAGGCGAGACGAAGAATAACAGCGCCAAGGGCTGAGTCCATGAGCGCTGCTATTTCGAGATAGAAACCAGTGACAGATTGGCGCTCAGGTTGCTGGTGTCGGGACAGACAATCCGTGATGGGAATTTGCCGAGCGCTGGAGCAGATCCGCGAAGGAGGCGGGGTCCACTGCGCCGTGCAGCTCATCGAATGCTCCATAGGTCCGGCTGTCCGCCTCGATGTCGATCGGGCGTCTCGTCGCCTTCTGGATAGCTGCCCTAGGCCCACTGCACGAGCGCATCGATGTCGCGAGGAAAGTCGCCGTTAGCCCGGCCCTCACAAACCGGTTTCGACAAGGTTTCCGCAAGTCTACACAACGCATTGATTACAAAAGAGAACCACCGGAACCTTCGGCTCCGGTGGTCACGTTATGCGATCAGAATGGACAGAAAACCTCTGAAAGTGGCCGTTTTATGCGACGCCGCACAAATGCTGTTAGACGTCATATAAAACGACCATTTCACCCATACGCAAAAAATTAGGATGTTGATCTTTAATGATATTTTCTTCCTCTAGCCGCCCGAAAATCACGGCGTTGGCCATTTTTGTCACAATTATTGACCACCGAACGGCCAAAAAAAGATGCCGCCCGAAGGCGGCATTTTCTTCATTTGAACATTCCGGCTTGGAAGGTTGGCTGGTCAGCGCTGAAGCGCCGCAATCACCTCGTCTCGCACGTAAAGCGTGGCCCCAAGCTTTCTGGGCTCCACAACAGGCTTCGCCCCCACGCTCTCAAGGCGCGAGCGAACGGTCGAACGCTCGCACTTGAACTCGAGCTTGAACCGATGCGCGAAAACATAACGTTTGCGGAACTCAGTCATCGCTTCCGGCCAAATCCACTTTTCATGGGCGCCCCCAATATCATCGGATTTCAGAAAGGCACCCCCCGAACGGTCCTTGGTGATCGCACGGATTGCAGCCTCGCTGAGGCCAAGAGTCAGTCGCGCCATTTCCAATGACATCCCGGGCATCGGCAATTGATCGGCCGTGCTGAACTCTCGCGGATCCAGAACCAGCCCCTTGATCCCGGGGACATCCTTCAGTCGAAGCAACCGACGAAGCCTCCCGGTCAGGAGCAAACGGAACAGCTTCTCGTTGGTGATCCGCGAACGTTCAAGCAGGCCAGAGATGTCGGTCATCCCAGCCGGGACCGCATCGACAACGCCCGTGATCTTGGCTTCAATCCTGTCCAGAAACGCCACCATCTGGCGCCGGTCAATCGAGCGGCTCAGCTTTCCTCTCGGCTCGCCATCGAGTTTCAACTGGGTCAAGGCACCAATTTCGACCAGGGTCGACACCATCGGACGCGTTGCGTTGAGAAACGAACCCGCCTGCGTCACGGGGATGGCACAGTTGATTGCCTCAGCTACGAGACGGCCCTGCCCCGCGTCGACGAGCAACTCCGAGCACGGGGTGAATGCAGCATCTGCGTCGAGGAGATTGCGCGACACCAAGACGTCGCGCAGGGTCAATTCGTGGACGTGATAGGTTTTGGCCAACGTGATCACGCTCGAAATCCTGGGCTGCGTGACGACCTCCCCCAGCAAGGTCTCGCCAGGGCCCACGTCCATCGTCTCGACGATATGCGCCCGCAAGACATCGCGGATACTACCCGGATCCTTGCGAAGCTTGCCCGCGGAGAGCCAGGCGTAAAGCATCCCAAAGACACCCTTCCGGCGCAGCCAGTCCCGCCCGTGGCCTTTCGCGGCCTCCTGCAGTTCGCAGAAGGCGCGGCGCAGACCGTCCTCGCCATCGCGCACATAGGGCCACGCCTGCTTGGCGGCATGCACCCAATCCATCGGACCCAGATCGGCGGCTTTTGCCTCGGTGCCAAAGGCGATCACGGCCCCAAGCATTTCCGTCGCCTTGACCGCTTGCTCGATCGGCTGACGGTCCAACCATGCGGGCCCGCTCGCGCCATCAAGGCGCGCCAACACATAGGATTGAAGTTCGGACGGCTCAGTTCCGGGCGCCTGACCCGCAAGGTTCAGGAGTTGCGCGCGGGTTTCGGGAACAAGATCGGCCAGTTCATGCAGGAAATCGTCCCATTTATCCCCCCGGCGCTCGAGCATGAGAATTTTGTGGTCCGGGCAGATATGGACGGGCCGGAGCGTCCAGATCAGCCGATGAGAACGGGCAATGTGGGGGCTACGGTCATCGAGATTGTCACAAGCAAGGCAAGCGGGGCAAAACCGCGTGATGACACCGGTCGTGAACTCGGCACTGAAGGTTTCGTCCCGCAAAGCAAAGTGGCGCGTAGCGATACGCGCGATCACATTGCGGCGCACGGGCTCGAGATCCTGCCCCACTTTTTCACAGAGGTGACGAACCGCATCGGGGCCTCCGGCCGAGAGATCATTGGGCTTGATGCCAATATCGTGCAGAAAGGGCACAAGCCGACCGCCGGTATGAAACGCCGCGAGGCGCGCGGCCCAGGAGAGGACGGTCTCATCGCTCCGATACGGAAGAGCAGGAAAAATCTGCATTGCAGTCACCTCCGGCTGCCCTGAGCTCGACCCTGTCTGACACGCGGCTCGATCGGCTGGTCCGGCCGGATGTTCCACCAGTCAGCCACCAGGAATACATTGCGCTCCGGCCCCACGCCGTCATGCATCGCATAGGCCTGAGCAAAGTGATCCACCTCGAGCGCCTTGGCCCCGTCAAGCAATGCGCATTCAATCGCGCTCACGACACTCTCGACCGTTCGCCCGAACCGATAGCGGGCGGCATGGGTCACCCTGCCAACGATGTCAGGATCCTGAGGCGGCCTGAGCCCTGCGCGCTCGCAGTAACGCGTGATGACAGTCTCGATCCCCGCGCAATCCTCCTTCGGATCCACGGGCGGCAGGATCAGGCTGGTGAACCGCCGTTGCACCTGCTGGTCAGAGCGAACGATCTCGGCGAGCGCCGCGGTCCCGGACAGGATCACGATCACGGCGGAATCTCCCTGCATCAGCGATTTCAGCGCGCGCAGGATCAGGTTCTTATCCGCGCAGAATAGGTCATGCGCCTCATCGATCCAGATCGCTACGACCCCGAGCATCGCGATCCGTGCCCGCAACAACTCCATCATCGTCCAAACTTCCCGGCGCGGGGAAACATCGGGGTAGCCGCTATCCTTCAGAAGGGCGAGCGTAACGCTCTTGAGCGTTGCGGGACTGGGCACGACGACCTTGAGGTAGGTCTTGTTCCCGTCCGGCCCCGGCTGCAACGCCGCGCACCGATCCAGACCGCGCTGAACAAGCGTGGATTTTCCTCCTCCAGGGCCATCGACGACCATGATCCCCCGCGTCTCCCCCGTGCTGGTGAAGCGCGCCGCGGACGGCAGCACCTCGCCATCGGCACCGTGTGCAAGCAGCCGCCGAAAATGGAGCGCAAAATCCTCGTCCCGGGGATTGGTCACATGGAGCGCCCGCAGTTCGCCGAGGACACGCATGACATTGCCCATATCGATCATTGTGAGTCCTCAACCCCCCAGTTTGCGGAGTCCGACTTGCGCTTCTTGGGGGCAACGGCCGCGCTCGGCCCCTCCTTGCGGGGCGCGGGAATGGACTGACCGGCCTCACCATCCGCGGCAGCGATCCCTTCATGGGGCGACCGGATCGACGCCCGGAACCCGACAAACAAGCGATCTTCGATGCTCTTCAACTTGTCCTTGCTCCAGTCCTCCACAAGAAGCCCCGCGAGCGCCACCGCCTGGGAATTCCGTTCGTCAATGTCGGCGAAAGCTGCAAAGATCGTATCGTGATCGAACTCTTTGCGGCGCGGATACATGCTCTTGAGCTTGCGGGCCACGATCAACCAGGTCTGCGCCGCCTTGCCGTGGAACCGGTGATCAAGGGCAGGCACTTCGATCCACTTTCCATCAAGGCGCACCAGAATTGCGCCGATGTCACGCGGATGCCAGGCCACTTCGACCTTGGCCTCGTCGTTGCGCAACATCCACGTCGCCAGCGCTTCCGAGTGATACCTCAGACCCAGCACCGTGACGCCACTCTTGTCGAGCCTGCGCATGAAGCGCTCACCAAAGATCAGGCGAAATTCACGGTTCGAAGGTGCCGGCGCGACACCAACGCCCTGCAGAAGGCGCCGCCAGCATTCCAAAGGCGTTTCACCATGCAGCCCCTCGTTAGGCAGGTTATGATAGATATCGACGATCCAGCGCACGAGTGCGAAGGCAAAGTCTTCGAAATTCAGCGCCGCACGGTTCTGCGGGTTGGCATCGCCTTTTTCCATGATGCTCGAAAACGTATGCCCGGACAGCCGCCGCATGAGGTTGGTCGACACGGTCCTGAACAGCCGCTCGATGCGCGCGCGCTGTTCGGGAGTTGCCGGTGGCGTAAACTCGTGGACCACGCCAAGATCCGAGCAGGCATGGCGGAAGACCTCGGAAATGAAGGCGGGACCGTTATCGGTAACGACCTTTTCCGGACGACCATGCATATCCCACGACCCAAGCGCAGCGACGCTGTTGGCCCATTTCCCCTTGTCCTGAACGATCATCTGAAGGACTTGCGTTGCGGCAGAGCCCTTGGCCTCGCGGGTGATCGTCATGCCGACGATACACCGCGTGGTCGCACAAATCGCGACGGTGATAAGCCAGCGCTTGTTCTTGCCATCAAGGCCGAGGGCTTCGAGTTCTTCCGGGGTAAGATACTGCTCCAGGCCTGCGGACGCCATCAGCGTGATCGCGTCGACGCGATGCTCGTCGATGTCGACGCGCTCGAGCGGACGCGTGAGCTCCAGGCCATTCCCGACCGGCGCGAATTTCTTGCGCGCATAGTCGATGCCGTGCCGCGCCACAGCGACCTGAAACGGGTCGAGCGAGCGGATTGCACGGCAGATGGTGGCGTAGCTCGGCACGCACAACTCGGGTTCGCCCTTCGCCGCCCTCCGTTCGTTTTCGTCCTTGAAGGCCGCTTGGACATCCTTGGCGGTCTTGTCTTGCGCCGGGCGCTCCGGCGACATGTAGCCGAATACCTTTTCCATCATGAGCGACACCTCGCGAGGCGCCATACGATGCCCGCGATTTCCACGCGCAGCGATCCGGTCGATGAGGCCGTGAGTGTCCAGCTTTTTATACGCCGCCAGCCAGCGGCGCAGCGTGCGCGGCGAAGGTTCCACGAAGAAATCGATCGTCTTCGTAACACCGGGAACATAGGTTTGGCGGGACCTTTTGGCGAAATCCTGCGCAAGCGCCCGCATCTTATGCATATTGGCCCGGATCGACGCATCCGTAACCTTCATCTTGTCCTTCTGACACTCGAGGAAGGCATTCACCCACGCATCCCGTTTGGCAAACGCAATCCGGGTTTTCGTGGGCAGTTCCGAAATCAGGACCTTCCCCTGTTTCAGTTTCAACCGTTGCGCAGCCTGCTGCGGCAGAAAATGCCCGATCTGATGGCTCAGCCGGCCCTGTGCTGCGAATTTGCTGAGTTGCTGATGGGTGTAGCTTTGCGAACACCCGCTCCCGTCTTCCAGGGTGAAGATCCAGCCGTCTTCACTTCGGTGGACCGGGCGCATACCGAGACTATCGATCGCCAGACGGTCATATTTTCCGAACGCAAAGCGTTGATTGGGGTGGCCGAAGCCAAATTGCAGCGTCATTTGATCGCACCTTTCGCTTTGAAAACATTGGAGTTGAGAGAGATTTGCTCGGGCCGGACGAGCTTCAGGTGTCCAGACCGAAGCAGCCGGACGAAGGCGCGGAAGCCCAACCCCGCGTCCTCGAAATGCGCAACCAACTCGCCAAGTCTGCACACACCGGACATTGCGTTATGGATCTCGATCGCCATCTGATCCGCTTCGGCTTCGGGCCTGCGGTAGGCGTAGAAGAGCTTCGCGTTGAAGAGTGAGGCCCGATTGAGGTTCTCATCCGTGAGCAGCCGCACATCATCGGCAAAACCGCTCTCTCTCGCCTGTTCGGCAATGTGGGAGATCTCTTTCCGAAACCGTTCACTGACGCGCGCTTGCGGTTTGACCGTATAGGCGATCCGCCGGCCATCGACACGGAGGACGAAGAGATCGAACCAGTGCGAATGCACTTCACCCCCTTCATCCACCCAATCGAACCTGACCTGCTCGCGCAAGTCCGCAGTGTTCTCGAGAGACATAAGCACCAGGCACCAGCAAAGCTCGAGATCGCTTTCCAGGTGAATGACACGCCCATGTCCCGGGCCGAAGACAACCTGCGCGGTGGCATGTTCGCGGTTATGGCGAACGATCTTGCGGTTAGCCGTCGAGGGGCTCGCGAGTTTCGGCGGCGTTTCATCCATATAAGGCTGTGCCTGGTGGATCATGATTTCAGCGGACATAGGTCCTCCATTCCCGGGATCCGGGTTAGTTTCGTTGAAACCGAGAAACGGAGTTGCGCCTGCCCATATTTGGGTCTATGAACGCAATAGCTATACGGCCGCTCCCGGTCGTTACCTTTGGCGTGCCATTTTCGGCGCGCCTTTTCTTTGTGCTCTATCGCTTGGTCGACTTCTCCTTCCTCACAAGTCGTTGATCTATCGATTGCACATCAACCCATTGTAAATAAAGAAATAAGTTTGCTTGATATTTTCAGGCGCAGTGGCACTATCAGGCATGTAGACCGAAAAAAGTGCGAAAAAACGAAGGCCAAGCTCTGGTCGATTTTTATTCGCATTCCTCCTTAATCCGTTTCGTTCACACAAGGCTCGGAAAACCCGGCAAAAGCGCAGAGTCCTCATTCGTTTTTCGCACAAATCCCGCCTGATTCCCCTTTTGCGAATTTGAGAAACCACGCCGCAGATCTTTGGGTTCGGAAAGCTCTCTCTGTAAATTTTTCAGTTCTCCAGCACGACGATTTCACCGAATCGGTGAGTTGATTAAGTTCGAATGAACATGACGGCGCCGATTTCCGACGAGGCCGGAAGCACTGCCAGAGGTTCGTGATTGAGAGAGGAGCGGAAGGTCTTGCCACTCGTCACTCACGCCAACTCCGTTCGACGCGCCATTCTGATCAGCGCGCCTTCCCGGAGGGTCAGCGTATCAGCCGAAAGGCTGCGAGAGTGATATCAAGGGTCATGCTCATAGTGGCAATATTAGAGATTGGGTATTTCGGGCGAAAGGGCCGCCGATCACCTCATTTCGTCACAGTGCCGCCATGTTGCATAAATGCAACGCAGCGCAACAAAAGAACCCCGCTCGAAAACATTCCGTCTTGAAGTGCCCTTCCTTACCTTACTAACGTAGTTCTATAAGGAAGGGTCTGCCGGGGTCGCCCCGATACCCGGAAAGCTTCGCAAAAGCGCGACGAAAAAAACTCTCAGAAAATCTAAAATGTTATTGACACTGGCGCTCAATCTGAGCGCGCCAGGTGTTTCTGCCTGTGGATCGTCTCCGAGTTTCCGAAGTTCACCAGTTGAACGGCTAAGTGATTGATGCGGCTGAGGCTGAACGGCCAAAATTGCCACAAAAAAAGCTGCGTCAGGCTGGTTCTGGCAGGTTCAAATCGCGAAGAATTCCTGTCGTTTCGGTGTAGTCCCCTCATGTTGATGAGGCGCATCACCCGCCGAGGTCACCCCATCGTTTCGCGGCCATCCAGGGAAGATGACCGCATGCGCCTCTTGACCGCACGGCACTTCTCAGCATAGCCAGAAGGCATGAGCGCGCATCTTCATATCTGCCGCATATGGGCCGACTGACCAGTCCCTAACCAGGACCGGCCATTTCCGCTTGGCCAGATGCCAAGCCCGGTCGGCCCGAGCCCTACATGCCAGATATGGAACCTTGCCGATGACGCGGATCAAATTCGTCGACCTGCCGCCTTTTCAAGACGCCGACACGATTGCAGCGCGCTTCACCGCAACCCTGCGCCGCTTGCGTGCCGAGCGCGAACTCGCAGAAGAGAATGACCCTCTCGACCTCTGGGACGATGAGGGCGACCTCAAGCCCTCCCGCGCGACCCAGATCGTCACATACGATGACACGAAGAAGATCCGCCGCCGCGCAACGCTTATGGCCGAGCGGCAGAAGATCAATGCCGGAGTCACGCAACTGAAGACAGAGGAATTGGCCCGCATCACGCCGGTTCTTCATGGCGCCGATCTGGTCCTGGCGCAGACTGAGCACTGGGCTGATGAAGTCGCGGCCAGCCTCCATGCAGAGATGCCCTGGATGGCTGCTGCCTCGGAATATGCGTGGCATGCCCTGCGCCGTGCAGCCCGGCGGGGTGGAGGCATCGCCATGCGCCCCGTGATCCTGAACGGGCCTCCGGGCATCGGCAAATCGGTCTGGGCGCGCAAGCTGGCCGACCGTCTATCGCTGCCGATGGTGGATATCGATGCTTCGAAGGGTGGCGCTGGCTTTGCGCTGGCGGGGGTCGAGCGGGGCTGGGGCACGACCCTACCCGGCCGACCGCTGGAACTGATCCTCGCCAAGCGCATCGCCAACCCGATCGTCATCGTGGACGAGGTCTGCAAGGCGAAGCACGGCACGTCCACGAGTGGGACTGGCCATTCTTTTGCAGATGCGCTGTTGGCGCTGATCGAGCCGGCCACGGCGGCGGAATGGGAATGCCCCTACTTCCGCCTGCAGTTCGACATGTCCCATATCCTCTGGGTCATGACGGCGAACGATGTCGACCGTGCTCCGGAGCCTGTGCGCAGCCGGTGTCAGGTGATTCAACTGCCCGATATCACGCCCGCGCAGATCGCTGACTTCGCGATGGCGGAGGGGCGGAGGATGGGCCTGTCGGAGGCTGGGATCGCCGCTGTTCTCGACACGATCGAGGCTGCGCCCCGGATCCTGAAACGGCGATTGAGCCTGCGAGACGTGATCCGGATGCTGGCGGTCGGCGAAGCCCTGGAGACGCGGCCGCGGCTGCAGTGAGCGGGCGCGGCCGCGGGTCCCATCGACGATAGGGCCTGTGTCTTCCGCAGCGTGCCCACCAGATCAGCAGCTGGCGCCACACCACTTGCTTGACACCCTTCTGCGCGCCGCCTACTGACCCCGGCTCTGCATGGCACAAGGAATATGAGCATGGCGCAAAGAGCACTTGGTCTTGGGGTGGACTTCGGCACGTCGAACACCGCCGCAGGCTATGTGCAGGACGGGCGGCCGCGCCTCATTTCCTTCGCGCCCGGCCAGACCACGATCCCCACGACCTTCTTCTTTAACTTCGACGCGCGCAGCCTGCTGATCGGCGAACCAGCCAATCAGGCGTTGCTTGAGGGCGCCGAGGGGCGTTTCATGCGGGCGCTCAAACGCATCCTGGGCACCCCCCTGATGCATGAGCCCCGGCGGCTCCTGAACGAGCGGGTGACCTTCGTCGAAATCATCGCCCGCTTCCTCGCCCAGGTGAAGGCGCGGGCAGAAGCCGAAGCCGGGGTGAGCTTCGACCGCGTCCTGTCGGGACGGCCAGTGGTGTTCCATGGCGCGGGCGACCCCCGCGAGGCCGCCGCCGAGGCTGATCTGCGCGCCTGCTATCTCGCGGCCGGCTTCCGCGACGTGGAGTTCATGCCGGAACCGCAGGCCGCCGCGATCGCCAGTGGCGCTCTGGAGGACCAGGGAGGGATCGGGTTGATCGTCGATGTTGGCGGCGGAACCTCGGATTTCTCGCTGTTCCGTTCTGGCCGCGACGGGGTGACGATCCTGGCCAATCACGGGGTCCGCATCGGCGGGACAGATTTCGACCGCGCCATCAGCATCGACCGGGTGATGCCGCATCTGGGCAAGGGGACCGAGCTGCGCAAGACGCTCGGCACTGGCAGCACACCGACGCCGAACGCCATCTTCAACGACCTGGCGACCTGGGAGAAGATCGCTTTCCTCTACACGCCGCAGAACCGTCGGCTGGCCGCCGAGATGGTGCGTCTCGCACATCAGCCGGAAAAGCTGGCCCGATTGGCGAAGGTGCTCGAGGATGAACTGGGGCATGACCTGAGCTTTGCCGTGGAGCGGGGCAAGATCGCGGCCAATGGCGGGGCGGAGGGGGCGTCCATCCTGCTGGACCGGATCGAGCCTGGCCTGGTCCTTCCCCTCTCGGCAGATGCCCTGACCGAAAGCCTCGCCCGCCATGCAGACGCGCTGGCCGAGGGCGCCCGCGAGACGCTGCGGATCGCGGGCCTGGATGTCGCCTGCGTCGAGAAAGTGGTCTATGTCGGAGGCTCCAGCCTGATGTCATTGGTCTCGCAGACTATGCAAAACCTATTCCCGCAGGCCGTTCACTCCTTCAGCGAAGTATTCACGGCTGTGGCGAACGGGCTGGCCTTCGCTGCAGGTGACGCGAGGCCGATACGGCCGGTTTGACTTGAACGACGGGGTGTCCGCCGACAGCTTATTCCAGACACTTCGGCCGATGGCAAACGGGGTCGGCCCAAAGCGGCCGTTCAGCGATGTCGGCGCTCTGTTGCGTGGCGTAACCCAAACAGATGCGCGTGCTACGCCCAGAATATCTGCGAGACCGGTGCTCCGAAAGCCCTACTTGGCGGAATCACCAAGCGTCGTCAGACTGGGGCGCAACTTCAGGAGGCGCGCGTGAATTCTCCACTACAGGCCCCAACAACGTTCGTCCTCATTCATGGCTCAAACCACGGCGGCTGGTGCTACGACCGGGTCGCGGCGATCCTGCTGTCACAAGGCCACCGGGTATTCGCACCGACGCTTGCCGGGCTGGCAGAGCGTTCGTCGATGGATGGGCGCAAGATCAATCTGACCACGCATATCGACGAGGTCGTCGACCTGTTCGA
>NZ_JAMJFX010000048.1 GCF_023544865.1 Phaeovulum molybdatiresistens | reverse complement strand
CCGCCGTTATCGTGCCGAGGGTGAATCATGTTCTCAAACCACTGTCGAGCCGGGACTATTTCAGCGGCCTGCTAGTGTTCCGAGTCCGACATTTGCCACCGATTTCCCCTGATCTGGTCGACCGCATCGAGTGCGCGGCGCTCGCGAGTGAGGTTGCGCGTCCGGATGATTGGTCTCGGCCGTTCTGACGCTTCAGTAGGGGTCCCAGCTGAATACGTCCTGGCTCCGGTCCAGCGGATAGAACGTCGGGCTCAGTGCCGGAATGACATGATCCCGGATAGTCTCGGGCGTCCAGTCCTTGGCGGTGTGGACCGACCTCAGCGGGCGGTTCTGCCCCATCAGGAAGATCTCGTTGCGGCGGGTCGGTGTGGCAGAGGCCGGCCGCCGTCACCGACAGGATCACCTCGGTTCCCTGCGTGGCCAGCTCCGGCCTGTCATCCGCGCGGAGCGGCCGGCCAAATTCGTGAACGCACTGACAATGCATGGATCTCTCCCTTCTGAGGCGGCGGAGTGCCGGGGAGGCCTCGCAACGCGCTACCATTTGTTTCTTGCGGGACGCACCGCGGCATCGAGGCTGGGCGGTGCGGCCTGTCTTTCGGATCGCGGTATCACACCGCTTTTCCGGCCCGCCTAGAAGAACTTCGCAAGCCGAAGCGTCACGGTGGTATCGCGCTCAAAGGTGTTTTCCGCCTCTACGTCGTGTCCGACCTCCATCATGAACTGGGAGGTCGGGGTCAGCAGTTGCGACCAGGCCGCCCGCACCGTGGTGGACTTCACGTCAACGCCCTGGATTCCGCCAACAGTTTCGGCGCCGCCCCAACTCGTCGTGGCCCCGATGGAAACTGTCGTCTTTTCGCTGGCGTGATAGTTCACCCATCCGAGTGCGGTAAAGCTCGGATCCTTCTCGACGGTTGCCCCTCCTAGGCCATCATCGTTGTCACCGTAGATCGTGACATCGCCCACAAGGTCGACCGACCAATTCGGCGCGACATTGAACAGGAAGGCGGGCTGAATGGCCATGGACCAGCGATTGGTGCCAAGGCTCGGCTCGGTGGACGAATAGTCGCCAGTCGGCAGCGTCAGATAGGTGGCGATCCCGAAGTAGCGGTAATCCCCCCCGAAAGTAAGGGGCTGCATAAGTAGAATTTTCTCGGCAAGATGAACGAGGAGATTCTGAATGAAGACAAGCAGATACACTGAGGCGCGGATCCTCGCGATCCTGCGGCAGGCCGAAGGCGGGATGACCCCCTGGTCGACCAGCCTGTGCAGGTTTCCGGTCGCGCGATCCGCCGCCGCCGCATCGCGTTCGACAATCGTCACCGCGATGCCAGCCGTTGCCAGCGCATAGGCAATCGAGGCGCCCATGTTGCCGCCGCCGACCACGATGGCCGTCGCGATGTCGCGCGCCGGTCTGGGATAGCCGCGCCCCCGGTTGCCCGCCGCCCGTTCGGCAAAGAATACATGCCTGAGCGCCCGCGCCTGAGCCGATGCGCGCAGGTCCACAAACGCCGCCCGTTCCCGCGCCAGCCCTTCGGCCAGCGGCAGCGTGGCACTGGCCGCGACCAGACCCACGGCGATCGGCGGCGCAATCTGGCCGGGCAGGCGCCGCTTCGCATGGGTCAGCATCGCGGCCACGGCGTCATCATCCACCTGGGGCGCGGGTCGCTCGTCCGGCCCTTGCGCCGCAGAAAGAACCGCCGCGTCGAGGGCCAGCGCGGCCGCCACGGGGTCGCCTGCAAGCTGATCGACCAGCTCCAGCGACAGCGCCTTGTCCGCTGCGATGGCCTTGCCGTTGACGATCAAGTCCAGTGCCGTCCTGACCCCGATCAGCCGCGGCAGCCTTTGCGTGCCGCCCGCGCCCGGCACGATCCCAAGAACCACTTCGGGCAAGCCCAGCTGGGCGCCGGGTGCGGCGATGCGATAGCGGCAGGCCAGGGCAATCTCCAGCCCGCCTCCAAGGGCCGCCCCGTTGATCGCGGCGATGGTCGGGATCGCAAGCTGCGAGAGGTGCAAGAGCACATCGTTCAGGTGCGGCGGGATCGGCGGCAGGCCGAACTCCCTCGCGTCCGCCCCCGCGACAAAGGTCTTGCCGGCCCCGGTCACGATCAGGCGGGTCGCGCCTTGCGCCACGGCCGCGTCTAGGCTGCGCCGAAGCCCCGCCCGAACCTCGGCACTGAGCAGGTTCAAGGGCGCATTGTCGATGGTCAGGACGGCCGCGCCACCCCTGAATGTCAGATCAACGGACATGGCCCCCCTAGCGGACCGGCGCGGAATTGCGCGAGATGAACTTGGTGGACAGGTAGCCGTCAAACGTCTCGGTCCCGCCTTCGCTGCCATATCCGCTGTCGCGTACGCCGCCGAACGGCGTTTCCGGCAGGGCAAGGCCGAAGTGGTTGATGCTGACCATCCCCGCTTGCAAGCCTGTTGCTGCACGATCGGCCCGTTCCAGCGAATTGGTGAAGATGTAGGAAGCAAGGCCGAAGGGCAGGCCATTGGCGCGTGCCAACCCGTCCTCGATCTCGCGGAAGCAGGCCATGTTGACCTGCAAGGTCTTCTGCCGACGTGAGAGCGTGCTGAAATTGGGCACGACCCAGTCTAACCCACTCAACCGCAGCAGGCTTTCGACGAACCCGGTCGTCTGCCTGAGCGCCATGCCGAACAGAACCTTCATCGTCAGGCAGGTCTGGATAGCAGCATCGCTGTAGTCGGGCTGGCGACCACGCTTGCGGGTGGGCGTGGCCTCCCAGGTCATGGCGGGATCAAACCAGATCGTCAGCGAACCACGGCGCTTGAGCGCTTCGTTATAGGCCGGCCAGTTCCTGGTCTTGTAGGCAGGGCGGATGGGTCTGCTCATGCCCTCCAGCTACCACACTGGATTCACGAGATGAATCCCCCACGGGTTTTGTGCAACAGAGCCCATCGATGCCGTCGGAGGGCGGTCACAGCATCAAAGCCACACGCCACTGGAAACCGAAGGGAAAAGCTAAGGCAAGGCTGCCTGACCGCGGCCCTCGGCGTATGCTTAGGAGGAGCCGGGCCAGTGGCAGAGAAGAAATATTGATAAAAATATTTTGTATGCTTAAAGTTTGGAATTGTGCTTATTTAGAGATTATAAAAATACAGATAGATTCGCCTTCGGGACATGGATGAACTCTTAGGATGCGGCATGGTCATCGATCCGAGTAGCAGTCGTGTTGAAGTTAGAGCGGTGACCAGAGACAACGCGGGGTGGGACGGGATGAACGAACAAGCGGTTACACTGAGTGGCATCAGTCTGCTCGACCCGGCAACGCAGAGCGATCCTTTTGCTGCCTATGATGCGATACAAGCATATCCAGGCATCTACAGGATGCCTGAAACCGGCTTCTATATTGTCACGCGATACGCAGACCTCCGGGCGGTGCTTACCGATCCAAAGACTTTCTCTAACGAGGTGGACCGCGCATCTTTACAAGGGGCGGACAACTCGGCGTTCCTGCATGACTACCTTGAGCAGCATGGTTGGCCGCATATGGCCACCCTGCAGCGCACCGATGCACCTGTGCATACACGCTATCGCCGACTGCTTGACCGCGTGTTCACTGTTACGACGGTGCGCGAGTTGACGCCGCACATCCAAGATGTCGCAAATGCCTTGATTGACAAGTTCATCGATGTTGGCGAATGCGAGTTCATCGAAGATTTCGCGGTTCAGTTGCCCGGAATCATTCTTGCGGAGCAGATGGGGCTCGACGCCAATAATGTCACGACATTCCGAAAATGGGCCGATGCAATGCTTGCGCCCGCTTCACGGGTGATGACGCGGGACGAATTGCGCGAAAACGCCGATGTCGAGTTGGAAGCCCAGCATTTCCTCTGCGAGGTGTTCGAGGATCGCCGCAAGACGCCCCGGAATGATCTGATATCCAAACTGGTCCATTCGCATCAGGAAGACGAGGAACCGCTCTCGATGGCAGAGCTGCAATCGATCATGAGCCAGCTTATCGGTGGGGGGTTCGAGTCGACGACGACGACACTTGGTCATGCGTTGCGTCAGCTTATTCTGCATCCGGATCAGGCGGAAGCCCTGCGAAAGGATGAGGCCAAGATTCGAGGTTTCGTCGATGAGGTGATCCGATATGAGGCTCCAACCCAGGGCCTGCGTCGCCGGACAACACGAGACGTAGAACTGGCAGGCACACTGATCCCGAAGGACTCAGTGGTGATCGTGCGTTACGGCGCGGCCAATCGTGATGCAGCAAAGTTCGAATGCCCGCACGTTTTCAACATGTCACGGAAAAATGCGGGCCAACACCTTGGATTCGGCGCAGGCCCGCATTTCTGCATTGGGGCAATCCTCGCCAATGCCGAGATTTCCGAGGGCATTCTTGCAGTGCTAAGGCGGCTCAGAAACATTGAGCTTGCCCGTCCCCTTGATGAGCCAATTCATCGCCCTAATTTCCTGACGCTTCCGCTGCGAGAGCTTCCGATCCGTTTCGATAAGGCACCAACGATCTGACGCTAGGCCCTTGGTCGGACGCCCTCGATGGGCTGCGAATGCAACACGACTGTGTTCGTGGACCGGTTTTTCACAGCATCAGAGTGCGTCGAACAACATTCAATTCACTTACGCCAAGTATTTTTAATAATGGCATATTGTATATTGAAATGTGACATTTTTTGTACGACCATTGAGAAATCGCATCTTTGGCCTTGCTGCATGCGCACGGGTTGCCCGAGCTCATGCAGGCGAGAAGGCCAAGCCGCGCCTTTTGGATGGGGAGGTCCAATATCAGATGTCGATGCAATTGACCTTTGCCTTAGTGAACGGCCTGACGGTAGGCATGTCCATCTTCCTGGTGGCCGCAGGTCTGACTCTCGTTTTTGGAATCCTGCGCATCCTGAACTTCGCGCACGGCGGCTTCTTCATGATAGGCGCCTATCTGACATTTTCTTTTTTGCAGGTGCTCGGTGACGGGCTGGCGCAGTTCCTGCTTGCCAGTCTCGCGGCCGGGGTGGTGGTCGCGGGCATCGGTATCGTGACTGACAGAATTGTCCTGCGGCGGCTTAAGGACCTTGATGAAGAGTACATGCTGATCGGCACCTTCGGGCTGCTGATGGTCTGCGTGGGTGCTGTGAAGCTGATTTGGGGGCTCGATTACCACAGCGTGTCGCCCCCGTCGGAAGTCTCCGGCATTCTCCGGTTTGGAAACCTCATCGTTTCGAAATATTCGCTGTTCATCGTCGCGATGGGGCTGGTGGTGTTCTTCGCGCTGGAGTTTGCCATTCATCGGCTTTGGATCGGGAAAATCGTGCAGTCCCTAGCGAATGATGGCTGGATGACCGGACTGCTGGGGCTGAACGTCCCTCTTCTGTTCACAGGTGTCGTCATCGTCGCCTTTGCCCTTGCCGGGTTGGCGGGCGGTCTGCTCCTGCCCAACCAAAGCCTCTCACCTGAACTTGGTCATGCCTACACGCTAAATGCCTTCATCGCGGTAATTATTGGTGGGCTCGGAAATATCCGGGGCGCGCTATTCGCGTCGCTTATCCTTGGGATCACCGAAAGCATGAGTTCATTCATCATCCCGGGTATGCCCGGTCTCGCGATCTACGTGGTCATGATCGTGCTACTTTTCGCACGTCCGAACGGCTTGTTTCACAGGGGCGTGTCATGATAACGGCTTCGCGCAACTCAGTCATTTCTGGTATACTTATAGCGCTCGTTCTCCTCGCATCGGTGCCGCTTTGGGCCAATCCGGGCTGGGTTTTCGTCGTAGGGTTCGTTCTTGTAGAGGCGTTGTTTTGTCTGTCGTGGAACCTACTTTTCGGCTTTGCCGGCGTGGCGACATTCGGTCATGCGGCATTCTTTGCAGTTGGCGCCTATCTCGTCGGTTGGGGCCTTCGGGCCGGCGAGTCGTTCCTTCTTTTGATGCTTGGAGCCGGTGTGCTCGGAGGGTTGGGTTCGTTGCTGGTCGGGCTGGTGGCGTTGCGGAGGATGACCGGCATTCACCTTGCAGTTCTGACGCTGGCGCTCAGCGAGGTTCTCTATATCGTCATCGGCAACACCCATGCCCTCGGTGGAATTGACGGCCTAGCAAGCATTCCGCGCCCGACGATCCACCTCGGCCTCGCAGAAATCAGCCTTGAAAGCAGCGATGCCTATTACTGGTTCCTGTTGCTGACTTGTTCGGTTTTCGCCCTTGTTTTGTGGTGGCTCGTGCAGAGCCGATTTGGCCGCGTACTTCGGTGTATAAAACAGGATGGGGAGCGGGCCGAATTCATTGGTGTGAACGTTAACCGCTACCAGCTCGCCGCCTTTGTCGTGGCCGGCGCCGTCGCGGCTGTGGCAGGCGGGCTGAGCGCGCCCTTGACGCAGATCGTGACGCCAGCGGCGGGCTATTGGATGCACTCGATCCAAGCTGTCCTCAACTCGCTTCTCGGAGGAGCCGGCTTCTTCTGGGGTCCCGCGCTCGGCACCGCGATCTTCGCCGGGATCGACTTCGTCACCCGCACCTTTGCGGGCCTGTCGGAAGTGGTGGTTGGCGGCATCCTTCTCGTTATCGTTCTGGCCTTCCCGGGTGGCGTGCTTGGTTTCCTGTCTACGCTCAAGTCGCGCAGGGACCGCAACGCTGATGCTGCGGCGAACGTGGTGGAGACTGGATTGAAGGAGCCTGCGGAATGACTGTGATCCTTGAGGCCCGCGACATTCGAAAATCCTACGGGGCAGTTCCGATCCTGAAGGGGGTTGACCTCGATCTTACGAGGGGCGGAACCCATGCCCTGATCGGTCCGAATGGTGCGGGGAAGACGACCCTGTTCAAGGTGTTGACCGGAGAGACACCAGCCAACGGCGGCAGCGTGCGGTTCTCCGGCAAGGAAATCGTTAAGCTGCCTGCGTTCCGGCGGGTGCAACAGGGCATTGGGCGAACTTTTCAGGTGGCGCGCGTCTTCATGGAGATGACGGCGCTGGAAAACATCATGGTCACGATTGAGCGCCGGATGCGAATGGCGGGTGAAAAGGTCGGTGTCTGGTATGACTTTCGCCCGAGCCCGGCAGTGCGAAAGGAGGCGATGATCCGGCTTTCGGAGGTCGGCCTCGAAAATCGGGCAGAGACAGAGGCCCGGTATCTGTCGCATGGCGACAAGAAGCGGCTCGAACTATCGCTGTCGCTTACGCTCGAGCCGGAAATCCTGATGCTCGACGAACCGACGGCTGGCATGTCGCAGTCCGACCGGCACGAAACGGTCGCATTGTTGAAGCGCCTAAAAGCAGAACGAGGATTCACAATGCTGATGACCGAGCACGACATGGACGTGGTGTTCGGGCTGGCCGATGCCGCGATGGTGCTGAATTATGGCGAGATCATCGCCTGCGGCACCCCCGAGGCGGTCCGGCGGGATCCATTGGTGCGAGAAGTCTATCTGGGGCAGGAGGCGACAAGTGCTTGAGGTCGACAATATTGACGCATTCTACGGAGACAGTCACATCCTCCAAGGATTGAGCCTGTCTGTGGGAGATGGCGAGCGAGTAGCTGTTCTCGGTCGAAACGGCGCGGGAAAATCGACACTGCTCAAGAGCATAATGAATGCCGACCCGAGGGTCTGTGGCCGGATCGCGTTCGACGGCAAAGATCTTGGATCGACGCCGAATTTCGTTCGCACCCGGATGGGGCTGTGCCTCGTGCCAGAGGATCGGCGGATATTTTCTCACCTCACGGTTCGCGAAAACCTCGAAATGGCGCGATATGCACTGCCGTGTGGGGTCGCGCCGCATGATGTCGACGAGGTGATCGGACGCTTCCCTATCCTCGTGCCTTTGGCCGACCGCTTTGGCGACCAGCTTTCGGGGGGGCAGCAACAACTCGTTGCCGTCGCCCGGGCACTGATGGCGCGCCCAAAGCTCATGCTGCTCGATGAACCTACCGAGGGGCTCGCTCCGATCATCGTGGAGGAACTTGTGCAGGATGTCGTATCGGCCTGTGAAAACGAAGGGATCGGGCTTTTGCTCTGTGAGCAGAACATTTGGTTCGCGCGGCAGTGCACGCAGCAGGTGACGGTAATCGACAGCGGTTCCATCGTCTTTTCCGGGGATTGGGCGGGGTTCGACGCTCATCCAGAGATCAAGAACAAATACCTCGCGATGTAGTCCGGCGCGCTCCGGATGCGCATCGACGAAAGATGAAGGAGGCAGGATTTGCAGTCGGATTTTAATGGGCGTGTCGCCATCGTCACTGGGGCCGGAAGCGGGATCGGCGCTGCCGCGGCGCGTCGCCTCGCACAGGGCGGCGCGACGGTGATCATCGCGGATATCGACAAAGAGGCCGGCGACAGCGTTGCTCACGAGCTTGGCTATGAAAGAGCGATGTTCGCCCCTTGCGATATTGGCGATTTCGAGGCGGTCGAGGCGTTGGTAGCTACAGCGCACGAGCGATATGGCCGGATAGACGTACTGGTGAACAACGCAGCTGTGTTTCGCGGCATGGGGGTGGAAACGCCCGATCTTCCTCTCGAAGCCTGGGAGCGGGCCATCCACATTATCCTGACCGGCACATTCTACTGTTGCCGGGCGGTATTGCCGCTTATGCGGCGGCAGGGACATGGCGCCATTGTTAACGTGGCGTCGATCTCCGGCATGCGCAGCGACAGCGGGTTCAGTGCTTACAACGCCGCCAAGGGGGCGGTTGTGAATTATACGCGCACGCTTGCCATCGACCACGGCAAGGATGGTGTGCGGGTCAATGCAGTCTGCCCCGGCCCGGTCGTCACGAGCCGCGCGCTGATAACCAGCCCGGAGGTCGAGGAGTTATTCCTGCCCCGGATACCGCTTCGGCGTTATGGCACGGTCGCGGACATCGCCAATGTCATTGCCTTTTTGGCAAGCGACGAAGCCGGGTGGATGAGCGGTGCTATCGTCCCAGTCGACGGAGGCATCACCGCACATAACGGACAGCCTGATTTGACGCCGTTCCTGCACCAAAGCACCGCCCACAACGTGAACTGACATGACGGGAGGCCAACGTGAGCCGTTTCTTTGATGATATTAGGCAGATTGGCTACGTGACGCCGGACCTTCAGAAAGCGATGACGTTCTTCATCGAAAAGGCTGGAATTGGTCCGTGGTTCGTGGCCGAGCGCGTGCCGGTTGAGACCTGCACCTACCGGGGCCAACCGCTGAAGCTCGAAATGTCGATTGCGCTGGCGAACAGCGGCGACGTGCAGATTGAACTTATCCAGCAGACCAATTCTGAGCCTTCGATGTACAGCGAGTGGCTTCGACGCAATCCCGAGGGAGATGTGCCGCATCATTACTCGTCGTGGTCGGACCGATATGATGAGGTGTTTGCGACTGCGATCTCGCTGGGCTACGAGGCCGTTCAAGAAGGCTGTTCCGGGTTTGGCCCCTTCGCGTACTTTCAGCATCCGGACAACCCGAGCTTTGTATACGAGGTTACCGATTTCACCGCGCCAAGGCGGCGAATGTTTGAACAGATCGCTGCAGCGGCGGTGAAATGGGACGGTTCTGACCCGGTACGTTTCGGATGGCCGGCATAAAACAAGGGAAAGAGGCATGAAACGGCTTGCGAGTTGCCTCGGTGTCAGAGGTGTATGCTGATTTAAGTATTGTTTTTAACATCTTAGAGGTTTTTGCGCGGCGCCTCTCGTTTTCTGAGGCTGAAAACCACCCTCAGCCCCTTGGTTCCCAGTCGCTCAGTGCAAAGAAAATGTCTGACGCTTAGGGTGCGCCGAAGACAATTAACGACCGGGCGCCATATTGCGGCCCGGCACTTTCGGGAGGAGAAAGAAATGTCGAACATCCAACGTCGTACGCTGCTGAAAGGCGTTCTCGCGTCGGCAACCCTGTCCGCGGTGCCCGTGGTGGGTGCACGCGCTCAAGGCGCAACGATCCGCATCGGTTTTATCGGCCCGCTCAGCGGTGCGATGCAGATTGTGGGCAGCCCGATGCATTTCGGCGCCCAAGTCGCGGTCAACCAGATCAACGCTGCAGGTGGCATCAACGGCAATATGCTGGAGCTGGTGTCGCGTGACGACAAGGGCGATCCGGCGCAGTCCGTTGCTGCCGCGCGTGAGTTGGTCGGCAACGGTATCAACCTCCTCGTCGGTGTGCCGCTGACCTCGACTGCGCTGGCGGTTAACGGCATTCTTTCGAGTTTGAATGCGGTGCTGATGGGGGGCGGGTCTGGTGAAGAACCGCTGACACACGAGCAATTCAGCGGATACTACTTCCCTACCGTACCTAACAACTACACCCGCAATTCGGCGCTCGCCAAGCTGATGGTCGAGAAGTTCCCGGACGTCACGTCCTGGACATCTATCTACCCCGATATCACGGTCGGCAAATCGTCGTGGGAACGGATGGCCTACAGCCTGAAAGAACATTACGCGGCAGCAGGAAAAGAGATAACCATCCACGACCCCGTGACGCCCAAGTACGGCGCGACCGACTTCAGGAACCAGATTGTCGAACTGATGGCCTCGCCGGCTAGCGGGCTTCACAACGTTCTGTTCGGAAACGATGGGGTGACGTTCTTCAAACAGGCCAAGGAGTTTGGCCTTGACGAGAAATTCTCGTGTATCTCCGAGCAGTCGCTGGACCTCGACCTGCCCAAGTCCCTGAAGGGTAACATGACCAAGAACACCTGGAGTTCGTCGTTCTGGCAGCCCGGCGCCTTCCCCGACTCGGCGGCTTCAAATGCGCTGTTCGATGCTTATGTGGCCGAAACTGGCGATAAATACCCTCACGGCTTCAACTCGACGGCAAACACCGGCGTGCTGGCCTTTGCGGCGGCACTTGAGGCCACGGGCGGCGACTCCAGCACCGGCGCAGTTATCGATGCGCTCAAATCGGTACGGTTCGACTCCCCGACCGGGATGACCTACTTCCGGCCCGAAGATCACCAGATCATCAACAGCGGCACTGTGTTCAATGCTGTACCCGATTCCTTGAACGATAACGGCTGGTCTATCGCCGAAGTCGCGAAGGTCGGCTATGAGGGCGTGGTAAATCGGGCAAACCCGGGCCGGGAATTTGAGCTCTGAACTTTCCTTACACGGGACCGCACTGCCGGCGAGGTCCGGGCCAAAAATAGATGCGGGGGCCTCTCGGCCCCCGCATCTATTTTTGATTCGGTGATTTATACATTTTGAACCGCGCCGGGTTTGCTGGAGGCTATTTTTGTTAGTTACGCAACCATGGGTTCAGCTTCCAGAACGGCGTAGAAGTTAGCCTCTGCCTCGGCTCTGTTGCACAAATCAGCTGATGGCCGAGGTTTTCCTTTCCCTGGACAGAGTCATCCCACAGCTTCAGTGACGG
>NZ_JAMJFX010000047.1 GCF_023544865.1 Phaeovulum molybdatiresistens | reverse complement strand
GGATTGAGTTCCGCGACGGTCTCCGTCACCTTCAAGCCGCCGCCTGATCAAGCGTCACCAACTTCTGCGCATAACTCCGTCGCCGGTAGAGGCATCTCCTGCGCTGCGTGGTTTATCACAGCGTTCAGCGAGTTCAGGTCGCGGGCGACAGAACTCTGGCTGATGGACTTGCCGTTGGTCTTCAGCCGCTGGAGCATGAAGTCGCGCACAGAGCGAGCGTCTTCGCGTGTCTGCTTCACCAGCACGGGGTCTCTGCCCAGCGCCTCAACCACCAGCCCTACCACGCGCTCCACCTGCTGCTTGAAGCGTTCCTTTTCTTCGGGTGCTTCTGTGTTGTCGCGTTCCGCAAGGTAGAAGGACATCGCGTCCCGAAGAGTAGCTTGCGGGGGCTTGGACTTACCTGCGCTGTTCAGGATGCTGATGGTGAAGGCGTCCAGCTTCGACGGCTTGAGCGGGTAGCCCGTTTCCTCATCTCGGGGGTATTGGTTGACGATCCCTTGAGCCAGATGATCCCGGCCCTCCCAGTCGGTGTCACGCATACCCATCTGCACCGCCCGCTGGTAGGCGAGTTGGTGAAGCCGAGGGTCGGAGAGGTCACCTCGTTCCGCTGCTGCATTGGTCTCCGCAGAACGCCGCGCATCAGCGATCTCACGCTCCACCTTGGCACGGAACGTGGGATAGGCCGCTAAGGCGTCACGCTCGGTGTCGCCCAGCTTCCCCTTGAACTCACGCTTCAGGATTACAGCGGAGAGGTCCTTCGGCACGCGACGGCGATACTGCCAGCCGCCTGCTTTGGTCTTCTCAACGTAGCGCAGTACAAGCCTCATGTGTGCCTCGTGTGTGCTTGCACACGCACCGAAATGGCCATCAAGTAGCTGATTTTCTTGATTTCTTCAAGATTCCCGAAGGAAGTTGGCTCCGGCGGTAGGGGCGCGAGAGGCCAGAAACTCCAATTTAAAATCAACGTCTTGGCAGCTGACTCCGGAGCAGACTCCGGCTTGTGCATAAAATCTTGCGGCAGTCAGTGCCGAATTTCAAGACCCATCCCAAGCGGGCCCCGCGATGGGCCCTTTATCGGCGGACGCACGATGGCAATCTGATTTGACCTAGCTAAAGCCGCTTTTCCGGGATGACATCTTCAGCCTGCGCAAGTCGCAGGACACCCACATCGAGGTTGAACAAGATTGCCGCCAGAACAGGGCCAGCAGGATCTCAGTGTTCGACAGAAGGATCATGCCGCCCGACATTGTGACTTGGCCACTAAATGCGAGGGCAAGCCCGCAATTGGACTGAGACCGTAATGTCGCGAGATCGCGTGACTGTCTGCCAAGGGCGGGAGCGTCCCAGCCATCAAGCCACCTTATGCTCGCTTGAACGGATATGCTGGTCGGCAAGGCATCTGGCAGTTGGATCGTCCGGGAGGCTGCGTCCCATGTTTCCGTTGCAGGCTGATGTCGCTCGGACAGGAGCGTGCTCACCGCTCCGGATTGCCAACGACGGGAAGACCGGCGGCGCGGTGCCGGAGCGGCTGGCATCGTCTGTCTGCTCCGGGTAAGGTCTAGCCTCCGCTGAAGAGAAGCCGCTGTCGCATGGTCATGCCGTCGATCGTCCACGACATGCCGCCCACCAGCGAGCCACTGACGGCGGCGATCAGCCGGATCGTGAATTCGAACTGTCGGCCTTCCTGCGATGTGGCGATGCCGGTGCCGATCAGCCGGACCAACGAATTTTCATCACACCCAAGGGCAAGGCCCAGATCAGCGGTGCTGACAACCGGAGTGCCCGCGACATTGTCCGGTCCGACCCAGTCCGGCTCTTCCCCGCCTACGAGGGCGAGGGAGATCGTGGGCGAGCCCTCGGTAATCATGACCAGCCCGCCATCCATCACGGCCAGCGTAGTCTGATATGTCTCGATTGTCGCCATGGGAATGGTGGCGCCGCCCGAGGTAAGCGCGCCAGGTCCAACCGTGGCATTGTAGACGCCAACAAGATCCCCGATGCTGGGCTGATAGGCGCAGCTTCCGGTCGGGTCCGTGTCCTGTGCCTGCGTCGGCAGGGCAAGAACGGATGCAGCGGCAAGAGCGGCGAGTGCGGCCTGCAACGCTCCGCGGCGCAGTCCCTGGTTTTGCATGATCGCCCCCCCTCCTGTTCCGCCGCCGGCCTGACAGCGACATGTATGGTCGTATGGTCAGAAAGGGACGATGCGATGTCAACCGTTCTGTTCGGCAGTCTTGTCTGACCGCAGTTCCCGCCGCAGGGTTACGCCGGTCGCCCGCACAGGCGTTGAACATGATTGCCGCCAGAACGGGGCCAGCAGGATCTCAGTGTTCGACAGAAGGATCGGTTCCGCCGAACGCATCAAGGATCATGCCGCCCGGCATGGTGACTGGCCCAGCAAATGAGAGGCAAGCCCGCAATGGGACTGGGACCGGACTATAGCCAGATGACGCACCGGTCTGACGGGGACGAAAAGCGGCCAGCCGCTGCACTGCGTTCGAATGAACGCCCCCGAGGCAGAGTGGCCTAACTGACTGCACTGCGAAGCAACAATTTTCCACCCACGTGTCCGCTTCCGGTGCCCGCGCGACCGGCAGCAGGCCACGGTAGAGATTACCTGTGGCCACGCGGCTGAAATTCTCATAGCCTGAATGGCGCGATGTGATTGTGCCCCAAAGCGACGGGCGCTTCTCTGGGTGCTTGCCTCGTGGGCGGCGCCATCCGTCATCCTTCAGAAGGAGCGACCGATCATGAAATGGATTTCTGCCTTCGCCTTGGCCATCCTTGCCGTGCCCGCTTTGGCACAAGAACCGGGCGGCGCCGTCACGGGAACCCTGAACGGCACCCCGGTGACCTGCCAGATCTGGCCCATGCAGTCAGATTACAGCAGCTTCGGCAACACCCTTGGGGTCAGCCTCATGACCAACCGCTGCGAGGGCGACGCGTATCAGGGCCAGATCGCGCTGAGTTTCGAGAGGACGGGCGAGACGATCGGCGCTGTGGAAATCCGACTTTTCGGCCTGGTCGACAGTCCCAATCGCTATGGCAATACCGATACGGGTGCCACGCTTGAGCTGCTCTCGGCCAGCGAGGACGGCGGTTTGCTGTCGCTGTCGGGCACTGTGTCGGCGCAGGTCGGCGCTTCGGATGATCGTGGCCGCACCATCGACCTGTCCGCCGCGCAGGACCTGGAAATCAGCTTTTCCGGCGTGATCGAAAGTCTCGACCGCTGAAGCGGCACATGGCGCGGCAACTTGCACGAAACGCAATTCGGTGTCCGCCTCGGCAATGCCCCCGGGATCGCGCAGGGCTGGATCCGGCCGCCCCGGATGTTGCCGCCCGATGACAGAAACTTGTAGTCACGCGGCTGAAGTTTCCCTAGCCTGAAGGGTGTCGTGAGGATGTGCCATTGGGCAAGGGACGCCCTTCCCGGCTTTTGCCTTGCGCGAGAATCCACCCGGCACCGTTCAGGAGGATAGGTTCTTGATGAAATTTTCCGCGGCTATTCTTGCACTTCTTATGTCGGCGACACCGAGCCTGGCCTTCGAAACCGAAGAGATCGGTATGATTGAGGCCAGTTTCGATGCCGCGACCATCACGCAGCCCACGGTCCTTGCCCGCGACGGGGATCAGGCCCAGGCAACGGCGTTCATGTTTCTGACTGGCGTGAACGCGGCCCTGAGCATCGCAGGTTACAGCCCCGACACCGCGCGACTGAGCGTCGAGGTGGACTTCATGACAGAACAGCCCGGACCGGAAACGGCGCCCATGGGCATGACCATCAGCTACGCCCCGGGAAAGGGTGGCCGCTGGACATCCGAGGACGCGCCCTCCGCGCCCACCGTGGCATTCGCCACGCTCAACGCCGATGACGAAGAAGGCCGCGCCATTGGCACTTTTGTCGCCGAGCTGTGCTTTGCGGAAGATTACGAAGGAGGCGGCGATCCAGGCAACTGCCGCATGATCGAGGGGCGTTTCGACACCCGCTTCTTTGTCGAGCGATAGGTCATAACACCGTGAAAGGTCCGCGCATGAAGCATCTGTTTTCACTGGCCTGCATCGCTGGGTTGGCCGTCACCGGCCCTGCCCGCGCCGATCCATCGCCCTTTTGCGGAAAGACCGGCGGCTCTGATTGGTCCGAGGTGGTCGAGGCATTTGTCGGCGCGTGGCGGATCGAGCATCAGTCGGGCTATGCGCGGATGGGCACGATGGTTCTGCCCTTTCCCGGCGATGGCGAGGTAGAGACCCTTACCGTCGCCCTGCGCGGGGATATCCTGGAGGCGACCCACCCCCAGGCGCAGGCGCCGCTGGTGTTGCGGCTGGCCGATGAACCCCGTTGGGTGGTCGAGAGATCGGACCCCTATGTGCCTGCCCCCGTGCTGAGCCCCGACGATGTCGGGCTGATGATGGGCTGCGACCAGATGAAGTTGCCGCGCCTTGTGGGAACCTCAACCGCCGTGGTCGATGGTGTGCGGATGGATTTCACCTACCGGATGATGGCGATCGACTGGTCAAACCTTTATGGCATCATGGAAATGACCGCGACAGTTCAGGGAAACCCGGTCCTTGCCCGGCGCACGGTCTGGATGCGGGGGGTGGGACAATGACCACGCATCCGGCTTTCACCACCCGCAAAAGCCGCCTCATCCCCCTGTGCGTCACCCTTGTGCTTGCCCTGGGGGCCGGCGCCGCCTCGGCTGCGGATCGCGCGACCTGCAAGGTGATCGTCGGCTTGTTGAAAGCGACCGACAAGGGGCTGGAGGATACCGCCCTTGGCCAGGCGGGCCGAAGCCCCACCAGCGGAATTGCCACCTATGCGCGCCAGGCTCAGGAATTTGCGGACCAGTTTTCAACCCGCGATCCGCTGCCCGAGGAAATCTCTGCAGCGTTGTCAGCCATGGCCGAGGCGGCCGATGCGCATTACTTCATCGCCGATGCTGCCCCGGCACTGTTGGGACCCGCGCTGATCATTCAGCAGGCAATGCCGCAGATTTGCGATGGCGTCGACGTTCCCGATCTGGCGCGGCATGGCGAATGATCCGCGCCGTGCAGATTTGATACATCTTCGTCCGGGCGCGTTTGATCCCGCATCGACAAAGGAAATGATATGGCCGGTTATTCCGAGTTTTCATTCACGTCGCTTTGGGCGCGCATCGGCGGCAAGGCGGATCAGGCGCTGAAGGCCACCGGAAATGCGCCACGCGGTGTCCTCGTCGCGCTCCCCGAGGCGGAGCGCGCAGCCCTTGCCGCCCAGATCACGCCCCATCTGGACGCGCTCGAAGGGGTCAGGCTGCAGACGCTGGCGACGGTGGACAGTCGCGCCCGCCTGCTGGTGCCGCTAGCGGGGGGCGGGGCTTTCCTTGCCCTGCTTGCGGGTGGGCAGGGCATGACCGCCGCCGTGATCTTCGGGCTTATCGCGGCCGTGGTCGGCTGGTTCATCGCCATGGGCAATCGCTCGGGCCAGTATCAGGCGATGGTGAAAACCCGCTTTGCCACGGTGACATCGGCGCATCTGTCAGGCTTCGATCACGTCGTAGAGCCCGAGACGGACCTTGCACATCTGCGCGGTTGGCACCTGTTTCCCGATCTTCAGTCCGCCAGAACCTCGGACCGGATCAAGGGCCAGCGGGGCGGGCGATCCCTGTCGCTGTCCGAGATGTCGATCGCCTATGCGCCGGGCAAGCGCGACCGAAGCGATCACGTCCTGTCGTGCTCGGTCGTCGAGGTGGCGTCGGGCGCGGTCGACGGGGCGATGCTGGTGCTGACCCCGAAGGACGCACCACCGCGCATTCTCGTGTCGCAACACAAGGCGGCCGATCTGATCGCCGCGTCGACCGGTGATGCGGCGTTCGATGCGGTCTACAGCCTGCGCACCAGCGATCCTGGAACCACGCACCTGCTGACGCCAGAGCTTCGCACGGCGATCCTGGCCCTGGACGACGTCGCGCCGGCGGGTCGCCCCTATCTTGTGTTCCTGCCAGGATACCTTGCCGTGCTGTTTCCCACGACGTTTGCCGACCTGGCCTTTCATGTGCCGCCCTATTGGATCCGGATCGATGCAGAAGCCCTTCTGGCACAATTCGCATCGGACCTCGCGCGCAAGAACAGCCTGATCAACGCGGTCCTGCGCTTGCCGGATCTGCCGAGATCCGAATGATATCCCGAAAAACGAGCGCAACATGACCAGACGCACCGCGCCGCAGATTAAACCGTTACGAAAGATTCCGGCCGAAAGTTGATCCTTGGGCAGGTTTCGTCGTTCCCTCTATTCATTTGAAATCGCGTGACACGAGAAACCAAGAGTTCCTTTTGAAATCATGATGTTGGCGGCAGACGCCTTGTGGTGCGCCACCACATGACGGCGGTGGCGCAACTGGGGTTCGGCACGCCCCATTCAGACCATGATCTTTCCGGTTTTCAGGCTTCAATTCGCCGGGAGATAGACCTGAGAATGGAGTGGTGTTTGCCACGGGTAGCTTCGTCCGTTCCTTTGCCTGACGCAGGTTGTTTCAAGCCATTCAGACCGGATCAGGGCGTTAAAGATTGACAATTGAAGGAAATGTGGCTATTAAGGTGGGGCCGATATTTGCTGGCCGGGCTTTGATTGTTGCGCTATTGGCACAGCGCCGTGAACAGATCTCCCTTTCAAAAAATCGCCACGTCACATCCGCGTCGCTTTCGGGCAGCGGGCAATCAATACGCTTGGAAAGGGTTCATCATGACCACTGGCACAGTAAAATGGTTCAATGCCACCAAAGGCTTCGGTTTCATCCAGCCTGACAACGGTGGCCCGGACGCATTCGTTCACATCTCTGCCGTCGAACGGTCCGGAATGCGCGAAATCGTCGAAGGCCAGAAAATCGGTTACGACATCGAGCGTGACGCCAAGTCGGGGAAGATGGCGGCCTGCAACCTTCAGGCAGCTTGATCTGACGCCCGCTCTCCCCCGTGCGGGGACGAGTCGGCATCGCGCAGCGCATTGTTCTGATCGAGGTCGGGCAATCCTGCCTGGCCTTTTTTCTTGCTGCTCAGCAAGATAGACATACGGGGTTCAACCGCGATGACACAAACATACAGCAGGCCGCGCCAGCAGGCAGAGATCGCATTTGCGCAGGCACAGTCGAAGTTCCTGACGCGCGCGCGTGCGCTCGATGAACTCGATGCCATCGCCGATGCGCGCAAGGAAAAGACCTTGGGGCTGCGGAAAGCCCGTCTGGCGAAGGAACTTGAAGATCGTGCGGGGGCGACCACCACTGCCTCGGCAACGAAACGAAGCAAGAAGGCCTGAAGTTCAGGTCAAGTGAAACCCTACAGGATACAGATTTGATATATACCAAAACCAATGATCTTTCCGACCGTCGCGGCGCAGCAGCCGAGGCCAAGGCCGCACTACTTCAATCCTACCGGGCCACAATGGCCGCGGGCGATCCGGCCCGGCTGGCACGATTGGAAGAACGCCGCGCGATTGCCGCTGCCAGAGACGAGCGCCACGCAGAGCGGGATAGGTTGAAGCGCGAAGAGCGTGAGCAAGAGCAGAGACGTCTTGATGCCGAGGCTGCAGAACGTCAGGCGGCAGTCGATGCGACGGCCTTGGCTGAAAGGGAACGCCGCGAGAGGGTGGAGGGCCTGATCGCCCGGGTCGTCAAGGACGAGGCCGCACGAAAAGCCGAACGCGACCGACGCTACGCCAGTCGCAAGGCCCGGCAGAAGTAGGCTTCACGGCCGCATGGAGAGATCCGCACAAAACGGCCACCGCCCTGTAGGAGCGGTGGCCGTTTTCCTGTCGAATACCTCAGATGAGCGTTTATGATGGAATGGATAGCCAGTTCGTGGCCACGACCTCACAGTCCTGGTCGGGGGCAAATCCAAGTCGGCCGAGGTGAAGACCCACCCACGTCTCAATTCCAACCCACAGCCGGAGACCACCCATGCGTGACACCCTGACCCGCGCGTTTGGCGCGCTTGCCATCCTTCTGGGCCTTGCCTCGTTCGGGCTTCTGGCGGCCTCGGTCTGGGGCTTCCGCGCGGGCGACTGGCCCTGGCCGCGGGCCTATCAGGTCGCGGGATGGGGCGCAGGGGCCGCCATGGCCGGTGTTCTGGTCGCCCTGGCCGGTCTGGTTTCTTGGGCCATCCGCCGCCGTGGCGGGCACGCGCTGCTGCTTCTGGGGCTGATGGTGTCGCTGCCCGTTTCGGGTGCCGGGATTGCCTTTGACTGGGCGGCGCGGACGACACCGCCGATCAACGATATCGCGACCGACATCACAGACCCGCCGGTCTTCTGGTTCACCGCCACGCCGACGGACTACCCTGCCGAAAATGCTGTTCTGCAGCGCGCGGCCTATCCTGCGGTGCGCCCGCTGGAATTGCCGATTGGCCCTGATGAGGCTTTCGCCGCCAGCCGTGCGCTTGTTGAAACGCGCGGCTGGAAAATGCTGTCCGCCGATCCCGCCGAGGGGCAGATTGAGGCGATCGCGCGCAGCCGCCTTTTCGGGTTTGAGGATGAGGTGGCGATCCGCGTCACCGGGACCAACACCGGCGCAGTGATCGACATGCGTTCGCGTTCGCGCCTTGGACAGATCGACCGCGGCGCCAACGCCCGGCGGATCGAAGCCTTCCTGTCTGATCTGGCAGCGCATGCCCCGAACTGAGGCTCGATGGTAAAGCACCTGATCCTGCCGAACGACCGCAAGCGTGCGCCGATGACCGTCTGTCGCGGATGACACTTGGCAGGCTTCATCCAAGATGAAGTCAAGCTGGCTACCAATCCGCGATCCGTAAAATGGGCTCGTGGCTTATTAAAAGCCACGAGCCAAGGTCAACCGAGGAACCGAGGCTTAGAATTTCCAGGATGCTCTCAGGCCGGCGCTCCATGCGTCGGCATCAATTCCGGATCCTCCGATATCGGAGAAATTATGCTCGAGCAGTTCCAGGCTAACGATGGTCCGAGGACTGACGGCGTAGGCCGCGCCAACACCATAGAAACTGCCCCAGTCATCGCCAAGACCGTCAACATTCACTTTCGCCGCGCCTGCGGCGAGATACACCAACGTCTGGCCGAAATCGTAGCCAGCGGTCGCCTTCAAGCGCATCACCCGATCCGCGGTGACAGCCCCGGGGACAAGCTCAACATCCGTCCAGTCATGCTCAAATTCGCCGCCGAGAACCCATCGACCCGCGTCAAACCTGTATCCGGCGTGAATGCCATAAGCTGTGTCGTTTTCTTTGACACCAACGACGCTGGTATCCACCTCGAGATTGCCGATCCCGGCACCGGCGTAGAAACCTGACCAGTCGCTGGCGAATACCGAAGTCGTTGAGAGCGCCAGAATCGCTGCGCCCACCGCAAGTTGCTTTCTCACTGTTCTCTCCAGGTTAAAGTTAAAACGAGGAAAACACCGCGTTTGCGGCATTTTGGAGAATTACGAGCGAGGTCTTTCATTGGATCAGTTCCTCCCCCGCCCCGCGGATCGCGCCCGAGACAGCACGCGCGCCCGCGGCGATCGGGGCCGCATCAGCCCGCCGATATCCGGATCGATGTCGAGTTTCAGTTTCATGCCGGCACCAGTTCCAGCGTCCCAACGCGCCGATCCCGGTGCCGCGGCGGCGTGACGTGGACAAGGCATGTCGATCCCGCGATCACGCTTCGCTCCATGCAGTTGGACGTGGCAGGCACCCGCCTGCCGCGGGATAGACGCGCGCAAGGCACCACCGACAAGGAATCGAATGGCTCCCCGCAGGTCCGCGATGAGGCCCGGACCTCCAAGGAATGGTTCCATCACGTTGGCTTGCCCGTGCCGGTCCGGCACGCTCCTGCCGATTGACGCCTGCGATCGGCTGACTATCGCCAAACGTGCGGGCCTGCCATTTTTTCCGCCGGAAACAAGCTTGAAGATGCTCATCCAACCATCTGTTTCGGCGTGGTTTTGCGCAAGACACACGCCACACTCATAAGCTGTGGAAACCGATCCGATTGCATGCTCGTTGAAGGGCGTCAGGGTGCCTGTGGCCCCTGCGTTTCTCGAAACAACGATCAGGAAACAACCATGAAAAGCAAACTGCTCACCACCTCTGCACTGGTCACGGGTCTGGCAATCGCATCGCTGAGCGGCACCGCCGCGCTGGCGCAAGGCAAATCCGACTTCGCCCCCGGGCACCAGGCCGGAGCCGCGCGCGACTTCGCGCCCGGGCAGTTGAAAGACGCCGGCGAAAGCGCGCGCGGCTATGCGGTCGGCCATCAGGTCGCCAGCATGCCCGACGACGGCGGCGAGGATGGTGCCGATGAGGACGAGAACGAGACGGATGAAACAACCGGCGAGGATGACGGTGAAACCGGCGAGACCGGGGACACTGGCGAAACCGGGGATTCCGGTGACGGTGCCGATGACGGTGACTCCGCAGAGGATGGCGACGGCACGGATGCCGGCGACGGCAGCGACGACGCCGGTGCAGACGACGATGCCGGGGAGGACACTGGCAGCGGTGACGAAAGCGACGCCGGAGAAGATGGCGAGACCGGCGAGGATTCGGGCGAGGATTCGGGTGACGCCGGCGCCGAGGACGGCTCGTCCGATGACTCGGGCGATGAAGCCGGCGACGACGCTGCAGACGACGACAGCGCGACCTGACCCAGCTTGAGGAAGAGCGCAGGCACGCGCCCCTTCCGCACCCTCGCCGTCACGACGGCGGGGGTGTTTTCATGTCCGATCACAGCGACAAGGTCCGCGTGTCAGCAAGCTGCGCAAGGCGGTCGCCGCCAGTTCCCGCGCGCGGGCAAGCAGCTGCGGCCCCTCCGGGGCGACCAGCGCGTTGATGTTCTCCAGAGGCGCATTCGAGTCCCGCAGCCGGCGTTTCGCCATCGCGCCTTCGAGCTGCGCACGCATGGCGATTTTCCGTGCTCTGGTATTCGCAACGGATCACCCATGCGATAGGATCCGACGCGCTCACCCGCTATTCTCTGGACTTCGGTTATGGGACAGCCGACTTCTCGAGCGACGCCGGGTTTGACAACGGCCACTGGCCCGGCAGCGCCTCGAAAGGTCACCATGCTGTGCCAGAAAGGCGACAGTCTGCCTCTATTCCCGGTTTCTGGCGGGCAAGCTTGTTTTCAGCCAGCCGAGGGCCTACTTTCAAAGGCATGTTGACGATCATTCCTCTGGTCAGGTTCCGGATCTTTTCCGGTTCGCTGCTGACGCGCACCCTGCCCCGGGCAGAGGCGGTCACCTGCTGACGCCTTTTCCCGGGGCACCTTCCTTCCAGATCCAGGTCAGCCAGGCGGACATCGTCCGTTGAGGAGTCATCATGCCTTTCCATTCCAAAGTCCCGCTGCCACCCGGCGCGGGCACTTTTCCAGGCTGCCC
>NZ_JAMJFX010000046.1 GCF_023544865.1 Phaeovulum molybdatiresistens | reverse complement strand
TCGAGCAGTTCGGGCCGCATGGGCGCGTCGCCTCTGTCGCTGGTGGTGAACTCGGCAGCCCGGATTTCGAGTGTTTTGTGCAACAGAGCCGCGCGCAGTGAGAAGACCCGCTGTGCAAACAGCCAGCGCCCCCCTCACGCATAAACCAATCTTCATACGCTCCGATCTGGATGCGGCGCTCGCCCGTGTCTGTACACAAGAACTCCTGGGTGTCGGTCCACGCGGTTGCGGTTGCGCCCGACAGATCGATCCGGCCGGGGTGCGAGAAGAAATGAACCTCCCGGTAACGTTACATGGCTGCTTGCCATGTTGACATGATGGCAGGGCGTCCTTCGATGCGGCGATCACGAATTAGCCAGACCCCGTCTTGCGTCCAGCAGTTGATCCAGTCCCGTGAATCGCGTCTGTTCACCGCGTCCGCATATGCAGCAATCCGCTCCAAAAGCTCGAGCTTGTCTGCTGTCGAGGTCATTCGAGTCCCACCCGGTTGCCGCCTCCGCTTATCTCGAAATTATATATACATCTGTTATATTATTGTATACGTAGATTCGGGTAAGAGGATCGATTTGCCGAACAAGCGATGTAGTTCGCGATCCGGCGCCAATATGTGACCAATGCAAGCACGGGCGCCAGTACGCTTTCGCGACAATGCGCTTTTGTTCGAGGAAGACGAAAGATGACGATCGAGACAAGAGAGCACGCCATCGTTGTCGGCGGAGGCTTGAGTGGTCTGGCAACAGCGCTTGGCCTTGCCCAGCGTGGTCGTGCCGTTACAATTCTGGAAGCTGGCGAGAAGATGGGCGGCGCGGCCGCCTATTCCGGCGGTCAGGTCTGGGCGGGCGCCAACCATGTCGCTCTGCGTGAGGGCATCGAAGGCGACACTAAGGAGAAGGCCGAGGCTTATATCCGCGCCATCGCGCATCGCCACCCCGAATTCCTCGACGAAGACGCGATGAAGCGATGGATCGACACCGCGCCCGATGCAATGGCCTATTGGGAGGAAATAGGGGCAATCCAATGGGCTGTCATTCCGGGTCTTGCCGACTATTTCAACAGCTCTGACGGGGCAATGCCTGCGGGCCGCTATTTGACCAATGTGCCTTTTCCTTCGGAGGAACTGGGCGAGTGGCGCGACAAGATGCTCATCAGCCCTTACTTCCCTGTTGGCACCGATTATGCCGAATTGTTCGAAAAGGGCCGGCGCCAGTCGGTTGTAAAGGATGACGCAAGCCAGCGAATGCAGGGCTTTGGTCAATCCGAGCGCCGCGATGCGGAACCCGAGGCCGCGAAGATCCCCGAACTTCTGACCTTTGGCCCCGGCGTGGTCGGCAGCTTCTTAGCTCGCGTCGTGCGCGAACCCGACATCACGATCCGGCTTGGGCACCGCGTCACGGCTCTGAAACACGATGACAAGGGGCGGGTGATCGGCGCCGTCGCCACTACAGAGACGGGGGAGGTGGAATTCGACGGTCCCGTGGTTCTCGCGACTTCCACCTTTGACAATGACCCCGATCTGGTTCGCGAATTCGTCGGGCTGGAGCCTGACCAGTGGGGTAGCGTCGGACCGAAAACCCTGCGCGGCGACGGGATCAAGTTGGTGCGCCAAGTTGGCGGCGCGACCGTCAAGCTGCCGCCGACAGCCCAGACGATGCAGCCGGGTTGGAAATCGGATTACAATGAGGGTTTTTCCTATGGACCCGACACAGCCATGCCGCACTCGATGATCGTGAACCGCGCGGGCGTGCGATATTGTGACGACTCATACTGGCCAGACGTCGCGCACAAGACCATGAGTGATGCGGCAAACAATCTGCCCTTCTTTCTGATCTTCGACGAACAAAGCCACCAAAAATACGGTCTAGGCATGACCCCGCCGGGTAAGCCTTATCCTGAAGGGCTTGTCGCCTCGGCGAATACTCTGGCCGAGCTAGCCGAGGCGCTCGGGATCGACCCGGATGGGCTTGAGGCCACGGCAAAGACCTTCAACGCTTATGTCGCCGCGGACCATGACCCGGAATTCGGACGCGGCACCAAGGAATTCGTCCTCCGCTTCTACGGCGATCCGAACAACAAGCCAAATCCGGTGCTGGGAACGATCGAAAAGCCGCCTTTCCACGGCATGAAGCTGCGCTTCGTAGCCGCCGCCGTCGGCAATAGCGGCATCCACGTCGATGGCGAGGGCCGTGTTCTATCACAGGCCGGTGAGCCAATTTCAGGCCTTTACGCGGTGGGTTCCTGCACGGCGCAGACCGTTTCGGGCACCGGCTACAACAGCGGGATCGCCCTAGGACGCGGCCTGGCAATGGCCTATCTTGTGGCGCGCGACATTACCGGCGCGAACTGAGCCCGCGCGCCCACCACGCACGGTAGGCTATGAGTTCAGCGCACTACACAACGGTATATTCTAAACCGGGTTGCGACAAATCCCCTATGTTGGCGAGAGCAACAAGAAGGAAGATGCCTCACACAGAACTAGGGTCTGTTGACGTTCACTTGTAAGCGCGACGCCGACCCCCTCCTGCCATTTCCGGCTTGATCCGGCCATTCTGCGCACATGGGCGTGACGGAGGGTTTGGATTTTGGAAGTAGAAGGCAAAATGGGCGTCCAATTGGGCGGCTCTAGCCGAGCATCTGAAACGGTCGACCAAGCTGTTCATGGACGAAACCACCGCCTCGGTGCTGGATCCGGGGCGCGGCGTGACAAAGACCGGATACCTCTGGGCCTTGGCCCGTGATGACCGACCTTGGGGCGGAGGGGACCCGCCCGGCGTGGTCTACTTCTATGCCCCCGGACGCGCAGGTGAAAATGCCGAGACCTTCCTGACCGGCTTCGACGGCATCCTCCAGGTCGACGGTAACATCGGCTACAACCGGCTGACCAAGCCCTCGCGCAAGGGCGGTGCGCCCATTCGGGTGGCGCATTGCTGGGCGCATGCGCGGCGGAAGCTCAAGGAGGTGTTCGACCGCGACGGGTCAGAGATCGCCGCCGAGGGCCTGCGCCGCATCGTCGAACTCTATGCCGTCGAGGCCTACATCCGCGGCGTCTCGCCCGGCCAGCGCCTCTCGGCCCGTCAGGCCCGCACCGCGCCGCTGGTGGCCGCCTTCGGAGAATGGCTGCAGGCGCAACGCCGCAAGATATCCGCCAAATCCCGCTTGGGCGAAAAGCGGACCTACATCCATAACCACTGGGACGGGCTGCAAACCTTCCTGACCGATGGCCGGGTGGAAATCGACTCCAATAGGGTCGAAAACCTGATCCGACCCATCGCCCTAAATCGAAAGAACGCCCTCTTCGCCGGTCACGACGAAGGCGGCATCGCCTGAGGCCGCATCTCCTCGCTGATCGAGACCTGCAAAATCAACGGCACCGAGCCCTTCGCCTATCTCAGGGCCACCCTGACCGCCATCGCCAATGGCCATCCCCAGAGCCGCCTCGACGAGCTCCTGCCCTGGAACTTCAAGCCGTCAAGCTGACGCGATCGTGGTCCCCAGAGACCGCTTACAAAGAAGTTTCGATCAGGCACCGCCATTTGCACGTGTCACGGTCTAAGTCGGCCGGGAAGCGACGGTTGGATTTTTGTGGGATGACTGCCTCAACCTTGGACTTTGCCAATGCGAGCCTCCAGATCGACATAGCTGAACAGCGACCTGCTCGCCTCGTCCGTCCGGCGAATCATCACCCCCGCCGTTGACGTGCAAAGGATGAATCATGCTCCGAATTCCGCGGCGCGGTGCGACTATTTCCGCGCCGCGCTAAAGCCGCGACAGGAAAGCGTCCAGCGTTTCCGAGAATACATCGTTACGGTCGCCGACGATCATGTGCCCGGCCCCTGTGACGTCCTGAAATTCGGCATGCGGTGCGATTTCAAGGAAATGCGCCACGCTTTCGTCGTTCACCAACTCACTTTGCGAGCCGCGAACCACAAGGATCGGGACCTTGATCGCAGCCAGCGCAGAATTGAGATCCTCTAGTATTTGCGCATTGATCCGGGACGACCGCCGTCCCTCGATGAACGCCGGATCCCAATGCCAAGTGTAACGGCCATCCGGCCGGGTGCGCAGATAGCGCGCAAGACTTGCGACATTAGACTTGCGGCCCTTTCGTTCGGGCAAATAGGCGGCAATCGCCGCGGCCGCTTCCTCGTAGCTTCCAAACCCATCTTCAAGGTGCTTGCCCATGAAGTCAAGGACCTTGTCCGCTCCCTTGACGTCGATCTTGGGGGTGATGTCGACCAGTACCAGCGCACGAAAGACGCCGGGCGCGATGCTCCCCAGCGCCAACAGTCCAGCATTGCCCCCAAGTGAGGCGCCAACAAGAACCGACGGAGAGGCAAAGGCTTTGCCAACGGAGGCAAGATCCTTGCCATAGCGCTCCAGGGAATAATTCCTGGCCGGATCCCAACCGCTTTCACCATGCCCACGCAGATCAAGCGCGAGCGCGTGCCACCCATTTTCACCCAGCCGTCGCGCCACGCGGCTCCAGGCATAGCGGGTTTGCCCGCCACCATGCGCCAAAAGCACCCCGGGCGCAGAAGGGTCCCCGAAGGCCTCACCGACCAGCTCTACACCATCGTCCATTTCATAGCGAACAAGGGTCGCCCCTTGTTCGACAAAGGTCGTGTTCATGCAAAGTGTTCCTCTTTCGCGCCCCAGCGAAGCCCCCGCCGGACAAGTTCCCGAAATACCGGATGCGGCCATGAGCCCCGTTCGACAAACGGGTATTCGTCGGTGATCGGCCGCATGTCGTAGCGCCCGCGCGTGTGGCCAAGCGTCAGATACAGCAACGCACCCGCGCCAATATCGCGCAGATACATCACCTGGTGTGCGCTGCGGTCCCAGTGTTGGGTTTGAAACAGCGGTGTGTCACCCGCAAATGTGGTTGTCAGGAGCACCCGGTTACCCGGCTCATGCCACTGAAGATATTGCTCATCCTCCACCCGGAAGGGTTCAATCCCCGCCACCAACGGATGGGCATCGCCAGTCGGCTTGACCTTGAACTGCCCCGGCGCGGGATGTGCGGCGAACTGGCTGCCCAGCATGGCCCGCACCCGATCAGGGAGCGGGGGGCACACCACGGGATCGTCCCCTTCGAGTATCATCGCACTATTGGTCCCATGCAGGGCGAACCAGCGCCCGCCCCGGGCGAAGAACCCGTCCAGCGCATCAAGGGCTTGCGCTTGCGGCACCATATCGCACGTATAGGTGACGATCATGTCCGCCGCCGCGATCGCCGCCGGATCATAGCTGTCTTTCACTGTGACGCGCAGGCACTCGATTTCGGCCATCAGGCCAAGCAGCTCAAGCCGGGCATGGTCCATGTCATGCCATGGACCGCCTGTTATCAGCAGCACCTCGACCCGCGGCGGGATCATACCGCCCGCCGGTAGACGAGGGCAGTCGAGATGAAGGAAAACACCACCGTGCCATGCTGATTTTCGACCCAATGCTCAAGATTGGCAAGGCCAATGCGGGGTCGGCTTGCCGAGAGGCGTTTGGACAGAACACGCGAACAGGCGACCAATGTATCCCCCGCGCGCACCGCATGGCGCCAACGCACCTCATCCCACTGCACGCCGCAAACCCAATCGATATTGCCATTCACCTCATGATCCATGACCCGCCACAAAGCTGCGGTGTGCAGGCCCGAGGCGACCAGTTCGCCAAACAGCGAATCTTTGGCCGCCTCCTGATCCGAGTGGAAATACTGGGGATCGTAGCGGTGAGCGAAATCAAGCATATCCTGTTCCGTTATCGTCAACGGACTGGACCGGGATTCCTCGCCGACCTCAAGATCTTCCCACTTGCGCTCCGGGTGGGGATCAATCTTCTCCAACATAGTCCATCAACACCTTGTGGAAGTGGCGGATCCGCAGTTCCTGATCGCCAAGCCATAGCCCTTCATAAGCGGCAGAATGCATCCCCTGCTGCACGCCGGGTAGGTTGGCCGCATCCTGATCGATGACCAGACCCATCGACCGTTCGCCATGCTTGAAGCGTTCGTTGCGCGGCTTGCGCGGCCGCTCTTCACCTGCCTTCAAAAGCCGGAACATCTGAACATCGAAGTACATCTTGTCAGGGTCCGTCTCATGAGGACGCTGGCGGAACAGCATCAGATCGTCGGCATGGGTGTTCATCGTGATATTGGGGAAGATCATGTAGTGATAATCATCGGTAAGCTGCTCGTCGTTCAGATCAGAATAATCGAAGCCCATTTCTGCCCCATGTGCGCGCTTGTATTTCTGAAGCGCCACGCGCACCTCGCTAACCCTGCCGTCGAAATCAGCCGGATCCATTCCCGCCTCTTTCATGGCATGTTTGATCAGATGCGGGATCTCGGTGGTCTCGTTCACGCGATGCGATATCGTCGAGAACGGAATCAGGTAACGATTATGACGCTCATAAGTATCAATCTGGATATGCTTATCTTCGAGGAAATAGAGTAGTTCCGGGTGGATACCCTGGACATGATAGGCCTCGTTAAAAGCATCCACGCTGGTTTTCCAGTTACAGTTCCATTCCGCCGTCCAGTCGACAACCTTCACCATCCGGTCGAAATGGTAAGGTTCAAGGTGCTCGCAAAGCGGATCAAGATAGTCGCGAAGCGGTTCGGCATCGGGGTTGAGCGTGAAGAAGACGAAGCCATTCCACTCCTCCGCCTTTACCGGGGCAAGCCCGCCACAGGGCGGCGGACCTTGCGGGAAGGTCTCGACATCGGGCAGGTTTTCGAATTCGCCTGAAAGCTTGTATTCCCAATGGTGATAGTTGCACTTGAAGGTCGTTGCATTACCCTGCCCCACCATCACACGGTTGCCCCGGTGCGGGCAGACATTGTAGAAGCCAAGCACGCTGCCATCAGGCTGGCGGGTCAGTAAGATCTCCTCGCGGCCAATAGAGGTGACGATGTAATCGCCCGGATTTTCGATATCCTCCGAAGCGCAGCCCCACAACCAGACCTTCGTCCACATCCGCTCCCATTCCTTCCGCATGAAATCGGGCGAGATGTAACGCGCCTTGGGGATCAGATCAGTCCCGAGGTCCGGGGTTTCGGTCTTCTCAATCGGAGTTTTAGTGAAGTCTCCGGCTTTGATCCGATGAACAGTCATTTGTGCCTCGCTCAGAATTGGACGCCTTTGGTGAACCCGCCATCCACCAACAGATGAGAACCCACGCACCAGCGCGCAGCAGGGCTAGCCAGGAAAACAGCGGAGCGGGCAACTTCTTCGGCCTCGCCCATCCGGCGGGTGGGCTGTTGCCGAACGGCGCTGGCAAAGGTACGCGATCGCGCAACCTTGATCATCTCCCAGTTCGATCCAGGAAACATTGTCGGCCCCGGAGACAAGCAATTCACCCGGATCCCTTTGGGTGCATAGGCCTCGGCCAGTTGCTTTGACCACGTGACCAGCGCCGCCTTGATCGCGTTATAGGCCATCGGCGCGACGAAAGTTTCAGATGCCGCCATCGTGGCGATGATCAGGATCGAGGCATTCTTGCTTTGCTTTAGCGCCGGATAGGCTTCCGCAACGGCGCGGGTCGCGCTCATCAGGTCAATTTCAAAATTGCGATACCAGTAGCGATCTTCATTGGTTCCACCGCCGGCCGAGAGACTGGCAACGAAAATATCGAGCCCGCCAAACTCTTCGACGGTCTCACGCATCCAGCCCCGTATTGCATCGCCATCGCGCCCCTGGAGCGATCGCCCCATCGCACGAACGCCATGCGCCTCGAACCCGCTTACGGCCGCATCGATGCTTTCCTGCCCCCGTGCGCAAACCGAAACATCGCAACCCTCTTGCGCCAGCAAGTCGGCTATCGACCGCCCGATCCCGCGTGAACCACCCGAAACGGCGGCTTTCAGACCTTTCAGGCCCAGATCCATGCCTCGCGTCCTCCAATTCCATCAATGCAGGGTCCGCGCTTCCTGCGCTGAAGTCCATTCCTTACGATCTGTATTTACATGTATATCATAAAAGGATTATTGTATACTTCAAAATGCACGTGCGCATAAATGTTTTGCCGCCTGTGTACGGAATCGACGAGCAAGGGAGAACGCCGTGGACGACAGAACGAATCATTTAACCCCGTCTGCGGACTGCCCGATCAGCGCGCAAAAAAAGCGAATTCTTGAAGGTGTGAAGGTGCTCGATCTTTCGCGCGTGGTCGCGGGCCCTCTTGCCGGGCAGACCCTAGCCGATCTCGGTGCGGATGTGATCAAGATCGAGCGGGTCGGCGACGGGGACGACCTTCGCACTCTCGGCCCGCCCTGGGTTACCTCGCCAACCACGAAACTCGAGCAATCAACCTATTTCCAGACTGTGAACCGCGGCAAGAAATCGCTGACGCTGGATTTCGCCCGACCCGAGGGAGGCGAAATCCTGAAGGCGCTAGTGCGTGAATCCGATGTGCTCATCGAAAATTTCCGCACAGGCACATTGGCACGCTATGGGCTAGGCTATGAAGATCTGCATGCGCTCAACCCGCGCCTGATCTATTGCTCGATCACCGGTTTCGGCCAGACCGGCCCCTATCGCGAACGCTCTGGCTATGATTATCTTGTGCAGGCGATGGGCGGTCAGATGGCGGTGACGGGCCTGCCCGATGGCATGACCGGAGCCGGCCCGATGCGAGTGGGAGTGCCCATTGCCGACATTACGGCGGGCAATAACGCAGTGATCGCCATCCTTGCGGCGCTCTATCATCGGGAACACTCTGGCAAGGGGCAACATATCGATATTTCGTTGTTCGATTCGCAGGTCGGGCTTCTGTTGAACTCGCTCTCTGCCTGGATGAACGCTCGTGCGCCGCTGCCGCGCACCGGCAACGACCACCCTACGGCAGTGCCCAACGGGGTGTTTGCCGTGAAGGATGGCCACATCCTGATTGCCACCTTCAACGACCGCGAATTCGCGCGGCTAGCTGCGGCGCTAGGTCACCCCGAATGGGGCGAAGATCTGCGATATGCTCGCTCTCGCGACCGCCTTGCCAATCGGGTGCAGCTGACCAAGGACATGACGGAAGCGCTGGCGCATCATGGCAAGCGTTACTGGATGGAAAGAATCAATGGCGCCAAGGTGTCTTGCGGGCCAATCAATGACATGCATGACATCGAAAAGGACCAACAGCTTGCCGTGCGCGAAATGTTCGTGACGCTGAACCATCCGGTGATGGGAGAAATCCACGTGGCGGGAAGCCCGCTGAAATTCTCGGAAACCCCGGTCGATATCTCAAGGGCCCCGCCGCTGGTGGGCGAGGACAGCGAAGCGATCCTGCGTGAACGCCTGATGCTCACCGATGCGGAAATTCAGAACCTGCGGACGAACAAGATTATCTGAGGCATATAGTGACCGACGACACCAACGCCCCCGAAGCCGAATATCTGGGTCTTCTCGCCCAAGGCTGCTTCATGCTCCAGCGCGATCCGCAGTCCGGTGCGGCCGTGTTTCCCCCGCGCCTACGTGCGCCGGGTCACGGCGGCAAGCTCGGCGCCTTTGCGCCGCTATCGGGGCGCGGGGTGATCTATGCGATGACGGTCCAGCCAAAAAAGCCGCCGGAGCCGCCCCGGATAGTCGTGCTAGTCGACTTGGATGAAGGCGGTCGGATGCTCTCGCATATGCCCGCGGCCACACCCGACAGCGTGGCCATCGGGGACGCTGTGACCGCCCGGATCATAACGGAAGGCGAGACGCCGACGGTCGTCTTCGACCGTGCACAATGAGCTGGGCAGAAGCCTTCCCGCGCGGTCGCAGCGCCGTTGTTGGCGCGGCGACCTTTGGGCTTGGGGAATGTCCCGGATACAGCGCACTGGAAATGGCCGCCGAAGCCGGCTATCGCGCGCTTGACGATGCCGGCATTTCGATCAACGCGGTCGACGGGCTGTTCGTTGCGCTGCCCGACGATTACCTTGGCGGCCTTGCAATGGCCGAATATTTTGGAATCGCCCCGGCGATCGTCGACAACAACCGCACCGGCGGTTCGTCCTTTCTTTGCCACGCCATCCACGCCGCCCTGGCGCTCGACGCCGGGTTAATTGATGTGGCGCTGATCACCTACGGCTCAAACCAACGCAGCAATGCTGGGCGGTTGGTGTCAGCGTTGCGAGCCTCTCCCTACGAAGGCCCACATGGCGCACGTATGCCGGTCGGTGGCTATGCGCTTGCCGCGGCGCGTCACATGCACGCCTTCGGCACCACCCGCGAAGACCTTGCCCAAGTGGCCCTTGCCGCGCGGCAATGGGCAGCGATGAACCCAGAGGCTTTGTGCCGCGAACCAACCTCGATCGAAGCGCTTTTGAACGCGCGGATGATCTCGACCCCGCTCAGCGTATCGGATTGCTGTCTAGTTACCGATGGTGCGGCTGCGGTGGTGATGACTCGTATCGACCGCGCCCGTGACAGCCGCGCGCCGATCCCGCTGCTGGGCGGCGCCACGACGGTGACTCACAAAGAAATCGCAGCAATGCCAGATCTCACCATCACTGGTGCTGCGATCACTGGCCCCCGCGCGATGGCAGCTGCCGGAATAACCCCGGCAGCGGTTGATGTAGTGGAACTCTACGATGCCTTCACCATCAACACCGTGCTGTTCCTGGAAGACCTCGGCTTTTGCCCCAAGGGTGAGGGCGGCCGCTTCGTAGCCTCGGGTGCCATCGCGCCGGGCGGAGCCTTGCCTGTCAACACCAACGGCGGCGGGCTGTCATGCAATCACCCCGGCATGTACGGGCTGTTCACGATGGTCGAAGCAGTGCGCCAGCTGCGCGGCGAAGCAGGGGCGCGGCAGGTGCCTGGCGCCGAAATTGCCCTCAGCCACGGTAACGGTGGCGTGCTTTCGAGCCAGGCCACACTCATTTTCGGCACCGAAGCAACGCTTTGACCAAGCACATCAGGGAGGAAGAAAAATGGATCAAAATATACTGCAACGGATCGACCGGCTGGAAAGCCGAAACGCAATTCTCGAGATCATATCCAAATACTGCAAGGCCTGCGACGATCGTGATGTGCCGCTCCTGCGCTCGATTTTCACCGAAGACGCAGTGGTGCGCAGCCAAGACGGGATGATGGAAGGCGTCGGCATCGACCGAGTCATGGAGGTCTATCGCAAACGTTTCGAGGTCTTATCGATCTCGGTGCATTGGACGCATGACACCGTCATCACCTTCGACGATGCCGATCCCGACAAGGCCACTGGGGAGGTCTTTTGTCATGCCGAGGCACATCGTAACGGGCAGACCCTCGTCGGCAGCCTGCGCTACATCGACGAATACCGCCGCGAAACAGGGGTCTGGAAATTCGCGCGGCGCACGCTCAAGTTTCTCTACTATGTGCCCGCGCATGAATACTCCGAGGCGCTCGGGTCGAAAGACCGGATGCGCGCCTATGGTGATCGGCGACCGGCAGACTATCCCGAGAGCTTTGATTGCTACAGCTCCTGGGCGCTGCACTACGCGCCAAGCTGAGGCGATCTGAACTTGTCGCTTATTCGTGCCGCTCCAAGTGTTCATTCAGGCCCCTTGGCTTTCGTAGGCCAAGGGGCTTTCCCCGTATTCAGAATGCCGCCGACGAGGGTTCTAGGAGCTGTTGATGAATGGGAACATGGTTGATTAGACTCAGATGGGGTATTCGGCTTGCGCCCTATCCCCGACGTTGGCTTTCGTGGAGGTGCTGGGCTTCGAGCTGAT
>NZ_JAMJFX010000045.1 GCF_023544865.1 Phaeovulum molybdatiresistens | reverse complement strand
CTACATCAGCCCCATGGAGTTCGAGGCACGCGCTATGCTAGCTTAACCTGCTGTCCACGAAACCGGTAGCAGGCCAACTATCTTTGCCACCACCGAGGCTGCACTGAAAAAGGGAAGTCGCCGCCGCAGGACAAGATCGAAGACGCCTTCGACGATATGCTGAAGGGGATCGTTCCCGCAAAGGCGACGTTCGAACTCGCGGAAAGGATGTTCCGCGATGCATGGGATCGTCGTGCGAGTCAGGTCAAAGAGGAGCAGCAACGACTTCGAACCCGAGCGAAGCAGATCGAGCGCGAGGTGGAGGACCTGTTGCGGCGGGCTGTTCGAACCAGCACGATGCGACGGCAGATGCATACGAGCGTCGAGTGGCAAACTGCAGTCGGAGAGCACCAAACTTCAAGAGGAAGCGGCGTTGACAGCCAAGGATATCTGCGCTTCACCGGCATGGTCCGCATAGGCTTCGAGCAACCGGTCTACGTAGTTCCTTTCGTGGGTTTCGATTTCTTCTGGAGGCATTTTCGACTTCGGCCGAGGGGGAAGTCCGCCACCAAACCGCCTTTGGTGATATCGAGTCTTGCCATGCTGCTCGATCACTTTTCTTGCGGCAGGAGCACTGAAGATACGGAAATCGAAGTTATTCACGTAGTCGGAGAGCTCGCCGACAAGTTCGACAACCTGCTTGTCGGTCACCCTCTTGGAAATGGATTTTTCCCATCCCTCGATCACTTTTGCCTTTAGCTTGGATGCATTGCCCAAAAGCAGATCGAGAGTGGGTGTTGTCCCTTTCGGGGCGATGAAGAAGCAGGCCTTTGGTTCTTTGTAGTCGCCGCAGAACGAGTACCAGAGAATCTTCCCGATCTCTGGCGCGATGTCGGTGAAGCCAAGAGGACGCGCATAGTGCTTGCACTGATAGTTGTCCCAGTCACCCAGGAAGCAGTCGGCATCCCTGAAACCCGCGACGTCTATCCCCTTGTCGCCAGAGCCGGTGGGGCGAACGACATCAGCATACAGTTCGGTGAGTGAATGAACCCACTCATCTACGAATGTTTCCCATTCATCGGAGTCGTAGGTGAAGATCAACTTCAAAGGGTCGATCTTCGGACCGTCCTCGAACCCAGCGGCGGAGAGGGTCGTGTCGTGCGGAAGTTCCCTAACTGCGCATTCAAACTCGATCATTGAGACCAAATATCAGATTTCTCTACCCTAAAGTGTTTTCACAATATCAAGTGTTCTTGGGTCTTCAAGCTGCAACTTGTGGTGCGCCATCCGAATGTCGGCTTGCCCAGGTTGCAGCTGTCGCTGCGCCGCGCTGCCGCAAGTCTGCTTCCCGCCCTTCGTGACCGGCACGCGCGAACCTCGCCACGCGCTGTTCGAATGGCAGCTTGCTCAGTTTCGCAGCGGTGCGGTGCGATGCGGCGACGCCGTTAGGAGGCTCTCCGCCCCCCTCTTTCCGACATCATAGGTTGTCGCCCCACGCTTTGTCCGATCCACCATCTCACTTGCCATCGTAAGCTCATCAATGAGGGAGGTGAGCGAAATGGACCTGATTGAGGGGGTGGTTTGACCCCGGAGCAGTGGATTCGGTTTCCGCGTGTCTGCTTTTTCGACGCCTAAGATTTAAGCACTTTCGGTCTTTGTGCCCAAACTTACTCTATGCTCTCAAGCTTCTCGAGCAATGTGGCAGCGCTACGCAGCTTGCAATGGCTTCGACCTGCATATGGTAAGTGGGGCCGCACTCTGGGCGGCAAGCATGACTTGCCTCCCGCAGACCAGATCAGACCTCCGTCAAATCTCCCTCAGATGATTTGCAAGTTAACCTGTCATGGGGAGGCCTCGCCCGAACCCCGCGTAACATGTTGTTCTTATGATGACATTCTGTGCGGTCGAAATCATGAAGATCTCTAAGTGGCTGATCTAAAAGGACTTACCTTCTTGATCAGCGAGGTAGAGCAGCGGATTTTCGTTCAGTGTATCCACAGTGTCCGCTTTGAGAAATTATCATTTAAAAACAATATGTTGATGGAAATTCAAGGGAAGCCGCGCTTCTCGCTCACATTGCCACAAAATCATCCAAATTGCCAAGATTTGAAGGAAATTATCGCTTACACGAGCTGTGTCATCGATAATTTCACGCTGTAAGTGTCTGTTTTTAAAGGATTTAAGTGGTGCCCAGAGCCGGAATCGAACCAGCGACACGCGGATTTTCAATCCGCTGCTCTACCAACTGAGCTATCTGGGCACCGGGCCATTGCGTGGCATCTGGCGTTGGTGGAGTGTAAGTAGACGAGGGCGGGGGGGCTGTCCAGAGGGTTTGCGCGAAAAAATTTGTCTTGGGCGCAAATCCTGGCGCGGGGTGATCAGGCAAGACCAGAAGACCCGCGGCGATCTTCGCTGGCGGGCGGTGGCTCAGTTCAACGGGGGTTCGGGCGCAGTCGGGGGGCGGTCTTCCTCCTCGGCCAGGTCGCCGGGAATCACGTAGGACCCGTTGAGCCAGCGTGCCAGATCGACATCGGCGCAGCGGCGCGAACAGAAGGGGCGATACTTCGGATCGCTTGGCTTGTGGCAGATTGGGCAGCTCATGGCGCGCGATCCGCCAGTGCCAGTGCCAGCGCGACCCTGTCGCGCTTGCGCTGCAGTTCGAAATTGCCCAGCGGCGTCCATCCGGCCAGGCTTGTTTCGGCGGCCTCACCCTTGAAGGCCACGCGCAGCTGCTGTTCCAGGGTGGCGCGGTCGCGTTTGGGCATCGGCGCGAAATCGACCGTGACCTGCCCGCCCAGACCGCGCAGGCGCAGCTGGCGCGGCAATTCGCGCGCGGCGGCGATATTGGCCTTCAGGCTGGCGGCGGGCGAACCGTCATTGCCGGTGTTCACATCCACCGCGATCAGCGCGCGGGTCGGTTCGATCATCATATGCGCGCCGCCGGGCAGGGGCACATGTGCAGCCAGCAGCGCATCGATCGCCTCCAGCACGCCATGATCGGCCATCTCGCCGGTGATCACCTCATCGGGGGCGGGATCGGCCCAGTCGCGCCAGGATTCCTCATGGGGGCCGGGCGCATCGACCAGAAGTTCCGGCGCGCCCGTGGTATCTGCCATCACCGCCTCGGCCAGATCACGCATCGCGGCGATATCTTCGACGATCTCGCCATCCTCGGACCCCTCGCAGGCCGAGCGCAGGATCAGCCCCATGTCCGAGCCTTGCATCACCACGCCCGCCAGCGCGGCCAGATCTTCGCGCAGCTGCGGATCGCGCACCCGGCGCGAGACATTCAGGCCCGGCGCGCCGGGCGTGACAATGGCCAGGCGCGATTTGAACAGCACCCGCAGGCTGACCGGCAGGGCCTTGCCGGGTTCGGCGCCGCCGGTGACCTGGCAGATCACGCTTTGGCCCGGCGACAGGCCCTTGACCTCACGCAGGAAACCGCGTTCCTCGCCCGGCAGGCGCACAAAGACGCCGCCTTGGCCCTTCATCTGGCGATCGACCGTGGCGCGGCAGACCGCGCCAGGGGCAAGCGGCACCACCGCAGAGGTGTCGATCAGCAGGTCTTCAAGCCGGCCATCGACCATCAGCGCGGCGGCCTCGCGGCCCCCGATTTCGCCCAGAATGACGACACGTCCCTTCATCAGTCGGGTTCCTTCGCGGTGATGCCGAAACTGGCCAGAAGCGTCGCGGTTTCGGCAAGCGGCAGGCCGACGACGCCGGTGAATGAGCCCTGAATCCACGGAATGAACGCCCCGGCGCGGCCCTGAATGGCATAGCCGCCGGCCTTACCTTCCCATTCGCGCGACGCAAGGTACAGGTTCACATCGCTGTTCGAAAGCGGTCGGAAACGGACGGTGGTGTCAACCAGCCGCTCACGAAGGCCCGCGGGGCCGCGAACGGCGACAGCCGTCAGCACATGGTGACGACGGCCCGACAGCGCCCACAGGAATTCCGCCGCCTCGGCCGCATCCCGCGGTTTGCTCAGGATGCGCCGACCCAGCGTTACCGTGGTATCGGCGCATAGCACCACCTCATCTTGTGCGCAGGGGATGGCGGCGGCCTTTTCGCGGGCAATCCGGGCGACGTAATCGCGCGGCGCCTCGTCCTTTTTCGGGTCTTCGTCGATTTCGGGGGCGCGCACGGCATCGGGCACAAGCCCAAGCTGCGCCAAAAGCTCACGCCGGCGGGGGCTCGCGGAACCGAGAATCAGACGCGGCACGGGACGGCCGCGATCACTTGAAACGATAGTTGATGCGGCCCTTCGTCAGGTCATAGGTGTTCATTTCCACCTGCACCTTGTCGCCCGCCAGAACCCGGATGCGGTTCTTCCGCATCTTTCCTGCCATATGCGCGATGATTTCATGGCCGTTTTCCAGCTCGACCCTGAACGTCGCATTCGGCAGGAGTTCCTTCACGACGCCGGGGAATTCGAGCATTTCTTCCTTGGCCATGGTCACTCCTGGATATGCCGCCCGCCTGATCCGGCGGGCGCGCCCTAGATGCGCCCGGATCACGAAATTTTCAAGGGCAATGTCGACGGTGCGGGCGTCAGCGGGGTGTTTTGCCCGTGAAAGCCGGGTTTGCGGGGGGGATTTCGTCCTCAAGATTGCGCAGCCAGAACTGTAACGGCTTGCGGGTCTGCTGCACATCGCCGCGGTCGGTCCAGTCGAATTGCGCGATGACGCCGGGCAACGGGGCATAGCCACGGGCGCGCCAGAAGGCATCCAGCGGCCGGTAGGCGGCGGGTCGCGCGGGATGATCGGCGGGGCGGATCACGGCGCAAAAGGCGCTGAAGCGGCGGCCAAGCGCGCGGGCATGGGCTTCGCGCGCCTCAAAGAACGCATGTCCGACACCGCGCCCCCGATAGGCGGGCAGCAGGACCGATTCCGCGCAGTAGAAGATTTCATCCAAAGGGTAGGGCGTTGCGGCGAAAGGTGCGGCGAAATCGGCGGCGTGATCCTCCATCGGGGTGCCGGTCGCAGCCCCGACCAGATCGCCGCCGTCGAACGCGCCTACCACGATCGCGCCCGGGCTTGTGCGATAGGCGTCCAGATAGCGCCGTTCGTAGTCAAGATTGCCGTCATAAAGATAGGGCCAGTCGCGGAACACGGTGATGCGAAGCCGCGCCAGGTCATCCAGCACAGCCGTCAGATCGTCCCCCTTCAGAACCCGGATATCCATATCTTCCCCCGCCAATCCGGGCCATTCTGGCCTGATCCGCGGGGGACCGAAAGACCATTTCGATCAGGCAGCCCGGCCCGACCGCCAGGCATGTCCGTGTTCGCGGATCGTGAACCCTTCCATCAAGGCGTTGATCGTTTCCAGCTGTTCTGACAGCACCCGCGCACTTCCGGCATATTGTTCCGACAGCGCCATGTTCTGGTGGGTGATCGTGTCGATCTGCCCCAGCGACGCGGAGACTTCGGCAACGCCGCGGGATTGTTCGGTGGTAGCGCGGGCGACACTGGCGATGCCGCCCACCACCTGTTCCACCGCTTCGTTGATCCCGGCCAGCGTGGTGCCGGCATCGCGCACCAGGGAAACGCCCAGCCGCACGTCGGCCTCGCTTTTCTCGATCAGATCGGCGATCGACTGGCTGGCCTTGGCGGATTGCTGGGCGAGGTTGCGCACCTCGGCGGCGACGACCGCGAAGCCGCGGCCCACTTCACCGGCACGGGCGGCCTCGACCGCGGCGTTGATCGACAGAAGGTTGGTCTGAAACGCGAAATTCTCAATCACGCGGGTGATTTCAGACATCTGCTTGGTGTGGTTTTCAATCCGTTCCATCGCGGTCACGACCTGGCCGACAACGCCGACGCCGGCACTGGCACGTTCGCGTGCATCGCCTGCGACCCCATTGGCCGTCTGCGCGCTGTCCGAGGTGAGCCGGATGTTGTCTGCGATCTGGGTTACTGCGGCGGCGGTGCGATCAAGCGATTCGGCCTGATGGGTGCCGCGCTGGGCCAGATCCTGCGCGCCGGTGCGAATCTCATGCGCCTGCTGGCGCATTTCCCGCGTGGCGTTGCGCACCTGGCCGATCATCGCGCCCAGATCATGCACCATCTTGTTGAAACTTTCGCGCATTTCGGCGAATTCGCCGCCGATGGTCTGGTCGATCCGCACGGTCAGATCCCCCTGCGCCAGCCGCAGCAGGCCGGTGATCAGGGCCCGCACGGCCAGCTTTCGTTCCGTGACGTCGGTGGCGTATTTCACCACCCGCACGACCTGGCCACGCGCGTCCAGCATCGGGTTGTATGAGGCGACGATCCACACCTCGCGCCCGTTGCGCCCAATCCTGCGGAATTCGCCGGTCTGGGGTCGGCCCGCGCGCAAGGCATCCCAGAAGGCTCGATATTCCGGTGTCTCGGATTCGTTTCCGGCCAGGAACATCGCGTGGTGCTGGCCGCGGATATCGCCAAGCTGATAGTCCAATGCTTTCAAAAACAGGTCATTGGCGGTCAGCACGCGCCCCTGGGGCGTGAATTCGATCACCGCCTGCGACCGCGACAGTGCGCGCAGCTGTTCGGCGGCCAGTGCGGCGGTTTCCTTGGCGGCGGTGATGTCGATGGCGAATTTCACCACCCGTTCCACCCGCCCGTCCGCCGCGCGCACCGGCGCATAGGTGGCCGCGACCCAGATGGCGCGGCCATCCTTGCCGATTCGGCAGAATTCGCCCTGTCGCGCCTGACCGCGCCGCAGATCGGTCCAGAATTCGTTGTATTCCACCCGATCGGCCGCGCCGGGTTCCAGAAACATGGCGTGGCGCTGGCCCGCAATTTCGGCCAGGGAATAGCCGGTCAGGGCAAGAAAGCGGTCATTGGCGGCCAGAATCCGGCCATCAAGATCGAAGGCGATGACGGCCTGAACGTCCTCGATCGCGGAAAGGGCCTGACCCGCGTCAGGCAGAAGGTCGGAAATTGTGGTCATGAAACGGCACTCGCAAGGGGACGAATGCCTTCACGTTACGGTGCAAGGCCTAATGAAGCGTTACGCCGCGTTCACCTGCGCCAGCCAGTCGGCAAGGTTGTAATAGGTGGTGATCCGCGCGATCTGGCCATCGCGGAGGGTAAAGAACGAGCCCGCCGGCAACACATAGCTCTGGCCCCGCGCCGCAGGCAGGCCGGAATCGGTGGCCAGATAGGTGCCATGCACGGTGAATTCGGCTGCGGCCCGGGCGCCATCTTCGGACACGAAGATCGTCATGTCCTCCAGACGTTCGCGGTAGCAGCGCGCCATATGGGCGTTGAATTCGGCAAAGGCCGCCCGCCCGTGGCGGATCTGGCCTTCGTTGACGTGATGCGCCAGATCGTCGCTGACCAGCGCCATCATCGCTTCGGTATCGCCGGCGTTGAAGGCCCGGAAATAGGACGCGATCAGCGCCCTGGCTCTGTCCTGCGTCATGCGGTTTCCTCGGTTGGGGGGCCAAAGCGTTCGACCATCCTGGCCACGATCTGATCGCGGGTCTTGCGATAGGCGGCCAGCTTGGCCTCGCGCCCCTCGGCCAGGCCGGTGGGGTCCATGATCGGCCAATATTCCACGTCCAGGTGGTAATAGCGCGTCAAGTCCAGCGCGCGCCGCTGGCTTGCGGGCGACAGCGCCACGACCAGATCAAAGCTGGACAGATCGTCGCCCCAATCCTGCATCTCGTCAAAGGACCGCGCGCGGTGGCGCGACAGTTCCACCCCAATTTCCTTGCACACGGCGATGGTGAAACCGTCGATTTCCATGTCCGATTTTACGCCGACCGACTGCACATAACAGCCCTGGCCATAAAATTTCTTCATGATCCCCTCGGCCATCGGCGAACGGATGGCGTTGTGGTCGCAGCAGAACAGGACCGAATGGGGAATATCGCCCATCACTTCACCGGAGCAAGCACACAGATCAGGGTGAACAGGCGGCGCGCGGTGTCAATGTCCAGCGTGGCCTTGCCTTCAAGGCGTTCCTGCAGGACGCGCGCGCCTTCGTTGTGGATGCCGCGCCGGGCCATGTCGATCGCCTCGATCTGGCTGGGGGGCAGCTTCTTCACCGCCTCGAAATAGCTGGCGCAGATCTGGAAGTAATCCTTCACCACCTGCCGGAAGGGGCCGAAGGACAGGTGGAATTCCGCCACCTTTTCCCCGGCTTCGGTGGTCGTGTCAAAGACCAGCCGCCCGTCGCGCACTGAAAGATGCAGCGCAAAGGGGCCCTGGGGCGGCGGCCCGTCGCCACGGCCGGGCAGGGAAAAGTTGTTGTCTTCCAGCAGGTCATAGACCGCGACGCGGCGTTCCTGTTCAATCTCGGGGGTGGGGGCGGGCAGGCCGGCTTCGTCGATTTCGATGCGGCAGATGCGGGACATCACTTTTCCCCTTCGTTCAGGGCATCCAGACGGGCGCGCACCGACAGGCCATGGGCCTCAAGGCTTTCCGACCGTGCCAGCCGTTCCGCCGCAGGGCCGATCGCGGCCAGCGCCGCAGGCGTCATCCGCGCCAGCGTCGTGCGTTTGAGGAAATCCATCACCGACAGGCCCGACGAAAACCGGGCCGAACGCGCCGTGGGCAGCACGTGGTTCGGCCCGCCGATGTAATCGCCGATCGCCTCGGGCGTCCAGGCGCCAAGGAAGATCGCGCCGGCATGGGTGATCTGATCGGCCAGCGCGTCCGGGTCGGCGACGCACAGTTCCAGATGTTCGGGCGCGATGCGGTTCGACAGTGCCGCCGCCTCGTCCAGGTCGCGCACCACGATCACCGCGCCATAATCGCGCCAGCTGGCCCCGGCAATCGCGCGCCGTTCCAGCGTCTCCAGCCGCGCGGCCACCGCATCCGCCACCGCTTGGCCAAAGGCCGCATCGTCGGTGATCAGGATCGATTGCGCGCTTTCGTCATGTTCGGCCTGGCTCAGCAGATCCAGCGCGATCCAGTCGGGGGTGTTGTCGCGGTCGGCGATGACAAGGATCTCGGACGGCCCCGCGATCATGTCGATGCCGACTTTGCCAAAGACCCGGCGCTTGGCCGCGGCGACATAGGCATTGCCGGGGCCGGTGATCTTGTCCACGGGCAGCACGGTTTCGGTGCCATAGGCCAGCGCCGCCACCGCCTGCGCGCCGCCAATGCGGTAAACCGTGTCCACGCCGGCAATTTCGGCGGCCAGCAGCACCAGCGGGTTGACCACGCCGCCCGGCGTCGGGCAGGCAACCATCAGCCGTTCCACCCCCGCCACCTTGGCCGGGATCGCGTTCATCAGAACCGAGGACGGATAGGACGCAAGCCCCCCCGGCACATAAAGCCCCGCCGCCGACACCGGCGTCCAGCGCCAGCCCAGCGTGGCCCCCTCGGGGTCGGTCCAGCGCGCATCCTCGGGCATCTGGCGGACGTGATAGGCGCGGATCCGTTCGGCGGCCAGTTCCAGCGCGGCGCGATCCGCGGGGGCGACGCGGGCGATTTCCGCCGCGATCTCGGCCTTGGAAAAGGCCAGCGTTTCAGGGGTCAGGTCCAGCCGGTCAAAGCGCGCGGTCAGATCGATCAGCGCCGCATCGCCCCGGGCGCGCACATCGGCGATGATCGCCGCCACGGCGGCATCCACATCGGGCGCATCTTCGCGCTTCATGCCCAGAAGCGCGCCAAACCGCGCCTCGAAATCCGCATCGGTGGTGGACAGGAACTGCGGCATCGGCCCCTCCTTGGTTGGGTCAGGACTTAGAGCTTGCGCGCCCGTCCCGCAAGCGCCGCACTGCGGAAAAGCGGGTTTCTTTGGATCAGTCGGGGTGATGCGGCGCCTGGCCCGAAGGCGCGCGGTAGGGCCGCGTGACGTCGCGCAGGTCGATGTCCAGGCATTCGACCTGCGCCGCAATCCCGCCATCGCCCGCGAAGGTCAGCACCACACGCCCCGCGCCATCCCCCGCCGGTTCCCAGGCCAGATCCAGCAGCGACAGAACCAGGTCGGGATCCTTGCGGTCGATGCCCATGCTGGACACGCCGGTCACATCGCCAATCACCAGAAGCGCGCGGGTGCGTTCATAGGGGCGGCGGGCGGCCTCGGCGCGGTCCTTGTCTTCCCAGCGGAAGCGGTTGATCAGCAGGGCAAGCCTGCGCGCCCTGGCGTTCCAGACGATATCGGCGGCCGACAGCACCGCATCCTGCACAAGCGCCGCGATCACCGGCAGGTCTTCGGGCGATTCGGCACGCAGCGCCAGTGCGCCTTCCCCCGCATCCTCGAATCGCGCGTCCTGTGTCATTCGCCCTTCACCCTTTCGATGGTTGCGCCCACGGCCGACAGCTTTTCTTCTACCCTCTCATAGCCGCGATCCAGATGATAGACCCGGCTGACCACGGTTTCGCCCTCGGCCGCCAGCCCCGCAAGGATCAGCGAGACCGAGGCGCGCAGATCGGTCGCCATCACCGGCGCGCCGCGCAGCCGTTCCACCCCGGTCACGGTGGCATGGCCGCCATGCACGTCGATCTTTGCCCCCATCCGGATCAGTTCGGGGGCATGCATGAAGCGGTTTTCAAAGATCTTCTCTTCCAGAACGCTGACGCCATCGGCGGTGCACAGCAGCGCCATCATCTGTGCCTGCAGGTCGGTCGGGAAGCCGGGGAAGGGTTCGGTCACCACATCGACCGCCTTCACGCGCCCGTTGCGCCGGCTGACCTTCAGCCCGCGCGCCGTTTCCTCGATCGAGACGCCGGCGGCATCCAGCTTTTCGCAAAACGCCGCGACCAGATCGATCCGGCCACCCAGACATTCCACCTCACCGCCGCAGATCGCCGGGGCCAGCATGTAGGTGCCCAGCTCGATCCGGTCGGTGACCACCGGATGCGTCGCCCCGCCCAGCCGGTCCACGCCCTGAATGGTGATGGTGGATGTGCCCTCGCCCTCGATCTGCGCGCCCATCTTGCGCAGGCACTGCGCCAGATCGACGATTTCCGGTTCCCGCGCGGCATTTTTCAGCACCGTGGTGCCGCGCGCCAGCGTCGCCGCCATCAGCGCGTTTTCGGTGGCGCCAACCGACACGAAGGGGAATTCGATAACCGCCCCGCGCAGCCCGCCCTGCGGCGCGCGGGCGTGAACGTAACCCTCGCGCAGGTCCAGATCCGCCCCCATCGCCTCAAGGGCCTTCAGGTGCAGGTCCACCGGGCGGGCGCCAATCGCGCAGCCGCCGGGCAGCGACACGATCGCATGACCATCGCGCGCCAGCATCGGCCCCAACACCAGAATCGAGGCGCGCATCTTGCGCACGATGTCATAGTCCGCCGTGTGGTTGTTCAGGTCGTGGCTGGACAACGCCAGCACCTGACCGCCCTGCAGGCTCGCCACCTCGGCCCCCAGTGAGGACAGAAGCTGTGTCATCGTGCGAATGTCCGACAGCCGCGGCGCATTGGTCAGCGTCAGCGGCTCATCCGACAAAAGCGTCGCGGGCATCAGCGTCAGGCAGGCGTTCTTGGCCCCCGCAATCGGAATTTCGCCCCGAAGCTCGGCCCCGCCTTTGACAATGATCTGGTCCATGGGACTAGTCTTCCTTCTGTTCTTCATCCGCGGCATCGTCCAGCTGCGCCGCGCGGGCGCGGGCCTGGGCCTTGCGCCGTTGCAGGTTGGCACGCAGCGCCGCGCGCAGCCGTTCTTCACGGCTGGTGTCGGTGCCGTTCGGGGGGGGCGTGGGGCCGGTCTTGCGGGGTTTGTTCGTCATCGAGGCCCTCTCTATCCTGTCGTCCGAAATGCGTCCAGTGCGGGCGCGCGACTTTGCGCTTGCACCCGCCTGCGAATACGTCTACATCGCCGCCACGGTCGGAACGGACCACACCGGCGCTGCGGTAGCTCAGTGGTAGAGCACTCCCTTGGTAAGGGAGAGGTCGAGAGTTCAATCCTCTCTCGCAGCACCATCTCATCCCCTTGAATATAAAGAAAGTCCTTGCTTGCAAGGGCTTGGTGTCATTTCTGGTGCCAGAACAGGTGCCAGAACAGGTGCCAGAAAGGGGCAAGGACATGGCTGCCAAGCGTCGACATTGGAAGGAAAAGGACGGGCGGTTCTGGGCGCGTGTCTCTATTCCGGTCGCGCTGCGTCCTGTGTTCGATAACAAGACCCAGCTGACGGAACCGCTCGGCGGTGATCTGCGAGTCGCGGATCGAAATCACGCTGCGGCTGTAGCACGACTTCAAAGTCAGCTAGAGCAAGCCAGGCGTTCTGTCATGGCTGCTCAGCCGCCTGCTGAGCCGACAATCAGCCTCCGAGACGTCACTGCCAAAGACTACGATAACGCCGTCTGGGATCACTACACGAGCGTTCTGGAGGCCGCAGAGAGCAAGCGTGCAGCGATGCCCACACCTTCCGAGATAGCGGGCGCATATGAGGCGGCCATGCGGCGCATAGATGCTGGCGATGCAGACCCGCAGCGCCATCCCGTCCGCATGTTCAACGTCTATACGGATTACGAACTGAAGGCTGGAGCCCGTCACTTCGATGAACAGATCCGTCGTCGTCGTCTGGCCGCTTTGCGGTCCTCTCTCGCCTCGGGCGACATGCGTTTCATTGACTCAGCGACAGCGGCCTACGTTGCGGAGCAACACCTCGCAATTAATCAAGGGTCATCCGAGTGGCGTGAGCTGGCAGAACGGTTGATTCGGGCTGAAATCGAAGCGCTTGAGCGCACCCTCGAGCACGACAGAGGTAACTTCGGTGGCAGGCCGTCAGATCCGATCGTTCGACCGCCAAGCGAGACATCGAAGCCGGCGAAGCCTGTATTGCTCACAGACCTGTTCCTTGAATACATCGCGGACCGTCAGTTGATTGGCAAGCATCGCGATGGTGGGGCGTCTTGGCAACATGTCGTTGAAAGCTTGGTGAAGTTCGTCGGTCATAACGATGCACGACGTCTCACCAAGAGGGACCTTCTTGATTGGCGCGATTCACTTAACAGGCCGCTGAAATAGTCCCGGCTCGACAGTGGTTTGAGAACATGATTCACCCTCGGCACGATAACGGCGGGGA
>NZ_JAMJFX010000044.1 GCF_023544865.1 Phaeovulum molybdatiresistens | reverse complement strand
GGGCAGCCTGGAAAAGTGCCCGCGCCGGGTGGCAGCGGGACTTTGGAATGGAAAGGCATGATGACTCCTCAACGGACAATGTCCGCCTGGCTGACCTGGATCTGGAAGGAAGGTGCCCCGGGAGAAGGCGTCAGCAGGCGACCGCCTCTGCCCGGGGCAGAGTGCGCGTCAGCAGCGAACCGGAAAAGATCCGGAACCTGACCAGAGGAATGATCATCAACATGCCTTTGAAGCTAGGCGCGCGAGGCGACGAAAACAAGCGTGTCAGCCAGAAACCGGGAATAGAAGCAGACTGTCGCCTTTCTGGCACAGCCGATCCAGCGGCGGGATGAAGCCGCCGAAGCGCCACATCAGCTTCGGTTTTGCGGGCTAGTCCAAGCGGCAGGGTAGACTGGCAAGGCCGCGCGCTTCTCTCTGGCGTCGCCAGCTACTACGAGGTCGGCGGCCTCGCCGGGCAGCGTCGCCCATCTTCCCCAACCGTTCCGCACGGGTGGGGAAGGCGGGGGGCGCTGCAGTTTGTGGTCGTTCGCAGGCAGGTCACGTAAGATACTTATTTTGCCAGGAAACCCCCATCGATCGGCAGGGTATGCCCGGTGATCATCGCGCTGTGTTCGCTCAGCAGGAACACAACGCCCTGTGCCACCTCTTCCGGTCTGGCGATCCGTCCAAGCGGGGTGACGGAGGCGATCTTGCGCATCGCCTCGGGATCGGCCTTCAGCGCCCCGATGAACGGCGTGTCCACCCAGGTTGGCGCCACCGAATTCACCCGAATTCCGTGCGGGGCCCATTCGCAGGCCATGGCGCGGGTCATGTTGACGATCGCGCCTTTGGTCGCGTGATAGGCGAGGTTGGGGTAAAGCCCGCCCCCCGACAAGCCCATGATCGAGCCAAGATGCACAATCCGCCCCGCGATCGCGCGCGCCAGCATTTCCCGGACCACGATGCGCGAGGCAAGGAACACCGAGGTCATGTTGACATCAAGGCTGCGCTGCCAGTTCCCAAGCGGTTGCGTGATCGCATCTTCGCGCGGCGAAAGGCCGGTGGCTGTCACCAGCATGTCGATCCGTCCGAAAGCTGCAAGCGCTGCGGTGGTTGCGGCCTCGACCTCATCTTCCTGCGTCAGGTCGCCCGTATGAAGGCAGACGGTGATCCCCTGTGCGGACAGCATGTCTGCCACGGCCTCAAGCGCCGCGGCATTCTGGTCCCACAGGGCGATGCGCGCGCCCGATTGTCCCAACGCAAGCGCGATGGCGGCACCGATCGCGCCCGCCCCGCCAGTGATAACCGCGACCTGACCTTCCAGGGATGTCATGTGCATCAAGCTGCCCCTTTGCGCAGGTTTGACAGAAGGCCGCGCGCGGCCCCCATCAGCAGCCCGGTATCGACCGAAGCCGCAACGAAGCCATAGCCCCAATCCAGATAGCGTTGTGCATCGGCCTGATTGGTCGCCAAGATCCCGGCAGGCTTTCCGATGGCCCTAAGACGGGTCAGCGCGTCTTTCAGGGCGGCCTGAACGTCGGGATGGCCCGGGTTGCCCAGATGCCCAAGCGAAGCCGCAAGATCGGACGGTCCAAGAAAGACGCCGTCCACACCCTCGACCAAGGCAATCTCTTCAAGGCGGTCCAATGCGGCGCCGGTCTCGATCTGCACCAGCAGGCACACCTCGTCATTGGCGCGGCGCAGGTAGTCGGTCGCCAGGCCGAAGCGGCTTGCCCGGGTTGATCCCGCCACGCCGCGAATGCCCGCCGGAGGATACAGCATCGCGCGCACGGCGGCCTCGGCCTCTTGCGCGGTTTCCACGAAGGGAACCAGAAGGGTCTGGGCGCCCTGATCCAGGTGGCGCTTGATCAGAACCTTGTCGTTCCAGGCCGGGCGCACAACGCTTGGCGTTGACCCGGTGGCGGCGGCCTGCAACAGCGGCATCACACCGGCCACATCGACGGGGGCATGTTCGGTATCGAACAGCATCCAGTCATAGCCGACAAGCGACAGCATTTCGGCCAGCAGCGGCGAGACGGACGACATCCAGATGCCGATCAGCTGTTCACCCGACAGAAGGCGGCGCTTGAACTGGTTTTGCGGTATCTGCATCCCGTCCTCACACGAACTGGACCGCGACCGAGCCAAGCGGCCCGAAATCGGCATGCAGCGTATCGCCCTTTTTCGCCCAGACCGGCCGTGTGAAGCTGCCCGACAGCAGCATGTGGCCAGGTTCCAGGGTGACATCGAAGGGCGCCAGCTTGTTGGCAAGCCAGGCAACCGCCATCGCCGGGTGACCCAGGACGCCGGCGGCAAGGCCGGTTTCCTCGATTTCCGAGTTGCGGTAAAAGATGGCGCCAACCCAGCGCAGGTCCACATCCGTGGGCCGCACGGGACGCCCGCCCAGCACCAGCCCCGCCGCCGCGCCATTGTCGGCCACGGTGTCGAAAATGCGGCGCGGTTCCTCGACGCGGGCATCGATGATCTCGATCGAGGGCACGATCCATTCGGTCGCGCGCAGCACATCCACCAACCCCACGTTCGGCCCCTTCAGCGGCTCTTTCAGGATGAAGGTTAGTTCGGGTTCGACACGGGGAACGCAGAAATCTTCGAACCGGACCTTGGCACCGTCCTGCAGCACCAGATCGTCGAACATGTAGCCATAATCCGGTTCGTCGATCTTTGACGCCGCCTGCATCGCCTTTGATGTCAGGCCGATCTTGTGGCCGATGATCTTGGCACCGGACTTGACCTTGGCTTCGGCAACCGCCGAGGAAATCGCGTAGCTGTCGGCTATCTCTATGTTTGGGAACATTTCCGAGGGGCGCTTGCCCTGTTTCTTGGTGCGGTGGCTTTCAAGCAGGCTGTCGACGCAGCGCGCGCGTTGGTCTTGGGTCAGCATCTGGCTGGTCCTTCAGAGTTTTATGCAGATGTTGCGGAGTTCGGTATAGAACTCCATCGAGTGGATGCCGCCTTCGCGCCCGATGCCCGAGGCTTTCGCGCCGCCAAAGGGCGTTCGCAGGTCCCGCAGGAACCAGCTGTTGACCCAGGCGATGCCGACCTCAATCTGTGCGGCCGTGCGATGGGCGCGCGCCAGATTGGTCGTCCAGATCGAAGTGGCAAGCCCGTAGGGCGAGGCATTGGCCAGGGCAATGCCTTCTTCTTCGGTGTCGAATGGGGTGATGTGGGTGCAGGGGCCAAAGATTTCGTCGGTGACGACCGCCGCATCTGTGCCCAGTCCGGTCCAGACGGTCGGCTGGACGAAATAGCCGCCTTCGAACCCCGTAACCTCGGGCGTTCCGCCGCCCGCCAGGATTTCGGCACCTGCCGCCCTGGCCTTGGCGTAATAGGACAGCACCTTTTCACGATGCTCGGCGCTGATTACCGGCCCCATCGTCGTGGTCTTGGCAAAGGGATCGCCGAAGGAAAACCCCCTGGCCTTTTCAGCCATGCCAGCGCAAAGCCGGTCATAGATCCCGCGCTGGACGTAAAGCCGCTCGGTGCCAAGGCACACCTGGCCCGAATTGGCGAAACAGGCCCGGCCGATGCCTTCCAATGTCGCCTCCAGATCGGCATCGTCGAAGATCAGGCCCGCGTTCTTGCCACCCAGTTCCAGCGAGACCGGGCGCACCCCGTTCGCAGCCGCCTTCATGATCGCCTCGCCCGTTCGGGTCTCGCCGGTGAAGGTGATGCCGTCAACATCGGGATGGCTGGTCAGGAATTCGCCCGCCGCGCCGGGACCATGGCCGTGAACCACATTATAGACCCCGCGCGGGATGCCCACGGCGTTCATCACCTCGCCCAGCAGGGTGGCGGTGGCCGGGGTCTCTTCCGAGGGTTTGACGACCACGGTATTGCCGCAGGCCAGCGCCGGGGCGACCTTCCAGGTCATCAGCAAAAGCGGCAGGTTCCAGGGGCAGATCACGCCGATCACGCCACGCGGTCGGCGGATCGCGTAGTTGATCGCGCCGCGCCCGTCCGGGGTGTCCATCTCGAAACATTCGGTGCCGGTGACCAGAACCTGATCCGCAAAGACGTTGAAATTCGCAGCGCCGCGCGGAATGTCGATGTGCGATGCAAGCGAGGCGGGCTTGCCGGTGTCCTTGATCTCGGCGGCAAGGAATTCGTCGAAGCGGGCGTTGATCCCTTCGGCCAGTTTGCGCAAAAGCGCGACCCGCTCGGCCAGTGGCATCCGCCCCCACGGCCCCTTCAGCGCCGCGCGCGCCGCGCCCACGGCGGCATCGACCTCGGCCCGTCCGGCGGCAGAGACCTCTCCGATGACCTCGCCGGTCACGGGATAATGGTTCGCAAAGCTGGGGCCAGAGCCCTTGACGAACTCGCCATCGATAAAATTAAGATAAGTTTTCAAAGCTTTATCCTTCCCCCGGTGGTCACTGCCGGTCCAGTTCAGGATCGCCTGCCGTCAGGTGATCCCACATGCGCTCGATGATGCGGCCGGCGCGGGTGGCGCGCGCCTCGGCCTGCGGGCCGGCAATCACCGGCGCCACATCCGCCAGTCCGGTCTGAAGCGCGATCAGTTCGATCCGGCACATATCCTCTAGATACCAGGCCAGCACGGTGGCGGCCTCAAGGCTTTCGCCCCAGACCACGGCACCGTTGCCGCGCATCAGCACCGCACGGCCCGCGCCCATCGCGGTGATCGCCCCGATCGCCTTTTCGTCGTCGCGCACCAGCTGCGGATCATCCCAAAGGCCGACGCCCGGTTCGAAATAGCAGCCAAAACCGTGACGCGGCCGCGGCACCCGGCCCAGGGCGGCCAGCGCCATCATGTTGGGGCCCATGAAGCGCACCACGCCGCCAGCCTCGGGGCGGCGGGCATAGATCTGCTGGTGAAGGCGCACTTCGCCAAGGATGTTGGTGGGCAGGGCACCGGAAATGGCGACCCGGTCGCAGCGCGCCCCGACCGGCGTTTGGGCCATCGGCATCGGCGGGCAGACCAGGAACGCCTCGGCATCCAGCCGTTCAGAACAATGGCCATAGGCATGAACCAGGCCAGCCCGTCCCAAGGCCCGCGCTGCGATGCGCACGCGGCGGGCCGCTGCTTCGTGTTCTTGCTGCATTTTTCAGTCCTTGAAAGCCGCAATCTGCGGTGCTGCGCCCCATTGGCAAAAGCCCTTGGGTTCAAAATGGAACTGACGATCGCGCCAGAGCGGCTCATCGTGGATTTCGCATACGCCGGTCGAATATTCGAAGGTCATCCCTTCGGGGCCGGTGAAATACAGAAATTGCGCCGAGGATGTCGGATGCCGCCCGGGGCCGAAGGTGATGTTCACCTGATTGTCGCGCACATGGTGAAAGCTGCGCTGGATGTCGTCGGCACTTTCGACCTGATGGTTGATGTGCTGAATGCCCGATTTGTGGAACGGGAACAGCGCGATCGAGTGATGGATCGTGCCAAGCCGCATCAAGGGTGCATCGCCGATCCGGTCCGACACCCGGGCGTTGCAGACCTGTGTCCAGAATGCCTCGTCACGTTCGGCGTCCGTGGTGCAAAGGCCCACATGGCTGAACCCGGTGATCCCCGCATCGCGCGCACCATGAAAACGCACCGCCGAAACCGCGGGCCGGACCACGAATTCGATGCCATTTCCGGTGGGGTCGTTGAAGCGGATGAATTCGCGCACATGGCGGGCTTCGCATTCCTGAGCGGTGCCATAATGAACCCGGTTTCCCATCGCCTCAAGCGTGGCGGCGGCGCGCTGCAGATCATCCGAAGAGCCGATTTCGAAGGCCGTCACCTGATCGTCGGGGTTCCCTTCGAAATAGCACAGGGTATGGGCGCGCTCGTTCGACTTGAAATAGGTTGCGCCTTTGCGCCGTTCGGACACCTCAAGGCCCAGAATGTTGACAGCAAACCACTCGGCCCCCGCCAGATCGCGGGTGCCAAGACGGCAATAAACGACATCCTTAAGTTCAATCATTACGGTCTCCTCCTCGGAATTCCGGGGCCTGGGATTCGGATCCCCAGGCACAATGGCTGCGGGGATCATCGAGAAACTGCCGCGGCCCGCCAGCGGCCAGACCCTGGGCGGTTTCGGCCCGGTAGCCGTAGTAGACCCCGTCGGGGCCTTCGCCGAGCACGAAAAGCGCGTTCGACGCGGCCTGCCGGCCCGGGCCGTGAATGACCGGGATCTGGTTATTCTGAAAGAAATACCAATTTTGCATGATGTTGTTGATGCTCTCGACCTCCCAGGTCACGGCCAGCACGCCGTCGCGCCTTGACGGATAGAGGGCGATCCGGTGATGGGCCGCATCAATGTTCAGATAGAGCGCGTCACCCGCCCAATCCGCGACCTCGGCACCAATCCCGCGTGTCCAGAAGGTCTCATTCGCGGCAAGGTCGGTGCATGCCAGGCTGACAGCGCCGAATTCAGTGATGCCCGCATCGCGGGTGCCGTGATAGCGCCAGCCCGAGGTAAGCGGTCGCCAGACAATCTCGACCATCACGCCGTTGGGGGCCAGGATCGCGATGCCGGCCTTGATCTGCCGCTTGCGGCAGGCCTCTGCATCCAGCCACTGCACTGCCCCGAACGGCGCCAGTGCCGTGGCACGCGCGTCCAGATCTTCGCGCCGGGCCACCGTCAGGCCGATTGCCGGCTGGGTTTCATCCTTCCAGTAAGCCAATGCATAGTTGCGCATGTCAGAACGGAAATGGATCGCCTCGTCGCTGACGACATCACCCAGTTGCAGGCCAAGCTTGTCCAGGGCGAAATGGCGCACGGCATCAAGGCCTTCGGGGGCTGGCAGACGAAGATAGCGCAGGTCACGGTAGATCGCGGTCATGTCGGGTCTTTCCAGATGGGACCCTGCCGCCGGTCACGACGGCAGGGTGTTCGGATCAGTTCAGTTCGCCGGCTTCCTGAAGCAGCCCTTCGAACAAAGGCGACTTTCCTTTCCACTGTTCGTAATAGGCATCGATCGCGGGGCCGAACCAGGCGCGATCCACCTTCACGACGGGCACATTTGTCCCTTGCAGATTGGTCAGGAATTCCTGTTCAAGCTTGGCATAGGCGGCGACGATGTTCTTGCTTTCCGCGGCAAATTCTTCGGCAATGATCGCCTGATCCGCGGGCGGGATCTGCGCCCATTTGCGGCCCGACGCGGCCGCCAGCATCGGGAACATGCCGTGGTCAGAGTTCAGGATGACCTTGGCATTCGAATAGTATTTGGTGTTCCAGGTCCCTTCGAGATCGATCTGCATCCCATCGACCTGGCCATTTGCAAAGGCATCGAACAGCGCGGGCAGGGGCATGGGCGTGGGAACGGCCTTCAGCCCCGTCCACAAATCAAGCTCGGGCGCATAGGGGATCGTGCGGATTTTCTTGCCGGCGAGCCCGTCAACCGTCTCGACCTTGTCGCGCAGAACCACCTGGCGCATGCCCGAGACGGCCCAGCCCAGGCCTTTCAGGCCGAAATTCGGCAGCTTCTCTTCCAGCTTGTCGGTCGTGGTTCCATCCAGCAATTTGCCGGCGGCCACGATGTCAGGAACCAGATAAGGGGCTGCCAGAATGCCGAAATCGTCATCACGGTTTGCCAGTTCCCCCAGCGTCAGGAAGGCAAAATCAAGCGCACCGGTCTGCATCTGCTGCACCATCTGCGACTCGGGGCCAAGTTGCCCAGAGGGGAAAAGCAAGATGTTGACGCGGCCTTCCGTGCGCTCTTTGATCCGCGCGGCCATGTCGGCCGCGCTTTTCGCCCATTGGTGCGAAGGTGGCACGATCATCGACATGCGATAATCCTCGGCTTGCGCGGCGCCCGTCGTCAGAAGGGCGGCAATGACCCCCTTCAGAACTGTCGTGAATTTCATTCTGTCCTCCCTGAGAAATGATCAGTTTTCGCTCGCCCTGATCCGGGCGATTTCGGCAAAGGCGCGCGGAACCTTGCGATTGCGCTCGGCGGCAATCTCGGCCACGGGCCTTGGGTCGTGGTGTTGCATCCCGCGCACCAAAAGATCGGCCGTAGCCTGATCCAGCGTCGGGGTGCCAAGATCGTCGAAATAACTTTGGAAAGCCGGACCAAGGACCTGCAGGAAGCGCTCCATCCCGCCGGCGCCGCCGGCAAGGTGGAAGATCGTCGACGGGCCGTAAAGCGCCCAGCGGGGTGCCAGACCCTCGGTGATTGCACGCTCGGTATCAGAAAGCGAAACGACACCTTCTGCGGCAAGATGGATCGCCTCACGCCACAAGGCGGCCTGAAGGCGGTTGACCACATGGCCGACCATCGGCTTGTTCATGCGGATGACGCTTTTCCCCAGATCGGTATAAAAGCATGCCAATTCATCCAGCCGTGCCGACTGGGTGGTTTTCGATGGGCACAATTCGACCGTGGGCATGATCCAGGGCGGGTTGTTCGGATGTGCAATGACCAGCCGGCCGGGGTCTTTCAACCGCGCACCGATGTCATCGGGCATCAGCCCCGAACTGGATGAGGCAATCATTACATGGTCGGGAAGATGATGTTCCAGCGCCGCCAGAACGTCATGCTTCAGCGCAATCAACTCGGGCAGGCATTCCTGCACCAGATCAGGTGCCGCGCCGGCATCGGCCGGACTGGTGGCATGGACGGGCGCAAGGCTGGAAGCCTGCAGCAGTCCCATTTCCGCCAGTATCGGCTGTGCAGCCGTCCAGGCGTCACCCAAATTTTTCGCCGTGGCGGGGTCGGGGTCGATGACAACCGCGGCATGCCCGGCCGCCCCAAAGGCGATGGCCCAGCCCGTGCCGATGACCCCACCGCCCAAAATCCATACCCGCGCCATGTCATATCCCCCGGACAAGGGCCAGCGTGACGCCCGGCCATAGAACGATCAGCACCACGACCAGGAAGGCAACCGTGAGGAAAGGCAGCAGCAGCATGGCAATGCGTTCAGCCCGAACACCTGTCAGCAGGGACGCGGTGAAAAGTCCCGTGCCCACCGGCGGCGTCACCAGCCCGAGCGTCAGATTGAGGCACAGGATCACCCCGAAATGGATCGGATCGATCCCATAGACATCGGTCGCGACAGGCAGGAACACAGGCACGATCAGAATGATCGCCGGGATCGGATCGGTAATCATGCCAAGCGCCAGAAGCAGAAGGTTCAGCATCAGCAGGAAGACGATCGGTGAATCCGTCAACCCGCTCATGTAAGCCGCGACCGTGGCCGGCAGGTTCTCGAAGGTAATCACCCAGCTGAAGACCTGTGCGGCGGCAATCAGGAACAGCACCACCGCTGCCCCACGTCCGGCGTTGACCAGTGCGGGCCAGATATCGGCAAGCGACATTTCGCGGTAGACAAACATGCCGATCAGGATTGCCAGAAGGCTGGCAACCGTTGCCGCCTCGGTCGGTGTGGCAAATCCGCCAAGGATCGAGGCGATGATCGAGCCGGGGATCAGCGCTGCGGGCAGGGCGTCCACCACCGCGCGAACACGTTCGCGGGTCGACATGCGGGGGGTGCGAGGGAAATCGTGGCGATAGGCCTGCCAGCTGATCAGCCCGCAAAAGGCGCCAAAGATCAGAACACCGGGCACGATCCCGGCGATGAACATGTCGCCGATGGGCACCTGTGCGATGACGCCAAAGATGATGAACATCATCGACGGGGGGATGATCGGGGCCAAAAGCCCGCCCGCAGCGGTGATTGCGACCGACACGTCCTTGGGGTAGCCCGCCCGCTCCATCTCGGGCACGGCCAGGCGCGACATGATGGTGATCTGCGCCACGGTCGAGCCGAGGATTGACGCCATCATCATGTTGGCGCCCAGGTTGACGTAGGCCAATCCCCCCCGCATCGGCCCCAGAAGCGCCAAGGCAAAGGCCATCAGCCGTCGTCCTATGCCGCCCGCGTTCATGAATTCGCCCAGCAGGATGAACAAGGGCAGCGCGAGCATGCCGTAGCTTTCGAGCCCGCCAAACATCTGCTGCGGATAGGATTGCAGCAGGACGGTATTGCCCGATACGACGATGTAAATCAGCGCCAGAAGCGCAAGCGTCAGCGAGATCGGCAAGCCAATCAGAAGCAAGCCGACAAAGGAAACCCCAACAGTCACTGATCGTCCTCCATGAGGCAGATGCGCGCGTGATGAATATCGCGTTCAAGGGCAGCGATTGCGTGGAAGGTGGACAGGATGGCAAACAGCGGAACCACAAGCCAGAACAAGACCTTGGGCAGGCCAAGCGTCAGGGTGCGTTCCTGATAGATGAAGTTGTATGTCTCAAGCGAGTAGGCCTGAAGCGACGCAGCCCCGAAAGCATTCACCGGATCAAACCAGCGCCAGCACAGGACGACCAGAACGACAAAAAACCCGACGGCGATCACATCAACGCAGATCAGGACGGGAAAGCGCAGTCGACGGGGCAGGTTGTCCAGCAGCAACGTCACCGCCATATGTTGGCCACGCGCCAAGGCCACGGCCGCACCCAGAAAGGCGGCGCAGGCCATCAGAAGGATCGCGGCCTCATCCGCCCACAAAAGCGGCTTGCCCAGCGATCGAAGAACGACATTCAGCGCCAGAATTGCGAAAATTCCCGCGATCAGAACCGCCGTCAACGCCTCTTCCGCAGACGCCAGCCGTCGATCAAGCCCCGCCAGGATCGTTGCCGGACTATGTGTTTTTCGTGGCCGAGCAGCGTCGGCCGCGCAGGCAGTTTCCATCTCAGCCATCGAATTTCCTCCCTGACATAAATCAATAATGATATTTCAACCAAGTCAATAAAAAAATCGATATTTACAAATGGCGCGGGGGATGTATTGATTTTTTAAACGGTCCGATTGCGTGCCGCGTGATGGGGGGGTGGTTTTGAGTCTGATCGAGGATCATTCGGTCCAGCCTGGACTGGCTGACCAGGGCAATGCGCGGTCGCATACAGAGCGCGCAATGCAACTTTTGCGCGCCGACATAATTGACGGCGCGTTGCAGCCCGGATCGAAGTTGAAGCTTGAGATGCTGCGCGAGCGTTATGAGATCGGCGCGGCCCCGCTTCGTGAGGCACTTTCGCGCCTGGCTGGCGAAGGTCTTGTCGTCGCCCAGGAACAACGCGGTTTCATCGTATCCGGCATGTCGGTGGAAGAAGCGAACGATATCGGTGAGTTACGGCTTTTGTTGGAAATCGAAGCGCTGCGCAGCTCCCTTCGATTGGGGGACGAGCAATGGCAGACACGAGTAATCACGGCCTATCATTGGCTGGACCGGGTCGAACGCGCGCCAAATCCCGGCAATGGACGGCTGGATGAGCTGGAACGCCGCAACTTCGATTTCCACGAAGCGCTAGTCAGCGCCTGTGATCGCCGCTGGACCTTGCACCTTCGTGGCATCGTCTTTCGCCAGCACGAACGTTATCGTCGGCTGTCACGCATTCATTCGGCCAAAACCCGGCAAGTGTCTGACGAGCATCGCGCCCTGTTCGATGCAGCGCTGGAGCGGAACGAAGAAGCGGTCGTGGCGGTCGTCACATCCCACATCAGGCGCACCACCAAGGCCGTGACAGAGGCATTGCGGAAACGCCAGGGGGATGAAGGCAATACCTGATTAATGCGTCCAGCTGCGCCGGGATGGCGGGCTGAACCACTGCAAGATGGGGTTCTGGAGGACGGGCAGGTGATTTTCGGGCTGACCGTCCTGCACACGCCCGGTCATGCCAGCGACCATCTGTGCTTCGCGCGGGCCGATGGCGTGCTGTTCTCGGGCGACCATGTCATGAGCTGGAACAGCTCGATCGTCAGCCCACCGGATGGCAACATGCGCGATTACTGCGCGCAGTTCCGCAGATTGATTGACCGGAACGACAGGGTTTACCTGCCAGGTCGCGGTCCGGCGATCACCGACCCAAGGCCTTACGCCGAACGTTTGCTGGCCAATCGGATACGCCGCGAGGCGGAAATCCTGGCGCATCTGTCCAACACCGCGGATTCGATCTGGCAGATTGCCGCGTCGGTCTATCGGAAGACCGATCCGCACATCGCGAAAGCCGCCGAAAGCAATGTGGCGGCGCATCTGGAGAAGCTGCTGTCGGAGGGTCGGGTTGCAAGGGATGGGGAGCTCTGGCGCGGTGCGGAGTGACATGTTGCGCACCACAGTATTACATAATGTATCTTACGAGTATCGTGGGTGAGGCCGGGTGGGCGCTAGCTTCAAGTACGACTCCCATTAGAAACCAAGAGGTTAGGCGGGTGATTTCAAGCGACCCATGATCTTCTCTCGCCGCCGCATGTGTCTGTGCGAGGCCTCGGCGCGATTGTTCAATCCTTTTGTGCTGACGCTGTTCGATGCCCGGAGCCAAATCTGCCTTCGTGGCGACGTAGGGGCGCAGCTTGTCCGTGAAGATCACGCGCGGCTGGCCCCAGGTTTTGAACAACTTTCTGAAAAAACGCATCGCGGCAGCTTTGTTCCAGCGGGATTGCACCAGAATATCGCGAATATCGCCCATTGGCGCCGACAGCGCGCCAAAGTCGATGTCTGCTCCCCTCGACAGGCTCAACTTCACCGAGGTGCCATTTGCCAGCTATGCGTGGCCGATCCAGGCGGCCATTGGCAGAAAGCTGAACGCCGATGGCTGCCACCCAGTCCCAGATGGTTTCGCAGGAAACAGAGATCCCGCGAGATGCCAGCAGATCGGCAACGTCGTGCAAACGCCGGACAAGCCGACTGCCCGCCCAAACCGCATAGCCATTTGCCGAGCGCGGAAAACAAACTCTTTGAGCTTGGAAGGATCAGACAGAACCAACATAGCACGGCGTCACAACGCAAAGCGGTCTTGAACAACCTGACAATACCGCCAAACCAGCATCGGTGTTGGTTTCTTGCACCATGCCGGATCAAACCCTACTCTGTTTGGACGATGAAGCCCTTTGCCCGCTCCGGCAGTTGGGTCTCATGCGCGGCGACCCTGACAAATCCGCTGATCCCCCGGTCATGAGCGAGAGGCGCGTGGCGCTTTGTTTATTGGGCGCGAATTGGCCTGCTACCGGTTTCGTGGACAGCAGGTTAAGCTAGCATAGCGCGTGCCTCGAACTCCATGGGGCTGATGTAG
>NZ_JAMJFX010000043.1 GCF_023544865.1 Phaeovulum molybdatiresistens | reverse complement strand
GATCTTGCCCTTGGTGAAGTTCCTGTCGCGGTTGTTCACGGCCTTGAATTTGGCTCGCCGTCGATGGCGACGCAATCACCCTTCAGCGTGCCGATCCGGCGGCAAAGCTCGACGAACTGCGCGCAGACCTTGCGGATGCCCGCGCCGTTGTCGCGCCGGAAATCAGCGATGGTCTTGTGGTCCGGCACCAGCTTGCCGATCAGCCACATGACCTCGACGTTGCGCCCCGTCTCGCGCTCCAACCTGCGGCTTGACGGGATGCGGTTCAGGTAGCCGTAGATGAACAGCTTGAGCAGGACCGCGGGGTGATAGCCGGGCCGCCCTGTCCGGGCAGGCGTGAAGCGGGCGAAGCCAAGACGCTGCAGATCCAGTTCTTCGACGAAGATGTCCACGACGCGGACGAGGCTGTCCTCACCGATCCAGTCGTCCAACCGATCCGGGAAAAGCACTGACTGCCCGCGATCAAAGCCCTCAATGAAACCCGCCATGCCCGCCTCCGCCCGACCTACGGAAGTTTACCACAGGGAGCAGTTTCCACACAGCCTCGGCCGCTGAGGGCCGTTCAAGTATTCCTCAAGCAGCTACGACACTCTAAGCTTGACGCCTGTCGGGCGCGCAGCCTGCACCAATCGGTTGGAAGGATTTCGATGTCTACCAAATCCATGTTGCACCCGCGCAACCAGCACCGGGAGGGGTATGACTTTGAACGCCTGATCGTGAAATCTCCCGAACTCGAGGCATTCACGGAACGAAACCCGCGCGGTCAGGCCACGATCAATTTTCAAGATTCGAATGCGGTCCGCATGCTCAATCTTGCGCTTCTTAGGGCGCATTATGGTGTTGATTTCTGGGACATTCCGGCCGCTTTCCTGTGCCCTCCTATCCCGGGCCGTGTCGATTACATCCACTATCTGGCCGATCTGCTGGCCGAGAGTAATGGCCACAAAATCCCGCGCGGCCCCAATATCAAGGCGTTGGACATCGGAACGGGCGCCAGCCTCGTCTATCCGCTGACAGGTCAGCATGAATATGGCTGGGAGTTCACCGGCGTCGATATCGACCCGGTTTCGATCAGGTCGGCGCGACAGATTTGCCAGCGAAACGGGCTGAACATCCGGCTCAGGCGTCAGAACAACCCGGAGGACATCTTCGAAGGCGTTATCGGCCCCGAGGATATTTTCCACGTCACGCTCTGCAATCCGCCGTTTCATGCATCGCTTGCGCAGGCGGAAGCGGGCACGCGACGCAAGTGGCGCAATCTTGGTAAAGGGCACTCGACCGAGCTCAATTTTGGCGGCCAGAATGCCGAGCTTTGGTGCCCGGGCGGTGAAATCGGCTTCATCGCGAAAATGATCGAGCAGAGCATGACGTTTGCCGACCAATGCCTGTGGTTCACCTGCCTCGTATCAAAGAAAGACAACCTCAAGCCCCTCGCAAGACTGCTGAAAAAGGCGCGGGTTGCCGAGTTCAAGGTCGTCGAAATGGCGCAGGGGCAAAAGACCAGCCGATTTGTTGCCTGGACTTATTATCCTGAACGGCAGCGATCCTTGTAGCTGGATCAGGTTCCGCAACAGGGCCGCGCCAGCGCCGTCACTCAATGCCGACCGGCCGGCGCAAGCTGGCGGCGCAGTGCAAAGCGCATGATCCATGTCGGCTCTAGGGAAGTAGCGTTGCGGCGCGGGCGCGTCTCGAACGACCGCTCTGGGCCGCGACCGGCATCGGCTTGTTCGTTGGCCTGTGCTCCATATGGCCCTCCTCCACCGGGCCAGAGCTGCGCTCAGCACCGCCGGGCGCACCGAGGCCTTTGTGTCGGGATCAGATTCGTGGTCAGGGTTTATGCTGCCGAACAGATTTCGTGACCGTCCTTCTTCCGGGCTTCACCTAAGGTTCCGCCGAACAGCATGTCCGGGCGTGTCGGCAGGCGCAGGAGGCGGTGATCGCCACCTCGGCACGCGCCAGGGCCTGGTCAAGCTGCTGGCGGATATGGACGATCTCCACCGCCTCGCCCCGCTGCAAGAGGCATTCGTGCAGGCCGTGGAGGCTCCAGACGTTGCGCGGGTGCTGGCAGGGACGGGGAAGCGTCGCATCAAGGCCCAGATCGGCGCGGTAGACCGCCTCGGCTTCCTCAAGCTGGCCCGCATCCATCAAAAGCGCGCCAAGCGCGTGGCGGGTGGGCTGCATCCATCCCCAGGGCTCGTCATAGACGAGGCCGTCATCCAAGGCGACGGCCCGGCGCAGGTGATCGAGGCCCGCCGCGATCCGGCCAGACTTGTAGTGCAGTTCGCCCAGCATCATTGCCTCGGCGACACTCAGAACCTCGGTGCAGGGGTTGTTGAACAGCATGCGTTCGGGCTGCACGGCGTAGCGCGCTTGGGCGAAACGGGTCGCGCTGTCGGCGGCGTCGGCACTGCGCCCCAGGTTTGCAAGTGCCACGGTCCGGGCATAGTGCAACAGCGCCGTGCTGAAGGAATACAACATCGCATCCTTGGGGAAAGGCTCTTTCAGGATGCAGGACCAGCGGCCAAACCGGATCAGGATGTGCAGCCGCATCGGCACGAAGGCCTCGAACAGGTCGGGCAGGTAGCGAACCACGGGTTCGGGCAGGCATTCGGCCAAGGCTTTCGCCGCCCCGAACGCATCGGACGGTCGGCCCAGGAACATCGCGCCGTAAATCTGGAAATGCAGGTTGTGGATCCTGTAGATGGTATAGAAGTTCTGCCCGCCGGCATGATCGAAATAGGCACGGTCGACGCGGGCGGCCTGCCTGTTCCGTGCGACCACGTTATGATAATCGCCACACAGCACGTCGATATGGCTGGCCATATGCACCAGATGGCCCGCATCCGGCACAAGCCCGACCAGACGGTCGCCATGCGGCAAGGCCCTTTCCGGCGTCGGCGACATCTCCATCAGATGGATGTAGAAATGCAGAAGGCCAGGGTGATCCCAAGCCGAGGTCTGCGCGGCGAAGGCGCGTTCCAGCGCGGCGCGGGCTTCCTCGGTCGAGGCCCCCGGCGCGGGCGTTCCGCTGCGCGTCTCCCACAGGGCCCAGGGCGTGAGGTTCATCAGCGCCTCGACGAAGATCGCGGTCACGTCCAGATCGTCGGGGAAGCGGTGATGGACAGCACGCATCGCCTGCGCAAAGGTCTCGTTCCAGGGGCCGTAATCCTCGACCGTGGGGTCGGTAGGGAAGCGCGCGGCAAGCGCATTGACCAGCGCCTGTTCGACCTCGGGCGCGGGAAACGACCGGGCCTCGGCAAGCAGGTCATGTGCGCGGGCAAGGGTGGAGGCTTTCTCTTCGGGCGTAAAGAATTCCCACAGCCTGTTGTAGTTCGGCCCAAGACAATGCGCGATGCCCCATCTGGCCATCACATTCGTGGGCGCTATCCGCAACACTTGCTCATAGCAGGCAATGGCTTCCTCGTGATTGAAGCCATATTGCCACGTCAGCCCCCGATCGAACCAAAGCTGTTCTGCAGGGGCCGCGGTTTGCAGGCGGCGGCTGAACGTTCCGAGATCGAAATACGACATCCCTGCATGCCCCTCGACATGTTGGGCCACTTGAGAAGGATACGATGAAATGCCGGCCATGGCGAGATGATCGTCACGGTGCACAGGATACTGCCGAGCTGTCACAGATGCCGTTCGACCGCAATGCGGGTGGAAGCATTCCGGATCGAGCTGCATCTCCAGGTCGGTGGAGCGGGCATCTATCATTCCGTCAGACGCTTGTTAAACAGGAGCGACAGTCCGCTTTGGGCCGAGCGCGTCCAAACGATCGTCACCGATGCAGAGGGCGGGAAGAAGCCTGACAGTGGTGCGGCAGGGCTGCTGCAGCATCAGGTGAAAGCTGCCGATCAATGGGCATACCAAACTGATAATCGAACCTTCCCGGGCCAGACACAAGGAGCCCTTTGCCGTCATTCCACCGTTACCCTCTTGAAGGTATGTCGGCCTTTTCTCCAAGGGGGGAGCATTATGGCCGAGCCTGAATGTCTGATAGAGGCGGCGCTGCACCTCGCAGATTTTGCGTTCGACCTTGCGGCTAAAGCATGGAGCGCTGATCTGGCTGTAACCTATAAGGCAGATGGGTCCTCACTGACTCAGGCCGACCTGTCGATTGAAGCGCACTGGCGCGAGCAGATCAGGCGGCAATTCCCTTCGCACGGCATTCTTGGTGAAGAATACGGTTCAGATAGTGGTAGCAGCGCTTTTACTTGGGTGCTCGATCCTATTGATGGAACGCGTCAGTTCGGGACTGGTTTGTTGAACTTCGCGTCCTTGATCAGCCTGTGTCGGGATGGAGTGCCCGTGCTCGGCATTATTGATTTGCCAATGCCGGGGGCGCGTTATGTTGCAGCCGAGGGCAAAGGCACGATGTTTGCGGGGCGTGCCGTTCGCAGCAGTGCGCACCTGGATATAGCCGAAGCTGTGATCAGCCTCGCCAATCCTGACAGTTTCCGGGGAGCGAGCGCTGCGGGTTACCAAAATCTGCGTTCAACCGGGCGTGTGCGTGTTTTCGATGGTGGCGCTGCTGCTTATGGTGCTCTCGCCCGTGGCCTTGTCGACGTTTGTTTGAACGGGGACGATCTGGATGCATACGACATTTGTGCGCTCTGCCCAGTGGTTCAGGAAGCCGGAGGCATGATCACCGATTGGGATGGACAGCCCCTGTCCCTGACCTCAAGCGGCGCGATCATTGCCAGCGCATCCCCCGCCCTTCATACGAAAGCCTTGAATTATCTCCGCTTACCCGTCTGACCGGCAGCTTCGTCCGCATAGCTGACTGTGCCGACGCGATCTCGCTACGGCAAGCGCGGACGTCCGGTGTGGGGAAGCGGCACGGGGCGTCCGTCAATCGACGAAGGGCTGCTATGGGCCGACTCTGCCGGGGTCGAGGCGCGCCCGAGGATCTGGTTGCGGTGCGGGTGGCGGCCGAAGGTGGCGATGACCACGCGCACCTTGTGGCCCTGCGCGACCGGCCCGCGGTAGATGGGCTGAAAGTGGGCCGGGGCGTTCGCCGCCACTTCCTCGCGCAGGCGGATCAGGCGATCGACGCGATCAAGGTGGCCGACCCCTCGCAGTGGCCAAGCGGCTGGGTGCGGGCGATCCTGAACCAGGGCGCGGCAAAAGCGTGGCAATGGCCATTTTCCAGCCCTTCCAATGCCAGTTCCAGCGCAGCATTGTCCTGCGCCCAGGCCCGCGCCGTGCCCCGCCAGAGCGAGCGGGAAAACTGGTCCAGAAGGATGATGAGGGCAAGTCGGCCCTCGGCATCGGACAGCCAATCATCGCACCCGCCGGCCGCCGCACGGGCGGTCAGCGAGGCGATTGCGTCGTCCGCCCCGCCATGTATCCGCCATTCCCAATGGCGCCGATGGCTTGTCTTATGAAGATCCGGCTTCCCGGTGATTGGAAGCCACTGCCCGCCACGCCATTTATGGCGGGCAGTGGCGGCGGCTGGATCGTAGCTGGCTTGGTCGTGATGGACCGTTCGAGAGGTTGATCAGCCGCCGTCTTCACCACAGGGCCTGAACGGATACCGCATCACTTAGCTCAAGAAATTCCTCCGCCAATCAGGGGCGAAATCTGGAGACACCTTCCAGATTTCGCGCGAGGACGACAGCGTTCCTTACCGGATTGAAGTGCTTTGAACGCAGCCCGAACCGCGTTCGGAAAAAAAGGAAGGGCCCCTTCGCATCAGACTGACGTCTTCAGCATGGCGCCGGGTCCACTGATCATCGATGCGGTGATTCACAACGACAGGAAAAACGGAGGCAGGCCACACAGGTTCAATGAACCTCGGAGCAGTTGGCCAAAGCAGTCTAACACCTTGATTTCATTAATTTCAACAGCATGATTGGACCCATTACCACATGGTTATGAGCTAACCCGTCATAAATGAGGTGGCTTTCTGGGTCTTTGGCAACAAGTCCAATAGACCCAAGCTAGCTTAGTAAAATCTGCACAAGTGCCTGATTTTATTGGCTCCGGCGGTAGGGATCGAACCTACGACCAATTGATTAACAGTCAACTGCTCTACCGCTGAGCTACGCCGGAACACGAGGCGGTGTATAGCGGCGGGAAATCGGCTCGTCCAGAGGGGGCAGCGACTTTTTTTGCACTTTGTCACGATGCGTTCACAACCGTTCGAACGGCGCGGTGATTGCCAGGGCGCGCAGCGGGCGGATCTGGTTTTTTGACGTCATCTCAATAAGATGTGCAAATACGTTGCGTTCGGCGGCGGGCAGCAGGGCGGCGGGGGTGTCGGTATAGATGGCCTGCGTGATCTGGGCTGCGGTTGCAGGCCCCGCGCCCAATGCCGCCAGAATCTGGGCGCTGCGCTGTTGCCGGTGCGCGCGCAGCTCGGCGATCCGGGCGGCGGTATCGCGCACCGGCGCGCCGTGGCCGGGGTAGAACAGCCGCGCACCTTCCGCCTCGACCTTGTCAAGCGATCGGAAATAATCCCCCAGATCGCCATCGGGCGGCGAGATCAGCGTGCTGGCCCAGCCCATCACATGATCGCCCGTGAACAGCACATCCTGCCACGCAAAGCTGAGGTGGTTGCAGAAATGCCCCGGCGTGTGCAGCGCGCGGATGGTGCCAAAGGCGCCCTCGATCGGCTCGCCATCGGCCAGCACGCGGTCGGGGGCAAAGTCCCTGTCGACGCCCTCGCCACCGCAGGCCAGCCCGCGCGCGGCCAGATCAGCCATCACCGCCGAGCGTCCCGCCGTCGCCGGACCGAAGGCCAGAACCGGCGCGCCGGTCGCCTCGGCCAGGGGGCGGGCCAGGGGGGAATGATCCAGATGGGCATGGCTGACCAGGATCTGCGTGATTCGCTCGCCAGGCGCCAGCGCGGCCAGAATCGCCTCATAATGCGGGCGCAGCGCGGGGCCGGGATCGATCAGCGCCACCTGCCCCTCGCCCAGGATATAGGTCCGGGTTCCGGTCAGGGTCATCGCCGAGGGGTTCGGCGCGGTCAGCACCCGCAGCCCCGGTTCCGGTCGCTCTGTCGTCATGACGCTTTCCTCTGCTGCATCTGGCGGCTAGGCTTTTGCCATGAATTTCGACTGGCTGAAACGATTGATGCCACGCGGGCTTTACGGGCGGGCCGCGCTGATCCTGATTCTGCCCGTGGTCACGATCCAGCTGGTCGTGTCGGTGGTGTTTCTGCAGCGCCATTTCGAAGGCGTGACTGAACAGATGACCGCCACCATGCTGCGCGAGCTGGCCTATGTCGCGGCCCGGGCCGAGGCGGCCCCCGACCCGGTCGCGGCGGTGGCGGCGGTGGCGGCGGTGGCTGGGCCGCTGGACCTGGGCGTCGCCCTGCCCGCCCCCGGCCCCGCCCAAGACCCAGACCCGGCGTCCAGTGCGGACCAGCGGGTCTTTTACGATCTGTCGGGCCGGGTGGTGATCGAAACGTTGCGCGCGGGCCTTCCGGGTCTGGGCGAGGTCGATCTGTCGAACCTGCGCGAGGTGCGCTTGACGCTGAACACGCGCCACGGGCCGATGGAGCTGCGCTTTGACCGGCGCCGGGTGTCGGCCACCAACCCGCATCAACTTATCGTTCTGATGCTGGGCACGGGCCTGCTGATGACCCTTGTGGCCTTTCTTTTCCTGCGCAACCAGCTGCGCCCGATCCGTCGGCTGGCGATCGCCGCCGAGGCCTTCGGCAAGGGCCGTGCCCTGCCCTATCGTCCCGCCGGCGCGCAAGAGGTCCGCGCCGCCGGCACCGCCTTTCTGGAAATGCGCGCCCGGATCGAACGCCAGATCGAGCAACGCACCCTGATGCTGTCGGGGATCAGCCACGACCTGCGCACCCCGCTGACGCGGCTGCGGCTGGGGCTGTCGATGCTGCCCGACGATCCTGAAACGCGCGATGAGGTGGCCGCGATGGAACGCGACGTGGCGGAAATGGGCCGGCTGGTCGATGCGTTTCTGGATTTCGCCCGGGATGAGGCCACCGCGGGCGAGCCCGAGCGGATCGACCCCTGCGCCTTTGTCGCCCATGTGGTCGAGGATGCGCGCCGCGCGGGCCAGCCGGTCAGCCTGACCGAATGCCCCGGCCCGGGTCTGGCGCTGATCACGGTGCGCCCCGATGCGCTGCGCCGGGCGCTGGAAAACCTGTTCGGCAATGCCGTGCGCTACGGCACAAGGGCCGAGGTTTCGGTGACACTTGGCCCGCGCAGTTGCCGGATCGTTGTCGAAGACGACGGCCCCGGCATCCCGGCCGATCGGCGCGAAGAGGCGTTGCGCCCCTTCACCCGGCTTGACCCGGCGCGCAACCAGAACCGTGGTCAGGGCGTCGGGCTGGGCCTGTCGATCGCGGCCGACATCCTGCGCGGGCATGGCGGGTCGCTGCGGCTGGGCGACAGCGCGCGGCTGGGGGGCTTGCGGGTGGAACTGGTCCTGCCGCTGTGACCGGGCCTGACCGTTCAAACCCTGCGCAATCTGCGCTTGCCCCCGATCTACGCTTGCCCCTGCCCGCGCGCGGGCGCAATGTAACCCGATGATGACGGACGCCCAGGTTGAACCTGCCGCACGCGCCCCCTAGATAGGTCGCAAGAGGGAAGGGCCGGGGTTGCCGCAGGGGCGGGGCCGGCGCCCTTCTGCCACAGAGGATACATGATGACCGACACGCTTCCCCACAGCTACCCCGTGCTGCCGCTGCGCGATATCGTGGTGTTCCCCCACATGATCGTGCCGCTGTTCGTGGGCCGGGAAAAATCCGTCCGCGCGCTGGAAGAGGTGATGGCCGAGGATCGCCAGATCCTGCTGGCCAGCCAGATCGACCCCGGCGTCGATGACCCCGATGCCGACGGCATCTTCCGCACCGGTGTTCTGGCCAATGTTCTGCAACTGCTGAAACTGCCCGATGGCACCGTGAAGGTCCTGGTCGAGGGCAAGCGGCGCGTGCGCATCGCCGAATTCCTGGAAAACCCCGCCTTCTTCGAGGCCCGCGCCGAGGCGCTGACCGAAACCCCCGGCGATGCGGCCACCGTCAAGGCGCTGCTGCGCTCGGTCTCCGAGGAATTCGAACGCTACGCCAAATTCAAGAAGAACGTCCCCGAAGAGGCGCTGGCCGCCATCGCCGAAACGCGCGAGGCTGACAAGCTGACCGATCTGGTCTCGGGGCATCTGGGCCTGGATGTCGCGCAAAAGCAGGATCTGCTGGAAACGCTGGATGTGGCCGAACGGCTGGAAAAGGTCTTTGGCCTGATGCAGGGCGAGGTGTCGGTTCTGCAGGTCGAGAAAAAGATCAAATCCCGCGTCAAGTCGCAGATGGAGCGGACCCAGCGTGAATATTACCTGAATGAGCAGATGAAGGCCATTCAGAAGGAACTGGGCGACGGTGAGGACGGCCAGAACGAAATCGCCGAGCTGGAGGCGCGGATCAAGGCCACCAAATTCTCGAAAGAGGCGCGCGACAAGGCGGAAGGTGAGCTGAAGAAGCTGAAATCCATGTCGCCCATGTCGGCCGAGGCGACCGTGGTGCGCAACTATCTCGACTGGCTTCTGAATCTGCCCTGGGGCGTGAAAAGCCGGGTGAAAAAGGATCTGGGCGGCGCCGAAAAGGTGCTGGACGCCGATCACTATGGCCTGGAAAAGGTCAAGGAACGCATCGTCGAATATCTGGCGGTGCAGGCGCGTTCGGCCAAGCTGAAGGGTCCGATCCTGTGCCTTGTGGGCCCGCCCGGCGTGGGGAAAACCTCGCTTGGGCGCAGCGTCGCCAAGGCGACGGGGCGTGAATTCATCCGCATTTCCCTTGGCGGGGTGCGCGACGAATCCGAGATCCGCGGCCACCGGCGCACCTATATCGGCTCGATGCCCGGCAAAATCATCCAGGCGCTGAAAAAGGCGAAAACCACCAACCCGCTGATCTTGCTCGATGAAATCGACAAGATGGGGCAGGATTTCCGCGGCGATCCGGCCAGCGCGATGCTGGAGGTTCTGGACCCCGAACAGAACGCGACCTTCGTGGACCACTATCTTGAGGTGGAATACGACCTGTCGAACGTGATGTTCCTGACCACGGCCAACAGCTACAACATGCCGGGCCCGCTTCTGGACCGGATGGAGATCATTCCCCTGGCCGGCTACACCGAGGATGAAAAGCGCGAAATTGCCAAGCAGCACCTGATCCCCAAGCAGATCAAGGCGCATGGCCTGCGCAAGGGCGAATTCAGCCTGAGCGATGCGGCGCTGAACAAGGTCGTGCGGCTCTATACCCGCGAGGCGGGCGTGCGGAACCTGGAACGCGAACTGGCGAAACTGGCCCGCAAGGCGGTGACCGAAATCCTGAAGGGCAAGGCGAAGGCCGTGGCCGTGGATGACGCCAAGGTCGAGGATTATCTGGGCGTGCCGCGCTATCGCTATGGCCTGGCCGAGAAAGAGGATCAGGTGGGCGTGGTCACGGGCTTGGCCTGGACCAGCGTCGGCGGCGATCTGCTGCAGATCGAGGCGCTGAAGCTGCCCGGTAAGGGGCGGATGAAGACCACCGGCAAACTGGGTGATGTGATGAAGGAATCGATCGACGCCGCATCCAGCTATGTCCGGTCGATCAGCCCCGAAATCGGGGTGAAACCGCCCAAGTTCGAAAAGGTCGATATCCACGTCCACGTCCCCGAAGGCGCCACGCCCAAGGATGGCCCCAGCGCGGGGATCGCGATGGTCACCTCGATCGTGTCGGTGCTGACGGGCATTCCGGTGCGCAAGGATGTCGCCATGACCGGCGAGGTCACCTTGCGCGGCAATGTGCTGGCGATCGGCGGCCTGAAGGAAAAGCTGCTGGCCGCGCTGCGCGGTGGCATCAAGACCGTGCTGATCCCGCAGGAAAACGCCAAGGACCTGCCCGAGATCCCGGACAATGTGAAACAGGGTCTGGACATCATCCCCGTCAGCCATGTGCGTGAGGTTCTGCCCCGCGCGCTGATCCGGATGCCCGAGCCGGTCGAATGGGACGAAGCCGCCGAAGAGGCGGCCGCCGCCGCATTGGCCGCGGGCGCCGCGGGTCAGGGTGCGACCGCGCACTGACCGGGCGTTCAGTCTGAAACCATCCTGCGCGCGCCTTCGGGCGCGCGCTTTTCATTCCGCCCCGCCCGTAAGCCTGCCCCGCCCGTAAGCCCGCCCCGCCCGTCAGCCCGCCGCCGGGTCCGGCCCCGCATCGGCCTGGCCCCGCGACAGGCGGCGGCGGCGCAGTGCGGGCGCTACGGGGCGGGCCTCGGCCCGGGTGAAGGCGCCGGCAAGGGCGGCTTCCAGATCCTCGGCCACGAAATCCGCGCCGATCTTTTCCGCCTCGGCCCGCTTTTCGGGGGCCACGGGCCGATCCGCGGCGGCCAGCAGCATGACCCCCACCCGCAGCGCAGGCGCCGCGCGTTTCAGCCGCGCCACATGCAACAGCGCGGCGCGGCTGGGGGCACCGTCCAGATAGCACAGGATCACGCAATCCCGACCGGCCAGCCCCAGCCCCGAAATCCGCGACGGCGCCAGATCGGCATGGCCCCGCGCCTGGACCTCGGCCCCTTCGGCTGCGACGGTCTGCGCAAGCATGCGCGCAGCCACATCATCCAGCGCCCCCTGCCCGCCCAGACAGCTGATGCGAAAGCCGGTGCCATCCAGCCGCGCATTGCCGATCACGGGGCCCGTCTCCGCGCCCGGATCTGCGCCCGCCGCATCCGCCGCATCGCCGTCGGCATCGCGCAGCGCGGCTATTTCCTCGGCAATTACGGCCTCCAGCTCTTGGGTCATGGTGGTTGCGGTGCGCAGCAGCCGGTCGGCCTGTGCCGCGCTCAGGACGCCGCGGGCCTGATCCGCCTGCCCGATCATCAGCGCGGGCAGCGCCACATCGCGGTAATATTCGGCCAGCGACACCGTTTCCAACGCCTCTTCGGCGCGAAAGGTCGCCTCGATCGCATCGCCCGCCAGAAACCGCTGATACAGCCGCGCATGGGGCGCCAACGCGGGCTCATCGCCAAAGAGGATGTCGAACAGTTCGAACTGCGGAATATGGCGGCCCAGCACCACCAGACAGACCGTCAAGGGCGTCGACAGCACAAGCCCCAGCGGCCCCCAGGTGAAGGTCCAGAAGATCGCCGCCACGATGATCGCCAACGGGCTAAGCCCCGTGCCCGCGCCATAAAGCCAGGGCTCGATGATGTTCGAGGTGATCAGTTCGACCAGCAAAAACAACCCCGCCGTCCAGAACACCATCGTCCAGTCCGACGACACCGCAAAGGCCAGGAATAACGGAAAGGCCGCCGCCAGAAACGACCCGATATAGGGCACGAAGCGCAAAACCAGCGTCAGGATGCCCCACAGCAGCGCATTGGGCACGCCGATGAACCACAGGCCAAGCCCGATCGGCACCGCATAGATCAGATTGACCAGCAGCTGGATCTGCAGATAGCGCGCCACGCGGCCGCCGGCATCCTCCAGCACCTGTGTGGTGCGGTGCAGGTCGTTTGAACCCACCAGCCGGATAAAGCGGTCGCGGATCTCATCGCGTTCCAGCAACATGAAGATGACCAGAACGATCACCAGCCCCGTTGTCGCCACCGGCGCGACCAGGGGCAGGACCAGATCGGTCAGCGTCTCGACCGGGCCCTTGCCATTGACCACCTCGACAGGCAGCGGCGGCACCGGGGGGCGCGGGGGGGCGGTGGCCTTCTCGGCCAGTTTCGGATCGACCGCCGATCCGATCTGTTCATTGACGGTGGCCAGAATCCGGCTGAACCGGGCGATGGCCCCGGTGCCGTCCTGCGTTTCGCGCAGCCGTTCCAGCTTGATCTCGATATTGGCCTGAAACACCGGCATCGACCGGGCCAGCTGGCCCAGTTGCCAGCTGACCAGCAGAAAGAACAGACCGATCACCGTGAAGGCCGCGATCACCACCGTCAGCACCGCGGGCAGCTGCGGCCAGCCGCGCCGGCGCAGCCGCGCCACCAGCGGCGAGATCGCGAAGGTCAGCAGCATCGCCAGCGCCAGCGGCAGGAAGATATCGGCGGCAAGCCCCAGAACCGCCGCCACCGCGACGATCGTGGCCAGCATCGGCAGCGTGATGCGCCGCGCGGTCACCGCACCGCCCTGCCCCATCAGCCCGGCGCCCGGGTCCGCCGCCCCCGCGCCCCGCGCCCCGCTGTCTGCCTGTGGACCCATTCCGCCATCCCCCGCCGCAAATCCCATCCGCGCCGGTCTGTGCGGCGGGCCAGACCCAACCCCGTGGCGGGCCTTCGGTTCCTTGGCAGGCGCTTTGGCGGTCCGGACGGGTGGTTTTCCGCGCGCCCGCACCGCATGGCACTGGACTATGCCCGATTTCGCGGCAAGTCTTGTGGGCGCGCGCCTGCCCCGGCCGGCGCCCTATGAACCGCCCATGACCCAAGGCCCCATGACCGAAGGAGCAGCAGATGGAAAAACCCCAGACCAGCGTCGGTGGCCGGTCCTTCATCGCCGCCGGATCAAAGATCGTCGGCGATCTGGAATTTCCGGGCCTTGTGGAAATCCTGGGCACGGTTCACGGCAATCTGGCGGCGGGATCGGTCGTGGTGGCCGAAGGCGCGCTGATCGAGGGCAGTCTGGTGGCCGCCAATGTGACGATCAGGGGCCGGGTCGCGGGCCGGGTGATCTGTGACACGCTGACCTGCCATGCGACGGCGGATCTGACGGGCGAGGTGGACTATCTGCATCTGTCCATCGAAAGCGGCGCCCATGTGGCCTTTCGCGCGCGCCGCCGGGCGGCGGATCGGGCGGCGACACCGGGCTAAGGCCCACAAAGCAAAACCCCGCGCGGGCGCGCGGGGTTTTGGGATCTGCACCCTTGCGGATCGGTTACTGGCGATCCAGCGTCTGGGCGACGATGCGCGGGATGTCGCCACGCGTCAGGCCGATATCACGCAGCTCACGATCGCTCAGGCGGTTCAGTTCCTTCAGCGTAACCTCGGCGGCGCGGGCGCGCACCAGGGCGTCGACCACGATCCGAAGGCCCGACACCAGGCGGGCGAACGGGTTGAAGGTGCGGGTTTCGGTCTGGATCATCGCCATGGTGGGCTTCCTCTTTTCTGCAACGCAGCATCTGTGCTTGTCATGGGGGATATGGCCCCAAAACCCCGCCACGACTAGGCCCGCAAAGGGAAAGGCCGCCATGCACCCGCTGCATGGGATGCCGCACCGCAGCGCCGCATTGCCCGAAAAATCGGCCTACCGCGCCCGGAATTCCGGCGCCACTTGATTGATATCAATTTCCGGGCCGCCGCTTTGCGCCATCATCACCCATGACCAAAGTCAGGGTGATTGCGATGCCGACCCCAGCCTTTTCCGTTCCCGCCAAGGATCTGGCCCCCTTGCTGCGCCGGCGCATGCTGGCCTGCACCGACTGGATCGAGGCCTGCGCCATGCCCGGCCGCGATTGCCGGCCCTGGATCGAGTTCCGCCACCGCCTTAAGGACACCGTCAACCAGCCCGGCTGGCCCCATGCCGTGATCTGGCCCGAACCGCCCCGGACCGATCCGGGCCCGCGTCAATAGGCCCGCACCCATAGCTTTGTCGAAAGTCGCCGCGCGCCCCGCACGAGAGAGAGATGAGGAGTTGGCAGGGCGCACGGCTGGCATCACTTCAGAAGCACGTCTTGACTCAGGACTCATAGCCAGAACATGAAGGTAGCGGCGAGAGCGACGGCGGAGAGGAACACCTTCGGACATCTGTCGTATCGGGTCGCCACGCGGCGCCAGTCCTTGAGCCTGCCGAACATGATCTCGATCCGGTTCCGGCGTCTGTAGCGGCGCTTGTCGCATTTGACGGGCTTACCACGGCATTTCCTACCCGGGATGCAGGGCTTGATTCCTTTTTATTTCAGGGCTTCGAGGAACCAATAGGCCCTCACCGGTTCGTTCGAACCGATGGCGCAACGAGGCTCACTAGCCCCGATCCGCCAGCAGCCAGTCAGCCTTCGGCAGACCGCACAGGAGCGCCGCCGCGCCAGTGTAGTCACTGACCCGCGGTCATGAAGATGCGTATGGGTCGCCCTTTGTATCGGTGACGGCGTGCAGCTTGGTGTTCATGCCGCCCTTGGTCCGCCCGATCAGACGCCCGCATCCCCCTTTTTCGACCGCAGGCTCGAGGCGGTGCGGTGCGCTTTCAGATAAGTCGCATCGATCATGATGGTCGTCGGTTCCGCTGCTTCGGCCGCCAGCCCCGCGAAGATCCGCGCGAACACGCCCATCTCGCTCCAGCGCTTCCAGCGATTGTAGAGCGTCTTCGGCGGGCCATATTCCTTCGGAGCATCGCACCAACGCAACCCATTGCGATTGATGAAGATTATGCCGCTTAGCACGCGCCTGTCATCAACCCGAGGCCGGCCATGGCCTGCTACCGGTTTCGTGGACAGCAGGTTAAGCTAGCATAGCGCGTGCCTCGAACTCCATGGGGCTGATGTAG
>NZ_JAMJFX010000042.1 GCF_023544865.1 Phaeovulum molybdatiresistens | reverse complement strand
TCTGTCGGATGATCACTTCTCGGTCGACGGCACGCTGGTGAAGGCCTGGGCCTCGATGAAGAGCTTCCAGCCGAAGGGCTCCGACACGCCACCCGACGATGATGCCGGCAGCCCACCCGGACCCGACGCTACCGCCAAAGATCACCCCGAACCAACCGTTTCCGAGACCGCTCCGATGCCCCGTTCCAGCCGCCAGAACCGCAATGCCGAAGTCGACTTCCGCGGCGAGAAGCGGTCCAATGCCACCCATGCCTCGACTACCGACCTGGATGCACGGCTCTACAAAAAGTCTCCCGGCACCGGCGCCATGCTCTGCTTCATGGGGCATGCGCTGATGGAAAACCGCTTCGGTTTGATCGTGCAGGGCGATCTGACGCAGGCCGACGGTCATGCGGAACGGCGCGCCGCGCTGGACATGATCCATCGCCATTCCCCGGGGTCGACCCGACAGTTGACGCTGGGTGCGGACAAGGGCTTCGACACGGCCGAGTTCGTCGCTGATCTCAGGCAAGCCTGTGTCACCCCGCATGTCGCGCAGAAATCCAGATATTCAGCAATCGACGCCAGAACCACCCGGCACAAGGGATATGCCCTGTCGATCAAGCACCGCAAACGGATCGAAGAGGCTTTCGGCTGGGCCAAGACCGTCGGCGGCATGGCACAGACCGTCTATCGCGGCCTCGAACGGGTGCGCTCCCGCTTCATCTTGACGATGGCCGTCAACAACCTCGCCCGACTACCCCGGCTTCTGTCCGCATGACGATGGCAAACCGCGTCAAACCGGCATGCTTCCTGCGCCAAGGCGCCTGAAGCCAAACCCGGACAGTTGCGCCGAAAGGAAACCGTTCTGCACAGCCGGCTTCTTCAGCGGCCTGTTAGAAACCTGTCGCCAGATGAGGGCCTTTTGGCATCCTCAGCGGCATTTCAGTGACTGGCGCCCGCATCACACGCCCACGATAGTCACAGAACAACCGGACGGGCCACCACAGCACCGCAAGGGCGTGGCTTTCGGGATTTTCGGGCCGAGATAGGTTAAAATCCCCATAGGCTTTCCCGCCAACGCCGTAACCCGGCTCTGGCCCTTGAAAAACAATCAGGGAAATCAAGTCATGCCTGCCCCTGACCCGTTCGGAATCAGCTATGACGAATCCCACGACGGCAGGCCGATTGTGCAGGCCGAAGTCTGGCCGACAAGCGGCTTTCTCGCCCAGGGCAACAGGCGGCACCGGCTGGCCCGCGCCACGGCCGTGCTGTGGAAGCTGACCCGCGACGGCTGGACCTGCCCCGAGTGCGGCGGGCATGTGCCGCTGACTCGGCGCGCCGATGCAGTCTATTGCCGCGAAGCCTGTCGGAAGCGAGCGAAGCGCAAGCGGCAGGCGCTGGGTGTAAACCTTCAACCCTCTAGGAGGCTCTGGCCCTGGAAACACGTCGAGCTTTGCCGACCCTCATAAGATGGACCCTTGGAAGGACCCAAGGGGGGCGGTGCGAAGTCTGGCTGCGCGGCATCGGAACCGGCGTGCATCCTTCACGGCAAACGCAAACACAGATTTTCACGCGCGCGCGAGGCGGGGGGGGGTGAAAGTCCGGGGCGACCTGCCCCGGCAACCGGCGCATTCCCGCACGCAGAGATTAAACCCCCGGCTTTTGATTTTCCGCCCCGTGCCCAGGCGAACGCGCGAATAAAATAGGCTGATCTAGACGGCGGCATGATCCGCTAACGGTTCCGGCTCTGGGCCTGCATGTTCCGGCTTGTTCCGGGGGCATCTAAGCGATTGTGGGGGAATTTCTGGGGGAAGGAAAAATTTGCAGGGCCGATTTATCAAGGGAAATCAAAGCGATGCAGGGAAGGAGTGGCGGAGGGACAGTCCGACAGGCGATTTTTTTAATCATGCGAAATCAACGCGCTACGGGGTGCTTGAGTAGCAAAATGAGCAGCAAAATGAGCACCAAAAAACGCACCACCTTTGGGCGCGTTGAGGGTAGGAGGAATGGTACCAAAAAAACAACCGGGAATCAGCCCCGCATCACCGCCGCCAGATCGTAGAGCAGGCGCCCGAGGGCAGAGAAGGGAATCGCCGCGACCAGTTCGTCGCCCCGGTAGATCGCCAGCCCATCCCGGCTGGCCTGCCAGTGAACGGCGGGGGTCACGGAGCCCTCCGCACGATCTAGCCGATAACCTCAAGCTGCATGTTCGCCCGCGCGCGCCCCGATTCCCAGCCGCCGCAGTGTCGATCAACTGCCCTTCCGTTCGCGGGTCCAGCCCGGTCCAATCCCGAACCGACGCGAGAAAATAAGCCTGTATCTGCACTAGACGGAGGCGCATCACCGTCCTCACAACCGGCCGGAAGGCCAGCCCCAAGCACTCGAAAGAGCGCCCAGAAGGAACCTAATACCTACCTGCTCCCTCGGCGCTCAACATAGCCGATCCGTGTATCGCATGCTTTGAAGCGCCGCCGACGTAACAGGGCGGAAAGCCGTCTGGTTAGGTCGCAACATCGCACCTGCAACAGAACGCTAAAGCGGTCTTTCGATTACAAGGCAGAACAGCGACACCATCGCATCATGTGCCTCGCTGATCACCGCTCACGCCAAAACCCGCGGAGGTTGAATTACGTTCTGAAGAGAGTTTCGATGGCGAACTACTTCAGGAGGCAGTTGATTCAGAGGGCGAAGAATAAGGCGGCAAATCATTTCTTGAAGTTAAGAAGATTCTGCGCAACGATATGATATACGTGAATTTTTTTGAGGATATTTTGTGACCTGCAGAATCTCCGACTTTCTTCTTTATGGGCAACTCAAACGTGCCGAAGCCCCCCCGTTCCTTGGTTTGCTGTCCCTGAGCGACAAATTGCGAAAGGATGCCATTTCGCGGGTGCGCACCTTTCTGAGGGGCAGGGCGCAAGCAATTCCGGAACTGTTCCATGCGCATGGATACTTGGCGGGGTGGGCGGTGACCCATGCGCTTAATGACAGTTACGGCGGCAATGACCTGCGCATCTACGCGCATCTGGAAGATGTGCTTGGCGTGCGGCTTGAAACGCCAGCGGTGAGAGAAGTCCTGCATCGGAGCTTTTTGGCCCTTTGCGACAAGCTGGGTTTGCCCAGTCGAGGTCTGGACCGGATGGTGGACCTTTATCTTCTGCATGCGGGGGTGCCGCGGGCACATGTGCAGCAGCTGATCGAGGCGTTTCAGCGCCAGCATGACCTGTTCGGGGCGCCGCCAGTAGAATCCTCGACCTTGCTGAACCGGTGGGAGGATGATGCGCTGGAATTCCTGCACCCTACGGTCATTACGCCGCGGCGGGCGATCCTTTGGGATGAAACGGCCTGGCATGCCCGGCTATATGCGAGGGTTGCGGCGAACCCGACCGGGTTTGTGGCCCAAAGCCCGTTCGAAAGCTTCTTTGCTGAATGCTTTGCCCGGGCCGGAAACGAGCGCGCGCGGCGAGGTGTAACCGCGGCCCTTCCGCCCCGTCCGCGGCTGGTCTGGGGCACCGATGGGCTGGCCTTGCGGCTGCCCCGCGCAAATGGGCGGATCGCCGTGCAGATGGATGACGAAGCTCGGCCTCGGCGACTGAAAGGGGGCGAGGATTGGGCGCTGGAGCAACCATGGCCCAAGCGGTTGGCTGGGCAGATCGACGGGATGCCCTTTGCGCTGGATTTTCTAGCCGATGACGGCCGCTTTGCGGTGTTCGACCTGACGGTTGGCCAGCTCTTGTGGGAAGGTGCGGCCAATGGCCCTCGCGATCTGATACTGGATACATCCGAGGCACTGGTTGCAGCACGGCGCCCCTTTACGCTGGACAATCTGGAGGCCTTGCCCCTTGGCGACGGCTGTTTCCTGCAGTGCGTAGCGCTGGACCAGAGGCCGAAAGTGCTGCGGATCGGCGAGCAGAGCTTGGCGCTGGCGATCCGGCCGCGCCGCCGTCTGGGACTGATGGGGGCAGAGATCGCCATCGGCCTGCAGGGGCGGCTGTTCGGATCGGACGCAGTGGTCAGGGTCGAAACCGGGTTGCAGACCACCGAAACGCGGCGCCTGCGCCTTTGCGTGGCTGGCGTAGAAACGGTGATTGACGTGGCCGTGACGGAGGGCCATGGCGAATGCGCTTTGGCCGATTGCCTGCCGCCCGGCCTGCCCCCGGGACCGGCGCGACTTCGGCTGGAGCTTCTGGCGCCCGACAGGGAAGCGCGGTCAGCCGGCATCACCTTTGGCGCGTTTGTCTGGCCTGGGTTTGAAGCAGCGCGGGGGCTGGACCTGATCTGCTCCGCAGCGCCAACGAACTTTCTGCCTTCGCATTCCCGGCATGTCACGACTTTTGAACGCGGCTTGCAGCTTGATCCCAAGGGTGACTACGCCCATGCGACGGCCGCCTTCGGGATCGAAGGCGAGGTCGTGTCGTTCCGCTTCGCTTGGCCCGACATCAGTCTGCAGCGCCTCCGGTCCGATGGTGTGGCCAGCCCGGTGCCTCTAGGGGCCCGCATTGGCGTGGGTGCGGAAGATAGGTTCGGCCATGTGTCGATCCGGTGCCCCGATCGCGGGGCGGCCTTGCGGGTTGGGGCGCGGCTCGAAGCCCAGCCCTTTGCGTTGGGGATGACCCGCAACATAGCGATTTCAGAGCTTGTTGGACAGAACGCCGCGGTTGTGTTGCGTCGGTCGAACGGCGCTGAGGTGGTGCTGTTCGAGATCGTGGACGCGCTTCAGCCGACACGGTTTGACCTGCGACCGGTGCGAGTGGGGGTGCAGGCCACCTTTGCCATTGGCACGGCCATCGATGCTGTTGCTGTAGAAGTCGAGGACGAGATGGGAAAGCGCAGCTTTCACGAGATCGCCTTGGGGAGGCGGCCCGTGCGCCAGGCGGCGCCCGAGTGGCTGAGTGCCGAACTTTCCGGCAATGACGCCCGCGAGGTGGCGCTGACCATCGCGCAGCAGCCGGCCAGTCAGGGATTGATGATAGGGCGCGTTTTTGTTCGACCGGATAGCGCGGACTCGGATCATGGATGGCGCCCTTTGCGGAACGGAAGGGGCGATACCTATGCCGTGCCATTGGTCGCATCGCACAGCCTGCCGGATGCGCCGATTGACTTCATCCAGACCCGGTTCGAGACGCTTTGCCGCTGGCTTTCGGATTGCTATGCGGTGGACTGCTGGCTGGACCATGGTCTGGAGCGCAGTCTCTTGCCGCGCTGGCGCAAGCTTGGGGGCGTGATGGCAGGCCTGCCCCTTGCGGCTGGGCTTCTGATGCGGGCGGCACTTCTGCCGGCGCCGGGAGAAACTTCGCCAAGCTGGGTGCCGATGGTGCACCCTTTGGAAATCGACCCGGGGCTGTACTCCGCCCCTCCGGCTGCGTTCGATGCCTTGGCCGATCAGGCCGATGATGGGCTGAGGGCAGGGGCCAGACTGGGTGCCCTGTCGCGCGAACGCTTGCGCGAGGGTCTTTTGCATGCACAGGCGCTGATGGCCTTTGCGAATGCCGCGCAAGCCGAGCGAAACGCCGATACGTTGCTGGCTGGCTTTCAGGCCGAACGCTTCTTCACGCTGTTTGCCCCGCTGGATACGGATGTCGGCGCAGGGTGGTTCTGGCATGGCACACCGATCCTAGGCCCAGCCCATCTGCGGGCGGCACAGCTGCGGATGCTGGAGCGGTTCGAGGCGGCCAATGTGCTGTTCGACCCACAGAACGTGGGCGGTGGCAACAGCCGGCGCGCAGAAGCCTTGTCGACCCTTGTCGTTCACGTGCTGGCTCAATGCCCGCCCGAACGGCGCCCGCCCATGGCAAAGCGGCGGCCCGAAGACGACAGGCCCCCCGGGATCGATCTGGCCGTTGCGGCCACGCTGTCCGAATTTGCCCGTGCCAGCCGGACCGGATTGGCCGGCCAGTTCATCGAGGCGCTCGCCAGGACCCTGAACTGGCGAGAGGCCGACGTGCGGGCATCCATCGGGTTCCTGCTGCGACTGGCGCCCGAGTTGTTCTATTATTTTCTGCTTGTCTGGCAATTGGCCAAGGTACGCCCATGACCCATGAACTCGACCCGCTTCTTTTCAAGGATCGGCTGCGTGAAACGCTTGCCCGCTATACCTCGACCGCGGCGGGGGTTTCGGCAGCTAGGGCGCCGCTCTTGTCACAGCGCGTGGCGGCAACGATCGCAGCGGCCGATCTGGTGAAAGGCCCCTTTGTCGAAAGCCTGCCGGACTTTGAAAAGGGTGCATCGATCCGCCAAATGGTAAAGGATGGGCGGATGCACATGGGCTGGACTGCGCTGGATCGCAGCGACAGTGGGCGTGCCCTGATGGACCGGCCGCTGCATCTGCATCAGGCTGCGGCCATCGGGCTTGAAGAAAACTATCTGGTGGCCACCGGCACGGGGTCGGGCAAGACGGAATCCTTTCTTTTTCCATTGGTGGACGGCCTGCTGCGCGATCCCGATCTAACGCGGCCAGGGGTTCGGGCCATTCTGGTCTATCCGCTAAACGCGCTGGCCAATGACCAGATGCACCGGATCTCGCGACTGCTGTTTTCCGATCTGAAGGATCCCGGGATCACGCTGGGCCGTTACACGGGGCAGGTCCGATCGAATGAGATGCGCAGTGATGTGGAAAACGATTTGGTTCAAAGCCCGTCGTTCCAGGCGAACTTTCCCGATGCCACGCGTGTTCCCGCAAACTGGCTTCTGTCGCGGCAAGAGATGCTGGACAGCCCGCCGCATATTTTGATCACCAACTATGCCATGCTGGAGCACATCCTGCTTCTACCGCGCAACCGCCGGCTTCTGGAAGGTGCCGACCTGAAATGGATCGTGCTGGACGAAGTGCACACCTATACCGGGGCGCAGGCCATCGAGGTGGCCTTCCTGCTGCGCAAGCTGAAAACCAGGCTGGGTTTGGCACCGGGGCGGCTGCGTTGCGTTGGTACATCGGCCAGCCTTGATCCAGCCCGGCGGGATGAACTGGCGCGCTTTGCCGAGAACCTGTTTGGCGAACCTTTTCCCAGCGGGGATGCCGCGGTCATCACCTCGGAGCGGCGACTGCATCCGCGGCTGACCGAAGGCGAAGCGGCGCAGTGGATTGACCCGCAGGTTTGGGTGCAGATCGGAGAGGTGATTGCAGACCTCCGCGCCGCGAACGTCTTTTCCGATGAGAGCGCCGAACATCAGGTGGACGAATGGAACGCCGCCATGGAGGCGGCGGGGATCGAGGCGCTGCGGCTGGAAGGCCCCCACCTGGGCGAGGCGCTGATCCGCGCGCTCTCGGGGCTTGCCGAGGTGCGGCTGGTGGCTAAGGCTTTGATGGGCCGGTCGCTGCCGTTTGACGGGTTGGCGCGGCAGGTCTTCGGCGATGCTCCGGGGCTTGCCCGCCAGGCGCTGACCGCGCTGATTGCTGCCGGTGTTTTGGCCAAGCCGTCGATGACAGGGGCCTTTCCGCTATTGCCGGCGCGCTACCATCTGGCGGCCTCTGGCGTGGAAGGCCTAGCCCTGACGCTTTCGGCAGAAACTCCCGAACACTGGGATGGGCCGCCGGTGGTGAGCCGTGCCGGAACGCACGTTGGGGGAGTTCCGGCCTATCCGCTCCTGGTCTGCCGCAACTGCGGCGAACCCTATGTCGAGGGTTGGGATGATGGCCACGCCCTGCATCCCCGGCCCGATCTGGCGCAGCGGGGCACACGCCGCGTGTTGCGGCTTGTCGGGGCGGGCCAGAGCGCCTTTGAGGATGATGCCGAGGAAGTCGAGGCGGCCGGGGCCGAGGAGGTGGACCTGTTCTGGTTCGATCCGCTGACCGGTGACCTGATCGATGGGCCGGGCGACGGTCTTCTAGGGCTGCAAGAGGCCGAGATGGTGCAGGACTCCGAGGAGCGGCGGAGCTATGTGAAACGCTGCCTCTCCTGCGGGCACAGAGGCGGGCGCCATGCCGAGCCAGTGACGGCGATCAACCCCGGTGACGATGCGCTGGCTGCCGTTGCCGCACAGACGCTGATCGAAGCACTGCCACCGCCGGCCAACCGAGAGTCGGACGCTCCGATGAAGGGGCGCAACTTGCTGGTCTTTGCCGACAACCGGCAGGATGCGGCGTTCTTTGCGCCCTTCTTCGAACGCACGGCGAGGGATCAGGCCCTGCGCGCGGCGATGGTCGATGCGCTGAAGCGGGCCGAGGACGAGAAGCTGGATCTGGAGGGGCTGAAGGAGGGGGTATGGCGGGCCCTGCGGCGCGAGGGTTTCCGTCTTTACGACCGGCGCAACCCCGAGCCCTTGGGCAACACCGTAGTGAAGGACAGGCTTCTTGCGCTGATTGCAGGCGAATTGTGCGACGGCGCGCTGCGGCTTTCGCTGGAAACGCTAGGCCTGATGGAGGTGCAGTATCACGGCGAGGATCAGGTGGTGCGCAGCGTTGCCCAGGCACTTCCCGAAGGCCGACAGCGGCTTGCCGCGCCGCTGGTGCGGTTCCTGCTGGATCAGATCCGCTATTCCCGCGCCATTAACGATCTGGGTGGGGTGATTGACCTGACGGATGAAACCCTTTGGGGCGAGAGCAAGGCCAGCGGTGACATTTCTTGGGCCGAAGTCCGGGTGAAAGCGTCGCGCCGGTTGCACACGCTGATGCCTGCGCCAAGTGCGCAGAACCGGATCAGCTGGCTTCTGGGCCAGAAGCTGGGTTTTTCGCCCGATCAGATCGGCACGGCGATGCGCGCCTTTTGGCAGGCGGCCACGCGGCCTGGCGCGGGCCTTCTGAAACCGGGCGGCCATGGTCATGTGCTGAATCTGGCGGCGCTGCGGATGGTTTCGGCGCCTGCAGGCAGCCTGTATCGCTGCCGCAGTTGCGGGGCGGTAGCGCATGTTGATCTGGAGGGCCAATGCACAGCCTGGCGCTGCACCGGCGAGGTCGAGAAGGTTTCGCGCGAGGCGCGCGCAGTCGCGGAACGTTCGAACCACTATCTTGAGCGCTATCGCGCGCGACCGCAAAGCGCGATCGCCCGCGAACATACCGCCGCCATCGGCGTATCGGAAAGGGCCGAGATCGAGGAGCGCTTCCGGCGGGGTGAGGTGAACCTGCTTAGCTGCACCACCACGATGGAAATGGGGGTCGATCTGGGCGATCTTGAGGCCGTGTTCTGCCGCAACGTTCCGCCGGGTATCGCGAATTACCAGCAGCGTGCGGGCCGTGCCGGTCGACGGGCACAAGTTGCGCCGATTGCCCTGATGTTGGCGCGGGGAAGCCGTTATGACCAGTCAAGTTTCCGCAACCTGCAATCCTATCTTGAAGCGCTGCCGGCGCCCCCTTACCTGACCCTCGAAAACCCCGATTTCTTCCGCCGCCATCAGGTGTCCATGATCCTGTCCGGTTGGCTGGACCATCGCCTTGCCGGGTCCACCAAGACAGGCGCGCCGCAGTTGCGCGACATCCTGGGCGAAAACCTCGACCACGCGCGCGAAGCCGCCCTTCTGGCCGATCTGCGATCCTGGCTGGCGTCGGATGCCGGCAAGACGGCGCTGGCATCGGCCGATGCCCTGGCGGGAACGCTGCCCGGCTCCTTGGCCTCCGTCGCTCTGCGGGGGGCTGATCTGGCGGCGCATTTCCTGCAGAAGGTGGAAGGTTTTGTCGCCGTGATCGCCGGGCGCTGGCGCGGGATACACGAGGGCTATGAACAGGCCATGGCCGCGCATCATGCGGCCACGACTGATGCGGAAGGCAAAAAGGCGCTGAACCGCGCAAACGCCCGGATGCGCGACAAAAAGCTGTATCTGGACCGGTTTGTGGTCGAGGCGATGTCGCGCGCGGCCGTGATCCCGACCTACAGCTTCCCGGTTCATTCCATTCATCTGGAAATCGTCACCGATCAGAAATCGCACGGCGATCAGGGCCGGGCGCTGCAACTGGACAGGGATGCCAGCCTTGCCATCGCGGAATATGCCCCTGGGGCCGAGGTGGTGGCGGGGGGCCGCATCTGGACCAGCGAAGGCATTGCCCGCAAGGCTGCGATCGGCGGCGGCGATGCCTGGACTGAAAAGGGCTACTATCGCATCTGCCCGTCTTGCAACCATGTGCAGATTCACGACGACCGTGAAGGTTTTGACGAAAGCTGCCCGCAATGCGGGGCGGGCCAGCAAGGGCTGAAGGCGCGCTTCATTGAACCCTTCGGATTCCTTACCTCCTACACCGGGCGCATGGGCCGCGACCCCGGTTCATCCCGCCTGCGTGTGCGCCCGGTGGATGAAGCGCGGCTGCTGACCCGCGCTATGGAAGAGGATTTCCGTCCCTCTGACCTGAACGGAGTGATGAGCTTCTTTGCTCCCGCTGTGCCGCGCAGCGGGGAAAAGCCGGGGCAGATGTTCATCGTGAACCGCGGGCCGCAGGGCAAGGGCTACCTGTGTTGCCCGCGCTGCGAATTCGCCATGCCCGCCCCACGCGATCTGGCGCATGGGGCCGAGGTGCAGAAGCGTCACGATAATCCGCGCAGCGGCGAGACCTGTCCGGTTGACAAGCTGGGCTGGCCCGTCGATCTGGCCCACATCTTTGAAACCGATCTGCGGGCAATCCGCTTTTCTACCCCTTTGCCTGATTTCGGTCGAAAGAAGGAAAGCGAAACCCGAGAGGCGCGCGAAGGTTTTGTCCGCACGCTTTCCGAGGCGCTGAGGCTGGCAGCCACTGACCTCCTTGAGACCGACCCGCGGGACATCCGAGCCACGGCCGAGATTCCGACCGGGCATCCTTCGGTCATCCTCTCGGATGCCGTGCCGGGCGGGGCGGGCTATTGCCGCCGTCTGTTGGCCGATGACGAGCCGCGCTTTTCGGCGCGCGCCCTGATCGGCCGGGCCTTGCAGATACTGGAATGCCCGAGTGGCGAAACCTGCGAGACAAGCTGCCCGCATTGCCTAAACGATTTTTCCAACCAGCAGCACTGGGATAAGCTGAACCGCCACCCGGTGCGGGCCTGGCTTTCAGGCGTGCTGGCCAAGACCCAGCCCCGGCCCGCGCAGGCGCCGGCGGATGTGGTGCCGATTGCCAATACGGCGGCCGAAACGCTTGGGCTGCGTCTGCAGGGGGCTAGCCTGATTATTCTTGCGGCGCAGGCTCTTTGGGGTGCGCAGGAGCACGAACAGGCGGCGGCAAGCCTGAGGGCCTTGCGCCGCTGGCTGGACGATGATCGGACGCGGAAGGTTTACTACCTGATCCCGGACACAGCAGATATGGCCGGGGCAGAGGCCACGGGCCTTGACCGGCGTCTGGTGGATGGTTTGGTCGAGTATGAGCGGAACGCGCAGATCGAGGTCCATCTGGCCCGCGCCGATCTGCTGGCCGCGGCACCGCGCCTGACGGTGGTGAATCAAGGCGCGGCAGAGGAGTTCTGGGCCGATGCCGGATCACCCCCGGTGCTGGAGGGCCCCCTGGCGGGCGTGTCGCATTTCGGGCGCAGGGCCGTGCCCGAAAGCTGGATCGGGAGCAACGTTCGTGAGCTGTCGTTGCGCAAGGGCGTGCTGGACGCCTTCAATGCCCGCATCCGCCGCTTTGACTATCGCCCTGGCACGCCGCGCGACTTTGGCCCCGTGTTCGAGGCGATTTCAGGTCGGCAGGTGGATATGCACATCGAAGACCCGTGGTGCCTCGCCCGCCCACCGCAGCGCGAGCGGCTTGAGGCCTTCCTTGCGATTCTGAAGAAGCAAGGCGTGCAGGTGCGCCGTCTGACGCTGGTGTGGGAGCCTGAAAATACTCCTGACCTCCCGCTGCGCGACCAGATCGACGGGGCCAACCGGAAGCTTGGCGGAAAGGGGCTGTTTGCCCAGTTGCGCCCCGACCCTTCGGACCGCAACCGCCGGCGCCATTTCCATGACCGGTTTGTGGAAGCCAACACGGTCGATGCGCTGGCCCCGCTAAAGGCGCGGTTCGACATCACCGCCGGGATCGACAACCTGATGGCGCTGCAGAAGGAATGCGCCGTCTTCCTGACGGTCGAGCGACTTTAGCCGTCCGGCAACTTCAACTGCTTCTCGGCCCCCGGGACTGCCGAGATCGTTCGCGTGGCCTGAGGCTGGAGGGGAAAGGGGCAATCATGCCTCGGGCTGGAACTACGAGAACGATCGTCACCGACGCACAGGGCGGGAAGCGGCCATTCGCAGCAGCCGGGCTTAACGGCCGAGAAGCGCTAAAGCGGGCATTTACTGCGCCATGAGTCGAAGGTTGTGTATTGACCGCGTGAAAGCAGGGGCGCGACGCCACGCGTCTCCCGCCGGTTTACGATCCGACCGGCCGCCGAACGGCGGGGGAGGATGTCCACTTCGGCCTCAGCACCGTTTCGGAGGTAGCCGGATCGAAGCTGCACACGCGCCCGATGATACCTGTCGTGACTTATTCTTTGATAAACCACAAAAAATATGGGATCTCTTCCACAGAGGTCCATAAACGCGCGGAAACTATGCTAGAAAAAATAATTTTCATCAAAAGTCAGGTGCGTTTGCTCGCTGCTGTGATGCGAGGATTTTTTCGGCCCACACTTTCAAAAACTGTGCGAAGCGTCGTTTCAGCGCAGCTTCGCGAAAACAATGAGTTTCACACGCACCGGTTTCCAGTTTTGTTGCGCGCAATTCGGTGGATTATCGGCAACCCTCTCTTAGCCTTAATTGCTCTCTTCTGCGCCTACCTCGTAGTGTTTCTTTCTCGATATTTGGGACTTTCCGAAGGTCTTGATCCGAGAGCGGGCACCAACGAACATGTTCGCGACTATTGGACTGTCAACCTTGCGATATTTTCCGTGCAGGCTGCCTTGATTGGCGTTGTCTTTCCGCTTGTAATCGCGTTTGTGGGGCTGCTAAATCAAGGGCGCGCCTCATTTGCGTCACGTCTTACGGTTTACATCGATTCTTCTGCCGCATTGTTTGTAGGCGTTAGCTCGCTTTTTCTATGTGCGTCAATCGCGTTGCAAATCCCATTCGGAGATGAATTTGTTCATGTTAGTAAAGCTGTGACGGTCCTTAATATATCGTGGTTCGCAGTGAATGTTGCGGCTCTCGGATATTTTCTTCTACGCACAATCGCTTTTCTGCACCCATCTACGCGTGCGCCGATAATGCGATCTTACGTTGCCAATGAAATTTGGCCACGTGAATTGTCCTTGGCCGTCACTGCCAACCAGTGGACCAATGTCTCAGCACTTGGACATCTTCCAGCTGGAGATGAAGCCGATCCGTTCAGTAGCGACGTTCGTGCGCGCGTCTGGTATACAGGTATTTGGAAGGAGGGCGAAGCGAGCGTGACACGCCGCCTACCACGGACAATGAAGCTCATAGATGTGCGCTTCGGAGTCCTGAAACCAGCTGTTGATGCTTGGCTGTCGGAGGTCCGACAAAAAAAGGATGAACGGGTCCAAGACCTTGTGATTCCTCTTGAGCCGGGCAGGAGCTATGCGGGAGATCAAGTTCTCGCTCGCGCAACAGTTCCGTTAAATCCCGTTTCTCGTGCCGCCGTCAAACTCGCGTTTCGGTTTTCGACCCAGCCAACTGAGCAAGGGCGCATAAGCGCGACTAACCAGATCTTTAGTGAGCTGATCGCCGACTTAATCGAGCTAATCGACGAGCGTCGAGCGGGCGAGTTTGCCGAACAGCTTCGCGAGGTGGAGGAGTTTCACATCTTCCTATACCGGCTTGCCCAAAGCAGCGACATCAATTTCAGCTATGCGCAGCTGGACGCCAGAAGCGGGATGTTTAGCCGTTCGCTTACGCAGCAATGGACAGAAGCCTACCGCGACATTACGCGTCGCGTTGTTGAGCGGCTGCCTGAGGAGCCCGAGTTCGTAAGGCCATTGGCCTACATTCCATATAGAATATATGCGCGAGCCTCGGGCGAAGTCGCGTCGGAGGCGCTTCGGCCAATCATTCAGCTGGGCGAGGACCTATCCCATCGCATGGTCGATTGGGCGGTAGAAGAATCTCGTGCCGAGGCCGCCTCAGGCACCGGTGATCGAAGAGCCTTTTCGCTCTCGCGCCAAGGTGAGGCTTACGCGCGCGCTTGGCGAGAGCAGGTTGCCGGGTGGGAGGCCCTACTCAGGGCTATTTCGAGTGCAACGAGGCCGAGTGGCAGCAAAGCCAATAGCTGGCGAGACCTGAAGCTCACGTCTGAGAATGCATGGGTTCATCTGCGTTCGACAACGCAAATGACTGCGAGAGCCGTGTGGCTTGGAGATGTGCTCGCAACGAGTTGGACCAGTGATCTCATGCTGCGCTGGGAAACGCAGTTACACGACGCGTCGATCCGTCGCGGAAGGCATAGGAGAATACAATCCGAGGCTCTCACTCCCGAATCCTTGCAGAGCGATTGGGAAGAAATAGTCGCCTTTAAGTCGACGCCGGGCCGGGACGCCGACATGCCGCCCCTTCTCTTCGAGGAAATTGTCCACAATACTTGGCGGGACCATGCAATGGTCCTTGCCGCGGTATTCATACACTGGTCGATGCACACTCTCACCGGCGACACGGCGAAGCAGGGAGCGCGCATGTTATTGCATGGCGAGCAGTATGATCGTGGTGACAGAGGTCTGCGCGACAATTCTGCTATCACCGGCGTAGACTTCTTGATCTCGGCTCTTAGGATCGTTGGCTCAGGCAGTCAGTTTTCCGAAGGCAGCTATGCAGGGAGAATTGACCGTTTACTGGAAGGCCTCGGTAGATTGGGAGAAATGCCTAAGATATCGATGCGCATTTATACATCCGGTGGTGGCCTGGCTTTCTCAGCACTTCCTCCGGCGCAAGCTATTGCGCTAATGGCCACAACACCTCGTCCACCGTCTGTCAATGGGCCCCTAAGGCGCTTACTTACACAAGGCGAAGATGAGGCTCTCAGACGGAAAAAGGATTATCTTACAACTTTGGCCTCCGCTATAGAGGAACTCGATAGCGGTCGTCACTCGGACTTGGTTGCCGCTTTGGTGGATCCGAAATGCGATGATCTGTCTTTTGGCGCGCGGCAAGATCATGCTCGCCAGTTTGTCGCACAGTCGCTTAGTGTCTTAAATGGATATCGAGACCAAGCAATCTTGGATGCAAAAATCGACAACAGTCGCATTGACGCCTTAGCCTCCGCGGCGGCATCCAAAGCTTTCTCTAAGGATGGGTTTCCACGCCATCTTTTTGACGAAATTATTATGACTAATGATCACTTGGAGGAGTTCTCAATTAACGTGGATGGATTGAATAAGGGAGAGTACACTACTCCCCAGATGGGGCAAGCCCCTCTTAATGAGGAGGAGTGGTGGCGGGAGACGTTGTCGGATCAAGTATCCGAAGTCGTGTGGTCAGATGTCATTCGGAAGTTGCGATCCGTGGACATGAAGAGCCAGGCTGTGGACATAGAGAGCCAGACGCCCCACGAGTTCTGGGAGGCAGTTCGCGATTGCAGTGCCCTGATAAAAGCCGAGGGCTATGACCCACTACTTGTTATGGATGACTCAAGTAGACCGGAGTGGCTCTTCGAATGGCAATGGCCGGATGGCAGCGACATCATAACTAAACCCAGAGACTTGGTCATTACCAATGAGGCTGATCAGGCGAGTTCCTACGAGTTCACTATGAACAGTACGCCGGTTTATCGAGCGAAGATTGAAGATGGTGTGGCTTATCTAATCTCGTCACGGCTTCTGGAGCAACTGCGGTTCCACGACTATGGAGAAGGCCGTCCGGTGGAGTTCCGCTTTGATCCTGATGTCGAAAGGCCTTGGTCAGGAACGATGCGAGTGACATTCGAACGAGAAATCAAACTGGCGACAAACACCGCAAGCTATCGAATCTCTTGGGGCCGAGCGGTTAAGTAATCAGGTTCGGTCTCTATATTCGAGCGCCGCTATCCGAAGTTCCCGCTATGGCGTTTTCCCGTCTGCATACGTCCTGACTGACCTGCTTCCCGTTCTCTGGACCGATCCGGGCTGGGATTTTCCAGTTTAAGATTGGGCCGGCAGATTGAGGATGCAGATGAAGAGATCGAAGTTGCTGTGACCCCCGGCACTCATCCAGCTGAAACCAGAGCCGGCGGGTGACAATTGCCCGCTTGCGCGGAAGGAGCAATGGGCGATCGGCGGAACGCCTCCGTTTCGTGGAGCCGATCGCCCATTGCGGCGAGTTGGGCGGCGTAGGCCGCGGGGGTCTGGTAGCCGAGCGCCGAATGGGGCCGGGCGGCGTTGTAGTCGGTGACCCAGGCGGCGATGATACTGCGGGCGTGGTCGAGGCCGAAGAACAGCGTTTCGTTCAAGAGCTCGTCGCGCATCTTCGAATTGAAGGCCTCGCATATCCCGTTCTGCATCGGCTTTCCCGGTGCAATGAAGTGCTAGGGTAATCCCCCCATTTCTAGCGGGGTGCATCCGTAGAATTCACGCGACCATCTTCAGTTTCTGGGCGGGTGTGATGC
>NZ_JAMJFX010000041.1 GCF_023544865.1 Phaeovulum molybdatiresistens | reverse complement strand
GAGAAAACCGTCGCCAGTGCAGAGGCATGGCTCCTCATCGCCCACATCAGGCGCGTCACGAGGCTCATCGCAAGGGCCTGACATCTTAAAGATAATTCCGAATCCGACTCTCAGGCCATAGCGGTGCTGGCAGTGGACAACACGAGACCGGCACCCAGGATCAGGGCGTGCATGATGGTCGGGCGGTTGGTGCGAGGGGTGAACATTCTGTCCTCCTGACGGTTGGTCGATGCCAGGATCCTGCACTCGATTCGTGACCCGCGCTGTTCCCCGGGAAACCCTGCGTCAGAAGCCACCCTGCATCGGGTCGCGCTCTGCCACCTCTTGCAGCGCTGCGATATCGCAGGTCAGCACCTGCCCGGTCCGGGTCACAACCCCCGCCTCGATCAGCCCCAGCAGCGCGCGATTGACCTTGGGCCGGCTTGCGCCCAGCATCGCTGCAAGATCACCTTGCGTCATGTCGAGCGACAGGCTTGCCCAGCCACCCGCCGCAGGCTCCTGCCCCTTCAGCATCGCCAACAGAAACCGCGCGATGCGCGATTGCAGATCATAGGAGACCAACGATTCGAGCCGCTCGTTCGTCTCGCGTACCAGGCCACACAGATAACGCGCCGCAGCCAGCGGCAGAGCCGGATCCTTGCAAAACGCCAGATAGTCGCGCCGAAACAGCAAAACCCCCCGCACCTCGCCCACTGCCGCCGCATCGGAGGATCGCGGTGCGCCGTCCAGCATCGCCATCTCTCCCAGAAAATCGCCAGGGCCAGCCTTGCGCAGCACGAATTCGCGCCCGTGCGGCGCGATCAGCGCCAACCGCACCTGGCCCGAGGTGACGATCAGCATGTAATCGCCCTCGTCGCCACGCTGAAAGATGGTGGTGCCTGCCCCCCAGACACGCGGCTGCAGCGCCTGCGCAACACGCCCGAGCAGTTCCGGATGCAGCCGCTGAAACATCGGCAGCCGCGCCAAAAGCGCCACGCGATCTGTGGCGGTTTCTTCCTGCATTGTCATTCCTAGAAATTACCTGTCGGCGCAATTTAGCCAGCCACCCGCCTTCGGACAATGAAGGCGAGCCACAAAATAGTCAGAAATATCTATGGGTGTTCCACAGGGAACAGCATCGGGACGCGATCATGTCATTTTGGGCCCATGGCGTTAGCGCGGTCAGACCGTGCAGCCGATTGGGCCGAAATTGCAGCGGTCCCAAGCGGGCGGGTCAAAAATTAGTGTAGTAGCCTCCGTTTGTAGACTGACCCGTCCGCACCTTTTCCTTACAATTCTCAGCCTGAGAACCCGTGGCGCCTTGACGCAGGGTCCTACGAACTTCATTGTTTTGCCGGATTTTAACAAAGGTTAACGGCAATGTTCAGGCAAGGCTCCTTTCTGAAACGGGCGGCCTGCGCCGGGGGGCTTGCTGGCTGTCTGACGACCGGCGCCCTTGCGGATGATCCGATCGCGTCGAACAACGGCCTTTACCCCGCGTCGGACAAATGGTCGGGCCGCTACCTTCTGGCGAATTTCGATTACCCCGAAGAAGCCCCGATCGAGGGCCGTTGGCGCGGCGCAGCGCAGGCGGCGCTGACCCCTGAAACAGCCCCGCATTATCTGGAAGCGTTGAAGCGGCATCTGGAACCCGACCTGCGCGTGCTGATCGACCAGGTCGAGCAGTGGGACCCGAAGAAGGCCGGCTGGTATGACATGGTCTGGTCGGGCGAGGGCACGCCTCTGGCCGATGGCAGCACCGACCCCACTTCGGGGCGCGAGGCGCTGATGAACACCTACACCGGCCAGATCCTCCCGCCCGAGACCTTCACCACCGTCCCGCCCACTGGCAGCGTGCAGAACCATGCCGTGATCTATTACAACGATGTCGCCGCCACGACCCTGCGCGATGTCTGGGGCGATCTTTATGTCCCCCGCCCTGAACGTGCGCAGTTCCGCGACGGCGCGATCGTGGTCAAGGCTGAGGCGGTGCCGCTGTCGGCCGAGGATTGGCCCGTGCTGCGGGGCGCGGCCTCCTGGCACGTCTATCGTCCTTCGATCGCGGCGCAGACCAGAGGCGAAAAGCCCCTGCGCCCTGAGGTGCTGGAGGCCCATCCGATCCAGATGGCAATCAAGGTCAAGGACAGCATCGCCGCGCCGGAAACCGGCTGGGTCTATCTGGCCTATGTCTATGACGCCGACCACCCCGGCGAAACGCCCTGGGACCGCTTTGTGCCCTTGGGCGCGATGTGGGGCAATGACCCCAACCTGACCGATGATCCCGACGGCCTGCCACCGGGCGCCACCTTGCGCGAAAGCTGGATCAACTCCGAGGCCCCGGCCTTCACCCACGACACGCTGGGCTGGGGCGGGCGTCTGGCGGGGCCGATGGACGTGGCCACGCGGCACAACGTCATCACCCCCTCGGGGCGGCGCTATGTGGCCGAGGACCGACTGCGCGCCTCGTCCTGCCTCAGCTGTCACGGCGCGGCGGAATTTCCATTTACGGCCAACCTCTATCCTTCGCCGAACCGCAGCTTTCCTCGCGACGGAGAGGCCTTCCTGCTCTACGATCCGGGCTCGGCAGACTGGGCGCGCTGGTTTCAGAACCGGCGCGGCGACGACCCGATGTCGCCCAACATCGGCGGGCTTGCCCTGGATTACGACATGGTCATGATGTTCGCGCTGTCGAACTATCACGCGGCGATGGGGGCCGAGGCTTTCGTGCGGCAGGGACTTGATGGCCACTGACACCCAAAGACCGCCGCTCAAGGACGTTCCGGTCGCCGGCGCCACCGAATACCGAGGCGTGTCGGTGCTGTTTGCCGACATGGCCGGATCGACCGAATTCGTGGAATCGCTGGGCCCCGAGGGCTATGGCGATCTGCTGCGCAGCTTCCACGCGCTCTGCAACGACGTGGTGCGCCGGCATCACGGCGTGGTCGCGCAATATCAGGGCGACGGGATCATCTGCTACTTCGGCTTCCCCCGCGCGGTGGAAAATGACGCCCTGCGCGCGGTGCAAAGCGGTCTGGACATCCTCGGCGAACTGCAGGCCCTTGCCGCCCAGACCGGCGTGGCGCTACGTAGCCGGATCGGCATTTCCACCGGTAGCGCGATGATCCGCGCGGATGGCGACCATTTCGGCACCAACGCGGTCGGCGCCTGTATCAACCGCGCTGCCCGACTTGAGGCGCTGGCCGAGCCCGATACGCTGCTGATCTGCGACGACACGCGCCAGCTCATTGGCGCCAGCTTCCAGCTCACCGATCTTGGCCCGCAGACGCTCAAGGGGTTCCGCAGCCCGCAGAAGGCCTATCGGGTCATCCGTCGCCGCAGCGGCGTGGCCACCCGGTTCGAGGCCCTGCGCGGCGGGCGACAAGGCGATCTGATCGGCCGTCAGGATGAACTTTCGCGGTTGCTTGCGCATTTCGACGCGGCGCGGGGCGGCTCCGGGCGGACGGTAATGGTCTCGGCCGATGCGGGCTTTGGAAAGTCGCGCGTGATCAGCGCGTTCCGACACCACCGGAAGCTCGAAAACGTGCCGGGCTTCGTGCTGCAATGCCTGCCGGAACAGACCAGCGCGCCGCTTTATCCGGTGCGTCAGTTCCTGGAATGGGTTGCCGGTGTCGCGGGGTTTGACGCGCCCGAAGTGCGCCACGCCAAGCTTGAACGGCTGTTCTCGTCAGTCTGGCGGGCCGAGGGCGAGGATCTGGCGACCCTGCTGGAGCTTTTGTCGCCGCTCGCCCCGCCGCCGCGGCCAGATCAGGCCGATTCTGCAGGGCTTCGCCGGCAACGCGCACTGCGGCTGCTAAGCCGGATGCTGTTCGGGTCGGTGCGCGGGCGCGGCGCCTTTGTCGTGGTGCTGGAGGATGCGCATTGGGTCGACCCGACGACGGCGGAACTGGTTGAAATCCTTGTCGCCGATGCCCCCGCCCATCCTGGCCTGCTCCTCGTGACCAGCCGCCCCGAACCGCCTTGGGCAGACGGCATCCCCGGCGCGGCCGAGGTCATCGCGCTGAAGCCCTTGTCCGACAATGAAGCCGCCGCGCTGGTGCGTCAGTCTCTCGGAGACCACCCGCTGACCGATGAGGGTATCGCGCTGATCGTTGCCAAATCCGAAGGCGTGCCGCTGTTTCTGGAAGAATATTCCGACATGCTGCGCCACCGCGATGACAGGGCCTCCGGCGGGCCGGATGTGCCGTTGACCCTTGGCGGTCTGGTGCAGTCAAAGCTCGACCGCCTCGACCCGCGCAGTCGCGCCTTTGCCCGCGCGGCCTCCGCCATCGGGCGCAGCTTTGACCTGAGCCTGATTGCCGCGCTGACCGACGAGGCGCCCGAGGACAGTACCGCCCATGCCGAGGCGCTTCTGGCGCAGAACCTGGTCGAGCGACCCTCGTCAACCGATCCGTCCTCGCACCTGACCTTTCGCCACGCCCTGATCCGAGATGCGATCCACGCCGGGATGAGCCGCGACGACCAGCGCCGCCTGCACGACCGGATCGCCAACCATTTCCTGGCGCAGGGCGGGGCGATGTCGGTGGCCGAACACGTGCTGGCGATGCACCTGGCCCGCGCGGGACGCCCGGCCGAGGCGGTGGCGCGCTACATGAACGCAGCCCTCAGCGCCGCAGGTCAGGGGGCAGCCGCCGAAGCGCTTGGCCATCTGGAAGACGCGCTTCTGGCGGTCGAGGCCCTGCCCCCGGGGATCGAGCGTGACACGGCAGAGCTTTCCGTCCGGTCGATCCAGGGGCCGACGCAGATGGTGACGCGCGGCCCCGGCAATCCGGCCTTCGGCGCCACGCAAGCCCGCGCGATGGACCTGGTCGAGAGATTGGGGCTGCATGAACAGATGGTTCCCGTGACCTACAGCACCGCGCTGCATGCCTGGGCCACCGCCGATCTGGGCCGCGCCCTGCAGATCAGCGAGGCGATCGCCGGGATCAACGCGCGCAGCCCCTCTGACGGGGCGACGCTGGCGGCCAGCACGATGCGCGGCCTGGTCAACTGGCACCTGGGCAACAACGTGACCGCGCTCGAGTTCCTGGGCCAGACGGTTGCGCGCTACAACCCCGAGGTTCACCGCGACCTGTACTCGGTCTTCCTCAAGGATTTCGGGGTCTTCAGCCACTTCTACCTGGGTCTGACCCACACCGTCCGGGGCGAGTTTGCCGAGGGCGCAAATCACGCCGCCCGCGCCGCCGAACTGGGCGCCACGCTGGGCTTTCCCCATGCACGCGGCTTTGGAATGCTCGCGCGGTTCAACACGGCGATGCTGCGCGGCGACGAGGCGGCAGCCGATGCGCAAAGCAGCGCCGCGCTCGACTTCGCCCGCCAACAGGGCTTCCCGGAATTCGTTGCGATGGCGACCTTCGTGCAGGGCTGGGTCAAGGCCCGGCACGGCAACGGCCCCGAGGCGATCGCCCTGATGACGCAGGGGCTCTCGGCTTGGGAGGCCACGGGCTTTACCTGCTGGCAACCGCTGTTCGCGGCCTATCTCGCCTCGGATCTGGTGGCGAATGGGCAAATCCCTGCCGCGACCGCGCTGCTGGACCGCTACGAGGGGGCTATCGACGGGTCGGGCGAAAACCAGGCCCGCGCGCCGCTGCTTCTGTCCCGTGCCAAGGCGCTGGCGGCCGAGGGCCTGACCGACCGCGCCGCCGCAACCGCTGCGCGGGCCCGCGCCGTGGCGCAGGCGCAGGGCGCGCGGCTTTGGCAGGACCGGATCGAGGCGTGGTTTCCGGGCGGTTGATCAGCCGCCCATCGCATGGATCAGCGCGGTCGTGCGCGTCAACCGCTGCGCCGGAAGTGCGGAAAGGCGTCTCGGCTTCGACAAGGGAAAGGCAGATGTCGTCGCGTTTCGCGCCCAAGCAATCACATAGCTGACCGAAAACGTGAAGCCTCCGGCAGGTGAAAAACAATAGCTTGCATTAGCGAGGCGAAAGCCGCAACTTCGGGCCGTCACTGTCCAGAATTTGAGACGACCCTAATCGGACACGATTGTGAAAGAGACCGCTAGAACAAGCTTTGAAGAGATTGGTGCCCGGCTGCGCGCCCATAGGCTGGGTATGGGCCTGAGTCCTGATGCGCTCGCTGACCGGATTGGCATTTCGCGCGCCGCTCTTTACCGTGCGGAGAAGGGTGGAATCGCAAAGGTCGATATGCTGACCGCCATCGCGCGGGAGCTGAACGTTTCGCTCCCGACCCTGCTCGGGGTGGGAATTGAGTATATACCCAATGCGGTGGCTTTTTTTGAGCGGATGCGCCAAATTGAGGAAGGAGCAGAGCAGATCATCGGCTTGTTCAGTCCGGTGTCTTATCTTTTGACCACGCGCGCCTATGATCGCGCATTAGCCGAGGTCTTCGCTGAATCGGTGCCCGCCACTCGGCAAGCCGAGGCAACCAAGATCCTTGAGATCCTCGCGCAGCGTAAAGATACATTTCATCGCCGTAAGCCTTCGCTGGCGTCGATCATTTCAGCGTCCGAAATTGAGCGTTTCCTTCGCAGCGGGCTGGAGGGGCGGACCGACTTGCCGCCCGCGCAGGTCGTCGCCCGCCGTTCCGTCGCCCTGGCCGAAGTGCGCCACGTAATCAGCTTGTTGCGCAACCCGGAAATCGGGGTGCAGCTTGGGGTGTCGTCGGAGCCTTTCCCCTCCACAAGCTTCCAGATTGTGAGGGGCGCTGGAGCGGCGACGCTGACGGTCAGCCCGTTCCGGCTGGGCCACAATCCAAATATTACGGTGGGTGTAGGGTTCATCTCCTCGGCCCCCGAAGCGGTGGAGTTGCATGAGGGAATCGCCCGCAACCTCTGGGACAGTTCCATGCGCGGAGCAGAGGCAGCCGAGCAGCTGGAACACCTGATCGAGCGTTATCGCGACGCCGCGCCATAAGTCAGGAAAAGGCCGGCGGCATGGGGCAGCGTCTCAAAAGTTAGATTATTCGCTTGACTACAGCTGTCGATCATAGAAACTCAATGCAAGCAAACCAGCGGGGGATATCATGACTAGCATTCGAACCCTGTCCGTGGCTCTTGTCACGGCGATCACCCTTAGCGCCGGCGGTGCCTTGGCGCAAGAATTCACCGCCAAGATCGGCCACCTGGAATCGGCGCAGCAGAACCGCCATATTCATTTGGAAAAGGTGGCGGCTCTGGTCAAAGAACGCACGGGCGGCGCGGTGGAGTTTCAGATTTTCCCGCAGGCGCAGTTGGGCGACCAGCGTCAGATGAACGAAGGTGTACAATTCGGTACGCTAGAGGGCACGGTGGCTCCAGCGGCCTTCCTCGGCGGGTTCAACCCGGTGGTGTCGATCCTCGACATTCCCTATCTGCTGCCCGATGACGAGGCTAAGGCGCAGGCTCTGCGTGAAGGGCCCTTCGGTCAGGCGCTTTTGGGGAGCTTCGCCGATAAAGGGATGCACGCCATCGCGCTATGGCCAAACGGGCGGAAACAGCTCACCTCCAACAAGCCGATCGAGGATCTGAGTGAATTCGCCGACCAGAAGTTCCGCGTCATGGATAGCCGCATCCTGATCGAGCAGTTCAAGGCGCTGCAAGCCTCGGCTATCGTACTTCCGTTCGGCGAGCTTTACACCTCATTGCAGACCGGGGTGATCGACGGACAAGAAAACCCGCTGGATTCCATCCAGTTCATGAAGTTCTACGAGGTGCAGAAGAACCTCGTCATCTCCGATCACGGCGCGATGGAAGATGTGGTTCTGTTTAACCCGGCGTGGTGGAACAGCCTGCCGGCGGAGTACCAGGCCATCATTCAGGACACCTTCATCGAAATGGTGCCGGAACTGGTGGCAAACAAGACAGCGTCGGTCGAGCGCGCGCTGGAAGTCGTGACCGAAGCCGGAATGAACGTTCGTGTCTCTTCGCCTGAGGAGCGTTCGGCCTTCCGTGATGCCACCTTCGGCCCCGCTTCGGAAGCCTATCTGGCGTTGGCGGGTGACAAGGGCAAGGCGGTCCTTGATACTTACAACGCGGAATATGACAAACTTGCCAAATGAGGCGATGCAGCCCTGCCCGAGTTACGCGGGCAGGGCTGCACGGCCCAACGGACTGGACGCGACTTCCCTTCAGTAAACGGATTGAGCCTATGCTGGCCCTCAATGCGCTTCGCTTTGCCGAGCGTTCCTTTATCGTCGTAGCCTTCCTACTGATGGTGTTCCTGTATTTCGGGAGCGTCATCACGCGGGAAATCGGCGGCGACGTCGCCACCTCCTTTGCGTGGGTCGAGGAAGCGGTCAGAGTTCTCAACCTGTTCATGGTGTTCTTTGGTCTTGGCCTCGCGCTGGAACGTGGGCGCCATGTCGGGATCCGCAACCTGCGTGCCAAGCTGCCTCCGAAGGTGTGCCAGGGCCTGCTCCGGGTCACCGATCTGATTGGTCTGTTGTTTTCCGGCTATATCGCCTGGATCGGAATCGAGATGGTGACTTTTGTACTGAATTCCGGGCAACGTTCGCCCACGCTCGGGATCCCGATGGGCTATATATACCTCGCGCCGACCGTGGGTTTTGTCCTGCTCGCCCTGCGTTATGGGCTTAGCCTTGTTGGTCTGATCGACCGCTTTTCTGGTGAGGAGACGGCGGAATGATCGTCGCGTTGATCTTGATTCTTGCCCTGCTGCTGCTGATGCTGGGCTTCGAGATGCTGCTGGTTCTGGGCCTGCCCGCGCTGGTCTATAAAGAAGCCTTCTACAGCACGATGCCCGACCTGATCATTGTGCAAAAGATTCTCGGCGGAGTCGATCACGTCACGTTGCTGGCGATCCCATTTTTTATCTTTGCCGCCAACCTGATGGGATCGGGCCAGATCGCCCGACAGTTGGTGGCGGTTGTAAAGGCGTTGGTCGGACATACCACCGGAGGCATGGGCCACGTCGTTGTTGGGGGGTCGATGGCCTTCGGCTCAGTTTCGGGCTCGGCCCCGGCCACAGTCGCGGCCATGGCCAAGATGGTCTATCCCGAATTGCGAAAGGCGGGCTATTCCGAACGATTCTCCCTCGGTTTGATCGTATCGAGCGCCGAGGTTGCACTGCTAATCCCGCCATCGATCACCATGATCGTCTATGGCTGGATGACCGGCACCTCCATCGCGCAGCTCTTTGCGGCAGGTCTTGCGGTCGGGCTGGTCCTGGGTCTGGCCTTCGCAATCTACGTCGTCATCGTCGCCCGGCGCGACGGGGTGGAACGCTATCCCCGCGCTGGTTGGGGCGCGCGGCTGGCGTTGATGTGGGAAGCGAAATGGGCACTTGGGATGCCGGCGATCATTCTGGGCGGGATCTATTCTGGTACCCTGACCGCAACCGAGGCCGCTGCTGCCAGCGTGGTCTATGCCATCGTCATCGAACTGGTGGTGCTACGCAGCCTGAACCTGAACGACATGTTCCGCATCACGGAACAGAGCGCGATCAATACCTGCATCATCTTCGTGCTGCTGGCGATGGGGGGGCTGGTATCCTATTTTGTCACGCTGGGGCAGGTGCCGAACCAAATCATCGATTTCATCGAGGCGCAGGACGCCGGCTGGATCAGTTTCCTGCTTGTGGTCAACGTGTTGTTTCTGATGATGGGGATGTTCATCGACCCCAATTCCGCGATGCTGATCCTTGTCCCGCCACTTTATCCTGTCGCGATGGCGCTGGGGATCGATCCGGTCCATTTCGGCATGATTTTGACGCTGAACATCAGCCTGGGGATGATCACGCCGCCCTTCGGGTTGGATATCTTCGTGGCTTCATCAACTCTGGGAAAACCGGTGTCGACGATCATATCCGGAGTCGGCCCCTTTGTCGTAGTGAACCTGATTGTGCTTCTGTTCATAACCTATATCCCCGACATCTCGCTCTTTGTTCCGCGTCTGGTCTTCGGCGGCTAGCAAGGGAGGAAAATCATGAGCATGGTGACACCCCTCGGGCATGGCAGCCCGCGGGACAGCTTCTTGCCCCGTTGCGCCGAGGTGTCGGTGCGTGTGGAGCGCAATGATCCAGTCAATGAAGAATACCGGTTGATGGTGCTGCGGGCACCCGATGCGGTGCTGAATTGCAGCCCGGGCCAGTTCTTTCAACTGTTGTGTCCGGTCGCGGGGGGCGACACCCCCTTCCTGCGCCGACCCATGAGCATCTACGGCTATGACCGCGCGGCAGGGCTGCTGCAGTTCCTTTACAAGGTAACGGGGGCAGGAACGCGAGGCCTTGCGACCTTGCGCGAAGGCGACATGCTGAACGTTCTGGGGCCGCTGGGGCAGGGGTTCTCCATGCCAAACGAGTGGCGCCGCTTGATGCTAGTCGCGCGCGGGGTCGGGTTGGCAACGCTGGCTCCATTGGCGAAGGAGGCACAGCGACTGGGTCGTTCGCTGACGGCGATCTGTTCTGCGCGATCCCCAGAACTGGCGATGTCGGTCGAACTGTTCCGCGATTGTGGGGCGGAGGTGATTGTGGTCACCGACACGGACGGATCGTCCGCGCCCGAGGCGCTTCGGATATTGATTGAGGACCGCATCGCCCGGGACGGAGTGGATGCCTTCTACACTTGCGGCTCGTCCCGGCTGTTGCGGCTGTTGCAGGATATCGGCGCGCGGCACGGCATCCCCGGCGAAATCGCGATGGAGCAGCAGATGGCTTGTGGTCTTGGGATGTGCCAAGCCTGCGTGCGTTCTTTCCGTGAGGGCGATACGATCAGGCATCGCCGGGTCTGTCGCGAAGGCCCTGTGTTTCCGATCGCGGAGGCGCTGGCATGACCGACCTGTCCACCCGGATCGGGGAGCTGCGGCTTGCAAATCCGATCATGCCGGCGTCCGGCACCTTTACCGAAGATCTTGCCGATGTTTTCGACTTGTCTATCCTTGGTGCCCACGTGCTTAAGACCTTCACCGCAGAGCCGCGCACGGGGAATCCGACTCCGCGTGTCTGCGATCTAGCCTCGGGCATGATGAACTCCATCGGTATTCCGTCGAAGGGTCTGGACCATTTTCTGACCCGCGCGTTACCGTTTTGGGCGCGGTATGATGTGCCGCTTGTTGTGTCGATCTCTGCAAATAGCAGCGACGAATTTGCCCGTCTGGCCGAAGCCGTGACCGTGCCCGGTATCGCGGTGATCGAAGCCAATATTTCTTGCCCTAACGTCGAAGCCGATGGCCGCGCCTTTGCCGTTCATGCTGACAGCACCGAACGGGTGGTGCGGGGGCTGCGGTCTGCAACCGACTTGCCGCTTTGGGTGAAACTGTCGCCCAACACCGGCGAGCCGGTAGAGGTTGCGCGTGCAGCCGAATCTGCTGGGGCCGATGCGCTGGTGGTAGCCAACACCGTGCTGGGTCTGGCAATCGACGTTTCGACGCGCAAGCCGCGCTTGGGCAATGTGATGGGGGGAGTTTCTGGCCCGGCAATCAAGCCCATCGCACTGCGCATGGCCTATCAGGCAGCGCGGTCGACCAGCATCCCGGTGATCGGCTGCGGAGGCATTGCCACGCTTGAGGACATGCTGGAATACCTGATCGCAGGGTGCGCGGCTGTGCAGGTCGGCACCGCCACCTTTCAGTCACCGACGACGATGCAGCGCCTCTTGGCGGAATTGGAGGCCTGGATGATGGCCAATGGGATCCGCTCGATTGCCGAGATCATCGGCACGTTGCAGGAGGCGGGGGACGGTGTGTTGTCGGTGGACGTGATGTAATGACCGGACTCTCGCACAACCTCGCCGGCCCCTTGGCCCAGCAGATCTTCGACGATGTGCGGGCGATGTCGCCCGATACGGCAGGGGTCAGCCGACCGGCTTACTCGGAAGTAGAGACAGCGGTGCTGGATTATCTCTCCGACGTTGCCCTCGCCCATGGGTTGAGGGTGGAGGAGGATGCGGCCAAGAATCGCTGGTTCAGCTTGCCTGAACATGCTGGCGCCGAGCGCTATGCCGTGATCGGGTCCCATGTGGATAGCGTCCCCGAGGGCGGGAATTTCGACGGCCTCGCCGGAGTAGTGACCGGGCTCTTGGTCCTGATCGGCGCAAGACAGACAGGACGTCGTCTGCGCGAGCCAGTCAAGGTGCTTGCACTTCGAGGCGAGGAAAGCGCCTGGTTCGGATCATGCTATTTGGGCTCAAAGGCGCTGACCGGGCTGATGGGGCCGGGGGATCTGGCGGCCCTGCACAAGGGCGATGGGCGTACTCTGTCGGACCATATGGCTGCGCTGGGGATCGACATTCAGCCGATCGCCGCAGGACGCCCGCTGATCGACACAAGCCGAATCTCGCAATACCTGGAACTCCATATCGAGCAGGGGCCACTTCTGGTTCAGCGCGCAATCCCGGCGGCCATCGTGACAGGAATTCGGGGAAATTTCCGCTTCCGTGCCATCCGTTGTATCGGAGAAGGTGGGCATTCTGGCGCCGTGCCCAGGGCTTATCGCCACGATCCGGTGCTGGCCATGGCTGACTTGCTGACACGGCTGGATGATAGCTGGTTGCATATCCTGCAAACCGGAGGCGACCTTGTGCTCACCTCGGGCGTAGTGGGCACCGATCCCGCCCGCCACGCCATCGCCCGTATCGCCGACGAGATCACTTTCAGCCTCGACATCCGCTCGCAAAGCGCAGAGATCCTCGACCATATGCGCGCCTATCTGCGCGAGGAAATGGATGAGATTACGCGTATCCGGGGCGTCCGCTTCGAGACCGGACCCGAAATCCCGGCAGCCCCCGCGATGATGGATGCGACGGTCGTCGAGGGCTTGATGGCGGCCATGCCCCGGATCGGGCAGGAGCCATTCTCGATGGCCTCGGGCGCGGGGCATGATGCAGCGATCTTTGCCCAGGCGGGCGTACCCTCGGCCATGGTTTTCGTTCGCAACCGCAACGGCTCGCACAACCCGCATGAAGCGATGGATCTGGATGATTTCCTTGTGGGCACTTCGATCATTTCTGCCTATCTGGAAGAAGAATGATATGTCCCACTCGTTGCAGGCTCGCCCATGACCACGCCTCTCCCCGACCGTGCCGCCATCGCCCGTGACACTGCCCGCGCGCTTATCGAGATCGAGGCGATCCGCATTTCGCCCGAGCGGCCATTCATGTTCTCATCCGGTCTCGCCAGCCCGGTTTATATCGACTGTCGCCGGATCATCTCTTTTCCCAATATCCGAGAGCGGCTGATGGATCACGCCACGGCCATTCTGCGCGCGGAAATCGGGCTGGAGGCAGTCGAGGCCATTGCCGGTGGCGAAACCGCTGGTATCCCCTTCGCCGCCTGGATCGCGGCCAATACCCGTCTGCCGATGCACTACGTGCGAAAGCGGCCCAAAGGCTACGGCCCGAACGCTCAGGTCGAAGGCGTGATCCCACAGGGCCAGCGCGTGCTGCTGATCGAAGATCTGACCACCGATGGCGGCTCCAAGGTGCGGTTCGTTAACGCCTTGCGCCGGGCCGGGGCCCAGGTCGCGGATTGTCTTGTGATTTTCTATTACGATATCTTCCCACAGACCCGCGCCATGTTGGCCGATCATGGGTTGCGGTTGCATTCGCTCGCGAATTGGCAGGATATCCTAACCGTTGCCGATGATCCGGGCCCGTTCAACCCCGGGGACTTGGCCGAAATTCGGGCGTTTCTAGACGACCCGCTGGATTGGTCCGCCCGCCATGGTGGCGCGGCGCGCCTGACGCTTTAGAAAGGACACACGATGTTTGGTTCGCTTATCAAAACACTGGAGGACCGCGGTCGGGGCATCCACGGCTATGGTGCTGTCGCTCAGGCCGCCTATGCCTGCGCGGCGGCCGATCCCGCTCGCGCTGTCGCCTACTACCTGCTTGGACGCCAGGCCGAAGACTTCGTCGATATTAACGAGCGGATGCCGGTGCCCGCCCACGTGCTGGACGCGATGTTCGAACGTTTTTCTGCCAGCGCGCGGGCTTTGGACGCCGCCTATGAGGCAGGCGACGCGGCCGCGCTGCTTGACCTACTTAACCGTACCGCGCTGGATGCCGTGACGGATCGTAATAACTAACAGGTGGTCATTAGCCAATGCTGACAGAGGCGGTTCGGTTTGTCTGAACAGGTTGCGGGCGTTTTCTAAGTGAGTTTCCGCCTCGGACATGCCGACACCGCTTCGGGCATCGGCTGGTTTAAATAGGCCAGATCGGGGGGGGGAGCGGCCCGCGGCCCAGGAACAACGCGTCCTACGCCTCGACCAGGGCCGCGATGTCATCGGACATGCTAAGCGCGGTGTTCATCAGCCCCTGCAGCGCGCGCAGCGCCGCCAGCGTATAGGCGGTTTCGCCCGACTGGCTGACGAAAACCGCCCAGCTGTTCGCCGGGATCGGCGCCTCGCGATAGCGGAATTCCGACGCCACGTCGATTTCGCAGGGCAGGCCGGCCAGGCTCTCGAACCAGTATTTCGCCACTGCGCAGGCGTAATAGGCGGTGCCGCAGGCCACCAGCGTCAGCCGGTCCAGCCCGGCGAAATCCAGCCCCTCGGGCAGGTTAAGGCCTTCGCCGATGACGTAGTGGCGCAGCGCATCGCCCAGAACGGCGGGCTGTTCGGCGATTTCCTTGGCCATGAAATGCATGTAGCCGGCCTTTTCGACCTGCGCCTGACCGGCCTCGATGCGCATCATTTCGCGGTTGGCGCGGCGGCCCTCGGCGTCAAAAATTTCCGCGCCGCGACGGGTGATGAAGGCGTGGTCGCCCTCTTCCAGATAGGTGATCGCATCGGTCATCGGTGCCAGGGCGATCGCGTCCGAGCCCACGAACATCTCGCCCTGAACAACCCGATCACACTGCCATCGTGATCTGAGCGCTACCCCCTTTCAGCGAGCAGCGACTGCGGACCATTGGAAATGACGGCAATCTTCACGACTGATAGCCTTCTGGGTTCTGTGCCTGCCAGCGCCAGTGGTCGGCCAGCATCTCGTCCAGCCCGCGGGTCGCGCGCCAGCCGAGATCGGTGGCGGCACGCGCCGGATCAGCCCAGCATTGCGCGGTGTCGCCGGGACGGCGGGGCGCCAACTTCCAGGGGAGCGGCCGGTTGATAACCCGCTCCATCCCACGGATCACCTCAAGCACCGAATGGCCCCGGCCGGTGCCGAGGTTCCAGATGTGATGCCCGGTATGATCCGCCAGATGCTCCATGGCCGCCAGATGCCCAAGCGCCAGATCCATGACGTGGATATAGTCGCGCATGCCGGTGCCATCAGGGGTCGGGTAGTCATTGCCAAAGACCGCGAGCTCCGGGCGCCGCCCCACCGCTACCTGCATCGCATAGGGGATCAAATTTGCTGGCACTCCGCGTGGATCCTCGCCGATCCGGCCCGAGGGATGGGCACCGGCGGGGTTGAAATAGCGCAGCACTCCGACCGACCAGCGCGGATCGGCGGCGCACAGATCGGCCAACACCTGCTCGACCATGAGCTTCGAACAGCCATAGGGGCTGGAAGGCTGGCCAAGCGCCGAGGTCTCGGTCAGCGGCATCTGCGCCTGATCGCCATAAACCGCCGCCGTCGAACTGAACACCAGCCGGAAAACCCCCGCTGCTGCCATTGCCCGCGCCAGGGTGACGCTGCCGCCGACATTGACATCGTAATAGGCGAGCGGATTCGCGACACTTTCACCGACGGCCTTCAGCCCGGCGAAATGCAGCACGGCCTCGATCGGGTGCCGGGCGAAGATACGTTCCAGAAGGGCAGCATCGCGGATGTCGCCGTGCCAGGTCGTTACCTGCCCGTCGGCCAACCCTTGCACCCGGGTCAGCGCCTCGGGCGAACCGTTGGAGAAATCATCTAGCACAACAACCGCATGCCCGGCCTCAAGACAGCAGAGCAGGACATGCGAACCGATATAGCCGGCGCCGCCGGTCAGCAGGATGGTCATGGGCATATCACTTTAGTCCTGTCTGCTACCGCTTGGTGACGTAGCGCCCGGGGGCATTATGGTTGAGGAGCCTCGCAGGGTTCCCCGCCGCGGTCGAGTTGGCGTGGATCGAGCGGGTGACGACAGAGCCGGCGCCGAGGTCACATTGTTGCCGATCACGATATCTTCCACCAGCACAGGATTGGGGTCAATATAGACGCTATCCCCGATGGTGGCGGTTCTTCCAGACGGCAATTTCGGCTTCTGAACGTGCTGGACGACTTCAACCGCGAGGGGCTGGGCATCGAGGTCGACTTAACGTTGCTCGCCGAGCGGGTTGTCCGGTCCCTGAACTAGATCATCGAATGGCGGGGCAAGCCGCTGGCGATCGGGTCAACAACAGCACCGAATATGTCAGTTCCACGCCGATGACCTGGGCCGAGAAGCAGGGCATCACGCTGACCTACATCCAGCCCGGAAAGCAGCGGAACGCTTATGTCGAACGCTACAACCGGACGGTCCGGCAGGAATGGCTGGACCTCTACATCTTTGAGACTATCGAGGAGGTGCAGCAGATAGCAACCGAATGGCTGTGGACCTACGATAACGAACGCCCCAACATGGGCATCGGCGGGCTCACCCCAACCATGAAGCTGAAAATGGCCGCGTGAGTTCTACGGTCGCGCCCCGTTAAAACGGGGAGGGTTACCGGTCGATGAAGGCCGAGCGGGATGCTACGTTGGTCATGGATGCCCTGATGATGGCCGTCTGGCGCCGCGGCAAGGCT
>NZ_JAMJFX010000040.1 GCF_023544865.1 Phaeovulum molybdatiresistens | reverse complement strand
TGCCGTGGTCAACGTGACCAATGGTCCCGATGTTGACGTGCGGTTTCGTCCGTTCAAACTTTGCCTTTGCCATGATGGCCTCCTGGTTCGATGGCGGTGCGCCCAATGGCGCACCCTACGGGGGGTAGGGTGGGCAGGTCTGCCCACCGCTCTTATGCGTATTTCTTCTGGATCTCGTCCGAGATGTTCTGCGGAACGGCGTCGTAATGATCGAAGATCATCGTGAACACCGCGCGGCCCGAGGACATCGAGCGCAGGTTGTTGATGTAGCCGAACATGTTCGCCAGCGGCACCATTGCGGTGATCACGTTGGCGTTGCCGCGGCTGTCCTGACCCTGGACCATGCCCCGACGCGAGGTCAGGTCGCCGATGATGCCGCCGGTGTATTCTTCCGGGGTCACCACTTCGACTTTCATGATCGGTTCAAGCAGCTTCGCACCAGCCTTCTTCAGACCTTCGCGCATTGCCGCACGCGACGCGATTTCGAACGCCAGCACAGACGAGTCGACATCGTGGAAGGCACCGTCGATCAGCGCCACCTTGAAGTCGATCACCGGGAAGCCCGCCAGCGGACCGGAGTCCATGACCGACTTGATGCCCTTTTCGACGCCGGGAATGTATTCCTTCGGCACCGCACCGCCCACGATCTTGGATTCGAAGGAATAGCCTTCGCCCGGTTCGGTCGGGGTGATGACCAGCTTGATGCGCGCGAACTGACCGGTACCGCCGGTCTGTTTCTTGTGCGTGTAGTCGATCTCGGCTTCGCGCGAGATGGTCTCGCGATAGGCCACCTGCGGGGCACCGATGTTCGCCTCGACCTTGAACTCGCGCCGCATGCGGTCGACGAGGATGTCGAGATGAAGTTCGCCCATGCCCTTCATGATGGTCTGGCCCGATTCGAAATCGGTCTCAACGCGGAAGGACGGGTCTTCGGCGGCCAGGCGGGCGAGCGCGAGGCCCATCTTTTCCTGGTCAGCCTTCGACTTCGGTTCCACGGCGATCTCGATCACCGGCTCGGGGAAGGTCATCGTTTCCAGAACGACCGGTTTTGCCGGATCGCACAGGGTGTCACCGGTGGTCGTTTCCTTCAGACCGGCCAGCGCAATGATGTCGCCCGCGAAGGCTTCGTCGATTTCCTCACGCTGCACGGCGTGCATCATCATCATACGGCCGACGCGTTCCCGCTTGCCCTTGGTCGCGTTCAGCATCTGGTCGCCCTTTTTCAGGACGCCGGAATAGAGCCGCGTGAAGGTCAGCGAGCCGACGAAGGGGTCGTTCATGATCTTGAACGCCAGACCCGAGAAGGGTTCGGTGTCTTCGGGCTTGCGCGCGATGTTGCGGGTTTCGGTCTCGTCGCCCGGCGCAAAGCCCATGTAGGGCGGGATGTCCAGCGGGCTGGGCAGATAGTCGACCACTGCGTTCAGCAGCGCCTGCACGCCCTTGTTCTTGAAGGCCGAACCACCAAGAACCGGAACGAAGGCCATCGCCAGCGTGCCCTTGCGGATCAGCGCGCGCAGCGTGTCCACGTCGGGCTCGTTGCCTTCCAGATAGGCTTCCATCGCGGCATCGTCCTGCTCAACGGCAAGCTCGATCAGGGTGGCGCGGCGCTCTTCTGCCTCGCCCTTCAGATCGTCGCGGATCGGACGGTGAACCCAGGTTGCGCCGACGTCGTCGCCTTCCCAGACCCATTCTTCCATGGTGACCAGGTCAACGATGCCTTCCAGCTTGTCCTCTGCACCGATCGGGAACGCGATCGGTGCCGGGGTGGCGCCGGTGCGGTCCTTGATCATGGTCAGGCACTTCTGGAAGTCGGCGCCAATCTTGTCCATCTTGTTGACGAACACGATCCGCGGCACGCCGTAACGGTCAGCCTGACGCCACACCGTTTCGGTCTGCGGTTCCACGCCGGCGTTGCCGTCCAGCAGGCAGACAGCACCGTCGAGCACCGCCAGCGAACGTTCCACCTCGATGGTGAAGTCCACGTGACCGGGGGTGTCGATGATGTTGAAGCGGTGCTTGGGCGAGATCGGGTTTTTGCCGTCGTAGGTCTTTTCCCAGAACGTCGTGGTCGCGGCCGAGGTGATGGTGATCCCGCGTTCCTGTTCCTGCTCCATCCAGTCCATGGTCGAGGCGCCATCGTGCGTCTCGCCCATCTTGTGGGACTTGCCGGTGTAGAACAGGATCCGCTCGGTCGTGGTGGTCTTGCCCGCGTCGATGTGGGCCATGATCCCGAAGTTGCGGTAAAGGTTCAGCGGATATTCGCGTGCCATGATGCCCCCTTACCAGCGATAATGGCTGAACGCTTTGTTCGCGTCGGCCATCTTGTGGGTGTCTTCGCGCTTCTTCACGGCCGAACCACGCGAATTCACCGCATCCAGAAGCTCGCCGGCAAGGCGCTCTTCCATGGTGTTTTCGTTACGGTTCTTCGCGGCGGTGATCAGCCAGCGGATCGCCAGGGCCTCACGGCGGGTCGGACGGACCTCGACCGGAACCTGGTAGGTCGCACCACCGACGCGGCGCGAACGCACCTCGACCGAGGGTTTGACGTTGTCCAGCGCTTCGTGGAACACTTCGATCGGCTCGCGCTTGAGCTTGCCCTCGACCCGCTCCAGCGCGGAATAGACGATGCGTTCGGCAACGGATTTCTTGCCGTCGATCATCAGGTTATTCATGAATTTGGTCAGAACGCGGTCACCATACTTGGCGTCCGGCAGAACTTCGCGCTTCTCAGCGGCGTGACGACGAGACATCTGTAGATCTCCTTACTTCGGACGCTTCGCGCCGTATTTCGAACGACGCTGACGACGGTCTTTGACGCCCTGCGTATCGAGAACACCGCGCAGGATGTGGTAACGAACGCCCGGAAGGTCCTTCACCCGGCCGCCACGGATCAGAACCACCGAGTGTTCCTGAAGGTTGTGCTTTTCGCCAGGGATGTAGCTGATCACTTCGAAGCCATTGGTCAGACGGACCTTGGCAACTTTCCGCATAGCGGAGTTCGGCTTCTTCGGCGTCGTCGTATAGACGCGCGTGCAAACGCCACGCTTTTGCGGGCAGGACTGGAGGTGCTGCGACTTTGAGCGCTGCACCTTGGGCTGCCGCGGTTTGCGGATCAGCTGTTGGATCGTCGGCATTAGGTTCGCCCTATATTTGCAACCCGTTTAATCATCGCCCGTCAGCGACTTTCGGGGGCATTTCACATCATCAGCGCCTTGCGCGTCCGCAAACCGCCATAACCGCAGACGCCCCCTTGCGGGGACGGTGCGGCCCAGTTTCAGAGGATCGGGGCCAGGCCCGGATCGTGACCACATAGAATATGGGTCCCGCCGGACAGACTGCGCCCGTCGGGTAGCGCGGCGTATAGGGGGAGTCGGGGGGCTTGTCAACACTGGCCCTTAGCGCGCCCGCGCCAGCTTGCGTTCGCGCTGGAAGGTGTAGAGGCCGGTCGCCACCACAATGCCCGCGCCAACAAAGGTCGCAAGATCCGGCCAGTCGCCGAACACCGCCCAACCCAGCACCAGGGCAAAGACCAGGCCGACATAGCGCAGCGGCGCGACCACGTCCACATCGCCCACCCGCATCGCCGCGATCACGCCCAGATAACCCGCGATCAGGAAGGCCGCGCAAAGACAGACCAGCGCCCCCTGCCCCGCCGAGACAGGCACCCAGCCCCCGGCGAATCCCATCCAGATTGCGCCCATCACCATCACCGCGGCAGATGCAACAAGCGCGACAATCACCGAAGGAACCGCGCGGGCAAGCTGGCGCGTGGTCAGGTCGCGCAGCACAACAAAGCCAACGGTCAACAGGCCAAGGATCGACTCAGCCCCGAACGCCCCGGCCCCGGGCCGGACGATCAGCATGACCCCGGCGAAGCCGATGATGATGGCCGCCAACCGGCGCACGCCGATCGGGGCACGCAGGAACAAAGCCGCTGCCAGCGTCACCGCAAGCGGCACGGATTGCATGATTGCCGTCAGCGTCGCCAGCGGCATCGTGACCAGCGCGACCAGAAAGGTGATGCTACCCGCCACCTCGCCGAAGGTGCGCCAGCCGATCAGGCGCAGATCCCGCCGCTCGGGGCGGAAACCAAGCACACGTTGATGCGCGGCCAGCGCCGCCAGCGCCAGCGTGGTGGGCAATCCGCGAAGGAAGATCGCCTGCGCCACCGGCATCTGCTGGCTGAGGTATTTCATGATCGCGTCGTTGCAAACGAAACCGGCCGCCGCCAGTGTCATCAGAATGATCCCGCGCAGATTGTTGGTCATGCCCTTGCCCACCCCGTGAAAAAAGGCCCCGCGAAATGCGGGGCCTTTTCAATTGGTCTTCGGATCAGTCTTGGCTTTCCGGTGTTTCCACCGGGCCAAAGTCCGGCTCGGTGGCTTCGGCCACTGCCATCGGTGCGACCAGCGCTGCCGCGGCTTCGGCCTCGGCCCGGCGGGCCTCAATGACCGTGTGGTCCCGTTCGGCCGCGATCTTGCGCACCCGGGTGGTGGCCCCGCCCGTGCCCGCCGGGATCAGGCGGCCGACGATGACGTTTTCCTTCAGCCCCACCAGCTTGTCGCGCTTGCCCTGAACCGAGGCCTCGGTCAGCACGCGGGTCGTTTCCTGGAAGGACGCCGCCGAGATGAACGAGCGTGTCTGCAGGCTTGCCTTGGTGATGCCCAGCAGCACCGGTTCGCCACGCGCGGGGCGACCGCCACGCGCTTCGACCTTGGCGTTTTCCTCGTCGAACTCGGCCTTGTCGACATGCTCGCCCTTGAGCAGCGTCGTATCGCCCGAATCGAGGATCTCGATCTTCTGCAGCATCTGGCGAACGATCACCTCGATGTGCTTGTCGTTGATCTTCACGCCCTGCAGTCGATAGACGTCCTGCACCTCGTCGATCAGGTAGTCGGCCAGCGCCTCGATCCCCATGATCCGCAAGATGTCATGCGGGGCGGGGTTGCCGTCCATGATGTAGTCACCCTTCTGCACGAAGTCGCCTTCCTGCACCGGGATGTGCTTGCCTTTCGGCACCATGTATTCGACCGGCTCCTGCCCTTCCTGCGTCGGTTCGATGGCGATGCGGCGCTTGTTCTTGTAGTCCTTGCCAAAGCGCACATAGCCGTCGATCTCGGCGATGATGGCGTGATCCTTGGGACGACGGGCCTCGAACAGTTCCGCCACGCGGGGCAGACCCCCGGTGATGTCCTTGGTCTTGGCGCCTTCGCGCGGGATACGGGCGACCACGTCACCGGCCTTGACCTCTTGCCCGTCCTCGATCGACAGAATCGCGTCGACCGACATCGGGTAGGTGATCGGGTTGCCGGCCTCGTTGCGCACAGGCTCGCCATCGGCGTTCACCAGGATGATCTCGGGCTTCAGCTCGTTGCCTTTCGGCGCATTGCGCCAATCGGTCACGATCTTCTGGGTCATGCCGGTGGCATCGTCGGTTTCGTCGCGCACCGAGATACCCGAGACCAGGTCCACGAACCGCGCCACACCCGCCTTTTCGGCGATGATCGGCAGGGTATAGGGGTCCCATTCGAACAGCTTGGTGCCGCGCTTGACCGCATCGCCTTCCTTGACGAACAGCTTCGAGCCGTAGGACAGCTTGTGGCTGGCCCGCTCTTCGCCCTGATCGTCCAAAATCAAGACCTGCATGTTGCGGCCCATGACGATCTGATCGCCCGAGGCGTTTTCCAGCAGCGAAGCGTTGCGGAATTCGATCCGGCCTTCCTGGCTTGCCTCAAGGAAGGATTGCTGACCACCCTGCGCGATGCCGCCGATGTGGAAGGTCCGCATCGTCAGCTGCGTGCCCGGTTCCCCGATCGACTGCGCGGCGATGATGCCGACAGCCTCGCCGATGTTGACCAGCGTGCCGCGCGCCAGATCGCGCCCGTAGCACAGCGCGCAGACGCCTTCCTCGGCCTCGCAGGTCAGCGCCGAGCGGATGCGCACCGACTGGATGCCCGCCCCCTCGATCGCATCGGCCTTGCGTTCATCGATCAGTTCGTTCTTGCGCACCAGCACCTCTTCGGTGCCCGGAACAAGAATGTCATCGGCGGCGACACGGCCCAGCACACGTTCGGACAGCGGCGCGACGACCTCACCATCGTTGACCGCCGCGGTTGCGGTGATCGCACGTTCGGTGCCGCAGTCATGGCTGCGCACGATGCAATCCTGCGCCACGTCGACCAGACGACGGGTCAGGTAGCCCGAGTTCGCCGTTTTCAACGCGGTGTCGGCCAGACCCTTCCGGGCGCCGTGGGTCGAGTTGAAGTATTCAAGAACGGTCAGACCTTCCTTGAAGTTCGAGATGATCGGCGTCTCGATGATCTCACCCGACGGCTTGGCCATCAGACCGCGCATCCCGCCCAGCTGTTTCATCTGGGCCGGCGAACCCCGCGCCCCGGAATGCGACATCATGTAGACCGAGTTCGGTTCCATCTCGGCGCCCGCGTCATCCACGCGAACCGCCGAAATTTCCTTCATCATCTCGGCTGCGACGGCATCGGAACATTTCGACCAGGCATCGACGACCTTGTTGTACTTTTCACCCTGGGTGATCAGGCCGTCCATGTACTGCTGTTCGAATTCCTTCACCTGATCGCGGACACCATTCACGATGTCCCACTTGGTGTCGGGGATCACCATGTCGTCCTTGCCGAAGGAGATACCGGCCTTGAACGCTTCACGGAAGCCCATGCCCATGATCTGGTCACAGAAGATGACCGATTCCTTCTGACCGCAGTAACGGTAGACGGTATCGATCACGTGCTGCACGTCCTTCTTGCGCAGCAAGCGGTTCACAAGCTCGAACGGCGCCTTCGCGTTCAGCGGCAGCAGCGCGCCCAGACGGACCCGGCCGGGGGTGGTTTCAAACCGCTTGAGAACCTCGTTGCCCTCATCGTCGATCTGTTTCACGCGGCACTGGATCTTGGAATGCAGATGCACCGCACCGGCGTTCAGCGCATGTTCCACTTCCTCGACCGAACCAAAGACCATGCCTTCGCCCGGCATGCCCTTGCGTTCCATCGTGGTGTAGTACAGCCCCAGAACCATATCCTGCGACGGAACGATGATCGGCGCGCCGTTGGCGGGCGACAGAACGTTGTTCGTCGACATCATCAGCACGCGCGCTTCCAGCTGGGCTTCCAGCGAGAGCGGCACGTGAACGGCCATCTGGTCGCCGTCGAAGTCGGCGTTGAACGCCGAACAGACCAGCGGGTGCAGCTGGATCGCCTTGCCTTCGATCAGGATCGGCTCGAACGCCTGGATGCCCAGACGGTGCAGCGTCGGCGCGCGGTTCAGCAGAACCGGGTGTTCGCGGATCACCTCGTCCAGGATATCCCAAACCTCGGGGCGTTCCTTTTCAACCAGCTTCTTCGCCTGCTTGACGGTCGAAGACAGGCCCTTGGCCTCAAGCCGCGAATAGATGAACGGCTTGAACAGTTCCAACGCCATCTTCTTCGGCAGGCCGCACTGGTGCAGCTTCAGCTCCGGACCGGTCACGATGACCGAACGGCCCGAGAAGTCGACGCGCTTGCCCAGAAGGTTCTGACGGAACCGGCCCTGCTTGCCTTTCAGCATGTCCGACAGCGATTTCAGCGGGCGCTTGTTGGTGCCCGTGATCACGCGGCCGCGGCGACCGTTGTCGAACAGCGCATCGACGGATTCCTGCAACATCCGCTTTTCGTTGCGGACGATGATGTCGGGCGCGCGCAGTTCGATCAGCCGCTTGAGGCGGTTGTTCCGGTTGATGACCCGGCGATACAGATCGTTCAGGTCCGAGGTCGCGAACCGGCCACCATCCAGCGGCACCAGCGGGCGCAGTTCCGGCGGGATCACCGGCAGCACCGTCAGCACCATCCATTCCGGACGGTTGCCCGATTCCAGGAACGATTCAACGATCTTCAGCCGCTTGATGATCTTCTTCGGCTTCAGCTCGCCCGTGGCTTCCTTCAGCTCGTCGCGCAGCTGTTCGGCCGTCGCTTCCAGGTCGATCGCCGACAGCATTTCGCGGATCGCCTCGGCGCCGATGTTGGCGGTGAAGGCGTCGGCGCCGTACTGGTCCTGCGCGTCAAGATATTCTTCCTCGGTCAGCAGCTGACCATAGGACAGGTCGGTCAGACCCGGTTCGATCACGACGTAGTTTTCAAAATAGAGGATGCGTTCCAGATCGCGCAGCGTCATGTCCAGCATCAGGCCGATGCGCGACGGCAGCGACTTGAGGAACCAGATATGCGCGACCGGCGAGGCCAGCTCGATATGGCCCATGCGCTCGCGCCGGACCTTCTGCAGCGTGACCTCAACACCGCACTTTTCGCAGACAACGCCGCGATATTTCATGCGCTTGTATTTGCCGCAGAGGCATTCGTAGTCCTTGATCGGGCCAAAGATCCGCGCGCAGAACAGGCCATCACGCTCGGGCTTGAAGGTCCGGTAGTTGATGGTTTCGGGCTTTTTGATTTCCCCGTAAGACCACGACAGGATGCGCTCGGGCGAGGCCAGCGAGATCTTGATCTCGTCGAACTGCTTGGGCGCAGCCAGCGGGTTGAACGGGTTCTGGGTGAGTTCCTGGTTCATCTGATATTCCTTGAATACGGGCAGAGGGGATGGGGTGAGGGGTCAGCCCCTCACTCCTCGTCCTCCGCATCCAGGAGTTCCATGTTGAGGCCGAGGCCCCGGACCTCTTTGACGAGAACGTTGAACGATTCCGGCACGCCGGCTTCGAAATTGTCCTCGCCCTTGACGATCGACTCGTAGACCTTGGTCCGGCCGGCCACGTCGTCCGACTTCACCGTCAGCATCTCTTGCAGGGTGTAGGCAGCGCCATAGGCTTCCAGCGCCCAGACCTCCATCTCCCCAAGACGCTGGCCACCGAACTGCGCCTTACCACCCAGCGGCTGCTGGGTCACAAGCGAGTACGGGCCGGTCGAACGTGCGTGCATCTTGTCGTCGACCAGGTGGTGCAGCTTCAGAACGTATTTGACGCCCACGGTGACCGGGCGGGCAAACTGCTCGCCGGTGCGGCCGTCGAAGACGATCGACTGCCCCGAGGTGTCAAAGCCCGCGCGGCGCAGCGCGTCGTTCACGTCGGCTTCTTTCGCCCCGTCGAACACCGGCGTCGCAATCGGAACGCCGCCACGGACGGTTTCCGCATGTTCGACCAGCTGATCATCCGAGACATTGGCGAAGGCTTCTTCGTAGGTGTCATCGCCATAGCCGTGGCGCATCGCCTCACGCACCGGGGTCATGTCGCCCGAGCGGCGATAGTCGTGCAGCGCCTCATCGATCCGCAGGCCCAGGCCACGCGCGGCCCAGCCCATGTGCGTTTCCAGGATCTGCCCGACGTTCATCCGCGAGGGCACGCCCAGCGGGTTCAGCACCAGGTCAACCGGGGTGCCATCGGCCAGGAACGGCATGTCCTCCATCGGGACGACCTTCGACACAACGCCCTTGTTGCCGTGACGACCGGCCATCTTGTCCCCGGCCTGAAGCTTGCGCTTCACCGCCACGAACACCTTGACCATCTTCATCACGCCCGGGGGCAGGTCGTCGCCTTGACGGACCTTTTCGACCTTGTCCTCGAAACGGTGATCCAGGGCACGCTTCTGCGCGTCGAATTGATCGTTCAGCGCCTCGACTTCCTTGGCATCGTTTTCGTTTTCAAGGGCAAGCTGCCACCACTGGCCACGGCTCAGCGTGCCCAGCAGCTCCTCGGTGATTTCCGAACCCGCCTTGACGGTCTTCGGGCCTTTCACGGCGATCTTGCCAAGGATCAGGGTCTTCAGGCGCGCATAGATGTTGCGCTCCAGAATCGCCAACTCGTCGTCACGGTCGCGGGCAAGGCGTTCAACCTCTTCGCGCTCGATCTGCAGGGCACGTTCGTCCTTGTCGACGCCGTGGCGGTTGAACACGCGCACTTCGACGATGGTGCCATAGGCCCCCGGCGGCAGACGCAGCGAGGTGTCGCGCACGTCGGATGCCTTTTCGCCGAAGATGGCGCGCAGCAGCTTTTCTTCCGGCGTCATCGGGCTTTCGCCCTTGGGGGTGATCTTGCCCACCAGAATGTCGCCCGGCCCCACTTCGGCGCCGATATAGACGATGCCCGCTTCGTCAAGGTTGCGCAGGGCTTCCTCGCCGACGTTCGGGATGTCGCGGGTGATCTCCTCCGGGCCAAGCTTGGTATCGCGGGCCGCCACTTCGTATTCATCGATGTGGATCGAGGTGAACACGTCGTCGCGGTGGATACGTTCCGAGATCAGGATCGAGTCTTCGTAGTTGTAGCCGTTCCACGGCATGAAGGCCACGATCACGTTCCGGCCGATGGCCAGTTCGCCCTGATCGGTCGAAGGACCATCTGCGATGACCTGACCCTTGGATACCACATCCCCCACCTTGACCAGCGGACGCTGGTTGATGGTCGAGGACTGGTTCGAGCGCTTGAACTTGCGCAGGCGATAGATATCGACGCCCGCATCGCCCATGCCCAGGTCTTCGTTGGCGCGGATAACGATCCGCTGCGCATCGACCTGGTCAATGATGCCACCACGCTTGGCCATGATCGCCGCGCCGGAATCGCGGGCCACCACGGCCTCCATCCCGGTGCCGACAAACGGTGCCTCGGAGCGCAGCAACGGCACGGCCTGACGCTGCATGTTCGAGCCCATCAGCGCACGGTTGGCGTCGTCATTTTCCAGGAAGGGGATCAGCGCCGCAGCGACCGAAACCAGCTGTTTCGGCGACACGTCGATCAGATCCACGGCCTCGGACGGGTTCAGCATGAATTCGCCGCCCTGACGGGTCGACACCAGATCATTGACGAACTGGCCTTCGGCATCCAGCTGCGCGTTGGCCTGCGCGACGGTGTGGCGCATCTCCTCGGTGGCCGACAGGTAAACGACATCGTCGGTCACCTTGCCATCCACGACCTTGCGGTAAGGGGTTTCGATGAAGCCGTACTTGTTGACGCGGGCGAACGTGGCCAGCGAGTTGATCAGGCCGATGTTCTGACCTTCGGGCGTTTCAATCGGGCACATCCGGCCATAGTGGGTCGGGTGAACGTCGCGCACCTCAAAGCCGGCGCGTTCGCGGGTCAGACCGCCCGGGCCAAGCGCCGACAGACGGCGTTTGTGCGTCACTTCGGACAGCGGGTTGGTCTGGTCCATGAATTGCGACAGCTGGCTGGAGCCGAAGAATTCGCGCACCGCAGCCGCGGCCGGTTTCGCGTTGATCAGGTCCTGCGGCATGACCGTGTCGATTTCGACGCTGGACATGCGTTCCTTGATGGCGCGTTCCATGCGCAGCAGGCCGACGCGATACTGGTTCTCCATCAACTCGCCAACGGACCGCACCCGGCGGTTGCCAAGGTGGTCGATATCGTCGATCTCGCCCTTGCCGTCGCGCAGTTCAACAAGGCCCTTGATGCAGGCGATGATGTCCTCGCGGCGCAGCGTGCGCTGGGTATCGGGGGCGTCCAGATCCAGGCGCATGTTCATCTTGACGCGGCCCACCGCGCTCAGATCGTAGCGTTCGGAATCGAAGAACAGGCTGTCGAACAGGGACGAGGCGGCCTCGACCGTCGGCGGCTCACCCGGACGCATGACGCGATAGATGTCCATCAGCGCCTGATCGCGGTTCATGTTCTTGTCCGCGGCCATGGTGTTGCGGATGTAGGGGCCGACGTTGACGTTGTCGATGTCCAGCACCGGAATGTCGGTGATGCCGTTGTCCAGCAGCGCCTTGACCGTGCCGCCGACCAGCTGGCCGTCACGGTCGTATTCGGCGGTCAGCTCATCCCCCGCCTCGACATAGATGTAGCCAGTGTCTTCGTTGATGATGTCCTTGGCGACATAACGGCCAAGGATATGCTCGAACGGCAGCAGAAGATCGGTGATCTTGCCGTCGTCGATCCACTTCTTCACCATGCGCGGCGTGGCCTTGTCGCCCGCCTTCAGGATGACTTCGCCGGTGGCCGCATCGACCAGGTCATAGGTCGGACGGGTCCCGCGCACACGCTCGGGGAAGAACTTGCTGACCCAGCCGCGCTTGCCCTCGGCCCGGAAGGCCACGGTGTTGTAATAGGCATCCATGATGCCTTCCTGATCCAGCCCCATCGCGTAAAGCAGCGTGGTCACCGGCAGTTTGCGGCGACGGTCGATGCGCGAAAAGACCAGATCCTTGGCGTCGAATTCGAAATCCAGCCAGCTGCCACGGTAGGGAATGATGCGGCAGGCGAACAAAAGTTTCCCCGACGAATGGGTCTTGCCACGGTCATGGTCGAAGAACACGCCGGGCGAGCGGTGCATCTGGCTCACGATGACACGCTCGGTCCCGTTCACGATGAACGTGCCGTTCGACGTCATGAGCGGCATGTCGCCCATGAAGACGTCCTGTTCCTTGATGTCCTTGACCGAACGCGCCCCGGTGGTTTCATCGACATCGAACACGATCAGGCGCAGCGTCACCTTCAGCGGGGCCGAATAGGTCATGTCGCGCTGCTGGCATTCCTCAACGTCGTATTTCGGCTTTTCCAGCTCATACTTGACGAATTCGAGGATCGCGTTGTCGTTGAAATCCTTGATCGGGAAAACCGACTGGAAAACCCCCTGGATCCCCTCGCCATCAAGCGGCTTGTCAGCATCGCCCGAGCGCAGGAACAGGTCGTAGGAGGATTTCTGAACCTCGATGAGGTTCGGCATTTCGAGGACTTCGCGAATTTTGCCATAATAGCGGCGGATGCGCTTCTGACCAACGTAAGCTTGAGCCATGCTCGTCGTGACCTTTCGTCTCTTCGCGGGTGCGCGCCGTCGGGGCCCGGCACGCGCCGCATGCGAATGAAGGGGGCCGGTTCCATTCATGCCCCCCGTCCCACCGGAAGGCTCCCGAACCGGGAACACCGCCTTGGGAAAGGCTTACGCGTTAAGCCCTCGCCAAGACAGGTTCGGCTGGGCCCGGGATTGCCCCGGACCCAGCCCAATCACATGATCGGATGCAAAGGCATCCGGCCCGATTACTTCAGCTCGACCTTCGCGCCGGCTTCTTCGAGCTTTTTCTTCATTTCTTCGGCTTCGCCCTTGGCGGCGCCTTCCTTGACCTTGCCACCGGCTTCGACCAGGTCCTTGGCTTCTTTAAGGCCCAGACCGGTGATCGCGCGGACTTCCTTGATCACGTTGATCTTGTTCGCGCCCGCGTCGACCAGAACCACGTCGAATTCGGTCTTTTCTTCCGCAGCTTCAGCCGGGCCAGCAGCCGGGCCAGCCATCATGACGGCGCCACCAGCGGCCGGCTCGATGCCGTAGTCGTCTTTCAGGATTTGCTTCAGTTCTTGCGCCTGCAGCAGCGTGAGGTTCACGATTTGCTCGGCGAGTGCTTTAAGATCGGCCATTTTTCCGTTCCATTCTCATTTAGGGTTTTCCAACGTCAGGTCTGTCCCGACGAAGGCAAAGATTGCGTCAGGCGGCTTCCCGCTCCTCAAGCGTCTTGAGGATGCCCGCGATGTTGGAAGCAGGCGCGCCAATGGCACCGGCGATGTTGCTGGCCGGGGCGCCGATGCAGGCCGCGATCTGAGCGATAAGCTCTTCGCGCGACGGCATCTGGGCCACGGCTTTGACACCGGCGGGGTCCAGAGCGTCCTTGCCCATGGCGCCGCCAAGAATCACGAACTTGTCGTTCGTCTTGGCATAGGCATCCGCGACCTTCGCAGCAGCGACAGGATCTTCGGAATAGGCAAGAACGGTCATGCCCGTGAGAAGTTTGGCCATGCTTTCGCAGGGTTTGCCTTCCAGGGCGATCTTGGCGAGCGTGTTCTTGGCAACGCGGACGGACCCACCGGTTTCGCGCATGCGCGCCCGAAGGTCCTGCATCTGTGCAACCGTCATGCCTTCGTAGTGGGCAACCACCACAACGCCAGAGCTTTCGAAGATCTGGCCGAGTTCCTCGACCACTTTCTCTTTTTGGGCTCTATCCACGGTTTCACTCCAAGTGTGGGGGTTTCCCCCCGGCTCTCATTGGCCCCGGCTTGCACCGGGGTTCGGGTCCGATCGGTTCCCGAGAAGATCGCCCGAGGTCTACCCCGGAATTCGTCTCGTTTCCCATCTCAAGCAGGAAATTAAGCCAGAAGGCACCCGCTATCTCGGACGACGCATCCGGCCCGCGAGAATCGCAAGCCCGATACAGGCCGCGGGTATAGGCGGTGCGGCCCCCCTTGCCAAGAGGAAAACGGCGCCAGGGGGGCAGAGATGTCTTGCTGGCACGCCCCATGCAAGTGCCCCGGCACAGCGACCGCGCAAGGGTACCATGATTTCGCGGCTGAGCAGGGCGAGCATCAAGATGGCAGGTGATCCGAGCGCCCCACCGGCGTCACGCATGACCGCGATGGGTCTTCAGGTCAGGGTTCCGGCAGACCGTGGGTATCGCCAGAATAGATGGATCTGTGCCGATGGGGCACGCCCTATGACAAAACCGCCGGGGGTGACCCGGCGGCTTTGCTTTTCATCAGTTGGCGGTCGCCGAGGTGATGTCGACCGAAACACCCGGCCCCATCGTCGAGGAGAGCGACACCTTCTTGAGGTAGGCACCCTTGGCCCCCGAGGGCTTGGCACGCGACACGGCATCCACAAAGGCGCGGACGTTCTGCGCCAGCGCTTCTTCGGTGAACGAGACCTTGCCGATACCGCCGTGAATCACGCCGGCCTTTTCGACCTTGAACTGGACTTCGCCGCCCTTCGCCGCATCGACAGCCGTTTTCACGTCCATCGTCACGGTGCCGACCTTCGGGTTCGGCATCAGGTTGCGCGGGCCCAGGATCTTGCCCAGACGGCCGACCAGCGGCATCATGTCCGGGGTGGCGATGCAGCGATCGAATTCGATCTTGCCGGACTGGATGGTTTCCATCAGGTCCTCGGCGCCGACGATATCGGCACCGGCGGCCTTGGCTTCGTCAGCCTTGGCGCCGCGGGCGAACACGGCCACGCGCACGGTTTTGCCCGTGCCGTTGGGCAGTTGCACCACGCCGCGGACCATCTGGTCGGCGTGACGCGGGTCGACGCCCAGGTTCATCGCGATTTCCAGCGTCTCGTCGAACTTCGCCGAGGCAGAGGATTTGATCAGCTTGACAGCCTCTTCAACCGAGAGATTGTCCTTGCCTTCGAAAGCGGCGCGCGCGGCGGCCGAACGTTTACCGATCTTGGCCATGGCTTACCCTTTCACCTCGATACCGACCGACTTGGCGGAGCCGAGGATGATCTGCATCGCGGCTTCGATGTCGTTGGCCGACAGGTCTTTCATCTTCTGTTCCGCAATGGCGCGCACCTGCGCCACGGTCACGGTGCCAGCCACTTCGCGGCCCGGCTTGGCCGACCCCTTCGGACGGTTGCGCTTGCCAACCGGCTTCAGGCCAGCGGCCTTCTTCAGCAGGAACGAGGCCGGCGGCGTCTTCGTTTCGAACGTGAACGACTTGTCGGCGTAATAGGTGATGACCACCGGAACCGGCGAGCCAGCTTCCATTTCCTGCGTCTTGGCGTTGAACGCCTTGCAGAATTCCATGATGTTGATGCCGCGCTGACCCAGCGCAGGACCGATCGGCGGAGAGGGGTTCGCCTGCCCCGCCTTGACTTGCAGCTTCAGCTGCCCGACGACTTTCTTGGCCATCTGGCCTTCTCCTTCATCACTGTCACCCCTTGGGGGCGAAGTTTAGTGGTTCGGTCCGGGGCCAGCCCCTCGCCTCCCACGGCTCTCACATCAGGCGACTTTCGACACCTGGGTGAATTCCAGTTCGACCGGCGTGGGCCGGCCAAAGATCGACACGGTCACCTTCAGGCGACCCGAAATATCATCGACTTCCTCGACCATGCCCGAGAAGCCTTCGAACGGACCGTCGGTCACGCTGACATTTTCGCCCACTTCGAAGCGGATCAAGTTGCGCGGCTGCGCCTCCTGGCCTTCGCCGGTGCGCTTGAGCATCTGGTTGACCTCGGCATCGCGCATCGGCTGCGGCTTGCCCTGCGGCCCCAGGAAGCCGGTCACGCGATTGATCGAGTTGATCAGGTGATAGCCCTTGTCCGACATCTCCATGCGCACCAGCACATAGCCGGGCATGAAGCGCCGTTCAGACGTCACCTTTTTACCGCGGCGGATCTCGATCACCTCTTCGGTGGGGACCAGAACTTCCTCGATCTGATCCTCAAGGCCCTGTTCCGCAACGGCCTGCTTGATCTGCTCGGCAACCTTCTTCTCGAAGTTCGAGAGGACGCTAACCGAATACCACCGCTTCGCCATGCTTGCCCGTGCCTCTTTTCCACCGACGGATGTCCGCCGAAAATTCCGCATATTCGGCAGGTTTCCCCGCCAGCCCAGAACATAAAACAGCGCGCATGACCCGAATCGATGCGCGCCGGCCTCTGGAAAGTTCCGCCCCTTTAGCGCCCAGGGTCTTTGATTTCAAGCCCAACCGGCCAGAAATCACCCCGGCGGGGCCGCCCCCGTCAGCCGATGATCGCACCGACCCCGAAGCGGATGACCCAGTCCACCAGCGCAAAAAACGCCGCCGTCAGTGCCGCCATCACGAAAACCATCGCCGTGGTCAGCATCACCTCGCGCCGCGTCGGCCAGACGACCTTCGCCACTTCCGAGCGCACCTGCTGCATGAACTGAAGGGGGTTTGCCATCGTCCGTCCTCTTGCCTCGCGCCGATTGCGCCGGGGGTCAGATACGCGGATCCCGCGCCGATTTCAAGCGCCGAGCGTCGCGACACATCCATGTTCGGGAACGACCTGGCAGGGGCAGAGGGACTCGAACCCCCGACCCTCGGTTTTGGAGACCGATGCTCTACCAACTGAGCTATACCCCTAGGCCGTGCGCGGGTGCTACGGCACCTTTCGGGTGAAATCAAGGGGCTTTTCGCATGGGCGTGATGTTCTGCGGCCATACCGCGCAACATGGCACGTCCGGCATCTGCGCCCGATGGCGCAGCCCGCCCGAAACCGGGGCACCGCAAATGAAAAGGGCCGCCCGAGGGCGGCCCTTCCATCAGGATGCGGATCGCATCACTTGATGATTTTCGACACGACGCCTGCGCCGACGGTGCGGCCGCCTTCGCGGATGGCGAAGCGCAGTTTTTCTTCCATCGCGATCGGGGCGATCAGCTCGAC